>NZ_JAJSDW010000007.1:0-3903 GCF_021272365.1 Microbacterium sp. KKR3/1 | reverse complement strand
ACGCCACCTGCTCCATCTCTGCATAAGACGCACCGAAATCGGCCATCGTCCACACCTCCGCAAATCGAAAGAACCGGACCCCTCCGGCCCGAATACCACCACCCTACGCGGCCCCCACAAACACCGTCGATGGGGACAACTCCCCATCACCGAGCACGGCGCGCACCACCGGATGGCGGAACAAAGCCGCACTCGCTCACACCGAGCCCGGAACCGTCTCCGGCATCGCCTGCTCCCACGCAACGGTGGAGATCATCAGATCGCTGAGCAGTGTCATGCCCTGAATCGCTTCGTCGGAGATCCCGCCACCGTCTGGCGTGAGGATGGTCGTCGTGAACACCAGCGCGCGCGTGCGGTCGGTTTCCGGCACCGGCAGGGCATACGTGATCGTTCGTCCGGTCACCTGTTCGAGCTCCGCGCCACGGGGCGCCTGGGCCGCCGGGCCCTCCCACCGCACGACATGCTTGGCATCCTCGAGGAAGCTCGCTCCACGCAGCCGGAACGCATCCGTGATCCAGGCGTCGAGATTGCGGCCACCCTCGCCATCGACCGCCGACGCCGTGATCGACATCGGCAGGAGTTCGTCGGCTTCGACATCCTCCTGCCGGTAGATCGCGAACACCTTCGCCCGCGTCATGCCCTGACGCACACGGGCCATCATCGCCCGATACTGTGCCTCGAGATCGGGGCGTCCGGCTTGGCGGAACAGCTCCGATGCACGCGCGAGGTCAGCCTTCTCGGTCGCCGTCGACGCAGCCCTTCGATGCCACCCCGGCGGCAGCGCGATTCGGAACGGGGGGATGCCGTACCGCAGCTCCACACGAAGATCGTTCATCTCCCCATCCTCACAGGAAAAGCCCCCGAGACGGCATCATGCGATGACGGCGTCGGGGAGCACGATGCCTTCGACGAGGGCCAGCAGCTCACCCTCGAGCTGGGCGAGCACCGGAAGCGTGGTGGCCATGACGTTGGCGGCGATGAGCACACCGTGCACGTGGAGCAGCAGATCCCACTGGGCGACCAGCAGTGCACTCGAGTCTTGAGCCTGCACTCCGGCGGTGCGGCGGATCAGAACTCCTGAGCCATGCGTATCCGACTCGATGGCGATCCCGTCGGGCGCGGTCGCTCCCGGATTCTCGGTCACACGCTGGACGATCTCCCTCGCCGAGTCCCCTTCGGCGTCGGTCACCACAAGGCTCACCAGCACATCGCTGTAGAACCCGGGCGGAGCGAACCACAGGCGCATCACGAACGGCTCGGCCATGCTCAGGAGCGCCTCGGCGGTCACCGTCAGACCCTGGCGGTCGCCTTCGGTCAGCGGTGCCGACGCCGCGTAGTGCTCGAGAACCTCGCCGACCCACATCGGCCCGCGCTCCGGATCGGCGGAGAGCTCCTCCACCGAGGGAAGGGGGATGAACAACGCGGCGTCATAGTTCAGATCCCACCCGGATTCCGACAGTGACTCGCCCATCTCAGAACAGCCCATTGATGGCACCCGCGGGCGAGAGGGCGCCGGAAGGGCGTCCTCCCGTCGCCGACACACCTCGGTCGATCCACTTGTAGACGTTGAACACCTGCTCGAATGTCGTCGGTGCTCCGCCGACGACATTCTGCAGCGCCGTCGGCAGCTGGCTGAACAGCTGGGTTCCCATGGCCTGCTTCGGCGCCGACCCGACAGCGTCCGTGAACGCGATCGTGAAGGAGCGCCCGGTACCGCCGACGAATCGGTCGAGCATCCCCTTCAACGAGAAAGGGCCGGTCATCTTGACGCCGGACACCCGACCGGCGAAAGCATCGAACTTCGGCAGCCAGTCGGCCCGCCATCCGCTGCGCGGGGCGAACTGGAGCCCCCGGAGGCCCCTGACCTGCTGGAACGGCTTCGCGATGCCTTTGCCGATCTCCCCGAGGAATTTCAGCTGTCCGCCCTTCTTGAACAACAGGCCGAGCTTGCCGATCGGGAGGATACCCACCACCGACCACAACAGGTCGCCGATGCCTTTGCGACCGTCGAACATGAGAGCGACCGTGACGAGCAGCGACGCGACGGCGACGATCACGGCGAGCGCGGCGATGAACGGACCGCCGATGATCAGGCCAAGGACAGCGAGACCGAGTCCGACCCAGCTGAGCACTTCAGCGACGACGGCGAGGACGCCGGCGATGTTCTCCCAGGTGGAGTCCTCCCCGATCTTGTTGGCATCCTCGAGGTCACTCACCGCCGTCTCGTAGGCGCCCTCCCACGTCTCGAAGACGCCGTCGTAGGCACGGAGGTTCTCGGCGTGCGTCTCCCTCGCCTGCGAGAGCGCGAGCGCCGCACTCGCAGCCGCCTGCTCGAGTCGGTCGCTCTGCTGCGCGCTCGCATCCTGCTCCTCGGGAGCGGGAGGGGCAGCGGCGACCTCGGTGCGGAAGCTGCTGAACGCACCCTGTGCATCCGAAGCATCACCTTGGGCCGACTGAACCGCACTCAAGGAGGTCTCGCAGTCCGAGACGATCGTGGCCATCTGCTGCTGCGCCGTCGACAGCGCGGTCGCGTAGCGACTGAGAACGGTCCCCGCCGGGCGATAGCGCTCGCCCGCCTCCTTGAGGTCCTTGTGCGAGTCGTCCACGACCTCGCGGATCTTGTCCATGGCGTAGCCCTTGCCGCGGATGCTGCCATCGCCGATGCCGCGCAGTGTCGCCGCAGCGGACAACATGTCGTCAGCGAGATCGGAGATCTGCGTGGCTCTGGCGTCGATGTCGCCGGGGTTCCCGGCGATGACCTCGACCGTGCGCCCTCTGGTCGTCTGCATGTTGTTCTCCTAGACTGCCTGGGCAGCGCCGGGGCCCCGCCCCGCCGGCTGACTCGACGGGGAAGACGGCTCCATCTGGCTCGCGAGGTCGACGTCGGCCTGCTGCGTCTCGTCGATCGTTCCCTGCACGCGCTCGCTCACCGTGCGGAGCTTGCTGAGGAGTTTGTCCCGGCTGTCGTTCCAGCTGCCCTCGAAGGAGTGGCAGCGGTCGCGCAGTCGCCCATCGCCGGCCGGCCGACCGACCGCTTCCTGGACATCTCCCTGTCGCGCGCTGGCCGACTCGAACTCGGTGATGATCGAAGTGATCTGCTGTGACATCTCCTGCAGCTCGCTCATCGGGAGCAGCATCCCGTCGTTGCCCGCCATCAGTGGTCCTCCTTCGCCGGATTCGACGATAGCGGTCACCATGCCGCTCAGGCGATGGGGAGAAGTCCCCACAATCGATCAGCGTCTTTTCTCCTGCGCGGTCTTGACGACGATCTGCATCGCATCGACGCCCAAGGCCGTCAGCTGCGCCGCTCCGAGGCCACGTTTCACGAAGCGCTTGGACTCCTTGCGGAACAACTCCCGGGGGTCGCTCCCGAGCAGGGTGGCAGCCGCCTGCCAGCGGTCCAGAGAGACCCCCTCCAACTCACGGCGGTGGGCACGGCGGACCCGCGAAAGACGCCGGGCCGCCTGGCTTCGCTCGCGTGCGGCTTCGGCGAAGGGTTCGTTCGAGCGCTTCTTGATCGCCGCCGCCTGGTTCTTCGCCGCGTCGCGGATGATCTCCGCCACCTCGACCGCGTAGCCCGGCAGGGGCCCGAGCACGCTCTTCTCCTCAGCGACCCAATCGGCCAGCGCTCGATCTCCACAGTCGAAGCAGAGCCTCGCAGGCGGCGTGCCGGTGGCGAGGTAGCCGCAGTCGCAACGGCGGCCCGAGATGCGGGACCTGTCCGTCTGATTCACTCGGCCACCTTATGGGATCGGAGGGGCTCACTGCCACTTGGCGGGCCGCCATCTCACACGGGCCGCCGTCGGGCGGGTGACGACGAAGAGGGCCGACCACCTGGTCGACCCTCTCCGTGAAACCGTGCCGTTCGTCAGCTGCCCGCGAGCTGCTGATCCAGATCCTGGA
>NZ_JAJSDW010000006.1:0-5553 GCF_021272365.1 Microbacterium sp. KKR3/1 | reverse complement strand
AACGCAAAATGGCCACCCAGCGTTGGGTGGCCATTTTGTTTAAAAGGAGTCCGGCGGTGTCCTACTCTCCCACAGGGTCCCCCCTGCAGTACCATCGGCGCTGTGAGGCTTAGCTTCCGGGTTCGGAATGTAACCGGGCGTTTCCCTCACGCTATGGCCGCCGAAACACTATTGATGTTTCAATCAAACACATAACAAAGTCATTGTTGTTATGCGGTTCTCGACCGTACATCGAGAACCACTCAGTGGACGCGTAGCACCAACAAACGGTGTGTTATCAAGTCATCGGCTTATTAGTACCAGTCAGCTGCATGCATTACTGCACTTCCACATCTGGCCTATCAACCCAGTAGTCTGGCTGGGAGCCTCTCACCCGAAGGTATGGAAATCTCATCTTGAGGCCGGCTTCCCGCTTAGATGCTTTCAGCGGTTATCCATCCCGAACGTAGCTAATCAGCGGTGCTCCTGGCGGAACAACTGACACACCAGAGGTTCGTCCAACCCGGTCCTCTCGTACTAGGGTCAGATCCTCTCAAATTTCCTACGCGCGCAGCGGATAGGGACCGAACTGTCTCACGACGTTCTAAACCCAGCTCGCGTACCGCTTTAATGGGCGAACAGCCCAACCCTTGGGACCTACTCCAGCCCCAGGATGCGACGAGCCGACATCGAGGTGCCAAACCATGCCGTCGATATGGACTCTTGGGCAAGATCAGCCTGTTATCCCCGAGGTACCTTTTATCCGTTGAGCGACAGCGCTTCCACAAGCCACTGCCGGATCACTAGTCCCGACTTTCGTCCCTGCTCGACCTGTCAGTCTCACAGTCAAGCTCCCTTGTGCACTTACACTCGACACCTGATTGCCAACCAGGTTGAGGGAACCTTTGGGCGCCTCCGTTACTTTTTGGGAGGCAACCGCCCCAGTTAAACTACCCACCAGGCACTGTCCCTGAACCGGATTACGGTTCGAAGTTAGATATCCAGAGTGACCAGAGTGGTATTTCAACAATGACTCCACACGAACTAGCGTCCATGCTTCAAAGTCTCCCACCTATCCTACACAAGCCACACCGAACACCAATACCAAGCTGTAGTAAAGGTCACGGGGTCTTTCCGTCCTGCTGCGCGTAACGAGCATCTTTACTCGTAATGCAATTTCGCCGAGTTCGCGGTTGAGACAGTTGGGAAGTCGTTACGCCATTCGTGCAGGTCGGAACTTACCCGACAAGGAATTTCGCTACCTTAGGATGGTTATAGTTACCACCGCCGTTTACTGGGGCTTAAATTCTCAGCTTCGCCTTACGGCTAACCGGTCCTCTTAACCTTCCAGCACCGGGCAGGCGTCAGTCCGTATACATCGTCTTGCGACTTGGCACGGACCTGTGTTTTTAGTAAACAGTCGCTACCCACTAGTCTCTGCGGCCTCCAAACGCTTTCGGGAGTAAATCCCTATACGCCGAAGGCCCCCCTTCTCCCGAAGTTACGGGGGCATTTTGCCGAGTTCCTTAACCACGATTCTCTCGATCTCCTTGGTATTCTCTACCTGACCACCTGAGTCGGTTTGGGGTACGGGCAGCTAGAACCTCGCGTCGATGCTTTTCTCGGCAGCATAGGATCACCCACTTTTTATCCGCATCGTGTCTCAGCCTCAATGAATCGCGGATTTGCCTACGACTCGGCCTACGCACTTGCACCAGGACAACCATCGCCTGGCTTGGGCTACCTTCCTGCGTCACACCTGTTAATACGCTAACCGCACCAGAATGGGGTCGTACGCTAGGCCCAGAGCGTCACCCCGAAGGGATCAGTCACTGGGATTCAGATACTTAGCACTACTGGATTAGCTTGGGCGGTTCTTCGCCGGTACGGGAATATCAACCCGTTGTCCATCGACTACGCCTGTCGGCCTCGCCTTAGGTCCCGACTTACCCAGGGAAGATTAGCTTGACCCTGGAACCCTTGGTCTTTCGGAGGACGTGTTTCTCACACGTCATTCGCTACTCATGCCTGCATTCTCACTCGTGTAGCCTCCACGGCTGGTTTACACCGCCGCTTCGCTGGCCACACGACGCTCTCCTACCCATCAACACGGCTGGACCACGAAGGCCTACCAATAATGTCAATGCCACAACTTCGGTGGCGTGCTTGAGCCCCGTTACATTGTCGGCGCGGAATCACTTGACCAGTGAGCTATTACGCACTCTTTCAAGGGTGGCTGCTTCTAAGCCAACCTCCTGGTTGTCACAGCAACTCCACATCCTTTCCCACTTAGCACGCGCTTTGGGACCTTAGTTGGTGGTCTGGGTTGTTTCCCTCTCGACTATGAAGCTTATCCCCCACAGTCTCACTGCTGCGCTCTCACTTACCGGCATTCGGAGTTTGGCTGACGTCAGTAACCTTGTAGGGCCCATCGGCCATCCAGTAGCTCTACCTCCGGCAAGAAACACGCAACGCTGCACCTAAATGCATTTCGGAGAGAACCAGCTATCACGAAGTTTGATTGGCCTTTCACCCCTATCCACAGCTCATCCCCTCAGTTTTCAACCTAAGTGGGTTCGGTCCTCCACACGCTCTTACACGTGCTTCAACCTGGCCATGGATAGATCACTTCGCTTCGGGTCTAGGACATGCGACTGAATCGCCCTATTCAGACTCGCTTTCGCTACGGCTACCCCACACGGGTTAACCTCGCCACATATCGCTAACTCGCAGGCTCATTCTTCAAAAGGCACGCTGTCACCCCTACTAAGGAGGCTCCAACGGTTTGTAAGCAAACGGTTTCAGGTACTATTTCACTCCCCTCCCGGGGTACTTTTCACCTTTCCCTCACGGTACTTGTCCGCTATCGGTCATCTGGGAGTATTTAGGCTTATCAGGTGGTCCTGACAGATTCACACGGGATTTCACGGGCCCCGTGCTACTTGGGATACTCTTCGCGCCAAGAGAAGCATTTCGACTACGGGGTTGGCACCCTCTATGACCGGCCTTTCAAGACCGTTCGTCTATACCTTCTTGTAACGCCGCCACCTCGGCAGAGATGACTGAAAAGTCCCACAACCCCCAACGTGCAACGCCTGCCGGCTATCACACACGCTAGGTTTAGCCTGATCCGGTTTCGCTCGCCACTACTAACGGAATCGCGGTTGCTTTCTCTTCCTGTGGGTACTGAGATGTTTCACTTCCCCACGTTCCCTCTACCCGCCCTATATATTCAGGCGGGAGTCACTAGGTCGGCACGCCGCCCAGCGGGGTTTCCCCATTCGGACACCCTCGGATCAAAACTTGCTTATCAGTTCCCCGAGGCTTATCGCAGATTGCTACGTCCTTCTTCGGCTCCAGATGCCAAGGCATCCACCGTTTGCTCTTAAAGACTTGAAATCACATGAGTTTGAATCAAAAACCCGACCAGTCCGAAGACTGAATCAGAAATTGACTAATGATCTTTAAGATCATCTTGTGCAACAACCCGAAGGCTGCTGCAAGATGCTCGCGTCCACTGTGTAGTTCTCAAAGTACGGGCGGTACCCCTCACCGCTTCCCCACCGGGGAAACAACGAAAGGCCCAGAGTAACCAAATGCTTCCAACCCGAAGGTCAAAGCGCATCCGGTCCCTCAGGACCCAACAGCGTGCAGGCACCGACCCCCTCACCCAGAACCTTCCAACCGCAAGCGGCGTACTCATTCCAAGATCAGATCTCGATGCCATGTCAAATGTTCCACCCATGAGCTCCCAGCGAAGAACGTATGCCTTCGATCTGGGTTCTGGACGCCAAAGCGTCAGATGCTCCTTAGAAAGGAGGTGATCCAGCCGCACCTTCCGGTACGGCTACCTTGTTACGACTTAGTCCTAATTACCGATCCCACCTTCGACGGCTCCCTCCACAAGGGTTAGGCCACCGGCTTCAGGTGTTACCGACTTTCATGACTTGACGGGCGGTGTGTACAAGACCCGGGAACGTATTCACCGCAGCGTTGCTGATCTGCGATTACTAGCGACTCCGACTTCATGAGGTCGAGTTGCAGACCTCAATCCGAACTGGGACCGGCTTTTTGGGATTCGCTCCACCTCACGGTATTGCAGCCCTTTGTACCGGCCATTGTAGCATGCGTGAAGCCCAAGACATAAGGGGCATGATGATTTGACGTCATCCCCACCTTCCTCCGAGTTGACCCCGGCAGTATCCCATGAGTTCCCACCATTACGTGCTGGCAACATAGAACGAGGGTTGCGCTCGTTGCGGGACTTAACCCAACATCTCACGACACGAGCTGACGACAACCATGCACCACCTGTTTACGAGTGTCCAAAGAGTTGACCATTTCTGGCCCGTTCTCGTATATGTCAAGCCTTGGTAAGGTTCTTCGCGTTGCATCGAATTAATCCGCATGCTCCGCCGCTTGTGCGGGTCCCCGTCAATTCCTTTGAGTTTTAGCCTTGCGGCCGTACTCCCCAGGCGGGGAACTTAATGCGTTAGCTGCGTCACGGAATCCGTGGAATGGACCCCACAACTAGTTCCCAACGTTTACGGGGTGGACTACCAGGGTATCTAAGCCTGTTTGCTCCCCACCCTTTCGCTCCTCAGCGTCAGTTACGGCCCAGAGATCTGCCTTCGCCATCGGTGTTCCTCCTGATATCTGCGCATTCCACCGCTACACCAGGAATTCCAATCTCCCCTACCGCACTCTAGTCTGCCCGTACCCACTGCAGGCCGGAGGTTGAGCCTCCGGATTTCACAGCAGACGCGACAAACCGCCTACGAGCTCTTTACGCCCAATAATTCCGGATAACGCTTGCGCCCTACGTATTACCGCGGCTGCTGGCACGTAGTTAGCCGGCGCTTTTTCTGCAGGTACCGTCACTTTCGCTTCTTCCCTGCTAAAAGAGGTTTACAACCCGAAGGCCGTCGTCCCTCACGCGGCGTTGCTGCATCAGGCTTGCGCCCATTGTGCAATATTCCCCACTGCTGCCTCCCGTAGGAGTCTGGGCCGTGTCTCAGTCCCAGTGTGGCCGGTCACCCTCTCAGGCCGGCTACCCGTCGACGCCTTGGTGAGCCATTACCTCACCAACAAGCTGATAGGCCGCGAGCCCATCCCCAACCGAAATTCTTTCCAGACGCAGACCATGCGATCACGTCACATATCCAGTATTAGACGCCGTTTCCAGCGCTTATCCCAGAGTCAGGGGCAGGTTGCTCACGTGTTACTCACCCGTTCGCCACTGATCCCACAGAGCAAGCTCCGTGTTCACCGTTCGACTTGCATGTGTTAAGCACGCCGCCAGCGTTCATCCTGAGCCAGGATCAAACTCTCCGTAAAAAAGAAATGCATACGAACACCGGGAAAACGATGAACGCAGCGAGTTTGATGCTGACCAAAGAGACAAATTCATTGCTGACTTCATCCATTGCCAGCCCCCGGAAGGGCTGGTCTTTGATCCAAAGGAATTCTCACCCAGCCGAAGCTAGACGAGGATAATTTGGCATTTGACAAGTGCACGCTGTTGAGTTCTCAAGGATCGGATGCTCCCACGACCCAGTCATCACAACCAGGCCC
>NZ_JAJSDW010000005.1:0-43681 GCF_021272365.1 Microbacterium sp. KKR3/1 | reverse complement strand
TTTCACTCGTAATGAAAAGGTCGTCAGTTCGATTCTGACAAGCGGCTCCCTCAAACCCCCGGAATCCCTTGAGATTCCGGGGGTTTTGGCGTTCATGTCGGTGGCACCTGCAAACATACGTGTTGCAGGTGTATGTGTGCATCCATGTGTGCACCGGTCCGAGGAGAGAACATGCCGAAGGTTCGCAGCAACGGGGAAGGTGGCCTCTACGAGATCAAGTCGCGGGGCCATTGGCGCGGCGTGATCGATGTGGGCTTCCACCCGGACGGTCGCCGCAAGCAGAAGTACGTCACCGGGCGTACGAAGAAGGAGGCGCGCGCCAAGCTAGACGCTCTCCGTGCAGAGGTGAATGAGCACGGCGCCCCACTCGATAAGACGATGACCGTCGAGAAGTGGGCGGACCACTGGCTCAGGACGATCTGTGAACCGAAGATGAAGCCTGCAGCTCTCGCGGGGTATGAGTCGGCGGTGAACAAGTGGATCGTGCCACCGCTGAGGAAGAAGCGGATCTCAGCATTGAGGCCGTCAGATGTCCGCGCCGTGACTCTCGCTGTCACGGAGGCAGGGCGAGCGATCTCGTCGGCGCAGAAGGTTCACGCGGTGATGTCATCGATGCTCGACGCTGCCCGCTTGGATGGCGTGTGCGCCAAGAACGTAGCTGCCGATGTCACCCCGCCAGGGACAGGAGAAGGAGCCCGCGGCGCACTGGACACAGATGTCGCTCTACGGGTGCTGCAAGCCGCCCTGCGCCGCCCTGACGGCGTGCGCTGGTGGTTCGCTGTCCTGACCGGAATGAGGCAGGGAGAGCGGCTAGGAGCAACCCTGGACAGCATCGACCTCGTGCAGCACGAGTTCACCGTCCAGTGGTCACTCTCAGAGGTTCGCTTCAAACATGGATGCGGTGGGGAGTGTGGCAAGAAGCGCGCTGGGTCTTGCCCGAGCCGTCGCCTGATGGTGGGTGCGGGGCTCGTGCATGAACCGCTCGATGGCCGGCTCTGTCTCGTGCGGCCGAAGTCGGGCAGGGCTAGGACGTTCCCTCTGATTCCGGCGTTGGAGAAGGAACTCAAGAAGTATCTCGAGGCGAACAAGCACCCCAACCCTCACGGTCTCATCTGGCGCAATCACGACGGCTCTCCGATCACCGCCGAGCAGGATCAAATCGAATGGCGCTCGATCCTTCTCGACGCCGGCGTGATCACCCCGGGCCAAGCGCTGCCGCCGAAGGATCGACCGGACGGAACACCGCCGACCCCGACGACCCATTTCGCGCGCCACACCACCGCCACCGTGTTGATGGAGCTCGGGGTCGACGCGAAGGTCATCGGGGAGATTGTCGGACACGTCAACGTGCGGACTACCCGCGGCTACCAGCACGTATCCTCCGCTGAGGCGCGCAAGGCGCTCGAAGCGATCGGCACCCACTTCCAAGCCGCCTTCGACCAGTAGCAGAGAAGAAGCCGCCCGACACTCAGGTGTCGGGCGGCTTTCTGTGTTAACCGGCGAAGGCTCGATGACGCCATTGACCGACTCCGTGCCGCGCCCTGCTGTACGTGACGCCCCGGAGCTTGGTCAGACAGTGCTGCTCGTACGCGAAGATCCCCTCGACCGACACCGAGAACTCTTCGGCGAGCCAATGCTGGTCAGAGTTGATCGCCTCGAGGCGGGCGTACTCGGCGGGGTCGATCAACAATCTCGCTGCGTACGCGTTCGCCTGTCGCTCGGCGGCATCACGAACGTGGGGGCCGCTGCACGTGTGGTTGTAGTACGCGTGCCCGCACTCGTGTCCCAGAACCCACCGGGACTGATCGAACGTCATCCCGAGGCGGACGACGATCAACTTCCGCTTCGGCAGATAGTACCCGAGTAGGTCGGGGTCGTCGTCGATGTGAGCGAAGTGCACCTGCGCGCCGAGCGCGGCCGCGTGGCGGATCAATTCGCCGTACATCGGGCTCCTACTCTGCGTGCGGGATGTTCGCCTCGTTGCGACCGCGGTACGCCGCAAGGTCATGTTCGCTCTTCCTGAGCTCCTGCTCTTCCTCACGGGAGAGCACAGGGGCATCCTCCTCGACACCGCCGACATTGCGGAGTCTCGCGAGCGCCTGCGCGCCCCACCCGTCGAGGCTGTCGTCGGACCATGTGTACGGCTGGTCCAGCCGCACCTCTTCGTCGACATAGCTGATCGCAGAAGCTCGGATCCCTTGGTTCAGAACCAGAGACTCAACGCTCGAAAGCAGCTCACCCATGTCGATCGCGAGCGCATCACAGATCGTCGCAAGATGATCGACCGTCATCGGACGGGCGGCGCGGATGATCTTCGAGAACTGGGACTGGCTCACGCCACACAGGGTTGCCAGCTCTGCCTGGCTGACGTCGTATCTGGCGATCTGCCCGCGGAGACGGGAGGCAATTTCCTTCGATACGGCAGTGGGTTCGTAGTCGCTCACGGACTCATCGTGTCAGATCTGACACGAAACGCGCAAATGCGCTTGCTTTCTAGTTCAGAGGAACTATCTTAGTTCACATGAACTACTCGACTCCGAGCGGCAAGGCGGCCAGGGCCGTCCGCTCCATTCTCGCAGATCGCCGCGAGTCGGTCGAGACCTTGTCAGAGATGACGGGGATCTCGCTCAGCACTCTCAAGCGTCGACTCTTGCTCGCTACCCCATTCACCATCGACGAACTGGGTCTCATCGCTCAGCACTTCGAGGTCTCGATCATCGATGTCCTCATTCCGATCAATGAGCGCGAGGCAGCGGTATGAACGCTCTCATTCCGATCCGCGAACACGACGGGCGACAGGCCGTCTCTGGCCGCGAGTTGCACGCGTTCCTCGAAGTTGGCGCGCGGTACAGCGACTGGTTTCCTCGGATGCTGGCCTACGGCTTCGCGGAGGGCGAGGACTACGCGCTCATTTCTGAGTACGTGAGATCTGAGGAGCGAGGCCGAGATTACGCCCAGGCCGATCACGTCCTCACGCTGGACATGGCGAAGGAACTCGCGATGATCCAGCGCACCGACAAGGGCAAGCAGGCTCGCCAGTACTTCATTGAGGTGGAGAAGCGAGTGAAGCAGAATCCTGCGATCCCCGACATCTCCACCCCCGAGGGCATCCTCGCGCTCGCTCAGCAGTTCACCCGCACCGCCGAGGAATTGGTCGCAGCGAAGCACGAGGTTGCTGCACTCACGCCGCTTGCAGCACAGGCGCACGTGCACAATCTCGGTAAGGAATTTACGACTCGGCAGGACTTTGCCCGCGAGATCGTGAAGTGGGCGCTCTACAACGGGATCAAGGTGACCGCGCCCCAGGTGTTCGAGTTCCTTGCTCGCAAGCTCGACATGTTCGTAACGGGCAACCGTGAGGACAACGGAGACGCGACCCTCAGCGGCGAACGCCGCGGGCTGTCCACGACCGTAAAGGGAACGTCGACCGTCAACGGGTTCGCTTTCCACACAGGGAAGCTGACGCCCAAGGGCGTCGAGTATGCGTGGTCACGTGCGCAGAAGTACATCATCGAGCACGGAGATCTCGTGCTTCGCAGCAAGGAGATCGAGCAATGAGCACCTACCTGTACCGGGCCGTGAACGCCGAGCCCATCAATGTCATCGAGGGATGGGACGACGATGGCACCCCCTACACGATTCGCTACGAACCGGGGGAGTGGACGTTCGGCCGACAGACGGGCTATCTGTCTCGTTCCGGTGCATCGAGCGCCGGACGCCGATCCGGTCACCTGTTCACTGTGCTCCGTTCTGAGCCCGTCGTGTTCCTGACCCGCGCCGAGAAGATCCAGAAGCAGATCAACGAGTTGCACGCACAGCTCGCCGCGTTGGCGGTGACGCCATGAGCGCCGGCGTTGTGCAACGGATCGAGTTTCCGCCCGCACTGTTCACCCGTGAGCTCGCGGCCTACTACCTCTCCAAGTCGCTGCGTGAGATCGACGACCTTCGCAAGACGGGCGAGTTGATCCCGGTGGGCGACGGAAAGCGGGTCATGTTCCAGAAGTCAGAGCTTGACCGCTACGTCGAGAAGCTGCCCGAGCGCGATTCGGCGGTGGCGTCATGATCGCATCGGTCCGAGATGCCGAGGCCAACGTCGCCTACCGCGAAGAGCGCCTCGAGCGGTCGAAGGAGCTGGGCCGTCCAGCTCACGTGGCGAGGTGTGAGGCGAACCTTGACCAGGCGCTGTGGACACTGAAACACGCGATCAAGAGCGAGGCGGTGGCGTCATGAACGACACCCTCCCTCTCTGGTTCGCTATCCCGTCGATCGTCCTCGCGTGGATGGTCTGGATCGTCCTCGAGTTCCGTGCGTCGAAGCGGTATTGGGCTGAACGTGACGCGATGGATCCGGTTGTGGTTACTGGGTCTGGTGCCCGTCGTGACCACCGCATGTACGCATGCAAGAGCGTGGAGGTGCACTGATGGCTCAGTTCGCTTCCAAGCTGTACCCGCAGACCAACCCGAGCAGCGTGATCCTTATGAACACCCGCGTCGCTCGAGAGCGTGGCTCCTCATTCCACGGCATCGAATACGCCTTCACCGGCTGTGTCGAAGCGGCTGGGCACTTCATCACTCTCGACTGGCAGCGGATCACCGACAGCCGAATGATCGACCACGCTCGTCGGGTTATCGAACGGCTCGCCAACCTCGAACGCCTGGCGGCTTTGTCCGGCTGATCCCCGAAACAGGATCCCCGCACCTCCCTGTCGTGGGGAGGCGTGGACTAGTGCGCTCAAAAACGCACGTACTGACAACTCAATACACACAACCGGTGAAGATATGCCGGCCCCACGCCAACGGGGTCGGACACCCCCAGATGGGGGCTACGGGATCAGGGAGAACCCACGACAAGACGTGTGGGGGACCGGTGAACCTGTGGTGCACGAGGACGAATGGACCGTAGGGCAGGCAGCCCAGGCCCCTCAGGAACGCAACCGGGTGGAGTCGAAGGAAAGGGTGCGGAGTACCCGTGTAAGTGGCGGCTGAGAAGCGACGGTCCATCGGTGAAAGGCACAGCGCGACAGGCAGACACCGGGTGTTCGAGTCCCCGGCGCGCACGGAAAGGAGTACGAGATGAAGGAAACAGGTCGCGGATACGTCTGGCAGGACCAACGAACCGCAGAGCAGAAAGCGTCCGAGTACCGCAGCGGACACATCGATCTTGTTGAGCGGATCGAGAAGCTCGCCGAGGGCTCGGACAGTTTGGCGTTGCATCGCCTGGCCGTAGCTGAGCGGGCGCGCATCTCGGACATCAACTTCTAACTCTCGCCACAGGGTCATGTGGCTGCGCAGAGCCGTAAGGGGTTGTCCGGGTTCGAATCCCGGCTGCGCACGAGTGGGAGGTGCATGCGCCACCAAACACTGCACCTGATGCCGACACCAAATTGAGTCGGGTTCCAGGGATTGAGAACGCGCAGAACCTACGAACGCTCGCCGCCCTGGTGGAACGCCACGGCGCAGGGGATGAGCGTTCGTAGCCAACTAGCCCGTGTGTGCGCTCACAGATCGGCACACGGGCACTCGGGGATGACGGTTCTGAGCGTGCACCAGGAGAGGGGTCTCCTGCGGCTCCCGTCATCCCCACCTCTATTCCCACAGAACGGAGCAAGACATGAGCGATACAGCACAAGCCCTGTCCGTTTTCGTGGGCGTCATCACCCACGTAACCGGCGAGCGTGGAGTGATCAAGCACATCACTCACTCACGACACGGCGAGCCAGAGGGCGCAATCGTTCGCCTCGATGACCGTCCAGTGTTCGTGTACGTGGAGCTCGGGCTGAGGGCACTGACCTGCACGTGTGGCGCCGAGTCTCTACGTCGTGAGCAGCATCATCGGCACTGCGACCTGATGTCCAACCTGTCGACCTACCACCGTGAGGTGCTCGGGTGGCGTGAGATCGACCGCGACGAATTCGACCACCTGACCGGAATCGCTGCTCTGCGTTCCGAGTTCGGTTGGGATCTCGGCTGATTCTTCCCACTCCTGGGGGCGTGGGAACGGTGGCAGTCCTGGGGGGATGCCACCACCAAAACCCGGCATGTGGGGTGCCGGACTGTTGAGGCCCGGACGACATGGGAACGTCCGGGCCTCACTCGTACTCGAAGGAGATTCGTCATGCCCGAACGTATCCAGCTGTCCCGAAAGAAAGGCTGGCGGAAACCTGAGAACACGGTCGTCGTCGCGCGGCCGACGTGCTGGGGGAACCCGTACAGAATCGTGCGGGCTGGGAAGACGACATGGCAGGTAATGCACTACTCGACGTTGCTCGCCGAGTTCATTAGTCGAACCGGTTCGGAAGCTCGAGCCGACGCGGTCGACCGCCTGCAGAGGTTGATCGAGCATGACCGCGCGCCCTGGTCTGCGGACATGATCCGTGGCGATCTGGCGGGGAAGAACCTCGCGTGCTGGTGCCCACTCGATCAGCCGTGCCACGCGGACGTGCTGCTTGAGATCGCGAACCGTGATGTCTGACCGCAGACCAAACCCGGCTATCCCGGCTGGCACCCGTTGTTCCGACTGCCTCGGTTGGGGCGGTCACATCATCCACCCCGGCGACGACCGGGAAGACACACAGGAGTGCCTCAGCTGTCACGGCAGCGGGCGGAAGACGAAGGAGAAGTGATGGCTGCTTATAACCGGAGAACACGCACCGAGGTGTATCAGGAGGTCGCACTCGAATGGCCGACGAATGTCACGGAACTTGAGAAGGCCATTCGCGTAGCCCGTGGATCGATCGCCCCAGGCACGGAACGTGACGACACCTTCACCGTTACGCACGACGATGAAGAACTCATCATTCGGTGGCGCTCCGCATCTCGTCTGACTGGTCCGGATGGGTCATGACTGCGAACAGCATCCCTCCGCTCCCGGTGGAGCGTGCAGATACCAGACCGGTCCGCATCGTCCCCCTACACGACACCCGCGCATGGGCCACGTTCATCACCATCACCTCCGGGACCATCGGTGCCCTTGCAGGTGGCTGGTTCGTCTACGGCCTGGTGATCGTCAATGGGTGACACCGACTGCCCGAAGTGCGCTGACCCGACACCGGGTCAACCACCACACAACCCTTCGCCGGCGTGCATTCGTCGGCCCATCATCGTCCCGCACTGCGGATGCCCGCCGTGCTTCGGATAGGAGAACAAGCATGACCGACAGCTTCATCAAAATCATCCAGTCCGCCGTAACCGCGGAAGTTCAACGAGACGCGGACGAACGCGGACAGATCGGCATTGGCGAGCTGGCGGCGCTGCTCCGTGAGGCGCAGGCTGATAAGCCGGTCGTCGCTCGCGTCGAAGGGCGAGCGTTCCCGGTATCAGCCGACGTGATCTCCTATCGCGGCTACTACGACCAGCTCGCAATCAAACCAGGCGAATCCGCAACCGCCGCCACTCTCGCATCCACCCTCACCGCTTCCATCGGGAGCACCTTCTACGGGTACAAGGGGGGCGAGTACGCCATGTCGCGAGGAACCGCTGTCTGGGTATCCGGGTATGGCGAGGCGACCGGATGGGCCGTCACAGGAGTCATCGAGACAGATGCGTTTGTGATCCTCATCGTCACAGTCGAGGAGTGGTGACGATGCGAACGATCGCGGAGCTCGAAGCCGCGGTGCAGGTGGAACAGGACGCCCTCGACCGGGCATACCGGGCCGGAAACCAGGTGTCCATCACCCTGTACACCGCATCACTCACGAGAGCTGAACAAGCCCTCACCGCTGAACGAATCAGACAGGGGGAATGGTGAACGAACGAATCCGTGTGGAGCACACCGAATCAGGGTGCTGGAAAGTCATGCGCGGCACCTACGTCGTCGACATCTACCCGGCCCACATGTGGCGGTTCGCATACGCAGAAGCGCTCCGAGAAGCGATCTACCAGAACCTCTCGATCGCCAGTCTCGAGATCTGCTCATGACCCGCAACGAGTGGTTCCGGTGGTTCGCATGGCATCCCGTGTGGACGTATGACCGCGGGTGGCGCTGGTTGCGGTTCGTGTGGCGTCGACACGTCCCACCGATCCTCGGCGTTCGCGGCGCGGTCTGGACGTTCGATCACCGCGTCTCGAAGGGTGGCGACTCATGACCTGCCCTCTCTGCCTTGACCGCGACGAAGTGGTCATCACCCATAACCCGACCGTGTGGATGGAATGCCCCCACACGTACTGGAAGGACCAGACATGAACGAATACATGGCAAGCAACGGGGTTTCAGTATCACGGCAGCCCCCGGTAACCGACCGGGGATCCTGGCTGATGGTCGATGGGCACATGACAAGCCCGAACGATGCACAGGCTCTCCGTGAGTTCTTCAAGCATGAGCGTGACGAAGAACTCGGACGGTGGCGGTGGCCCGAGAACCCCGACTACGTCGTGATGGACCGCGGGGTGGGGTTCGTGGCGATCCTGCACGAGCCGACGATGGGGACCACCACGTGGGAGCGCTCGTGGCGAGACGCGCGTTCCACTCCGGATGAAGCCGGCCTCGCCTACTTCGACGCTCACCCGGAGCGGAAGCCATGGCATGAAGCGAAGCCCGGAGAAGTCTGGGCGCTCACCACGAACCAGCACGCCGAGGAATGGGCCGCAAAGGTGAGCACCGACCAGGAAGGCGTGCTCATTTTCGAGCTGATCCTGAGCGAGATGAAGTTCAGGATCGACGATGAGCTGTTCATTTCCGGTCGGAAGATCTGGCCGGAGGACGCATCGTGACGGACTACAACGGCTTGGTCTACGGACTCGACGAGCAGGTCTATCACCGCCAACCGGGCCTGAGCTCGACCGGGGCGAAGAAGATTCTCAAATCCCCCGCCCACTACAAGAACTACGTGGAGCACCCGGAAGAACCCAAGGCAGGTTTCGACCTAGGGTCCAGTGTTCACACGAAGGTGCTCGGAGTCGGTGCTGACATCGCCATCTACCCGGACGGGAACGGCCCGGAACGGTTCGAGTACGACGGGACTGAACTGGACAACGTGCTCGCATCGAACGGGGCCATCTCCACCAAGGCGGCGAGGGCGTTCGAAGCGGACGCGCGCGACCGTGGACTGATCCCCGTGAAGCGGGTCACAGCCCGGGTGGTGGACATCATGGCCGAATCGGTGCTGTCGAACCCGACCGCTCGCGCGCTCTTTGAGGGCGGGGATGCGGAAGTCTCCATGTTCGTGACCGACCCCATCACAGGTATTCCGATGCGAGGACGCCTGGACTACCTCAGCAAGCGAATCGCCGACCTCAAGACGACGGCGGGGGACGCATCCGAATCCGGGTTCGCGCGCCAGGCGTTCAGCCTCGGATATGAGATCCAGTTCGGTTGGTACTCGCACATGTACGAGCTGATCACTGGGGAGCGTCCGCCCTGGCTGTTCGTCGTCGTCGAGACGTCGGCGCCGTACCTCGCCAACGTTCACGTGCTCAGCGAGGACGGTCAGCGCATCGGTGCTCAGAAGGCGCGAGCGGCACGCGAGCTGTACGCGCGGTGCGTCGAGTCCGGCTCATGGCCTGGTTATCCGAACCGAAGCGGGGGAGATATCGGCATCCTCGACGTCCCCATGTATGCCATCTACGAGTACCAGGAGAGATTCAATGACGACGGACTCGAACTCGTACAGCCGAGAGCGTATAGCTGAGGCGATCGGCAATCGTCGTTGGCCGACGATGAAGCGATCTCTGCTGTTCCACGATCTCAGCCCAGAAGAGTGCTGGCCGTGGCAAGGGTGGGTCGACAGCTTCGGGTATGGGCGCGCCTACCCGGATGGCGGTCGCGCCAACGTGGCGGGTGCACATCGTGTCGTGTGGATGCTCCTGAACGGCCCGCTCGACAGCAGCATCCAGATTGACCACAGATGCCATGACTTCTCGACGTGCACGCTGGCGCGTGACTGCCCACATCGACGGTGCGTGAACCCGCATCACCTCGAACCCGTGAGTGCACTGGAGAACGGGCGGAGAAGCAACAGCCCCCACTCCGAGAACGGACGCAAGACGCACTGCATCCGAGGCCACGAATTCAACGCAGAGAACACCCTTCCCCATAGCAACGGCTACGGACGCAAATGCCGTATCTGTGAGGCCATCCGAGCGCGAGCTCGACGGGCGGAGCGCGGTGGCAAGCCACGCATCGCTCGCAGACGAATCGAGGTTCCAGAATGACCGACATCGACATCCCGGAGGACACCCGGAAGTCTCGTCTCCCGAAACCTCACTCACAGGTCATGGATGAAGAGTTCGTGACCGCATGGGAGAGGTTCGCGGAGTTCCGGGAACAGTACCCAGACGGCTACGTCGAAGCGACCCTAGATCGTGTCATCGAGCATCCGGACGGGCATGTGACGTACGTGATGACCGCCGCCGCATACATGGTTCGCCCTGGATTCGGTGTCGTGGCACGTCCCGACTCGACCGGATGGTCGCAAGGATCCACCAAGGACGACAACCCCATCATCGCGGGGTCTCCGATCGAGTCCGCCGAGACGATCGCAAGATCCAAGGCGCTGAAGAACCTTGGCATCCTGGACGGTTCCAAGCCGGCGAAGGCCCGTGAACCTCGCACTGACGAACAGAACGGTGCCGATGTCGCCGCGGCGAGGGGTCGTGCTGTCCTGTCGCAGAAGGAACTTGCTGCGCAGATGTCCGAACGCGGCTTCCCGTGGACGCAGGCGACCGTCTCTCAGGTCGAGAAGGGGGAGCGTCCGTTGCGCCTCACGGAGTCCGACCACCTGGCCGAGCTCATCAGGTTCCGGACGTGAGCGCGATACCACCGAAGATCCGTGCAGCAGTGCACGAGCGGGCACAGGGCAGATGCGAGGGGTGCGGGAAGATCGCACCCCTCGAACTGCATCACCGGAAGTACCGGTCCCGTGGCGGTAAGCACACCGCCTCTAATCTCGTCGCACTGTGCGGATGGGGCAACCACACCGGATGCCACGGGCGCGCACACGGACCCAACCCACCTCAAGGGTGGTCGCTCCCATCTGGGCGTTGCGACCCCGCCGAAGAACTGTTCCTGCACCACTGGGGACTCATCTACCTGAAGGACTGAACTATGAACGGGAGGAGACGCTATGGCGGGCAAGTTGTTCGCGAAGCTGGATCTTGACTACGCGGATCACCCGAAGATCGAACGCCTCTCGGACGCTGCGTTTCGTGCCCACGTGTCGATGATTCTCTACGCGCGGAAGTACCTCACGGACGGGAAGATCCCCGCTCGGTACGCAAACCGATTCGGTTCCGAGACGCTATCCGAGTTGCTAACCAACGATGAAGCGACACCATCCCTCGTGCGCGTCGACTCGGGAGAGTACGAGCTGCACGGATTCCTGGATCTACAGGAATCGAGAGCGAAGGTCGCAGAAAGATCCCAGGTCAACGCAGAAAACGGGAAAAAGGGCGGTCGCCCACGAAAAACCCGTTCGGTTTACGAGTCGGTTAGCGAAACAAAAGCAGAGACAGAGGAAGAGACAGATACCTCTTCTTCTACGAAGAAGAGGGGGTCCGCTAAGCGCGGAACCCGCATCCCAGAGCCATTCATGCTCACCCATGAGATGCGTGAATGGGCTGCCGTCGAAGTCCCCACTGTGGACGCCGACGCATCCACACGCAGGTTCGTCGACTACTGGCGCGCCGAGTCGGGAACGAAGGCAACGAAGCTCGACTGGATCGCCACTTGGCGGAACTGGCTGAGACGCGACGCCGACAGCAGGAAGCCGAACCGGCTGACCCCCACCGAGCGCGCACAACAGACCGCGGCTGCGGGCCGTCAGGTCTTGGGCCGTCAGGTCACCTCGCTTGATCCGAAGGAGATCACTTCATGAACACCGAAGAGTTGACGATGCTGCTCGCGCGCATCCAAGTGCTCGACAACCGCCAGGTCGACCAGTTGACGATCGAAGCCTGGTCGCCGCTGCTCACCGGGATTCCATACGAAGAGGCGGTGGAAGCGGTCAATGGGCACTTCGCCGAATCGACCGACTACCTGCAGCCCGCACACATCACGGCGAGGGTGCGGGCAAAGAGACGGGCGGCTTTGCCTCAGACGATGAGCGAGGAAGCACCTCCGGCATGTCCAGACGGTGCGCACCGATGGCTCCCAGACGGCACCTGCCTGTACTGCACGGAGCGGAGAGACCGATGAGCCTCGACGCGTACATCCAGGCGTGCGAGGAACGGTTCGCGGCCGACACCAAGTACCGGCGCCGGCTCCAACGGGAACTTTTCAACACCGACGCCCACCAGTCCATCCAACGCACGCTCGAGGCCGCACGCTTCGACGCCGCAATCAGGAGAACAGCATGAATGCTGACATCATCACCGACACCACCTACCCGCACGGCACCGTCAAGGGCTTCGAGGGCGGGTGCACGACCGGTCACTGCCCAGCAGAAGTCTCCTGCCGGACGGTCTTCACCCGGTACAAGGGTGACTACGCGTTCAACCGGCAGATCAAAGCGGGCATGACACCCGCCGAGATCGTCGCCGCCGAAGAAGCACAGGCCAGGGAAGCCCTGGAAGCGTCTCTCGCGGCCCAGAAAGCCGAGAAGGAGGCCAAGTCCGCCCGAACCCGTGAAGCGGCCCGTGTACGACACAACGCCGCCCGACGTGGACGCCGCGAACGGGCACGGTCCACCATCCGGAAAGGTGACGGCATCCCCCGCACCACACTGCAGGTCGAAATCCATCGCCTCCACGGGGAAGGGCTCACGGACTCGCAGATCGCCGAACACATGGGGAAGACGCGCAACCAGATCAAAGGTGTCAGACACGACCTGAAACTCACCCCCAACCCAGCCCCCGCAACCACGGGGGCTTCTTCATGAACGGGCCAACCACACAGACCGGGATCCCGATCATCGACTGCGACCAGTGCGGGCACCGACACCCCGAGACTCGAAAGCACTGCGAAGTCTGCGGTCTGGCCACGTTGTTCGGACACGAAGACCACGAACGGGAATCGCTCAAGATTGGGTCGCTGTTCTCCGGCGTCGGCGGCCTGGATCTCGCCGTGGAGTCGTTCTTCGGTGGTGAGACGGTCTGGCATTGCGAGTGGGAAGCGGAACCGTCGAAGGTGCTCGCTGCTCGTTGGCCCGGTGTGCCGAACTTCGGTGACGTGACAGCGGTCGACTGGTCGACCGTAGAGCCTGTCGACATCATCTGTGGCGGGTTCCCCTGCCAAGACCTCAGCCTCGCCGGTCGACGCTCCGGCATGCGACCCGGCACTCGCTCCGGCCTCTGGGCTGACTTCCTCCGGGCAATTGATGCCCTGAAACCGAAAGTGGTCATCATCGAGAATGTTCGCGGTCTGCTATCAGGCTGCGCAGAAGGAGGAAATGAGTATGTCTCTGAGTGCAGCGTATGTGGCTGGTCTGATGGACGGGGAGGGTTACTTCGGGATCAACTCGCGGCTCAAGAAGTCGAACGGGAGGATCTACTACGCGAGTCGCGTGATGTTGGGGATGACCACCCCGGCGCTGGAAGTGTTGACCGAGATGCAGGAGCAGTGGGGCGGGAGCCTGACCTCCGTTCGCGCGAAGACGGCGACATGGGCGGAGGCATGGGCTTGGACTCTTCAAGGCCCGACGCTGGTGTCGTTCCTGTCGGACATCAGGTCGGATCTGCGGATCAAGAGTCGACAGGCGGACACGCTGTTGGAACTCGAAGCGCTCAGGGCATCTCTCCCGAAGCACTGGGGCGGCTCGCGTCCCGAGTGGTCGGAGGAAACGCTTCGAGTGGCGGCGGAATTGAAGATGAAGATTCACGCACTGAACGCCAAGGGCCCTGCCCGGAATGTGGAGGGCGAGTAAATGTATCCCTTCGCGCAATGGAGCCCTGCCCGAGATGTGTGGACCCCGATGGAGGGGCCAGCCATACTCCCAATGTTCGAGCACTTGGCCGTGTACTCGGAGACCTTTCCGCCCTCGGGTTCGATGCGGAATGGCATGGTCTACTCGCGTCCGACATCGGCGCCCCCCACGGGCGGTTCCGCGTCTTCGTTCTTGCCTACGCCCAGGGTGAGCGATTCGAACGGGGCTGGCCATCATGGGAGCGGGGGACCGGATTTGCGAACGGTGGTGGCGGACGTGCTGACGCACCTTTGACGCTCCTCCCTACTCCGGCTGCAATGAACCCGAATGACGGTGAGGGAGCGGAGACTTGGCTTGCGCGGCGTGAACGAGTGAAGGCGACGGCCAAGAACGGCAATGGAATGGGCATGCCCCTCGCGATCGCCGTCCAGCTGCTGCCCACACCTCGAGCTTCACGCGGCGCATCTGGGACGGAAATGATGTACGCGCTCGGAGCGGAACTTGACGACGAAGGCGACCGTCAAGGGAACGTCGTCGGAGAGGCGCAGTGGGGCGAGTACGAACCTGTCGTGCGGCGCTGGGAAGCCATCACGCGCCCTGCACCCGCCCCGACACTGCCCGATGGGAAGAACGAGAACCACCGCCTCGCGTCCGTGTTCCCGGAATGGATGATGGGCTACCCCGCCGGATGGGTGACGGACATCATCGCCCGGAACCCGGCGATCAAGGCGTGCGGGAATGGTGTCGTCCCACAACAGGCATATGCCGGACTCGGGGTGCTGTGGTCGCGTGTGCGGGAGGCGGTGGCGCCATGAACTGGATCCTCGAGCTCCCATACGAACGCCCACCCAAGGGGCTGTCGGCGAACTATAGGGGCCACTGGGCACCGAAAGCGAAGTCGACGGCAGAGGTTCGCGCCTTGGTCGTCACCCTCGCCCGGAACGCCGCCATCCCCACGATGGGCCGCATGCAGGTGGAACTTGTGTGGGTCGTCACCGACAACCGCAAGAGGGACGCCGACAACGTGTTCCCACTGCTCAAGGTCGCAGCCGATGGTCTCGCATCAGACAGGGGAGTGTCCGCCCATGTTGTCCCGGATGACAGCCCCGAATGGTGCGTGAAGATCGCACCCCGCATCGAGAAACGCGACGGCGAGACAGCTCACTTCGAGCTGATCGTCACCGACATCACCCACCGACCTGAACAGGTCGATCAACTCACGAAGGAAAGACTCACATGACCAACCCCACCCCTGGCCTCACCCCGTCCGAACTTGCTGAGGTCACCCGGTTCGGCATCCACGAAGAAGACCAGGAGGACCAGTGATGACCGACAACAAGAAGCTGATCGCGGAAGCGCGAGGCCGCGCCGGAAGTGACATGGGTCTGTCCGATCAGCTACTGCGTGAGTTGGCAGATGCCCTCGAGGCCACCACCCGTGAGATGCACGCGCGGGAGCTGCACCACTTCGAGTCCGAGCAGGCGATCACCGAGGCGCTGCGAATCGACACTCATCACATGCACCCCGACGCGCGCCGTATTCTCTCGGCCGCTCTCGAAGCTGCCGAGAAGGCTCTCACCCCTACCGGCGACGAGCGGGAAGCGCTAGCGAACCTGATCCCGCTCGACCTGGTCCACGACCGGAGCCGCGAAGGCTTCCCGAAAGACGCCTTCGAAGTTGCAGACCGCATTCTCGCTGCTGGCTTCCGTCGCACCGTAGTACCAGAGCCGAGCACCGAGGCGATCCTTTCCGACGTCCGATCACATGCCGAGCGTTGGGCGAACCGGCCACCGACATCGCCCTACGCGATGGGCCTGCGTGATGCGTGGCGCACGATCCTGAGCAAAATCGACCAGCACCACGACCTAGCGTCTTGCGCATGGTGCTCCTCAACTGCTCGCGGTACGGCGATCTGGCAGGGGACAGATCAGCGACACCCTTCGTGCGGGCTCGAGGAGCATGGCTTGCAGTTCGAGAGTGCGGAGCCACAGGCCGAACCGTCCGACGCACGGGTGGAAGTCGCAGCGCGGGCGATGTTCGAGCCGGATGGTCCCGGTGGCGAGTACACCTGGGCGGAGATGGTCGTCGAAGACCCGAGCCGTGCTGACATCTGGCGCGAGGACGCCCGAAGGGTGCTGCGTGCTGCATCCTCCGTCACCGAGCAGGGAGAGAACCGTGGCAACGCCGACTGAGCGCGTCATCTCACGCCTCATCGAGGGTGGGCATATCGAGCCAGGCGAATACCGCGTGGAGCGGACCTATGCGGGGTTCTGGCAGCGCCGCGAGGGTGCGTTCTCGTGGGATCTGGTTCACGCAGACACCGGACACCACGCGATGGTCGGCTCGCAGTACTCCGTGAAGGAGTGCGCCGACGCAGATGAGTGGGAGTGGTTCGGCGAAGGAATCATTCCCGCCGCCACCCCACCCGAGAACCGAGAGGAACAGAACCGATGACCGCAGCAACCGAAGCATGGGCACGGGCGAACGGCTCACCGGCCCGCAGCGCATACGTGCAGGGATACGAGCAGGGGGCGCTTGAGGAGCGTGAGCGCGTCACATCGTTCCTTGCAGACAACATCGCCACCATCACGGAGTTCGCGGGGGCACGGACGACGGATCTGCTCGCGTACATGTTCCGAGAGATGAAGCCGGCTGAGCAGGGAGAGGAAGTAAACCGATGAGCGACCGAGAAGAGCAAGCAAACCAGTACGCGTGGACGCACGGTGGCCCCTGGCTCCCCGTACAGCCGGAACGTGGCGACGATGCCTAGTCGAGCGAACACCGTCTACATCTGCGGGGGAGACTACCGTCCCGCGGCCCGCTCGGAGTGCCCACACAGCCTGCACGACTGGCCCCTCCCTGCTGGTTACGGGGACGCTGCGGAGGCCGCCCAGCGCCGCATTCGGAACGGATGGCGCAACACCCGATGCCCCACGTGCGGGGTGTACGGGTGGCGTGAAGGGCGAAAACGAGAAGACGGTGACACATTCGTGCCCGCCGTACAGCAGGAAGGAACAGAGGAATGAGCTGGTTTTGGGAGCCTCAGGAAAAACTGCCCGCTGACACGTTCGCCCCCACACCCGTCCGCAAGTACGGGAAGACCGTGATGATGCACTGCCAAGTACGGGCACCCAGGGGCGTCGTCGGAAGGCCACTGTGCGATCGAGGTGCGGGACATGGCGGACTCCACAGGACGCTCACCGGGGCGTTCTGGGACAACGAAACACAGGAAGGAACAGAGGGATGAGCGTTGATGTGGAGACGCTGACCAGAGATCACAAGGTCGCGGTCACGACAGACGAGGGCATCGTGTTTCACACGGTGCCCTCACTTATTTCCCAGCTCAGAGACGCAGTCTTCGGCGGGATGGAATCAACGGGCGGAAGTTCCATGAAAGCCCGTCTTCCGATCTCGGAAGCCGCCCTCGACCAGTACATGGTCATCGATAGACAGATCTCTGAGGTCTGGGTTCAGGCGTTCGAACGCGTTCCGGGTAAGGGTCAGCCGGAAGCGCTCCTCTCCGAATGGGCGGCCTGGGCAGAAGCTGAAACCATCGTGACCGCCGCGGGAAGAGACTGGTATGCGAAGGATCTCGTGGCGAAATGGGTGGGTCAGATCGAGGACTTCTTCAACCCACCCCGCCTGGCAGAGATAGACGCCAACTGCCCCAACTGTGATGAGCGCTACGTGTACTCGATCAGCGCCGGCGAGGAGGTCCGCGACTCCGCCCTCCGATTCAACCGCAGCCGAGCTACAGGTGAGACATTGGACGCCAGGTGTCTCGCCTGCGGTGAGATCTGGCTCCCGGTGCAGTTCGAACGCCTGGCTGTCGTCTTCGGCATCGACGTGGAGGCCAAGAAGAAAGCCCACTACGACGCGATGTCAGAAGTAGATGGGATTGTGGGGGAGTGAGCAAGAGCTACGAAGATCGGGTGAAGATCGTTGTCGCGGGTGACGCACCCGATCTTCGTTGCGCCATCGGATCACACGCGATGGATGCAACCATCACCGTCAACGATACGTGGGTCTACACGACCGTTGACGGGTATCCGATCTGTCCCGACCACGTGATCCTGATCGCCGACGCACGGACGCCAACAACCATCCCTGAGTCGCGCATCAAGCGCGTCCTCATTGACAATGATGAGGCTCGAGCACGGAAGAGCGCTCAAGACCAGCTGCGGGCCGCCATCAACGGCTCGCAGGCTGGCTGGATCTACTACCTGAGCATCGACAACCTGGTGAAGATCGGATACACGCGAGACCTGCAGCAGCGGTTGAGCGCCTATCCGCCCAACTCCAGGTTGCTCGCACTGCACCCCGGCACGAAAGACACCGAGCACGACATCCATAGTCGATTCGTGGAGCTCAGGGCTCGAGGGCGGGAGTGGTTTAGGTCGGGAGGGCAACTAGACCGTCATATCGAAGCCGTCATCGCTCAGTTCGGTCAGCCCGGTGCTGTCTTTAGACCGATGCGACATGCGCGTGTTGACCAACGACAGAAGTAGCGGATTGTGTTAATCTGAGGGTGCTCGGGATAACTCCGCCCGAAATCAGCCCTAGACGCCTCTCGTCTGGGGCTTTCTTGTGCTCCCGGTCAGCTCAGTGATCACTCCTGGCAAGCATCGGTGAGAAGCCGCTAGGCAAAGCGGCGACAGGCCCGCGTTCAAGGGGCCACCAACTGCACATGTGCTCGTTTCCCGGAGACGCATACGGGAGCATTCCGGGGTAGCTCAGCGGCAGAGCAATCGACTGTTAATCGATCGGCCGCAGGTTCGAATCCTGCCCCCGGAGCACAAGACACCTGCCCCCACTGGTCCACGGACTACGCCGCAGGTTTTCTCTTTCCTTCGACTCCACCCCCAATACCAAGGGAGAGTGATCGTGGATGTCATCGAAGTCACAGACGACACATGCCTGGCCTGCGACAACAACAAGGACGCCCCCGCGTTCGTCCGCGCCTACGTCTACGCCCGCTACCCATCAGGGGTGACCGCGGCCTTCTGCGCATCCCACGGACGCCAACACCGCGCCGAGCTCATCGCCAAAGGCGCGACGATATTGGATCTCTCGCACCTGGTACACGAATAGCGAATGAGGCCATGAGAATCCTCATTGCGTTCATCGCCGGCGCAACCCTCATCATCCTCTGGCACATCCTCGGATGGCCCTGGATTGGCTGGCTCTTCACCCGCATCCTCCCCGAAACCCCCACCGACTGGGCGGGCAAAGACCGGACCTGGATCAAAGGAGTGCTGCAGGATGCGTGAAGGCTGCTCGTGCAACGCCTGGGTCCGCGGCACCACACGTCAAGTCCTCCGATGGAGAGCAGAACACCACTGCCCCGACCGGCCCGAACCCGAAGGTGACATCCACATCGGGTCCGGCGCCCAGGTCGAGAACGCCGCACGCCACGAATACGACGGCATGGAAGCACGCATCGGATTCCAAAGGGAGACATCGTGAGTGACATCCGTGAAGTCCATGACGCAGTACGTTCAATGGCCTTCGACTGCGAGATCTGCGGTGACACCTACACCTCCATGCGTGCCGCCTGGCTCTGCGAAGAACGCGACATCCAAGAGGCCAAGGAAGCCCGCCGACCCGTACGTCACGTGATGCGGCCAGGCCGAGACAACTGGGAAGAAGACTGATTCAGATGGCTGAGCTCACGTTTCACATCTACATCGGTCTCGACGGTGAAGTGCCCCACCAGATCGCGTCTGTTACCGATGAAGTCGACTCGTTAGATGATGCGAGGCTTGCCCTAATCGGAGCCCTGAGGCAGACGTCATTCCGGATCTGAAGTCCCGGGGGGAGTCATGGTCTCATCCCGCACCGGACTCACCCCGCACCTCCGATTCCGCAAGGCAGTGCTCACCCGAGACCGCAAGGCCGGAGTCACCCACTGCCCAATCCCAGGATGCGGTGTCGAACTCGACTACGGCGTGAGTCGCCAGCCCAACAGTGCAGAGCCTGACCACATCATCCCCGCCGCGCAAGCAACGACGCTCGGCTGGACCGTCTGGCAACTAAACGCCCCCAGCAATGGCCGCACCATCTGTCGAAGATGTAACCAAAGCATCGGAGACGGGTCAGACCCCAAGCCAGCGACGAAGACCAAGGTGAAGCCAAGCGCAGGATGGTGACGTCAAACACAGTCACCACGCGCCACAGGCGCCTCATACACGCACGAACACCATACTCAGCGCCGGGAACAAGGGAAGGCACCCACAGAGGTCCACAGGCCCCCCCAGGGCGCCCACCCCCCCACCCCGGCGCCACGCTCGCACCCGCGGCATTGCGAGACTTTCACACACAGAGATCTGGGGGACGAAATGGGCCTCTCTGATCGTCTCCGTGAACACTTCGCCGACCAGTCGGAATCTGACCCCGCCGTGGCGGCTCTGGTCGTTGAGGCGTGCCGCATCGTGGATCGTCTGGACCACATCGACGCGATCATCACCGGCAAGGCGGAGTGGATCGAGCTCATGCACTTCCGCGTCGGCAACGGCGATGAGCAGACAGTGACGGTCACGTTGGATGGCGTTCTCGCCGAGGCCCGTCAGCAGTCGGCCGTCCTGAAGTCGCTGATGATGCAGCTCGGCGTTGGCAAGGCGGATATGTCCAGCAAGGTCGAGAAGGCGGTGGACCCTCTTGACGAAATCTCAGCCCGTCGCTCTGCTCGGGGAGGCGCCACCGCGCGTCCTGGTCGCACCAAGCGGATCGAAGGCTAACTCGTGGGAGGACGTAGCTGACCTTTCGGCTCGAGCGGGCGTTGTGCTCGACGGCTGGCAGGAGCTGATCCTCAAGACGGCTATGGGTGAGCGCCGGGATCGCACGTGGGCTGCGAAGCGCGTCGGCGTGACCGTGCCCAGGCAGAACGGAAAGTCTCAGCTTCTGGTATCCAGGGCTCTGGCCGGCGCGCTGTTGTTCGGTGAGAAGAAGATCGTCATCTCGGCCCATCAGCAGGATACGGCTCGGGAGGCGTTCAACAAGTTGCTCGAGATTCTCGAGGACGACGCCAACGGCTGGCTGATGGACCGGGTGAAGGGCGATGGTGCTCGGAAGACGGGCATCATGAACGCGATCAACCGCGAGGCCGTGAAGTTCAAGAACGGCGCGACGATCCAGTTCAAGGCCCGGTCGGGTACGGCCGGTAAGGGTTTCTCATCCGACTGTCTGATGCTGGATGAGGCGCAGATTCTCTCGCAGCGCGCATGGGTGTCGATCAACTCAACGATGTCGGCGATGCAGAACCCGCAGGTTTGGCTTCTCGGGACTTCTCCTCAGCTCGAGGACGACTCGGAGGTGTTCGAGTCGATCCGTTCCGCGGCGATCGAGGGGCGCTCGTCTGCTGCGGCGTGGTGTGAGTGGGGTGCGGATGTCACCTCTCCCGACTATGACCCTGCGAGTGAGTACACCCGTTGGTCGGCGAACCCTGCGTGGAACACCCGCGTGAACCACGAGGTCGTGGACGGCGAGTTCGAGACCTACCCGGAGGACAAGTTCGCCCAGGACCGACTTGGTGTGTGGCTGTCGGATCTTGGCGCCACGGGTACGCGTGCGGTATCGAAGCAGCAGTGGGAGGACACGGCTGTCGATGAAGCACCAGAAGGAAGCCGTGCGTTCGCGGTTGCTTTCAACCTCGCTGGTGATCGACTCGCTCTCGCCGGTGCCCGCAAGCACGAAGATGGCGTGCACGTGGAGATCATCGACGCACTCGAGGATGACCGCGGCGTTGAATCCGGTCTGGCGGCTCTCGCGGACTGGTTCTGTGAGCGTGACGACGATGGGACGCCACGGTGGCGGAAGTCGTCGGGTATCGCACTCTCAGGTCGCTCTGGGGCTCCTGCGCTGGCGCAACTGCTCCGCGATCGTCGCGTGCCTGACCGCTGGATTTTCCTTCCTTCGACTCCGAAGTACGTGGAGGCATGCTCCATGTGGCTTGAGGGGATGCGTGGCGGAACGATCACGCATCTCGCCGAGGGGCAGGAAGTCCTTGACGATTCTGTTGCGGTGACGGACGTGGACAAGCGTGGTGGGCTCTCCGCCACGTCTACCGATGGTGATGACACGCCTGTGGAGGCGGTCGCTTTGGCGCACTGGGTTGCCCGGACATCGCTGTTGAACTCGAAGCGAACGACGGAGAGAAAGGCGAAGTTCCTATGATTGCTCTCTCTGCCGTTGCCCCGACTGTTCCTGTCGACGAGCACGATGCGGACCTGTTTGCACGCCTGTTCGACACATGGCAGAAGAAGCAGTACCGCAACCTTCTGAGGACCGTGTACTACGAGGGAAAGAACGCCCTAAGGGACTTCGGAATCGCGGTCCCTCCGCAGATGCAGGAGGCGTTCACTCCACTCGAGTGGATCAAGAAGGGTGTCCATGCGGTCACCCGTCGGTCGGTGTTCGAAGGATTTGTCTCGTCGAGCGGGTCGGATGATCCATTCGGAATGTTCGGGATCCTGTCAGACAACCACTTCATGGAGGAGTTCCCGCAGGCCACCACGAGCTCTGCTATCCAAGCGTGCGCGTTCTTGACAGTGACGGACGGGGATGTGCAGTCGGGGGAGCCGGAGCAGCTTGTGCTTGCCCGTTCCGCGGATTCTTCTGCCGCCCTCTGGGATCGTCGTCGGCGTTCTCTGACTGGGTTTCTGTCGATCGTCGACACCGACGACTTCGGTCCTTCTGAAATGGTCATGTACACACCTGAGCGCGTGTACTCGATCGTGAAGAATGCGTCGAACCGGTGGGTCGTTTCGTGGATTCCAAACCGCCTCGATGAGGTGTCGGTGGCACGTCTTGCCTACCTGCCCGAGCTGAAGCGGCCGTTCGGTCACTCGAGGATCACTCGCACAGCGATGGGCCTCACGGATGCGGCTGTTCGCACGTTCCTACGGGCCGAGGTGTCCGCTGAGTTCTACATGTCGGACAAGTACTGGCTGTTCGGTGCGGATGTGACGAAGTTCATCGGCGATGACAAGTGGTCGGCGCTGATGGGTCGCATGAACGCGATCGACGTGGACACTATCGCTGGCGAGAAGATTGATATTCAGCGGTTCACCGGTTCGTCTCCGCAGCCCCACGTGGAGCAGATGCGGCTCATCCAGTCGATGTTCGCAGATGACCAGAATTTGGACGTGAAGTTCTCGGACGCGTCGAACCCGTCATCAGCAGATGCGATCTACGCGGCAAAGGAAGACCTCATCATCGACGTTCGCGACGCGAACCGGGTATGGGGGCGTGGCGCCGTTAAGGCTTTCCAGCTTGCGGTGCAGTTGCGTGATGGCACAGGAATGAACGACGAACTCCGGTCCATGTCGGCGCAGTTTACTGACCCAGCGATCGTTTCTCCTTCCGCTCGGGCCGATGCGTTCTCGAAGCTCGCGACGAGCATCGATGGGTTCGGATCCTCCCCGGTCGGGATGAAGTACGCCGGCCTGCCACTGGAGGACATCACCCAGTTCCAGGCGTGGAAGCAGCAGCAGGGCGCGGACGATCGCATCTCGCGCCTCGTGAAGGCGGCGGAAGGGCTGAGGAATGGCGACGCAGGCGCAGATTCAGCAATACCGGTTGGCGTCTCAGACGCTGGTGACGCTGGGGCAGTCGCAAATTCGTGACGTTCTGTCTGCATTCGGCCCTAGTTCGAATCCCGTCCTGGTCCGTGATGCTCTCATTCGGTACTTCCCGGATTTCATGACCGCATTCGGAGACACGGCAGCGGTGCTCGGGGCGGACTTCTACGACATGGTTCGTAATCTCCCCCCGAGCGCCGGCACCGTGCAGACGGTGTTCGCTCAGCCCGCGAAGGTGAAACAGTCCGAGGGTGTTGTCCGATGGGCCATCGGATCACTCTTCGCGGGGGAGTGGGACTCGTTCGAATCGGCTCTGCTAGGAGCATCACAACGCCTCATCCTGCAGCCTCAACGGGAAACCATCGACCTGATGGCACAGGCGGACGCTCGCTCGGGCCGAGTGTCCGCCGTGGCATGGTCGAGGCAGGTGCATCCCGAGCGAGCGCGAACGGGCAAGTCCTGTGACTTCTGCATCATGCTCGCCGGTCGCGGACCCGTATACCGATCTCAGGAAGCCGCTGGTGCCGTCGTTGGCCGCGGCTCTGACCGGACCGGCTTCGACGCAGATGGCAACCGTCTCTCCGGTGGGATTGGCGGCGGGATCACAACACGTGGTCTACAGGAGCGCGCTGCATCGTTCCACGACGAGTGCAACTGCACGACCGTCCCGACCTTCTACGAAGTCCAGGACCGTCCTGGCGGGCGCTACCCGCAGGTTCTCGTCCCCATCTCTTGACCCTCACTGGAGGGCTCTTCTTCCTCGTTCCGCGACTGGAACGGGGCGTCAGGCGGCGCGACTGCCGCATCACACATGGAGGACGCATGTCAACCGAAACCCCTGCCCCCGAGCTCGCCGCCGCAACGGCGGAGACGGCACCCAATGAGGTTCCTGGCGCGAAGCCGGATGAGCCGCTTGGTGCTCCTGGGCTCGCTGCTCTGAAGTCTGAGCGCGAGGCGAAGGCTGCCGCTGAGAAGCGCGCGGCTGCCGCTGAGGCGCGAATCAAGGAGTTCGAGGATGCGCAGAAGTCTGAGGCGGAGAAGCAGGCTGAAGCTCTGGCGGAAGCCCAGAAGCAGCTCGCTGAGCTGACGATCGCGAAGACACGCGCCGAAGTGGCCGCCGCAAAGGGCGTACCTGCCGACCTGATCAACGGGTCCACGCAGGAAGAGCTCGAAGCGTCGGCGGATGCGCTCATCGCATTCAAGGGGGCACAGGAGCCACAGCGGCTCATCGTCCCCAGCGAGGGTAGGTCACCCGACCTTGCCCTGAACGGTGATGGCCTCGAGGCCGCACTGCGGAAAGCTGTCGGCGCTCAGTAGCGCCCCAAACGATAGGAGAAGGTGATGGCGCAGACTGCACCCACCACTACCAGCGAATTCGCTGGATTCATCAAGCCCACCGAGGCGGGCGAGATCTTCGCGGAGGCGCGCAAGTCGTCTGTCGTGCAGCAGCTCGCACGCAAGATCCCGATCGGCGCGAACGGCGTCGAGATCGCCTACACGACCTCGAAGCCCACCGCATCGTGGGTCGCAGAGGCCGGACAGAAGCCGACCACCTCGGGCGGCAAGGCTCTGCGGAAGATCGGCCCGAAGAAGATCGCCGCGATCTCGGTCGTTTCGGCTGAGACTGTGCGCGCCAACCCCGGCGGGTACATCAACGACCTGAAGCTGGACATTGCGGAAGCATTCGCCCTCGCTTTCGATGCCGCGGCTCTGCACGGCACGAACACGCCGTTCGGCGCGGGGAACTACCTCGCAGCGACCACGAAGGCCGTCGAGCTCGGAACCGCAACCCCCGCACAGGGTGGCATCTTCGCGGATGTCAATGCCGGCCTGTCACTCCTCGTCAACGACGGGAAGCGTCTGACCGGCACGGCCTGGGATGTCCTCGCGGAGCCGCTGTTCAACGGAGCCGTCGACCTGAACGGTCGACCGCTGTTCATCGACAGCCCCACCGTTGAGAACGCCGCTGTTGTGCGCTCGGGTCGCCTTCTTGGTCGCCCGTCGTTCATCGGTGAGGGTGTCGCCGCTGGTGACATCCTCGGCTTCGGGGGCAACTGGTCGAAGGCTGTCTGGGGTGTCGTTGGTGGCATCACCTACGACGTCTCCACGCAGGCCACGGTGACGATCAACGGCGAGCTCGTCTCCCTGTTCGAGAACAACCTCGTCGCCATTCGCGCTGAGGCCGAGTACGGCTGGGACGTCGATGACGTCGAGTCGTTCGTCAAGTTCAACGAGCCGACCGAGGGCTGATGCGTCTCATGTCGCCCGCTGGCACCGTCGTCGAGTGCGACGGTGCCCTCGCGGAGAAGCTGAAACGCATGGGTTGGTCGGGCGAGTCCGCGAAACCGGTCGAGGTCAAGCGGAAGCCTGGTCGCCCCAAGAAGTCCGAGTAACAAGAGGGGAGGGTGCGCGATCCTTCGGGGCCGTTCACCCTCCCACCTTGACCGATCCCCACGAGGAGGCATCATGTCGAGTTGGACAGACCCACAGGATGTTCTTGACGCGTGGATCGGTGAGGGTGCACCAACAGATATCACGTCGATTCAGAACTGGATCGACCGCGCCGAGCGGATGATCCGTCGCACGGTCACAGACCTTCAGGAACGGATCGACGCTGAAGCGGAAGCCGAACCGCCGAGCGCTGAACTGCTCGAGACGGCGCGCGATGTGACTGTCGCTATGGTCGTGCGCGTGTTCCGCAACCCGGACGGTACGCGGCAGGTCAACACCACCACGACCACTGGTCCATTCTCCGATACCCGATCGGCAACGTTCGGTGGGGAGATTCCTGGTGGGCTCGGGATGACCGATAAGGAGCTCGGTTCACTCCAGGGCGCCACGGAGGGTGCTTTCAGCATCAACCTCATCCCGACGACATCCCCGTTCCACCCCGATTCCGTGCGCGCACCTTTCGAGGTCTGGTGATGTTTCGGAGGATCAGTGAGTACGTCGAGCACGGTGTGTTCGACGGTGGCGCGGAGGATGCCACCGGCAACCCCGTGGAGTCGTGGTCAGAACCTGAGACGGTGGGTGTCTACGCATTCGATCCCGGTTCATCGTCAGAGCCACGCGAGGGCAATGATCGGGTGATCGTTGAGCCCACCGTGTACATGCCGGCGGCAGTGGTGTTCGGGCACCGTGATGTCGTCTGGGCGCGCGGTAAGCGCTACGAAGTCGAAGGGGAGACCCGCGAGTGGGTGCACCCCACGGACAGCAACCGCCGCGCGAAAGTCGCAACTCTGCGAAGGGTGGATGGCTGATGGCGAATGTCCGCGTACAACTCAAGCTCCGCGGCTTGAACGCACTGATGACCTCCCGTGAGGCTACCGCCGCGGTTGTCCGATCAGCCAAGAAGATCCAAGCCGCCGCCGGAGAAGACTTCGAGGTTGACGTGGTGCCGCACAGGTGGACTGCCCGTGCGTATGTGCGAGCAAAGAACGCTCGCGGTATGCGTGAGGAAGCCCGTAACAAGGTGCTCACCCGTGCGTTGAACGCCGCGAAGGAGTCCTGATGCCGGCCGTCGAGCTCCCTGACCTTCCCGTCCTGGCGATCAGCTTCATCCGTTCGAAGACGACGTGGACGGATGTTTCCACGAAGGTGAAGAACCCGCGCCCAGCCAAGTACGTGCAGGTCATCGACGGCGGCGGACCCGCGAATCGGGTGTTCGTCGATGCGTTGCTCACCGTCACGGTCGGCGCGGATGCTTCCGGTGGGGAGAACGGTGACACGATCGCCCGACGTGAGGCACGGAAGCTGCATCACGCGTTTCTGAACGACTCGGCTGAGATGCCCCTGGTGCGCGGGGTGGAGTCAGTGTCCTCCCCATACTTCGATCCCGACCCGGACACGGGCGGCGACAGGTACTCGTTCACGATCCGCTGGCGGGTCCGTGGCGCCCGAGTAAACTGAAAGCGGCCCCAAAGAGTGCTGGTAACACTCTCGGAGCCTAACCAGATCACCTAGTACTAGTAGGAGAGTCATGGCTGAAACTAAGCCTACATTCACATGTTCCGTTGACGGATGCACCAGCGGCGGAAGGCGGGGCAACGCCGAGTACTGCTCGATGCACTACCAGCGGGTACGGCTAAATGGATCTCCTGGCTCCCCGCACCCGCGAAAGCGACCTTCGGCGGAGGTTGCCCAGAGCGACGGCACGTCTTGGCGAGTATGCCCCGAGTGCGAGGATGCGAAGCCAGATGTCGACTTCCACCGTGGTAGTCACAACGGGCGAAGCTACCGTTGCCGAGATTGCGCGTCGAAGTACGTCAAGGCTCGATGGGCATCTAACCCGGAGAAGAGTCGAGCTGATCGGCGCGCTCAGTACCGGGCGAACCATGACCGCAACCGCGAACTGAGCGCTCAGCGCTATCGACGCGACCCACTTCGGGTCAAGGTGAAGAACTGGCGCGACCTGGGGCTCGACATAACCGCGGATGACTACCTCCGAATGCACGAAGAACAGGGAGGCCGATGCGCGATCTGCGATACCACGGAGGCCGCGAACGGCAAGGCTCTTGCTCTGGACCACTGCCACGCAACGAATCGCGTTCGTGGCCTTCTGTGCGATGACTGCAACGTCGCCCTCGGGCGATTCAAAGACAGCCCGGATGCTTTGAGGCGGGCGATCACCTACCTCGAAGCGTAAACCGCAATCACCAACCAAAACCCCGTCCTAGTGGCGGGGTTTTTGCATGAAAGGAGTTGGCCGATGGTCAACAGTGAACTGGCAAGGATCTGGGGCAGCGACAACAACTCGATCTCACTCGCGCCGATCGGGACCACCCTCCCGACCGATCTCACGACTGCTCTCGATGAGGACTTCGAGGACGTCGGGTGGATCCACTCGGATGGTCTCACGGAGGCTCTGACGGGCTCGCCGGAGAAGATCCGTGGATGGCAGGGCAACGGTGTTGTCCGCACCCGCATGAACGAGCCCGGTACGACCGTCTCGTTCACCGCTCTCGAGACGAAGGGCCAGACTCAGGCTCTCCGATACCACGAGAAGTCCTTCTCGACGACGACCGGTGTCCGTACGGCGACCCGTGGGGCTGGGCAGCGGATCTCTGCCCGTGCGGCAGTCATTGACCTGTTCGACAGCGACGACGACGACATCCAGATGCGGATCGTGATCCCGCGTCTCGAGATCGCACCCAACGGCGACCTCGTGTACGCGAACACCGACATCGCCGGCTACCCGTTCATTGGGGAGATCATCGGCGACTACACGTCTATCTCCACGGACCTCGAGGCCGCGTAATGGTGCGCCTCGAGGAAGGCGTGCTGTACCGGACGGACCGGAACGGGAACGTGAAGCGAGTGGAAGACACCGTTTCGTCGAAGAAGTCTCGGAAGAAGTCGACCGACGACAAGTCGGAGCCGGTCGCTTCCGACTGAAAGACCGGGTGGCGGGTTCTGACCCCAGGCCCGCCACCTCCTTCACTCATGGGGTCGAACCGCTACACAACGAATGGGGTTACTGAAATGGCTACAACCAAGCCTGCCGACCGGAAGCCGAAGGTCGATACCAAGGACGGCATCTCTACCGTCACCATCAAGGGCATCACCGTGAAGATCGACAAGGATGCACTCGATGACTTCGAGCTCCTCGACGACCTCGCGAAGATGCAGGACGGCGAGGGCGCGCGGATCGCATCTGTCGCACATCGCCTCTTCGGGGACGACTTCAAGACCGTCATGGACGGACTACGCGGCGACAACGGCCGCGTCTCGGTCGAAGTGGCATCTGAGTTCATCTCCGAGGTTCTGGCGGCTGTAGCCCCAAACTCGTAAGCCTGGTCGGCGCCCTCCACGAGCATGAGGGAGCGTTGAGGGCGTCCCTCCAGGCGGTATACGGAATCAGGCTTTCCAACCACGACTACGGGGTGCTCGAGCTCGCCGATCTAGTCGCGAACCTTCCCCCCGGCTGTGCCCTCTGGAAGGCCGCTGGCGGGCCGTTGGCGTGGACAGACGAGACACACATGCTCGCCCGCGTCGATTACGGCGTCAGGGTGCTGGCCTGGATGAAAACCGAAGACGGGCAGAAGGGCCGCAAGGCTCCGAAGCCCGAGGAACCACCGCCCGCACATGGCGAGGTGCGCGCAGAAGAGAAGCGCATGAATGCCCGCGCCGAACAGTGGGCTAGGCGAAACGACCGTTCCGCCTAGCCGAAGTAAACCGTTCCGCTTGGTGAAGTTAGCGCCACGGCGCCGACTTCACCGGGCGAGACGGTGAACACCAGCGGATACTCGATCGTTGCGCCAGGCTGCATGGCGTCAAGGAGTCGGAACCTAGCCCCATCCGTGAAGGTAACGGCGCTGTACCCCTCCTCGATCCCGTCGACCGTGAGGCTGAAGTCAAGATCATCGCCGGGGGATGCCGCCACTTCACCGAGTCGGGTGATCGTCAGATCAACTACCTGATGCACGGCGTCGGAAGGGTACTCATCTTCGTACCCTGTCTCGCCGTCGTGGAACGCGATCACGTCAGCGGTCTTGTCGGCGGGGGCAGCGACGGTGACCTCCCACGCATCAGTCGAGTCTTCCCCGAGATCAGCTACGACATAGGTCTCTCCGAACGGGATCGGGTTCTCCAGCGTGCCAATCTCGGGGGCCACTTCTTCCGCCTGTTGCGTGACCGCGGTCGGTCCCACTGTTGAGCCCGTCTCCGCCACCGATGAACAGGCCGTGAGAGCCAGTCCAATCACGAGCACTCCTGTTGCTGCCGAAATTCGTTTCATGCCCGCATCGTACCGGGCTTCCCGACATTAGGAGGCTCTCGATGCCCGGCACAGAAATCGCAAACGCCTACGTAGCTCTCCATGTTCGGATGCCTGGGGTGAAGAGCGACATCGATCGCGAGCTCGGCGGCTCTGGCGTTGGGTCTGTGTTGGGCAATCGGGGCAAGGCTTGGGGGGGCATCCTCACTGGCGCTGTAGCGGGTGCAGCTGCGGCGGGAGTATCGAAGGCGATCTCCTTGGTTACCGGGTCCATCGACGCCGCGATCAAGCGAGTTGACACCCTGAACAACTTCCCGAAGATCATGGCGAACCTCGGGTACTCGGCCGACGATGCGAAGGCGTCGATCGACAAGATCTCCAAGAGCTTGATCGGGTTGCCGACGACCCTCGACGGCATGGCCTCGGCGGTGCAGCAGCTCGCACCGCTCACGGGCTCTCTGGGTGAGGCAACCGACCTCTCGCTGGCGCTGAACAACGCGCTCCTCGCAGGCGGCAAGAGCACGGAAATCCAGGCGAACGCCATGGAGCAGTACGTCCAGCAGCTCGCGATCGGCAAGGTCGACATGACTGCATGGCGGTCGATGGTCTCTGCGATGCCTGGACAGATGGACCAGCTGTCGAAGTCCCTACTGGGCGCGAATGCGAAGCAGACCGACCTCTACGCGGCGATGCAGTCCGGTTCGGTGACGTTCGATCAGTTCAACGCTGCGATCCTGGCGCTGAACAAGGACGGATACTCCGGGTTCGCGTCATTCGCCGAACAGGCGAAGTCGGCCACGGACGGCATCGCAACCTCGCAAGCAAACCTCGCGACCGCAGTCACCCGGACCCTCGCGACGATAATTCAGAAGCTCAAGCCAGCGATCGATGCATTCCTGTCGGGTGCGACTCAAGTTGTGAACGCGATGGGTCCGGTACTGGGCGGGATCGTAGATATTGCGTTCGCGGTTGGAGATTGGGCGGCGGCGAACAAGGACTGGCTCGTGCCGATGGCGATCGTCGTCGGCACGCTCACGGCATACGCCAAGGCTGTCAGCTTTGCACGGGCCGTGCAGGCTGCTTTCGCGGCGGCAAGCTATGGCGCCGCGGGTGCGACCTATGCGGCTGGGTTTGCGGCAAAGATCGGTGCTGCTGCGTACGCTATCCAGAACTCGTCCCTGGTGACGCTGATCGCGTCCCTCCGCGCGAATGAGGCATTGTCGCTGCGGACGAAGATCGCGATTGTCGCGAGTACAGTCGCCACGAACGCGGCAACTGTCGCGAACAAGGCACTGAATCTCGTACTCCGTGCGAACCCGATCGGCCTTATCATTACGGCGATCACCGCCCTCGTCGGTGCTCTGGTGTGGTTCTTCACGCAGACAGAGCTCGGTAAAGCAATCTGGGCTGAGTTCACCCGCTTCCTCGGTGAGGCATGGGCGAACATCTCAGCGTTCTTCACCGCCGCGTGGGAGAACGTGATCCAGCCGGTATTCAAGGCCATCGGTGACATCGCCGTGTGGCTGTGGGAGAACGTGCTGTCTCCGGTGTTCGACTTCATCGGCAAGGCTGTGGAGTTCATCGCCGCCGCGTTCAAGTTGCAGTTCGACCTCATCGTGAACGCGTTCCGTCTGGTCGGCGCAATCGCGAACTGGCTGTGGGTGAACGCCCTGCAGCCCGTGTTCACGGCGATCGGTGGCATCGTGACGTGGCTGTGGAAGAACGTTCTCGAGCCGTACATCAACGGGTGGGCGATCCTCTTCCAGTGGTTGTGGGAGACGGTCCTGTCGCCCGTGTTCGGGTTCATCGGTGACGCCGTGAATGCGATCGGCCAGGTGTTCGAGTGGCTGTATCTGAACATCGTGAAGCCGGTGTGGGATGGGATCTCGAAGGCGATTCGTGACGCTTGGAAGTGGATCGAGGCGAACGTCTTCAAGCCGTTCGGTGTCGGTATCGACCTGATCGGCAAGGCGTTCGAGAACACGGCGAAAGCGATCGGCAAAGCATGGGATGGCATCAAGAAGGCCGCCGCGGTCCCGATCAACTTCGTTCTCGACACGGTGTGGAACAAGGGTCTTCGGTCGTTCTGGAACGACATGGTGGGCACTCTCGGGCTCGACGATATGAAGCTCCCGAAGGCGCCGCTGGTGAAGTTCGCTTCCGGTGGCGTCATGCCTGGGTACACGCCTGGTCGTGACGTTCACCAGTTCTGGTCGCCGACCGCGGGAGGGCTCGCGCTCTCCGGTGGTGAGGCGATCATGCGCCCCGAGTTCACTCGCCTCGTCGGCGGTGCCTCTGGGGTGGATGCTCTGAACGCTGCGGCCCGAAACGGGAAGCTCCCGTTCGGTGACGGCGCCGGGAACTTCTTCGGTGACGTGTGGGACAACATCACGAAGGCTGCGTCGGTGGCGTGGGAGTTCATGACGAACCCCGCGCAGGCGATCAAGTCTCATGTGATCGACGGGATTATCCGTCCCCTGATGGGGGATCAGAACATCTTCGGGAAGACCGTGGGTGGGCTGGCGGAGAAGACCCTGATGGGGTTCGTTGACCTGTTCAAGGCCGCGGCGCCGAAGGGTGTCGGGACGAAGGGGATGGGCTGGGAGGCGATGTGGAACATCGTCCGCAGTCAGGTTCCTGGTTCGGTGATGACGTCGAACTTCCGTCCTGGTGCGAAGACCGTCAACGGCGGTCAGTCGTATCACGCTCTCGGGCGTGCGATCGACATCGTGCCGGCGTCCATGGCGACGTTCAACGCGATCGCGAAGCTGTTCCCGAACGCGTCTGAGCTGATCTACAGCCCTGCCGGAAGCCGGCAACTGCAGAACGGTCGCCCGTTCAACGGGTGGTCGGATGCGGTGCGACGACAGCACTACAACCACGTTCACCTCGCCATGGCGAACGGTGGCGTGGTGCCGAAGCTGTACGACCAGGGCGGGTGGCTCCCAGACGGTGGCCTGGCCGTGAATCGGTCCGGGAAACCGGAAGCGGTGCTCACGCCCGCAGAGTCGAGCGCGCTGCGCAACGGACTCGGCGGGATGCCATCGGAGCTCGTGATCGTGGATGTTCACGGTGACCTGATCGGTCGCATGCGTATCGAGGCTGAACAGACGTTGAGTAAGGCAGTTCCGTCTCGAGCGGCGGCGCACGTCGCCCTCACCACCTGACCGCCCACTAGTGAGTGGCCCCGCCTAACAGGCGGGGCCACCTGCGTTGAGGAGTCCGAATGGTTGACAAGAGCGTGGGAACGGCGGGAACCCTGCGGGTTTCCGATGACGGATCTACAGTCCGTTACTACGTCCTGTGTAGCGACCCATCAACGAACGTTGGCACGTATCGCTATGCGATCAATGGGACGAACTACACGATCTATCTTCCTGCGGGGTTCGGGAGCAAGCTGCTCGGGTCGCGCACGTATACCGCAAGCGGCACAACGTCGCTGTCGCAGCAGGCCACCGGCACCCTGGGCCTGGGCGGCGCTGAATCGATGACGGTGTCGATCACTCGTGCTCTTCCTGCGGCGCCGTCTGGACTGTCAGTGGCTCGCGTTTCGGACACCCAGCACACGTTGACGTGGACAAGGAACGCCACCTACACGAGCGTCGTGGTCCAGCGGGTTACGGACAATGGTCCTTGGCAACAGATCGGTGTCCCCACTGGGAACGCGTTTACTTTCACGGACACGACCACGGTTGCGGGCAAGAAGTACAACTACCGCGTTGCCGGCAAGACTCCTGCCGGGCAATCCGGCTGGTCCAACGTCGACACCGTGTACACGACCCCTGACGCCCCTACTGGAGTCTCAGCGTCCCGAACGGGTGACGATATCGTTGTCTCGGTATCGGGGCGGCCTGCGTGGGTTTCTTCATATGACGTGCGTGATGGTGCGACGGTAGTCGCAACGGGTGTGCTGATGCCCTGGACGCACGTCTCACCGAACCCCGCGACTCCGCACACGTACACGGTTCGGGCTGAGGTTGACTCTCTTACGGGTGCGTACTCGGAGCCATCGAACACGGTCCAGCTCCTCGCAGCACCGAACGCGCCCACTGGGCTCGACCCTAACGGTTCGGTGCGTCCGGATGACGCTGATGTTCGCTTCGCATGGGTGCACAACCCGGTCGACTCTTCTGCGCAGACAGCTTATGAGGTTCGATACCGAGTTGTGGGAAGCCCGACATGGACAACCGTCTCTGGGGCGACAGACGAATACCGCGATCTCGCTCTCGCCGTAGGCGATTGGGAGTGGGGTGCACGCACCAAAGGTTCACACCCGGACTGGTCCCCTTGGTCGTCCACCGCCACACTGTCGGTCATAGATCGCCCTGGCGTTGCTATCACCCAACCGGAGACCGAGTGGGATGCGTCAACGCTTACTGTGGAGTGGTCGTGGCTGCAGGTGCAGGGACGACCGCAGTCCGTGTGGGAGCTCGAACTTCTCGACGGCAACGGGGACACAGTAGAGGTACGTTCCGGTTCCGGCGCATCGACGAGTTTCACGCTCAGTACGCGCCTCACCGAGGGGGATTGGACCGTTCGGGTTCGGGCGGCCACGGGTGAGGTGTGGTCCGACTGGGCAGCCCAGGCGTTCACCGTCGCGTTCGACCCTCCTGCCGCGCCGTCGATCGCTGGCACGTGGGATGAGGCCGAAGGCGGAGTGCAGCTCACCGTGTCCCCAGGGGATGGGGAGGAGTTTGCGCCGACCGTTTTTGTCATCGTTGAACGTTCTATCGATGAGGGGGCAACGTGGGAGAGCTTTGTCGAGGTGACGGAGGACACCGTGACTGTCGACAGGGAGTCGCTCAGCTTCGGAGAAACGCTCTACCGCGCCACCGCATTCACTGCGGAGGGAGCTACCTCAACCTCTGATGTTGTGGTTCCCGCGGACTCGGGGGCGTTGTGGCTGGCCGGCGGGGAGGGTTTCGGGATATCGGGACGGCTCCCATTTGACCCGTCCGTGAGGATCACACCGCGTCGAGAGCGTGCCCTCAAGCAGTACGCGGGCCGTTCGCAGCCTGTGGCGCTCACTGGGTTGGCACTATCGCGCGTCGTGGCCGTATCTGGGGTTACAACCGACAGGGACAGCGATACGGCAGATGTCGAGCTGCTCACGCGGTTGGCGCAAGCATCCACGTCCCTGTTCCTGTTCCGCGATCCTGACGGCCGCCGCATCTACGGAATGGTCGACGAGATTCCACTCGCCCGTCAGTCATCCAGCATCCACGAGGACGGCTGGGAAGGGCTGTGGGGGTACAGCTTCACGCTCACGGAGGCCACATGATCGCCTGGACATTCGAGCTACTCGACTCCGAAGACCGACCCCTCGGACCCCTCGACGGGGTTACCGGGGGGTCGGCCGAGGTAGTAGCGCAGGCCGTTCTCGGTGGGTCCGGGTCTTTGCAGATGGACCACAGTCGTGACATCGATTGGATGTCCCACCGAGTTCGGGCCACATACGTGAACGGTAGCGTCACGTGGCCTGTCGGCACTTATCTGCTTTCCTCTCCGACCGAGAACCACTCTGCGGTCGGGGTCAGCTACACCGTGGACTTGCTGACGAAGATGAATGTTGTCAGTGAGGACACGGTAGAAGATCGGTACTCACTCCCGGCTGGCACAGAGATCATTCCTGCTGTCGTCGAGGTGATCGAATCCTCGGGCGAGGTTCGCATCGCTGTCACCGAGTCGGCGTCGGTTCTGCCGTCAGCACTCACATGGGAGGCGGGAACTTCGAAGCTCACGATCATTAACGATCTACTGCAGGCCGCCGGGTACTGGTCACTCTGGTGTGACGGCTCGGGGCTGTTCCGTGTAGAGCCCTACGTTGATCCAGCTTCTCGTCCGGTGAGCTTCGAGTTCAAGCATGGCGAGGCGTCCGTTCACTTCCCGGACTGGTCGTCCGAACAAGACAATACGTCTGTTCCGAACCGGTTCATAGCGGTCGGGCAAGGCGATGAGGATGCGCCACCGCTGGTCGGGGTGGCGACCAACGAAGATCCGGAGTCCCAGTACTCCTACCAGGCGCGGGGTCGGTGGATTACTGCGAAGGATGAAGGCGTGGAGGCTGAGTCGCAATCGGTGATCGATCAGTACGCGGCGAGGAGATTGCGCGACGCGATGACTCCCGTCTCCCGTCTCACGGTAACTCACGCGATGCTCGCGCTTAATCCGAACGATCTCGTCGCCTTCATCCCAGAAGATGGACGCCGGCGCCTAGCAACCGTGCAGCGAATGACCTGCTCATTCTCCTTCGATACCGACATTCAAGCAGAGTGGCGGGAGGTCACCTGATGGCGTCCCTCATGGCCCCGTTCCTGGATCACCTCAACCTTGTCCTTGACCGGATCGCGAAGCTGGGCGCACGAATCGATTTGATGCCAACCATAAGGTGGGCGACCGTTACACAGGCTTCGCCCTTGAGGGTGCAGATTGACGGGGACGCGGAGCCGTTGTCCGTGACGCCCCAGACCGTGGTCAATGGACTGCTGGTCGGGACGCGAGTGGTCTGCGTGGAGCAACACCGCAGAGTGCTTGTCCTCGCCGGGAACGATCGCACTGACAATCCATACCAGCCGTGGGCTGTGGCTTCCGGTGTCACTGCGGTGTCCGCGTCAGGATCTACGACGGTCACCTTGCCCGCTGGCAGGTTTAGCCAGCCGCCGAACATTGTGTGCACCGCGTTGTCGGTCGGCTCCATCGATATTGCGCGCGTATTCTCCGGGGCCTCGACGACGAGTTTCAGCGTGAATGTCTTCACATCAACCGGAACGCAGGTAGCTAGGTCCGTCTATTGGCAAGCGGTACAGATGACGCCGGGGAGTGCATCAGGATGAGCGATCCAACCTTTGTTTCAGCGAACGTATGTTGCTCCACGGACGGCTGCGTGAACGAGGGTGTTGTTCTCACAGTCCAGGTCGACTCTGAGTCTCCCTCGGTGCAGTGCGGACCGTGTGGCGAGTCCATCGCCCTGATCCCACCAGGTGACGACTGATGGGCGGCTCTGGCGTCATCGTCAACCTGGGTGGTGGGCGTGGTTTTCTCCGTGAAGCGCCGGCGAAGTCTCTGGCCCGGATCGACCGGGCATTGGGTCACCGGATGCAGATCACGGAGGCGTTGCGTTCGTGGGCTCAGCAGAACGAGCACTATCAGCGGTACTTGAGGTATGGGTACCCGATCGCGTTGAACCCGAACACGCCCAGCATTCACCAGTTGGGCGCGGCGATCGATTCCGATGAGGCGCAGAAGCATCTCGCGTTGATGGCGGAGCACGGGTGGGTTCGAACCGTCTACCGGTGGGTGAACGGGGTGTGGACGCTCGTCGAGCGTTGGCATTTCGAGTACGACGAGAAGCGCGACAAGCACCGTCACGAAACGGTGTCGCTGGTGCAGTCGTCGAATGGTGCATGGCATCTCCCGGACCCGCTCAGTGGCGGGAATGTGGCACCCCCGATCGAAGAGGAACCCGAGGAGGACACGATGAAGGTATTCGGATACAAGCGGCCCGGTGCAGACGAGCGCACGTACTACGTGACGATGGATTTCGCTGGCGGGCTCTGGGATGAGTCGGTGAGCGACAAGCCTGAGTATGGGGTGTCGATCGCGAAGAACTGGGGCGGCGGTGCGCCCATGCTCTCTCTTGGGCACCGTGACCAGCTTGCGGCGAAGTTCGTGATGCGGTGGCCCGAGCTCGCATCGATGACGGATCGCTGATGCGCGCGCTGAAACGGGCGTGGGGGAAGGTGGCGAAACCCCGACATGTGAAGGTCATCTACCTGGTGATCTACGCCCTGTCTGCCCTGATCGGGGTCGTGACGTTGGTGAACCCGCCGCAGACGATCGCTGGCGAGGTGGGGCCGTTGCTCACGACCGTGTGGGCAGGTCTGTTCATCGTCGGCGGTGTCGTCGGGACGGTCACGGTGTTGCCGGGGTGGTGGTGGGCTGAGCGTCTCCTCGGGATCGCACCGATCCTGATCGGCCTCGCTATCTACCTCTCCGTTGTGATCGTCCTGCACTGGCAGGCGCTCGAGACGGGCGGTTCACGGGCCACACAGGTCGGCATCATCCTGCTCGCCGCGTCCCCGTTCATTCTGAGGTTCTTCTTCATCAAGGAGTACAGCTACGAACCACGCGCGAGGTGACTATGGATGGCGCATTGATCGTCTCGTACCTGTTGGCTCTCGGTGTCGGGGGCATCCTTCTCGAGCTCGTGAAGCGTTTCGTCGATGCCCTGTCTGGGCGTGGACGGAAGCGCCGTGACGAGGTGAACCGGGCGTGGGACCACGCCGACGAAGAGGCGCGCAAACGGCGCATCTCCGAGGAACACACATCGCAGGTGCGTCGGCTTCTGATCGAAGCGCCGTGCGTGGACAACAAAGACATCCCGCCCTACCCGAACTACAAGGAGTAACCATGAGCAAGGTATTCAACCGCACCGTCCGGAAGTGGATCTATGGCCTGTTGCTGGCCGGGTTCCCGGTCGCGTGCTTCTACTTCCCGGACCTCATCCCGGCCGCGCCCCTGTGGCTCGCGCTGGCACTCGCGGCCCTCAACCTCACCCCGAGCGATGTCGCCGAGAAGGACGACGTTCTCGCGTCTCTCGCGGGCCTGTCTGACTCGGAGCGTGAGGCGAGCATCCAGGCCGCTGCAGCTCGGAAGGGGTACTGATCATGGCTTTCACGAATGAGACGAAGGAAGTGGCGGCTCTGGCTGCCGCTGGCCGTGGGGACTGGATCAGCCTGCACACGGGGGATCCGGGAACGACCGGTGCGAACGAGGCTACAGGCGGCTCGCCGGCCTACGCGCGCAAGCAGACCGTGTGGAGCGGTGGCTCTTCGGATGGTTCCGTGCCGGGGTCTGTCGTGGCGTTCGACGTCCCTGCGGGCGAGTACACGCACATCGGCGTGTGGACGGCTTCGACTGCTGGAACGTTCGTCGGCGGGTTCGCCCTGGCATCATCGACTGGTGAGCTTCCGGGGCAGACCACCGTCAACGCCACACCTGCCATCACGGTGGGATGATGTCCTACGCGGATCGTCTCGCTGAGGTCATCGACGGTTTCGTGGATGAGGCGGTCGCTGAGGCTACCGCCCCTCTTCGGACCCGAATCCTCGAGCAAGACGAAACGATCTCGCAGCTGCTCGAGCGGATCGCGGTCCTCGAGAAGCCCAAGGATCCTGACGGGTGGGTGTCGTTCTACGATTCGACGTTCGAGAAGAACGACGGGTGGACACTCCGGCAGGAAACCCAGTCGAACGACAACTCGTACAACGCGCCGAAGAACGTGATCTTCGGTGACGGGATGACGATCGTCGGGCGGCGCGAGAGCCTAGGAAAGCGCCCCTACACGTCCGGGGATGCCCTGGGCCGTCACATCCAGGTGCCGAACTACTTCCGCGCTGACGTGACCGCGGTCCTGCCGACCGAGTATGGACAGTGGCCGTGCCCGCTGTGGTTCCGCCCGCTCACGCACGGCGACTCGGGTGAGCTCGACGTGTGCGAGACGTGGCCGTACGACTGGCCGCAGACCGGCGCGAAGGCGTGGGCGACGTTATGGGAGAACTACACGTCGAAGCGGAAGCTGAACGCTGGCCTGCCCTACGCGGGACTCCCGAACATGGATCCTGCCGCACCTCACACGCACACGATGGTGAAGACCCGTGGACGTCTCGAGGTTCTCATCGACGGGGCGCGCGTGTGGTGTTGGGAACGTGGGGCGAAGTACATCCCCTCCGAGCGGATCAGCCCGACCCCGGACTGGTATGACGCCGTGTACGAGATCCCCGACCGGCTCTGGTACCCCCGGGTCACGCTGCAGATCGGCGGACCGAACGCACAGGAGCCGAAACCGGACTGGCAGGAGTCGCGGATGGTGGTGAGCCGTCTCCGCATCTACAAGGAGGCGTAATGACCGTCACGCTCAAGATCTCCGGTGACGACCTCACAGGTGTGTGGGACTCCGAACTCACTGCAGCGAACCCGCTGATCGTCGCGGACACGATCAGCGGGGTTCCCTGGTATCGGGTCACATCGTCGGCGGCGACGAAGATCATTGGGAAGTCGCCCCTCGGTTCACCGTCGACCACCTACTTCGGGTTCCGGTACCGGGCAACTGGGAACCCGTCGTCGTCACAGGTCATCCTCCACCCGTTCACCTCGGGCGGGTCGACGTCGTTCCGTCTGCGGCGTGGCAGTACCGGAACGATCATCCTTGATGGCGCATCGTCGAACGGACTGGACACGTCGTCGGTGACGGCGACGAACACCGACTATGCGATTACCGGGTCCGTGTCTGCCACGGCAGCGTCAGTGACGATCACCGCGGCGGACGGCACGACCGTGATCGATACGATCAGTGCCACGAACACGTTCGGGCTGGTTGACAACTGGCGGATGGGGCAGATTGGTTCCAGCCCTGCCCTGCCCGACTGGCTGTTCCGCATGCTGCTCGTCTCCGACACTCCCGTCACTGCGGCGATGGTCCTCGAGACCCCCGACGCGCTCGGCGCCACACAGGTCGGCATCATCGGTGACTCGAACATGGGTGGCCTGGGCGACAACAGCTACTACTACGACGCGTTCGTGGACGCTGGGCTCAGCACCCGAGATGTCTACTTCTGGGGCGTCGGTGGGAAGCGTATCGCCGTCGCGGACCTGACGGGGAAGACAGCAGCGAACAACATCGCGGACGCGACCGCATGGCTGGGTTCGATCGACACGTGGGTGATCGCCCTCGGCACGAACGACCGGCCCCAGTCCGATTCGACGATCAATGCGGACATCGACACCCTGCTCACCGCGATCGGTGGTACGGCGAAGATCATCTGGATCGGTCTGACGTCGAAAGCAACAGCATCCACGGACGACATCCGCGTCAACGGACTCATTCAGGCGAAGCTCACCGCGCGTGGGAACGCGGAGTTCGCAGACTGGGACACGTACATTCGTGGGATCGATGGGGGAGCGAACCCGTCACCGTACTGGTTGACGACGGACAGCACCCACATGACCCCGCTGGGCTACGAGGTTCGGTCCGCGTACGTCGCATCGTTGCTCGTGGATGACACGCCTGTTGATGTCGACGGGACGGGCGTTCTCACACTGTCTGGTTCGGCATCCCGCACGGTCACGGTGGGGCGCTCTGCTACGGCGACTCTTGGTGTCTCCGGGGCTGCTTCCGTCACAGTCGCGGTGGATAGGTCCGGTTCGGGCGCTCTTGTTCTCGCCGGCGCTGCAACACGCGCTCTGGTCGTTGACCGGGGCGCGTCTGGTGGACTGGGCTTGAACGGTTCCGCAGAATCCTCCTTGACCGTCGACAGAGACGCTACAGGCGAGCTAGTTCTAGTTGGGGCGGCAACGACAGCGGGGGCCGCGGACAGGACCGCAGAGGGCACGCTGGGGCTCGGTGGCACGGCTACCTTCTCAGTGTCCGTGGAGCGCACTGGCACTTCCGCGCTGTCCCTCAGCGGCACAGCCACGGTTACGGCTGAGGTAGGTCGTGCTGCGGATGCCGTCCTGTCGCTTGGGGGAGTGGGCTCGGTGGCGTTCAGCATCATGCGGAATGCGCTCGGCGCCCTCGCCCTCACAGGCACAGCGCACACAGGGAACGCGAGCCCGGTCCCTGACGTGCGCACCCTCACCGCAGTGGATGTGGGCCACACTCTCACCCCAGTTGGCTTCACTCGAACGTTGGAGGACGCATGATCGTGAAAGAGAACGACACCCACCCGGTCGAGTTCAAAGCCAACGCGGACCTCACCGGGGCGACCGTGCGTCTCACCGCCCGAACCCGGACCGGTGAACCCATCGACCTGCCCTGTTCGATCGTCGACGCCGGCGAGGGACTCGTGCAGCACGTCCTCACCGGGGAACTCCCGGTTGGCACGTACCGTGTCGAGCTGGAAACGACGATCAGTGGCGCGGTGGTCACGTTCCCCAACAAGGGATACGCGACACTCACCGTCGATCGAGACCTCGACTGAACCGACCCCCACCATGCTTCCCCCCGGAGCATGGTGGGGGTCGTTCGTCGTTGGAGTGGGCCCGCCTACACCGGAAGAACCAGGTCGTCGGACAGCGGGACCACCCAAACCCGACCATACCCGAGTGTCCCCGGTCGGCCGCATCATGGGAAGCATGACCCAGTGGCACCCGATCTTCTGGACCGACGAGCCACAACCCGGCCTGTGGGTAATGCGCTCACCGGGCGATGTGGAATCGTTCGGACGCATCGAGATCCGGCGCGTGTCCGGCGTTGTCCGCTACAAGGTCACCCTGTACAGCGACGTCATCGGGTGGTCGAACACCCTGTCCCACGCCTGCGAACGGCTCTACGCGGCATACAAGCAGCAACGGGAGGACGTGTACAAGGGGCCACCGAACGGGCGTCAGTGATTGCGGGTTACCGCAATCGTGGCGGACCAGGGACAGGGACTGTTGAAGTGTTGGGTGGGGCGACGCCGTAATCCGTGTCGTCCTCAACAGACCAGAAGTCTTGTTCACTGAGCCAATGGCACCAGAGGGCGTCGCTCTGCAGCCTGATGCGAAGGGGGCGCCCATTGTGCTCGCTCTTCCAAGCGGCAACCGAGACGACGGGACCGACACCGCGGTGAATGCGTCGGGTCACCACCTCCTGAATGGCTGGCACGAGGTCGTAGTCGGCGGACATCACGATCGCCACGTCCATGTCGTCGTTGTGAGCCATGGAGACAAGGTCCACCGCTAGCGCGACATCGATACCCTTCTCGCGGGGAGCGGCACAGCCGGGCTCGCCCCAGTCCTCTGGGTAGCGGAGGTCATTGAAGCGAGGGCGTACCTTGTTGTTCCTGGACCATCGGGCAGCCTGACGCTGGAACGCATTGTATCCGCGGGGGTCATGCTGCTGCGTAGGGCGCCCCCGGTAGATGCGGATCTGAGTCAGCTCGACCTCCACGCCCATGTTCTCTGCGTGTTTGCCGGCGAGGAGTAATGCCAGGTCGATCGGATCAGCCTGACCCTTGTATGCGGGGCTGTCGTCGTATCCGAACGCTTCACGTGCGCGCTTGTAGATGTTCTGCCAATCGAAGAAGACAACGACGCGCTCGGCCACGAGACACTCTTCCGGTAGAAAAAGCCCCGCCGTGATGCCGAGGGCATCAAGACGGGGTGGATTACCTGTAACCCTAACCAGGCTTTACAGCATGCGTCAACTCCGCGATGTCTGACCCCGCGAGCACAATCGAGCCCATGACGCCCGCTGACCTTCTCGCTTTCGAAGCCCAACACCCCCACCAGACCCCAGAGAAGACAGAACGCATCCGCCGCGAGCTCGGGATCACCGAGGTGCGTTACTACGTCCTCCTCGCCAGGGCAGCACGATCCGCTGAGGGGATCGCAGCACACCCCATGACGGCACGGATGGTGCGAGAGCGGGCGGAGCGATCAGCGGACGGCCGAGAGCGTCGAGCAGCCTGACCCGAATGTGTGCACCTCTGTGTGTACTCCGCCGCCTCGGTCGAGGTATGCTGGCTAGAAATCAAGGGTTTGTGGGCGCGATTCGATCTACACCGTTTCACTCGTAATGAAAAGGTCGTCAGTTCGATTCTGACAAGCGGCTCC
>NZ_JAJSDW010000004.1:0-176865 GCF_021272365.1 Microbacterium sp. KKR3/1 | reverse complement strand
AAGCTAGACGAGGATAATTTGGCATTTGACAAGTGCACGCTGTTGAGTTCTCAAGGATCGGATGCTCCCACGACCCAGTCATCACAACCAGGCCCACAGGGCAACTTCTCTATCTTACCGATCTCATCTCCGTTGTCAAGTCCGATTTTCTTCGGCCTGAGTGAGGGAACGAGTCAGCACCTTCATCCTGTTCACTCAGTGAGTGTCTGGGATTCGGGAGGTGTTAGCTGCTTGACGGGAGCCGGTCCGAGGACCTCCGCTCAACCGTTTGGGGCGAACAGGTAATAAGTTACGCGGATCGCGGGGATCGGGCAAATCAGGCTCGACCGCCGGGCGTGTCGTGCGCGTCCGTCGGCGGCTTGCGGGATCGAAACCGCTCCTCCGCACCGGTTTCCCGGTGCGTTTTCGATCCCGCACGCCGCGGATCTCTGCTCAGCGGGCGATGCGGAGCGTGCGCACCTCGAACGGACGCAGTCTCATGTCGCCACCGGTGCGCGCGTCCGATATGTCGTCCTCGAGCAGACTCACCTCGCGTACCCCGCGGTGCTCGAACCCGACCGTCAGCTCGCCGGCCGTGCGTCGCCCGAGCGCCTCGTACACGCGCACGATCACGTCACCCGATCCGTCGTTGGCGAGCTTGACCGCCGACACGACGATCCCCTCACCCCGGACCGACACCAGGGGTTCGACCTCCCGCGCACCCCGCACGACGGTGGGGAGCGCGTTGATCCGGATGCCCTCGGCCGTCGCGATCTCGGCGTCCGCCCCGATCACGAAGCCGACCTCGATCTCGTGGTGGCCGTGGTCGGTGTCGGGGTCGGGGAACCGCGGGGCACGCAGCAGCGAGAGCCTCACCGTGGTCGTCACCGCATCCTCCGACACCTCGCGAGATGTGTCGTAGCCATAGATCGAGTCGTTCACGAGTGCGACGCCGAAGTCCTGCTCGCGCACCAGGACGAACCGGTGCATCGACGTCTCGAACTTCGCCGCCTCCCAGCTGGTGTTGGTGTGCGTCACCCGCGACTGGTAGCCGAACTGCGTCTCGGCCTCGGTGTGCGCCGCCTGGATGTCGAGCGGGAAGGCGAGCTTGAGCAGCTTCTCGGTCTCGTGCCAATCGATCTCGTTGCGCAGCAGCACGGTCCGCGAATCGGGTGCGAGAAGGATCGTCTGCGTGATGGTCGACTCCGAGAACGGGCGCACGACCACGATCTTCGCCACGGTGCCGACCATGGTCGCCTCGATCGACGTGACGGCGGTGAGGTCGTCGACGCTGTTGCGGTAATAGCGATCGATGTCCCAGGCGTCCCACATGTTCGGGAAGTCCTGGTGGAGCTGGAACAGGTTCGCGGCCTTTCCCGCAGCGACCGCCTCGCGCCCCGATGCCTTGTCGACGGCGGAGACGATCAGACCGTCGGCGGACACGCGCACCGAGACGAGATCGTTCTCCAGCCGCCAGCCGTCGTCCTCCTGCGAGAGCGAGACGGCAGCGGGGGTCGCCTCGGGAAGGAACGCCGCGCCGAGAGCGTGCCCCTGTCCCCCCGCGCGCCCGACCGAGGTCGGCTCGAACCGCAGTTCGCGATCGCCCTCGCCCGCGAGCGAGCGTCGGGCGGCACCCGCGATGTCCTGCGCATCCGAGAGCACGTCCGTCAGCACGGCGACGGCCTCGCGGTGCACCCAGGCGATCGAGGTCCCCGGGAGGATGTCATGGAACTCGTGCAGGAGAACGGTCTGCCACAAGCGGTCGAACTCGGCCTGCGGGTAGGCGGCACCGGTGCGCACCGTATCCGTCGCCGCCCACAGCTCCGCCTCGATCAGCGCGTGCTCGGCCCAGCGGTGCAGTGCCTTGGTGGCGTGCTGGCTGGTGAGCGTTCCGCGGTGCAGCTCGAGGTAAAGCTCCCCCACCCACACCGCCGGATGCGGCAGCTCGGCCCTCGCGGCGTCGAAGAAGTCGTCCGGATGCTCCCACACCACCTGCGCGCTGCCCTCGAGGTCGCGGAGGCGTTCGGCCTTGCCCGTCATCTCGCGGGTCGTGCCGCCACCGCCGTCACCCCAGCCGACCGGGGCGATCGAGCGCGAGCTGACCCGGTTCTCCTTGAACTGCCGGGCGGCCTTCGCGACCTCCATGCCGCTCAACTGCGAGTTGTAGGTGTCCATCGACGGGAAGTGCGTGAACACCTGCGACCCGTCGATGCCCTCCCAGAGGAAGGAGTGGTGCGGGAAGACGTTCTGTTGGTTCCACGAGATCTTCTGGGTGAAGAACCACTCGAACCCGGCGCGGCGCATCAGCTGCGGCAGGGCGGGCGAGTACCCGAAGCTGTCCGGGAGCCACACGCCCTTGGACCGGATGCCGAACTCGCGCTCGAAGAACCGTTGACCCTGCGAGAACTGCCGCACGAGCGACTCCCCCGTCGGCATCACGGTGTCGGACTCGACCCACATGCCGCCCAGGGGCAGGAAGCGCCCTTCGGCGACCGCGGCCTTGACCCGCTCCCACACCTCGGGGCGGTGCTCCTTGATCCAGGCGTACTGCTGTGCGCTGGACATGCCGTACCGGAACTCGGACTGCTCCTCCAGCAGAGCCGTCATCGACGAGGTCGTGCGTGCGACCTTGCGGATCGTCTCGCGCACGGGCCACAGCCACGCCGAATCGATGTGCGCGTGACCGACGGCCGAGATCCGGTGCGCACTCGCCTCGGCGGGTGCGGCCAGCACCTCGGCCAGGCGGGCGCGGGCGTCGGACGCGGTGGCGACGATGTGCTGCAGGTCGAGGACGTCGAGCGCATCGTCCATGGCCTGCAGGATGCGCATGCGACGGGGCGAGGTCGCCGGCAGCTCCGCCTGCAACTCGAAGAGCACCTCGAGGTCGAGCGCCAGGTCGAACACTTCCTGCTCGAACACCGCCAGATCCATCCGCCGGGCGCGGTAGAGCGGTTCCTTCGAGGACGTGAGAATGTCGCCCTCCTGCGTCGGGAGGAAGGGGTGGTAGTCCAGGAGCACCGGGTTGGAAGCCGCCTCGAGGTACAGCTCGACCGGCTCGTCGCCCGCTGCCGTCTCGACGATCGGGACCCACTGGTTTCGCGGGTTGATGCTCTTCACCGGGATCGGGTCGGACCCCGTGCCGCCCGGTCGGTAGGCGAGGGCCTCGCATTGGAAGCCCGTCATGTTCACGTCGAACCCAAGGTCGATCAGCGCCTCGACCTTGCGGCCGGCCCACTCGGACGGCACCCGCCCGGTGAGCTTGAACCACGTGGTTCCCCAGGCCGGTCCCCACGGGGCGCCCACGGAACCGGCGGTGTAGTCGAGGGCGAGCCCTTCCGCCGGTGCGATCGGCTCCCCGGGCAGTTCGTGGATCTCGACCTGCAGCGGCACCGACGCCGAGTGGATCGACGGGCGGATGCGCTCCTCCAGCACACGCTTGACGCGGCCGACGGTGAGCGAGGTGTCGTCATGCATAGGGGATCTCCGACTCGACGGTGAGGGCAGGTTCGCGGGACGTCGACGCGAACCCGTGTGATGAATGCTATCCGATTTACTAAAACGATCTAGTGGCGAGTCTAGAACACACCCGATCCGCCTTCCACCGGGCTAAACCGATCAAGTAGGGTGAGGGACTATGAGTCCGGCGAAGCGCGTCACGATCGCCGACATCGCGCGCATGGCCGGCGTCTCCCCCGGCGCCGTCTCCTTCGCCTTGAACGGGCGCCCCGGAGTGAGCGAGGAGACCCGGCAACGGATCCTCGCCGTCGTCGAGGAGAACGGCTGGCAGCCGAGTTCAGCGGCACGCGCCCTCGTCGGCGCGCGGGCGAACACCGTCGGCTTCGCACTCGCGCGCCCCGCCCGCTCCCTCGGCTCGGAGGCCTTCTTCACCGACCTCATCGCCGGTATCGAATCGCGTCTCTCCGAGAGCAAGGTCAGTCTGCAGCTGCGTCTGGTGGCGGACATCGCGGAGGAGATGGAGGTGCATCGGCAGTGGCGCTCGTCCAACCAGGTCGACGGTTTCATCTTCATCGACCCGCGCGACGACGATCCTCGGGCCGACCGCATCGCCGCCCTCGACGCCCGCGCCGTGATGATCGGGTCGAAGCCGTCTCCCGACGGGACGGTGCCCAGCGTGTGGATCGGCGACGACACGGTGGCGGAGACGCTCTACTCCTATCTCGCCGCGCTCGGGCACGTGCACATCGCCTACGTGGCGGGACCGGCGGAGCTCGAACACACCCGGCTGCGGGCCGAGGTCTTGGAACGCCTGTCGGCCGATGGCGTGGAGGGCGAGGTCATCACCACCGACTTCTCCCCCGCCCGCGCCTCCGCCGTCACGCGGGCACTGCTCTCCGGACGGCGGCGACCCACCGCGATCGTCTACGACAACGACGTGATGGCGGTCGCCGGTCTCCGCGTCGCACAGGAGATGGGACGCAGGGTTCCCCGCGACGTCTCACTGGCCTCCTTCGACGACTCGGTCATCGCGGGGCTCATCAACCCGTCGATCACGGCGATGACGCGCGACACCTTCGAACTCGGCGAGCGCGCCGCCACCCTGCTGCTCCAGCAGATCGAAGCGGGCGCGAACCTGCCGAGCGTCGAAGGCCCGACTCCCGTGCTCACGGCGCGCGAGAGCACGGCCCCGCCCACGCGCACCGACTGAACGTCAGGCGTCCTGAACGTCAGGCGTCGACCACGGTGTTGACCGACCCATAGGGATCGACCGCGCCCGCCCGCAGATCGGGTCGGATGAGCCGGCGGATGCCACGGGCCTCCCGCACGGCGGGATCGAGCGCGTCACGCGACGTGATCACGGCCGGGTCGAGCCCCGCGGCACAGGCGTCGACCCAGGCCTGGAACACGGGACCACCCGGGCTCAGCGCCGCCCGGCTCACGGGCACCTCGCGCTCGTCGACCTCCACCACGATCGCCGTCTCCCGCGCCGGTGCCGCGACGCGCTGCCGCAGCTCTGGGATCACCTCGGCGAAGCGTCGACCGAGGGGCTTCGCCGCACCGTTCTGATCGATCAGGCCGAGGGTGTACTCGAGTTCGGGGAAGTCACCCAGGTCGCGACTGACGTCGTGCGAGCACCACCACGTGACGCCCCAGAGGTTGTCGGTGCGCAGCGCGGAGCGCACGGTCGCCTCCAGGAAGTCCGGCATCTCGTCCTCCGTCAGGCAGTTCGACGGAGCGCCGACCTCCTGCAACCACACCACCCTGTCCGGATCGGTGGCGAACGCGCGGGAGAGCTCGATCAGGTACTCGGCGTGCCGGTCGGAGGCGATCGATCGTCCTCCGTAGCGCTGGGCGGTGCCGTTGAAGATCCAGGAGTGGATCGTGGTCATGGCGCCCAAGCGTGACGCGTGGGCCGGCGTGAAGCCGTGGCCGTCCATGTACCAGACGGCGTCGTACTCGCTGTGGACGTGCGGGAAGCCGGGCGCTGCGGCGTCGGCTGCCGACAGCAGGGCGGAGATCCAGCCGCCCGCCTCGTCCGGCGTCACCGGCCAGGGCGACGGATGGGTGTGCGCGGAGAACTGGTTCGTCTCGTTCCCGAGGGTGAGCCCGAGGAAGTTGGGGGCATCGCGCAGCGCCCGGCCGAGCCTGTCGACGAGCGCGACCTGACCCTCGAGCGCTCGCGGATCGGTGAACATGTTCTTGTCGTGCCACGTGTACAGCCACGACGGCACGAAGTCGAAGCTCGACAGATGGCCCTGGACCACGTCGATGCTCGCATCCATCCCGAACTCGCCCGCGATGTCGACCACCGCACGCACGTCGTCGACCGCCTTCTCGCGGATGAGGGTGCGATTCGGCTGCAGCACGGTCCACAGCGGGAAGACCCGGACGTGATCGAGCCCGAGCTCCGCGAGAGCCGCGAAGTCGCGACGCACATCGTCCGGGGTGAAGTCGAGCCAGGAGTGCATCCAGTTCTTCGACGGCGTGTAGTTCGCTCCGAATCTCAGGGGAGCATCGAGGGCGCCGCGCTGCGTCATGTAGGACCTTTCGGACAAGCCCCGAGGGGGACGGATCTGCACCACTATAACGCTTGAGCACCGGCGATCGCACACACTTCTTGACAGAAGGAGAATCGGATGGTTTCATCTGCTAAAGCGTTGCAGTCCGTCGACCGGACACCACGCGGAATCGCCCGCCTCGAGGAAGAAGCACGATGAAATCTCCCACACGCTTTGTCGCTCTGGCAGCCTTCAGCATCGGCGTTCTGGCGCTGACCAGTTGCACGGGAGGCGGAGGGGCATCCGGCGCCTCGGGCCCCATCGACACGTCCGGCGAGCTGAGCGGCACGATCCAGTTCCAGACGTGGTCGCTCAAGAACGAGAAGTTCACCCCGTACTTCGAGGATCTGATCGATGCGTTCGAGAAGGAGCACCCGGACGTCACCGTCGAGTGGCTCGACCAGCCGGGAGACGGCTACCAGGAGAAGATCCTGAGCCAGGCGAACGCCGACACGCTCCCGGACGTGCTGAACCTGCCGCCGGACATCGCGTATCCGCTGGTCGCTGCGGGCAAGCTCGTCGACCTCCAGACCGCCGATCCCGAGCTGGAGTCCGCCTACAACGCCGGCGCGTGGGAGGCGTACAGCGCGTACCCGGGCATCGACGGCACCTACGGCCTGCCCTGGTACCTCTCCAGCGACGCCTCGTGGTGGAACCTCGCACAGCTCGCCCCGTACGGCGTCACGGAGGACAACCTCCCGACCACGGTCGACGAGCTCCTCACGCTCGCCGAGGAGGTGGCCACGGAATCCGGTGGCAAGGTCCAGCTCCTGTCCTCCATCCCCGCGCTCGACACCTTCACGGCGGCGGGCATGGAGGTCATCAATGCCGACGGCGAGTTCGATTTCAACACCGACGAAGCCGCCGCGATCATCCAGAAGTACGCCGACGCCTACGCAGCCGGAGCCATGCCCGCCGAGGCTCTGACCGGCGACTACGGCGGAAACGCCGAGGCCTACATCCAGGAGAAGGTGGCCTTCACGACGGGCGGCACCGGCTTCACGACCGACCTGCAGAAGGATGCACCCGCACTGCTCGAGAACACGGTGGCGACCCCTCGCCTCGGGGTCGCACCCCTCTATGTGCAGGGTCTCAACGTCTCGGCCGACTCCGACAACAAGGAGGCCGCACTCGCGTTCGCCGAGTTCGCGACGAACCAGGAGAACCAGGTGGCCTTCTCGTCGCTCGCCGTCGGCACCGCTCCCGGCACCGCGGACGGCGGGGATGAGGTCGTCGAGAACATCGCGTCCTCGGTCACCGACGAGAAGCAGCTCGCGGCGATCGACACCGTGTTCGGCGCGATGAAGGATGCGAAGGCCCTGCCGTTCCAGTGGACCTCCGACATGGCGACCTACATGACCCAGCAGATCGCCCTCGCCGTCAACGGTGAAGCGGACGCCAAGGCCCAGCTCGACAAGATCGTCGAGTACGCCAACGCCAACCGCGTGGACCAGTAAGCCATGCGCGCGAACACCGGCATCCGCGACCGCGGATCGTCGATGAGATCCCACCGATGGTTCACTCCGTGGCTGCTGCTGGGCCCCGCCGTCGCCTGGGTGCTGGTGTTCGCGCTCTGGCCGTTCCTCAACACGGTCTTCCTCAGCTTCACCGACGCCCGGCCGCTGCGGACGCCCGAGTTCGTGGGGGGAGCGAACTACGAGCGCATGTTCGGCGACGAGATGTTCTGGAATGCGCTGACCACGTGCCTCATCTACGTGGTCGTGTGCGTGCCCCTGCTCACGATCCTCCCCCTCCTGCTCGCCCTGCTGGTGCAGAAGAAGCTCCCGGGCATCTCGTTCTTCCGCACCACGTTCTACTTCCCCGTGATCGCCTCGGTGGTCGTGGTCGCCCTCATCTGGACCTGGCTCTTCGACAGCCGCGGCATCATCAACCAGACGCTGGAGTTCCTCGGTCTGATCGACAAGCCGATGGCCTTCCTCGTCGATCGCTGGCTGCTGCTGGGCTGCGCGATCCTGCTCACGGTCTGGAAGGGCTTGGGCTACTACATGGTCGTGTACCTCGCCGCGCTCGGGAACGTCGGCAAGGAGCTGCACGAGGCCGCGATGCTCGACGGAGCCGGGGCCTTCCGCCGCTTCCTCTCAGTCACGATCCCGTCGGTGCGAGGAGCCATGCTCCTCATCGCGGTGCTCATCGCCGTGTCCGCGATGCGGGTCTTCGCCGAACTCGACGTGCTGTCAAAGAGCACCGGAGGGCCCGGCGGGTACGACATGTCGCTCGTGATGCTCATCCGCCAGGTGGGGTCCGGCCTGAACGGGAACATCGGCTACGCCTCCGCGATCAGCGTGGCGCTGTTCCTGCTCACCCTCGTACCCCTCGCCGCGATCGCCGTCATGAACCGTGAGAAGAAGGCGAAGGTCTCGGCATGAGCACCCTCACCCCGCAGCGCCCGGCCGACGACACCCGGTCCACCGACGGCCCTGTGTCGCCCACGCGCGAGCGCATCTTCCGCCGTCGCGGCTCCGGAGACTTCAGCACACCCAGCCTCGGCGGACTGATCGGGCGCTATGCGCTGCTGCTGTTCGTCCTGTTCCTCGTGATCGGGCCGTTCGTCTGGCAGCTGTCCACCTCTTTCAAGGGACCTCAGGAGAACATCTACTCCTTCCCGCCCGAGCTCATCCCCCGCGAACCCACGCTGCAGAACTACAGCAAGGTCGCCGACATCGTCCCGGTCTACCTCTACGCCTGGCACTCGCTGCTCGTCTCGGTCGGGACCGTCGTGAGCAACGTCGTGCTATCGACGTTCGCCGGATACGCGCTGGGATGCATGAGATTCCGGGGCAAGTGGATCGTGATGGGGATCCTCCTGTCCACTCTGCTCTTCCCCGGCGAGGTGACGGTGACCAGCAACTTCCTCACCATCCGCGCACTGGGACTGGCGGACACCCTCTGGGGCGTCTTCCTCCCCGGAGCGATCAGCGCGATGAACGTGCTCCTGATCGCCACCGCGTGCCGCATGATCCCGAAGGACGTACTGGACGCCGCGACGGTCGACGGGGCCACCACGTGGCAGCGCATCCGCCACATCGTCTGGCCGAACATCCGCGGCATGGTCTCCGTGGTCGCGATCTTCGCCTTCATCGGTGCCTGGGACGACTACCTGTGGCCGCTCATCGTCCTGTCCGATCCCTCGAAGTACACGCTGACGGTGGGCATGGCCTACCTCAACAGCAGCTTCTCCGTGGATCCGCGCCTCATCGCGGCCGGCACCATGATCGCCCTCGTGCCGATCGTGATCATGTTCTCCTTCACGCAGCGGTTCTTCTTCAAGGGCGTGCAGGAGGGCGCGATCAAGGGGTGAACGCCGTGCAGTTCCTCCCGGCGGACGGGCCGGCCGATCCCCCGTCCTCCCGCCCGCGCTCGGGAGTGCTCCCGGGGGCGGTGTTCGCCTTCGCCTTCGACCCGACCGGCGGGGTGCAGCGGATCGATGCCCCGGGTCTCGCCGACTTCGAGATCACACCCCACACGGTGCTGCACTGGGCCTTCTACGCCGACGGCCCGGCAGCGACCCTGGCGCCACACGCCGCCCTCGCGGTCTCGGCCGACGTGCGCTTCGACGACGGATCACGGCTGAGCGACGACTCCGCGGTCCGCGACCGCTACGACTTCCCGATCACCGCCGATGCCCAGTTCGCCGCGCGCTGGAGCATGCCGGAGCAGTGGAATGCGGACACCGTCTCCCTCGCTCCCCGCACCGGAGGACGCGGCACGGTCGAACTCGTGTTCGGCACCGACGCGCTGTCCGACGAGGCGGATGCCGCAGGCGTCACCGGCTTCGTGCAGGTCCTGGTCGAGGAGCGGATCGCACCGTCCGATCCCACTGCCGTCGAACGCGTCGACACCCGACGCGGCACACATGCGGGACCGCGCTTCTCGCGGGGCAACACCATCCCCGCCGTGGCTCTCCCGCACGGATTCACCTTCGTCACGCCGGCCACCGACGCAGCCGACTCCCGGTGGCCGTACCGTCCCTTCGTGCACGACGACGCGCAGGGACGCCGACTCGAAGCCCTCCAGTTCTCCCACCAGCCGAGTCCCTGGATCGGTGATCGCTCGGTGCTGCAGCTGATGCCCTATCTGGCAGATCCGGTGTCGAGCCGCGAGCAACGGCGGCGCTGGATCGTCCCGGGGTCCGAACGCGCGCGTCCGCACGAGTACGCGGCGGACCTCGGCGATGGTCTGACCGTCGAGATGACCGCGACGATGCACGCTGCCGCCTTCCGGGTGCGGTGCGCGGACCCCGACGCCCCGATCGGCTTCGTCATCGATCAGCTCACCGGTGAAGGCCAGCTCGCCTGGACCGGCGCAGACGGGTTCGAGGGATGGATCCCGGAGGGCTCGGCGGACTGGGGCAACGCGCCCCGGTGCTTCTTCGCCGGCACCGCCCTGCGCCGCACGGACGACGGCGTGATCGAGCGCGGCCCGCTCGACGACGACGGACGCGGTCGGGTCGCCGGGTATGTGGGCGGACGCGGATCGCTCGAACTACGGATCGGGATCTCCTTCCTCTCCGTCGCCCAGGCCCGGCACGCCCTGGAGACTGAGGCGCCCCCGACCCGTCCCTTCGAGGAGTTGCGCGCCGAGGGCGCCGCGATCTGGAATCGCCTGCTGGGCCGGGTGTCGATCCCCCCGCTGCCTGCGGAGGAGATCCCCTACCGCGGTCTCGCCGATGAGGAACACCGCGCCCGGATCGCCGCAGCACTGCATCGGATGCACCTGTACCCCAACAGCGCCGGGGAGAACGTCGGGACCGCGGCGGAGCCGCGCTGGCGATTCGCGGATGTCTTCTCCGACTCCGTCGACACGGTCGCCGACGGGGAACTCGTCGTGAACAACGGCTACTGGGACACCTACCGCACCGAGTGGCCGGCGCTCGCCCTGCTCGATCCGGCATCGACCGGCAGGCTGCTCGACGGCCAGCTCGAACAGTATCGACGCGGAGGATGGATGGCGCGGTGGAGCGCGCCCGGCTACGTGGACAGCATGGTCGGCACGTCCAGCGACCAGATCTTCGCCGATGCCGCGCGCTGGGGTGTGAGCTTCGACCGCGAGAGCGCGTTCGACAGCGGATGGCGCAACGCGTGCGAGCCGGGTCCGGATGCGCGACGGGGACGCAAGGGCATCGATCGCGGCCGATTCACCGGCTACATCTCGTCGGAGACGCCCGAGGGCATGAGCTGGAGCATCGAGAACGCACTCAGCGATGCCGCCCTCGGCCGGTTCGCCCTGCAGCTCGCCGTCGGCGCCGGATCGGCCGAGGAAGCCGCTCGCTACCGTTGCTTCGCACGCTACTTCGCCAACCGCTCCCGGTCGTATCGACAGCTCTTCGACGACGGCACCGGGTTCTTCCGCGGGCGGGATTCGCGCGGGGCGTTCGCTCCGGAGTTCGACCCGCGGGCCTGGGGCGGGGACAACGTCGAGACGAACGCCTGGGGGATGTCCGTGGGGGCGGTGCACGACGGAGCCGGGCTCGCCGCCCTCCACGGCGGACCTGTCGGGCTCGGCCGTCACCTCGATGCCCTGTTCGCCGAACCCGAGACCGCGGACGAACGGTTCGCCGGCGCATACGGCACCGTGATCCATGAGCAACGGGAGGCCAGGGCCCTGCGCTCCGGGATGTGCGCGCTCTCCAACCAGCCGGCACACCACATCCCGTTCATGTACGCGTTCAGCGACCGCCCGTGGCAGTCCGCTCCGCTCGTCCATGAGTTCGCGGGGCGGCTGTTCGCCGGGGCCCACATCGGTCAGGGCTTCCCGGGCGACGAGGACAATGGGGAGATGAGCGCCTGGTGGCTGTGGGGCGCACTCGGGCTGTACCCCCTGGAGCTCGCATCGGGCCACCTGCGGATCGGCTCGCCGCTCTTCGACGACATCCGGGTGGATCGGGGGGACGGCTCCTCCCTCCGCATCCGCTCCCGGCGACGGTCCGCCGGGGCCCACATCCTGCAGGAGGCATCTCTCGACGACGTATCCCTCGCCTCCGCCGATCTCCCGATCGATGCGCTCGTGGGGGATGCCGTCCTCGACCTCACGTTCGGGGACGACCCGGCGTCCGCGCTCGAGAAGTCCGGGCGCTCTCCCGTCCTCCCTGCGGTCCCTTGGTGCGCCGATCTGACCGCGACCGAGGGCGAGGGCGAGGGCGAGGTGATCGCCTCGGCTCTCGTCGCCCACCCCGAGCGGGTGTTCGACGACGGGGCTCCCTCGGGTCGTCCTGGCGTCGTCCTGCGCCCCGGCGACTGGGTGGGGTGGCGGTTCCCCGAGGCTCGCGGGATCAGCGACGTCACGGTGACGACGACCGCCTCCGCCTCCTCTGCCGCGCTGCACTGGGAGGCCCTCGGCCCGGATGGGCACTGGCGGACCCTGGCGCTGACCCATCGGGAAGAACTGCGGACCGACCGCACGACGCCGTTCACCCTGGTCGACCGGACCGTGACCCCGGCGCTCCGCGTGCGTGCGGAGTCCGAGGTCACGATCCGTCAGATCGAGCTCTTCGAGCTCGCGTGATCACCCGGTGAGGGTGAAGAGCACCTCGGTGCGGTTTCCCGACGCGTCGAACACCTCGAGCACGTTGGCTCCGGCCACCCCACCGAAGACACCCGGCTTCACGAAGTTCAGGTCGCTCCAGGCGTTATCGGTCAGGTCCTTCGGCACACCGTTGACCGACAGCCTGTCGACCTTGCCGGCGTCGTACAGCTTGAAGCTGACCTTCGAGTACGCGTCGGGAGATCCCGTCGTGAACGCCTCCCCCGGCTTCACGGTCACGGTCGGAGCCGTGCGATCCCGCGGAGCGGCGCGATACTCGGTCGGCTCCCCCTTGAGCTCCTGCGTGATCCCCGAGAGGTACGCCGACTGATCCGTCGCGGTCAGGTTGTACGCCACGTAGACCCCGTATCCGTCGGCGACCGTGCGTCGGGCGAAGTCCGCGGCGGTCGCGGCGCTCGTGTTCGCCAGGTCGATCGCAGCGGCACCGAGGCGGGTGCGATCTTCGAGCCCGGGCACCGTGGGGGCGTCGTACGTCGGGTAATAGGGATTCCAGGCGTAGTCGATCACACCGTCGACGTCGAACGCATCGAAGTCGGTGGTGGTGTAGGACGGGCCGATCGCGTAGAGGCTGATGATCTTGTCCGATCCCAGGCGCTCGCGCAGCGCGGTCGCCAGCCAGCCGAACGACTGCGCGTTGGGCTGCGGGGTGCCGTTCGCGCCGTAGTTCGTCCACTCGTCGTCGAAGTCGATCCCATCGAGGCCGTAGGTCGTCACCGCATCGGCCAGCTCTGCGGCGAAGGCGTCCGCCGCGGCGAACGAGGTGAAGTTCGCGAAACCCGCACCCTGGTGGTTGCCGAGCACGGAGAGCAGCACCTTCGTGCCCTGTGCCTGCAGCGGACGGATCTGGTTCTCCGCGTCCTGGAGCGTCTCGGTGACCCGATCATTCAGGTGCAGATACGCCTTCTCTCCGTCGTAGTTGATGTTGGCGGCGAAGATCATCGCGAGGTCGACGGCGGCGCGCCCGGAATCCGCGAGCGTGTAGTCGGCGACGTTGGCTAAATCGTTCGAGTTCACCTCGACATAGACGGCGAGCTGGGGATCCGCCTCCGCCCCCTCTGCAGCGGTCGCGGGTGAGGCTCCCGCGACGAAGGACATCGCGATCACCGCACTCGCGGCGACAGTGAATCCCTGTCGTAGACGGTGAAGCTTCGTGGAATGTAGCCGACTCATGGCAGATCGTCTCCCTCTTCATCGAAATCGAGATCAGGCCGCATCCGAGCGACCTGCCGCCGACTATATCGCTTAAGCAAGAAGCGGTACAGACCGGAGGGAGGACGACATCTGTCTGTTCCTGCACCCGGTCAGCGATCCGTGGGTTCTACACGTGCGCCGGGTTCTCCACGCGCCGGAACCGGAATACCGTGACATCGTGACCGTCCGGAACGACACTGGAGGCATGCGCTTGAACGACCCGCAGGTATGGACGCTGATCGGAGTGTTCGCCGCCGTCATGCTCGGCGGGATGACGCTCATGACCACGCAGCTCAGTCGCATCATCCGCGCCGAGACCGATCGCATCCACGGCACGCTCTCCGCGCGCATCGACGCCGTCGTCGACCGCCTTGACCGCATCGAGGCGAAGGTCGACGACCTCGACAAGGAGCTCACGAACCTCGCCGTGCGGTTCTGGCGCTCGCAGTGACCCCTCCGGGCTTCCCGTGATCTCTCAGAGGGTGACGTCGCCCACCAGATTCACCTGGATGCCCATCCCCGCGAACATCGAGGCTTTCGCGATGAGTGCCCGATCGGCCGTCTCGGCATCCGGTGCGTAGACGAGCTGCGCGTGGTTGGCCTTGTGGCGGGCCATGAACTGATCCCGCGAGACGCCGTGCAGCACCACGTGCGCGATCGGCCACTCCGGGTTCGTGGCATCCTTCCGGCGCTGCGTCTCCTCGGCCGGGAGCTCGACGACCGAGGCGCGGAAGATGTCGGCCTGCAGGACGCCGTCGGCGATGAACACCCGCGACAGCACGATCTCCCCCGGCTGGGAGACCCCGTTGATCGTCGCACCGCCCGCCGGGAAGAACACGTGACCCTGACGCCATCCCTCCGCGTTCTGCCACCCGCCCAGGTGCGAGGCGGGGACGGAGCCGGAGATCTCGTAGACCCACACGAACTCCCCGTCATAGTCCTCACCCCACCGCACGTCGTGCAGCGTGTTGTCCGGCACGAGTCCCATCGCACGCCACACGCGGTCGGTCACCAGCGCGTCGACAGCCACGCCCTCATCCGCTTCGTTGAAGTGCGGGAAGGCGCGTCCCTCGTGCAGCACCCGGGCACCGTCGCGCGACCTCACCGGCGGGCGCTCCGTCGAGTTCAGGATGCCCTCGGCCAGGTCGGATGCCGGCACCAAGTCCTTCAGACCCTGCTGGTACTGGATCCCGACGGCGTCGAGGCCGAAGTCGTCCGCGATACGAAGCGCGGCGATGTACATCTTCAACTGCCACTGCACCTGCTCGCGCGTGAGCTCGGTGGCGGCATCCGGCCCGAAGCGGAACGTCATGCCCGCATCGATCAGCCAGTCGTACGCGGCGTCCGCCTCTTCCTCGGTGACGGTGAGCATCTCGGCGTAGAGCGCCGACTGCGACAGCCGCTCCTTGTAGATGCCCGTCTTGTTGAGCAGCTCGTCGTCGAAGATCGCGTTGTACATGCCCATGCAGCCCTCGTCGAACACGCCGATGATGGCCTTCTCGGCGAGCAGCTCCGCGGCGAGCGCCTCGCCCAGCTGCTTCTCGGGGCTGTCCGGCAGCTCCGGCAGGGGACGCACGTGCGAGGCGTCGTGCGCGATGGAGCCCGTCTCGGTCCACTCCCGGATGCCGTTGCGGAACCACTCGTCGGTGAAGTCGACCGACCAGGTCGTGGCGTACGGCTTGCCCATCTTGGTGAGGCCCGCGTTCAAGCCGAGGAGGCCGACGAGGCCGGGCCAGTCGCCGGCGAAGTTCGCGACCGTGAGGATCGGGCCCTCGTGGGTGCGGAGACCGGCGAGCACATGGTGGGAGTACTGCCAGTTGGCGATCGCGACGATCAGAGGCGCGTCGACCGGGATGCTCCGGAAGACCTCGAGCCCCATGCGCTGACTGGAGATGAACCCGTGACCGGTGGCGGGGTCGACGCCGAAGGGACGGATAACCTGCCACCCGAGGTCGTCGAGCACACCGGTGACCCCGGTCTCGAGCTCGACCTGGGTGGGCCAGCCCGCGACGTTCGCCGACTCTCGCAGATCACCCGAGGTGATGAGGTAGGCCGTCTTCGGGGCGGCAGCCGGACGCGATGCCGGGGCCGGCAGGGTGTAGGTGGTCATGATTCCTCCGGTGTTGGGGTCGGGGTGAGCGGGGAGCGGTGCGACGCGCCCGCTCGGAGTCGGATATCGCGGCCGATGGTCTCGCCGGACAGCTGCAGTTCGCCGACGTCGAGGACACCGCCGTCGACATGGACGGTCAGAGCGTGGTCGTCGATCTCGACGCGGCCCCAGCCGGTACCCGTCGTGAACAGGCTGCGGAACGGCCCCGGGACCGCCGGGGCGAACGACAGCACACGCGTCGGGGCATCCCACTGCACTCCGCTCGCCGCGAGGAGCAGGGCCCAGGACGCGAGCGACCGGGCGTAATGGTTGCCGCATTCGATCTCGTTCCACGGATTGCGGTGGGTCCCGTCGTATCGGGCACGCAGGGAACGCTCGATGCGGAGCGCGTCCTCGGCCCGACCGGTGTAGAGGAGCGAGGCGGCGACCTGATGCTCGATGCCCGTCCAGACCTCGTCGGAGTAGACGAACGGAATCGACGGTCGACCGCCGCGCGGCCACGACGCCAGCAGCAGTCCTCCTTCGTCGTTCAGCGCATACACCCGCTGCGTGCTCTCGTGGGCCGTCAGGTCGTCCCGATGGTTGTGCGCGACGATCGCGGCGAGTGCGGACACGACCCGGTCGGCGGGGAGGATGTAGCCGAGTCCGTTCACGAAGGCGTGGAACTGTCCGAGGAGCTGGTCCGTGAGGATGCCGTCACCGTACTGGTAGCGGTGCGCGTCGACGTCGTCGATGACCTGGCGGTAGTACTCCCCGTTCCACAGGGTCTCGTCCATCGCCGCAGCGACGTGGTCGGCCCGCGCGGACCACCCGTCCGCGCGCTCGCGCTCGCCGAGGTGGGCGGCCATCCGAGCCCCGGCGCGGAGGGCCGCGAGGTAGACGCCGTTGGCGAGAGGCTCGGCACCGTGGAACTCGATGTCGTAGGTGTTGTGCAGCTCCCCGTCGAGCAGCCCGTCCCCGTCGCGGTCCCATTCGCGGATCGCATAGTCGAGAGTGCGGGCGGCGGCCGGCCAGAGCTCGCGGAGGAAGTCGTCGTCACCGCTGAACCGCCACTCACGATGCAGGCGCAGGAGCGTGCCCAGCTGCCCGTCGACGGCAGGCCCCATGAACCAGGAGGGTCCGCCGAAGACGCGATTGCCGCGGAACTTCTGCGCGCCGGCCGCATCGGTCTCGAGCAGGTACTCCACGCGACGGGCACTCCGCTCGAGAGAGGGGAACAGCCACGCGAGCGTCTGCGCGTACGACCAGACGTGCGTGCATGTGCCCTCGCAGGAGCCACCGTGGTCGAAGGATCCTTCCCACGCCGCGAAGACCGGCCCCTCACCCAGCTCCGCGTTCGGCGACTCGACCACGAACCCGGTCGTGGATCGCACAGCGGCGATGTTCGCACCGACCGCGTCGGCCAGCACCGGATCGAGGCTCCCTCCGTACAGCGCTTCGACGAACGCCTCCGTCGTTCTCTCCAGCTCGCCGAGGTTCGTGTGCAGATGGGCGGCGGCCGCCCACGCATCGGGCCAGAGGACGGCGTAGCGGTTCCGCATGACCTCGTCGAGGTTCGGGTCGGCGAAGACGATGTGCCCGTTCCACCCGCGGCGGCGGTTCGGGAAGCTCCACGACAGCACGAACTCGAAGTCGCGGCTCTCGCCGGGCCCCACGGTGTGCACGACGCCGAGTGAGCCGGTACGCACCCGAGGGAGCTTGGCGAGCATCTCCTCCTCGGTGAGGGGCGCGGCCTCCGCGTCGGCATCGAGCTCGGCGAACAGCCCGCGAGGGCGATCCTCCAGGGTCAGCCGAGGCTCCGCCGCGAGCAGCCCGTCATCGGTCAGGTCGTTCCAGAAGAGACGCGCTCCGTCCGGCCAGTAGCTCGTGACCCACTGCGGCTTGACCGTCGTGGAGCGGTCCGTGGTGGTGAGGCTCAGCGTGCCGTAGCCGGGGTCGTCCTCCGGCAGGTCGATCCCGAAGTCGAGTCCGCGCACGTCGCCGTCGTCCCGCCATCGCACCGTCTGCGTCGCACGCATGCCCCACGGGGCGTCCGGTCCGGGGGCTCCTCGTCCCGCCGTGTGGGAGACGCTGCCCACCACGGTGACCGCGACCGGGACGGAGCCGGGGTTCGTCACGTGGTACCGCAAGACCGCCGCAGGGATGCCCGAGGCGTCGGCGTCGAGCGGCACGAGCGGTGTGAACGCGTGCAACGACACATGCACCGGGAGCGTCCGGTCGGTGAAGTCGACGTCGACCACCGGGTACTCACCGTGCAGGGTCGCCGCGTCGAGGCGCGGAAGACCTGCGAGCTGGTCGAACGCGTATCCGGCGTCGGCATCGTGTCGCCCGCCGAGCCTCGCCTCGAGGACTCGGGTGACCGCCGCACCTCCTTCCGGGGCGGCATGGATCGCGAAGAAGGAATACGGATTGCGGCGTCCCTTGTCGGGAAGGTTCTCGAACTCCCAGTCGCGCAGTTCCCCGCGCGCGCCGATCGAGACGTTGCCCGTTCCGATGCCGCCGAGCGGGAAAGCCGTCGCCTGCGACGTATGCGGGATACCCGGGGCGCGTCGTTCGCGGGTCATGCGGATTCCCCCCGCTGCACGGCGGCGAGCTCATGCACCACATCTTTCGAGCCCTCGTACAGTCGCAGGTACTTGTCGAACAGATCATCGTAGAGAGCGCGCCGCGTGTCGTCCGGCCTGACGGCGTGGACGATCGGATTCCAGTCCGTGATGACCGGTGCCCGACCCGGCGCGGCGGTCGCGCCCGCTGCGAGGAACGCCGCCCCGTAGCTCGCACCGATCGTGGTCTGCGGCACCTCTTGCGCGAGGCCCGTGACGTCGGACACCACCTGCAGCCAAAGCCGTCCCTGGGTGCCGCCGCCGACCGCGACGATCCGCCGGATGTCCGCTCCCGCCGCACGCATGGTCTCGACGTTGTTCCGCACCCCCAGCGCCGTGGCCTCGAGCGCCGCCCGGTAGAGGTCACCGCGCGTGTGCTCCAGGGTCAGCCCGGCTATCACGCCGCGGGCGTCCGGGTCCTGGATCGGTGTGCGCTCCCCCGCGAAGTACGGCAGCAGGAGGAGCCCTCCCGCGCCCGGACCGGATTCCTCCGCCTCAGCGAGCAGTCGGGGGTAGTCCGCGCCGGTCAGCCCCTTCAGCCAGGCGGTCAGCGCTCCGGAGGTGGAGAGGCCGCCGGCCAGGTTGCGGGTGCCTGCGAAGGCGCCCGCCGTGGTCCACATCGACGGCGTGCGCAAGGTGTCTTCCCCCGTCGCGACGAGGAACATCGTCGTGCCGTACATGAGCATCAGATCGCCGAGCTCGTGCGCACCGACGCTGACCGCCTCCGTCCACGCATCGATCGTTCCCGTGATCACGGGCGTACCCGCCGGGAGACCGGTGAGGGCTGCGGCGGGCGCCGTCACCTCGCCGGCGACCTCCCCCGCCCACCGCAGCCTCGGCTTCTCGATGCCGCCCGCATACGTGTTCCACCACGGGTCGTACCAGTCCTCATTCTCGATGTCGTAGAGCGGTGAGAACTGGCTCGCGGACTGGTGGTCGAGGACGTATGCGCCGGTGAGCTTCCTGGCGAGCCAGGAAGCCGGCATGAACAAGCGCCGCGCCCGGGCCCACGCCGCCGGCTCCTCGTCGGACACCCACAGGAGTTTGGGCCCACCCGCCTGCGAGGTCAGGACGGATCCACCGACGCGCGTGATCGCATCGGCACCGAGCTCGGTCGTCATGCGGTCGATCTGTGCGGCGGAGCGGGTGTCCACGCCGTAGAGGATGGCGGGACGCACCGGTAGGTCGTCATCGTCGGCGAGGAGGACGCACGGCCCCATGCCGCTGACCCCCACCCCGACGACCTCCGCGTCCGGTGCTCCGCTGAGCAGTTCGCGGGTGATCGCGATGAACTCCTCCCACCACACGTCGCCGTCCATCTCCACCCAGCCGGTGCGTGGGCGGCTGACGTCGTGCGCGCGCGTCGCCGTCGCGATGATCTCGCCGTCGACGCCCACGAGCGCACCCTTGCTGCTGGACGTGCCGATGTCGACGCCGAGGGTGCAGCGCATGGAGTCCTCCTCGAATCCTGAGCTCGGATATGAAACCTGTGGCCACTGTACGCGAAATCGATTTCATGCCGCAAGGAGCCACGTCGTTCCTGCACATTTCGCGCATGGAGTGCGGTCTCCACAGAGCGTGGGTTCGCGTCGATGCGGCACCGGAATACCGTGACAATCTGGGCTTTCACCCGCAGGATGGAGATGTGCATTTGAACGAGCCCCAGATCTGGACACTGATCGGCGTCTTCGCCGCCTTCATGCTGGGATCGCTCACGATGGTGATCCGGCAGAACGACCGGATGATCACCTCCGTCCGCAGCGAACTAGACGCGAAGTTCTCGAGCATGGACGCGAAGTCCGACGCGCGTTTCGAAGCCTTGGACGCGAAGTTCGACGCCCGTTTCGAGAGCATGGACGCGCGATTCGCGACGATGGACGCGCGATTCGAGGCCTTGGACGCGAGACTCTCGGGCGTGGACGCGAAGTTCGAGGCGCGATTCGACGCGATGGATTCGAAGTTGGACTCGCGGCTCGGCGCGATCGACGGTCGCCTCGAAGACCTCGACAAGGAGGTCGCGAATCTCGCGACGCGCTTCTGGGGGTCTCGCTGATCCCACTCAGCCGCGCGGGCTGGCGGGCTGGATCTCGTTGCGCAGCACCACCGTGCGAGCGGGCTGGCGATCGCCCTTGATGCGCTCGAGCAGCATCCGTGCTGCGGTCACTCCCATGTGCCGCGCGGGCAGTCGCACCACCGTGACCGCCGTGGGTGACAGCGTCGTGAACGGCAGCGAGCCGATGACAGCGACACCGACCTCAGGAGGGGTGAGACCGTGCTCGGTGAGCACCTGGATCGCGCCGACCCCGATGAGGTTGTTGCCCGCGACGACCGCATCGGGAGGTTCGGGAAGCGCGAGCAGCTCTTCCATGGCGGCGCGCCCGCCGTCGACGCGGAATGTCGCGAAGCGTGCCAGTTCATCGAGGTCGAGCTCGGGGCGCGCAGCTGCGAGTGCGGCACGCCAGCCGGCGGCACGTTCCGCTGCGGTGTCGATGTGCTCCGGTCCGCCGATGTACGCGATGCGCCGGTACCCGGCGTCGATCAGATCTCGCGTCGCCGACGTGCCGGCCGCACGGTTCGCCATCACGACGCCATCGATGTCATAGGTCGTGCTGCGGTCGACGGCGACCACCGGACGCCCGGTCGCGAGGATGCTGTCGAGATCAGACTGCTCGTCGGCCGTCGCGATGATGACGCCGGACATGTGCTCGGCGATCGCGATCCGCAGATACGTCGCCTCCTTCTCGACCTGCGCGTCGGAGTTGCAGAGCACGACCGAGTAGCCGGCCTCGGAGGCGACATCCTCGACGCCGCGCGCCATCTCGGTGAAGTAGGGATTCTCGATGTCGGGAATCACGAGCGCGATGACCTCGGAGCTCTGGCGACGCAGCGTGCGGGCGGTGCGGTTCGGGGTGAACTTCAGCTTCTCCGCGGCGTCCCGGACGGCCGCCACCTTCTCTTCGGAAACACTCGTTCCGTTGAACACGCGCGAAACCGTCGCAGGAGAGACCCCGGCAAGTTCAGCGACGTCGTAGATCGTGGTCATGCACCCTCACAGCCTGTCCGGCCCCGCCGGACGTGAAGCAACAGTATCGCGGACGCATCGCTCTCTGGCGTTCCTTCATGAAATCGATTACATTGGCGCCCATGACTTCTGCACCTTCTGATCTGGCCTCCCTCGCGGCGTTGCGACGGATCCAGACCCGTTCGATCTCGCCGGAGAACTTCGACGGTTCCGCTGGGGGCGGCGGCCGGGCGACCGAGGGAACGGGTGCCTCCTGCGCCCGCGACCTCGGCCCCGGTTGGAAGATCTCCCCGAGCATGGACATCAAGGCCGGGGAAACCCTCGAGCTCGCGAACATCGCCGGCCCGGGCAAGATCACGCACATCTGGATCACGACCCACACCGACAACTGGCGCACCCTGCTTCTTCGCGCCTACTGGGACGGTTCGGACGAACCCGCGGTCGAGGTACCCTACGGCGACTTCTTCTGCAACGGCTGGGGTGTGTTCGCTCAGGTGAACTCGCAGACGATCGCTGCGAATCCGCACGGCGGGTTCAACTCGTACTGGCCGATGCCCTTCCGGGACGGCGCGCGGCTGACCGTCGAGAACACGTCCGCCGTCGATGTGCGCGTGTACTACCAGGTGACGTACGAGATCGGCGGCGACCATTCGAACGATGCCTACTTCCACGCCCAATGGCGACGGTCGAACCCGCTCGAGGACCTCACACCGCATGTGATCCTGGAAGGCATCGAGGGCCAGGGCCAGTATGTCGGCACCTACATCGCGTGGGGAGTGAACTCCAACGGATGGTGGGGCGAGGGTGAGATCAAGTTCTACCTCGATGACGACACCGACTACCCGACGATCTGCGGCACCGGCACCGAGGACTACTTCGGCGGCGCGTGGAACTTCGACATCCCGGGTCAGGGCTACACCGAGTTCTCGACCCCGTACCTCGGGATGCCACAGGTCATCCGCCCCGACGGTCTCTACGTGTCGCAGCAGCGGTTCGGCATGTACAGGTGGCACCTGCTCGATCCGATCCACTTCGCGACGGGCATCCCGAAAGTCGACATCCAGGCGCTCGGATGGCGCAGCGGATGGCGGTACCTTCCTCTGCGCGACGACATCGCGTCGACCGCCCTGTTCTACCTCGACCGCCCGACCGCGCGGCGTCCGAAGACACCGACGGCCGACGATCTGGAGGTCCACCTAGGAACGGCCCCGGTGCCGGACATCGGCGCGACGCCTCCGCGTGATCCGCGGGACTGAAGCTCAGGCGAGCCAGGCGGGGGCGCGTCCGCGCAGGGCGGCTCCGTCGATCGAGTATCTGCCCGCGCCGGTGAGGGCGAGCGCCAGCGCGGCGACCCCGAGCACGGCGACGAACTCGTAGCCGCCCTCAGCGACCCACAGCCCCGCAGGCAGATGCACCAGGGCCAGGGCCACGGCCATGTCGATCGTCAGCAGGATCCCGACCGGACGGGTGAGGAACCCGAGGATCAGCAGGATGCCGCCGACGAGCTCGAGGAAGGCCACGACGGGGGCTGCGATCTCCGCCAGCGGCACCCCCATGTCGGCGAAGCTGCCGATGGTTCCCGGAATCGTGAACTCGAAGATCTTCTGCGCGCCGTGTGCGGCGAAGATCGCGCCGACGACGACCCGGAGGACCAGGAGGCCCATCGAGGCAGCGGCGGAGGGGGCTTTGGTGTTCGTCATGAGGAGTTCTTCCTTCGTGGCAGGACACCCGCGCCGGGCGCGGACCAGGGTCGTTCCCTGCCTCCACGCTAGGAAGCGTTGCTTTCCGTCTCCTGGACGCCTCCCGCTCGCTCCGGTGGCGGGAAGGAGCGTCAGACCAGACCCTGCACGCGGAACTGCTCGGAGTGGTAGACGCTGTTGTCCCCCGTGTTCCACTGGCTGACGCTCAGGTGCAGGTCCGACAGCGTCGATCCGGGGATGATGTAGCCACCGTAGAGCTGCGCGACGTGCGAGGCGTCCTCCGTGTTCCATTCGGTCCCGTGCAGCAGGGTGGTCTTCGTGGCGGTGTAGAGGTTGTCGGTCGGGGTGTTCAGCACCATGGCGTCGATCCGATACGCCCCCGAGTTGAACCAGGTGAGTATCCACTTGCCGCCCAGTGGGCGCAGACACATCTCACCGAATTGTCCCGACAGCACCTCGGTGACGGGTTTACCCCACCCCCAGGAACCGTTCGCGAACCCCCAGGGCTGATAGGCAGACAGCGTCGTCATGTCGTTCGACGGCACCCGGTAGAGCACGATGCCCTTGTCGCGCTGGAACCCCGTGCCGTAGATGTACACGTAGCCGTCGTTGCCCTCACCCCAGGTGATGCACTGGAACCTGCCGCCGGCCATGTCGGCCGGGAACTGCAGGCCGGTGTGCTGCCAGGTCGCGCCGTTGTCGTCGGACTTCCACAGTTCGGTCCAGCGCACGGCGCCGAAATGCGGGCCGTTCACGATGGCGTGCAGATACATCCGCGATCCGATCGTGATCACGTCCGAGGGGATGACCGTCGTGAAGTAGGCGTCGTGGGGGTAGTACCAGAGCTGCGGAGCGGTGCCTTGCGTGTTCGCGCCGGCTCCCGCGCATCCGTCGAAGGTGACGCCGGCAGCGAGGTTCGTCGTCGAGGAGTACAGCGCGACGGGCGAGCGCCAGTTCGTGCCACCGACTCCGTCGGCCCAGGTGTCGCCGAACATGAACAGCATCCGCCCGTCCGGAGTGGGGGCGGGGATGCCGAGGTCGGTCGCCCCGATCCCGTACTGCACGGGGCTCTGAGTGCCGGCGAGCACCTTGACCCGCGTGACGGTCAGCCCGGCGGCTGCGGCCGGACTCGGCAGGGCGGTCGCGGCGAAGAACGCCGCTCCCGCCGCCACCGCTCCCTGCAGGACTCCCCTGCGGCTGATCCGTGGTCCCTGCGTGTTCTCGGTCTCCATCGACCTCTCCTTTCGGTACCGCGCGTGTGGCTACTTGAGACCTGCCATCTTGATGTTGCCGATGATCTGTCGCTGGAAGATCAGGAACAGGATGATCACCGGGGCGGCGGCGAGCACGGACCCGGCCATCAACAAGCCGAGCTCGGTGCTGCGCTCGGACCGGAACGTCGCCAGATATTGCTGGAGCACGAACTTGTCGGGAGAAGTGATCGTCAGGATCGGCCAGACATAGGAGTTCCAGTAGGCGAGGAACGCGGTGATGCCCATCACGACGAAGGGCGGCTTCGACAGCGGCAGGAAGATCCGCACGAAGATGCCGAAGCGACCGCAGCCGTCCAGCATCGCCGCCTCTTCGAGACTCTTCGGGATGTTCAGATAGAACTGGCGGATGAAGAACACCATGCCCGCGCTCGCGAGTCCCGGGATCACCAGCACAGCCAGGGTGTCGAGCATCGAGAGACGGGTCACGACGATGAAGCTCGTGAGCAGGATCGTCATCCCGGGGATGAACATCGTCGTGATCACGATGGTCCAGATCGCGCCCTTGAAGCGGAAGTCCAATCGGGCAAAGGCGTAAGCGGCGAGGGAATTGACCGCGAGACTCCCGACCGTGAACAGCACGGCGCCGAAGAACGTCCACGCGAGCGTCCGCAGGAACGTGGGGTCGGCCAGGATCTGCGTGTAGTTCTCCCACAGCCACACCTCGGGGAAGAACTGGAACGGTGTTTCGACGACCTCGGTCTTGGACTTGAAGCCGGCGATCACCATCCAGGCGAGCGGGAAGAGCGAAGCTCCGACGAAGAGGGCGCCGAGTATCACCTTCCCGAGGACGACGAGCCAGCCGCCGGGGGTGCGCGGAGCCCTCCGCGACGCGCGCGGCTCCTTGCCTGCGAGGACGATGCGGGTGGTCTCCTGCATGACGGCCATCTCAATCCACCAGCCTCTCGGAATTGACGAACTTGAAAACGAGAGCGGAGATCGTCCCCAGCACCACGAAGAGCAACAGGGCCGCAGCGATCGAGTAGCCGACGTTCACGTCGTTGCGGAAGTGATTGAAGATGAAGAGGTTGGGCAGGGTCGTCGAGTCCAGGGGCCCGCCCTGGGTCATCACGAGGGGGAGTTCGAATTGCTGGATCGCGGCCACGAATCCGGTGATGAGCAGGTAGAGAACCACGTTCTTCATCTGCGGGATCGTGATGTACGCCGTCCTCTGTCCCCAGTTCGCCCCCTCCATCGCGGCAGCTTCGTAGTACTCCGCCGGGATGTCGACCATCGCGGCGACCATGATCAGCGAGGTCAGCCCCATGCCGAGCCAGATGGCGGGAACCGCGATCGCCAGCAGCGCCCACTTCGGATCCCCGATCCAGGCGATCGGTTCGATTCCGAAGACGCCGAGGAAGGCATTGAGGAGACCACCGGAGTAGTTGTAGATGAGCACGAAGATGATCGATGCGATCACGGCGGAGATGATCGTCGGGATGTAGATGCTCACCTTGAGCAGGCTGGCGGCGCGACGTGAGACGCTGACCACGAGACTCGCGAACAGGAAGGCGAGGACGAGCATGATCGGCACGGTGAGCAGCACGAAGGCGAATCCTCGCCCGATCGTCGCCAGGAACAGCGGGTCCTTCAGCACGTTGGTGTAGTTGCGGACGCCGACGAACTCCGGATCCTTGTAGAAGCTCCAGTCCTGGAAGGACAGGTATCCGGCATAGATCGCGGGCCAGATGACGAAGATCCCGAGCAGCGCCACGAGGGGCAGCAGGAACCAATACGCGGTCTTGTTGTCTCGATAGCGATAGCGATTCTGCCGCTGCCGGATCGCCCTACGCTCTTCCACAGCCTGACTGGCCATACCCACCTCGTCGTGTCCTCGGATGCGTGACCGTCCGGGGCCGGAACCCGACCCCGGACGGTGAGCGGTGTCAGTTCTTCGGCGCCTTGTCGGGCAGTCCGTCGCGATCGATGACGGTCTGGATCGCCGCGTTCGCGGTCTTGATCGCGTCATCCATCGAGGCGGAGCCCTTCATCACCGATTCCATCGCGGTTCCGACAGCGAGGTTGACGTCCCAGGGGTAGGTGGATCCGGGGATGGCATCCGGGGCGATGTCGTCGACGATGATGCTCGACCACGGTGCGTTCGCGGCTTCTTCGCTCGCGGCGACCGCATCCTGCACCGACTGCCGCACGGGGACCTTGGTGAACTGCGTGTTCACGAAGAACGGAACGAGGTTTTCCGGGTCACCGGCGATGGCCCACGAGAGGAACTCGCCGGCAGCCTCCGGGGCCTTGCTCTTGGCGTCGACGACCCACGTGAAGTTCCCCATCGTCGTAGCGGTGCGCCCGTCCGCGTCCGGGGAGCTCGGGAAGGCACCCACCCCGGTCTTGGTGAGCAGGTCGGGGTAGTCCGACCCGATCTCGGACATCATCCACGATCCGGAGACCTTGAACGCGACCTTCTGCTGCCCGAAGTCCTCGCCTGCGACGTAGGCGGCCAGCGGCTGCTTGGGCATGTACCCCTTGTCCCAGAGTTCCTTGTACTGCTCCATCAGAGAGCGGTAGCCGTCGTTGTCGATGGCAGGGGCGGTCCAGTCGTCCGTGAGTGCGAGGTGACCCGCGAAGTTGTACTGCTGCCCCACGGTGGACCAGGCCATGGTCACGGCATCCTGGGCCGGGGAGATGCAGTATTGCCCGTCGGACAGCGTCGGCTGGATCTTGGCGCAGGCCGCCAGCAGGTCCTCCCAGGTCTCCGGAGCCTTCGACGAGTCGACGCCCGCGGCGTCGAGGAGGTCGGTGTTCCAGAACAGCACGGTCTGCGGCTCGAGCAGCAGCGGGTAGGCGTAGTGGGTGCCGTCGATCTCGGAGATGGAGGTGGCGTTGTCGAGGATCTCATCCAGCGCCTCCTGGGGGACGATCGAGTCCAGCTCGTGCACGGAACCGGCGTTCACCAGGTCGTAGAGGTTGGCGGAGCTGGTGTAGATGTCGGGCGCCTTGCCGGCGGCCTGCGCGGCCTTCATCTTCTGATCCCAGGCGTCGGCGGGCACTTCGGTGTCGACGACCTTGATCTTGTCCTGCGAGGCGTTGAACTTCTTGACGATGTCGGCGTACCACTCGTTCTCCACGGGGGTGAACGTGCGATGCCAGAACTGGACGGTGGTGACGCCGTCTGCGCCGCCGTCGCCGCCTGCCGACTCGCCGGGTGTGCCGGAGCCGCAGGCTGCGAGCATGGCGCCCACGGTGAGCGCGCCGAGAGCGGCGAGCGTGACCCTGCGCGTACGAGTGGTGATTCTCATGGGTTCCTCCTCAGGAACGGACTCCTCATCGAGTCGCTGCTGTGTGTTCGGCTGCCGCCGACGAGCACCGGCCGTGCCCGTGGATCCTCAGTGACCGGGTAGCGCCAGAGTAGGCGAAATCGATTTCATGCGCAAGGCTCGATTCGCGCCTCGATCAGCGCGAGCGCTCCAGGTCGGCGGAGAACCAGAAGACGTTGTACGGGTCCCACAGCGATAGCGTGAAGTAGATCCGCCGACCGTCCTCGGTGACGTATCGGGGGTTCAGATAAGGCGAGTAGAGCCCCGGATACTCGGCACGGGGCACGAGCTCGATCGCCTCGCCCCACGGACCCCACGGCGTGAGGCCTTCCCGGATATAGGCGCTGCCGGCATCCGAGTAGGTCATGATCCAGCGCTCCAGATAGGTGGACCACATCACCGAGAGCTCGCCGATCGTTCCCTCCAGGATCGTCTCGGCATCGCTCAGCTCATCGCTCCATCGGGGCTTGTCGCCATCGAGGCCGGCGAAGTACGAGTAGGACGCCTGCTCCTCGACCGCGTCTTCGGCGGCGGGCACCCTCATCAGCTGCACCCCACCGAACCGCCCGGAGGGGATCGACCAGAAGTAGATCCAGTCCCGGCTGCCCTCTCTCACCTCGGCGGTCGCGAACTGCACGAAGTTCGAGTCCCCCGACCACTCGACCCCCTCGACCGGAGACCAGGTGCGCCCGTCATCCCGCGAGACGATCAGGGCGGAGTAGTTCGAGTCCCACGCCCCCGGTTCCCCCCAGAACCGCACCGACATGTACGAGACGTAGATCGTGTCGCCGATCGCGAAGCCGTACGTGGGGATCTTCGTGACCTCACCACCCGCACCGTTCGCATCATGGTCACCCTCGATGAGAGGGGCGGCGAGTCCGATGTCGTCCTCCACCCACCCGTCGAAGTCGATCCCGTCCGCAGGGTCGTCGTCCGTGGTCCACGCGGCGACGTTGGAACGCCAGAAGCCGCCCTGACCGCCGATCGACTCGGGGTCACGCTCGCCGAAGGTGTCACCGAAGAAGAAGAACGTCTTGTCACCGACATTCGTCATCGAGCCGAGGTCGGTACCGGCGACGGAGACCGCGGCGGTGTCGTTCATCGCGTCGGGGCCGGTGAGCTGAGCGATCTCGGTGAGATCAGAAACCCCGTCGAGGACGAAAGGCTTGTCCGGGTCGGAGTCGACGTTCACGGGTCCGTCTCCGGCGCACCCCGCGAGACCGAGGAGAACGACGACGGATGCCGCGAGTGCAGCGGGGCGAGATGCGGTGATGACACGGGGCATGATCCTCCTCGATCGATGACGAATGACCTCGAATCTAGCGAAATCGATTTCAACACACTAGGGTCTTCGGCATGTCAGACTCCTCTTTCGACCGTTGGCTGCGCCCCTTCGGCGACCCGGTGTCCGAGCCCCGCTGGGGACACGTCGAAGGTCTCCAAGTAGGCATCCCCCCGCTCCCCGGTCCCCGAGGCCTGATCCGGATCTTCACCCCGTACCTCGAACACCCCCGCGAGCGGCTGATCAACTTCCTCGCCGTCGAGCCGATTCCCCTGGGCGCGGCCGAGCGCGGTTTCTCGGAGCTGGAGCAGAGCACCCTCGACACCGGCGAGCGAGGGAAGCGCTTCTGGTCAGCGGATGACGCCGCGAGTGCAAAGACCCCCTCGTCCCGGCCCCCGGCACGCGGGCGGATCGCCACGGTCGACGGCATCGAGACGCTCACCGTGTGGATCGGGGTCGAGCGATTCGACAACGGAGCGGACGTGAGCGTCCGGGTGCGCTTCTTCGCGGACCGCCCACACGAAGTGGAGGTGGCGGGCTTCGCCAATGAGAGCTCCGTCGCCCTCTCCCACCTGATCCTCACGGCGACGATGGGGAACTGGGCGCGATTGCGGCGACTTCAGCTCGCCGGCCGTGCCGTGACACCCGCAGACCTGTGGCCGAACTTCTCCGGCACCGGATTCACCCGGCACGGACGCTTCCCCCTCGCCGAACTCACGCGCGAGGGGAGAGCGGCGGTCGTGAGCGCGACGGGTGACGAGGAGGATCCCTGGTCGGTCGATCACTCCGCCGACACCGGGGAGCACTGGCACTTCCTCGGCCGACGCGCGGTGCAGACGTGGCGGGTCGATGACCCCCACCCCGAGCTCGAGGCAGTGGTGAACGCGCGGTGGTCCTACTGGGCGAGCGCCTCGCCGATCCCTGGCGGTCCCGCCTATGAGAACTTCGAGATCATCGAGCCGTTCCGCCAGGGAGCGGCGTTCCGGTTCTCCGTCGAACCCCTCTGAGGAGCGCGAGGCGCCCGCCGGACACCGGCCCGCCGCCTCACCAGCAGCCGTCTCACCGGCAGCCGTCTCACCGGTGCGCGGCCACCACCTCGGCGACGGCGGTGCGCTCGGCGGCACTCGGCTCGGCGATCGCCATGCGGCAGTGCGTGTCGACCACGTCGAGCACGCGGTAGGCCTCCTTCATGCGCGCCATGTCGCCGCCGATGAGGGCGACCACATCGTCGACCGCGGCCTGCGCAGCGGTGATGGCTGCCGCATCCCCCGACCGCCCGGCGTCGGCGAGGGCGCGGAACGGCTTCGGCGTCACGGATGACACCCCGGAGACGACGCCCTGGGCGCCCACCTCGACGGCGGCGATCAGGTCGCGGTCGGCGCCGGTGTAGAGCTCGAAGTCCGCGGGCACGACGGCGCGGTAGGCGGCGATGTCGTCGAGTGAGAGCTCGCTGATCTTGGCTCCCACGACGTTGGGCAGCTCCGCGAGCCGCACGAGGAGCTCCGGCGACACCGGGTTTCCACTCCGCGCCGGGTAGATGTACACGTACAAGCGCCCGTCGCCGACGGCGTCCGACACCGCACGGTAGTACTCGAAGATCGAGTCGTCCGTCGCCTTCAGGTAGTAGGGCGTGAGCGCGGCGAACTCCACGGCGCCCAGCTCACGGGCGATGCGGGTCAGGCGCACGGCCTCGAAGGTACTGGGCCGACCGACATGCACGACCACGCGCATCCGCTCCTTCAACTCGGCCAGAGCGGCTTCCACGATGGCCGCGAACTCGCCGGCGTCCACAGCGGGGAACTCCCCCGTCGTTCCGAGCACGAAGGCCCCCTCGTTCCCCGAGTCGGCGACGAATCGGAAGATCGCACGCGAACCCTCGATGTCGAGGGTGCCGTCGCGGTGGAACGCGGTGGGCACGGCGGTCAGGATGTCGTAGCGGGTCACTTCTCGGTCTCCTCGGAGTTCTTGCGGGACGTGCGGGCTCGACGCTTCGGGGCGTCGATGTTGCGGACGGTGGAGGTGAGCAGGTCGGGCTGCGCGGCGAGCTCGTCGTGCGCCTTCTCGATCTGCTGGATGCTGTCGTCGTGGAGGATCGAATCCGCGAGGGAGCCGCGCTCGGCACGGGGGCGACGAGCGGCGCGGATCGCCGGCATCACGATCGAGAGCACGGCCAGGGCGAGGAGCACGAGCGCGATGGGGCTGACGACCTCGAAGAACGGACGCGTGGGCAGGATGGCCAGCGTGCGGGCGAGGTTCTCTTCGGCGAGCGGTCCGAGCAGGAGCCCGAGCACCACGGGGCCGGCCGGCACCTGCATGCGCTTGAGCATCACCCCGATCACACCGAAGACGAGCATCGTCACCACGGTCGAGAGGCTGTTGGAGGTGGCGTAGGTACCGATGATGCAGAAGATCAGGATGCCGCTCCACAGGTACGGCTGCGGCACGTCGAGCAGCTTCACCATGCCCTTCATCCGCACCAGGCTCAGAGCGAGGGACAGGATCGTCGCGATCAGCATGATGCCGACGATCGAGACGACCAGGTCGGGGCGGTTCGTGAAGAGGGTGGGTCCGGGTGTGATGCCCCAGATGATCATGGAGCCGATCATCACGGCCATCACGGAGTCGCCGGGGATGCCGAGTGCCATGGTCGTGGTGAGGGAGCCGCCCAAGGTCGCGCTGGAAGCACTGTCGGACGCGGCGACGCCCTCGATCGATCCCTTGCCGAACATCTCCGGACGCTTCGACACCTTGCGTGCCCGTTCCCACCCGATGAGACCGGCGATGTCACCGCCCGCGGCGGGGATGAGACCGACACCGAGTCCGACCGCGCCGCCGACCGCCGTGGCACGACCGCTCTGCTTCAGCTCGGACCTGTTCGGCAGCCAGCGACCGAGGCTGGAGATGGGGCGCACGCGGGACGCGCGATGCGTGAGCAACTGGTCGAAGAGTTCCGCGATGCCGAAGAGGCCGATGATCACGGCGATGAAGTTCACGCCCTCGACGAGGTCGAGCACCCCGAAGGTGAAGCGCTGATCGGCCGTCGCGGCGTAGGTGCCGACGGTGCCGAGCATGAGGCCGAAGAGCCCGGCGAGGATGCCCTTGAGCATCGACTTCGACGAGATGCCGATCATGATCGAGATGCCGAACACCACGAGGGCGAACAGTTCGGGGGACTTGAAGTAGTCGCGGGCGAAGCTGGCGATCGGGACGGCCGCGACCGCGAACAGCACCAGCGAGGCGAGGATCCCGACGGCCGAAACGATTGCGGAGATGGTGAGGGCGAGACCTGCCCTGCCCTGCTTGGCCATCGGATAGCCGTCGAGGGTGGTGGCGATGGAGGCGGGCGTTCCCGGGGTGTTGATGAGGATGGACGGCACCCGATCGCCGAAGTTCGCCGCGACGTAGATCGTCAACAGCACGGCGAGGCCCTGCACGGGCTCGAGGGTCATGGTGAATCCCGCGGCAAGGGCGACGGCCATGGTCGCGGTGATGCCGGGGAAGGCGCCGACCATGAAGCCCAGCATGAGCCCGACGAGCATGTAGAGCAGGATCGAGATGTCGAGGAGCGAGTTGAGCCCCTCCAGGAGCGCGTTCACAGGGGGATCCTCAGGAGCAGCCCGAACACGACGTAGACGAACGCCGTGACGGAGGCGGAGTAGATGATCAGGCTCAGCCAGCGGCGGTGACGGTAGAGGAGCATGAGGGAGGCCATCAGCAGGGCTGCGGCGATCGGGAAGACCTCGATGCGGTACCCGAAGAGGATGACCGACCCCAGCGACCACAGCGCGATGAAGGCGCCCGTGATCACCAGCGTGGCGATCACGCGCAGGTAGCCTCCGGGCTGGATGCGCTCGAGGTCGTCACGACCGGGTGCGGGGCGGGTGATCGCGATGGCGAGCAGCGCGATGGCGACGACGACTCCGGTGACCCCGATGACGAGCGGCCAGAAGCGGGCATCGATCTGACCCGGAGCGGCCTCGCGGCGCAGCGGGATCTGCGTCGAGAGGAAGAGATATCCGGCGGTGAATGCCAGGGCGAGGACGGCGAAGACGATCTCGAGAGGTCGCGACGCGGTCGCACCCTGGTACTCGTCGCCCGCGGAGGCGTCCGATGCGGAGGCGTCCGATGCAGAGGTCGACATGACGCTCCTTTCGTGATCCGAGAACTGAAGGAGAGCACTGCGGGGCCGGTGATGAGCCCGGCCCCGCAGTCTTCTCTACCGGGCTCCTCAGCCCAGGAGGTCCTTGAAGAGGTCGAACTGCTCGTCGACGAACGTCGTCCATTCGGCGGAGTCGCGGTACACGACCAGGTTTCCGGCGTCGGCCTGGAACTTCTGGTAGCTGTCGGATTCGACGGCCTCCTTGACGGCGGCTTCGAGCGTCGACTTCACGTCGTCGGGCAGACCCTTGGGCGCGTAGATGCCGCCCCAGCCTCCGAAGACGACGTCTTCGCCGATGGCCTCTTCGACCGTCTCGACGTCTTCTGCGTCGGGGTGGCGCTCGTCGTTCATGACGGCGAGGATGCGCACCGCGTCGCCCTGGGCGAGAGCCTCGCCGAGGCCGGAGACGGCCGCGACGGTCTCGCCGGATGCGGCTGCGGCGACGGCCGTCGCTCCGCCGTCGTAGGGCACCGGAGTGAAGTCGGCGTCGGTCGCGGCACCGAGTCCGAGGGTCGCCGCCTCCCAGATGGAGCCGGCGCCGGAGTTCGCGACCGTGACGGCACCGGACTGCGCCTGGGCGACGAGGTCTTCCAGCGTCTCGATCCCGCTGTTCGCACCGACGGTGACGACACCGGGGGCGAGCATGATCTGGCCGAGCAGGTCGAAGTCGTCCGGCAGCACGTCCGCGCTCTGCGTGGTGTTCAGCATCGCGATCTCGACGGGCGCGAATCCGATCACGTAGCCGTCGGGATCCTGCGCACCGACGTACTCCATCGCGAGCGCTCCGGCGGCACCCGGCATGTTCTCGGGGATGACGCTGACGTCGAGGATCTTCTCGAGCTCCGTGGCGAGTGCGCGCGACGAGAGGTCTGATCCTCCCCCGGGGTTGGCCTGGATGATGAGCCGGATGTCCTTCTCCGGGTAGGTCGATTCGGCGCCCTCGCCCTCTTCGACCTTGGTGCAGGCCGAGACGATGAGAGCGGTGGCTGCGAGGGCGGCGATCGCGGCAGCCGCCCGGGTGATGCGCTTGCGGGGCATCTTTGCTCCTCTACGTGGGTCGACCTTGTTGTCGACTCCCCCGACCGTAGCAGTGTTGACTGTTAACAGTCAACACTGGGACGAGAGGTGCGCCGCAAGGGCCGCAGGCACGGCCCCGCACTCAGGCGTGGGTGGCGATCTCGCTCAGCATGCGTCGACGAGCACCGTCGAGGTGCTCGGACAGCACCTTCGCCGCCTGCGCCGGCGTGCCGGTGCGCATCACCTCCATGAGCGTCACGTGATCATCGGAAGACTCGTGCAGGTCTTCGTCATGGTTGATCGTGACCTCGAGCAGCGCGGTGAACGTCGGGAGGTACTGATTCCATGCACCCTCCAGACGCGGGTGATCGGCGAGCGCGTAGATCTGCGAGTGGAACTCGAGATCCGCGGTGACGAATGCGGCATGGTCGCCGCGGTCCGCGGCCTCGCCCATGCGGTCGACGGCCGCCGCCATCGCGGCCCAGCGCGCCTCGTCGTCGACACGCATGGCCCGCGAGAGGGCGAGCTGTTCGAGCGCACCCCTCAGGCTGTACAGCTGATCGACGTCATCCCCCGTGAGTCCCACGATGTACACGCCGCGGGGACGCTGCACCTCGACGAGCTTCTCGAAGCTCAACTGGGTGAGCGCATCGCGCACGGGGCCACGGCTGACCGAGAACTCCTCGGCGAGCGCTTCCTCGGTGATCCGCGCGCCGGGGGCGAGTTCGCCGCGCACGATGCGCTGGCGGAGCACCCGTGCCACCTGGGCGCCGAGGGATTCTCCGCGCGTGACGGTCTGCGTCATGGTGACCTCCTGTTAACTGTTGACAGGATACACACCACGAGATCGGTGTCTAGGCGTGTCCGCGCGAATCCCAGAGCACGACGTCGGTCGAGCGGCGGATGCGACGGCCGCTCGGCACGGGCACCACCCCCGCGGATCCGGCGGCGAACACCCGCACGCCGGGGCGGTTCTCGCGCTCGGTGCGTAGAGCGCTCTCGAGTGCCGCGATGCGGTTGCGCAGCGCCCGGTTCTCGTCTTCGAGGTCGAGCAGACGCGCGATCGCGGGGAGGCTCACACCTTCCGAAGAGAGCTGGGCGACCTCGCGCAGCTGTTCGATGTTGCGGGCGGAGTACCGACGCGAGCCGCCCGACGTCCGTCCGGGGACCACGAGTCCGATGCGGTCGTACTGCCGCAGGGTCTGCGGGTGGAGACCGGAGAGCTCGGCCGCCGCCGCGATCGCGAACACCGGGGTGTCAGCGTTCATCACGAACGCCTCCGACCCCGGTGCCCACTTCGACGCTCGGTCATCGACGCGCCTTCGCCATCAGCTCCGCCCGCGGATTCTCCTTGGGCTCGAGCTCCTGGAACTTCTCCAGGGCCTCCCGCGCGGCGTCGTCGAGGTGCGTGGGCACAGCGACCTGGAGTTCGGCGAGCAGGTCTCCGGTTCCCTTCGCCGTTGCCACACCACGGCCCTTGACGCGCAGCACCCGCCCGGAGGGGGTGCCGGGAGCGACGCGGAGCTTGACCACGTCACCGCTGAGCGTCGGGACCTCGATCGTCGCGCCGAGGGTCGCTTCAGTGAAGGTCACCGGGACCACGACGCGCAGGTTGAGCCCGTCACGCGTGAAGACGGGGTGCGGGCGCACCGAGATCTGCACCACGATGTCACCGCTCTCCCCGCCGTCGGGTGAGGGACGGCCACGACCGCGCAGACGGATCTTCTGCCCGTCTGCCACGCCCGCAGGGATCTTCACCTTGAACGGCTTGCCGTCATCGCCCTGCAGGGAGATGGTCTCGCCCTGCACGGCGGTGACGAAGTCGAGCGTCGTACGAGCGGTGACGTCGGCACCACGCTGCGGTCCGCCGAAGCCGCGGTAGCCACCGCTCGGCTGCCCGAAGCGTCCGCCTCCGAAGCTCGCACCCTGCCCCTGGTTGAACATCGCGAAGATGTCCTCGAAGTCGGCCGTCTGCCCTCGGCCCTGCTGGCCGAACCGGCTGAACACGTCTTCGAAGCCGCCGGCACCCTGGCCGCCCGCCGTGAAGCGGGCGCCGGAGCCCATGGCGCGGATCTCGTCGTACTCTTTGCGCTGTTCGGCGTCGGAGAGCACCGAGTAGGCCTCGCTGATCTCCTTGAACTTCGCCTCTGCTTTGGCATCACCCTGATTGGAGTCCGGGTGGTACTTCCGCGCGAGCTTGCGATACGTCTTCTTCAGATCCGCATCACTGACGTCCTTGGAGACCCCGAGGGTCTTGTAGAAGTCCTTGTCGAACCAATCCTGGCTGGCCATCGATCACCTACTCCGCAGGGACAGCGACGACGACCTTCGCGGGGCGCAGCTCGATGTCACCGAGGCGGTAGCCCACCTCGACGACCTCGAGGATCGTCGTCTTCTCGGCGCCGGGGGTCGGCTGCTGGAAGATGGCCTCGTGGCGCTGAGGGTCGAATTCCTCACCCTTCTCGCCGTATGCGGCCACCCCGAGACGCTCCACGACCGCACGCACCTTCTCGGCGATCACGGCGAAGGGCGTGCCCTCGACCAGGTCGCCGTGCTGAGCGGCACGGTCGAGGTCGTCGAGCACCGGGATGAGGCCCTTGGCGGCCTCGCCCTTCGCCCGCTCGATCTCGACCTGGCGCTGCTCCTCGGTGCGACGACGGTAGTTCGCGTACTCGGCCTGGAGGCGCTTGAGGTCGTTCAGCAGCGTCGACTCGAGGTCGGCGAGCACGGCGTCCTCCGCCGCGGCCTCACCGGTCTGCGTCGCTCCGAGGATGTCATCGACCGTGAGGTCATCGACACCGTCTTCGGGAGTCTCGTCCGACCCCTCGGCGGCCTTCGCCTCGGTGGAATCCGGGTTCTGCGGCGCGGGGCCGGACGCCTGAGCGTCCGACCCCTCGCTGCGACCTTCGGCGGACTCAGGATTCTGGTTCTCGTCGAAGTTCTTGTCCGTCATGATTACTTCTTCTCGTCCTCGTCGTCGACGACCTCGGCGTCGATGACGTCCTCGTCGGAGGAGGGAGCGTCACCGGTCGGGGCCTCGCCGTCAGCCGAAGCGTCGGCAGCAGCATCCGCCTGCGAGGAGGCGTAGATGGCCTCGCCGAGCTTGGACTGCGACTGGTTGAGCTTGTCGAACGCGGTCTTCACGGCCTCGTCGTCTTCGCCCGCCAGCGCCGTCTTGAGCGCTTCGACGTCGGCCTTGACCTCGGTCTTCACGTCTTCGGGCAGCTTGTCGTCGTTCTCGGTGATCAGCTTGTCGATCGAGTACGCGAGCGTCTCGGCCTGGTTGCGGACCTCGGCGGCTTCACGGCGCACCTTGTCCTCAGCCGCGTGCTCCTCGGCCTCGCGCACCATGCGCTCGATGTCTTCCTTCGACAGCGAGGAGCCGCCGGAGATGACGATCGACTTCTCGGTGCCGGTGCCCTTGTCCTTGGCGGACACGTGCACGATGCCGTTGGCGTCGATGTCGAACGTGACCTCGATCTGCGGGATGCCGCGGGGAGCGGGAGCGATGCCCGTGAGCTCGAACGTGCCGAGCGGCTTGTTGTCGCGGGTGAAGTCGCGCTCGCCCTGGAAGACCTGGATCGCGACGGACGGCTGGTTGTCGTCTGCCGTGGTGAAGGTCTCGCTGCGCTTGGTGGGGATGGCGGTGTTGCGCTCGATGAGCTTGGTCATCATGCCGCCCTTGGTCTCGATACCGAGGCTCAGCGGGGTGACGTCGATGAGGAGGACATCCTTGCGCTCACCCTTGAGGACACCGGCCTGGAGAGCGGCGCCGACGGCGACGACCTCATCCGGGTTGACGCCCTTGTTCGCGTCCTTACCGGTCTCGCGCTTGACGAGCTCGGCGACCGCGGGCATACGGGTGGAACCACCGACGAGCACGATGTGGTCGATCTCGGACACCTTGATGCCGGCTTCGCGGATGACATCCTCGAACGGCTTCTTGGTGCGGTCGAGCAGGTCCTTCGTGAGGTCCTCGAACTTCGCGCGGGTGATCGTCTCGGAGAGCGAGACCGGGCCGGACTCCGTGAGCGACAGGTACGGCAGGTTGATGCTCGTCGAGGTGGAGGAGGAGAGCTCCTTCTTCGCCTGCTCCGCGGCCTCCTTGAGGCGCTGCAGCGCGATCTTGTCGCCCGCGACGTCGACGCCCGTGGTCTCCTTGAACTGCTTGATCAGGTAGTCGACGAGACGCTGGTCCCAGTCGTCTCCACCGAGACGGTTGTCACCGGCGGTCGCACGCACCTGGATCGTGGAGAAGTCGTCGTCCTTGCCCACCTCGAGCAGCGAGACGTCGAACGTTCCGCCACCGAGGTCGAAGACCAGGATGAGCTCGTCTTCCTTGCCCTTGTCGAGGCCGTAGGCCAGAGCGGCCGCGGTCGGCTCGTTGATGATGCGCAGGACGTTGAGACCCGAGATCTCCCCGGCCTCCTTGGTGGCCTGACGCTCGGCGTCGTTGAAGTACGCGGGGACGGTGATGACCGCATCGGTCACCGTGTCACCCAGGTATGCCTCGGCGTCGCGCTTGAGCTTCATGAGGATGCGCGCGGAGATCTCCTGCGGCGTCCACTTCTTGCCATCGACGTCGAAGCTCCAGTCGGTGCCCATGTGGCGCTTGACGGAAGCGATCGTCCGGTCGACGTTGGTGACGGCCTGGCGCTTCGCGGTCTCACCGACGAGCACCTCCCCGTCCTTGGTGAAGGCCACGACCGAGGGGGTCGTGCGGAAGCCCTCGGCGTTGGCGATGACCTTGGGCTCGCCACCCTCGAGGACGCTGACGACGGAGTTGGTGGTTCCGAGGTCGATACCGACAGCACGTGCCATGTGTTCTCTCCTTTGTTGGAAGTTCGTTGGGATCGGAAATCTGCGGCGATCAGGGAAACCTGAGTCACGATGACTCAACTGTACGCCGGCGCTCTGCAGGTGTCAAATCAACTTGATACGAGTCGACTCAACTTTTTCAGAAGGGCGCGAGAATCGCCGGATCCTCCGTGAACGTGACGGTGTTCTGGGGAGGGGGCCGGTCCACGTAGACCTTGCCGGTCGGGCTCGTCCAGGCGTAGATACCACCACCCAGGGGCTCGACCACCCACGGCGAATGATGCTTGAGCACGTGATGGCGACGACACAGGTGACCGAGGTTCGACTCCTCGGTGGCTCCCCCGAGCGCGGCCTCGTGATGATGGTCGATGTCGCAGTCCACGGACGCGTACCCGCAGGTCGGGAATCGGCATCGCTGATCCCTCGCCCTCAGATGCCGCTTCAGATCCGGACCGGGACGATAGCGGTCGACCGCGAGGACCGCGCCGGTGACGGGGTGGGTGAGGATGCGGTCCCAGCCCGCTGCCGCGCCGGCGATCCGACGGGCGGTCGCAGGGTCGACCGGAGTGCGGCCGTTCAGCTCGGCCGGAGTCGAGTCCTCGCCGATCAGCGTCGTGACGGGGACCGTGATCGACACCGTTCCGCGAATCGCCGCCAGGAGCCCCTCGCCGCGATCATGTCCGGCCGGAGCGCCGGTGAGGAGCAGGTCGAGAGCGAGATCGGCGCGGCGCTGCGCGAGGGTGCGCTCGTCCGGCTCCGGAGCCGGGAGCTCCGGGGACTCGTGCTCCGTGGACTCACACTCCGGGTGCTCACGCTCCGGGGACTCGTGCTCCTGCACCGCCTCGGACATCTGCGTGAGCCGCTCGAAGACCCCGTGCACGAGCGCCGACGGACCGAGCAGGCCGAGCTGCGTCATCCCGTCTCCGACGTCTTTCACCCACACGGATCTCTTCTCCCGCGCATCGAGGTGCCGCTCATCGATCGACCGCGCCTGGAACCGTTCAGCCACCCGCCGAGCCATTCGGCCGACACGAGCGGGAGACTCGATCTCGGCGAAGGGGATGATCTGAGCCGCATAGGCGGCGCGGCTCGCCGCATCGGGCAGGTGCTCGCCCGCTTCGCAGACGACTCGGGCGTGCGCCGCGCTGATGCGACCCGCCCCCTGCGCCTCCCAGACCAGCGGGAAGTGCTCCACGACCCAGGCCGCGTCGGCCATCCGGCGCTGCACCGTTCGATCACTCACCCGCAGGGCCGTGGCGAACTCCGCGGCGACCGTGCGGGCCGACATGTCTCCGTGATCGGGATGCCCCGCCTGCGCGGCCACGTCGAGCGCGAGCCGCGACCCGACCGCCAGGATGCCGTCTCGCGCGGCCTGCAGACTGCTGATCGTGCGCTCGACCTCGACGAGCATCTCGGTGAGCGCGGCAAGAGCATCCACCTGCTCGAGGGTCGCATCCGCCAGCGCTGTCATACCTTCAGTGAACCAGGGACCACTGACATTGAAACACCCAGATCAGCGCCAGAAACCAAGATACCGGAATGGGGCTGGGAGCACCTTCCCCTCCGCCCTGGACGAGCCGACCGCAGACCGGACCGAGGCGATACTTGACCCTGACACGGTGGCAGACGGGAGAACAGACACATGTTGTCCATCGGAGCGTTCGCGCAGATCGGCCAGGTGACCCACCGCATGCTGCGGCACTGGGACACGGCCGGACTGCTCGTGCCCGCCCACGTGGACGAGTTCAACGGCTACCGCTCCTACGACCCGTCGCAGTTGGAAAGGCTGCACCGGATCGTCGCCCTGCGCCAGCTGGGCTTCGGCCTCGACGACATCTCGGCCATCCTCGAACGGGGAGTCGATGCCGAGCGCATCGCCTCGCTGCTGCGGATCCGCCGGGCAGAGGTCGAGCAGGAGCATCGGATCGCCGCGGAGAGACTCGTCGACGTGGAGAGGCGCCTCCACCTCATCGAGAGAGAGAAGCACATGTCACGGATCGAGATCGTCGAGAAGCCCCTGCCCGCCGTCCGGCTCGCCGCCGTCCGCACGGTCGTCCCCGATCAGCCGGCCGTCGCCGGTGTGGTCGGTTCCGCCTTCGACGCGGTGGCGGACGCCATCGGCGGCGAACATCCCCTGACCACACCGATCGCCCAGTACACGACGCTCGACGACGGACTGGAGGTCATCGTCGGCTACACCTATGCGGGCCCCGCGCGCGAGGAGTTCGACATCATCGAGCTCCCTGCGGCGGATGAAGCCGTCTGCGGCATCCACCTCGGCTCGATGGAGCACATCGCGGAGAGCTGGCATGCGATCCACGCCGAGATCTTCGCTCGCGGCCTCGTGCACGACGGTCCCTGCAGGGAGCTCTACGTCCGCGCCGTCGGCGACGATCAGTCCGACTGGGTCACCGAACTGCAGCAGCCCGTCCGACGCGCCTGAGCGGAATCACGCACTGAAGGTGTGCGGGCTCACTTGCCGCCAGGAGGACCGATCAGCAGCAGGATGACGTACAGCGCGACGATGCCGACCACGAGCAGCACCGCGAGCACCCACGGCCGCTGCAGGAACCAGCGCATCAGCCGGTCGTACCACCGTCGATCACGCGGATCCTCGGTCGCCGCGAGGCGCCAGGCTCCGGTGACCCGGCGGGTACGGTGCAGCCAGATCTCCATCGGGATGGTCGCGTAGGGCACGACGGCGCTCGCGACGGCGAGCACGCCGACCCCGACATGCCAGCGCTGGTTCAGGGCGACCAGGATCGCCGTCGCCGCATAGCTCAGGAAGACGAATCCGTGGATGCCTCCGCCCACCGTCACCACCACGCCGGGGGCGCCGACGGCGCGGGCGATGATCGCGGCGATCAGGATCGTCCAGGTGATCGCCTCCGCGATCGCGAGGACTCGGTACAGACGGTCGGGGGTGCGGAACACGGTACTCCTCGGGTGGGGTGCTTCCACCGTATCCGTCCCTCCATCCCCCTCGAATCAACCGAATGGTTGAGTCCGTCAAGACGGTGCGACCCGTCTCGCGCACCGACATCGGAATAGCAGCCCGCGCGACGACGTTGCCGAAGGCATGGTGACAGTGGATGCGGATGCGCTCTCGCACGTGCTCGGTGCGGTCGATCTCCGCGTCGGCATCGGACGCCGATCGTCGCTCGCCGCGGGAGCGCTGCTGCCGATCCCCGCCGACGCCATCACCCTGGTCTACATCGTCGCCGGCGCCGTGCGGGGACATCCTCCGCTCGGAGACGGCTGCCGTCTCGACGTCGATCCCGATTCGCAGCGACTCCGGCTCGACAACACGGAGGCGCGCCATGACCTGCTCGTGACGGGCGACGCGTTCCTGACCCTCGGCCGGTCGCCATTCGCGCTCGAGGCACACGACGAGACGATCCTCATGATCGCCGACATCGAGCTCGCAGATGTCGCGTCACCCCTGCCCGCACTGCTGCCCCCGTTCCTCACCGTGACCGGCTTCGACGCCGTGGAGCCCGCGGCCGCCGCCCTCGCCCTGAACATGGGGGTGATCGACCACACGGTCACACCCGCCCGCCAGGGGGACCCGGTGATCTGCCGCCTGATGGCGACGACCGTCCTGTTGTCGGTCATCCGTGCCTGGGCGGCGAACGGCTGCGCGCCCACCGGCTGGCCCTCCCTGTCGAGCGATCCCTTCCTCGACCGCGTGGTCGACGCCATCCACGAGGAGCCCGGGCGCGACTGGACGGTCGAGCGCCTCGCCGGGATCGGGGCGATGTCGCGCTCGACCTTCGCCGAGCGGTTCCGCAGCGCTGTCGGACGCTCACCCGCCGACTACGTCACCGAGGTGCGGGTCGATGCGGCGAAGCGGATGCTCGACGCCGGACGCTCCGTCTCGGACATCTCCCGCGAGCTGGGCTACGCCTCGGACGAGGGATTCAGCCGCGCATTCCGACGCCGCACCGGACAGACCCCCTCGTCCTGGCGCCTCACCAACCGCACTCCCGTCCCGGCCTGAGCGACACCCGCCCGGGTCAGGCTCTGCTGCTGACCCGATTCGATGCGCCGAACAGCACCGCGCCGGCGAGCAGCGCGACGGCACCGATCACGTAGACCAGTTCGACGTTCAGAGTGTCGACGAGCAGCCCACCGATGCCGGCGGCGAGCGTGATCGCGCCCTGGAACCCCACGACGACCAGGCTGCCCCCGGCTTCGAGCCGATCGGGCATCCGGTGTCCGACCCAGGTGTTCACGACGATCAGCCAGGACGAGAAGAAGAAGCCCCACACCAGCACGACGATGCCCACGCCGACGATCGATCCGGAGAAGAGGATCATCGCGGTCACCGACACGGCGATCACCAACGGCGCGAACACCGCGAAGAAGGCGAACGTGCGGTCGATGACGAGCCCGATCGTGATGTTGCCGAGCAGTCCGCCGACGCCGAACAGCGCGAGCAGCACGACGATGGTCGAGGCGTCGACGTCGGGGATGCGCTCCAGCGCGAGGCGCACGTAGGTGTAGGCGAGGAAGTGCCCGAGGACCACGAGCACATGCCCGACCATGCCGAGGCCGATGCCCGGGCGGCGCAGGGTGTCGACGAGCAGTCGCAGACTCGACGCCTGCTCCGCCGGAACGGAAGGCAGCGCGAACCGCAGCACGGCCGCGAGCACGACCATGAGCACGCCCGCGAGGGCGAAGACGGCCCGCCAGTCCATGAGCTCACTGAGCATGACGCCGAGGGGCACGCCTGCGACGGTCGCCAGCGACACCCCGGCGGAGGTGAACATGACGCCGCGTCCGAGGTTCGCGGGCCCCGCGAGGCGCGCTGCCACGGTGATCGACATCGCCCAGTACGCGCTGATCGCGGCGCCCAGCAGGAAGCGCGCCAGCAGCACGATGATCAGATTCGGCGCGATCGCCACGATGAGGTTCGACACGGCCGCGGCGAGCGCCATCCACAGCAGCAGCGACCGGCGGTCGAGGCGCGGGAAGATCAGTCCGACCGTCGGGGCGACGACGAGTCCGACGAGCGCGGTCACGGTGACGGTCTGTCCTGCCTGGCCCGGGGTGACCCCGAGACCGTCGGCCATCTCGGTGAGCACACCGTTGGGCAGGAACTCGGCCGTGACCAGCAGGAAGCCCATCAGCATGAGCACGATCAACCCGCCGTAGCGGATGCGGGTCGCCGCAGAGGAAGACACGGTGGGAACGGGGGCTGTCGTGGTCATGGGTCCACGCTCGCAGGATCCGGATGCCGCCGCCCGACCAGGCGTCCGCGGCATCCGACCGATCGTCCGGAGCGATCCCGGCCGGTCGGGCGTTGACCTCCGCCTCTGGACACGCTCGCCGCGGACGCCCTAAGCTCGACGACGCACCGGGACGCGCCCGGGAAGCCCGAGCGGAAGGAGCCGAAGACATGAACACGGTCTTTGTCGCGCTTTCCGCCGACCACCTTCCCCTCGAGGCCACCCGCTCCTGATCCTGGCGTGGCCTCCCCTCCTGGAGCCACACTTGTCTGATCCCTCCGCTTCCTCGGAAGCCGCGTCGTTCGACGCCTCCTCCTTCGAAATCCTCGAAACCGAACTCTCCTTCGCCGACGTCGACCCCGGTGAGGGCCAGCGCTGGTCCACGTGGCCGGCGATCACCCCGTCCGAGCGCGGGCCCGAGCCGTGGCCCGCGTGGGTGGTGACCTCGGCCGGTGCGCTCGACACCGAACGGGGCGTCCTCAAGACCGGCAAAGAGGCCGACGTGTTCCTGATCGAGCGCGCCGTGCCCGGTGATCCGGCGCAGCACACCCTGCTCGCCGCGAAGCGCTATCGCAGCGCCGAGCACCGCAGCTTCCACCGTTCCTCGACGTACACGGAGGGGCGCAGCACCCGGAACACCCGTGACACCCGCGCCCTCGCCAAGAAGTCGAGCCACGGTCGCGACGTCGCAGCCGCGCAGTGGTCCTTCGCCGAGTTCGAGGCGCTGTGCCGGATGTGGGAGCTCGGCGCGCCGGTGCCGTACCCCGTGCAGGTGAACGGCACCGAGGTGCTGATGGAGTTCCTCGGCGACGCCGACGGCACGGCCGCACCCCGGCTCGCCCAGTCACGCGGCGACCGTGCCGCGCTTCAGGAGTGTTACGCGCAGGTCGTCGATCTGATGCGGATCTTCGCCGCAGCCGGCTTCGCCCACGGCGACCTCTCCGCATACAACCTGCTCGTGCATGAGGGCCGGGTGCGGGTGATCGACCTGCCGCAGATCGTCGACGTCATCGCGAACCCGCAGGGACTCGACCTGCTGCATCGCGATTGCGTGAACATCTGCGACTGGTTCACCCGACGCCGCGTCGACGCCGACCCCGAGGAACTGTTCGCCGAGCTGCTCGCGGCGCTCTACTGAGAGTCAGACGCCACGCGGGCGGCCAGCAGCGTCACGAGCTCGTACACCACATGGCTCGCGGCGATGCCGGTCATCTGCGCGTGGTCGTAGGCGGGCGACACTTCGACCACGTCCGCGCCGACGATGTTCTGCGACGTCAGGGCACGCAGGATCCGCAGCAGCTCCCGGCTCGTGAGCCCCCCGGCCTCGGGCGTACCGGTGCCGGGCGCGTGGGCGGGGTCGAGCACGTCGATGTCGATCGACACGTAGAGCGGCTTGTCACCGATGCGCTGGAGGATGCGGGCGATGCCGGCCTCGACGCCGTGCTCCTCGATGTATTCGCTCGACACGATCGAGAAGCCCAGGCGCTCGTCGTCCTCCAGATCCTGCTTCGAGTACAGGGGGCCTCGCGTGCCGACGTGACAGCTGGCGGTGAGGTCGATCAGTCCCTCCTCGCTCGCGCGGCGGAAGGGGGTGCCGTGGGTGACGGGTGCCCCGAAGTAGGTGTCCCACGTGTCGAGGTGCGCGTCGAAGTGCAGCACGGCGACGGGGCCGTGCTTCGCGGCGACCGCGCGCAGCAGGGGCAGCGCGACGGTGTGGTCCCCGCCGATCGTGACGATGCGCTGCACCTGCTCGCCGAGAGCCAGGGCCGCGCGCTCGACCTCGGTCACGGCTTCCGTGAGGTCGAAGGGGTTGACCGGGATGTCACCCGCATCCACGACCTGTGCGATCGCGAACGGCGACACGTCCTGCGCGGGGTTGTACGGCCGCAGCAGTCGCGAGGACTCGCGCACGTGCGACGGACCGAACCGCGTGCCCGGTCGGTAGCTGACGCCCGAGTCGAACGGGATGCCCACGACCGCGATGTCGGCGCGCGGCACATCTTCGATCCGCGGCAGCCGCGCGAAGGTGGCGATACCGGAGTAGCGGGGGTTCACGGACGCGTCGATGGGGCCCACGTTCTCGGTCATGGCTCGTTCCTGTTCGTCGGGGAGGTCAAGAGAGGGAGGTCACGAAGTTCAGAGGGCGCTCTGCGGGAGGTGCACCAGCTGCACGCCGCCCTCGGCGATCGCGGCCCGGATGCTCGAGGCGATGTCCTCGCGGCGCTCCACCCGGCGCCCGGTCGCGCCGAAGGCCGTGGCGAGCGCCGCCCAGTCGGGCTGCACCAGATCGACGCCGATGGGGGTCATGCCCCGATCGACCTCGTTCTGACGGATCTCGGCGTACCCGCCGTTGTCGACGCACACGATCGTGACGTCGAGACGCTGCTCGACCGCGGTGACCAGCTCGTTCACGCAGAACATCAGCGCGCCGTCGCCGATCACCGTGACGACCGGATGCTCCGTCTGCGCGACTCTGGCGCCGATCGCCGCCGGGAGGCCGTAGCCGAGCGTCGCATAGGTGGGCGTGTAGAGCAGCGAGTGCGGATGGGCCGACTGCAGCACGCTGCCGAGGGCCAGATAGACGATCTGGGACGAGTCGCCCGCGACGATCGCATCCTCGGGAAGGGCATCCGCGATGATCTCGGCCAGGGCGACCGCCTCGGGCGCGGTCTCGCGCATCTCGGCGGCGATCGCGCTCCGCTCGGCGGTGAGGTCGCGCGGCGGGCGGGTTTCGTGCGGGACGACGGCCAGCAGCGCCTCCACGACGGCAGCCGCGTCGCCCGTGATGCCCACCGTCGCGGCGAGGTTCTTATCGTGCTGCGTCGGCGAGATGTCGACACGGATCACGGATCCGCGGGCTTCGAGCCGCGGCGCCCACAGCTCGGCCTCACCGAGCTTCGAGCCGACGACGAGCAACACGTCGGCATCCTCCGCGACGGCGCGGGCCGCGGCGAGGCGCAGATTCGAGCCGAGCGAGAGCGCGTGCTGCTCATCGACCACGCCCTTGCCGTTCAGGGTGGTGAGCACCGGAGCGCCGAGTCGCTCGGCGAGGGTCGTGACCTCGTGCGCAGCATCCACCGCTCCCCCACCGGCGACGATCACCGGGGCCTTCGCGGCGACGAGCAGACGTGCCGCCTCGGCGAGCGCTGCCGGCTCCCCGGACGCGCGGGCCGGGACCGGACGAGGCCGGCGCGCCTCGGCGGAGACGTCGGCCGGCGCCTCCAGCACGTCGAGGGGGATCTCGATGTGCACGGGCCGGGGACGCCCGGTGCGGAACAGGGCGAACGCGTCGTGCACCGCATCCACCGCCTCGGCGGCACTGGTCACCCGACGCGACCACTCGGCGATCGCGCCGACCATGGCCGTGGCATCCTTCGTCTCATGGAGCGTGCCGACGTCGGCGAACTCGGCGCCGAGCGGCACTCCCGGGGAGAGGACGATGAGGGGTCGCGATTCGCAGAACGCGGTGCCGATCGCGCTCATGGCATTCTGCAGGCCGGGACCGGACGTGGTGATGACCACGCCGGGGAGTCCGGTCTGCTGTGCCCAGCCGTCGGCCCCGTAGCCGGAGCCCTGCTCGTGACGGTTCGTGACGGCACGGATCCCGAGCTCGGCGAGCGGCCGGTACAGCTCGAGATTGTGGGTGCCGGGGATGCCGAAGATCGCGGTCACACCGTAGGCGCGGATCGTCTCCAGGACCGCCCGGCCCGCGGTGTCGGCGTACTGCTCGGCCGTCGTGGTGTCGGAGTTCATCGGATCATCCTCACACCCGATGACGACGAACGCCGTCGACCCAGGTCTCGCGCACGGTGATCGCCGAGATCTCCTCGGCCGGAACGGACAGCGGATCGCCGGACAGCACCGCGAAGTCGGCGTACTTCCCGACTTCGAGGGAGCCCAGATCGTCGTCGCGGCCGATCGACGCGGCGCCCTCGATCGTGTGGGCGCGCAGGGCGGCGAGCGCGGAGATCCGCAGGTCATCCGGTCCGAGGGTGTGTCCGCGCCGGGTGACGCGGGTGACGGCGGTCTGGATGGCCTCGAGCGGGATCGGCTCCGCGACCGGCGCATCCGAGGAGATCGTGATCGGCACGCCGGCCCGTTCGAACTCCCCGAGCGGGTTGAAGCGCTCACCCGGGGTGCCGATCGCCTCCTCGACGCCCTCGCCCCAGTTGAAGTAGTGCTGCGTCTGGTTGACCGGACGGATGCCCGAGGCCGCCATCCGCGCGATCTGCTCGGGAGTCGGCAGACCGCAGTGCTCGATGCGGTGCCGGGCATCGGCATCCGGATGCTCGGCGAGCGCGGACTCGATCGCCGACACGACCATCTCGATCGCGGTGGGTGACTGCGCGTGCGTGGCCGTCTGCAGGCCCGCGGCGTGCGCCTTGCGGATGAGCCCGGCGTACTCGGCAGGCTCGTGGTACAACTGCCCGGTGCGGCAGGGGTCACCCACGTAGCCATCCGGGAAGTACGCGGTCCAGCCGCCCAGCGTCCCGTCGGCGTAGAACTTGATGCCCGCGAAGCTCAGGTGCGCGTTGCCGAACTGACCGACGAGCCCCATCTCGAGCGCCTCATCGAGCAGGTGCGACAGCAGGTACATCGACACCCGCAGTTCGAGGCGCCCGGCCTCGGCGAGACGCAGGTACATGTCGAACTCGCGGCGCGTGACCTGGCAGTCGCCGATCGAGGTGACACCGCCGGCGAGGAAGCGCTGCGTCGCGGCATCCAGCTGGCGCAGGTGCTCCTCCGGCTCATCCGCGAGGTGGAAGTTCGGACCGTGGTGGCCGATCTTCACGCCGTGCACGCCCGTGAGGATGTTGCAGGCGGCGTCCGACAGCTCACCCGTCAGCTCGCCCTCCGCATCGCGGAAGAATTCGCCGCCGTCGGGGTTCGGGGTGTCCCGGTCCACGCCGCCCGCCTGCAGGGTGTACGAGTTCACGACGCCGCCGTGGCCGGACGCATTCATGAGATACACCTCGCGATCGCTCGCGACCTCATCGAGCTCGAAGCGGGTGGGATGCCGCTTCTCCGCCAGGTTGCGCTGCTCGTAGCCGTAGCCGCGCACCGGCCGTCCGGCGGGCAGGTCGGCGGCCACCGCCTTCAGCAGTGCCACGATCTCGGGGATGCTGCCGGCCTTCTCGGGTCCGCAGTCGACCCAGGTCATCATCTGCCCGAACATGAGCGGATGCGCGTGGGCGTCGACGAACCCGGGGACCACGACCGCGTCACCGAGGTCGATGCGCTCCGGGGAGAGCCCCGCCCGTTCGACCGCCGCCTCGCACTCCGCGGGGGTGCCGATCGCGAGGATCCGTCCCCGGTCGGTCAGCATGGCCGTGGCCGTGGTGGCTGCGGCATCCGCGGTGTGGATCGCCTGCGCCGTCAGGAGGGCGGGTGTCTCCTGCGCGGAGCGGTCGAAGGGGGTGAGCTTTCTCATGGCAGCCTGTTCGCGGTCGTGTCGGTGCGGGCGGTGAAGGAGGCGGTGACGGGGGCCTCGTCGGAGTGCTGCGGCGCGAGACGCGTGCAGACACCGGCGATGAGAGCCATACCGATGAACATCGCGATGACCGACCAGATGCTGCCCGTCCAGGCGATGAGCTGGGTCGCGAACCACGGGGAGAACCCGGCCCAGACCGCCGCGCCGACGCCGTAGGACAGCGCGATCGAGGTGTAGCGGGCCTGCGGACGGAACATCTGCGAGAGCAGCGCGGCGATCGGCGCGTAGGTGGCGCTCATCGCGATGCGCACCAGGGAGGCGAACAGGAAGATGAGCGGTTCGACTCGGCCGGGCAGGATCAGCAGGAACGGCACGAAGGTGAGCACCGAGGTGAGCAGGCCGAGGTACATGACGTTCTTCCGGCCCCACTTGTCGCCCAGCCAGGCGACGGGAAGCGTCACCACGAACTCCACGAAGGAGGCGATGGTCATGGCATCGAGGATGACCTGCTCGCTGATCGCGACCGTGTCGCCGGTGGCGTACGCCGTGGCGAAGGTGGTGGCCAGGTAGTAGCCGCCGGTCGAGATGGGCAGGATGCCGATGCCGAGGAGGATCGGACGCCAGTTGGTGCGCAGCGCGAAGGCGAGCGGCATCGACTGCTTACGGCCCTCGATCTTCGCCTCGAAGACCGGGGACTCCTCGACGCGGTAGCGCACCCAGAACCCGACGCCGACCAGCACGATCGAGAGCAGGAAGGGGATGCGCCATCCGCCGTTGATGATGAAGTCGTCGCCCATGCGCGTCATGACGGCGAAGATTCCCGACGCCAGCAGCGCACCGGCCGGGTTGCCGAGCTGCGTGAAGCCGCCGTAGAAGGTCTTGGACTTCTCGGGGGCGTGCTCGACGCTCATGAGCACCGCGCCGCCCCACTCGCCGCCGACCGCGAGGCCCTGCACCGCACGGAGCAGGATCAGGAGGATCGGGGCGAGGATGCCGATGTTCTCGTAGGTCGGCAGGCAGCCCACGAGCACCGTGGCCGCGCCCATCATCAGCAGCGTGATGACGAGCGACACCCGGCGTCCGAGCTTGTCGCCGATGTGGCCGAAGATGATGCCGCCGAGGGGGCGGACGAGGAAGGCGACCGCGAAGGTCGCGAAGGCCGCTGCGGTCTCGGCGAGTCGGTCGCCGCTCGGGAAGAAGAGGGGACCGAAGACGAGCGCCGCGGCGGTCGCGTAGACGTAGAAGTCGTACCACTCGATCGTGGTGCCGACGAAAGCGGCGATGCCGGCGCGTCGTGCCCGGCTGTGGGTACCGGTGCTGGGTGTGGAGGTCATGAGGGTGCCCGCTCCTTTGCGGAAGATGTCGGATAGCGAAGGATGCTACGGACGTGCGGAGCCGTCGGCAAGGTCAGAACTCCAGCGAGAATGAGCATTCACTGGATTTCTGATTATGAAACCATGCAATGCTTCCCTTCACGACGGCACAAGCGCTTCTAGACTGAACAAGCGCGCGACGATCCGTGCGTTCGCGGGAATCTGACGAATCGAGGGCGACCATGGATTTCGACGCCGAACTCATCCGCGCGCTGCAGGAAGACGGTCGTGCCAGCATCCTCTCACTCGCCGAGAGGCTCGGACAGTCACGGGCGGCGGTCGCGGCGCGGTTGCGGACGATGCTCGCCGACCGCACGGTCCGGGTCGTCGCGGCCGTCGATCCGGTCTTCCTCGGGCAGCACGTGCTCGCCCACGTCTCCCTCCGCACCGACGGCACGGTCGAACACGTCGCCGAGCACCTGCGCGATATGAGCGAGACCGTGCTGGTCTCGGCGGTCGGGGGCTCGCACGACGTGGTCACCGAAGTGCGCGTCGGGTCGATGTCGGAGCTGCACGATCTGCTCGCGCTCATCCGTGCGATCGACGGCGTGCACGATATCAGCACCATCATCTACTCGACCGTGATCAAGGGCTTCTTCGTCTCCGAGTACCACGGTGACGTCACCCTCGACATGATCGACGAAGCCCTGATCGAGCGACTCCAGGCGGACGGACGGGAGAGTTTCCGCGCCCTGGGTGAGGAGGTGCGCCTCTCCCCCTCGGCCGTCGCCACCCGGGTGCAGCGACTGATCGACGCTGGGGTCATCAAGATCAGCGCGGTCGAGGCACGCGGGCTCGCGCATCGGCAGCTGTCGATGGGAGTCGGGATGACGCTCGGAGACGACGACGGGGCCGTGATCGACGAGCTCCGGCGCGGACGCGGGGTGGACTTCGCCGCACGAACGCTCGGGCGGTTCGATGCGGTCGCGACGCTGGTCGAGCCCTCGGCCGGTGCACTGTATGCGAGCCTCGAACGCCTGCGCGCTCTGCCCGGCGTCACCCGGATCGAAGCCTGGCTCCACCTGGCGGTCCTGAAGGAGGACTACGCCCGCACGCTCCGCCCCCTCCGTACGGATTGAGCCCCCTCCGCGCGGCCCCCGCACCGGTGCGGGCTCGAAAACGCGCCGCTGCGGGCCGTCGGAGGCGCACTTCTGATCCCGCACCGGGCGTGTCGACGCGGCGCGCCGTCACCGGACGTTCACCGGAGGCCGCCAGACTTCCCCCATGAGCGAACCCGAATCTCGCCCTGGCGTCCCCGAGCCCGCAGCGACCGCCAACAGTGGTGCCGTCGCCGTCGTCGGCCTCGATCTGCGCGGCGAGACCCCCGCCCCCAGAAAGCAGGTCTACTCGTGGGCGCTGTGGGACTGGGCGACGCAACCGTTCAACACCGTCATCCTGACGTTCGTCTTCACCGCGCTCTACCTGGTCAGCGAGTCCTTCCTCCCCGCCGACATCGCGGCTCTGAGCGAAGACGATCCGGCCCGGCTCGCGGCGGAGGCTGACCTCGCATCCGGGCTCGGCCTCGGATCCACCATCGCCGCCTTCGGCATCCTGCTCCTCGCGCCGGTGCTCGGACAGCGTGCCGATGCCGCGGGTCGGCAGAAGCTCTGGCTCGGGATCGGCACCGGCGCCCTGATCCTGTGCATGCTGGGACTGTGGTTCGTGGAGCCGGCCCCGAGTCTGTTCTGGCTGGGCGTCGCGCTCATCTCCGCGGCGACCGTGTTCCAGGAGATCGCGGCGGTGAACTCCAACGCGATGCTCATCGGCATCGCCACCCCACGGAACGTCGGCCGCATCTCGGGTCTCGGATGGGGCTTCGGCTATCTCGGCGGCATCATCGCACTGGTGATCGTCGTGGTGCTGGACACCTTCGACTGGTTCGGGATGTCCACCGACGACGGACTCGCCTACCGGTTGATCGCGGTCGGCTGCGCGGTATGGGCGATCATCTTCAGCATCCCGATCTTCCTCAATGTGCCGGAGCCCTCGCTCGGACGCCCGGAGCGCAAGGTCGGCTTCTTCGCCTCCTACCCCCTCCTGGTCAAGGACGTCGCCGGGCTCTACCGCAACGAGGAGACCCGGCCCACCTTCTGGTATCTGCTGGCGAGCGCGGTGTTCCGTGACGGACTCGGCGGTGTCTTCGCCTTCGGTGCGATCATCGGGACCGCAGTCTTCAACTTCGGCACGCAGGACATCATCATCTTCGGCATCGCGGCGAACCTGATCGCCGGAGTCTCGACCATCGCCGCCGGACGACTCGACGATCGACTCGGACCGAAGCGGATCATCCTCGCCTCGATCGGCTCGATGATCGTCGCGGGCCTCGCGGTGTTCTTCCTGAGGGACGCCGGGTCGATGGTGTTCTGGGTCGGCGGCCTCATCCTGTGCGCATTCGTCGGGCCGGCTCAGGCAGCGGCCCGGTCGTTCCTGGCCAGGGTCACCCCGGCCGGCCGCGAGGGCGAGATCTTCGGCCTGTACGCCACGACGGGCCGCGCGGCGAGCTGGATGGCCTCCGGCGCCTGGACCCTGCTGATCGTGCTGACGAGTCAGACCGCCTTCGGCATCCTGGGCATCGTGATCGTGCTGCTCGCCGGCTTCCTCCTGCTGCTGCCGGTGAAAGCGCCGCGCTGAGTTTCAGCGGTGCGGAGCGCTCCCCGTCCACAACTCCTCAAGAACTTGGCGATAAGGCACCCTCGCGCCCCAATCTGCGGCGTATCACCGAAATTCTCCTGAGTTGTGAACGCCCATCGCGGGAGTACCCTGACCGCGTGACGGTGATCCTCGCCTTCCTGGCCAACATCCTCGTCGCGGTGGCGAAGTCCGTCGCGGCGATCATCACTTCGTCGGCGTCGATGGTCGCTGAGGCGGCGCACTCGTGGGCGGATGCCGGGAACGAGGTGTTCCTCCTCATCGCCGACCGCCGCGGGGCGAAGGCGAAAGACGCCCGGCACCCACTCGGTTACGGGCGCAACGCGTTCGTCTGGTCACTGATCGCCGCGTTCGGGATCTTCACGGCCGGGTCGATCGTGTCGATCATGCACGGCATCCAGGAGTTGTCCGACACCGGACCCGTGGAGAGCCCCGTGGTGGCCTACGTCGTGCTGGGTATCTCGTTCGTGTTCGAGGGTGCGTCGTTCACGCAGGCGATGGTGAAGTCCCGGCGTCTTGCGAAGGAACGCGGCTCCTCGACCTGGGACTTCGTACTGGAGACGAGCGACACCACACTCCGCGCCGTGTTCTTCGAGGATTCCGCTGCGCTCATCGGCCTCGCCCTGGCAGGTGGGGCGATCCTGCTTCACCAGATCACCGGTGTCGCCGCCTGGGACGCCATCGGATCCATCCTGGTCGGCATGCTCCTCGGCGTGGTCGCGATAGTCCTGATCCGGCGGAACATCGCGTTCCTCGTGGGTGCGACAGCGTCACCGGAGCTGAGGGCGCGCGTCGGGCGCGCGCTGCTCGACCTGCCCGAGGTCGAGCGGGTCACCTATCTGCACATCGAGTACGTGGGACCGAACCGGCTCTTCATCGTCGCCGAAGTCGACCTGGCCGGCGATGCGCGCGAGCACGACGTGGCCCGGCAGCTGCGCGACCTGGAACAGCGGATCGAGGAGCACGATGCCGTCGAAACCGCGGTGCTCTCCCTCTCCGTCGACGACGAACCCTCGGTGGGGTTCGCGTCAGCCTGACGAGGAGCCCCGCGCCGAGGTCGCACAGGGGAATGCGGTGGCTGACTGGACCGCGACCCGAGCGCGTTCCCGTCAGCCACCGCACGGGCGACGTAGGGATGTCTACCCGGAGGTATCCCAGGGAGGGGATACCGAGCCTGTGTGCTCTTCTGGGGTGGAGAGGCACAGGCGGCGCCTCTCTGATGGGGACCAGAGAGGCTGGCTTCTCGTCAATTCCCACGTATTCGAGAAGCCGTCGATTCCGAGGCCTGCTGGCGTTAGCCGGCGTCTCGGTTGTCTGAGGGTGATGGGGAATCGGCCAGGTGCGCTTCGATCACGACGTTCTGTGTGGAGGCCGTGCTCTGCGGGTTTTGCAGACACGTGATCACCACGAGACGGCCGGGTTCAGTCGCCCAGACATCGGCCTGGGCGGGGAGGTCGGATTTGTCGACGGCGAAGGCGCTGTCAACGACGTACTCCACACCATCGACGATGATCGATTCTCCGTTGTCGATCGCCGGGCGGGCGTTGTCGACGTCGATCAGGTAGTTCCCGGGCCCGACGCCGCCGCCACGGAGGGAGTGTGTGACGACGTACACGGTGCCGGTGGATGCGTGCGCAACATCAACCCCGCGATTGGCGACGCGGTACACGGACGTGAATCCCGGCGGCGTGACGCTGCCGCCGACCTCGTTCAGCTGCCCGAGGGGCACGTCAAGACCGGCCGACGGAACCATGAACCTGGCGCCCGTGTCGGCAATGGGATGGCTCTGCACTGAGTCAAGGCTCGCAGCGCCGTCATCGTCGAGCTGAACAGTGTTCCCGTTGAGGTCTCGTACCGGTGCCGCCGACATCGACGGAACCGCGGCGAACCCGACAGCGCCCGCACCGATTGCCAAGGCGAGGGCCGCAGCGAATCCGGACCACGCTACGCGCTTCAGAGTCTTCTTCTGCATGATTCCTTCTTCTCAGATTGATGCGGGCGGAGGACCGCAGCACCATGGGTCGCTGCGGTCCTCCGGATTCGTCAGGCCTTCTTGTTCAGAGCGCGCAGTGCGAGTGCGCCGAACCCTGCCATGAGCAGGGCCGCGCCACCGGCGATACCGAACCACAGCGTGGGAGCCACGTCACCCTCGCTGATGACCTTTCCCCCCGTGTGGACCGACGGACCGGCCGCGGGTGCGGCGTTCCCGCCGTTGTCCGCGTTCCCCCCGTTGTCGGTGTTGCCCCCGTTGTCGGTGTTGCCCCCGTTGTCGGTGTTGCCCCCGTTGTCGGTGTTCCCCCCGTTGTCGGTGTTGCCACCGTTGTCGGTGTTGCCACCGTTGTCGGTGTTGTCCGCGGCGACGACCGGGATCAAGAGGTGGGCGTTGGGGTCAGCGCTTCCGACATAGCTGTAGTTGACGGTGTCGACACCGCCTTGGAACTGGCCGGTCTCCGGGTCGAAGGAGACGGTTGCCGGGTCGGCGCCGAACAGGTTGCCAGACGAGCTGGCACCGTAAAGGGCGTCGAGCGTCGAGCCGGCTGCGTCATCCGCGACAGTGACCGAGAAGCTGATCTGGTCTGCTTCGCCGTTGCCGAGCGCTCCACCTGCCTGCGATCCGCTCCAGTTCAATGTCGTACCGTCGATCGTCGCGGCACCCCTGGAAGCCTGGACAGATCCCTCGACGAGCGTCGCGTGGTCGAGGACACTACTGAGGTCGGCCTTGACGTCCGCCGTACGCGTGTTGAGATTCTGGTTCTTCGCGGTGATCGTGTAGTTCACCACGTCGCCCGGTGCGACCGACTCACCCGGAGCGATGTCGGAGGTGAGGCTGACGTTGAGCGCGTAGTCCATCTTGTAGTTGAACTGAAGCGGAGCGCTCGTCGATACGCCGGAGTCGACGATGCTGGCGGTGACGGTGGAGCGCTCTACGACGACATCGCCGTCCGTCGCCTTGAGTCGATCCGGACGCAGCCCCGTGACCATGCCCTGCGTCGCTTCGCCTACCAGTGTGGCGGACGCGTGCGCCGGCAAGGAGACTGTCCACTCGCGGGTCGAGGACGTAGCCTCACCCGTTGTAGATTCCAGGGTCGCCCCCTGGGAGCTGCTCAGCGTCCAGTCAGTGCTTGCGGCATACGCGAGAGAGGTTCCCTGTGCCGCGTCGAGGTCGACCTCGACGTCCTGGGCCGCGTCGGTGTTGTTGGTCACAGTGATGGTCGCGTCGCTCTGCTGCCCTTGCTGCAGAAAGTCTGACCCGACCGACGTCGCGACGGTGAGGTCGTCAACGGTCGCGGCGCTGGCGGGCACGGCAAGCAGGGCACTGCCCGCAGCGATCGCGCACGTGGCAAGCGTTCCGGCGAACACACGCCGTCGGGCCGCTCGATTGGTTGTGGTGGAAGGCACTGGAGATCTCCTCGGGTTGTCTCGGGTGATGTGGATATCGCGCTGGCACCCGACGGTCTTCACGTCGACGGCGTGCGCTCACGGGAACGATGTTTCGCTGGTTTATCGACGCCACGTAGGGGTAGCCGCCGATTCACGTAGCGAGTTCGGAGAATCAGGTGCGGTACGCGAACGCACAGCGGAAAGGGCTCCGAAGACACGTGTCGATTCAGAAAAGCTCGACGACGTCGCGGAAAGGGCGGCCAGAAGCAGAGAGCGATTGAGTAGGCTCAAGGGCGTGAACGAAGGTGCACCTGCGGACGGGTTCGTCCGATCGGTTCTCGACATCGTCGCCGCCGGTGTCGAGGTGCGCCTCATCGGCCAACCCCTGTCGGGAAAATCGGCGACAGTTCGTCGGCTAGAGATCCTCGCCGGAGAACGCGGCCTCCAGACGACGACGGTTCGCGGCATCGCCCCCCTGCGATCACTGCCCTACGGCGCATTGACGGCCGCAGGAATCGGCCTCGGTTCCGGCGGATCCGCGACGTTTCCTGACGCGCTTTCAGACTTGTCGGGCGCGAATCGACTGCTGATGGTCGACGATGTCGACCTCATCGATGATCTGTCCCTGGGTGCAGTGCTCGCAGCGGCACAACGCTCCGGGCGCCCGCTGGTGACGACCAGCCGCAGAGCCGGCGTCTTCGATGGAGCTCGACCATCGACGATCGTCAATGTCCCCGCCGCGACCTACGTTGACACGCTCGCTCTCGTCGGCGCAGAGCTGGGCGGGCAAGTAGCACCGAGCACCGTCCGCCGCGTGCATGGCAAGTCTGGTGGTTTGCGCGGGCTCGCCGTACATCTTGTGAAGATCGCACGACTCGAAGGCACCATTCGCTCGATAGATGGCGTGTGGACCGCGACCGACCGCCTCTGGACACCCTCGATGCAAGGACTCGTGACTCCCTACCTCGACGGCCTGTCGACTTCTCATATCGCCGCTCTGCGCGAACTCATCTCGGTCCAACCACCGTATGTCCTGGGCGCGAGGGAGGCAGTCGGCGACGATACATACACCTGGTTGCGTGATGAAGGCCGGCTTCGCGAGTTCACCATCGCCGGCTCGAGGATGTTCACAGTCTTCCCGTCGCTCCTCGCCGAGCACTTCCGCTCCACAGCCCAGGGGGTGGAGGAAAGACTGGGTTACACGGACGTCGCGACGCTGTCGAATTTCGCACAGATGGACTGGCGTCGCGAGATCGACAACGTTGCCAGACAAGTCGACCAGCCCGCGTCACCCGCCACGATCATCCGCACGCTGCGGATGGCCATCGCGACCGGCGCGGACATCGACCCCGCGACGTTCACGCACACACTCGCGGGCACGAGCCCGGAAGATGCTTCCGCGGCGCTGTGGGAGGCGTTTCTCTGGATCGTTCGCGGCGATGAGGCCCGCGCCGACGAAACGTTCGCACGCACCCTCGCAGCACACCCGCACCTCGCCGGATTCACGGACTCCGCGCGCGCGCACGCCGCCTTCGCCCTCCACTCGGACGCGGGCGCCGCAGACGACGCACCCCCGGTCGGCGGCCACGACCTCAACGACGACGGATGGGCGATCGTCCGCGCCGAGACCGCATTGGCCGCCGGGCGGATCGCCGACGCGCGTGTAGCGCTCGACCATCTCTCCGGCTCAGGCTCCGCGTACTTCTCGTCTTTCGGCGATGCCCTCACCTGCCTGTCACTCCTGATCGAGGGTCAGCTGGAGGAAGCCGCGAGCAGGTCGCTCTCCGCGATCGAAGTGGCCATCGAGCAGTACAACCTCGAATCCATCAGCATGTACGGCTACACAGCGGCGATCAGCTTGTACACCGCGGGACGGGACGACGAACTCCTGGCGGTCCTCGACCTGCTGCTTTCGATCGTCGTCCGCACCCCGAGCATGCATGGCAGCTACACGCAGGGGATCCTCGGTTGTGCCGCAAGTCAATCCAGCGATGACCGCCTCGACGCGTCCGCCGAGGGGCTTGCCACCCAGATGTCCATCGTCAGCGAACGCCCCGGGGCCTGGCCGTTCGCTTCACGCGCATTCGCTCTCGGAGTGGTCCGCAATACAGCCATCGACTTCGGGCCCGCACGGGAAGAAGCGGAACACCACCTCGACAGCGGGCTTATCACCAGTGGCCTCGTGCACGAAGCGATCATCGGGTGGCTGCAGCCTGCCCTCGTTGATACCACGCGGGTGCGCAACGCGGTGGATCAGACCGACTCGCCACTGCTGCGAGCCCTGGGCGGGCTGGCGCTCGCGGCAGCAGCCAGAGACGAGCCCGAATTGACCAGACTCGCCGACGAGCTCGCCGTCCTCGGAGCTCATCGCGCCGCACTCGGTGCTCGTATCGCGATAGCCGCAGGCGCTGATACGGAGCTCCAGCCGGCGCGTGCATTCGGCGCACTGTCATGGGCATTGCAGAAGGGACTCTCGCCAGGGCTCATCAAGCGCGTGATCCCTATGCAGTGGATCTTCACCGAACGCGAGATCGACATCGTTCCCCTCGCGAGCGCGGGATGGACCACCAAAGACATCGCCTCGCACCTCGCCATCAGCAGCCGCACCGTCGAGGGCCACCTCAGCGCGGTCTACCGGAAGCTCGGCATCGCTTCACGCGCCGAGCTGCCACCGTGCGCACTCTTCGACTGATCTCCCGAGAAGATTCCGGTCAGAGGCCATGCGCCACGACGAGATGGCAGCGACAGCTTCCCGCGCCTGACGGCGTCAGCGCTGCCAGTTGTCGGCGAGCTTGTTCAACAGCCGGGCGAGTTCGCCGCGCTCCTCGTCGGTGAATGAGGTGAGCGCGGTCGTCAGCATTTCGCGACGCTCACCGCGCATGCCGCGGGCGAGGCGGCGGCCTTCGTCGGTCAGTGCGATACGCGTGCGCCGCGCATCGTCGGGGTCGGCCTCGCGACGCACATAGCCGCGCTCGACACCTTGCTGGACGAGCCGTGACGCTCGCGGCTGATCGACGCCGATCGCGGCACCGAGGTCGCTCACGCTGAGGGGAGTCGCCGCCGCGGCCAGCGCCTCCAGCATCCGCATGCGGGCAGGACCACCGAGGCGCCCGGACGGGTCGGCCATCCACGGCGGCATGCCCGGATGGCCGCGGTGGTGATCGAAGTGGTCGTGCACGTCGTCGCCGTGAGTCCCCTGCGGTCCGCCGTGCCGACCGTGGGGACCGCCTCTCCCGCCGTGCCCCCGATCGCCCGGACGACGTCCTCGTAGGCGGGACAGCGCCTGCGCGATGGCTTCGGCCGGATCCGATTCCGCGGGTTCGTTCTTGTCGGTGGTCACCCTCCGATTTTACATGCGACTTGACATGCATCGTTACTGCATGTCACACTACATGTACATGCACTGTGACATACACATGCACCCCGACAATGAAGGACTTTCCATGAACACCTCTGAATCACAGAACCCTGAAAACACCAGCCGCCCCTTCGGCTACTGGCTGAAGGCCGCCGATCGCCTCATGGCGGCCGAGTTCGCCACCGCCTTCGACCGCGAGCACGCGAACCGCCGCGACTGGCGGATGCTCAATACGGTCGACGGCACCGTCGCCCCGGATCGCCCACTCAAGGCGCACAAGCTGCGCGACCTGATCGAGCGCGGCTGGATCGCCGCCGACGGCGAGGACTGGACGCTCACCGACGAGGGCCGCGCGGCGAAGGATCGCCTCGGCACCATCGTCGACGAGATCCGCGCGAAGGTCGCCGATGCCGTATCCCCCGAGGACATGGCCACCACCCTCGCGTCGCTGGAGAAGATCGCGCGCGCGCTCGGCTGGGACGAGGAGACCCCTCTGCCCCGCGGACGTCGGCACGGCTTCGGCGGCCCCCGGCATGGTCGCGGAGCTCGGCACGGCTTCGGACGCCCGTTCCGCCGGGGCTTCGGCCCGGGTATGGACGCCGAGTACGGATGCCGTCACGACGACGGCCACGGCGAACGGCACACCCACGCGCAGAGCCACGGCCACAGCCACGGACACGGCCACGGCCACGCCCACACGCACGGACACGGCCACGGACACCCCCGCGCCGGACGGATGGCGCAGCACGCGTTCGAACGCGGCTTCGAGGCGGGCTTCACCCGCGGTCGCGACGCCTGACGCTCCGGCCACCATCGACGAGACGCCTCATCCGACAGCGGGTGAGGCGTCTCGTGCGCCTGGGGTCGACGTCAGAGGTCGGCGTCTGGGGCCGGCGTCAGAGGTCGAGGAGCGCCACCGCGGACTCCGCCGCGCCGGCACCACGGAGGCGAGCGCGGATCGCGGCGGCCGCAAGCGCGTAGGGGCGCTCATCGTCCATCAGCAGCGAGCGCGCATTGGCCTCCTCGTTCAGAGCGACCAGTTCGAACGCGAGAACCTCCGCGTCGGCATTGATCTCCCCCACGGCGACCGCGTGGCGGATCTGAGCTTCGATGTAGCCGTACCAGTCGACCAGTGCCGCACGCACCGCATCACGCACGGGCCCGGACTTCGAGTCGACGTCGGCCGCCGTGGCAGCGAAGAAGCACCCGCCGGTGAAGACCCGATCCCTCGAGTACGCGAGGGAGTTGCACAGCAGCGCGGCGAGGCGGTGGACACCCCGCGGATGCTCCCGGGCGGGCTCGACGATCTGCGCGGTGAAGATCTCCCGCGCGGCCTCGACCGTGGCGAGCTGCAGGCCCTCCTTGCTTCGGAAGAGCGTGGCGATGCTGCTCTTGCTCGACCCGGAGGCTTCGGCGAGCCGGCCGATGGTCAGCCCGTCCAGCCCCTCGACGGAGGCGAGGTCGGTCGCGCTGTCCAGCACGATGCGGCGCGAGGCATCACCACGCGCTCGCCGTCCGTCCTGCACCGCATGAATCGACATCCCCCTAGTATACGAACGATCGTTCGCCTAGTATACGTATGATCGTTCGTATTGTTGGGCGAAGGAGTCCCCATGCCGTCCCTCCCCGCACTGCTCACCCGCAGCATCCACGCCGCCGCCCGCGTCTCACCCGCGCTCGCGGGCGACCTCGCCTACCGCCTCTTCTTCACCACCTCCCCGCGGATGCCGGTGCGCGAGGCCGATGCCCCGACACTCGACGACGCGCGCCGCGGGACCCTGCACGTGCGAGGCATCGAGGTGTCCACCTACGAGTGGGGCGGCGGCCCTCACGCGGTGCTGCTCCTGCACGGATGGCGCGGCCGAGCCTCACAGTTCGCCCCGCTCGTGCGCGAACTGGTCGCGGAGGGGTTCCGCGTGGTCGCGTTCGACGCACCCGCGCACGGCGCCTCCGGCGCCGGTCGCACCGATGTGCGTGACTGGGTCGACGCCGCCGAACAGCTGCACGCCGCGCACGGACCCTTCGCCGCAATCGTCGGGCACTCGTTCGGCGCCTTCGCCGCGTTGACCGTGGCCCGGTCGACCGTGCCGACCGGCGCCGTCGCCGCGATCGCCGGTGCGGCCGGCCCCGACGCCTTCCTCGCGGAGTTCGCGAGAGAGCTCCGCCTCGATCCCGCGACGACCGGGAGGCTCACGGAGCGATTCCATCGGCGGCTCGGTCTGGACCGGGCCACGGTCTCGGCGCGCTACGACGCCGCGCGGCATCCGCTTCCGACGGAGACCGCGCTGCTGGTCGTGCACGATCGCGATGACCGACGGATGCCGGATTCCGACTCCCTGCGTCTGCACGAGGCCCACGGCGAGCGCTCCCGCCTGCTCCGCACCGAAGGGCTCGGTCACACCCGCGTGCTGTCGGCGGATGCGACCCTCGATGCGGTCGTCGCACTGGTGACGGGCGGACTCGAGGCCGTCGATGCGCTCGGGTCGATCGCACCGGATGAGACTCAGGCCCGTCGACGGGCTCCGCGCCGCACCACCGGAAGAACCGCGGCCGCCACGACCACGACGGCGGCAACGAGCACTGCCACGACGAAGCCGCCGGTGACGAGGACGGCGGCGATGGTGCCGAACACCGCGATCCCGAGCCCGCCTCCGAGCGCGAATCCGACTTCCTGAATCGCGCCCACCTGTCCGGCCTGGTCCTCGGTCGTCGCCTCGAACAGCGCCGTCGCGGCGAGTGTCGCACCGACGCCGAACCCGAGACCGACGAGCACGAGCGGGATCGCCACGACGGCCGGGTCGAGCGCGAGCCACCCCAGCCCCACGGCCTGCAGGACGAGCGCCAGCACCGTGAGGGAGTTCGCCGACAGCACGCGCAGCGCCAGCGGCGCCAGCACGCCCCCGATCGCGATGGCCGCGGCCTGGGGCAGCAGGGCGATGCCCGCCTCGGCCGCACTCTGCCCGCGGGTGTCCTGCAGGTGCAGACTCACCAACAGCACGGAGGCCGCCGACGCGCCGCTGCTCACGACGATGCGGATGATCGCAGGGCTGAAGCCCGGGATCCGGAAGAGTCCCATGTCGATGAGCGGATCGCGGAGCCGACGCTGCCGACGCACGAAGAAGATCAGGCTCGACGTCGCGATGAGGGCTGCGATCCCGGCCGAGAAGGGCGCGGCGAGGGCCTCGTGGAGCGCGAAGACGAGAGCGCCGAGCGCGAGGATCGAGGACAAGATGCTCGGCACGTCCCAGGAGGGCAGCAGGGCACTGCGTGAGTCCGGAACGAGCCACAGGGCCAGCACTCCGGCGATCACCGCGAGCGGAACGCTGCCCAGCATCAGCCAGCGCCATCCCGGCCCCTCGGCCAGCAGCCCACCGAGCACCGGACCGAGTGCGCTTCCCGTGCCGAACGTCGCCGTCCACAACCCGTAGGCGAGGACACGCTCGCGCGCCTGGAACTTGGCACCGATCGTCGAGACCACTCCCGCGACGACGAAGGCCTCCGCGACCCCCAGCAGAGCACGGACGACGATGAGCAGCAGGCCGCTCGTGGCCATCCCACCCACGGCGTTGAGCGCGGCGAAGGCCGCCAAGCCGATCAGGACGATGCTCTTGCGTCCGAACGCGTCACCGATCCGGGAGGCGAGGATCAGTGTCGCCGCCAGAGAGAGGGCGTACACGTCGACGAGCCAGAGTCCCTCGATATCGGTCAGTCCCAGGTCACCCCGGATCGCGGGGAGGGCGGTGGAGACACTGCTGATCGCGAGAGCGCCGATGAGGATCCCGAGCAGGAGCGGGACCATCGCGAGCCAGAGGCGGACGGATGAGCGGGACGGGACACGGATGGGGGTTGTGGTCACACCCTCAGTCTGCAAAGGTACACACAGGAGCCACAAGTACGGTCATTTCTGATACCTACGGACATTTTGGATACTGTGGAGGGCCGACAGGTGAGAGAGAAGACGGAACGGATCGTCCGCGAGTGGACCGAATCGTGCGACGCCGAAGTGTCGATCGCGGTGCTCGGGGGCGCCTGGAAGCCCAGCATCCTCACCCTCCTCGGCGAACATGAGGTACTTCGCTTCGGCGAGCTCGGACGGCTGCTGCAGGATCCGACCCCGCGCGTGCTCACGCGTCAACTGCGCGAGCTCGAGGCCGACGGCCTCATCACCCGGACCGTCTACCGCGAGGTGCCCCCGAAGGTCGAATATCGACTGAGCGAGCTGGGTGCGAGCGCCGGGCAGCTGCTGACCGAGCTCACCCGCTGGGGGACTCTCTACGCAGGACGACAGCGCACGGCGGTGGACGCATGATCACGTGTGTCGTGACGTACACGATCGATCCGAAGAAGATCGACGCCTTCGAGTCGTTCGCGCGCGCGTGGATCGAGCTCGTGGGACGCCACGGGGGTGTCCACCACGGCTACTTCCTCCCGTCCGAGGGAGCGAGCGACGAGGCCCTCGCCCTGTTCACCTTCCCCTCCTTCGCCGACTACGAGGTGTACCGGGCGAGGTTCGGGGTCGATCCGGAGTTCATCGAGGCCGACCGTATCCGGGATGAGAGCGGCTGCGTGCTGCGCTACGAGCGCACGTTCATGCGCCCCCTGCTGCCCTCCGACCTCTGACGTCCGGGCCCTGACGACCCGGGCCTCTGACGTCCGGGCTCTGACGAGGTTCAGATCCGGCGCGGGCCCGGACCGTCGTCGGCGAGCGCATCCTCGGGGTTCAGCAACCGGCAGGCCTTGAGCGACAGGCACCCGCAGCCGATGCAGCCGGTGATCTCGCGACGGAGGTGCTCGAGCTGGGTGCGACGGATGTCGAGCTGCTCACGCCACAGCCTTGCGACCCGCTGCCAGTCCCGCTGAGAGGGCGACTCATCGGCAGGCAGGCTCTGGAAGACCTCGTGCACATCGGTGAGGGGGATGCCGAGGCGTTTCGCGACCACGATCAACGAGATCCGCCGCAGCATGTGCCGCCGGTATCGGCGTTGATTCCCTGCGGTCCGGGTCGACGAGATCAGCCCCAGTTGCTCGTAGAAGTGCAGGGAGGTCGCCGGGACGCCGGTGCGCCGGACGACCTCGCCGATGGCGAGCAGATCGTCGGGTTCCAAAGACATCGCCGCCTCCTCTTGACCTCGAGTTTACTCGAGGTATTAGCGTGACGATCGGCCGCCGAGAACCGGCGCCGACGGGCGAGACCAGCGCCCGCTCCGACGCCACGAAGGGCAGCCGATGACTCAGACACCGCACCGCACGCACCCCGCCGGAAGCTGGCGCGAACTGCTCGGCAGCCGCTACGCGCCGATCGCCTCCGTGCTCGCGGGAGGCGTGCTCCTCGAGGCGAGCAACGTCTATCTCACGACGAGCCTGCTCCCCACGATCGTCGGGGACATCGGTGGCGCGGAGTTCTACGCCTGGACGATGACGACCTTCCTGCTGGCTTCCGTGGTCAGCTCGATGATGGTCAGCCGAATCCTCACGCAACGGGGTGCGGTGCAGGCCTACCTGTGGGCACTCGGCCTGTTCGGACTCGGCTCGCTGCTCTGCGCCGCGAGTCCGTGGATGTGGGCACTGCTCGGCGGTCGGGCCGTTCAGGGCCTCGGCGGCGGTCTGCTCGCCGGACTCGGCTATGCACTCATCCAGCGCACCCTCCCCGAGCGCCTCTGGGCACGGGCCGCCGCCCTCGTGTCGGCCATGTGGGGCGTCGGCAACATCGTCGGCCCGGTGGTGGGAGGCGTCTTCGCGCAGCTGGACGCCTGGCGCGTGACGTTCATCGGATTGGCCGTCGTCTCGGCACTGATCGGCATCGTCGTCGTGCGCGCCCTGCCGCAGACGACTCGGATGCGATCGAGCGAGTCCGTCCCGTGGACATCCCTCGTGCTCCTCGCCGGTGGCGTCGCCGCCGTGGGTGTCGCGAGCATCGTCCCCGCCGGCTTCGGCACGGGAGTCGCCATCGTCGTCGGTGTCGTCCTCGGTGCGTGGTTCCTTCGTCACGAGCGGCGAGGGGGCAACGGCATCCTGCCGCGCGTCACGTTCGCCGCGGGGTCCTCACTCGGATGGGTGTACATCACCGTCGCCGTCCTGGCCTTCGCGATCGGCACCGAGGCGTTCATCCCACTGTTCGGGCAGGAGATCGGCGGGCTGATGCCCTTCGTCGCCGGCCTGCTCGGCGCCGCGCTCTCGCTCGGGTGGTCGGTCACGCAGGTGTTCACGGCCAACGCCACCGGCGTCCGCTCCCGTCGCCTGCTCATCACCATCGGCCCGGTGACGGTCGCCGCCGGCCTCACCGGCTATGGACTCCTCCAGCACGAGGGCCCGTCCGCGCTCGTCATCGCGCTCTGGTTCGCCACTCTCTTCCTCGCCGGTGCCGGCATCGGCCTGGGATTCCCCCATCTGACCGTCGCCGCGCTCGGCAGCACGCCCGGCGAGGAGGAAGGTGCCAAGGCAGCCGCAGCCGTGAACACGGTCTTCATCATCGCGAGCGCGTTCAGTGCGGCGATGGCCGGAGTGCTCGTCAACCTCGCGATGCCCGACGTCGTCGACGCGGCCCGACTCCTGATGCTGGTCTTCGCCGGAGTCACTCTTCTCGGCGCATTCGTCGCCAGAGGGGCGAGCTGGGGCATCGGCGAAGACACCGACACCAACACCAACACCAACACCAACACCAACACCAACACCAACACCAACACCAACGAATTGGAAACGCCATGATCCCCTTCGGACCCCAGCTCATCGGCCAGACGGAGAAGGCGCTGAGCGCGCTCCTGCAGACCGTCCTCACCCCTCACGACCTCAGCGAACGCGAGTGGGTCTCGCTGAGGCTCACCGCACAGTTCGACGGCGCCGGGGAGCTCGACGCCTTCCTGGCCGATCGTCTCCCCACCACGGAGGTCGGACCGATCCTCACGGACCTGCGCCACCGTGGACTCCTCGCCGGCTCCGCGCTCACCCCGACAGGCGAGGCACGGGTCGCCGAGATCGGCCGGGAGATCGCAGACCTGACGGGGCCCCTGTGGGCGGACCTCGACCCGCACGAGACCGACGCCGCGGCCGCGGTCCTGAACCGCGTCCTCGACAAGGCACGCCTCCTGCTCCTGCGGGGCGCCACGGCGGGCTGAGCCCTTCGGGACACCCGGAGCCGGAGCCGGAGTCGGAGCGGTTCGGCATCGGACGTAGGCTGGATCGGTGGCGGAATCCCGGGGAAGAGTATGGACCGGCGTCCTCCGCGTCGAACCGCACCGCGGTGATCACCGAGTGGCGCTCCGCGCGGCGATCAGCGTGGCGGCGCCGTTGCTCGTGCTGTGGATGCTGGGCCGCCTCGACCTGAGCATCTACGCGAGCTTCGGCGCCTTCGCCGCGCTGTACGGGCGCCATGACGTGTTCCGCGATCGCATCCGGATGCAGGCGAGCGCCGGGGGCATCATCCTCGCCTCGATGCTCGTCGGCACCGCCCTGTCGGTTCTCGCCGTCGCCGCCCCGGTCAGCATCCTCGTCGTCGCCGTCATCGCCTCCGCCGTCACCCTGCTCGCCTACACGATGCGGTGGCACCCGCCGGGGCCGCTGTTCCCGGTGTTCGCGGTCGGGGCGTGCGCGACCATCCCGGCCACCATCGCCTCGTTCGGCGATGTGCTGTTGGTCGGCGGACCGAGCGTCCTGTTCGGACTCTCGATCACCGCGCTCATCGGCGTCTTCACGCGCCGCACGGACGACGTGCCGCCGAAGACCCTGCAGCCCGTGGGACCGATCGCCCGAGAGATGGCTTTGTCGGTCGGCGTCGCCATCATCGGGGCAGGTTTCGCCGGACTGCTGATCATGGACTCGCACTGGTACTGGGCGGCCGTCGGCGCGGTCGCCGCCGTCAGCGGGCCGCAACTCAACGCCCGCGTGATCCGCGGTATCCAACGTCTGCTCGGGACGTTGCTCGGCGTGCTCGTCGCGGCCGGGATCCTCGTCTTCGACCTGCCGCCGCTCGCGGTCATCGCCCTCGTGGTGCTGCTGCAGGCCGCCGCCGAACTCTTCGTCGGACGCAACTACGGCATCGCGATGGTGTTCATCACACCGCTCGCGCTGCTCATGGTGCACCTCGCCGCCCCGACGCCCGTCGACGTGCTCCTGCAGGATCGCGCGATCGAGACGATCATCGGGGTGACCGTCGGCACGCTCGTCGCCGTCGCTTCGGCCGCGTTGCGCCGGCGACCGCGGAAGACGCGGGTCTGAGCGACCTCAGAGCCGCAGGGCGACGGCGAGCGACACCGCACTGTCGCTGCTCGCCCAGGGGAAGCTCACGGTGTTGAGCAGGAACACCACGAGCCCGATCGCGGCGATCAGGAGCACGAACAGGAAGACGAAGATCGCCACGGTGAGGCCGCCGTAACCACCGGAGGTCGGAACCTCCGGCGCGACCGACGGCTGTGCCCAGTCGTCGGCGACCGCGGCGGGAGGCTCACCATCGAGGATCGCGGGAGTCGGGCGCGGGCGGTCCGAGCGACGGCGCGTCTCGGGCGGAGGCGGCGGGATCACCGCGTCCGCCGGCGGGATCGCTGTGGACGAGGGCGGGGCCAGCAGACCGTCCGGGATCGGGATCTCGGGCGGGGGCGGCGGGATCACCGCATCCGCGGGCGGAATCAGCGGCTCCTCGGGAACCCCGCCCTCCTCAGGCTCGATCGGTTCTTCCGGGGTGGTGCCGCTGATGTCGCTCATCTCAGCCTCCGACTGCTCCGACGTCGGTCACGCCGACGTCCGTTCGATGGAAGTTCTGGAACGACCGGGAGGCCGTCGGTCCGCGCTGCCCCTGGTAGCGGTTGCCGTAGGGGCCGGACCCGTAGGGGCTTTCCGCAGGTGAGGTCAGCCGGAAGAAGCAGAGCTGCCCGATCTTCATCCCCGGCCACAGCTTGATCGGCAGGGTCGCGACGTTCGCGAGCTCCAGCGTCACGTGACCGGTGAACCCCGGGTCGATGAAACCGGCCGTCGAGTGCGTGATGAGCCCGAGGCGCCCGAGCGAAGACTTGCCCTCGAGACGGGCGGCGATGTCATCCGGGAGGGTGACCTGCTCGAACGTCGCGCCGAGTGCGAACTCGCCGGGGTGCAGGATGAACGGCTCCTCGGGATCGACCTCGATCAGACGCGTGAGCTCCGGCTGATCGACCGACGGGTCGATGAACGGGTACTTGTGGTTGTCGAACAGCCGGAAGTAGCGGTCCAGACGCACGTCGATGCTCGACGGCTGGATCATCCCCTCTTCGCGCGGCTCGAGGCCGACGCGGCCGGATGCGAGTTCTGCTCTGATGTCGCGATCGCTGAGAAGCACGGCACCAGCCTAGTTGCCAGGCCGCGACCCTGCCGCGTTGCTTTTGCCATCGGGCGGCGTGCAGGTAGGCTGGCCTTCACCTGCTCCTCGGATGCGGGTACGGGGCTGTAGTTCAATGGTAGAACTTCTGCTTCCCAAGCAGACAGCGCGGGTTCGATTCCCGTCAGCCCCTCCACTTGTGACTTCCAGAGCGACTCCGGACGTCGAACCCTCGACCGCTACGGCAGGTCAGCGAGATCGATGTCGTCGTCCTCGTCGCGCTCCTGATCTTCCTCATCCTCGGGAACGACTCGATCGTCGTCGGTCGAGGGGATGTCCGGGTCGATGCCTTCGGCCTCGACTTCGCGCTCCTCGTCCGGGTACATCTGCGGGTCTGACATCGCAGTCTCCAATCGCATCGGCGGTGACGCCAGTCTTGCTCTCGCAGGCCGTCGCCGACTCCCCGTTGACACGCGGCCTGGCGAGGCGCGACAATCCGCCTCGCCAGGCCGTGCTCAGGCGGTGGCGAGCGGCGGCCGGTGCGGGATCGCCACCGGCCTGCGGTCGCGCGCAGGGGCGTGGAAGCGCTGGACGTCTTCCAGCACGTCGGCCGCCGACATGTACGAGGTGGCGAGCGGAAGGTCTCGCAGCCACAGCACGTCCACCTCGACCGCATCCAACTGGTACACGCACGCGACGGTGCGCCGGGAATCGTTCGACTCGTAGCGGTGGTCGAGGATCAACCACTCGGTCTCGGTGATCTTGCGGAGCTCGAATCGGGGATCGGGCATCGTAAACATCGCAACACTCCAATCAATCAGCCAAAGGCGGTGACCGAGAGGAACGCACGACCCTGCGACCAGGGATCGGAACCCTGCCCGATGGGTCGACGGGCGCCCTTCAGCCCGCCGGAATTCACCCTCATTTTAGGATCCGCCGGGCTGGTCCTCAAGCGCGGACGACCGGGTCGAACCTGCGGACCGGATGGGTCGCGGCGACCAGCGCGCGCAGCTCTTCCAGCTCGATGTCCACGCCCTCCAGAGCCCGCCACTGCACGAGCACGTTCCCGAGCGTGGTCGCCTCGACGGGGCCGGCCAGCACGGGGAGGCCGGCACGGTCGGCCGTCGCCTGGCACAGAAGCGCGTTGAGTGATCCGCCCCCCACGAGATGGATCACGTCGACCTCTCGCCCCGACAGTGTGGACGCCGTCCGAACCGTCTCGGCGAACGCCGCGGCGATGCTCTCCACAATGCTGCGCGCGAACACTGCACGACTCGCGGGGACAGCCGCCCCCGCCTCTCGGATCAGCGCGGCGATGCGAGACGGCATGTCACCGGGCGCGCTGAGGGACGGGGCGTTCGCATCGAAGAGCGGCACCTCCTGCGAGACCGCGGACGCCCCCACGAGCAGCTCCGACAGGTCTACCGAGGCACCATCCTCCGCCTCCCACGCGCGCACGCTCTCGCTCAGCAGCCACAGGCCGGTGACGTTGTGCAGGAAGCGGTATCGACCGTCGACGCCGCGCTCGTGAGTGAAGTTCGCCTTGCGCGCGGCCTCCGTCAGCACGGGCTCGGTCAGCTCCAGACCGACGAGGCCCCACGTGCCGCACGAGATGTAAGCGGCGGACGGCGAGCTCAGAGGGACCGCGACCACGGCAGAGGCGGTGTCGTGTGAGCCGACCGCGATCACGGGGAGGGTCCTGCCGATCCGCTCGGCGAGTTCCGGGCGGAGCGATCCGATCAGCGCGCCGGGGTCGAGAAGCGGAGGCAGGACGCGGGTCGGGATGCCGATGCGCGTTGCGAGGTCGACGTCCCACTCGCCGTCACCCATTCTGAGCAGCCCGGTCGTCGAGGCGTTCGTGCGCTCGGCGGCGCGAACACCTGTGAGCAGGAACGCGATCAGGTCGGGGATGAGGAGCGCCGTGTCGGCATCCGCGACCCTCTCGTCGATCCGGTACTGGTAGAGCGTGTTGAAGGGCAGGAACTGCAGTCCGTTGCGTGTGTAGAGCTCGGAGAACGGGACGACCCCGTGCACCTCGCCGACGCCGCGCGCGGTGCGCTCATCGCGGTAGTGGAAGGGCTCGGCGAGAAGCTCCCCGCCCGCGATCAGGCCGTAGTCCACAGCCCACGAGTCGATGCCGATGCTCTCGATCGCCGGCTCACGTCGCACGGCCTCCGCCAACCCCTCGAGCACGTTCTCGTAAAGGGCGCCGAAATCCCAGTGCAGCCCGTCGGCGCGCTCGACGGGTCCGTGGGGGAACCGCGAGACGAGCTCGAGGTCGAGCCTGCCGTCGCCGACGCGACCGATCATGACCCGGCCGCTGGTCGCACCGAGATCGACGGCCGCGACGGCGCGCACGCTCATCGCAGGAACGCCGCGGCGACGCCGGAGTCGACGGGGATGTGCAGACCCGTGGTGCGACTGAGCTCCGGGCCGGTGAGCACGTAGACCGCGTCCGCGACGTTCTCGGGGACGACCTCGCGCTTGAGGATCGTGCGGTTCGCATAGAACTGGCCGAGGTCCTCTTCGGCGACGCCGTAGGTCGCGGCGCGATTCGCGCCCCACCCGGAGGCGAAGATGCCCGAACCACGCACGACGCCGTCGGGGTTGATCCCGTTCACACGGATCCCGTACTCGCCGAGCTCGACCGCGAGCAGGCGGACCTGATGGGCCTGGTCGGCCTTCGTGGCGGAGTAGGCGATGTTGTTCGGGCCGGCGAAGACCGAGTTCTTCGACGAGATGTAAACGATGTCGCCACCGAGCTTCTGATCGATGAGCACGCGCGCGGCGGCCTTCGACACAAGGAAAGAACCCTTCGCCATGACATCGTGCTGCAGATCCCAGTCCTTCTCGGTCGTCTCCAGCAGAGGTTTCGAGAGCGATAGTCCGGCGTTGTTGACGACGAGGTCGACGCCGCCGAACGCGAGCACCGCATCGTTCAGCGCAGCCTGGATCGCGTCGGCGTCGGCGACGTTCGCGGCGACGCCGATCGCGACATCGGTGCTCCCGAGCTCGGCCGCGGCAGCCTGGGCCTTGGCGAGGTCGAGGTCGGCGATGACGACACACGCACCTTCAGCCGCGAGGCGGGTGGCGATGGCCTTGCCGATCCCGGAGGCGGCGCCGGTGACGAAGGCGATGCGGCCCTGATGTGACTTCGGCTTCGGCATCCGCTGCAGCTTGGCCTCTTCCAGCGCCCAGTACTCGATACGGAACTTCTCGGCATCCGAGATCGGAGAGTAGGTCGACAGCGCCTCGGCACCGCGCATGACGTTGATCGCGTTCACGTAGAACTCGCCGGCGACACGAGCGGTCTGCTTGTTCGCGCCGTACGAGAACATGCCCACACCGGGGACGAGCACGATGAGCGGATCGGCACCGCGGATCGCCGGAGAATCGGCCGTCGCGTGCGCGTCGTAATACGCCTGGTAGTCGGCGCGGTACTCCGCGTGAAGCACATGCAGACGGGCGATCTGCTCCTCGACGGACGCCGTGATCGGCAGGTCGAGGAGGAGCGGCTTGACCTTGGTGCGCAGGAAGTGATCGGGGCAGCTCGTGCCCAGCGCGGCGAGGGACGGCGCCTTCTCGGAGGCGAGGAACTCGAGCACCTCCGGGGCATCGGTGAAGTGGCCCACCATCGGACGGTCCGTCGAGGCGATCCCACGGATCGTCCCGGCGAGCGCGGCGGCGCGTTCACGACGCTCTCCCTCGGGCAGAGGCTCGAAACCGGAGCGGACCCCGCCGAACGGATCGGCCTCGCCGTTCTCCGCGATGTACGAGGCGGCGGTGTCGATGATCCACAGCGAGTTCACCTCGGCCTCGTCGGAGGTGTCGCCCCACGCCGTGATGCCGTGCCCGCCGAGGATGCATCCGATCGCCTGCGGGTTCGCCGCCTTGATCTCGGCGATGTCGAGGCCGAGCTGGAAGCCGGGGCGACGCCAGGGCACCCAGACGACCTTCTCCCCGAAGATCGTCCGGGTCAGCGCTTCACCGTCGGCGGCCGTCGCGATCGCGATGCCGGAGTCGGGGTGCAGATGGTCCACGTGCGCGGCGTCGACGAGGCCGTGCATGGCGGTGTCGATCGAGGGAGCGGCTCCGCCCTTGCCGTGCAGGCAGTAGTCGAATGCGGCCACCATCTCGTCTTCACGATCGACGCCCGGGTACACGTCGACGAGCGCACGCATCCGGTCCAGGCGCAGCACCGCGAGGCCGTTCTCGGTGAGCGTGCCCAGGTCACCGCCTGAGCCCTTCACCCACAGCAGTTCGACGGGCTGCCCGGTCACGGGATCGATCCCGTTGCCCTTCGCGGACGTGTTGCCGCCGGCATAGTTCGTGTTCTTCGGATCGGCGCCGAGGCGGTTGCTCCGCGCGAGGAGTTCGGAGGCGGTCGGATTCGTCATGTGAGTCGTTCCTTGGGAGAAGGGTCGAAGATCGAAGGGTCGAAGGCCGGAGCTCAGGCGCCCCAGCCGGCCTGGACGCCGCCCACACGGTCGGCCGCGATCTTCTGCGGGTATCCCGAGGCGAGGTAGGCGGCCATCGGGTCGGCGGCGAGCCCGCGGGACTCCCGCCAGTCGGCCAGGGCAGGGCGCACGTCGGTGTAGAACGCATCCATGAACACGGCGTTCGCGGCCAGCACGTCGCCCGACTTCTGCGCGGCGGTCAACGCCTCCCGGTCGACGAGCAGCGCGCGTGCGGTCATCTCCTGCACATTGAGCACCGAGCGGATCTGACCGGGGATCTTGTCCTCGACGTTGTGGCACTGGTCGAGCATGAACGCCACGTCCGGGTTGTTCAGACCGCCGCCGCGCACGACCTCGAAGAGGATGCGGAAGAGCTGGAACGGGTCGGCCGCGCCCACGATCAGGTCGTCGTCGGCGTAGAAGCGCGAGTTGAAGTCGAACGACCCGAGCTTGCCGAGACGCAGCAGCTGCATCACGATGAACTCGATGTTCGTGCCGGGGGCGTGATGCCCGGTGTCGAGGCACACCATCGCCTTGTCGCCGAGGGCGCTCACCTGGGCGTACGACGTGCCCCAGTCCGGAACATCGGTGTGGTAGAACGCGGGCTCGAAGAACTTGTACTCGAGCACGAGCCGCTGGTCTTCTCCGAGACGATCGTAGATGTTCTGCAGCGAATCCTGCAGTCGATCCTGGCGCCCGCGCAAGTCGGCCTGGCCGGGGTAGTTCGACCCCTCCGCGAGCCAGATCTTGAGATCGCGGCTCCCGGTCGCATCCATCACGTCGATGCAGGCCAGGTGGTGGTCGATCGCCTTCCGACGGATCGCGGCGTCCTCGTGCGTGAGGGCGCCGAACTTGTAATCGTCGTCCTGGAAGGTGTTCGAGTTGACGGTGCCGAGCGCCACGCCCAGGTCCTCGGCATACGTGCGCAGGTCGGAGTACGAGTCGACCACGTCCCACGGAATGTGCAGCGCGACGGTCGGGGCGAGTGCCGTGTACTGGTTGACCTGCGCGGCATCGGCGATCTTCTCCCAGGGGTCACGCGGGGTTCCGGGGGTGCCGAAGACCTTGAACCGGGTACCGGAGTTGCCGAATGCCCAGCTGGGAAGCTCGATGCCCTGCTTCTCGAGGACGGCGAGGCTTTCAGGGGAGAGGATACTCACGATGCACTGCTTTCGTTCTGGAGACCGGAGGTGGGGAGCTGGTCCTCGAGGTGGAACACCTCGGGAAGTGTGGGAGCGGCCTGGTCCGGCCTGCCGTCGAGACCGACGAAGAAGCGGGCCATCTCGGCCTCCCACCGGGCGGCGATGGGCGACGCGGCGAGATACGCCTGAGCCGCGTCGTCGTCGTCGGTCTCGTAGTAACCGATGAGTTCACCGTCGGGCGCGAGGAAGAGCGAGTAGTTGCGGCGTCCGGCCGCCGCGATCTCGGCGAGCATCTCCGGCCACACGGGCGCATGACGCTCGCGATACTCCTCCAGAAGCTCGGGGCGCAGCTGGAGCTTCACGCACACGCGCATCATCCCTGCCTTTCTGTGAACGCCCGGTCGACACCCTGCCGACCGGGCGTTCGATGATCATCAGAAGTCGAACTCACCGATGTTGTCGGCGTCGAACACGAACGGGTCGCCGAGCAGCACGACGCCGTCGTCTCCGACCGTGTACTCGCCGAGGTCGCCTGCGGTGAAGGTGTCACCCTTCTCACCCGTGATGTCGCCCTCGATGAGCGCCTGGGCCGCGAAGGCCGCCAGATAGCCGAGGTCTTCCGGGTTCCACAGCGCGAACGACGTGACAGTGCCGTCCTCGACGTACTCGCGCATCTGGTTCGGGGTGCCGAGACCGGTCAGCGAGACCTTGCCCTTGTAGTCCGAGGTGGACAGGTAGCGGGCCGCCGCGGCGATGCCGACCGTCGTGGGCGAGATGATGCCCTTCAAGTCGGGGTGCGTCTGCAGCAGCGCCGCGGTCTTGTCGAACGACGTCTGGTCGTCGTCGTCACCATAGACGGTCTCGACGAGGGTGATGTCGGGGTAGTCGCTGGCGAGGTAGTCCTCCATCAGGTCAATCCAGGCGTTCTGGTTCGTCGCGTTCGCCGAGGCGGAGAGGATCGCGATCTCTCCGGCCCCGCCGATCTGCTCGGCGATCTGGTCGACCTGGACCTTCGCGATGCCCTCGGAGTCCGCCTGGTTGATGAAGACATCGCGGCACTCCGGGTTGGTGTCGGAGTCGAAGGTGACGACCTTCACGCCGGCGTCGCGTGCCTCGTTCAGCGCGTCGCAGATCGCCTTCGGATCGTTCGCCGAGACGACGAGCGCTCCGACGCCCTGCTGGGTGGCCGTGTTGATGTAGCTGACCTGTGCGTCGGGAGTGGCCTCGGCCGGTCCGACCTCGGCGAAGGTGCCGCCGAACTCCTCGACGGCTGCCTTGCCACCCTTGCTCGACGTGTCGAAGTAGGGGTTTCCGAGGTTCTTGGGCAGGAAGGTGATGGCGAGGTTGCCGTCGCCGCCGCTGTCGCCGCCGTCGTCACCGCCGGTGCTCGCGCATCCGGAGAGGGCGACCGCTGCGGCCACCGCGAGGGCGGCGACCGCGGCCACACGCTTGCGTGCAAACATCATTGTTCTGTTCCTTTCGTGAGGTGCCGCGAGTGCGGCGTCGGCGTCATGAAGCTGTGGAGGTGGCGCCGGTGGTCGAACGCCCTGGTCTGCGCCGGGCCTTCTGCAGCCAGGCGAGGAAGCTCGCGGCCACGACCGAGACGATCAGCAGGGCGCCGGTGATGATGTTGATCACATCGGAGGTCACGTTCATCAGACGCAGCGCACTGGCCAGCGAGCCGATGAGGAGCGCGGCGGCGACGACCCCGTAGATCTTGCCCCTCCCGCCGAACACCGACACACCGCCGAGGACGACCGCGGCGATCACCTGCAGCTCCAGGCCGGTGGCGTTGTCACCGCGGGCGCTGCCGTAGCGGAGCGTGTAGAACACCCCGGCGAACGCGGCGACCAGTCCGGAGAGCGCGAAAAGGATGAACTTCGTCCGCTCCACGTGCACGCCGGAGAATCGAGCGGCATCCTTCGCCAGGCCGATCGCGTACACGCCACGTCCGAAAGGCGTGTAGTGCAGCAACAGGATGAACGCCACCAGCAGGATCAGGAACGGGATCATGACCACCGGAACCGTCGTGCCCGCGATCTTCGCCTTGGCGAGGTCGGTCCAGAACTCCGGGAACTCGGTGACCGCCGCCGTGCCGAGGATGCCGACCGCGAGGCCGCGGAACAGCGCGAGCGTTCCGATCGTGACGGCGAGCGACGGCAGCCCGACCACGGTCACGAGGAACCCGTTGAAGGCTCCGCCGACCAGACCCACGAGCAGCGCAGCGAGGGCCGCGACTTCGAAGGGGATCCCACCCTGGACCAACGCGCCGGTGACGACGCTGGAGAGGCCGACCATGCTGCCCACCGACAGGTCGATCTCGCCGGTGATCATCACGAGCGTCATCGGCAGGGCGATCAACAGGATCGGGGCGATGTCGAGGAGCAGGTAGGTGAGCGTGATCGGCTGACCGAAGCCGCGGACCGTGATCGCGGAGATGATGACGACGAAGAGGAGCAGGGCGACGATCGCCATCTCCCTGGTGAGGAGGACACGACGCCAGAGCGGCTTGTCGAAGTCTCGGATGATCCGGGTGGTCGTGGTCGTCGTGGTCGCGGCGGTCATGACTGGTCCCTCGCTTCGATGAGCCGTCGTTTCTGCCGGACGGCGAGGACGCGGTCGAGCACGATCGCGCCGATGATCAGGAGGCCGACGACGGCGCGCTGCCAGAAGTCGGGGATGCCGAGGATGGGGAGAGCCCGGTTGATCGTGAGCAGGAGCACCGCACCGATCGCCGCGCCCCACACCGAGCCGATGCCGCCCGTGATCGCGACGCCACCGATCACGGCCGCCCCGACCGCATCGAGCTCCCACCCGGCTCCGGCCTGCGAGTTGATCGTGCCGTAGCGGGCGGCGTAGAACACTCCGGCGAGACCCGCGAGAGCACCGGACACGACGAAGGCGGTCAGCACGCGGCGCGTGACGCGGAGGCCGTACAACTCCGCTGCTGCCGGATCCGAGCCGATCGCGTAGTACTCGCGGCCACCGCGTGTGTTCTTCATGTACCAGGCGGCCGCGGCCAGGACGATGAGGGCCACGATCGTGAGGATCGGGATGCCGACGAGCTGCCCCGTGCCGAGCGCCAAGAAGTCCTTCGGCATGTCCGAAGCGTTCACCCGGTCACTTCCGGTCCACAGCACGTTGATGCCGCGGTAGGCGTAGAGCGTGCCGAGGGTGATCACCATCGCCGGCACCTTGGCAAAGGCGACCAGGGCGCCGTTGATGAGTCCGAGGAGGGCGCCGAACACGACCGCGGCCACCACGACGATCACGATCGGAATGCCGGAGACGTCGATGAACAGGCGACCGGTGAGGTAGGCGGTGAGTCCCATGACCGAGCCGACCGAGAGGTCGACGTTGCGCGTGATGAGGACGATCGCCTGCCCGACCGCGACGAGCACGAGGATCGACGGCGTGAGCAGCAGGTCGCGCCACCCGTCAGGGCTGAACAGGAAGTTCGAGTTGTTCGTCGTGGCGGCCACGATCACGAGCGCGAGGGCGAGGAGGATTCCGAACTCCCGCGCCCGGCCGAGCGCGGAGAGCCTCTTCGTCATCGAGGAGACGGGGATTGCGGTGGTCACGAGGAGAGCTCCGATGCGTGCGTCGCGGCGTACATGACGTTCTCGGAAGTGGCCTCCGAGCGGGCGATCTCTGCGGTGATCCGCCCCTCGCGCATGACGAGGACGCGGTCGGCCATTCCCAGCACCTCCGGAAGCTCGGACGAGATCATGAGGATTCCGATGCCCTGCCCTGCGAGCTCGGAGAGCAGCCGGTGCACCTCGGATTTGGTGCCGACGTCGATCCCACGGGTGGGTTCGTCGATGATGAGGACCTTCGGCTGCGTGGCGAGCCACTTCGCGAGGACGACCTTCTGCTGATTGCCGCCGGAGAGTGTGGCGGCGACGGTGTCGAGGGCGTGCGTCTTGACCTCGAGCCTGGTCGCCCACTCCCGGGCGGCACGGTTCTCCATTCCGGTGGTGAGGAACCCCAGCTTCGCGAGCTGGCGGCGGATCGAGAGGCTGATGTTGCTGCCGACGCCCGATTCGATCACGAGACCTTGCTTGCGGCGGTCTTCCGGCACGAGCGCGAGGCCGGCGCGCATGGCGTCGGTGGGACGACCACGCGGGATGGGCACGCCCTGCATCGTGACGGCGCCCTCGCGGTAGGGGTCGACCCCGAAGACGGCACGAGCCACCTCGCTGCGCCCCGCGCCGACCAGACCGGCCAGGCCCACGATCTCCCCTGCGCGCACGGTGAAGGAGATGTCGTGGAAGACACCGGGGCTGGTGAGGTTCTCGACCTCGAGCAGCGGGGCGCCGACGGTGGTCTCCTGCTTGGGAAACAACTCGGTCACCTCGCGGCCGACCATCTGCTGCACGATCTCCTCGACCGAGGTGTCGGCGATCGCGCTGGTGGCGATGTAGGCACCGTCGCGCATGACCGTGACGGTGTCGCAGAGCGCGAACACCTCGTCGAAGCGGTGCGAGATGAAGATGAGCGCGCGGCCCTCGTCGCGGAGACTGCGCGCGATCGTGAAGAGGCGCTCGACCTCGACACCGGACAGCGCGGCCGTGGGCTCATCCATGACGAGCAGACTCGCGTCGAGGGAGACGGCCTTGGCGATCTCGATGACCTGCTGGTCGGCGATCGACAGACCTTCTGCCGGACGGTCGGGATCGATCGTCACGCCGAGTCGAGTGAAGAGGCGCTCGACCTCGTGCCGCATGGCCCTGCGGTCGATGCGCCCGAAGCGCCCCGTGGGCTGACGACCCATGAAGATGTTCTCGGTGACGGACAGGTCGGGGAAGAGCGTCGGCTCCTGGTAGATCACGGCGACGCCCGCGCTCTTGGACTGCGCGGTCGATGTGAAGTCCACGTCTTCGCCATGGAAACGGAAGATCCCGTCGTCGCGCTGGTAGAGCCCTGCGACGATCTTCACGAGGGTCGACTTGCCCGCACCGTTCTCGCCGACCAACGCGTGGATGGATCCGCCGTCGACGGAGAGAGTCCCGGAACGGAGAGCGACCACCGCACCGAAAGACTTTCGGATGTCGCGGAGTTCGAGCGCCGGCGGAGAGCCGGGAGCCCCAGAGGGAATCGTCATTGATCGGACCTAAACTGCAGGATCATCCCTGCGGATTGAATCGTTTTAAAGGATGGCGCATCTGTAAGTTACGACCCTCGGCGACCTGCTGTCAAGTCATGCGATGGTCGATGGTACGTTTCAGGAACAGGTTTCGCGGTCCCGCGGGAAGGAAGACGCCGTGGTCGTCAGTGTTCGAGATGTCGCTCTCGCCGCATCCGTCTCCGTCGGGACCGTCTCGAATGTGCTGAACCATCCGGACAAGGTCTCCCCCGCCACGGTGGAACGCGTCACGGCCGCCATCGAGAAGCTCGGCTTCGTGCGCAACGATGCGGCCCGGCAGCTCAGAGCAGGCCACAGCCGCTCGATCGGCCTCGTCGTGCTCGATGTGCGCAACCCCTTCTTCACCGACATCGCCCGGGGCGCGGAGGAGCGAGCGGCCGAGGCCAGGATGACGGTCATGCTCGGCAACAGCGATGAGAAGGCGGAGCGCGAGCGTGCCTATATCGACCTGTTCGAAGAGCAGCGCATCGCCGGTCTCCTCATCTCCCCCCTCGCCGACGACCTCCCGCGTCTGCGCCGCCTGCGTGACCGAGGCACGACCGTGGTGCTCGTCGACCGCGAAGTCGCCGACGAGAGCTTCTCGTCGGTCTCGGTCGACGATGTCGGCGGCGGCTACCTCGCCGTGCAGCACCTCGCGGCCCAGGGGCGACGACGCATCGCCTTCGTCGGCGGGCCGATGGGCATCCGCCAGGTGGTCGACCGTCTCGAGGGAGCCAGCCGAGCGGCCAACGAGGCCGGAGTCTCGCTCGAAGTCATCCTGACCGATTCCCTGAGCGTGCTCGCCGGTCGTGCCGCGGGCGACGCCCTCAGCGCCCGTGCGCCGGAGGACCGTCCCGATGCCGTTTTCGCCGCGAACGACCTGCTCGCGATGGGCGTGCTGCAGGCGCTCATGATGCGGAACAGCATCCGGGTCCCCGACGAGATCGCCCTGATCGGATACGACGACATCGACTTCGCCACGGCGGCCGTCGTCCCGCTCTCGTCGATCCGCCAGCCCGCCGAGCTCATCGGCTACACGGCCGTCGACCTGATGCTGCGCGAGGCGGGTGGGAAGTCCGATCCCGAGCGCGTGGTGTTCCAGCCGGAGCTCGTCGTGCGCGAGTCGACCGCGCGACAGGTCTGAGCGACGTCCGAAGCGAGAGATCAGGTGCTGTCGACCCCGTACATCTCCCCGACCGGGATCGGCACCGCCATCACGTTGCCGGGTTGCGCGAGCGGGCAGGCCCAGGCGGGGTCATAGGCGCAGGACGGGTTGTAGGCGAAGTTGAAGTCGAGCACGATCGTCCCGCTCGCGGCATCCGATCCGAGGTCGGCGCCCTTGATCGTGTCGATCAGATAGCGGCCACCGCCGTAGGTGCCGCCCGGGCGCCCCGCGAGGGCGTCGCGCACCGGGATGAACAGCCCACCGCCGTAGGACATGAGCCGCCAGACGTCGAGTGATCCGGCGTCCGGGATCTCGACGCGCCCCACGCGCTCAAAGGGCACGACGCCGTCAGTGCCGGTCGCGAAGTCGAAGCCGCCGGGGTCGGCGGGGAGGACCGGCAGCTCGAAGCGCCACTCCGGGTCGTACGAGGCGATCGGCAACCCCTCGAACGCAGAACGATCCTCGGCGCGCAGCGGCGTCGCCGGATGATGCAGCATCAGCTCATCCCGTTCGATCCGCCACAGCTCATGCGCGTCCTCCGGCGAATCGGAGAGACGCACGGCGGCGTAGAGAGCGAAGACGCGGCGGCGCCAGTCGACGACCTCGGCAGCCGTCCGTGCGAGTGTGTTCGTCATCCCCCCAGGCTACGGGCGCGGCATCGAGTCCTCGGCGATCATCTCGGCGTATCCCGCTTCGAAGGTCGGGTACTCGAGGCGGCCCAGCACGGATCGCAGCAGCGTCCCGTCATAGACGACCCCGCTCGGACCGCCGGACGCCACATCCGGCGGCACGTCCACGCCCAGCTTCCCGGCGATGAACGCGACGACCTCCGCGAGAGGTGCGGGCCGCTCGTCCACCGCGTGCAGGAGCGGTGGGGGATCCTCCATCCGCACCAGCAGATCGAGCGTCCGCACCAGATCGACCTCATGGATCCGATTCGTGCGCCGGGCGTGGTCGACGGCAGCGCCCTCGCGCACCTTCCGCAGGAGGAACTCCCGACCCGGCCCGTAGATCCCCGCAGGGCGCACGATCACGGCGGAGAACAGCGCGACGGCCGCCTGCTCACCGTCGTACAGCTCCTGGGATCGCGCACTCGTCGGTGCGGGGACATCCTGTTCGGTCAACGGATGATCTGCCGCAGCTCCCTCGAACACTCCCGTCGACGACACGAACACAGTGCGCGCCGGCAGCACGGGCAGCGCGGCCCTCAGGTTCGTCAACGCGGTGCGGTACCCCGAACTCACGCCGCTGGGCGGCAGCGTGATCACCATCGCGTCGACGACCGGAAGGGGCGAGTCGAGCGGATGGGACGGATCGGCGGAGAGTCCGATCACGCCCGCCGGCAGGGACGCGGTACTCCGCCGCAGGGCGAAGACCTCGCCGTCGTCGGCGAGGAGACGTGCGGCGAGTCGCGCGCCGAGCTTCCCGTATCCGACGAGGAGCGTGCGACGAGGTACCGGGGTCACGAGGATTACGCGGCTACGGCGATCTTCTTGGCGTCATCCGCGTTGAGCACGCGGAACAGGATCGCCGCGATCACGGCACCCGCGACCGGCGCGACGATGTACAGCCAGAGGGAGCTCCAGTCGAAGTGACCGCTCACCGAGAGCCCGAGCGCGACGGCGGGGTTGAACCCACCTCCGGAGATCGAGCCGACGGTCGCCGCGCCCACGAACACGGTCCCACCGATCGCCAGACCGTAGAAGGAGTTGCCGGCCGTGTCCTTGGAGGTCGCCGTGTTGAGCACGACCCAGACGAGGATCAACGTGAAGAGGGCCTCCACGAAGAACGCGGGGCCGACCTCGATGACCATCGCCTCGTCCCCGGCCGGCCAGACGGCCATACTGACGAGCGCAGCCAGGGCACCACCGACGAACTGCGCGATGAGGTACGCGATGAAGTCCACGACGCTCAGTCCGCCGCGCAGGAAGACGCCGACCGAGACGGCCGGGTTGAGATGAGCACCAGAGATGTGCCCCGTCGAGAAGATGAGCACCATCAGGGTGAACCCGATCGCGAGCGGAGTCAGCGGGCTGCCGCTGTTCACCGCCGCGATGATGGCGAGGACGAAGAGGAAGGTGGCGACTGCTTCTGCGAGTGCCTTGCGTGCCGTACCGGTCATGAGAGAGCCCTTTTCTTGGGATTCGAGGGAGGGGGAACCACCCGTTCGGCCGCGCACACGACCGACAACCCCCTCGCGCGGCACTGACGTTATCGCCGCCGCCCGCCGGAGACCGGGATGCCGCGCGGGAATCCTGTGAATTCGCTGAACTGGACCGCTAGTGGGCTGAGACGTTCCCCACGCGATCGCTCGTGCGGATGATCCTCGCGAATCCGCGAGCGGCGAGGATGCTCTCGGTGCGACGCATGATGTCCTCGCCCGAGACCGCGGCCAACGGTCCCGAGGCCGGGATCGCGGAGGTGGTCGTCGCGTCCGTCACGAAATCCACCTCGTAGCCGAGATCAGCGGCCGTACGAGCGGTCGTCTCGCAGCATTGCTCGGTCCGGATGCCGCAGATGACGACCCGTCGCACGCCGGCGCTCCGCAACCGCTCGTCGAGATCCGTCGAGAGGAAGGAGTTGATCGTGGTCTTGGTGACCGCATCCTCCGAGTCGAGGGGACCGAGCTCGTCGATCACGCGCACGAACCCCTGTGCGGGGTCGAACACACCGCCGGAGCCGGGCTCGGAATGCGTGATCCACACCACCCGCTCGCCACGCTCGCGGGCGTCAGCGACCAGGAGGGCGATGTTGTCGAGCACGACGGGATTGGCGGTCGCCGCCCAGTCGTCGGCACGAGCACGGAAAGACTCCTGCGCGTCGATGACGAGCAGAACGGTGTCGGAAGAGGCCATGCGCCCCATGTTCGCCGGGATTCGTCCCCGCGCCAAGCCGCTGCATGGACAACCGTCGAATGGTTCCCGCCAGTGTCACCCCCGTGCGGCGGTGGTCACTCCGCAGGCGGTTCGACGCAGGTGATGGCACCGTGCGTGATCGACTGGTGGTACTGCTCCGCGGTGAAGGGAAGCGCGAATTCCGGCGCGGTCTGCCCGGACGCAGCCGGCGCCTTCGAGGCGATCGCGGCGAGTTCCCACGAGAGCTGCTGCGCGAACCTCGAACCCGCCGTCGAATCGTTCAGCACGACCGCGACCGTGAACCCACTCGACGGGTCCGAATACGCCGCTGTGGCATAGCCGGGGACCCAGCCGTGCTGGCCGATCATCGACCCCACGAGATAAGCACCACCGGTGGCCTGGTACCAGGAAGGACCGTCTTCCTTCGCAGGCAATGGCGTACCGAAGCGCTCTGGTTTCGCGTCGGCTCCACGCAACGCCTGGCGGGCTTCGGCCTGGATGTACCGCCCGAGGTCATCGATGGTCGAGACGGCGCCGGAATCGGTGAATCCCGAGCTCGACGAGATCGTGGTGATGTCGTTGGGGGCGGCGCAGGTGAACCCACCCTCGACCGCGGGAAGGAAGTGCCCCTTCATCGGGTCGTCACCGGGAGCAGCCGGAGCGGGGCCGGGGAGCGACGTGGCCGTAAGCTCGAGCGGGTCGGTGACGTACTCGGCGATCAGCTCGGACGCGGTCATCCCGGTGGCGCGCTCGAGGGCGAGGCCGAGCAGGAGATACCCCGCATCCGAGTCGCGGAAGGTGGTGCCCGGGTCGACACGAGGGCGCGCCAGTCCGTAGCCCGCGAGCTCCAGCGGCGCCCAGATGCGGTCCGGTGTGTTCAACAGAGCGGTCTTGGTGGTCGGCTCGGACGAACCGGCGCCGCTGGTGCCGTTGCACAGGTCGAGGAGCGTGACACCCTGTTCCCGCATGTCGGCGACCCCGGAGACGTAGTCGGCGACATTCGCATCGAGTTCGAGCGTTCCCTCATCGGCGAGGGCGTAGAGCACGTCGCACGCCATCAGACGCGTCACGTCGGCGATGCGGAAGGACATGTCGGTGGAGATCTCTCCACCGCCGTCACGGTCCTGCGTGCCGACGGCGGTGACCCAGCTGCCGCTCCACGGCACCCAGACCCCCACGATCGCCCCGGTGGCCCCGGAAGCGACGAGCGCATTGTCGACCGCGGCCTGCATCGAAGCGACCGTGTCGTCGGGCAGAGCACCGTCAACCTGAGCCGGTGGCGTGTAGCTGAAGGAATCCTCGGACGAGCATCCGGTGAGGACGAGAGCGAGCGCGGCCGCACTGGCCGCAGCGGCACGCCAACGGCGCGACGAGAGAAGCTGCATGAAGGAACCCCCGAGGATGTATCTCCCGAGTCTAGAACGCCCTTCCTGAAAGACGGCATCGCGCCGGGCGCCTTTGCGCGCACATAGGGTGAGAAACGTGCCCCACATCTTCGAAGCCGACGTGATCGCCGCTGTCCTGCGCCACATGAACGGTGACCACACCGATGACAACCTCTTGATCGCCCGCGCCTTCGCAGAAAGCTCCGCCGACGTCACCGCCTCCGTCATGACCGGGTTCGACGGCGACGGCGGCGTCTGGGAGATCACCCTCGACGGCGAACTCTCCGAACTGCGCGTCCCGTGGCCCGGCGGACCCATCACGGATCGCCCCGCCGTGCGCCGCGAGGTCGTGGCGCTCTACGACGAGGCCTGCGCGCGCCTCGGGGTTGAGCCTCGCCCGCACGCCTGAACGACTCGAACACAGCCCGTCGCACCTCCGACTCGGCACGGCCACTACCGCGCGAGGTAAGGCAAGCCTTACACTAGGCACATGCCCGAGATCCTCTCCTTCTCCGCCGCCCTGCGCGAGCGCTCGTCGGGATCGCACTCCCGCAGCGAGACCGCCGGCTTCATGTCCGACCTCCTGAAGGGCGAGGGCTCCCGCGAGGACTACATCTCCCTCGTCGCGCAGCACTACTTCATCTACGAAGCGCTCGAAGGAGCCGGCGAGCGCATGCGACAGGATCCGGTGGCGGCGGTCTTCCTCAGCGACAAGCTCACGCGGCTCCCCGCACTGGAAGCCGACCTGGAGTTCCTGCTCGGTGGCGACTGGCGCGAGCAGATCGTGCCGCTGCCCACCACCGTGCGCTACGTCGAGCGCATCCGTCAGGTGGGTGCCACGTGGGCGGGCGGCTTCATCGCCCACCACTACACCCGCTACCTCGGCGACCTCTCCGGCGGGATCTTCATCGGCCGGGTGATGGCCCGTCGGTTCGGCTTCGAGACGAACGGCATCGGGTTCTACCTGTTCGACGACATCGCCGACCCGTCCGCATTCAAGGACGTCTACCGCGAGCAGCTCGACGCCGCCCCGTGGGACGACGCGGAGCGTGAGCGTGTGATCGACGAGGTGCTCCTCGCCTATCGATTCAACACCGAGCTCTTCGAGGATCTCGACCGGGCCCGCGCCGCCGCCTGATCCCTCTTCCGTCAGGTCTTCGGCAGCTCGGGCGTCGACGCCGCCAGCCAGGCGTCGCGCATGAACCGGCGCACGTCTTCGTCCACCCGGATGTCGCGTGGCCGCAGGTCGCGTGACAGGTACAGGCCGTCCAAGGACGTCAGCCGGCTCAGCGCCACGTACGTCTGCCCCGGCGCGAACGCCCCGGACCCGAGGTCGATGATCGCCCGCTCATACGTCTTGCCCTGCGACTTGTGGATCGTGACCGCCCAGGCGAGGCGCAACGGGAACTGGGTGAATTCGGCGACCACGTCGCGAGTGAGCTTCTTGGTGTTCTGGTCGTAGGCGTAGCGGAAACGCTCCCACACGGCGGGCTCGACGTCGACCTCCTCGCCGTCGATGTCAACTCGCACGGCGCTGCCGAGGATGCGCGTCACCGTGCCGATGGTGCCGTTCACCCAGCGCGGCGGCTCGCCGGACATGGCGGTGTCGTTGCGCAGGAACATCACCTGCGCCCCGACCTTCAGCTTCAGTTCGCTCTCGGCGGGCAGGGAGGCTTCGCCGCGTCCGAAGTCACCGCTCACCTCGGCCCGCGCGGTCTGCTCCTTGCCGGGCAGCGCATTCAGGTGCTGACTGTTGATCTTGTTCACGATGTCGTTGCGCGTCGCGAGGGTGATCATGGGCACCTCGCCCGGCTCCGGCTCCGGGGGCGTGCGTCGTCCCTGCGTGTTCAGCACCCCCGCGATCTCCGCCGTGACGCGGCCGTAGCGCACGGCGTTGAGCATCGATTTGAAGCCGTCGTCGGACTGCCGGTGGATCTGCACCAGTTCCCGCACGTGCAGTTCAGCACGGGTGTCGACCTGGAACAGCCCCTCCTGGTCGGAGAGCCCCGATCCCCCTGCCCAGACCTTGGCATCGAAGAACCAGAACGAGCGGTAGTGGTCCTGGACGTAGCGGGCCTCGTCACCGCGGGGTGGGACGGGGGCGAGCTGATAAGGGTCGCCGAACATGACCACCTGGACACCGCCGAAGGGCTCCCCCCTGCGCCCCCTGGCCTGGCGCAGTGAGCGATCGATCGCGTCCATCAGGTCGGCGTTGACCATCGAGATCTCGTCGATCACCAGCGTCTCGATGGCGTTCAGGATGCGCCGCGTCGCGTCGTTCTGGTCGATGTCGGCGTCGCCGATCAGACCGATCGGCAGACGGAAGAGGGAGTGGATCGTCTGGCCCTCGACGTTGAGAGCCGCGACGCCCGTCGGAGCACAGATGGCGATCTGCTTCTTCGTGTTCCAGGCGAAGTGCTGCAGCAACGTCGACTTCCCGGTGCCGGCGCGACCGGTGATGAAGACGTGCTCGCCGGTGTCCTCGATGAGCCGGAACAGCTCTTGCTGCTCCTCGGACAGGGCGGGAAGGGACACGGCACTCACAGGGGCAGTGGGCGGAAAACGGGGCGCCACCCATGCTACGTCCCGGCATCCGCGCCCGGCCGCCGACGCTCGGCGTCCCCCCAGGACGCACTCCTAGACTGGCGCCATGGAGCGGGCCAGGTCGAGCGCGCCCCGGCGGTCACGCCTGGGCGTCGATCTCGCGATGCTCGCGGTGGTCGGGCTCATGCTCGTCGCAGCGATCGGTGCCGGAGGCGCCACACTGTACCAGCAGTTCTACGGCCCGTCCGCGTTCGTGACCCGCTACCTCGACCTGCTTTCCTCCGGACGCGCCGCGGACGCACTACGGGTGCCCGGCGTCGCGATCGACCGCGAGATCCTCGAGGAGTCCGGCATCGACCCGGCCGCGTCCGAGGCCATGCTGCGCCGCGCCGCACTCGCACCGCTGACCGATGTGAAGGTGGAGTCGGAGGAGCAGACCGAAGGCGGCACCGCCGTCACGGTGAGCTACGAGGCGAGCGGTCACGCCGGCACCAGCACCTTCCTGATCGAACAGGACGGCTGGGCGGGCGTCACCCCGAACTGGCGCTTCGCGGAGAGTCCGCTGGCCGTCGTCGAGCTCACGGTGCGCGGCGTGGATCAGTTCGCCGTGAACGGCTTCGAGGTCGACCGACGGCAGGTGTCCGCAGCGGGCAACGAGGCCGACGCGATCGAACCGCTGCCGCTACTCGTGTTCACCCCGGGACTGTACGCCGTGACGGTGGACACTCCGATCGCGACGGCCTCCGGACACGGTGTGCTCGCGGACACCCCGCTCGCCGTCACTCCGCTCGATGTGCAGACCACGCCGACAGACGAATTCGTCGAAGTCGTGCAGCAGCGGGTCGAGGAGTTCCTCACCGCGTGCACCACGCAGGACGTGCTCCTGCCGACCGCCTGCCCCTTCGGCCTGCGGGTCACAGACCGCATCTCGTCGCCGCCGAAGTGGTCCATCGCGTCGCAGCCTCAGGTCACGGTCACGCCCGACGGCGGACAGTGGCAGATTCCCACGACCGATGCCGTCGCGCACGTCGAAGTCGAGATCCAGTCGCTCTTCGACGGCTCCATCGACCCCGTATCGGAAGACGTGCCGTTCCAGCTCAACGGCACCATCGCGATCCTGCCCGACGGTTCCGCGTCCATCAAGATCGGCTCACCGGGCGAACCTCCCGTCGACTGACGGATTCACCCGCGGGCCTCAACGCCTCTCGCGCTCCTCGCGACGCTGGTCCTGAGCGGCGAGCTCGGCCAACTTGGTGTTGTACTCCTCGAGTTCCCTGTCTCCGGTGCGATCCGCATGCCGGTCGCGCCGACGCTGCAGCTTCGTGTCGCTGCGGCTCCACTGGATCGCGACCGTGATGGCCAGGATCAAAGTCGGGATCTCGCCGATGGACCAGGCGATGCCCCCGCCGACGTACTGATCCTGCAGCGGATCGGCCCCCCAGTCACGGCCCATCGATCCGAACCACTCCGCGACCATCAGGCCCTCCTGCATCATGATCGCGATGCCGAAGAAGGCGTGCATCGCCATGACGGCGATCAGCGTGATGAGGCGGCCGGGGTAGGGAAGTCGGTACGGCACCGGGTCGGCACCGATCAGGCTCATCACGAACAGGTAGCCCGAGATCAGGAAGTGGATCACCATCCACTCATGACCGAGGTGCTCGACCATCGCCCACCGCACCAGGTCGGTGAAGTAGAACGCCCACAGCGACAGGATGAAGATGGCCGCGGCGACGAACGGATGGGTGACGACCCGGGCGAACGGCGAATGCACGGCCCACATGATCCACTCGCGGCCTCCGCGGGTGCCGTCGTCGCGCTTGTGGATCGCGCGCAGGGCGAGCGTGATCGGTGCGCCCGAGACCAGCAGCAGCGGGATGGCCATCGACAGCATCATGTGGCCCATCATGTGGATGCTGAACAGGTACTCCTGGTACGCGTTGAGCGGGCCGCAGGTCACCCAGAAGAGCATGAGCAGCCCGAGCACCCAGAAGACCGTGCGATGGATCGGCCAGCGATCTCCGCGCAGATGCAGGCGCCGGACGCCGGCGAGGTAGAAGAAGAGGCCGAAGGCGGCGACGACGATCCAGAGCACATCGAAGTCCCACGCCGTGAACCAGCGTTCGAGCGTCAACTCGGGCGGCAGCGTCGACCCGGTGAGGATCTGGGCGGGCGTCTGCGCGAACGCGGCGACCTCACCGGTGGGAGGGGGCGTGCGCGCGAGCGCGGCAGCGGCGCCGGACGCGAACCCCATCAGCGCGACTTCGCACAGGACGAGGAGCCAGAACCAACCCGTCGCACGCTGTCCGGCGAGCTTCGGGATGAGGCGCGCGCGGTACCAGGCGCCGAGCAGTCCCATGCCGCCCAACAGCGCGGCTTTCGCGAGCACGATCCAGCCGTATTGCGTCGTCCACAGCGCATCCCAGCTTCCGACGGCCACGATCGACCGGGTCAATCCGGAGAAGGCGACCACCGCGAACGCCGCGATCGCGAGGGAGGAGTAGCGTCCGACGAGTCGAGCGGTGTCGACGTCACCGCGCCCGCGGAGCAGCACGAGGAGCAGGAGCCCACCCAGCCAGACCGCGGCACCGACCGTATGCAGCAGGATCGAGTTGACGGCCATGTTGTGGCCTGCGAGGTCGCCCGCGTGCCCCTGCGTCGCGAGGGGGATGAAGGACGCCGCGGCGAGCAGTGCGGTGATGAGCGTGGGCGTCCACGAGCGCCAGGCGAAGGCGAGCACCGTGATGATCGCGCCGAAGATCGTCGTGATGAGCCAGGACTGTCCCAGCGGCAGCTCCAACAGGAAGCGGCCGAGCTGCGTGCCGAACTCCCGCTCGATGCTGAGCTTCGGGTTGAAGGCGGCCATGAACGCGAGGAACCCGGCGAGGCCCGCGGAGACCGTGAAGACGGCGGCACCGACGGAGGCGATGTTCAGTGCCGCATCGAAGGAGCGCTCCCCCGCGCGCAGTCCGAACAGCGCGAGGACGAGAGAGCCGAGCATGACGGCGGCCGACATGTTCATCACGAGTTTCGCGAGCGGGGTGCCCCAGAGCACGATCGGCCCCGGATCCTGCAGCAGCGGTGCATCGGCCCCGCCTCCGACGAGGAGCGCCACCACCACGGCCACCAGCGCGGCGACGAGGAGGATGACCACTCCGGCGATTCGATACGCCGAAATCCGACTCGTCGACTCGCTGCGGGAACTCACCCCTCCAGCCTAGGCGCGCCGGGAGGGGCGAAAGCACGAAGGCCGCTCCCGTCGGAACGGGAGCGGCCTTCGAAGAGGTGCGGTCTGCTTACTTGACGGCAGCCTTGAGCTTGGAGCCAGCGGTCACCTTGACGCGCTTGCCGGCCGGGATCTTGATCTCGGCGCCGGTCTGCGGGTTGCGGCCCGTGCGAGCAGCGGTGTCGACCTGCTCGAAGGAGATCCAGCCCGGGATGGAGACCTTGCTGCCCTTGGCAACAGCGTCGGAGACCGTGGCGAACAGCGAGTCGAGGACACCGGAGACGGTGGCCTGGCTCTGGCCCGTGGCGCTAGCGATGCTCGCGACGAGCTCGGTCTTGGTGATGGACTTGTCAGCCATGTCATCCTCCAGCGACGAGATCCCGTCGCATCGTTGTGGGTATCGGGGCGGGTGCCCCTGGTCTAGTGACCGCCTCGAATGTATCAACGACCACCCACATATCCGCGTCATTTCGCGGGTTTTGGGCAATTACTGGGCGTGTCGCGTCACATTCGTCACTCCAGTCACAGTTTTGGGGAGCTCACGCGGTGCGCGTGCGGGCTGACGCAGAACTCTCGGGGTGAGGAGATCTCTCGCTGGTGAGGAGAATTCCTGGGATGAAGGAGCAGTCGCAGGGATGAGGAGAACTCACGGAATGAAGGAGATCTCACGGAATGAAGGACCAGATGCGGAATGCACTCCTTCATTCCGTGAGTTCTCCTTCGCAACGCGAGGCGTGAGTCCAAGGAGGGGCGAACAGGAGGGGGGTGTTCAGGAGGCGCGAACAGGAGAGGGGTGTTCAGGAGGGGGGATCACGCGAGGTGTGCACCCTGCGCCACGGCTTCCATGATCACGGACTGCACCTCGGGCCAGCGGTGCATGACCTGTTCGTAGCTGAAGCGCAGCACACGGTAGCCACGGAGGACCAGCTGCGCGTCGTGAGCGATGTCCTTGTCCCGCTGCTCCCCGGTGTGGGTCGCACCATCGATCTGGATCACCAGTCGATCACCGATGAGGAGATCCACCCGCCGATCGAGGCACCAGGCTTGTGGCAACATGCGGAGCCCCAGCCAGCGGAGCCTGTGGATCACGATGGTCTCCAGCCCCGAGTCCGCGAACGGTCGCGCCCGCTCGAGCAGCGCTCGTGCCGGCGCCGGAAGGTCGAGGCCACGGAGGCGCGCGCCGTCGACGTACCCCTTGTTCATGGCCGACTCCCAGATGACCAGGGCGGTCTCGAACGGCTGGCATTGCGCGATCACGGCCAGCACGTTGAGCAGTTCATCCACCGTCGCGTCGGGGGGCCGAGGGACCACCGGTTTCGACCAGTGCACGACGACCTGGGACGGCACCCGGATCCGCGCCGCGTTCGGGCGGGCAGCGACGTGCAGTGGCGTCTTCTCCGGAATCCAGAGTCCTCGCCTCTCCGCCGCCGTGACACAGCTGAGCACGACACCGTGAGCCGCCGCTCCGGCGATCTGGGGGTCGGCATCTGGCAAGGCCACCCACCCCTGCCGCACGGTGACGACCTCGCACCGCTCCTTCGACCGCCGGAGCGAGTGCGCACTCACCCCGGCCGCGCGCAGAGTGCGCACCCGCGCGACCCCTCCACGACGCCACAGCTCATCCACGGGATCCATCGGACGATCCTGCCTCCAGCGGGCGCGCGCACGCTGCCCGACCACCGGGACAAGGGCAGAGCTCGATCGCCGAGGCTTCTGTGCAGGAACAGACCTCTGAAGGAGATCTCACGGAATGAAGGAGTGGATCCAGCGTTCGCTCCTGCAATTCGCGAGAAGTCCTTCAGAACGCGCGGGGAAGGACGGGGAAGAGGCAGGGAGTGAGGGACGGCCGGAAGGAGGGAGGGATGCAGGGAGGGTGGAGACGCGAAAGGGGCGAGGATCCGAAGATCCTCGCCCCTTTCGGCTGTCTGCTGAGACTTACCAGCTCGACTTGGTCACGCCGGGCAGCTCGCCACGGTGCGCCATGTCACGGAAGCGGACACGCGAGATGCCGAACTTCGTGAGGACACCGCGGGGGCGGCCGTCGATGACGTCGCGCGAACGCACGCGAGCAGGCGACGCGTTGCGCGGCAGCTTCTGCAGGCCGACGCGTGCGGCCTCGCGGGCCTCGTCGGTGGCGTTCGGGTCGACCAGGGTCTTCTTCAGCTCGGCGCGACGCTCTGCGTAACGCTCGACGATGACCTTGCGCTGCTCGTTGCGAGCGATCTTGCTCTTCTTAGCCATTGATCAACGCTCCTCTCGGAATTCGACGTGCTGACGGATGACCGGGTCGTACTTCTTGAGCACGAGGCGGTCGGGGGTGTTGCGGCGGTTCTTCTTCGTCACGTAGGTGTAACCCGTGCCTGCCGTCGAACGCAGCTTGATGATCGGACGTACGTCCTGAGCCTTCTTGGCCATTAGAGCTTCACACCCTTCGCCTGGAGGTCCTTGACCACGTTCTCGATGCCGCGGACGTCGATCACCTTGATGCCCTTGGCGGACACGTTGAGCGTGATCTTACGACCGAGCGACGGGACGAAATAGGTCTTCTTCTGCACGTTCGGGTCGAAGCGGCGCTTCGTCCGGCGGTGCGAGTGCGAGACGTTGTGACCGAAGCCGGGAACAGCTCCGGTCACCTGGCACACTGCTGCCATGATGGTGACTCCTTCTATACCGTGAGGCCGGACGGCCCCACCCAAGATCCCTTGTCTGCACGCAACCCGACCCGCCGATCTCTCGGCCGCAGAAGGAGAAGCATGCGAACTGCGCACAGGAGTGTGCGCAGACAAAGAGTCAGTTTAGCACGGCTCATCCGGCCGCCTGAACCGCCGATTCCGCCTGAGCCCCTCTCCCCCACCGGAACGGCGACACGGTGGGGTCGGCATCGATCCAGAAGCGCCAGGGGAAGGCAGCGGTCCCGGCGACGCCCGCCACGCCGACCCGGGGGCCGCGCACCACATCGTCCCGCGGCTCGCCGAGCCACAACTCGGCCCTCGCCTCGTGCCGTTCCTCGCCGGTGATGGCGTCGATGCCGTCATGCAGGGGATGCCGCAGCCCCACGGCCTGTCCGAGACGACCGGGCCCACGCGCCAGATCCCGCCGGGCGATGCGGCTGAGTGGCAGCGTCGCACCTCGGCGCCGTGCCGCAGCATCCACTCCGGTCACGATCTCCCCCGCACGCAGCAGCACGCCGTCGCCCTGCCCGATCGGCCCGCACACCACGTTGACGCAGGAGTGGATGCCGTGGCTCAGGTACACGTAGAGATGTCCGGGCTCGCCCCACATGGTGGCGTTGCGCGGCGTGCGTCCCATCCGCGCGTGGGATCCGGGGTCGGCGATCTCACCGGTGCCCTGCCCGTGATAGGCCTCGACCTCGGTGATGCGCAGTCGCACCTCGGCAGGTCCGCGTTCGTCCGTCACGGGGGCGAACGTCCGAAGCTCGGCCCCGAGCAGGAGCGGCGCGACCTCGACCGCCGAGCCGCTCAGGTCCGCACGGACCGCTCGACGCAGACCATCCTGCTGCGGCATCTCAGAACCGCGGGGCCGTCTGGCACCAGGAGGCATCGAAGCCGGTGAGGGCGACCATCTCCTTGCCGCTCTCCATGTCGATGAGGTGCGTCTCGACCTGCGCGGGCAACGGCAGCAGCATTCCGTCGTAGGGGTTGTTCGCGAGGTCGGGAGCGATCGCCACGGCCGCATACTGACCACTCGGGGAGGCGCACGCCTGCAGGATCGAATCGGTCGCCCCGATCTCGACCAGCGGGGTGGCTTTGCCGTCGTCGTCCACGCGGATGACGGCCTGTCCGATCGGGAGCCCCGCATCGTCACGGGCGACGACGTGCCGGAGCGTGCCACCGGGGAACGGGGTGATGGAGGTCGCCGTGCCGTAGTCGGGGTCGGATGCTGCGAGCGGCTGCTCCGATCCGTCCGCGAGGTTCAGTTCGACGACGGCCCCGTCGAGGCGCTCCACGATGGCGGTGTAGGTGCCGCGGGAGATGCCCTGGATCATGGCTGCGAGACCGAGGGACTGCACGCCCGCGTCGCTCGAGCGGTCCACGAGGGACAGCGCACCGTCGAAGTCGATGAACAGCACGGCGGCGCTGTCGGGGACGAACTGCCACACGAAGACACTCGCCTCCGCGCCGGCGACCTCGATCACCTGCGGCTCGTCCTTGCCGCTCAGCGACTGGGTGACGAGCACGCTCGCCCGCCCTTCGTCGTCGCTGAGCTCGCGGTCGGAGTAGCTGTAGCCGACCAGGCCACCTCGTTCCGAGACCTGGACGGCGCCGACGTAGCCGTCACCGGGCAGGTCGAGTTCGCGCTGGTTCTTCCCGTCGCGGTCCATCACGAGCAGGTGGGAGCCGTCCTCTTCCTCCACCGCGACGACGAGCTGCGTCGAGGTGGCCCGGAAGTCGTTGATCTTCTCGTGCTCGTACACCGCCACCCCGTCGCCCTTGAGGTCGGTGAGGAAGATCTTGTCCTTGCCGTCGACATCTCGGCGCAGGAGGAAGATGGAGGACGGCGGCGTCGTGAACGACGTGGTCAGGGTCGTCGACGGACCGCCACCCGCACCGGCCACGTCGGCCACCCGGATCGTGTACTCCGTCGAGTCGTCGAGCGGCACCGTGAAGCGGACGCCGACGCCGCGCCCCGAGGCATCGACCGTGAACGGCGTCGCCGGCTCGACCGTGACCTGTTCGGGATCGATGTCGGCGAGCGCCTGATTCGCGGTGAGGATGACCCTGCTCCCGGAGGACTCGATCGCGTGTTCCGCGTCCACCTGCACATCACTGATCCGCGGACCCTGCAAGAGGCTGACGATGCCGAGCCCGGTGCCGGCGAGCACGAGGACGCCCAGCACCGCACCGAGTGTGAGGAGGAACCTTCGCGGGTTCCGCGGCGCGCTCGGGGCCGGGGTCTCGGACCCGGCCGCCAGCGGGGGCTCGGCGGGATGGGATATCGCCGGCTCGTCGTCGATCTGCGGGGCGGCACCCACGAACACGGGCTCAGGTGCGACCGGGACGGCCGGCAGGGCGGTCGCTTCGGCATCCTCTCGCGCTGCAGCCTCGAACGCGGCCATCTTCCGTGCGGCCGCCTCCTGCTCCGCGACCTCCCGTTCACCGGCCCGGCGCACCGCCGCCTCCCGAAGAGCGGCGTCCCGAAGAGCGGCCTCACGGACAGCGGCGTCGTCCGCTGCGGCTTCCGGCTCGTCGGCGGGGGGCGCGGCGTGATCCGGCGGGGTGACCGCACGCTCGATCCGCTCGGCCTCCGCCGCCTCTGCGGCTTCACGGGCGGCGCGCAGCTCGGCGCGGGTCCGCGGAACGGCGGGCGTCTCGGGGCGCTCGTCGTCAGTACTCATATGGATCCCCGGGCTCGTCGATCGCGACGACGTCGGTCGGTTCGATGTGGAGCTTGCCGTTGCTGTCCGCGCGCACGGTGCCGGTGACCTCGACCCACTGTCCGGTCGGATAGTCGTCCGGATCGACGGTGACCGGCAGTGCGGCCGTCTGCGCATCGATCACGCAGTGCGTGATGACCAGCCGGGTCAGGTTCACGCCGTCTCCCGATCCCGGGGTCACGAAGCCAGTGAGGGTCACGGGCGCACCGTCGTAGGCCGAGGTGTTCGTGGACGCGGCGAAGACGCTCGCCCAGTCGCCGACGCCGAAGGTCGAGGTGTCGGCGACGCCGAGCGCGACACTGTCCGAGCCGGCGAACAGCGCGCTCTGCTCCCCCGCGCGCGACATCGCGAGCTCGACCGAGAGCGAGGCCGGGGGCAGCACCAGGCCCGCGATGACGACGCCCGAGGCGATCACCCCTCCTGTGACCGCGCCGACACCCGCGAGGGAACGGCGGGGCGGGGTCGCGGACGAGCCGGATTCTGTGTCGTCGGAGGCTTCCGTGCCGTGTCCGTGACCGTGGTCATGACCGTGATCGCCCTCTTCGCCGAGAGGCAGGGTGCACGACCAGATCGCGCCGGCCAGGGTCACGACCGCGGCCGCACACGCGAACCACACGGTTTCGGGGCTGATGTAGAGCGTGAGGCGGTCCGTGACGCCGAGTCCGAGGGTCACGACCGCGATCACCGCAGCGAGGCCGACCCCGAGCCAGCGGGTGGCGAGGGCACGCGCACGTGTGGCGGTCTGCTCAGACAAGGACGTTCACCCCGATCCCGATCGCGAACGCCGAGGCGAGGACGATCCCGACGATCCCCACGAGGGTGCGCCCGGTGAAGGTGGTGCGCATGAGCGCGAGCATCTTGATGTCGACGAGCGGTCCGACCAGGAGGAACGCGACGATCGCGCCGGACGAGAACGTCGAGGCGAACGACAGCGCGAAGAACGCGTCGACGTTCGAGCAGATGGCGACCGTCATCGCGAGCGCCATCATGGCCACGATCGACAGCACCGGGTTCGAGCCGATCGCAAGCAGCCACTCCCGGGGGATCAGCACTTGCACGGCACCGGCGAGTGCGGAACCGATGACCAGCGCGGGCATCACGGCGCGAAGCTCGATGAGGAACTGGGTCAGGCTGCGGCGCACCGGCGTCCCGGGCTCGTGCGTCACCCGGTCGCAAGTGTCGACGAAGCGCTGCGTGAGCATGCCGTCGGGGTCGGGGTGGCGGCTGTAGATCCAGCCGATCAGGTTCGCGATCAGGTATCCGCCGACGAGGCGCGCGACGAGGATCCCGCCGTCCCAACCGAACGCAGCGTGCGTGGTGAGGATCACGATCGGGTTCACGATCGGCGCCGCGATCAGGAAGGTCATCGCCTCGGCCGGGGCGAGACCGCGCATCATGAGCCCTCGGGCGAAGGGCACATTGCCGCACTCGCACACCGGGATGAGCATCCCCAGCAGCGACAGCACGGCCCGCCGCGCCCACGCGCGCTTCGGCAGCCAGCGGTGGATGACATCGGCAGGCAACCAGACCTGCACCACGATCGACAGCAGCACGCCGAGGATCACGAACGGGAGCGCCTCGATCAGCACGCTCAGGGCGAGGGTGAGGCCGTCCTGCGCACGGGTGGGCAGCGACGCCGGGAACAGCGTCGGCAGGAACGCATCGACCAGGAACAGTGCCGCGATGATGACGGCACCGAGGCCGACGCCGATCCATGCCGAGCGCGCAGTGGGCGCCGGGCGATGGGAGTGACTGTGACGGGTCGCCGTCGCTGCCGAGGGGCTCACGCGTTCGCAGTCCGTTCGGCGTCGCGCTTGTTCGCGCACGGGGTGCACAGTCCGAAGATGTCCACCACGTGAGCGGCATCCGTGAAGCCGTGCAGGGCTGCGGTGCGATGCGCCCACTGCTCGACGTCCTTGGCCTCGATCTCCACGGTCAGGCCGCACGATCGGCAGATCAGGTGGTGGTGGTGTCCTTGGGTCGTGCAGGCGCGATACAGCGCCTCACCCTCGGGGCTCTGCAGCGAGTCGGCGTCACCGGAGGCGGCGAGTCCCGCGAGAGCGCGGTACACGGTCGCCAGGCCGATGCCGGTGTTGTCGTCGCGCAGGGAGGCATGCAGGCTCTGTGCACTCACGAATCCGCGAGCGTCGGCGAGTGCTTCGCGCACGCGTTCGCGCTGCCAGGTGTTCCGCTGAGCCATACGTCGAGTCTAGGCCGACCCGGTTGGCGAGGGCTGGGAGCGGCCAGGACCCTTTCGAATCGCGTGAATGGTCGCATCTCGGGCTGACTCCCGACAATTTGCGCGATTCGAAAGCACGGTCTCAGACCCGAACCCGCCGGACCCTGGCCCGCGCCCGCTGCACGATCCAGCACACGACGTAGATCGTGAACGACAGCGTCGTGATGTACGGGCTCACGGGCAGCGTGCCGGCGAGGGCCAGCAGGATGCCGCCGACCGCCGAGACGAACCCGAAGAGCGCCGCGAGCAACGGCACGGCGATCGGACCGGCGGTCACACGCATGGCCGCCGCCGCCGGGGTCACCAGCAGTGCCATCACGAGCAGCGCCCCGATGATGTGCACGCTCACCGCGACGATCAGGCCGAGCAGCACCATGAACAACAGGCTCACCGCGCGGGTCGGCACACCACGGGCGGCAGCGGACTCCGGGTCGAGGGAATCGAAGCGCAGAGGGTTCCACATCACCAGGAGTCCGGTCAGCACGACCAGGCTGATCCCGATGAGCCACCCGAGGTCCGGCGTGGAGACCGACACGATCTGCCCCGTGAGCAGGCTGAAGCGGTTGGCGCTGCGACCGTCGTAGAGCGAGAGGAAGAGGATGCCGAGACCCAGTCCGAACGGCATCAGCACACCGACGATCGAGTTTCGGTCCCTGGCCTTGGCCCCCAGAATGCCGATGAGGATCGCGGCGGCGAGCGCGCCCGCGAGGGATCCGGCCACGACGCTGCCACCGAAGAGCAGAGCCGCCGCGGCGCCCGCGAACGACAGCTCGCTCACGCCGTGCACCGCGAAAGCCAGGTCGCGCTGCATCACGAACACGCCGATCAGACCGCCGACGACGCCGAGGACGGCGCCCGCGATGATCGAGTTCGCGAGCAGGGCCACGAGCTCGCCATAGTCCTGAAAGGAGAAGACGTCGCTCCAGTCGACCAGCGGCACCATGACCGATGCGACGTTCATGCGGCTCCTCCGTGCTCGTGATCACCGTGGTCGTGGTGCGGTTCGGCATCGGGAACCCCGACGACGACCAACCGGTCGCCCGCGCGGAGCACGAACACCGGCGTGCCGTAGAGGTCGGTGAGCACGCGGGTCTGCAGCACTTCGTCCGGGGTCCCGAGCAGGAACCGGCCACCGGCGATGTAGAGGATGCGGTCGACGCGGCCGAGGATCGGGTTGATGTCGTGCGTGACGAACAGCACGGCCGCGTCGCGCTCGCGCCTCTGACGGTCGATGATGTCGGTCACCGCGACCTGGTTGGCGAGGTCGAGGTTCGACAGCGGCTCATCGCACAGCAGCAGGGCGGGCTCGTCGGCGAGGGCCTGTCCGACCCGAAGCCGCTGCTGCTCTCCGCCCGACAGCAGCCCGACCCGTCGTTCGGCGAACTCCGACGCGCCGACCGCCTCAAGCAGACGGTCGACCTTCGCGCGGTCGCCGCGGTGGGGGATCGGGAAGCCGAAGCGACTCCCCTGCACTCCGAGGGCGACGAGATCGCGCGCGCGCATGCTCGTGTCCGGGGCCAGCGAGCGCTGCTGTGGGATGTAGCCGATTCGGGGGTTGCCACGGTGCACGGGCTCCCCCGCGACCTTGATCACGCCGGACGACAGTGGCTGAAGCCCCAGGATGCTGCGCAGAAGAGTGGTCTTGCCCGATCCGGAGGGTCCGAGCACGGCGATGAACTCTCCCGGCTCGACGGTGAGGTCGAGTCCCGACCAGAGCTCTCGATCGCCACGATGCAGTGAGGCGTCGGAGATCTCGAGGACTGGATTGTCGCGCGGTGCGGCGGCGCCGCTCACGACTCGACGGCGGCGGCGAGGCTCTGGATCGCGTCACTCATCCACTCAGAGTACGACGATCCGTCCTCGAGCAGCTCCGTGAAGGCGACGACGGGGATGCCGGCCTCCTCGGCCGCGGCCTCGACGCGCTCGGTCTCCGCACCACCGGTCTGAGCATTGGTCAGCAGAGCGCCCACCGTGCCGCTGCCGATCACGTCGAGCGCTTCGAGCAGGACGGCGGGCGCGACATCGGTGCCCTCTTCCACGGACTCCGCGAATCCTTCCGGGGTGACATCGGTCAAGCCCGCAGCCGCGGCGAGGTAGCCGGGCAGCGGCTCGGTGATGAACACCTCGACACCCGCCGCGTCCGCCTTGATGCCCTCGAGGTCGGCCTCGAAGCCCTCCAGGTCGGCGATGAGGTCGTCGGCGTTGGCCGTGAAGTCCTTCGCCCCGTCGGGGTCGAGCTCGGCCAGCTCCTCGCTGATCGCCTCGACGACGTGGATCATGGTGTGCGGGTCGAACCAGACGTGCTCGTTGAAGCCCTCGATGTGGTCGTGGCCCTCATGCCCCTCTTCACCCTCGGCATGATCGTGGTCGTGGCCCTCTTCCTCGGGCGCATCGGTGGCGGACTCGTCGGCGTGGTCGTGGTCCGCTTCGTCGTCGTGGCCCTCATTGCCGGGGAAGTCGTGCGAGTACTCGACGGCCGTGATGACGTGCGGGTCTTTCGCATCCTGCAGCAGCGTGTCGACGAAGGCGTCGTATCCCCCGCCGTTCTCGATCACGAGGTCGGCCTTCTGCACCGTGAGCCGGTCGCGGGCACTCGCCTCGTAGGAGTGCGGGTCCTGCGAGGCGGAGGTGATAATCGACTGCACGTCGACGCGGTCACCGCCGATCTGCGCGGCGATGTCGCCGTAGACGTTCGTGCTCGCGACGACCGTGATGGTACCGTCGTCGCCCTCCCCCGCGGCGGGGGTCGAGCATCCGGCCAGCGTGAGGGCGGCAACGGATGCGAGGGCGAGGGCGACGGCGGGCTTCTTCATGCCCCCACTCTAAACGCTAATGAGAACCATTATCAAACTGAGTGTCGAGCCTCTTCGTTTTCCTGCCGTCCACGCCCCCCATGCGCGTCGAGACCCCCGCTGACGCGCGGCGACAGGCGGGGGTCTAGACGACAGGCGGGGGTCTCGACGACAGACGGGGGTCGCTAGCCGAGTAGGCGCGCCGGAGCGATCCAGGCTGTGGCCTCGCCAGGAAGCACGAAACCGTCGAGGGGGGCACTCGCGAGGACCACGTCGGCGGCGTCCGCACCGAGGTCGAACGGCGCCGTGCCGAAGTTCGACACCACCTGCCATCCGTTCGGCCGGGCGAAGCGCAGCACGTCGTCGCGCCCGGTCTCGATCCACTCCAGGGCCTCGCCGGTCTGCAGCAGATGCCGCAGGCGCAGGGCCTCCCGGTACAGCGACAGTGTCGACGACGGATCCGCCGCTTCCACGTCGACCGCGTACTCCGCGAACCACTCCGGCTGCGGAAGGTGCGAGCCCGCGGCACCGAAGCCGTGCGAGGAACCCTCCGCCGTCCACGGGAGCGGCACGCGGCATCCGTCGCGGCCCAGTCCGTCGAACTCTGCGCCGCGGAAGAAGCCGGGGTCCTGACGCTGCTCGGGCGTGATCTGCGCGACCTCGTGGAGTCCGAGCTCCTCCCCCTGGTAGAGGTACGTGCTGCCGGGGAGGCCGAGCAGCAGAAGGGTCGCGGCGTGCGCCCGGCGGAGTCCGCCCTCACGGTCCAGCGCCTCAGAAGGCCCGCCGGCCTTCACCCACTCGGTGCCCTGCTTGACCGGACGGCCGTTCAGCGCCGGGAGTCCGTAGCGGGTGGCGTGACGCGTGACGTCGTGGTTCGACAGCACCCAGGTGGTCGACGATCCGGTGGCCCCCGCCTGCTGCAGGTTGTCGGCGATGATGCTCCGGAACTGCGCGGCGTCGAAGTCGGCGACCAGTAGGTCGAAGTTGAACGCCTGCCCGAGCCCCTCGGCCGAGGCGTACTTCGCACGACGTTCCGGGGTCTCGACCCAGGCCTCGGCGACGGCGGTGCGGGGCGGGTCGTACTCGTTGAAGACCGCGCGCCACTCGGCGTAGATCTCGTGCACGTCGTCGCGGTCGACCATCGGATGCGTGCCCGAAGTGCGATCCATCGCGTCGAGCTCGGCGCGTGAGGGCAGCGGCTCACTGAGGTCCTTCGTGAGCATGTGGGCGACGTCGATGCGGAACCCGTCGACGCCGCGATCCGACCAGAAGCGCAGCGTCTTCAGGAAGTCGGCGCGCACCTCGGGGTGATCCCAGTTCAGGTCGGGCTGTTCGACGGCGAAGTTGTGCAGGTACCACTGCCCATCCGCCACGCGCTCCCACGCGCTGCCACCGAACACCGAGTCCCAGTCGGTCGGCGGCTCGGATCCGTCGGGGCCACTGCCTTCACGGAAGATGTAGCGCTCGCGCGCGGCCGACCCCCGACCGGCGGCGAGCGCCTCCTGGAACCACTCGTGCTGGTCGGAGGAGTGGTTCGGGACGATGTCGACGATCACGCGGATGTCGCGGGAGTGCAGCGCCTCGACCATGTCGTCGAAGTCGGCGAGTGTGCCGAGCCGCGGATCGACGTCGCGGTAGTCGGCGACGTCGTACCCGCCGTCGGCGAGCGCCGAGGGGTAGAACGGGCTGAGCCAGACCGCATCGATGCCGAGATCGCGGAGGTAGTCGGCCCGCGAGACGATGCCGGGGATATCCCCGATGCCGTCGCCGTTCGCGTCCGCGAAGCTGCGCGGATAGATCTGGTAGACGGCGGCCTGACGCCACCAGGCGGCAGCTTCGGCGGTGCGGGTCTCGGCGAGAAGCGCGTCGGTCATGAGAGGAGGACTCCTTCTGTGTTTCCGGTGGTTCGTGTCGTTCGACGGGGCGGTCAGCCCTTGACGGCGCCCTGCGTGACGCCCTCCATCACCCATCTCTGGGTGAACAGGTAGGCCACGATCGCGGGTGCCATCGCCATCAGGTACGAGGCGAAGGCGACGTTGTAGTTGTTGCTGAACTGGTTCTGGAACAGGTTCTGCCGCACGGGCAGCGTCTGCAGCGCCGGGTCGGCGATGATGAGCGACGGCATCATGAAGTCGTTCCAGGCGTAGAGGAAGGCGAAGATGCCGACGGTGGCGCTCATCGGGGCGAGCAGCGGGAAGATGAGCTTCCAGAAGGTCTGCCAGGTCGTGGCGCCGTCGATGCGGGCGCTCTCCTCGAGCTCGATCGGGATCGACCGCAGAAACGCGGTGAACAGCAGCACACTGAAGCTCAGCTGGAACATGGTCGCGAGGATGATCACCCCGAACGGGTTGTCGAGTCCGACGCGTCCGGTGAGCTGGATCTGCGGCAGCGCCACGACGGGGAACGGGATGAACATCGCCGCGAGCAGGTAGAAGAACGAGTAGCGGAACAACCGGCGGTCCCAGTTGCGCACGATCGCGTAGGACGCGAACGCGGCCAGCACGATCGTCGCGGTCACCGTACCGGCGGTGACCAGCAGCGAGATGCCCGCGCCGACGGGGAACTTCGTCAGCGTCCATGCCTCGACGAATCCGTCGAAGCTGAACGGGGCCGGGAGCGAGAAGGCGTTGCCGTCGACCGCCTGCCCGGTGGTCTTGAGCGCCATCGAGATGGTCACGTACAGGGGCAGGAGGACGGTGACCGCGCACAGGATCAAGATGACCGTGCCCGACCAGTTCACGCGCTCCATGCGCACGCGCGGCTTCTTGCCCGAGGTGGGGATGGTGGTGAGTGTCTGCGTCGACATCAGAGTGCGTTCCTTCCGCGCGTCAGCGACAGCTGGAGGAGGGAGATGAGCACGGCGACGATGAAGAAGATGGTCGCGTTGGCCATCTGGTAGGCGTAGTCGCCGCCGTTGAAGCCCGCGATGATCGTCATCGCGACGCTGCGGGTGGACGTGCCCGGACCTCCGTTGGTGAGGCCGACGATGATGTCGTAGGCGTTCAGGAAGCCCTTGAACCCGAGGATCACGTTGATCACGACGTAGCCCGCGACGAGCGGGAGCGTGATGCGGGTGAGCTGCTGCGCCTTGCTGGCCCCGTCGATGCTCGCCGCCTCGTACACCTCGCCGGGGACGGACAGGAGCCCGGCGATGTAGATCAGCAGTGTGCCGGGCACGGCCTGCCAGGCGGTGACGATCACGATGGCGATCCAGGCGAGGTCCGGATTGGCGAGCAGGCTCGTCTCGAGCCACGGGATGCCGGCCGCCGCTCCCGCCGCCGGGATCGAGTTCGAGAACAGGAAGTTGAAGACGTAGGCGATGATGATGCCCGAGATCACCATCGGGATGACGAAGATCGTCCGCAAGCCCGTCTTGAACCGGATGCGCGAGGTGAGCCCGACCGCCAGCAGGAACGCGACCACGTTCACGACGACGACCGTGGCGATCGAGAACCCGAACGTGAACAGGTAGCTCTGCAGGATCGACGGATCACTGAACAGGGCGATGTAGTTCGTCAGCCCGTTGAAGCTCCACTCCCCGATGCCGATCGAGTCCGTGAAGCTGAAGAAGATGCCGATGACGCCCGGCAGCGTGATCGCGAGCGTGAAGAGCACCAGCGTGGGAAGCAGGAACAGGTAGTAGATCGGCTCGACGCGACGCGTGTGCCGCCGGAGCTTCCGGTCGCCGCCCGTCACGATGACGGTCGTGCTGTCCGACACCGAGGGGGTCGTTGTGGCGCTCATGATGCGCCCTCCTCACCGGCGGCGTTGTCCTGGGTCGAGGGGATCGGCGCACGGAAGGCGATACGGGCCCAGTCCGCGTCCATCGTGCGCAGGATGGAGGTCGGCGAGGCTCCGAGTACCATCGCCTGCGCGTAGTTGAAGATTGGGAGGGTCTTGGGAACGAGCACCGACGGGCCCTGATAGATCTGCCCCTGGTCGTAGTACTCGATCATCCCCTCGACACGGGGGTCGTCCGGAGCCGGCGCCCCCTTCGTCGGGGTGAAGCCCAGCTGCGAGGCGTTGTACTCCTCGATGTTCCGTGGCTCGTAGAGGAACTCGAGGAAGTCTCGGGCGGCCTCCTTGTGGCGGGAGCCCTCCGGGATCATCGCGGCGAGGTCCATGTTCACTCGCACGCCGAGGTCGTCCGGATCATCAGTCATCGGCAGCGGGAAAGTCCCCAGTTGCAGATCCGGCGCGGTCTTCGCGATCTCACTGAACGCCCACGGCCCCTGCAGGTACATCGCGGCCTCCCCCTTGGCGAAGGCCAGGTTGCCGTCACCGTAGCCGCGGCTCGGCGCATCCGCGTTCGTGTAGTCGTTCGCGAGCTGCATCATCTTGTCCATCGGCTCGGCGAAGTCCTTCGAGAACGAGACCTCGGAGTCGGGCCCCACCTCCGCCCCCTCGTCCGCGAGGGCGTCGAAGAACTCGATCACGTCGACCGAGCCACCCGCGGTGTAGTCGTACCAGCCCTGCCCCACGGTCCAGTCGTCCTTGAACGTGCCGTAGAACGGGTCGATGCCGGCGGCCTTCAGCTGGTCGCACACGGCGAGCAGCTCGTCCCAGGTCTGCGGAACCTCGAGACCCTGCGCCTGGAAGATCTCCTTGTTGTAGATGACCGATGCGGCCATCACCGAGTACGGCAGCGCACTCGTCCGCCCCTCGCAGGAGCCGTACTGATCCATGAGCGGCTGCAGGTCGTCGCGGATGTCCGCGGCCGCGGCGGTCTCGGACAGATCGGTGAGGGCGCAGCGCTGCACGAACCGGGCGATCTCGTAGTTGTAGTTGGCGAGCATGATGTCGGGCGGATTGCCCCGCACGAAGCTGGCCGAGACGACATCGACGCCCGAGGTGTCGATCTCGACCTTCACGTCGCTCTGCGAGGCGTTGTAGTCGGCGACCAGGGCGGTCATGAATTCGATCGCCTCGCGCTTGCTGAAGGTGAAGCGGATGGTCTCCGCTCCCGAGCCCGGGGCGCATCCGGCGAGCGCCGTGCCGACCAGGGTGACCCCCAGGGCTGCGGCCACCGCTCGGGCCGCTCGTGTTCGTCTCTCAGACACCGTCGTCCTTCCGATATATAAATTCACAGACTAAATCTAGTGAGCGAATTTACTCTGTCGAACGGTACTCTCTCATTGGGAAGACAGGGAGGTCAAGTGTCGTGACAGAAGTCTCCGCAGACCTGGGCACCGGCCGCGCGAGCGTGGGGGCGGTCCTCGACTTCGCCTGGACGGCCGGCGAGTTCACCGCGACCGAGGCGATGGCGGGCACCTCCCTGACCCGCTCGACGGCCATCGACGCGATCGACACCCTCGTCGGGGCCGCCGTGCTGAGCGAGCTTCCGAACGCCCGCGCGGTCGGCGCGTATCGCTCCGGCAGACCCTCGCGGCGGTTCGTCTTGGCTCCCGACCTCGGAGTGGTGATCGGCGTGGATGCGGGTGACACCCACCTCGCCGTCACCGTGGCCGACCCTCTCGACCGCACGCTCGTGCACCACCGCCTGGAGTTCGAGCCCTCGCAGTCGGCCGACGAACGACGCGCGACGATCCTCGAACGCCTCGGCGATGCGCTCACCGAAGCCGAGGTGACGCCCGACCGGGTGCTTGCGCTGTGCGTCGGCGTCGCGGCACCCGTGAACCGCGATGGCGTCTCCCCTCCGCACCCCGACGGCTTCTGGGAGCGCACCAACCCCGGCCTCGCCGAGGCCCTGCGCGACTGGGCTCCCGTCGTCCAGATCAAGAACGACGCGCAGCTCGCCGCCATCGCCGAGGGGACGGAGGGAGCGGCGATCGGATGCCGCGACTACGTCGCTCTGCTCGCGAGCGAGAGATTCGGCGGCGGCGTGGTGGTCGACGGCCACGTGCTGCACGGCGCGCACGGCGGCGTCGGTGAGGGCGTCGTGTTCGACCACATCGTGGGCGTCGGATCGGCGTTCGGACTCCGCTACGCGGTGGAGGATCAGGTGCGGGCAGCGGTGGATGAGGGCGAGATCGCGGCGGACAGCGCGGTCGGACGCCTCGTCGCAGCAGACCGCATCGATCCCCGCCTCGTGCTCACCCTCGCCGCGTCGGGTGACCCGGATGCCGAGCTGGTCACCTCTCGCGTCGGGGCCACCGTCGCCCGTATCGTCGGCGTGCTCGGCAGCATGTACGACCCGGCGCGCGTCATCGTGTGCGGAGCGGTCGCCGAGAGCATCGAGCCCGTGCTGACCGCCGCCCGGCGCATCCTCCCCGAGGAGCTGCACCTGCCGGCACCCGAGATCCTCGCCTCGACGCTCGGTGCCGAGGTCGTCTCACGCGGGGCCGTCGCGACCGCTCGCCGCGCGGCCAGGGAGTACGCCGTGCCCCGGCTCGCCGAGGAACGCCTCCGCGCGAGCGCATAGCGCCGACGGTCTCAGGCGCGAGGTCAGTCGCGACCCTCGTCGCCCCCCAGCGGCCCCTCCGGCTTCCGGCGCGCACGGAGTCGGTCCTCCCGGCGGTTCTCGCCGACGGTGAGGGAGGCGTCTCCCGAGGCCGTGTGGGCGGGGTTGCCCGGCCCCCGCGGCTGGATGCGACCGGGCTCGAGCGTCCGGGTGACGTCTTCGGCCGAGACGACGACGGGGATCTGGCCGGTGGCGGTCTCGTACCACTCCGTCAGGGCGGGATCGTCCGTGTCGATCCCCGCTCCGGCGCCTTCGTCGGCGGCGACCTCGGTCGCCCCGAACACGAAGTCGTCGCCGTGCTCCGCGATCCCGAGACGCACGCCCTGCGCGATCGCCGCACGCGCATACCGGTGACGCAGCATGTACGGATCGGTTCGCAGCTCCTTCGCCCACGCGATCATGATGCCGATCACGATGATCGCGAACGGCAGCGCCGACACCACCATGATCGATTGGAGGCCGGACAGCGCCGTCTGACCACCCGCGAGGAGAAGAGCGAGCGCTGCGGCGCCGAGGAGGAGCCCCCACGTGATCGTCACCCAGGTCGACGGCTCCGGTTTGCCGCGCTGGCTCATCGAGCCCATCACGATCGCCGCGGAGTCCGCAGAGGTCACGAAGAACAGGATGATCGAGATCATCGCGAGCACGGAGAGCACCACCCCGAACGGCAGCTCGCCGAGAACAGCGAAGAGGATGGCTTCCGGCGACCCCGCCTCGGCGATGCCACGACCCTCGGACTCGAACAGCATCGTGGTCCCGCCCATGATCCCGAACCAGACGACACAGACGATCGACGGCACGACGATCACGACGGTGACGAACTCCCGAAGCGTCCGACCGCGGGAGATCTTCGCGATGAACATTCCCACGAACGGCGTCCAGGAGATCCACCAGGCCCAGTAGTAGTTCGTCCAACTCGACATGAACGCGGCGGCGTCCTCGCTCTGGGCGGGGTTGCGTGTGAGCATGATCCACAGCTCCCCGAAGAACGCGGAGACGCTGGCGGGGATCATGTTCAACAGGAACAGGGTGGGACCGGCGATGAAGATGAACAGACCGATCACGGCGGCGATCACCATGTTGATGTTCGACAGCGCCCGGATGCCGCGCTTGATGCCGGAGACGGCGGAGACCACGAACGCGGCCGTGAGGACGGTGATGATGACGATGAGGCCCGCGTTACCGAGCGGCCCGATGCCCGTGACGACCTCCACACCACTGGCGATCTGAAGGGCTCCCATGCCGAGCGTGACGCCGGTACCGAAGAGCGTCACGATGATCGCGAAGACGTCGATCACGGCGCCGATCCAGCCGTCGGTGCGCTCGCCGAAGATCGGACGGAAGATCGCCGAGATCAGCGGTGCGCGGCCCCGTCGATACGCCGCGTAGGCGATCGCCCCACCGACGAGCGCATAGAACGCCCACGCCATCGGACCCCAGTGGAGGATCGATTGCGCGAGAGCGTCAAGCATCGCGTCGCGGCTCCCCTCGGCAGCCGTGAAGCCCGGCGGAGGATCCATGAAGTAGGTCAGCGGCTCTGCCGGCCCCCAGAACAGGAGGCCGATCCCCATGCCTGCGGAGAACAGCATCGCGATCCACGACACGGTCGAGAACTCCGGCGACTCGTCGTCCGCGCCCAGCCGGACGCCGCCGGTGCGGCCATAGCCGACCACGAACATGAAGGCGATCGTCACCACGGCCAGCAGAGAGAACAGCCACCCGAAGTTGTCCGTCACCCATCCGAGCGATGCGGCGCCCGCCGCACTGATGCTCTCCGGGGCGAGGAAGCCCCAGATCACGACCGCCAGCACGAGCACACCGGCGACGCCGAACACGATCCAGTTCGTGTTGAACACACGGGGTGTGTCCTCCACACCGATCCCGGGGATCAGCGCGGGGTGGGTCACTTCTTTCAGGATCTTCTTCGGCGAAGGTTTCCCTGGCATCGAGGTCTTGCTCTCGGCGTCTCGTTCTCGGTCGATCATCGTGATCTCCTTACACGGCCGGTTCTTCGGGTCGAACTGGTCTTTCCCGCGAGGGCTGAGGTACTAGACCTCACGATAGGCGAGGTTTCCGCGCGGAACCGCGCAGGAACACACGACTCCGCGCCAACCCGAGATCTCCGCAGTGCGGTGTCGGACTGAACGCAGCAGGCTTCCCCGCAACAGCCCCGCTGATCACTTGCTGTGGACGCGACCGATCGAATCGACGCTGTCGGCGAATGCGGCGCGGGCCGCGGCCCAATCGCTCTCCGAAACGTGGAGGGCGCTCCGGAGGTACGCGGTACTCATCCGTTGGACGACGGCGACCCGCTCCGGGTTCTCGTCGGTGGTCTCGGCGACTTCGTATCCGACGATCCCGCCGAGGGAATGCTCGGCGCCGAAGAGCGTGAGGAGGTCGGTGGCGCCGGGGCTGTGGGTGTACGCATCGGTGAACCAGTCGGGTCCGCGGCTGGACATCTTGGACTGGTCGCGGTCGCCGGCGACGACGAACGTCGGCACCGTCAACTCCCGGAAGGAGGGTCGCATGAAGGGGAAGTTCGCCTGCGCGAACGGGTGGAGGTCGTCGCCGCCGATGCCGGTGGCGGCGAAGAGGACGCCCGCGGTGACGCGACTGTCGGACATGTCCTCTCCGACCCGGCCCGCCTCATCGACGATGCGTGCTCCGAGAAGCGACTGCGCGGTCTGTCCGCCCCACGAGTGACCGGTGGCGGCGACGCGGCTCCGGTCCACGCGACCGGCAAGACCCGGCACGGCGTCCTCGATGGCGTCGAGCTGGTCGAGGATGCGGGTGAGATCCGAGATCCGCTCGGTCCAGATCGTCGGGAACACGGGGTGGTCGAACCCGAAACCGTTCCGACGGGAGTCCAGATGCGTGGGCTGGATCACGACGAAGCCGCGCGACGCCCAGAACGAGGTGAGCGGCGCGTACCCGTCGAGGTTCCACCCGTTGCCATGCGAGAACACCACGACGGGCAGATTCGCACCGGTGGCGGGGGCAGACACTCGCACCTCGAGCGGGACCGGCCGATCCGGAGCGAGCAACGGGATGGGAGCGACGGAGACGACCGGGGCTCCGGTACCGATGATGTCGTCCGCGGCGTGAACGAACGGTGAAGCCATGAGGTCGACCTTTCTGGAGCTGCGCTCTGCGATACTGATTATCGGAGCATCGTTCCGCAACGATACGGAACGATGATCCGAAATACAAATTTCTGCAGATCACGCCCGTGGGGAGAGACGTGTCCGACAGACCGAGCAACCGATCCCGCGATGCGCACTCCTCGCCAGTGGGTCGCCCGCGCCGAGATCAGCAGGCGCTCCTCGACGCGGCGGCAGCGGTGTTCGTCGCGTCCGGGGTCGACGCCCCGGTGCGGGAGATCGCCGCGAACGCAGGCGTTGGCGTCGGAACGATCTACCGCCATTTCCCGTCCCGCGCCGACCTCGTGGTCGCGGTCTACCGACACCAAGTCGAGGCCTGCGCCGACGCCGGCCCCCGGCTCCTCGCCGAGAGCGAGACGCCGGAGGCAGCCCTTCAGGCCTGGGTGGCCATGTTCGTCGACTTCCTCACCACCAAGCACGGACTCGCCGACGCGCTGCAAGGGGACACCACCCGGTCCGGCGACGCTCTGCACACCTACTTCGTCGGCCGCCTCGTCCCCGTGTGCGCATCACTCCTCGATGCAGCACGACAGCCTGCCGACGCGTACCCGCCGATCGACGCCTACAGCGTGCTCAAAGGGATCGGGAACCTCTGCATCGGCGCCGCGAGCGACACCGACTACGACGCGGCCACGCCGGTACGACTGCTCCTCTCCGGCCTGCTCACCCGAGACGGCTGATACAGGCGAGACGACGCAGGGCTCAGCCGGCAAGGTCGTCGATCCAGCTCGAACGCATCCGCAGGGCTCGCTCCGTGCTGCCGAGAGCAGCGGCGAGCCCGATGAGCAGATTGACCTGGAGGGGAAGTCGGACGGGCGACGTGAAGGTGCCGATCGAGTCGGCGATCAGTGGGATCTGCGAGAGCGCTTCGATGATCTGAGGGACCTCGACACTGAGGCCGACAACGACGAATGCGATGGAGACGAAGCCGATGATGCGACTCACTCCCGGATGACGTCGGTGCAAGCGAGCGCGACGCCCTTCGGCGGACCGAGGATCGGGTGACAGCTGCTGTTCGACACCGTCTGCCCGCACATAGTGACAGCGTTTGAGGCCGAACCCGGTGATCGCCACCTCGATGTGGCCGCCTGGCACCGCGAAGCGTGTGGGCATCTTCGCGTAGGACTGAAGGGCGCCGTCGACGTAGAGACGGGCGCGGATCTCGCCGTCGGTCATGTCCCCGGCGTGACGGACGTCAACCGTGTATGTCGACGTCGTGCCAGCGGCTGAGCGCAGCGTGATCGATCGGAGAGATCGGCCGAACATCTGCCACCAGCGATAGCGGCGCAGCGGTTCACCGGAGCCGGCACGGACTCGACGGTTGCGCCAGTTCTTTCCCGCCTTCATCTCGACCTCACTCTCGATCCTAGTACAGCGTGATAGACACCGACGGGCTAAACTAGCACACTGTTATAGTCAGATGGCTCGGGAGACGGAAAATGGCCGAAGCATCGAAGGAACCGGGAACACGAGCGAAGATCCTCATCGCCGCGGCAACCATGCTGGGCGAGAACCCCACCGCACGTCTGAGTGTGAGAGCAGTCGCCGCGCGAGCTCAGGTGAGTACGGGATCGCTGCGCCACTTCTTCCCGACACAGCGAGAACTCATCGAGACGGTGGTGGCCGCGATGTACGACCTGGAGATTCCCGATGATCCGATCAATGATCGTTCTTTGACGGCGGAGGAACGACTCATCGCGTGCTTGCAGCTCGTCCTCCGTCAGGTCGGGGTGGGCGAGAGCGTCCGGAAGCAGTGGGGGGCGCTGTACGAGGCGTATGTGGCCACCGCCCCCTCCGAGGACGAGGCAGCCACCTACCTCGCCCTGGACCGCATGGGGCGACATCGCATCGCGCAATGGCTGACCGCCTTGATCGACGAAGGCGTGATCCCTCCCGGTCGGGTCGAGGAGCGAGCGCGATTCCTCTCGACGGTGCTTGCGGGGCTCATGACCGAGCGTGCGCTGCCCTCCGACGCAGTGGCCGTCGACGCTGAGACGACGAGTCTGCGGCTCGCAGTCCACGCGGTCATGAGCGAGCGGGCCGCAGTATGAGCGCGCTGCTCACGAGTGGGCAAGGCGCCGCACCATGATCATCAGTTCCGACTCCCACACAACGAAACAGTCGAGTCGACCTGGTGGGATTGCATTCAGAGCGCGCCACGGAGCACGCACCCCGGCTTCAGCGCTGTCTGACACATCAGTCGACCAGCAGCGCGGGCTCCTCGAGCACGGAGGCGACGTCGGCGATGAAGCGGCTCATGCCGTCGCCGTCGATCACGCGGTGGTCGAACGATCCGGCGACCGTCGTCACCCATCGAGGACGCACCTCGCCGTCGACGACCCACGGCTTCTGACTGATGGTGCCCATCGCCACGATGCCGGCCTCGCCGGGGTTGATGATCGGGGTGCCGGCATCCATCCCGAACACACCGATGTTCGTGATGGTGATGGTGCCGCCCTGCTGATCGGCCGGCGGGGTCTTGCCCTCGCGCGCGGTCAGCGTCAGACGGTTCAGCGCTCGAGCCAGGTCCTTCATCCCGAGGTCCTGCGCGTCCTTGATGTTCGGCACCAGCAGGCCGCGCGGGGTGGCGGCGGCGATCCCGAGGTTCACGTAGTGGCGCACGGCGATCTCCGCGCCGGCCTCCGTCTCGATCCACGCCGCGTTGACCATGGGCGTGCGGCGGGCCGCCCAGATCACGGCGCGGGCCATGATCAGCAGCGGCGAGACCCGGATGTCGGCGTAGTCGGGCGAAGCCTTGAGGCGCTTGACGAGTTCCATCGTGCGGCTGGCGTCGATCTCCTTCCACACCGTCACGTGCGGGGCCGAGTACGCACTCTGCACCATCGCCGAGGAGGTGGCCTTGCGCACACCCTTGACCGGGATCGACTCGGTGCGGTCGTCTCCCGCGGCCGACGGCTGGGTCGGAGCCAGACCACGCGCGAGACCTGCCGGTGCGGCCTGCGGAGCGGGCACGGTCTCCTCGCGCACGGTCCCCCACTCCGGGGTCTCGATGTTGCGGAAGACACTCGCCTGCGAAGCGTGCTTCATCACGTCATCCCGGGTGACCTCGCCGTCGGAGCCGGTCGCGGCGACCGTGGTGAGGTCGACGCCGAGGTCGCGGGCGAGCTTGCGGATCGGCGGCTTCGCGATGACACCGACCGAGGAACGCACCGGACGCTCGGCCGGGCGCTTACGACGGGAGGTGGCCCCACCTCCCGTGCCGTATCCGACCAGCACCGAGCCGCCGCCCTCTTCCGCGGCCGGAGCAGCGGGTGCAGCCGGAGCCGCGGCCGGGGCGTCGGTCACGAAGGTGATGATGGGCGTGCCGACCTCGACCGTCGTGCCCTCCTCGACGAGGAGCTCGCCGACCACACCCGCGTGCGGAGACGGCAGCTCGACGAGGGACTTCGCCGTCTCGATCTCGCAGATCACGTCGTTGATCGCGACCGTGTCGCCGGGGGCGACCTTCCAGGCCACGACCTCGGCTTCGGTCAGCCCTTCCCCGACGTCCGGGAGGTTGAAGTTCTGCGTGCTCATGATTGATCCTCTCGTGGACCGCGTGCATAACTCCGCAATTCCGACACGGAGCGCGTCATCCGAACAGGGCTTGAGCCCCACCCGAGCTTTTCTTGAGGAGTTGTGCACATGGACGGACGGTCAGTAGGCCAGGGAGCGATCGACGGCCTCGAGGATGCGGTCCGCATCCGGGAGGTAGGTGCCTTCGAGCTTCGCGGGCGGGAACGGGGTGTCGTAGCCGGAGACGCGCAGCACCGGGGCCTCGAGCGCATAGAACGCCCGCTCCATCACGGTCGCCGCGATCTCGCCGCCGATGCTGCCGAAGCCCTGCGCCTCCTGGGCGTAGACCATGCGTCCGGTCTTGCGCACCGAGTCGAGGATGGGCTCGTAGTCGACCGGCGACAGTGAACGCACGTCGACGACCTCGCAGCTCGTCCCCTCGGCCTCGGCGAGCGCGGCGGCCTGCAGCAACGTCGTGACCATCGCGCCGTGTCCGACGAGCGTCACATCGCTGCCGGTGCGGACGACGCGTGAGGAGTGTAGCGGCACAGCGGAGGCATCGAGCTCGACCTCGCCCTTCTGCCAGTACCGGCTCTTCGGCTCCATGAAGATCACCGGGTCGTTCGACGCGATCGCCTCCTGGATCATCCAGTACGCATCGTTGGGCGTCGACGGCGAGACCACGCGCAGGCCGGGAGTGTGCGCGAAGTACGCCTCCGGGCTCTCCTGGTGGTGCTCGACCGCGCCGATGTGCCCGCCGTAGGGGATGCGGATCACGATCGGCATGCTGATCGCACCCTCGTGCCGGTTCGTGAGCTTGGCGAGCTGTGTCGTGATCTGGTCGAACGCGGGGAACACGAATCCGTCGAACTGGATCTCGATGACGGGGCGGTACCCGACCATCGCCATGCCGATCGCGGTCCCGACGATCCCCGACTCGGCCAGCGGGGTGTCGAGCACCCGGCGGTCGCCGAAGTCGCGCTGCAGGTGCTCCGTCACACGGAAGACGCCGCCGAGCTTGCCGATGTCCTCGCCCATCAGCACGACCTTCGGGTCTTCCTCCATGGCCTTGCGCATCCCCGCGTTCAGCGCCTTGCTGAGCGGCATCGTCTCGAGGGTCACTGGGCTCCTCCTTCGAACGACGCCTCATACTGCGCGCGCCAGGCCTTCTGCTGGTCGATCAGCGGATGCGGCTCGCTGTACACGTGGTCGAACATCTTGTCCGGGCTGGGCGGCCCCAGCTCGACCGTGCGGGCGCGCAGATCCTCCGCGGCGTCCGCCGCCTCGGCCTCCACGTCGGAGAACAGCTGCGCCGATGCTCCGCGGCCTTCGAGGAACGCGCGCATCCGGACGATCGGGTCGCGCCCGGCCCAGTACCGCTCCTCGTCGCTGCCGCGATACTTCGTCGGGTCATCGCTGGTGGTGTGTGCGCCGAGCCGGTAGGTGACCGCTTCGATCGCCTGCGGACCCTTGCCGCTGCGGGCCTCGTCGAGAGCTGTGCGGGAGACCGCATAACTGGCGAGCACGTCGTTGCCGTCCACGCGGACGCTCGGGATGCCGTAGCCCGCGCTGCGCTGCACGAGCGGAACCCGCGACTGCGTCGAGACCGGCACCGAGATCGCCCAGTGATTGTTCTGCAGGAAGAACACGGTCGGCGCCTGATAGCTCGCGGCGAAGACCATCGCCTCGTGCACGTCGCCCTGACTGGAAGCGCCGTCGCCGTAGTAGACGATGACCGCTTCGTCACGGTCGGCCTCACCGGTTCCGGTGCGGCCGTCGAACACGAGTCCCATCCCGTAGCCGGCCGCATGCAGCGCCTGCGAACCGAGCACCAGGGTGTACAGCCGGGTGTTGCCGTTCTTCGGGTCGGTCGGATCCCACCCGCCATGCGAGACGCCGCGCATCAGTTTGATGATGTCGACCGGATCGACGCCGCGGATGCGGGTGACCGCGTGCTCCCGGTAGGAGGGGAAGATCGTGTCCTGCGCTCGGGCGGCACGACCGGAGCCGACCTGCGCCGCCTCCTGTCCCCGGCTCGGCGGCCAGAGCGCCAGCTGCCCCTGTCGCTGCAGGTTCGTCGCCTGGGTGTCGATCGCACGGATGACGACCATGTCCCGGTAGAACTGCTCGAGCTCGGCATCGCTGATCGCCTCGATCAGGGGAAGGTATCGCTCAGCGGCGGCGGACGGAGCGAACCGTCCGGTCTCGTCCAGAACGCTCACAAGGGGTGTCTCGGAGGTGGTCACGCTCTCACGCTACCCGCGCCCGCATGCCCGGTCACGCATACCTAGGACGCCCTTGCAACTGCCCGGAAACCGGAGAAACACGGGCGAAGACGCCCGGGCGACACGTTCAGCGGACCGAAGACGCGACCTCGAGCACGCGGGCGATGGAGGCTTCCTCGCCGACGGAGATGCGAATGCCGTCTCCGGAGAACGGACGGACGATGAGGTCGTTGGCGACGAACGCCGCGGCCACGTCGTCGGTGCGCTCTCGCGTGGGCAGCCACACGAAGTTCGACTGCGAGTCGGGGACGTCCCAGCCCTGCGCGCGGAGCCCCTCGGCCAGGCGGTCACGGCGCTCGACGATCACGGCGACGCGCTCGAGGAGCTCCGCCTCGGCGTCGAGGCTCGCGATCGCGGCGTTCTCCGCGGCGGAGGTGACCGAGAGCGGGATGCCCGTGGTGCGTGCGGCGTCGAGCACCTTCTCGTGCCCGATCGCGTAGCCGACGCGGAGACCGGCGAGGCCGTACGCCTTCGAGAAGGTCCGCAGCACCACGACGTTCGGGTGCGCGTCGAACACGCGCTCGGCGAGACCGTCGACCGCATCCGGGGCCGTGACGAATTCGGCGTACGCCTCGTCGAGGATGATCAGGACGTCGTTCGGGACGCGCTCGACGAAGGCGGCGAACTCGGCCGAGGTGACAATGGGCCCGGTCGGATTGTTGGGCGTGCACACGATGATCGCGCGGGTGCGTTCGGTCACCGCATCCGCCATGGCGCCGAGGTCGTGGCGGGAATCCGCGGTGAGCGGCACCTGCACCCCGGTCGCGCCGGCCACGAGCGGCAGGCTCGGGTACGCCTCGAAGGATCGCCAGGCGTAGATGACCTCGTCGCCCTCCGACGCGGTCGCGAGGATCAGCTGATGCAGGATCGACACGCTGCCGGACGCGACGTGCACCTGGTCGGGCTCGACCCCGTAGCGCGCACCGAGTCGTTCGCGCAGACGAGTCGCGGTGGCATCCGGGTAGCGGTTGACGGGCGTCGTCCGCTCCAGTGCCTCGAGCACGGAGGGCAGCGGATCGAAGGGGTTCTCGTTGCTGGACAGCTTGAACGCGTCTGGCCCCGCTTGCTTGCCCTGGCGGTACGGCGCGAGTGCGGCGATGGCAGGACGGATGCGGGGCAGGATCGGCTCGGTCACGAGGTCGAGTCTACGAGGACCGCGGCCGTGGCAGCAGTGTCGATACGCTCTGTTCCCGCGCGATGCACGGTGGTACCATTTTGGTATGGCGATGACGGTGCGACTTCCGGAAGAACTCGATGCGCAGCTCGGCGAGCTGGCATCACGACGACACACGTCGAAGCACGCCCTCCTGATCGAGGCGGCGGATCGCTTCCTCCGCGAGGAGGTGACCACCGAGCAAGCGGTGGGCATCGCCCGCGGCATCTCCGACCGGTACGCGGACCTTCTCAAGAAGCTCGAAGACGCATGACCCGGTACCTCGAGCTTCCACACGCCGTCGCGGTCGCCGAGGAACTGGGCCTCCACATCCGAGACATCGGGCTCCTCTCCTCTGCCCTGGCCCGTCCCTCCAGTTCGATGTTCGGTGTCGAGGCGTACCCGGACCTCGAAGTCAAGGCTGCCGCCCTCCTGTCCTCGTTGAGCCAGAACCACCCTCTGTTCGATGGGAACAAGCGCTACTCCTGGATCATCACTCTCACGTTCCTCGAAATGAACAGCATCGTCATCGACATGAACACGGACGTAGCCTTCGACCTCATCCTCCGTGCAGCCCAGAGCCTGGCCGATCTCGACGAGATCGCCGCACTGCTCCGCTCGAACCGACGCTGAGCGTCCGCGCGATCAGCGCCGCCGCAGGCTGACAGCCGCGGACGTCCGTGGGACACTGGTCGGACTATGCGCTTCCTCATCCGCGTCGTCGTCAACGCCTTCGCCATCTGGGTCGTCACCCTGATCCCGGCTCTGCAGGTCGTGATCACGCCCTTCCCGCCCGGCGAGACCCTGCAGCTGGTACTCACCCTGCTCGCGGTCGCCGCGATCTTCGCGCTCGTGAACACGATCATCGGCACCGTCGTGAAGATCGTCGCGTTCCCCCTCTACATCCTCACGCTCGGCCTGATCGGCTTCGTCATCAACGGCTTCCTGCTGTGGCTGACGGCATGGATCACGAGCGGCTTCGGTTGGGGCCTCGCGGTCGGCGACTTCTGGTGGGGCGTGCTCGCCGCGCTCATCATCTCGGTGATCAACGGCATCTTCGGCTTCATCCTGCGCCCGCAGAACAAGAACTCCCGCCGCGACTGAGGCCCGGGCCTCGAGCCGGAGCGTCGTCCCGCTCAGCGGGGTGTCCTCTCGGCGCGGTACTCGGTGCGTTCGATCTCCACCGCGGTGGCGAGCTCGGCCCAGTAGGCGTCGAGGGACTCGGCTCGCGGATCATCCGACACATCGACCATCTCGGCCGTCTCGATGTACGTCTCGAGCGCGTGCGCCCGCAGCGCGACATCCTGGAGCCCGGCCCGAGGATCACCGACACGCGTGGCCGTGAAGCTGTCCGCCGACCCGGTGCCCGCCGCCGACCCACCCGCGGCGAGGTTCGAGACCAGGTCATCGGAGTGACGAAGCTGGATGAGCGTCTGATCGTGACCCAGCGAAGGCTGCTGCGGACTCCCCGCAGTCACCTGCATGCCGACGTCGTAGGGGCTCTCCGTCGCCAGGTGCGCCGCGATCATGCCCCCTTGCGAGTAGGCGACCACGTCGACCCGGTCGCCGGGCTCCGCCCCCGCCTCGGTCAGCGCATCGAGGGTCGCCTGGTACGACGCCGATGTGTGTCCCTGATACAGCTCGACGTTCGACTTCATGTCCCACGGCTCCTCCTTCCCGCCCTCCCACGGCGCACCGTTCCTCGTTCCCGCGATGTACGTCACGAAGCGGGTCCCCCCGTCGGCCATCGTGTACTTCTCCACCGCGACCTGTGCGGTCGAGGACGGCATCCGCCGGAGCGCGCCGGCGAGGTTCTGCGGCGCGGCAGGGGTCGAGGCCTTGACCGGAGTCACCCGGATCGGATCCGGCCGCCCCTTCAGCGGCGCCCCTGCGACCACCGCGCCGAGCCCCGTGGCGACGCCGATGAACGCCCCGGCCAGGAACAGAGGAGAGAGCAGGCCGCCCGCGTCGAACTGGCGTCCCGCCCCCTGGAACCGCCGATCCTCCCAGCCCGCCACCAGCCACTCGGCCATCGCCCCGACCCGCTCGTCGCCGCTCACCAACTGCTCCAGACGCGCCTCGGCCGCTGCCGCTGCCGCCGCATCGGTGAGGGCCAGCGCCTCGACCTCGGCCCGCAGCTCGACGACCTCGAAAGCATCGGCCATCAGCTCCGTGCCTACGCACGCGTCGAGGAGTTCGGCCGCCACGGCGCCGAGTCGCTCCGCACTCGCCGCCAAGGCGTGCACATCGACCTGCGGACAGGCGGCCGGTGCCGAGAGGATCACCTCCTGCGCTCGCACGACCGCGGAACGGGCGTCTTCGTAGCGCTCGGCCACGCCACGCATCCGGGATCCGACGTCGCGCAGCTGTCCGGTGTCGACGGCGATCGCCCCGCCGTGCCCGATCTCGAGCCCGCTCACCCCTGCGCTCCGAGCTCCCATTCGCGCACCGTCAGGTGTCCGAGTTCGACGCCCGTCTCCTCTCGGAGCCGTCCCAGCAGGTCGTGCAGCGCACGGAATCCTTCGGACTGCCAGCCCGCGTCGTCGACGAGTCCCACCAGCGCCGCACCCGCATCCTCCAGCATCGACACGGCCGCCCCGATCTCTCGGTGGGCGACGAGCCGAGCCCAGACCTCGGCGGAGGTGAACACACGTCCAGGGGAGAGCGAGTACATGGCTTCAGCCTGCGGGATCGGCCGACGTCTCTGAGCGCCATACCCACGGCCGGTGGAGAGGTGGGCCATCCTCCACGCTGTGCAGGATGGCCCGAGGCGGGCAGAATGTACCTGTGACGTCCCCCGTTCCCTTCCGCGTGATCTTCGTGTGCACAGGGAACATCTGCCGCTCCCCCATGGCCGAAGTCGTGTTCCGCGACCTCGCCGAGAAGCAGGGACTCGGGTCGCGCATCGTCTCTCGCAGCGCCGGAACCGGAGACTGGCACCTCGGCGAGCGCGCCGACGAACGCACGATCGAGTCGCTCTCCCGCCGCGGGTACGACGGCTCGCTCCACCGCGCACGGCAGTTCACGTTCGCCTCGTTCGCCGAGAACGACCTCGTCGTCGCACTCGACCGCACGCACGAGCGCATCCTGCGGGAGTGGGCGCGCGACGAAGATGAGGAGGGCAAGGTCACCCTGCTGATGGCCTTCGACCCGAACGCCTCGACCCACGATGTCCCCGATCCCTACTACGCCGGGGCGGAGATGTTCGATTCGGTGCTCGGTATGATTGAGACGGCGACCCGGGGTCTGTTCCGCCAACTCGAGCCCGCCCTGCGCCAGCCCCGCACGCCCCGCATCTGAGGGGCCCGATCAGGAGGACTCCCCTGACTTTCCAGCCTTCGCTCCCGCCGCAGCCCCTGAGCCCGCTCGACGGTCGCTACCGCGGCGCCGTCACCGGTCTCGCCGACTTCCTCTCCGAAGCCGGACTCAACCGCGCGCGGGTCGAGGTCGAGGTCGAGTGGCTGATCGCCCTGACCGACCGCTCGCTGTTCGAGACGTCGCCGCTCTCGGACGCGGACAAGGATCGCCTGCGCGCGCTGTATCGCGACTTCGGCCAGGCCGAGATCGACTGGCTCGCCGAGAAGGAAGCCGTCACGCAGCACGACGTGAAGGCGATCGAGTACCTCGTGCGCGACCGTCTCTCGACGCTCGGCCTCGACGCCATCGCCGAACTCACGCACTTCGCCGCCACGAGCGAGGACATCAACTCCGCCTCGTACGCACTCACCGTGAAGCGGGCGGTCGAGCAGGTCTGGCTCCCCGCTCTCGACACCGTCATCGCGAAGCTCCGCGAACTCGCCGTCGAGCACGCCGATGCGGCCATGCTCTCCCGCACGCACGGCCAGCCCGCGACCCCGTCGACCATGGGCAAGGAGCTCGCGGTGTTCGCGTGGCGTCTGGAGCGCGTGCGCGGTCAGATCGCGGCATCCGACTACCTCGCCAAGTTCTCGGGTGCGACCGGGACCTGGTCGGCGCATCTCGCGGCCGACCCCGACGCCGACTGGCCCACCATCGCCCGTGAGTACATCGAGGGCATGGGGCTGGGCTTCAACCTCCTGACGACCCAGATCGAGTCGCACGACTGGCAGGTCGAGCTCTACGACCGTGTGCGTCACGCCGGCGGCATCCTGCACAACCTCGCCACCGACATCTGGACTTACATCTCGCTCGGGTACTTCGCGCAGATCCCGGTCGCCGGGGCCACCGGCTCGTCGACGATGCCGCACAAGATCAACCCGATCCGCTTCGAGAACGCCGAGGCGAACCTCGAGATCTCGGGCGCTCTGCTCGCCTCGCTCGGCCAGACGCTCGTCACCAGCCGCCTGCAGCGCGACCTGACCGACTCGACCACGCAGCGCAACATCGGTGTGGCCTTCGGACACTCGCTCCTCGCGCTCGACAACCTGCGTCGCGGCCTCAACGCGATCTCGCTCTCGCGCGACGTGCTGCTCGCCGACCTCGACGTGAACTGGGAGGTGCTCGCCGAAGCCATCCAGACCGTCATCCGCGCCGAGGTGGTGGCCGGTCGGTCCACGATCACGGATCCGTACGCGCTCCTCAAGGAGCTCACGCGCGGTCACCGGGTGGGCGCGGCCGAGCTCGCGACGTTCGTCGAGGGCCTCGAGATCGGGGATGCCGCCAAGCAGCGACTCCTCGCGCTGACCCCCGCGACCTACACCGGCATCGCGGAGCGCCTGGCCCGCTGACCCGCTCTCGCCGCTAGGCCGGTTCGCCGGAGTGGCGCTCGACGTGATCGCGCGGCATGAACGCGGCAGCGAGCAGCGTGAGCATGGCCGTCGCGGCGACGGCGACGAATACCCACACCGAGGCGTGGATGATCGTCTCCGGGTCGTCGGCGCCCGCACCCTGCGCGATGACCGCGTTGGAGATCGCGCCGAACACCGCCACGCCCACCGCACTCCCGGCGGAACGAGCGAAGGCGTTCATGCCCGTCACGGCACCGCGTTCCCCCCAGCCCACCGAGGACTGTGCGGCGATCAGGGTCGGGGCGGCCGACCAGCCGAGGCCGAAGCCGAGCACGAACGCGATCGCCGACATCACGAACGGGTTCGGCCACGAGGAGACCGCGGCGAGCACGGTCGCCGCGAACGTGGCGATGCTCATGCCGATCAGGGTGGTGCGGCGGAAGCCGATGCGCAGGTACAGTCGTCCGACGTTCGCCGCGGCGATGGGCCAGCCGAGCGTCAAGGCGGCGACCGCCAGACCGGACAGGAGGGGCGCGATGCCCAGTGACCCTTCCAGGTACGCGGGGGCGAAGCTGGTCACACCGATCATGAGCGCCCCCACCCCGAGTGACACGAGCGTGGTCGTCAGGATCAACGGCCGCGCCGCGAGCCGGAGGTCGACGATCGGCTCCGCCGCCCGCCGCTCGACCATCGCGAAGAACGCGAGGGCCACGACGCCCACCCCGAAGCAGAGCGCACTCGGCACGGAGATCCAGTCCCAGGCGTTCCCACCCTCGAGCATCCCGAGGATGAGGCCGGTGAGCCCGATCGTGAGCAGGACGGCCCCGGCGTAGTCGATCCGGTGCCGACGGGTCTGCTTCTCCTCCTTGTACTTGAGCTGCAGCATCCACGCGGCGATCAGACACAGGGGGATGTTCACCCAGAAGATCCATCGCCACGCGTCGAGCTGCGCGAAGATGCCGCCGAGCGCGGGTCCGACCACGGAAGAGACCGCCCACACGCTCGCGATGTACCCCTGCACCTTCGCGCGCTCGGCGACCGTGTAGATGTCGCCCACGATCGTCATCGCCATCGGCGCGACCGCGCCCGCGCCCAAGCCCTGGATGAGGCGGAACAGGATGAGCGCGGGCATGCTCCACGCGAACCCGCAGAGCACGGAGCCGAGCAGGAACAGGGCGATCCCGAGGAGGATGATCGGCTTGCGGCCCACCGTGTCGGCGAACCGGGAGTAGATGGGGACGCTCACCGCCTGCGCCAGCAGATACACCGAGAACAGCCAGGGGAACTGCTGGTAGCTGCCGAGATCGCGGACGATGCTCGGGACCGCGGTCGCGAGGATCGTGGCGTCGATCGCGATGAGGCCGGTGGCGAGCATCAGCGCGCCGAGGATGGGGCCTCGCGCCGAGCGGAGTCCGATGGAGGCGCGGTCGACGGGGGCGGTCACTTCAGGAACAAGCGGTCGGACGGACCGACTATTCCGGACGAGGGCGGAATAGCAGGGGATGCCGCACGCCCGACGGTCACGACGAAGCCGCGCGTCCGGGCTGCTCGCCGTCCGCCTCGCCCTCGGGCTCGGGGTCGGGGTCGTCGTAGAGCACCGGACGGTCGATGGTCTTGGTGACATCGGCGGGGTCGACCGCCAGAATCAGCATCGCGAGGATCAGGAGCGTGACGATGAACGCGCCACCGCCGACCACGAGGCCGAGCGCCACCGGGGTCAGCCCGTCATAGCTGCCGTTCGCGATCGCCGTGTTCACCCTGGCGGTGAAGGCTCCGGTCGAGACCAGGGTCACGACCATGGCGAAGACGCCGCAACCCAGCGCGATCAGCAGCAGGTGCAGCGGGCGCAGGATGTCCCGACGGGTGGGCTTCTCGTCGCTCATCGCGTTCCTCCGTGCTCCGCAGCGGCGGTGTCGTCGTTCGATTCGGAGACCGCGGTGACGGTGTCCACTCGCTTCGGGGTGAGGCCGGCGATGCCGAGGAAGACGGCGAGGATCGCCGCGTACCCACCGAACATCCCGACGCCGAGGATGATGCCGGACAACACGAACGTGCCGGCCTTCTCGATCGTGTACTCCTGGACGAAGCCGGCCGGGATCAGCAGCAGCACGATCCCGAGCAGCACCCCCAGCGCGCCGACGGTGATCGCATCACGGGACAGCGGATCGGCGTTTCGACGAGAGCGGATGCCGGCGAGGAGCTCGATGCCGCCGCTCAGGATCGCCCAGGTCGAGACGACGATGAAGAACAGGTCATCGGAGCGCCAGGCCGGGATGCCGCTCACGGCGCCAGCGAGGGTGCCGAGGACGCCGAGCAGGATGTACGGCCAGCGGGACCCCGCGGGGAGCACCAGCCACGCGGCCAGCAGCTGGATGAGCGCGGTGACGAAGACGAAGCCGCTGAACACCGAGAGGCCGACGGGAGCGGAGTGGTCCGACGAGAAGGTGATCATCAGGGCGGCGACGGCGGCGAACAGTGCGCGCAGCAATTGCACGTGGCGCATGGTGAATGCGCGAGCAGGGGCAGACATGACGATCCAGAGTCCTCCGGGGTGTTCCTCCCAGTCTACGCGGGGGCGCAGAGCCGCAACGCCCGCGGCGTGCGGAGGAGGTTTCGTGAAGCCCGGCGGATCTCCCCAGATCGATTGCCGGGCTTCACGACGTACGCAGCAAGGGGGGGCATCACTGCGTCAGGCCGGTCCTCGCACGGTCGGGCACCCTACCTGCGACGACGGCCAAGTGACCCCACATGCCCACCCGGTCCCCTGAGGTATGCGCGTGCGGTCGTATGCTCACTCTAGGGCGGTGGGCTTCACATACCGGATGGGGGCTGTGATGAGTTACGAATATGACGCGCGCAGACCCGGATCCGGCGCATTCGCGGGCGCGCTGCGCGACGCGATCAACGCCAGGGACGTGACACTCTCCTGGTTGCAGCAACAGCTCAATGCGCGCGGGAACCGCGTCTCGATGGCCACCCTGAGCTACTGGCGCTCCGGCGCCCGGCACCCCGAGGGCGTGCAGTCGCTCGCCGCACTCGCCGACATCGAGGACCTCCTCCGACTCGAGGCCGGGGCCCTGAGCAGGCTTCTCCGGTCGACGAACCGCACGGGACCGCTCGGGCCCAATCAGTTCCCGATCGATGAGGAAGAGCTCGAGCGCGCGGTCATGGACGCGTTCCAGGCGCTCGGTGCGTCGTATCCCGACACCTCCCGAGAGCTCACGACGCACTCGGTGACGGATGTCGGGGCCGACGGCAACATCGCCTACAGCGTCACCCGCAGCATCGTGCAGTCCACGGTCGGCACCATCACGGCGATCCCGTTCCTGGAGATCACTCCCGGGGTTCGCACGCCCGCACCCGTGATCGAAGCCGTCTCCGGAGGCAGGATCGCCGCACGGTACTCCCACCCCGATGGCGAGGTCCACGGGGTGCTGTTCGAGCTTGACATCCCGCTGACGGCCCCGGACACCGCGATGGTCGAGTGGTCGGCGGAGTATCCGCCCGACTACCCGGAGACGCGCGACACCGGGCACGCGCTGGCCCAGAAGGCCCGGGAACTGCTGGTGTGGACCCGTTTCCATCCGGACGCGATCCCGGACTGGTGCGAGGAGCACCTCGAGACCCCTGAAGGCGTGACCCTGACACCGCTGCCGCCACCCCGAGGCACCTCGGTGCACCTGGTGCGCCGGGCGTTCGGCCCCGGTGCGCTCGGCCTGCGCTGGGGATACGGACCCCGCGAGGATCAGCCCGGCTGATCACCGGTCGCCACCGGGCGGCCAGGGGTGTTCGACCACTGGCTCCAGGATCCGGGGAACACCTTCGCCTCGATGCCCACCTCGTGCAGGACCAGCGCGGTGTGCGCGGCGGTCACGCCCGAACCGCAGTACGCAGCCACCGGTGTGCCCGGGGTCACCCCGACCGCCGCGAGGGTGGCGAGCACGGTATCGGTGTCGAGGAGTCTCCCCTGGTCGTCGAGGTGGAGCGTGGTCGGCAGGTTGCGCGCGCCCGGGATGTGACCGGCCACCGGGTCGAGCGGCTCGGTCTCGCCGCGGTACCGCTCGGGGGCGCGCACGTCGAGCAGGACTCCGGTTTCCGGGAACGCCGCCGCCTCGTCGATCGTGAGGGCATCGCGCCCGATCTCCTCGAGCACCACGTCGCCGGGCTCCGGGCTCACGTCATCGGTCGCGACCTCGAATCCCTCGGCCTGCCACCCGCGGAGGCCGCCGGCGAGCACGCGCACGTCGACCCCTGCCTGCCGCAGCAGCCACCACGCGCGCGCCGCCGCCGTGCCCTTGGCATCGTCGTAGGCGACCACCGTGTCGCCCGCGCGGACGCCCCAGCGCCGGGCCGCGGCCTGGAGCGTGGCCGTCGACGGCAGCGGGTGCCGTCCGTCCGAGGGCTCTCCGTGCGTGGAGAGCTCCGTGTCGAGCGCGGCGAACACGGCGCCGGGGATGTGTCCCGTGAGGTAGTCGTCGTGCCCCGCCTCCGGGCGATCCAGCCGCCACCGCACATCGATCACGCGCACCGGTGCGCCCCGGGTCAACAGGTCGTTCAGCTCGACGGCACTCACGAAGTCGCTCATGCTGCGAGGCTACCGAATCCCCGGGTCAGCCCCGTCCTCGCCTTCGAATCGCGTGAATGGCCGCATCCGGCGCCGGAATCGGACCATTTGCGCGATTCGAAAGAGGATTCCCGCCACTAGGCTCGATCCGGCAACGTCGAGAAAGGCCCACGATGCCCTCTCGACTTCGCTGGATGCGGTTCCGCCCGGAGGAGGCCGCGCTCCTCGCGATCACCGCGGTCTGGGGTGGCACCTTCCTGCTCGTGCACTGGGCGATGGACCATTCCGGACCCTGGTTCTTCGTGGGCATCCGCTTCCTGATCGCGGGGCTGATCAGCGTCGTGATCTTCCGTCGAGTGCTGCGCGGGATCCGGTGGCGCGACGTCGGCGCGGGCGTGGCGATCGGGGTGATGATCTACCTCGGCTACGGCTTGCAGACGCAAGGGCTGCAGACGATCGACAGCAGCACCTCCGCCTTCATCACCGCCATGTACGTGCCCCTGGTCCCGCTCGCGCAGTGGGCCGTGTTCCGCACGCGTCCTCCGGTCATGGCCTTCGTCGGCGCGGGGCTGGCGTTCGTGGGACTGCTGTTCATCGCCGGGCCCGACGCCTTCGCGCTCACCCTCGGCACCGGTGAGATCGTGACCATGATCAGCACGCTGCCGATCGCCGCCGAGATCATCCTGATCAGCCTCTTCGCGGGAAAGGTCGATCTCGGCCGCATCACGGTGATCCAGCTGCTGACGGCCGGCGTCCTGGGGCTGCTCACGATGCCCGTGGTGGGTGAGAGCGTGCCGGAGTTCTCGTGGATCTGGGTCGGCTGTGCGGTCGGCCTCGGAGCGGCGAGCTGTCTCATCCAGCTGACGATGAACTGGGCGCAGAAGTCGGTCTCCCCCACGCGCGCGACCATCATCTACGCGGGTGAGCCGGTGTGGGCCGGCGTCATCGGACGCATCGCCGGGGAGCGTCTGCCCGTGACCGCCCTCATCGGCGGGGCACTCGTTGTGCTCGGGATCCTCGCGAGCGAGCTGAAGCTCGTGCGGCGCATGCGTTCGCCTGTGGACGCTCCGCCCATTGCGTAGCTCTCCTCTCCTGACGGAACACCTCCGAAGTTCACAGATCCGGGAATACTCCGCCGGAGCGCGCGTTGCACCGGGCATGATTGAAACTTCAACCGTCGCTCCGGTCGCCACGGAGCGCACGCGCGTCCGGGTGCCGCTGCGCTTCGGCGACGGCTTCTCCACGACCGCCGACGTCGTCACCTTCGACGGGCTCGTCGACGGCCGCGAGCACCTGCTGCTCGGACTCGGCGATTGGCGTGCAGCGCTCGAACGCGCGACCGAAGGCGGGGAGGCCCCGCTCGTGCGCCCGCACAGCGAGTGCCTGACCGGCGACGTCTTCGGCTCGGAGCGCTGCGACTGCGGCCCGCAGCTGCGCGAAGCCGTGGAGCGGATCGCGGAGGACGGCGGCTTCCTGCTCTACCTGCGACAGGAAGGTCGGGGCATCGGTCTCTACGCCAAGCTCGACGCCTACGCCCTGCAGGACGCGGGGCTGGACACCTACGAGGCGAACGTCGCCCTGGGACACGGCGAGGACGAGCGCGACTACACCGTGGCCGCCCAGATGCTGAACGCGATCGGCGTCGACGGCATCCGCCTGCTCAGCAACAACCCCGACAAGGCCGTGCAGCTTGAAGCGCTCGGCATCCGCGTGACCGAGCGGTTGCGCACCGAGGTGCACCTGTCGGAGTCCAACTCGCGCTACCTGCAGGCCAAGAGGGACCACACGGCGCACACGCTCGACCTGTCGGCGGCGTGACGCCCGGCGTGACACCCGAGGAGGACACCATGACGGCGGAGCAGCAGCATCCGCGGCGACTCGACGACACCGAGATGGACACCTGGCTCCCCGTCATCCGGTTCGTCCAGCTCCTCCCGCAGGTGCTCGACCGCACCCTCAAGGAGGAGGTCGGCCTCAACCACGCCCGCTACGCCATCCTCGTCACACTCGCCGGGCAGGGGGACGGCATCGTCACGATGACCGAACTGGCACGCATCGCGGGGCTCAGCCGCTCACGCCTGAGCCATGCCCTTGACTCGCTCGAGGAGCGCGGCTGGGTCGAGCGCACGTCCTGCAGCACCGACAAGCGAACCCTCTCGGCCGCTCTCACCCCTGCGGGTCGGGAGATGCTGCGCACGGCGGCTCCGGTGCACGTCGAGCAGGTGCGCGAACTGGTGCTGGATCCGCTCACCCCCGAGGAGCGCGACCAACTCGGGTCGATCCTCGGCAAGTTGCTGCCGGGAGTCACCGCAGCCCTGTAAAGGTCCGGTTCTGCTCTGAGCAGAACCGCTCGAAGCCTCCGGAGACCCCGGTTTATCGTGAGGCATGGCCGACATCGTCCCGTTCCCGAGCACTCCTCGTTCCGACCGTCCACAGCCCCACGGACCCGAGCCCCTGTGGCGACACCTCCTGGGCGACCAGCTGCGCCGACGTCGACACGACCGCGACGAGACACTCACCGCCACCGCGGAGAAGGCCGGCCTCTCGCCGCAATACCTCTCCGAGGTCGAGCGCGGGTTGAAGGAGCCGTCGAGCGAGATGATCGCCGCCATCGCGGGGGCTCTGGACACGAGCCTGATCGAGCTCACGAGCGCCGTCGCCGAGGAACTCCGCGCGACCACCACGGTCCCGCGCGGCGCCTTCGCTCTCGCCGCCTGAGCCGCGCGCGTCAGCCATCCGTCCGGCAGCGTGCTCACCTGCCCTGCGGCGTGCTCACCTGCCCGGCAGCGTGCTTCACCTGCCCGGCAGCGTGCTTCACCTGCATGAGCCGCGGACGGATGCATGACCACGGGCACCGCGCCACTCATGCATCCGTCCGTGAGTCATGCATCCGTCTGTCATCATCCGTCCGCGAGTCATGCATCCGTCCGGGGGGACCGTCAGGTGCGCGCGCCCAGCACGGTGTCGATCAGGCCGTAGTCCCGGGCGGCGGAGGCGGTGAAGACCCGGTCTCGGTCGGTGTCGGCGCGCAGCTCCGGAACCGTGCGACCCGTGTGCTCGGCGAGGATCTCTTCCATGTCGGAGCGCACCCGCACCACCTCGTCCGCCGCGAGGATCAGGTCGGGGATCGCACCTCGGGACTGTCCCGCGGGCTGATGCAGCACGATGCGCGCGTGCGCGAGGGCGGCTCGCTCCCCAGATTCACCCGCGGCGACGAGCAGCGCTGCGGGTCCGATCGCCTGTCCGACACACGTCGTGGCGATGCGCGGGCGGATGTGCCGCATGGTGTCGTAGATCGCCAGCGCCGCTCCGGGGTCGCCGCCCTCGCTGTTGATGTAGAACTGGATGCCGGACTCCGGGCTGTCGGCGTCGAGGTGCAGCAGTTGGGCGATCAGCGCGTTGGCGACGCCCGCATCGATGCCGGTGCCGAGATAGATGACGCGCTCGGCGAGGAGGTGCGAGTACACGTCCATGACCCGCTCCCCCCGGGGATGCTGCGCGATCACGTTCGGGATCGTGTAGCTGCTCATGCGTCCGCCCCCAATCCGACCCGCGGGCGTCGTCGCGGCATCACCTCGGCGATCGAAGCCACGATCCCGTCGATGAACCCGTACTCCTGCGCCTGGGTCGCGGTGTACCAGCGGTCGTGGAGCGAATCCTCGAAGATGCGCTCGAGGGGTTGCCCCGTGTCGGCGGAGATGAGTCCGAGCACGGTGTCACGCATGTGGCGCAGATCGTCGGCCTGCGTCTCGAGCTCGCCGGCGGACCCGCCGATCCCCGCGGAACCCTGATGCATCAGGATGCGCGCGTGCGGGAGGGCGCGTCGCTTGCCCGGCGTGCCCGCGGAGAGCAGGAACTGCCCCGCACTGCAGGCAAGGCCCAGGGCCAGGGTCGCGACGTCGTTCGGGACGAGTTGCATGAGGTCGCGGATCGCGAGCATGGACGGCACGGAGCCGCCGGGCGAGTGGATCCAGAGGGCGATGTCGGCGACGGGGTCCTCGGACGACAGTGCGAGCAGCTGCGTCATCAGCAGGGTGCCGTTGTCGTCGTCGAGCGCGCCGTCGAGCACGAGCACCCGCTCGTGGAACAGCGCACGCCGGGCCTCGGGGCCGAAGTGCGGGATGGGGTTGTCTTCGCTCATGCCCCCAGCTTCCGCTCTCGCGTGCCGCGTCCGGCGGGATTCTGCCGTGGGTGGCTCTGCCCTGAGCAGATGTCGAAAACGCGCCGTAACATCGCCGACTCACGGCACCCCTACCCTCGAGCTCATGGCGAAGCAGAAGGCACCGGCCTGGCAGTGGTCGGAAGACGGACTCAACTTCCGCACCCGCAAGTGGGTGCGCCCGGAAGACCTCAATGCGAACGGCTCCCTGTTCGGCGGGAGCCTGCTGAAGTGGATCGATGAGGAGGCGGCGATCTACGCGATCGTCCAGCTCGGCAACTACCGCGCCGTCACCAAGCACATCTCGGAGATCAACTTCGAAGCCTCCGCGGTGCAGGGGGATCTGATCGAGATCGGCCTGCAGGCCACACACTTCGGCACGACCTCATTGACGATGCGCGCGGTGGCCCGCAACATGATCACCCGCAAGCGCATCCTGACGATCGAGAAGATCGTGTTCGTGAGCCTGGACGACGACGGGGTGCCCACCCCGCACGGCTACCACGAGATCACCTACGATCGCGATCGGATGCCGACCGAGCGCATCGCGACCGGGACGATCCGACTGCCCTCGCTCTGACGCGGATCCCCCTGCGGCTACGCGGGAACGGCCTCTGCCGGCGCGCCGTTGCGGGAGGAATCGGCGACCGTGAAGGCCTGCGCGAGATCCGCGATCAGGTCATCGACGTCCTCCAACCCGATCGACAGCCGCAGCACATCGGCGGCCGGGCGGGCCTCGGGCGGCACGGGCCGGTGGGTGAGCGCCGCCGGGTGCTGGATCAGCGAGTCCACGCCGCCGAGCGAGACGGCATGGGTGAACAACCTCGTCGCCGTCGTCACGGCGGAGGCGGCAGCGAATCCGCCGCGCATCCGGATCGCGATCATCGCCCCCGTGCCGCGCATCTGCCGTTCCAGGATGCCGCGCGGATCGCCGTCGAGCCCGGGATAGAAGACCTCGGCGACCTCCGGCCGGTCGATCAGCCACTGCACGACCCGCTGCGCACTCCCCTGCTGGTGCCGCACCCGCACCGGCAGGGTCGTGAGGCCGCGGTGCAGCAGGTACGCCCCGAGCGGATGCAGGAGCCCCCCGGTCACCGCCCGCACGCGGCGCAGCGCCTCCGCGGTCTCTTCGCTGCAGGCGACGACACCGGCGATGACATCGCCGTGGCCGCCGAGGTATTTGGTGGCGCTGTGCAGCGACATCGCGGCGCCCAGATCGATCGGGTTCTGCAGCACCGGGGTCGCGAACGTGTTGTCGACCACGACCGGCACCGACCCGGCCTGGCGCACCACATCGGCGATGTCGGCGATGTCGAGGGTCGGGTTCGCCGGGGTCTCGACGACGACGAGGCCGGTGTCCGGACGCACGGCGGCGGCGACCTCGTCGGGATGGCAGTACGTGGTCTCGACGCCGAGCAGTCCGGAGCCGAGCAGGTGATCGGTGCCGCCGTAGAGCGGACGCACCGCGACCACGTGGCGTGCGCCCGTCGCGCCGGTGTGCGCGAGGATCACCGCTGTCATCGCCGCCATCCCCGAGGCGAACGCGACCGAGGCCTCTGCATGCTCGAGTTCGGCCAGAGCGTCTTCGAACCGGGCGACCGTGGGGTTCCAGAGCCGGGCGTAGACCATGCTGCCGTCCGCCGGCGGGCGGCCACCTGTGGCCATGGCCTCGTACGAGTCGCCCCCGCGCTCGATGTCGGGGAGCGGATTGGTCGTCGACAGGTCGATCGGCAACGCGTGCACCCCGAGACCCTCGAGGTCGGAACGGCCGCTGTGGACGGCGACGGTGTCGGGATGCAACGGTGCAGTCATCCCTCCACGTTGCCGGAATCGCGGCACTTTTGCAGGAAGTCGACAGGATCCACCATGAATCGAGGCCGTTTCGCTATTCTGTGCAGGATCCGTCCGACGAAGGAGCCGAAGGTTGGCGAAAGCACAACTCGATGAGACCGACCTCGAACTGCTCGCGGTCCTCACCCGCGACGCCGAGATCACGAACAAAGCCTTGGCGCACCGCCTGCGTCTCGCCGAGTCGACGTGCGCGCATCGCGTGCGGTCCCTGCGCGAGCGCGGGGTGATCCGCGACACCCGCATCCGTGTGGATGGCGCGGCCCTGGGCTTCCCGCTGCAGGCGATCATCAAGGTGCGGCTCGCGAATCACACGGGCGACAAGGTGACGGCGCTGTTCGATGCGCTCGCCGGCGTCCCGCGTGTGCTGCAGGTGTTCCACGTCGCCGGCGTCGACGACTTCCTCGTGCATGTGGCTGTGGAGGACGCGACGGCGCTCCGCGACATCGTCCTCGAGCACATCACCGTCCATCCCGTCGTGCGCGGCACCGAGACCCAGCTCGTGTTCGAACTGCGCGACGGCCCCGGCCCCCTCCCCCGCTGACCCCCCTCCCGTCCCGTCCCCCCCGTCCCGTCCCCGTCCCGTCCCCCGCCGGTTGCGGGATCAAAAGTGCGCCGGAGACGGGGCTGTCAGGCGCGTTTCTGCACTCGCACGCGACAAGATGGAACGCGCGACAAGATGGAACGCGCCACAAGATGGAACACGCGAGCAAGGGAGCACCATGAGCCGCAGCGCGACCGCCGCCACGCAGAGCATCCGCGAGATGCGGGACTTCCTCTTCGCCCATGCGACGGACTACGCGGCCGCGCGAGCAGGGTTCGCCTGGCCCGAGGTCGACGAGTTCAACTTCGCCCTCGAGTGGTTCGACGTGGTCGCCGCCGAGAAGCCGGATCGTCCCGCGGTGCAGATCGTCGAGGCCGACCTGAGCCTGCGCACCTGGACCTACGGCGAGCTCTCGACGCGATCCGACCAGGTCGCCGCCTGGCTCACCGGCCTCGGCCTCCGCCGGGGCGACCACGTGATCGTGATGCTGAACAACACGATCGAGCTGTGGGAGGTGATGCTGGCGATTACGAAGATCGGTGCGGTGTCGATCCCCACGTCCACGCTCCTGTCGGCATCGGACCTCGAGTACCGCGTCGACCACGGCCGCGCCCGCGCCGTCATCACCCTCGGAACCCTCGGCGACCGCGTCCTGACCATCGACCCCGGCATCATGCGCATCGGTGTGGGCGACGGCATCCCCGCGGGGTGGGAGCGCTTCGACCACTCGGCCGACGCCCCCGCCACCTTCGAACCGGTCGGACCCACCCCCGCGTCCGACACCGCTCTGCTCTACTTCACCTCGGGCACCACGAACCGCCCGAAGCTCGTGCAGCACACCCATGTCTCGTACCCGGTCGGACACCTGTCGACCATGTGGTGGCTCGGGGTGCGCCCCGACGACGTGCACCTCAACATCTCGTCGCCCGGTTGGGCGAAGCACGCCTGGTCGAGCTTCTACGCGCCGTTCCTCGCCGAGGCGACCGTGTTCGTCTACAACTACGCGCGCTTCGACGCGAACACCCTCATGCAGGTCATGGAGACTCACCACGTCTCGACGTTCTGTGCACCGCCCACCGTCTGGCGGATGCTGATCCAGGCCGATCTCTCGCGTCTCACCCACCCTCCGCGCGAGCTGGTCGGTGCGGGCGAACCGTTGAATCCCGAGGTCATCGACCGGGTGCGCGATGCGTGGGGCGGCACGATCCGCGACGGGTTCGGGCAGACCGAGATGACGGCGTGCATCGGGAATTCTCCGGGTCAGACCGTGAAGGTCGGATCCATGGGGCGTCCCCTCCCCGGCTACCCCGTCGTCCTGCTCGACCCGGTCACCGGGGCCGTCGTCGAGCACGAAGGGGAGATCGCACTCGATCTGACGAACCCGCCGCTCGGGTTGATGGCGGGCTACTTCGACGACCCGGAGACGACGGCACAGTCACGCGCCGGCGGCTACCACCACACCGGTGACATCGCGGTGCGCGATGCCGACGGATACCTCACCTACGTCGGGCGCTCCGACGACGTGTTCAAGGCCTCGGACTACAAGATCTCGCCGTTCGAGCTCGAGTCGGTGCTGCTCGAACACGACCTCGTGGTCGAGGCGGCGGTGATCCCGAGCCCGGATCCGACACGGTTGGCCGTGCCGAAAGCGTATGTCTGCCTTACCCCCGGAGCCACAGTCGCCGACACGGACGCCGCCCGAGCGATCTTCACCTACGCCCACGAGCGCCTGTCGTCGCACTTGTGGGTGCGGATCATCGAGTTCGTGCCCGAGCTGCCGAAGACCATCTCCGGCAAGATCCGTCGTGTCGAGCTGCGTGGGCGCGAGGCCGCGCGCGTGGAAGCCGGCGACGAAGCCGGACAGCACCGCGACCGCGACTATCGCTGACCGCTCAGGGGACCACCGCGATCGACGCGGTCGTCGGTGACGTCACCACGCGCGCCGTTTTGGACCCGACCGCGGGCCTCGACACCGGCACGGCTGCGGGCAATGCCTCATCCGTCTCACGCGCCGGCCGTCCGGCACCGGCCGCGGTCATGATGGCCCGCACGACACCGCCGATCACCAGCATCCCGACCAGCGCCGCTCCCGAAAGGATCAACGGCGTCCATTCCTGGGCGAACGACGCCGTGACGCTCAGCAGCGCACCGACGATCCACACCCCCACGGCTCCCCCGGCGAGCCCTCCGGACCCGCGGATCACCGCGACCGCCGCCACGATCGCACAGGCGGCGGCGATCGCCGCGCCCACATAACCGATCGGCACCATCACCGCAGCCAGATCGCTGGCCACTCTCATTGTCGTCATGACGACCCCCCGTCAGCGGAAATCCCGCTACCTCGACACTAGAAGTGTGTCTCGGAAAGGCCATCCGTCTCAAGTCCGATCCACATCATCCTGCAGACGGATATCTCGCTGGCGCGAAGGCGGCGTGGCGGACCCTCAGCGCCGACTCGGCCACCGCAGCCGGCGGGCACGCACCACGCGCACGGGCTGGGTGACGACGGCGTCCACGACCATCGAGCCGTCGGTCGGTCCGACGATCGCGATCGCCGAGGTCTCGGTCGCCTCGGCAGGCGCGACCGGGAGATGCGCGAGCGCCCGGTGCGCGCGGATGTAGGCGGGCACCAGCAGCACGATCGCCCCCACCCAGGCGAGCGGATTGCTCAGGGCGACGCCGTCGAACCCGATCCAGGCTCCGAGGACGATGGCTGCCCCGACGCGCATCACCAACTCGATCACGCCGGTCACGGTGGGCACGAGTGTGTGGCCGAGGCCCTGGAGCGCGCCGCGCAGCACGAACAGCATGCCGAGCGCCCAATAGCCGCAGCCGTTGATGATCAGCATCCGATGCGCCATGTCGACGACGTCGTCGGATCCCTCTCCGATGAACAGGCGCACCATCGGCGCGCCGAAGGCGATCAGCAGCACGCCGAGCACCACGCCGGCGCCGACCGCCATCCACGTCGCTTCGACGACACCACGACGGATGCGATCGGGCCGACGTCCGCCGTGGTTCTGCGCCACGTACATCGAGACCGCGAGGCCGAGCGAGGAGAGCAGCGCGACCGCGAGACTGTCGACCCGGGATCCCGTCGTGTACGCGGCGACGGCATCAGCTCCGAGGGTGTTCAACGCCACCTGCACGGTGAGCGTGCCGATCGCGATGATCGAGGCCTGGAAGCCCATCGGCAGGCCGAGGCGCAGGTGCTCGGCGATGTCGTCCCGCCCGATGCGCCAGTCGGCACGGCGGAGGTGCAGCATGGGCAGGCGGCGGCGCACGAACTCGAGACACAGCGCCACCGAGACGGCCTGCGCCACGACGGTCGCGAGGGCGGCTCCGCCCACACCCCATCCGAGCGGGCCGACCATCAGGACGACGAGTCCGACGTTCAACGCACAGGCGATGGTGAGGAAGACCAGGGGCGTCTTGGAGTCGCCGATGGCGCGGATGATCGCCGAGAGGTAGTTGAAGAACATGGTCGCGCTGGCGCCCAGGAAGCTGATCTGCGTGAAGGTCGTGGCTTCGGGCATGAGCTCGGCCGGTGTCTGCAGCAGCGCCAGGATGGGACCGGCGAGCAGCGGCGCCGCGACCGTGAGGATCACACTGGTGATGGCGCTGAGGAACACACCCGTCGCGACGGAGCGGCGTACGGCGGCATCGTCACGCGCGCCGAACGCCTGCGCGATCGGGATCGCGAATCCACTCGTCAGACCCCAGGCGAACCCGAGGAGCAGGAACAGCAGGCTGCCGGTTGCACCCACTGCGGCGAGCGAGGTGACGCCGAGGTGCCTGCCGACGACGATCGCGTCGGCGAACTGGTAGAGCTGCTGGACCACATTGCCGAGCAGGAGGGGGATGGAGAAGGCAAGGATGACGCGCCACGGACGGCCCGTGGTGAGGGAGGTGGCCATGAAGGAGCGGCTCGCAGAACTGGGGGATGGATCGGGGTGCACACCAGCATATCGAATCGATTCGAGGGCGGGGTCAGGCGGACTTCGCCGGGAGCAGCCGCTTGCGCAAGGCCAGGAAGAGCTGGAGATGCCGGAAGGCTCAGAGCAGACCGGTGTCGCGGGCGATGGCGATGGCGCGGGCACGACTGTCGGCGCCGAGCTTCTCGAACACGTGCACGAGGTGCGTCTTCACGGTGGCCTCCGTCACGAACAGGGTCTTCGCGATCTCGCGGTTCGAGGCGCCCGTGTCGAGCAGCCGGAGCACCGCCAGCTCACGTTCGGTCAGCCGCACCCGCGGTGCGCGCATGACCTGCACGACCCTTTCGCTGAGTTCCGGGGTGAGCACGAGCCCTCCGGCGGCCGCCTGACGGATCGCGCGAACGATGTCTTCGGGTGCCACATCCTTCAGCAGGTACCCGGATGCGCCGGCTTCGATCGCCCCGAGGATCTCGGCGTCACGGTCGAACGTGGTCAGGATGAGGACGGCGGGCGCCGGATCCAGCCCGCGGAGCGCGGCCGTCGTCTGCACACCGTCCATGCCATCACCGAGCCGCAGATCGCAGAGCACGACGTCCGGATGCAGGTGTCGCGCGAGAGCCACCGCCTCCTCGCCGGAGGCGGACTCCCCGACCACCTCGACGTCGTCACGATGGTCGAACAGCGAGCGCACTCCGGCCCGGACGATGGGATGGTCGTCGACGAGCAGCACGCGTACGGCGGTCATGCCGTGCCCTCCGTCCGCTGCGACGGCGCTGTTCCACCGAGCGGCACATGGGCCGACAGCGCGGTGCCATCGCCCGGGGCGCTCTCCACGTCGAGCCCTCCGCCGAGTTCCCGCAGCCGCGCGCGCATCGACCGCAGCCCGTAGCCCCCGCCCCGGCTGCCGATTCCGCCCTGCGTGTCCCAGTGCCGGGCGTCGAAGCCGACTCCGTCATCGACGATGTCGAGCCGCACCGCGTCACCGGCGTCGGCCAGGGTGACCACGACGCGAGAGGCCCCGGCATGGGACCGGACGTTCGCGAGAGCGGACTGCGCCGTCCGCAACAGGGCGACCTCCGCGTCGATGCCGAGCGCCGGGAGGTCGTCGTCGGCGTTCAGCGTCCCCTCGATCCCGGTCTCTTCGGCCAGTCGTGCGAGCATGCGGGCGAGCGCGTCGCCGAGCGCGGTGGACTCGAGTTCGGCAGGCATCAGCGCGTTCACGATGCGCCGCGCGTCCGCCATCCCCTCCGTGGCGAGCGCACCGATCTGTTCGAGCGCGCGGGTGCGCTGTGCCGGATCATCCGCCTCCAGCGCCGACCGTGCCAGCATCCCGATCGAGGACACGCTCTGCGCGACCGTGTCGTGGATGTCGCGAGAGACCCGGGTGCGTTCCGCGCTCGCCCCCGACTCGCGCTGGGTACGGGCGAGCTCGTCCTGCAGGGCCGCCATCTCCTCCTGCGTCGCGACGAGAGACGCGATCAGTCGACGCCTTTCCCGGCCGTCACGCACGAGCTCGAGGTACCCGCGGGAGATCCCCAGCGCGAAGACACCGCCGACGAGAGGACCGATCACGTTCGCGTAGGTCGTGGTGCCGGTGTGCAGCAGCGGGGCGGTGACCACGACGGCGAGCACCACCACGCTCAGCAGCAGCGCCCACCGCAGGCGCATCACGAAGCCGGCGAGCAGCCACAGCGGGAACGCGAGCCACACGAACTCCGGAGAGACCACGACCGCACCGAGCCAGATGAGCGTCAGCCCGAGCAGCCACCAGGTCGCCAGACGACGGTCGGAGGTCCGCTCGCCCAGCAGCAGGCCGCCGCCGTACCAGCCGAGGAAGACGAGCGAGAGGGCGAGCACCCACGGCAGCGGGACGCCGTCGGCGGCCGCACGCCAGGCGCCGATCGCGACCAGCACGACCGTGATGACGGCCTGGCCGATCCGGATCGACCCGACCAGGCTCGCCCACGTGCGCGGCGCGCGGATCCCTGCCGCGGGGTCGACGCGGCCGGGACGCTCAGCCCGCGTCTGCGGGGACGGCGACTGCGGCATCCTCGTATTCTCCCCCGCGCGGGCGGTCTCCGTGTCGATCGGCGCGGGATCCGGCACCCCCGACCTTCCCCGGCCACCACATCCGCTCGCCGACGAGGGCGAACAACGCGGGGACCACCAGGGTGCGCACGACGAAGGTGTCGACGAGCACCCCAATCCCGACGATGAGCCCGATCTGTCCGAGCGTGACCAGGGGCAGCAACCCGAGCGCCGCGAACACCGCCGCGAGCACGACTCCGGCGCTGGTGATCACCCCACCCGTCGCCGTGACCGCCCGCACCATCCCCTGCCGCGTCCCGACCGTCTGCGCCTCGATCCTGGCGCGATGGACGAGGAAGATCGTGTAGTCGATCCCGAGCGCCACGAGGAACAGGAACGACAGCAGCGGCACCTGCAGGTCGAGCGACTCCCATCCGAACACGACCCGGCTCAGCCACGTGCCCGCACCGATCGCCGCGACCGCGCTGAGGATGTTGACCGCGAGCAGCAGCACCGGTGCCACCAGGGAACGCAGCAGCACGATGAGCACGAGCAGACTGACCGCGAGCACGAGCGGGACGATGAGCAGCAGATCGCGCTGATTGCCGTCGCGCGCGTCGAGATCTGCGGCGACGGGCCCCCCGACCGCGGCATCCGCCGCCGGCACCGACGCCGCGGCCTCTCGCACGCCACGGACCAGATCGAGGCTCTCGGTCGTGCCCGGTGCCGGCTTTCCGACGACGAGCAGACGGGTGAGCGCGCCGTCGCTGCTGTCGCCCGTGGCCGACACCCGCAGCACACCCGGCACGTCGTCGATCGCCGCGGCCAGTGCCTCGGCCTCCGCCGTCCCCCCGATCACGACCATCGGCTGCGCCTCGCCCGCGGGGAAGTGATCCCCGAGCGTCGTCAGCCCCGCGGCGGACTCCGACGCGACCCGGAACTTCTCGACCTGGGTGAGCCCGACGGACGCCCCGGCCAGACCGCCGGCGAGGACACCGAGGAGCGCGAGGCCGCCGACCAGCGGCACCCACGGGCGACGGGACACGCGCTGTGCCACCACGCCCCACACGCGCCCCGTGACGGCGGTGTCGCCCACGCGCGGCGCGAACGGCCAGAAGAGCCGACGACCGCACACGGCGAGCGCCGGCGGGAGCACCAGCAGCACGGCGGCGAGCGCGATCAGGAGTCCGACGGCCGAGGCGATGCCGAGCCCCCGCGTGCCCGGGATCACGGCGAGGGCCAGCGTCGACAGCGCAAGGACCACGGTGACGTTCGAGGCGACGATCGCCGGAGCGGTGGCCCGCCACGCGGCTACCAGGGCGCGGCGGTGATCGGCCTCACGGGCGAGCTCTTCGCGATAGCGCGAGATGAGCAGGAGGGCGTAGTTCGTCCCGGCTCCGAACACGAGCACGCTGACGATGCCGGAGTCGAACTGCAGACCGAGCCCGGCGCCGATCGCGGCGGTCGCCTTGTTCGCCAGCTGATCGGCCAGCGCGACGACGACGAGCGGGATCATCCAGAGCACGGGTGAGCGATAGGTGACGATGAGCAGCAGTGCGACGATCCCGAGGGTCACGATCAGCAAGGTGAAGTCGGCGCCGTCGAACGCGGAGGCGACGTCCACACCGAACGCGGGACCACCGGTGACCTGCACACCGACCCCGTCGATCGGATGCGCCGCCACCGTGTCGCGCAGAGCGTGCACGGCCTCCGCGGCGGCATCATCACCGCCGTCGAGCGTCAGCGTCGCCTGGATCGCTGCGGCCTCGCCGTCGTCGCTGACGATCGGACCGCGCGGTTCGTGTCCGGTCTCCTCCTCGACGTCAGCCGCGAGGGCACCGAGGGCGGTGAGGTCGGCGTCGCGGAGCTCCCCGCCGTCGTCACGGGCCGCGACCAGCAGCACCGTGTGCTCGTCCGCGTCGGGGAACTGTTCGGCGAGCATCGCCGCCTGTGCGGATTCCGAGTCGGGCGGGGCGACGTCGGTGCCGGCGGGGAGCGACGCCCGTCCGAGCGCACCGAGGAGGGCGGTGAAGGCGACCACCGCGATCAGCAGGGAGACCCACGCGCCGCGACGGGAGGTGAGCCACAGGGGGAGGGAACGGAGGGTGCGGAGCATGGATCCAGTCCAGCCGCCGCGACTCCCCCGTGGATCGCGCGCGGGGCGGAGACGGGTATCCACCCTTCGATGGATCCGCTCCGGGCGGAATGCCGGCCTGGGTATCGTGAGGCGGGTGACCTCCGCCCGCAGCTATCCCGCCACCATCGCCGCGGCGGTCGCGCACGAGACGGTCGTCCGCAAGTCGCGCTTCCTCACGCACGTCGAGCCCGTGACCTCGGTCGAGCAGGCGGAGGCGGTGATCGCGGGGATCCGCAAGAGGGCCTGGGACGCGAACCACAACTGCACCGCGATGGTCACCGGCCTGCTCGGCGATCAGGCCCGGTCGTCGGATGACGGGGAGCCCTCGGGCACGGCCGGGATCCCGATGCTGGAAGTGCTGCGTCGGCGTGGCCTGACCGACGTGGTCGCCGTGGTGACGCGGTACTTCGGCGGGGTGAAGCTCGGGGCGGGAGGGCTCGTGCGCGCATACTCCTCCGCGGTGTCGGAGACCCTCGACCAGGCGGCCCTCGTGCGCAGGGCAGCGCTGCGGCAGGTGACGCACGAGGTGCCGCACGCCGACGCGGGTCGCTACGACAACCTGCTGCGCGAGTGGGCGGCTCATCACGGCGCGACGCTCGGTGAACCGACGTATGCCGCGACGGCCACGCTCGAGCTGTGGGCCCCGCAGACGGAGCTCCCTCGACTCACCGACGATCTGGCCGCCGCGTCCGCGGGAGCTGTCGTCCCGGTGCTCGGCGTCGAGCGCATCGTCGACGTGCCCGCCTGACCCCCTTCGAATCGCGAAGGAAGCCAGTCGGGTGGATATCCTGGATGCCGCGGTCGCGGAGGGAGAGCGATGTTCGACAGTCCGCTCTCGGCGTCGGCCTATGAGGTCCTCGGCGTCGACCCCTCGATCGATGAGGACGGGTTGCGCCGCGCCTACCGCCTGCGCCTCCGGCAGACCCATCCGGACACGGGCGGCGACGCCGCTGTCTTCATCCAGGTGCAGCGCGCGTGGGAACTGGTCGGCACCGTCGAGAGCCGCGCCGCCTACGACCGCCGAACCGGCGTGACCCACGATGCCGGTGCCGAGTGGAGCGGATGGCGACCGCCGGCTGCTCGCACCGACACGCGTCCGCGCGCCCGTGCCTACGGCCACCCCGGAGGCTGGCGCCGGGAGCGCTACCTGGCGCTCATCCGCGAATGGGCGGGCCGCGGCGTCGACGTGCCCGACCCCTACGACCCCGCCCTGGTGCGCTCGGCACCGCGTGACGTGCGCCGCCTTCTCGCCGATGCCCTCGCGGAAGAGGCGACGGCGCGCACGGTCTCCGACCTCGGCATGGGCTACACCGTCTGGCACGACGTCGTGGCCGGAGCAGACGCCGACGACAAGCTCGACCACGTGATCCTCGGCCCCTCGGGTCTGTACGGCGTGATGTCGGAGGACTTCGGCGGGGTCGTCGGCTTCCGTCGCGGCGAGATCACCGGACCGAGCCTCGGCACGCGGGCGCCCGTCACCGCGGCCCTCCGCCGGATGCGAATGATCGCCAAGGCCGCACGCGTCCGATTCAGCGGCGCCATCATGGTGCTGCCCGATGACGACCTCGCCCAGGCCGTCACACCGTTGGGCACCAGTCGCGGAGTCCCGGTCGTGGTGGTGCGCCGCAGTGCGCTCGCCATGGTGCTGCGTCAGGGTGTGCCGCACGCGCGCGCGATCGGCGGCAACGAGCTGTTCGACGTCCGGACGCGCCTGCAGCAGACCGTCCGCTTCGTCTGAGCCCGCCGCCCCGCTCGCGGATCCGGAGGCGACCGGACCGTTGACTTCCGGAATCAAACCGGTTTACACTCATCAAACCGGTTCACGCTGTACATCTCTGTGCCGGGTCCACGAGGAGGTGGCATGAGCCGCACGACGATCGCCGATGTCGCCCGGGAAGCCGGCGTCACGAAGGCCACGGTCTCGCATGCCCTGAGCGGCAACCGCCCCATCTCCGAGGAGACGCGGGCGAAGGTGCTCGCCGCGGCCGAGAAGCTGGACTGGGCCCCGAGCCAGAGCGCACGGGCACTCGCCACCCGCCGGGCCAACGCCATCGCCGTGGTGCTCGCCCGCGACCCGGAGGTCATCGCGAACGACTCCTTCTTCCCGGCCTTCATCGCCGGGGTCGAGTCGGTGCTCGCGGAGACCGAGACGGCGCTCCTGCTCCAGGTCGTCCCCGACCGCCACGCCGAGGAACGGGCGTACCGCACGCTGACTCACGGCAGGGCCGACGGGGCGCTCCTGCTCGATCTGCGTACCGACGACTGGCGCGTGCCGTTCCTCGACGACCTCGGCCTGCCGACCGTGCTGGTGGGCGCTTACGACCAGCCGACCGGGCTCTCGTGCGTGCGCACCGACGATGCCGCACCGATCCGCGAGCTCGTCGCACACCTCCGCGCCGCCGGGCACGGACGCATCGCCCACGTCTCCGGCCCCCTCGACTACGTGCACTCGAAGGCACGCGCCGAGGCGTACGTCGAGGCGGTCGGCGACGACGAGCTGCTCCGCGAGGGCGACTTCACGGCCGCGAGCGGGCGCGCCCGCACCGCCGAGCTCCTCGCCCTGCCCGACCGGCCGACCGCGATCCTCTACTCGAACGACACCATGGCGATCGCCGGCCTCTCCTATGCACGCGCACAGGGACTCTCGATTCCCCAGGACCTCGCGATCTCCGGATTCGACGACGATCACCTCTCCGCCCACCTGTCGCCGGCGTTGACCAGCGTCTCCTCTGATCCCGCCGCCCGGGGCCGCGCCGCCGCCCGGCTCCTGCGGGCGGAGATCATCGGAGCGCCGCCGCGCACCGAGGTCGTCGACTGCAACGTCGTGCACTTCCGGGAGAGCACCGGGTCGGCAGCACCCGCCTGACCGCACCACCACCTACCGCACCACCCCACGGCCACGCAGCCGTACCCCGCAGTGTCAAGGAGGACATCATGAAGAAGTTCCGCGCAATCGCCCTGATCGGCGCCACCGCTCTCGTCGCCACCGGATGCTCGGCCGGAGGTGGTGGCGGGGAGGGATCCGCCGACGGCACCGGCCCCATCAGCATCTGGCTCTCCAACAACGAGCAGGAAGTCGCCTGGGGCACCGCCGTCGTCGAGGCCTGGAACGCCGAGCATCCCGACGAGCAGGTGAAGGCACAGGAGATTCCCGCCGGATCGTCGTCGGAAGAGGCCATCACCGCCGCGATCACCGCCGGCACCGCGCCCTGCCTCGTGTACAACGTGGCCCCTGCCGCGGTCTCGGGCTGGGTCAAGCAGGGAGGCCTCGTCGACCTCAGCGCGATCGACGGGGGCGCCGACTACATCACCGAGCGCGGCGGCGATGTCGACGCCTATGCCAGTGACGGCAGCTTCTACCAGCTGCCCTGGAAGTCGAACCCGGTGATGGTCATGTACAACAAGGCGCTCTTCGAAGCCGCCGGCATCGACCCCGAAGACCCGCAGATGAACACCTACGATTCCTTCCTCGAAGGCTCGCGTGCGATCGTCGACTCCGGTGTGCAGAGCGCCATCTGGCCCGCTCCGACCAGCGAGTTCTACCAGCCGTGGTTCGACTTCTATCCGCTGTACCTGGCCGAGACGGACGGCACGATGCTGGTGGAAGACGGCAAGGCCACGTTCGACTCGGACGCCGGGCGCACGGTCTCCGAGTTCTGGAAGACCTTCTACGACGAGAAGCTGTCGCCGAACGAGGCGTCGACCGACGACGCGATGTCGGCCGGCACCACCGCCATGCAGCTCGCCGGCCCCTGGGCCATCCCCTCGTACGCCGACACCGTCGACGTCGGCTTCATGCCCGTGCCGACCAGCGACGGCCGCGAGAACCCCACGACCTTCGCCGACTCCAAGAGCGTGTCGATGTTCACGGCCTGCGAGAACCAGGGCACGGCGTGGGAGTTCCTGAAGTTCTCGACCAGTGAGGAGAGCGACGGACAGCTGCTCGAGGCGACGGGCCAGATGCCGATGCGCACCGGCCTCACCGACGCCTACGGCGACTACTTCGCCGCGAACCCGAACTACGTGGCGTTCGCCGAGCAGGCCGAGAAGACCGCCGACGTCCCCAGCATCCCGAACTCCGTCGAGGCATGGCAGGCGTTCCGCGACGAGTACTCCTCCGCCGTGATCTTCGACAAGGAGTCGATCGACGACTTCCTCGGGAATGCGGCGACGAAGATCGACGAGCTCGTCGCCGAGTGACATCGTGACCGACAAGAAGCGGTTGCGCACCCGATGGCTGGGTGCGCAACCGGTCGGCGGGCTGTTCGCGCTGCCGTACTTCGTGTTCGTGATCGCGATCTTCGCGTATCCGCTCGCGTTCGCCGTCTACATCGCCTTCCACGACTACTTCTTCACGGCACCCGGCACCGAGGTCGACCGCCCGTTCGTCGGCTTCGACAACTTCGTCACGGTGCTCACCGACCCGCGGGTCCTCGGATCCTTCCGCAACACCCTGATCTTCCTCGTCATCAACGTGCCGCTCACGGCGGTGCTCGCCCTGGTCCTCGCCGCGGCGCTCAACACCGGCATCCGCTGGGTCGCCGCCTACCGCGTCGCGTTCTACGTCCCCTACCTGACGGCGAGCGTCTCCCTCGTGGGCGTGTGGATGCTGCTGTTCTCGGGCAACGGGCTGATCAACACCATCCTCGGCCCGCTCGCCCCGGATCCGTCGTGGCTCGTGAACAGCGGACTCGCGATGCCGATGATCGCGTTCTACGTGACCTGGAAGCAGCTCGGGTTCTACATCCTGCTCTACCTGGCGGCCCTGCAGAACGTGCCGAGGGAGCTCTACGAGTCGGCGGAGACCGACGGCGCCGGAGTGTTCTCGCGTTTCCGGCACGTCACGATCCCCGGGGTGCGCAGCGCCACGACCCTCGTGCTGATCCTCTCGATCATCACCGGAGCCAACCTCTTCACCGAGCCGTACCTGCTCACCAACGGCGGCGGCCCGGACGGCGCCTCGACCACCCCCGTCCTGCTGATCTACCAGCTGGGCATCCAACAGCAGAACCCCGACACGGCAGCGGCGATCGGCATGATCCTCGTGATCTTCGTCGGGATGCTGTCGCTGGCGGCCAATCGCGTGACGAGGGAGCGATGATGCGAAAGAAGCGTTCACTGCCCCGCATCCTGAGCATCATCCTGCTCACGATCGCGGCCATCGGCTTCGCCTTCCCGTTCTACTTCATGATCGTGGGGGCGTTCCAGGAGAACCCGACGAACTCCCCCAGCGAGCTGTTCCCCACGAGCGGGTGGACGGTCGACAACTTCGTCGCGATCGACTCGCGCATCGACCTGGTCGGTTCGCTGCTCAACTCGCTGATCTTCACGGCGGGCGTCCTCCTGGGAACGGTCGTGTTCGGGCTGCTCGCCGGCTATGCGATCGCCCGGCTGGACTTCCGGGGGCGTGGCGTGATCTGGGTGCTGATGCTGCTCGTGCAGATGGTGCCGTTCCAGTTGCTGATGATCCCGCTCTACGTGCAGATCACCCGCAGCTATGGACTCGGCGACTCGTATCTGGGCATGATCCTGCCGTTCCTGATCAACACCACGGCGGTGTTCATCTTCGTGCAGTTCTTCAAGGCGCTGCCGGTGGAGATCTTCGAGGCCGCACGGATCGACGGTGCCGGCGAGATCCGCTTGCTCACATCGGTGGCGATCCCGCTCATCCGCCCCGTGCTCGTGACGGTCGTGCTGGTCACGTTCATCGGCCCCTGGAACGAGTTCCTCTGGCCGTTCCTCATCACGAAGGACGCGAGCCTGCAGCCGCTGGCCGTGTCCCTCGCCAACTACATCTCCAACGTGGCGCAGTCGACGGCCAACCCGAACGGCGCGATCCTCGCCGGCGCCACGGCGCTCGCGTTCCCCGTCGTCATCCTCTTCATCGTCTTCCAGCGCTTCTTCAAAGCCACCGACCTCGGCGCGGCCGTCAAAGGCTAGCCCCCATCCCCGACAGAAAGTGCCCCATGTTCACCGGAGCCTCCTTCCCCCTCGGTCCGTTCACGCCCTACGAGAGCAACCCGATCCTGCGCCCTCGGGGTGACAGCTGGGAATCGGCCAACCTCTACAACCCGGCGGCTCTCGTCGATGGCGACGAGGTCGTGCTGCTCTACCGAGCGCACGCCGACGACATCGTCTCCCACATCGGCATCGCCCGGTCGAAGGACGGGGTGACGTTCACCCGCGAGGACGCGCCGATCCTGTCCCCGTCCGAAGACTACGAACGCTACGGCTGCGAAGATCCGCGTATCGCGCTGATCGACGGCACGTACTACCTGACCTACACGGGGTGGGATCGCCGCAGCGCGCAGCTGTGCCTGGCCACCTCGACCGACCTGCGCACCTGGACCAAGCACGGTCCGTTGTTCGACGACTTCGACACGTTCAAGACCATGGACCCGCGCGGATTCAACTGGTCGAAGGCCGGGGTCATCGTGCCGCAGCGCATGCACGGCACGTGGTGGATGTACTTCGGCGAGGGCGCGATCTACTGGGCGACCAGCGACGATCTGATCCACTGGACCCCCGGAATGCCCGACACCGAGCCGATGTACTCGCCGACGCCCGGCACCTGGGACGAGGCGCTCGTCGAGATCGGCGCCTCTCCCGTGGTGACCGACAACGGGCTGCTGCTCTTCCTCACCAACGGCGCCACCCGCACCGTGCACGACGACGGCACGGTGGAGGTGGACTACCGCTGCGGGCAGATCGCGATCGACCCCGACGAGCCGACGCGTGTCATCGCCCGATTGCAGGAGCCCTGGCTGCGCCCGCAGACGTTCGAGGACACGCACGGACTCGTCTCCAACGTGACCTTCGTGGAGGGGCTGGTGAAGTTCCACGGCAAGTGGTTCGCGTACTACGGCCAGTCCGACACGACTCTCGCTGTGGCGATCCACGACCCCGCACAGCCCTGGGGACGGGCGCTGCACACCGATGCCCCCTCGCGTACGGAAGCCGGAGAGTGACGCCGTGGAGACCTCACGACGCACGTTCCTGACCCTTGCGGCGACGGCGTCCGCCCTCGCTCTCGTCCCCGCGGAGTCGGCCGTCGCCGCGTCCGTGACGCCCGACTCGGCTGTCCGGCTCGGGGGCCCGCACCGGCGGAGGCTGACGAACCTCGCCCACCTGCGATTCCTCCTCGCGGAGGTCCCGGTCACGGCGAGCGCGACGCACACCACGTTCGGCATCGAGGCGAAGCCGACGGTCCGCGCTCCCTGGACCTACGCGGACACCGATGGAGCGGGCGGGTACCGCCCGGTCGGCGGTGGCACCCTCGACGCGGCGACGGGGTACTGGTCGCAGGGAGCGTACAACGCGGACGACATCGCGCGCGCGGCGATCGTGTTCCTCCGCGACTGGAAGGCGACGCGCGACACGCAGAGCCGCGACGAGGCGAAGGACGTCCTCCGCTCTCTGGCGTTCCTGCAGACGACGTCGGGGCCGAACGCCGGGCGCGTGGTCCTGTGGCAACAGGAGGACGGCACGCTGACCCCGAGCGCGATCCCGGTCGAGCTGCCCGATCCGTCTGACTCCGCCGAGTCCTACTGGCTGGCACGCAGCGTCTGGGCGTTCGGTGAGGGCTACGCGGCCTTCCGTCGCGAGGATCCCGAGTTCGCGGCGTTCCTCCGCGAGCGGTTGCACCTGTGCCTGGATGCGCTGCGCCGCGAGTCACTCTCCCGCGCGGGGCGATGGGTGAAGAGCGACGGCCGCCGGCTGCCCGCCTGGCTGATCGCCGGTGGCGCGGATGCGACGGCCGAAGCCATGCTCGGCCTCGCCGCCGCAGCCGAGGTCGGCGACTCCCGCAGCCGCGCCGCGCTGCAGACCTACGGCGAAGGCGTCGCCGCGATGGCCACCGATCCCTCGAAGGGCTGGCCCTTCGGCGCGATCCTGCCCTGGACCGGTTCACTCGGGTTCTGGCACGCCTGGGGTGCCGCGGCACCCGAGGCGCTGGCCCGCGGCGGGGCGCTGCTCCGGCGGCGGGAGTGGTCCGCCGCCGCCATCGCGGATGCCGGGCGCTTCACCCCGCAGGTGCTCACGTCCGGGGGTCCGCACAACGCCTGGGCACCTCTGCCGGCCGAGGCCCAGATCGCCTACGGTGCCCACGGCCGCGTCGCGGGAGCTCTGCAAGCGGCGGCCGTCGGCGGCGACGGGCTGCGCGTGCTCGCGGGTCTCGCCGCCGGGTGGTTCTTCGGCGCAAACACGGCGGGGGTTCCGGTGTACGACCCGGCGACGGGCGTGACCTTCGACGGAGTGGAGACCGACGGGCGGGTGAATCGCAACTCCGGCGCCGAGTCGACGATCCACGGGCTGCTCACGATGCTCCTGCTCGACGCCAACCGTGATGTGGCCGACCTCGCGACCTCGATCACCGGCCTCGCCTCGTTCTCGGGGCTGCGGGTCCTGGAGGCCGAGGCAGCGCGACGGTCGCCCGGCGCCGCGATCGTGACCCCCGAGACGGGCGCGTGGATCGGCGAGGGGAACCTGTCCGGCGGATCCTTCGTGCACCTGCCGAAGGGCGAGTGGGTCGAGTTCGACGTGACGGAAGCCGACGCCGTCCTGCACGGTGTCGTCTGGCGTCAGGCCGCGCAGGCAGGCGAGGCGGTGTGGGAGGTCTTCCACGGTCGACGTCGCCTGTGGACGACACGGACACCCGCCGGAGGTACCGGCGACCCCGGGCTCACCGAGGCGGAGGGGATGCTGGTACCGCAACGGCTCGGCGGCGACCTGCCGGATGCTCCGGTGACCGTGCGGTGCACGAGTCGCGGCGACGTCCGGCTCGACGCGCTTCTGATCCAGCCGCGGGTGGCGAGCGCGGTGTACACGACGACCGGACGCCCGGCCGTGCTCTACACCGAGGCGACCGGTCGCACGCAGCAGGTCGCTCCCCTGGCCCCGGGTTCCGGACGCTCCTACGACGCCGACGGCAGCCAGCGCGGACCGGCGGCCGGTCACGGGAAGGTGCGTGTTCACGGCGGAGGCTTCACCGTCACCCGCTGAATCGGGCGCCGACACGCCGTTCTTTTGAATCACTCAAAAGAAGCGCTAGGCTCGGGGACATGGAGACAGAATTCGACTCGGTGCTTCACGGCGCCGGGCTACGGTCGACCGCGGGCCGCGTCGCCGTTCTCGAAGCTCTCGACTCCATGGCCCATACGGATGCGGAGCGGCTCTACCGCGCCGTGTCCGTCGTGCTCCCGACCACGTCGATCCAGTCGGTGCACAACATCCTCACGGACCTGACGACGGCGGGCCTCATCCGTCGGATCGAACCGGCAGGTTCCGCGGCGCTCTACGAGCGGCGTATCGGCGACAACCACCACCACGTCGTCTGCACCTCTTGCGGTGCGGTCGGCGATGTGGACTGCGTGGTCGGCGACGCGCCGTGTCTCACCCCGTCCTCCGCGGCGGGATTCACCGTCCAGACAGCCGAAGTCACCTTCTGGGGCGTCTGCCCCAGCTGCCAGAACGCCGCGTAGGTCCCCGGCGATCCTCCCGTCAACAGATGGGTCATTCGTCGCGCCTGCGCGCAGAAGGAGAACACCATGACGAACCCTGCCACCCCGAAACCCGCCACCACGACGCAGACCGGCACACCGGTCGCCAGCGACGCGCACTCCCTGACGGTCGGGGCCGACGGTCCCACGGTCCTGCACGACCGCTATCTGGTCGAGAAGCTCGCCTCCTTCAACCGCGAGCGGGTGCCGGAGCGCAACCCGCACGCCAAGGGCGGCGGCGCCTTCGGCACCTTCGTCGTCACGGAAGACGTGTCGGCGTACACCCGTGCAGCCGTGTTCCAGCCCGGAGCGGAGAGCGAGACGCTCCTGCGCTTCTCCTCGGTGGCCGGTGAACAGGGCTCCCCCGACACCTGGCGCGATGTGCGCGGCTTCTCGCTGCGCTTCTACTCGACCGAGGGCAACCTCGACATCGTCGGCAACAACACCCCGACGTTCTTCCTGCGCGACGCGATGAAGTTCCCCGACTTCATCCACTCGCAGAAGCGTCTGGGCGACTCCGGCCTCCGCGACGCCGACATGCAGTGGGACTTCTGGACGCTCTCGCCCGAGACCGCCCACCAGGTCACGTACCTCATGGGCGACCGGGGCCTCCCGCGCAGCTGGCGGCACATGAACGGCTACGGCTCGCACACGTACCAGTGGGTGAACGCGGCCGGAGAGCGCTTCTGGGTGCAGTACCACTTCCTCTCCACCCTGGGCTTCGAGACCATGGAGGCCGACGAGGCCGAGAAGCTCGCCGGGTCGGACGCCGACTACTACCGCCGTGACCTCTTCGATGCGATCAGCCGGGGCGACCACCCCTCGTGGGACGTGTACGTGCAGATCATGCCGTACGACGAGGCCAAGGCCTACCGGTTCAACCCGTTCGACCTCACGAAGACCTGGTCGAAGAAGGACTACCCGCGCATCAAGGTGGGCACGTTCACGCTGAACCGCAACCCGCAGAACTTCTTCGCCGAGATCGAGCAGGCCGCATTCTCGCCTGGGAACCAGGTGCCCGGCACGGGGATCTCGCCCGACAAGATGCTGATGGCACGGGTGTTCTCGTACTCCGACGCGCAGCGCCACCGCATCGGCGCGAACTACAACCAGCTGCCGGTCAACCAGCCGCACGCGGCCGAGGTGCGCAACTACATGCACGAGGGCCAGATGCAGTACCGGTTCAACCCGGCCGAGCACCGCACCTACACGCCGAACTCCTACGGTGCGGCCGGCGGGCCCGAGGCCGATCCGGCGGCAGGCGTCGAGGCGAGCTGGGAGTCCGACGGCGAGCTGATCCGCTCCGCCGCGACGCTGCACGCCGAGGACGACGACTTCGGCCAGGCCGGCACGCTCTACCGCGAGGTGTTCGACGACGTGCAGCGGGCCCGGTTCCTGGAGACACTGACCGGCCAGGGCCGTTCGATCACGGTCGACGGCATCCGTGAGCGCTTCTTCCAGTACTGGACGAACGTCGACGCGGGACTGGGTGAGGCGCTGCGCGCGCAGGTCTGACCCCCCTCCCGCTTCCCCCTCCTCCCTCCTCCCTCCCCTTTGGGTCGAGGCCCCCGCGGCTCGTCGAGGCCCCCTCCTGTACACGCGTGCAGGAGGGGGCCTCGACGGTGAAAGGGGGCGTCGGCCGGAGGGGAGGGACAGAATGGATGGCGTGACCGTCCCGCTCTCCGACCTGACCTCCATGCCCGACCCCCAGCACGTGTACGCCCTCGACGGCACACGGCTGGCCACCTACACCTGGGGCGAGCTCGATGCCCCGGTCGTGGTGATCGTGCACGGCTTCGCTTCGAGCGCGCGCGACAACTGGGTGCTCACCGGGTGGGTGCGCGCGCTCACGGGCTCCGGATACCGCGTACTGGCACTCGACCAGCGCGGGCACGGCCTCAGCGAGAAGCCGCATGACCCCGACGGGTACCGCATCCGCACCCTCGTGACGGACGTCGAGACCGTGATGGACACGTACCTGGTCGACGACGCCTTCTACGTCGGATACTCGCTCGGAGCCCGCGTGGGATGGGAGGTCGTCCGTGAGCTTCCGCACCGCATCGGACGGGCCGTGCTGGGTGGCGTGCCCGACGGCATCCCCCTCGCCCGGCTCGACCTCGAGCAGGTGCGGGCCTACATCGCGGACGGCACTCCCGTCGCGGATCGGACCACGCAGAACTACATCACGCTCACCGAGAGGGTTCCCGGCAACGACCTGCAGGCGCTGGTCGCGCTCGCGGAGGGTATGCGGGCCTCGGGCATGATCGACCCCGATCCTTCGGATGCTCCTACCCGGCCGATCCTCTTCGCCACCGGCTCCAAGGACGCGATCATCGAGGGGTCCCGGGCTCTGGCCGCCGCGGCCCCCGACGGGCAGTTCTTCGAGATCCCGAACCGGAACCACTTCAACGCGCCCGGCTCGCGCAACTTCAAGGAAGCGGCGGTCGCGTTCCTCGCCGAGGCATAGCGCCGAAACCCCCCTCCACCGCCGAGACCCCCTCCTGCTGGCGTCAGCAGGCGGGGGTCTCGGCGAGGTGACGGGGTCTCGGCGCGGTGGGCGACCGGGCAGCTCCGGGCAGCTCCCGGGGGAGGTCCGCGTCAGACCGCGGCGGCCTCGTCACGCTTCGGCAGCACCCAACCCGCACGCGGGAAGTGGCAGGTGTATCCGTTCGGGTACTTGACCAGGTAGTCCTGGTGCTCCTCCTCGGCCTGCCAGAACGGACCGGCGGGCTCGATCGTGGTGACGGCCTTCGCCGGCCACAGGCCCGAGGCGTCGACGTCGGCGATCGTGTCGCGTGCGACCGTCTCCTGCTCGGGAGTGAGCGGGAAGATCGCGGAACGGTAGCTCGACCCGATGTCGTTGCCCTGACGGTTCAGCGTCGACGGATCATGGATCTGGAAGAAGAACGCGAGTATGTCGCGGTACGTCGTCTTCGCCGGGTCGAACACGATCTCCACGGCCTCCGCGTGACCGGGGTGGTTGCGGTACGTGGCATGGTCGTTCGAGCCGCCGGTGTAGCCGACCCGGGTGTCGAGGACTCCCGGCTGGCGGCGGATCAGGTCTTCCATGCCCCAGAAGCAGCCGCCGGCGAGGACGGCCGTCTCGGTCCCGGGCGTGCGGGTGATGGTTCCGGTGTCGGTCATGACTGCTCCTCAGAAGAATCGGTGGTGGGGTGTGCGAAGAGGGGACTGTAGCGACCGTACCCCTCCTCTTCCAGCCTGTCAGCCGGGATGAAGCGCAGGGCCGCCGAGTTCATGCAGTAGCGCAGGCCGCCCTCGGCGCGGGGACCGTCGTCGAACACGTGCCCGAGGTGGCTGTCGGCGCCCGCCGAACGTGCCTCGGTGCGCGTCATCCACAGCGAGCGGTCGGTCCGCGTGGTCACCGCATCCGCATCGATCGGCTTGGTGAAGCTCGGCCATCCGGTGCCACTGTCGAACTTGTCGGTGGACGAGAACAGGGGCTCGCCCGAGACGACGTCGACATAGATGCCGTCGTCGTGGTTGTTCCAGTACGCGTTGCGGAACGGAGGCTCGGTCGCGTCCTGCTGGGTCACCTCGTACTGCAGGGGGGTGAGGCCGCTGACGGCCTCGGGGGTCTTGCCGTAGTCGTTCGACATGATCTGACTCCTTGTCCGACGTCGCTGGCTGCGGCGTCATAGAGGAGAACCGACGAGCGGCCCGTTTTGGTCCCGCAGCCCTGGGAACGGGCTGTGAGTTTCGGGGAGTCGATAGAGTTGCCTCCGCACCGCAACCTCTCGAGGGGAACCGCCCATGTCCGTTGGACTGCTCGCCGTCGTCGACGACATCCTGAGCGCCGCGATGAAGGCGTCGGCCAAGGCAGCCGGCGTCGTGATCGACGACGCCGCGGTCACCCCGCAGTACGTGCAAGGTCTCACACCGGCCAGGGAGTTGCCCGTCGTCGGCAAGATCGCTCTCGGGTCGCTGGCGAACAAGTTCCTGATCATCATCCCGGCAGCGCTCCTGCTGACCGCATTCGCCCCGTGGGTGCTGCCGTATCTGCTGATCCTCGGCGGGGCGTACCTGTGCTTCGAGGGCGCCGAGAAGGTGCTCGAATGGTTCGGGGTGCAGCACGGTCACGCCGATGAGGGCGCCCGCGACGAGAAGAAGCTGGTGCTCGGCGCCGTGCGCACCGACCTGATCCTCTCGACCGAGATCATGCTCATCTCGCTCGCGAGCCTCGAGAAGGGGCTCGACATCTGGGCGACGCTGGCGATCCTCGCCGTGATCGCCATCCTGATGACGGGCGTCGTCTACGGCGCGGTCGCACTGCTCGTGAAGATCGACGACATCGGCCTGAAGATGGCGAAGAACCCGGTGCAGCGCGTGCGTCACACCGGCACCAGGATCGTCCGCTCCATGCCTGCGGTGTTCCGCTTCATCAGCGTGCTGGGCACGGTCGCGATGCTCTGGGTCGGCGGTCACCTCGTGCTGGTGAACCTCGGCGAGGTGGGCTGGCACTTCCCGGTCGACGTGCTGCACGGGATCGAGCATGCGCTGGAGCCGTTCGGCGGTTTCGTGGTCTGGGTGGTCGAGACGATCGTGTCGGCGATCGCCGGCCTCGCGCTCGGGCTGGTGATCGTCGGAATCGTCCTGGGCATCGCCCGGCTCTTCGGCAAGACTCCCAACTTCCACGAGGGCGAGGCGTCCCCCGCCGACGTGCACGTCTGAGCGGTACCCTTCGACTGATCATTCCGACGGTCGCTTCCCCCTCTGCCCGTCGATCGAGTTGGTCGCGGGAGCGAGGCCCCCTGTATGGCCCCGCGACCGAGTGACACTCCGGCATCGCCGTTGCCGTATCCTCGACGCCATGTCCGCCTCCCCGCACACGCTGAAGCCCGGCGACGCGTCGCGCGGTGCCGACCGTTGGTTCCGCGAGCAGGGGCTCCCGACGTTCGTGCCGCTGCGCCGCTGGTTCACGGATCTGCCCCGACGCGTGGCGCCGCTGATCGCCTGGGTCGCCGTGGCTGCGTACCTCTTCCAGGACGGGATCGAGCTCGTGATCGAGTTCGCCATCGATGACGAGTACCCCGAGGTGGCCGCTTTCATGCTGCTCCTGGCGCTGGTCATCTTCGTGCTGGCGGCGGGTCTCGCCTGGGCCGCCTACTTCCTCGTCCGTGCCCTGCTGCGTCGGCTTCCGGTGGGCATCGGCACCGCGGTCGCCCTCCTCGTGATAGCCGGATGCCTCGCCTTCACGATCGCGTGGGGCTACAGCGCACAGCCGGACGCCTCGGTCGGACCCGTCCTCCGCACGCTCCTGGTGCTCGGCCTCTGCATCCTGGTGACCGGCATGGGCGGTGGTGCCTTGATCTCCTGGGCCTCCCGCCTCGCGGTGCGCAACGCATCGGCGATCGGTCACATGGCCTCGATCGCGCTGCCGGTGATCCTCATGCTCGTCGTGTTCTCCTTCTTCTCCGTCGAGGTGTGGCAGATGGCCTCCGCGATGTCCTGGGGATCGATCGCGCTGCTCACCCTCGTCGTCGCGGTGCTCGCGGGTATCGTCGTGCTGCGGGTCGCCGCCTCCGAGATCGAGGACGACGCGCAGGCGCCGTCGGATGAGCAGCGCACCGCCCTGCTCGTCGGCACACCCGCCGAAGGACGCCGTGTCGCGCCCGGCGCACCGCGAAGGCTGCGCGCACCGCAACGCATCAACATCCTGCTCGCCCTGACCGTCGCTCAGTTGGTGCAGGCGCTGTTCTTCGCCGGGCTGCTCGCGGCGCTGCTGATCATCATCGGCGCGATCACCGTCCCCGCGGGGCTCGTCGGCCTCTGGCTCGGGCCCGGCAGCGCCACACAACCGATGACGGTGCAGCCTCTCGAGTTCTTCGGGGCGACGCTGCCGCTCACCGTCAACCTCCTCAAGGTGGCGACGATCCTCGCGGTGATCGCGGCCCTCCCGTTCGTCTTCTCCGCCGTCAGCGAGACCCGCTACCGCGAGCGATTCTTCGACCCGATCATGGTCGACATGCGCCGCGCGATCCTCGTGCGCGATGCGATCGACACGACACCGTCGCGCTGACGGGCGTAACTGTTCGGTTGCGACGCATCCGTGGTCCTCGCATCCTGCTAGCGTCGGCGATGCGCCCCGAAGCGCCGACGCAGCATGCGCACCCGAAGCGCAGAAGAAGAGAGACCGCCCGCCGATGACAGCCGTGCGAATCAGGGATGCCGAGACCGCCGATCTCGAGACGATCACCGCGATCCACAACCACGCCGTGGTGCACACCACCGCGATCTGGAACGAAGAGGCGGTGGACCTCGACGACCGCGCCGCCTGGCTCGCCGACCGCACCGCGCACGGCTATCCGGTCCTGGTCGCCGTCGACGAGTCCGGCGTGCTGGGCTATGCGTCCTACGCGCAGTGGCGACCGCACAGCGGCTATCGGCTCACCGTCGAGCACTCGGTCTACGTTCTCGGTGGTCAGCACGGCCGCGGCATCGGCACCACCCTGATGGCCGCGCTCGTCGAACGTGCCACCTCTGCGGGAATGCACGTGATGATCGCAGGCATCGAGAGCGGGAACACCGCATCCATCGCCCTGCACGAACGGCTGGGCTTCGTCGAGGTCGGGCGGATGCCGCAGGTCGGCGCCAAGTTCGGGCGCTGGCTCGATCTGAGCATGCTCCAACTCGTCCTCGACGACCGCCCCGATCCCGACGCAGGATCCTGACGATGAACCTGCTGCAGTGGTTCGTCGAGGCGTTCAACTCCCAGTGGGTGTTGCCGGGCGGGCAGACGCTCCTCGTGCGTGAGGTCGTGGGCAACGCCTTCGGCCTCGCGAGCGCCCTCGGCGGCATGCGCCGCAAGGTGTGGGCCTGGCCGGTCGGCATCATCGGCAACCTGCTCCTGCTCACGGTCTTCCTGGGCTCCGCCCTGAGCCCTGACCCTTCGTTGCCGCACCTGCTGGGTCAGGCCGGACGGCAGATCATGTTCATCGCCGTGGCCGTCTACGGGTGGATCCGCTGGCGGAATCTCGACGGCGGCCGGGTGGTGCCGCGCTGGGCGCCGACGAGCGCGCGCATCGGCATGGTCCTGGCGATGATCATCGGCACCGTCGCCCTGACCCCGCTGTTCCGGCTGCTCGGATCGTGGGAGCCGGTCTGGGCCGATGCCTGGACCTTCGTCGGTTCCCTGCTCGCCACCTACGGCATGGCGAAGGGGTGGACCGAGTTCTGGCTGATCTGGATCGCCGTTGACGTGGTCGGGGTACCACTGCTGTTCAGCTCCGGCTACTACGCGACCGGCTTCATGTACGTCTTCTACGGAGTCTTCACGGCGATCGGGTTCGTGATCTGGTGGCGAGCGCAGCGCCGCGCCGCCCACCCGATCGAGATCCTGCCGCCCGACCCGAGCCCGCGGCGGCCGGAGGAAGAGGAAGAGCTCGCCTGACGCGAAGGATCGGACCGCGGTCAGTGCCGCACGCGAGCGAGGAACTCCGCGGTCGCGGCCTCCTGCGGGGCGTCGAACACCTGCGACGGCGGCCCCTGCTCGACGACGACGCCGTGCTCGAGGAACACGATGCGGTCGGCGACCTCGCGGGCGAACGACATCTCGTGCGTCGCCATCACGATCGTCGCGCCCTGACGCTTCAGCTCCCGCACCAGGTCGAGCACCTCACCCACCAGCTGCGGGTCGAGCGCACTCGTGATCTCGTCGAGCAACAGCACCTCGGGCTGCGTGAGCACCGCGCGCACGATCGCCACCCGCTGCTGCTGGCCACCGGAGAGTCGGTCGGGGTATTCGTCGGCCTTCGCACCGAGTCCGAGCGTCTCCAGGAGCGCGCGCGCCTTGGCACGGGCTTCCGCCTTGCGCATGCCGTGCACCCGGACGGCGGCGAGCGTGACGTTGTCGAGCACGGTCAGGTGCGGGAAGAGGTTGAAGTGCTGGAAGACGACACCGATCCGCGCCCGCACCCCGTCCGCGTCCACGCGCGGGTCGGTGATGTCCTCTCCGACGAGGAAGATCTGCCCGTCGTCGATGTTCTCGATGAGGTTCATCGTCTTGAGCAGGGTGGACTTGCCGGAGCCGGACGCGCCGATCAGCACGACCACCTCGTGGGTGCCCACCGACAGGTCGACGCCGCGCAGTACGTCATGATCGCCGAAGCGCTTGCGCACGCCCCTGGCCTCGATCACCGGGACACTCATACGACTCCTCCGGCCTGCTCGCGCTTGTTCATCCGAGCGGTCACGATGTCGGTCAGGCGGATCATGGGCCAACTGAGGATGATGAACATGAGCCCTGCGACGAGGTAGGGCGTGTAGTTGTAGGTCTCGGCGACCATCAGCTGAGCGGCGCGGACGGCGTCGACGGCTCCGAGGACCGAGATCAGACCCACGTCCTTCTGCATCGACACGAAGTCGTTCATCAGCGCCGGGACCACCTTGCGGACGCCCTGCGGGATCACGACGATGCGGAGGGTCTGCCCGTGCGTCAGCCCGAGCGATCGCGCGGCGATGCGCTGCGAAGGGTGCACCGCCTCCATCCCTGCGCGGAGCACCTCCGCGACATACGCCGAGTAGGTGAGGACCAGGGCGATCGTGCCCCAGAACATCGCGGGCATGCGCGGGAAGATCATCAGTGCCGGGATGCCGAAGCCGACCAGGTACAGCACGATCAGCAGCGGGATGCCGCGGAAGAAATCGGTGTACGCGGCGGCGAGCGCGCGTAGCGGGAAGAACACCGGTCCGCGCAACGAACGCATCGTCGCCAGGAGGGTGCCGAAGATCGCGACGCAGACCACCGCGATCGCGAGCACCAGGAGGTTGACGAGCAGACCCTGGAAGATCGGCCCGATGCTCTCCAGTGCGACCTGCGGGTCGAAGAACGTCTGACTGACGACCGCCCAGCCGGGGGTGTTGACCACGACGAGGAGCAGCACCGTCACGAGGACGATGCTGCTGAGGAGCGCGATCAGGACGGAACGCGTGGTCGCCCGTCGCCGCAGAACGCGGCGTGACAGCTCGAGTTCGCTCGGCTGCCACTCCGCGTCGACGGAGGTCGAGGTCATTTCAGGACGGGGACGTCGACGGCGTCGCTGAGCCACTTCTGCTGCAGCTCGTCGAGCGTGCCGTTCTCGCGCAGGGCGTCGACCGCCTCGGTGACATCCGCCGTGAGTGCGGATCCCTTGGGCAACACGATGCCGAAGTCGTCGCCGCCGTTCGCGTCGGCGAACTGGCCGGTGACGACACCGTCGTCGAGCTGAGCGCCCACGACGTAGAAGGCGCCGGGGAGGTCGGTGATCATCGCGTCGATCTGGCCGCCCTTGAGCGCGAGCACGACGTCGTCGACCGAGTTGAAGACGCTGAGGTTCGCCTCGCCGAGCTGCTCCTTGGCCACCGTGTAGCTGGTGGTGCCGCTCGCGACGCCGACCGTCGTGGCCTTGAGCTCGTCGATGGTCGTCGCGGAGGCCGCGGGCGAACCGCCGACCGCGACGACCGCCTGCGTGGTCGTGTAGTACGGCGAGGAGAAGTCCACGGCCTTCTTGCGGTCGTCTGTGATGGAGAACTGCTGGAGGTTGATGTCCCAGTCCTTCGGACCCGGAGCGATGGCACCGTCGAAGGTCGTGCGGACCCAGACGATGTCGTCGGCCGCGAAGCCGAGCTGCTCGGCCACAGCGTTGGCCACCGCGCCCTCGAAGCCCTCACCGTTGGAGGGGTCGTCGTCGACGAACCACGGCTCGTAGTTCGGCTCCCCGGTGGCGATCGTGAGCTTGCCCGCCGTCACGGTCTGCAGACCGGAGTCGCCACCGTCGCCGGTGTCGGCGGACGGAGAGGCACAGGCGGCGAGAGTGACGGCGAGGACGGTGGCAGCAGCGGCGGCTGCGGCACGGCGGAGGGAGGGAGCGAAGGGCACGATGACTCCAGTGCGAGGAAGGGTGAGGAGGAAGCTGCGAGGCAGGACGGGTCTGCCCTTACAGAGTAGGCGATGCGGCGAGTCGCCAATCCGCGAAATCGAAACCTGGGGACACGAAACACGAGACGAGGACTTCCTCGGCATCCAGGGGACGCGCTGCCTGCCAGACGCCGGCGGGCACCAGTACCTGCGCCGCGTCATCGGGACCGAGCACGATCGCGGTGGCTTCGCCCGGCTCTGCCGCATCTCCGCCGAGACGGAGCTCGAGTCGGCCGGGACCGTGCCACAGCCACAGCTCGTCGCTGGTCACGACGTGCCATTCACTGCGCTCGGAGGGCCGCAGCAGGTAGTGGATGCACGTCGCCGCGGGTCGCGGGCCGTTCGGGGTCTCGACCGGAAGCGGACTCGTCCACGTGCGGCGGAACCATCCGCCCTCGGGATGCGGCGCGAGGTCGAGGCGCTCGGCGGTCGTGGGGCGCTGTGTCACACGACACCTCCGGGTTCGGATGCGGGTACGGTCACGGGGCGACCGCCGGACGGTCGAAGCTGTCGATCGCGTAGCGGACCTCGCCCGACACCACGGTCGCGGCGGTGCGGCCGGCGCCGTGGTCGACGAGTTCCGCGACGGCATCCGGTCCGGCCGGCACGTCGAAGAAGGTGAGGTCGGCGAGCGCACCCACGGCGAGGTAGCCGGTGCGGTCCGGGCCGACGTCGATGCCCATCGCGTGCGCGCCGCCGAGGGTGGCCGCGCCGAGCAGGCGTGCAGGGAGATCACGGTCGGTGTATCCCTGCGACCGGGCGATGCGGGCCAGTTCAGCCACATCGGCGAGCACGTCGAGCGAGGGGCTCGACGACAGCGAGTCGGTCCCCACCGCGATCGGGCTGCCCTCACGCAGGTACGCGGCGATCGGGGGCTCCTCGAGTCCGATGACGGCATTGGACCTCGGGCACAGGGCCACCGTCGTGCGGCGCTCGCGCAGGATCGCACGATCCCTGGCGCTCATGTACACACCGTGCGCGATGTGGCAGTCGGGTCCGAGCACGCCGAGCTGGTCGACGAACTCGGTCGCGCTGGTGCCGAATCCGGCCTTGCGCAGCTCCTGGAAGCTGGCGAGCCCGGCCGTGTGCCACGCCTGCGGATGCTCGTGCGCGAACTCTCTCTCGAATGCGGCCTCGCCGAGGTGGATGTGGATGCGCCCGCCGCGCTCGCGCACGATGTCGGGGATCTCCAGGAGGGGCTCGATGTCCAGTGAGTACGGGGCGTGCGGCGACAGGCCGGTCCCGGGCGGGGTGGGCAGGGCGTCCAGCGCCTGCTCGACCTGCGCGCGTCCGGTGCGCGCCCAGTCGGCGTTGGTCCAGCTCATCACCTCCCAGTAGGTGATCCCGTGGAGCCCCGCGTCGTGCAGGGCGGTCGCGGCCGAGCGGTCGGTCACCACGTCGGCGAGCGCCGTCGTACCCGCCCGCAACGCCTGCGTCGCGCCGTCCGCAGCATCTGCGGCCCAGTCACGCCCGCCTTCGTACACGGGGTCGAACGCGCGCACCCAGTCTTCGAAGCCGTCGTACTGCCCGCTCCCGACCGAGGCCATGCCGGTGTACTGCAGATGGGTGTGCGCGTTCACGAGGCCGGGGGTCAGGACACCCGGCCAGTGCACCTCGTCGGCGTCGATGCCCCGTTCCGCGAGGGAATGCAGCACCCAGGCGCGCTCCCCGACGTGCATGATCCGGCCGTCCCGCACGGCGACCGCGCCATCGACGATCGGCGGCGCGGTGATCGGCACCACGAGTCCTGCCGAATAGACCGTGACGGCACTCATGCGGACTCGCCTCGGAACCGTGGCGAGCGCCACTCCTGCTGCGCTTCGACCTGCGCCGGACTGCGCTGGTCGATGCGCTCACCGCGGGCTACGAGCGCGGCGGCGCCGATCGTGGTGTCGGCGTCGGACGGAAGCGGATGCACCCCGGGCGGCAGGTCGTGCGCGAGCAGGTGCCCGACGGCGAAGAGCTGCACCGAGAACGACAGATCCATGATCTCGATGGGGTTGCCCTCACCGGCGGACAGATTCACGCAGCCTGCCCGGGCGATCACGAGTGCTCCGTCACCGGCGCGTTCGACGGCACTCGAGGCCTGGCCGTTCTCGCCCGTGTACGGTCGCAGCATGGCAGGGTCGAGCTCGACCTCGTGCGGAACTCCCCCGGCGACCGCGACGATCGCCGCAGCGCGCAGCACCTCGGCGTCGATGGTGTGCGGAGCACCGGTGGCCGAGACGACGAGCGCGCCCGGGGCGAGGTCGTGCAGGCGGCCGATACGAAATCCGTCGTGGGCGGCGCGCAACGCGCGGACGGGGTCGGTCTCGGTGACGAAGACGTCGACCCCGAGGGCGCGCAGGTGCGCCGCGACGCCTTCACCGACGGGGCCGTAGCCGACGACGACGGCCGGCTGGTCGCGGAGGTCGACCCCCACGGCGTCCAGCGCATCGGCGATCGCGAACACGCACGACTGACCGGTGCCGTACCGGTTGTCGAAGGAGGTCTTGGTCAGGGCGTCGTTGACCGCGATGACGGGGATCTCGAGCACTCCCTCACGCTCCATGAGCCGCAACGGGGTGAGCCCGCTCGTGGTCTCCTCCGCGGCACCTCGCAGGTCGGCGGCGAGGCCTTCCTCGTGCGCCAGGCGGATCAGGTGCGAGCCGTCGTCGAGCAGCAGGTCGAAGCCGCGGCGCAGGAAGTCCACGGCGGCAGCGCGCTCGGCGGCACCCGAAAGGGACGGGTCCCCGTCGACCGGGATTCCGCGCCGGCGCAGCACCGCGGCGACCTCGACGTCGATCTCGTCGGGATGGGCGTAGACGGCCACGGTGGCCCCGGCGTCCCGCAGCAGCAGGGCGAGCTGGGCGGTCTTCGGCTCGAGCACCATCGCGATGCCGATCCGGAGTCCTCTCACCGTGCCGGCGTCGCCCAGGCGTGCGGCGAGAGCGGTGGCGACCGACATGTGCCGTCCGGCCGCGTCCACGCGGTCCTCGGCGGTCTCCCGTACCGGGAGGGGCCCACCGTCGAGCAGGATCTCGCAGGATCCCCCCGGCGCGAAGGTGACGCCGCCGTCTCCGAGGCGCGCACCGAGGGCGGGGAGGAGGGATCGCAGCGCATCGGCCACCGCATCCGTCCCGACGACCGAGAAGTCCCGACCGGACACGAGCAGGTTGGTCTCACGGGCGAAACGGCGCACCAGACGCTGGGCGGTCGAGATCTCGTCGGTCACCAGTCAAGGGTAGAGCCCGCGGAGGAGAGCGAAGGACGGGATATGTACATCTCTGACACCCAAATGTACAATTGGTGCATGTCCACGATCAGCGTCGCCGACGCACGCAACAACCTCTCCACGGTCATCGCCCGCTCTCAGGAGGAGGCGGTCTTCATCGAGCGGCGCGGTCAGCGCACTGCGGTTGTGATCAGCCCCGAGCAGTATGAGCGGATGCTCGATGCGCTCGAAGAAGCCGAAGATGTCGCCGCATTCGACGAGGCGATGGCAGAAGAGGGTCCCGACGTCCCCTGGGAGCAGGTGAAGGCAGACCTGGGCTGGACGTGAGCTACCGGATCGAGCTGCGCCCCGCCGCAGTCCGCGCGCTGAAGAGGGTCGACCACCAGGACCGCGACCGGATTCGCGGCGCGATCGCTCTTCTCGGTGAGAACCCCCGACCTCCCGGTGCCAAAGCCCTGCAGGGACGCGACGGACTCCGCGTCCGCGTCGGAAGCTATCGCATCATCTACACGGTTGACGACGATGTCCTGATCGTCGCAGTCGTCACGCTGGGCCATCGCCGCGACGTGTACAAGCCCTGACCCCGACCGGATCGACGTGACCGAGTCATCCTCCTGAAATGTGTCCGTGCGTGTCGGCTGCCCTGGATTCGCGCACGCCGTTCGCCTTTCATGGGTGCATGACACGTCAGATCCGCTTCAACGCCTTCGACATGAACTGCGTCGCCCACCAGTCGTCCGGGCTGTGGCGGCATCCCGACGACCGGTCACGGCAGTACAACACGCTCTCGTACTGGACCGACCTCGCGAAGCTCTTGGAGAGCGCGACGTTCGACGGCATCTTCATCGCAGACGTGCTCGGGACCTACGACGTCTACGGCGGCACGAACGAGGCCGCGATCCGCAACGGTGCCCAGGTGCCGGTGAACGACCCGATCCTGCTGGTGAGCGCGATGGCTGCCGTCACCGAGAACCTGGGATTCGGCATCACCGCCGGCACCGCCTTCGAGCACCCCTACCCCTTCGCGCGCCGGCTGAGCACGCTCGACCACCTCACACAGGGCCGCGTGGGGTGGAACGTCGTGACCGGATACCTGCCCAGCGCCGCGCGGAACATGGGCCAGGAGGACCAGCTCGCGCACGACGACCGCTACGACCATGCGGACGAGTACGTCGAGGTGCTCTACAAGCTCTGGGAGGGGTCGTGGGAGGACGACGCGGTGGTCGAGGACCGCGAGCGCGGCATCTTCACCGACCCGGCCAAGGTGCATCCCATCGGGCATGACGGCAAGCACTTCAGCGTGCCGGGCATCCACATCTCCGAGCCGTCACCGCAGCGCACGCCGGTGATCTACCAGGCCGGCGCCAGTCCGCGCGGGGTGAAGTTCGCGGCCGAGAACGCCGAGGCCATCTTCGTCGCCGCGCCCTCGAAGGAGGTGCTCGCCGGCACGGTGAAACGCATACGCGATGCCCTCGAAGCGGCGGGCCGCGACCGGTACGACGCCCGCATCTACACGTTGCTCACCGTGATCACCGCCGCCACCAGCGAAGAGGCGACCGCGAAGCACGCCGAGTACCTCTCCTATGCGAGCCCCGAGGGTGCGCTCACGTTCATGTCGGGATGGATGGGCGTGGACCTGTCGCAGTACGCCGAGGACGAGCCGGTCGGGAACGTCGAGTCCAACGCGATCCAGTCGGTGCTGCAGCATCTGAAGGAGGAGGCCGACCTCGGACGCGAATGGACAGTCGGGGACTTCGGGCGCCACAACGCGATCGGCGGCCTCGGCCCCACGATCGTCGGATCCGGCGTCGAGATCGCCGACGAACTGCAGTCCTGGGTGGACGAGACCGACATCGACGGCTTCAACCTCGCCTACGCGGTCACCCCCGGCACGTGGCAGGACATCATCGAGCACGTGATCCCGGTGCTGCGCGAACGCGGCGCCTACCCGGAGGAGTACGCGCCGGGCACCCTCCGCAACAAGCTCCACGGTCGCGGCGACCGGGTGCAGGACACACACCGTGCCGCGAAGTACCGGGTCGGGGAGTTCGCCCGGGCCTGACGCGGAGGCCTTTCGAATCGCGCACAGTGTCGCTGCTGAGGTGAATTCGCAGCCGTTTGCGCGATTCGAAGGGCAGGAGTGTGTCAGACGAGAGCGCGCGGGGCCAGGGTCGACAACAGCGCGAGCTTGTCGTGGCTCTCGGACCCCGGAGCGGCCGTGTACACGAGCAGGAACTGCGACTGCTCCGGGTCGATGAGACTCTGACAGTTGAGTTCGAGGACGCCGAGCTCGGGGTGCACGAAGTGCTTCGTCTCGCGCGCTTGCAGGCCGACCTCCTGCCGGTCCCACAGCTCACGGAACTCGGCGCTGCGGTCCTGGAGCGATTCGGCCATGAGGGAGGCGCGCGACGAGGTCCCCCGCCGGGCTATGGCTTCACGCAGCGACGACACCCACAGGCGGGACAGGAACTCGTGCTCCGCCGGGTCATACAGATCGCGGGTCGCAGGCTCACTGAACCAGCGATATCCAAGGCTCCGATTGAGCCCGGTGAAACGCGTGGTGTCCCCCGTGAGCGCGACTCCCAGCGAGGTCTGCCGCAGGGTCTCTCCGAGCTCGCTGACGATCTCGGCCGGAGTGTCTTGCAGGCGGTCGAGGATCCGCAACATTCCGGGACCGATGTGGTCGCCGGCCCCACCTCGTGTGGGAGGGGCGTGGCCGGCGAGACGGAACAGATGATCACGCTCATCCATCGTGAGGTGAAGGCCCTGGGCGATCGCGGCAAGCATCTGCTCCGAAGGCAAGGGGCCGTCACCGCGTTCGATGCGAGCGTAATAGTCGGCGGACATGTGGCTGAGCGCGGCCACTTCCTCGCGCCGCAGGCCGTCGGTACGCCGTCGCCCCCCTCTCGGAAGCCCCACATCCTCGGGCTGGAGGCTGTCCCGCCGCTGCCGGAGGAACCCCGCGAGTGCGGTCCTGTCGATCGCCATGTATCGCCTCCTGTCGACGCATCGATCCTCGCATCGGCGGCGCCCGGGTATCCACTGCATGGCAAGTCCTGGTTGCGCAGCGATGCGAGACGCACGCTGGAGGGGAAACGAAGGAGCAACGATGAGCAACCGCATCCCCGACATCCGCATCCCCTCTTTGAAGGGCCGCCGAGCCGTCGTCACCGGTGGCAGTGACGGGATCGGACTGCGCATCGCAACGCGGCTCGCGCAAGCGGGCGCCGATATCGTGCTGCCGGTTCGCAACACCCAGAAGGGCGAGGCGGCGGTGAACGCCATCCGAGCGGCCGCACCTGACGCATCCGTGCAGACGAAGACGCTCGATCTGTCGTCCCTGGCGTCCGTCGCATCCTTCGGGGGGACGATGGTCGCCGACGGCAGGCCCGTGCATCTCCTCATCAACAACGCGGGTGTCATGACCCCGCCGGATCGGCAGACGACAGCCGACGGATTCGAGGTGCAGTACGGCACGAACCATCTCGGACACTTCGCCCTCGTCTCGCACCTCCTCCCTCTCCTGCGCGCAGGAGAGGCGCGAGTGACTTCCCAGGTGAGCGTCGCCGCCGCACGCGGGTCGATCAACTGGCAGGATCCCAACTGGACGCGCGCCTATGACGGTATGCGCGCCTATCGCCAGTCCAAGATCGCTTTCGGGCTGTTCGGACTCGAGCTCGACCGGCGAAGCCGAGCGCTCGGATGGGGGATCACCTCGAACCTGTCCCACCCGGGTGTCGCCCCGACGAGCCTGCTGGCGGCACGACCCGAAGTCGGTCGCGCAGACGACACAGCCCAAGTACGCGTGATCCGATGGGCCTCCACCCGTGGACTCGTCGTCGGGACGCCCGAGACCGCGGCGCTCCCCGCCCTGTACGCGGCCTCGTCGTCGTCCGCGCTCGCTGGTCGTCTGTACGGTCCCCGCGGTCTCGGCCATCTGGGCGGAGATCCCGCAGAACAGACCCTTTACCGCCCGCTACGCAGCAGCGAGGACGCAGAGCGCAACTGGCGACTCTCGGAGGAGTTGAGCGGAGTCTCGTTCCCGCGGGAGTGATGTGTGTCAGTCGTCGCTGCGGCTGAAGATCCCACGGAGCACGAGGAAGACCACCACGGCGACGACCGCGACGATCGCGAGCTTGAAGATGAACGCGAGGACCGAGAACAACGCGCTCACGATCCACCACGCGATCACGACGGCGAGGATGACGCCGAGGATGGTCCAGATGTTCTTCGTCATGTCTCCAGCCTACGGAGTAGAACCTGGGCGGACGAGCAGGTCGTGCACGTGCCCCGCGGCGGCGAGGAGCGCGACGCTACGTCGGGTGAGCGCCGCGAGCCGTTCCGCGAGGATCACCTCCACCTCGTCGGTGCGATCGTGGGCGCGCACCTGGTCGAGGATGCGGGCGATCGCAGGGATGCGGTAACCGCCCGAACGGAGCGCCGCGACGATACGCGCGTCGGTGATCGCCGTGGAACCGTAGGAGCGCGCCGACGTCGCACCCCGGAGCGGGTGGACGAGCCCCTCACGCTCCCAATGGCGCAGGGCGGAGGGGCGGATGCCGAGCGCCTGGGCGAGTTCACCGATGGCCATCACATCGTCCTCGTCGAAGTCGTCGTCGGCTTCCTCCCTGGCGGCCTCGAGACCGCGGAGCGCTTCCCGCACGCGTGAGCGCTCCTCGGCGAGGTCGGCGTGTAAGAGGTCGATCCGCTCGGCGGCGTCTTCCATCGATGCGTCGATCAGTCCGGGCATCAGTCGTCGTGCGGGCACAGGACCGAGGGCCGCTGCCATCGCCCGATAGGCACGCAACGCCGTTTCATGGTGCGGACCGTAGCGGCGGTAGCCGTTGGTCCCGCGCTCGGCCGCGGGGAGGACGCCGAGCCTCTCCAGGTCTCGCACCTGTTGGGTCGAGTACCCCACGCGTCGCCCGAGCAGCGCTGTCGTCAGAGTCACCTCTTGAGGGTTCACCATCGAATTTCCCTTCGTCCTGGAGGAAAACTCCACATAAGCGCTTCAACTTCATCATTGAAGCATGAACATGCAGGAGATCATCGACGCCGTCCGTGGATTCGACGGCGTCCTCGTCATCACCCCCCAAGCAGGTGACCCCTACCCCGAGCTCTCCTGGGGAGACGCCTACTTCTCCTACGCCCCGGACGGGCGGATGCCGGAGCGCACACAGCCCTACGGGACGATCATCACGAAGAACTATCCGGACGACGAGTCCTCCGCGCTCGACACCCCCGGGCGCTTCCGGGTGAACATCCACGTCGGCCAGGGCAAAGCCGACCCACTCGTGGCCGCGGACGCACAGCCGACCGATGTCGATGTGTTCCAGCCGCATCCGCTGTACGGCACGGCCGGGTGGGTCTGCGTGATCGATCCGGCCGAGCGGACGTCAGACACCGTGCTCGCCCTGCTCCGCGACGCGCACGAGTCCGCCCGCGCTCGCGCCGACCGCCGAGCGCGACGAGGATGAGCACCGTGCAGGGCATGGCCGAGGGGGATCGGCGCCTGGTCGCGGTGTGGGCCGCCGACTGTGCCGAACGCGTGCTGCCCCTCTTCGAGAGGGAGGCGCCGGACGATGACCGTGCGCGCGACGCCATCGCCAGAGCTCGCGCCTTCGCACGGGGAGAACTCACCGCTGCGGGAGAGATCCGCCGCCGTTTCGTCGCCGGTCGCGCCGCCGGCGCAGCGACCACGCCCGCCGGCGCGGCCGCTGCGCGGTCGGCCGCCCAGGCTGCGGGCGTCGCGCACATGGGTGCTCATGCGTTCGGGGCGGCCGCCTATGCCGCGAGCGCGGTCGAGCTCGCGCACCCCGACGACTCCGACGCTCGCGCCGGAGAGGTGCACTGGCAGCTCGCGCTCCTCTCCCCCGAAGCCGCGGCGGCGCTCCGACGACTCCCGCCCCTCGGTACGGATACGGCGGGCCCGCTCGGCCCGGGCCTCCTCGCCGCCGGAACCCTCGGCGCGGTGATCCGGCAACTCCAGGCCGCCCTCTCCTGACCCTTTCGAATCACGCAACTGGTCGCATCTGACGCCGAGATCGAGCTGTTTGCGCGATTCGAAAGGGCGGGGAGGGCGCTTCAGCCGCGATTCAGCGTCGACGGGCCACACTGGAGGAATGCGGATCCTGGTGGTGGACGACGAGGTGCGTCTGGCCGAGGGCGTGCGCCGTGGCCTGGAGGCTGAGGGGTTCGCCGTCGACGTCGCGCACAACGGTGTCGACGGGCTCTGGCGTGCACGGGAGACGCGGTACGACGCGATCGTGCTCGACCTCATGATGCCGGGTATGAGCGGGTGGAAGGTGTGCGAGGCACTGCGCGCCGAAGAGAACTGGACCCCCGTCCTGATGCTCACCGCGAAGGATGGCGAGTGGGATCAGGTCGAGGCACTCGAGACCGGGGCCGACGACTACGTCACCAAGCCGTTCTCCTTCGCGATCCTCGTCGCACGCCTGCGCGCCCTCGTCCGGCGCGGTGCCGTCGCGCGCCCGGCGATCCTCGAGGCCGGGGACCTGCGCCTCGACCCCGCCGCGCATCGTGTCTGGCGAGGCGACATGCCGGTGGCACTGACCGCGCGGGAGTTCTCCGTGCTCGAATACCTTCTGCGGCACCGCGGCCAGGTGCTGTCGAAACGCGCCCTCATCGAGGGGGTCTGGGATGACGATTTCGACGGCGACCCGAACATCGTCGAGGTGTACGTGGGGCATCTGCGCCGCAAGCTCGACAAGCCGTTCGGACGCGAGGCGATCGAAACCATCCGCGGTGCGGGGTACCGGCTGGCGGCCGACGGTGGCTAGCCGCAGTTGGCGCTCCGTGCGCGGCAGGACGACGCTCGGAGCCACGGTGGTCGTGGCCGTCGCCCTGCTCATCGGCTCCTTCTCCTTCTACGGCGTCCTGCGCAGCAGCATGCACGACAACACCGTGCGCGCGGCGGAGCAGCGTCTCGAGCAGCTCTCCGACCGCACGGGCGGGCCGGGCGGCCGGGGCATCGACGCTCTCGACGATGAGATCCTGCAGCTCGTCGGACCGGATGGCTCCGTCCGCGCCGCGAGCGAGGACGCCCGCGAGAAGCTGGGCTCCACACCGCTCCCCATCGACGATGACCCACAGACGACGACGGTCGACGGCGGCCCCGTGCTCGTCGTCTCGGAAGAGCTCGACGATGACCAGACGCTCGTGCTCGCCGTCGCGATCGACGACGACGCCGAGACCCTCGCGACGGTGGCGACCTTGCTGGCGATCGCCGTCCCCCTCCTGCTGCTGCTCGTCGCGGTGACCACATGGCTCGTCGTCGGTCGCGCCCTGCGTCCGGTCGAGCGCATCCGTGAAGAAGTGGACGGCATCACCGCCGAGCGGCTCCACCAGCGCGTACCGGTGCCCGAGACGGCCGATGAGATCGCGGCACTCGCGACGACCATGAACGGCATGCTCGATCGCCTCGATGCCGCCGCCACCGCACAACGACGCTTCGTGTCCGATGCTTCCCATGAGCTGCGTTCGCCGCTCGCGACCATCCGCCAGCACGCCGAGCTCGCGCAGGCCCACCCGGAGGTGACGAGCATCGGCGAACTGGCCGAGGTGGTGTCGGAGGAGGGACTCCGGCTGCAGGGCATCGTCGAGTCGCTGCTGCTGCTGGCCCGTCTCGACGAGGGGGCGAGCACGCGCGGCGAAGCGGTCGACCTCGATGACATCGCGCTGGGCGAGGTGCGCCGATTGCGCGCGGCAGGACTCGACGTCGACGGCTCGGGGATCGCCGCGGCCCGGGTGCACGCAGACCCCCGCCTCCTGGGCCAGCTGGTGCGGAACCTCGCGGACAACGCCGTCCGTCACAGTCGCGGCCGAGTCGCCATCGGTGTCGTCCCCGCGGACGGGCACGTGTTCGTGATGGTCGAAGACGATGGCGCCGGGGTCCCCGTCGAGGAGCGGGAGCGGATCTTCGAACGATTCGTCCGGCTCGACGAGGCGCGCAGCCGAGACGCCGGCGGGAGCGGTCTGGGGCTTGCGATCGCCCGCGGCATCGCCGTCTCCGCCGGCGGGACGCTGATGGTCGACGACTCGCGGTGGGGCGGCGCGCGCTTCGTGCTCGCGCTGCCCGTCGCGCCCTGAACGCCCGGGGTGGTCGATCCTGAAGAGGTCTTCAGGTCGCTTCAGGATGGCTTCAGCGACTCCGGGGGACCATCGGGTCATGGATGACAAGACCCCCACCCCCGACCAGACGCCCGAGAGCACCCCGGATGCGCAGACCGTTCCGGTATCCCCGGCTCCGGAGTCCGCCGCTCCGACCGTCGGCGACGGGCAGCACCCGACGTTCCCCGCAGCCGATCCGGTCGCCGCTCCGGCGACATCCGCTCCCAGGTCGGGCCGCACGCGCGCACTGCTCATCGGGGGCGGCATCGCGGCAGCCGTCGTCCTCGCAGGCGGCGGTATCGCCGTCGGCGCCGCGATCAGTGATGAGTTCGACGACGATCACCGCCCCTCGATCTCCGACGACAGTCGCCACGACGACGGTCACCACGACGACGGTCGCCATGAGGAGCACCGCGGCGAACACGACGACGCGCGGATGAACGACCGGGGTCCCGCGACCGGCATCGGCGCGGTTTCAGCCGATGAGCTGATCGACATCGCGGATGCCGCGCGCGGCGCCGCCGAGGGCGAGGTCACATCGATCGACGCGAAGCGTGACGGGACCTGGGAGGTGCAGTTGACGGCCTCCGACGGGAGTGAGAGCGAGGTGCGAGTCACCGAAGACCTCGCCGCATCCGTCATCGCGACGGACGCCGCGGACGACGATGACACCGCACCCACGCTCACTCTCGACGATGCCACCATCCGCGCCCTCGTCGCAGCAGCCTTCGAGGAGGCCGAGGGCACGATCACGGATCTCGACGTCGACGGGGATGACACCAGCCCTTACGACGCTTCGGTCCTCACCTCCGACAACCGTTCGATCGACATCGACTTCAGCGCCGACTTCACGGTCGTCGGGACCGACCTCGACTGATCGAGCCCCGTTCGAATCGCGCACATGGCTTCATCGGGTGCCCAGATCGAGCCGTGTGCGCGATTCGAACGCTTTCCCGCACGACTAGCATTCAGGGATGACGAGTTCCGGACCGATCGACGAGATCTCCATCGGCGGTGAGGTGATCCGCCTGGGGCAGTTCCTCAAGTTCGCGGGTCTCCTCGACTCCGGCGGTGACGCGAAAGAAGTGATCATCGACGGCTACGTGACGGTCAACGGCGAGGTGGATCGCCGCCGCGGCCGCCAGCTGCGCGACGGGGACCTGGTCTCGTTCGAAGGCCGCACGGTCCGCGTCCGGCCCTGACGACTCAGACCGCCACGGCGCTGATCGAGGCGTGAGGTCGTGCTCCGGTCGGCACGCGAGTCTCACTGTCGATCACCGAGAAACCTGCCGCTTCCAGCAGCGCGGACATCCCGCCGACGCTCCAGTGGTGCGCGGTGGTCACGGCATGGGGGAACGGCTCACCGTCGGGGCCGTCGAAGAAGCCGAGGAGCAGGGCCCCTCCGTGTGCGAGAGCCGACCGCACCGTCGCCAGGAGCGAAGGAAGCTCATCCGGCCTCGCATGGATCAACGAGTACCAGGCGAGCACGCCACGGAGCGACCCCTCCTCGAGGTCGGCCTCGGACAATGACGTGACCCGGTAAGGCACACCCGGGTACCGGGCGGTCGCGAGGGAGATGAACTCCGACACGAGGTCGATGCCCTCCGCCGCGTGGCCTCGCGCGGCGAGAAACGCCGTCCAGTGGCCGGGACCGCACCCCGCGTCGAGGAGGCGACCGTCGATCCCCTCCGCCCAGTTCGCGATGCGCTCGCGGTCGTCGGCATCCATCTGGTCGATGTCGCCGAAGAGTTCCGCGTACTCCCCCGCGCGGGCGGAGTAGCCCTCGCGGATGCGGCCGTCGCTCCCGGTGTTCTCCGGCATGGATGTTCGTCCCTTCACCGGATCGTCCGGATCGTCGACACCCACGGTATCGGGCGGCTCCTAGAGCACGCTCTTCGCATTCATGAGCAGTTCCTTCCGGCTGACACGATCGGCTGCGCGAAGGGCTGCACCGAGCGACAGGAGCAGTGCAGCGAGTGTGAGTCCTCCGCCCAGCGCCGCACCGGTGACGGCGAGACCGCCGCCCCCTCCGCCCGGGGGCACGGGGGGAGCCGGAGGTGCCGCGGTGGCGACGGTGACGGTGGACTCACTCGGCGGAGGCGGCGCGACGCCGTCCGGAGGCGTCCCGTTCGCGGTCGCCACGTTCACGACACTGCCCCGGGCGATGTCGTCCGTCGTGACCGTGTAGGGCGCACCCGCGCACTCCATCATCGTCGCCGGCGGCAGCGACTCCGAGTCGCAGGTGACAGCACCGATCATCGGGTCGTCGATCGTGACGGGGTCGAGCGTCACGTTCCCGGTGTTGCGCACCTGGAAGCGGTAGTCGATCGTCTCGCCGACGTCGGCGAGGCCGTTTCCGTTCGCATCGTCGAGAGTCGCGCTCTTCACCATCTCGATTCCGGCCGTCGGGAAGTCGGTCGGCGTGGTGACGGAGTCGGTGGGTGGCTCGACCGGTTCCACCCCGTCAGGCACCGTGCCGTCAGCGGTCGCCGTGTTCACCACCCCACCGGCGAGGAGATCCGCCTCCACCACCGTGTACGGCACATCCGCGGTGCACGTCATCGACGCACCACCCGCCAACGACGTCGCCGGACACGTCACACTCCCCGCCAGAGGATCGGTGACCGTGATGTCACTCACCGTGACCGTGCCCGTGTTCATCACCACGAACGAGTAGGCGATCGTCTCGCCGAGCCCGGCGAGACCGCTCGAGTCCGCGTCGTCCACCTGGGCGATCTTGGTGATCGCCAGCCCCGCGCTGTCAGCAGGGGTGGGGGTCGTGACCGTGTCGGTGGGTGGCTCGATCGGTTCCACCCCGTCAGGCACCGTGCCGTCAGCGGTCGCCGTGTTCACCACCCCACCGGCGAGGAGATCCGCCTCCACCACCGTGTACGGCACATCCGCGGTGCACGTCATCGACGCACCACCCGCCAACGACGTCGCCGGACACGTCACACTCCCCGCCAGAGGATCGGTGACCGTGATGTCACTCACCGTGACCGTGCCCGTGTTCATCACCACGAACGAGTAGGCGATCGTCTCACCGATGTCCGCGAGACCGTTCCCGTTCGTGTCGTCGATCGTCGCGTCCTTCACGATGGACAGCCCCGCCGACGCCTCGACGGTCGGGACGATAGCGGTGTCGATCGGGGGAAGGAACCCGACGTTCACCGGCGGTGTGGCCACGCCGGTCGCGGTGTTCGTCACCGCCCCGGCAAGGACGTCATCCTCCGTCACCACGTGCGTGGCAGGAGCGACACACGTGGTGGACTCGCCGATCGCGAGCGTGGTCGTGTCGCAGATCACCGTGCCGACTGTCGGGTCACTGACCCCGACATCCACCAACGTCACGTTGCCGACGTTGGTGAGGAGGAACTCGTAGCTGATGACATCGCCGATCTCGGCGATCCCGTCACCATCCGCTTCAGCGAGATTCGCGATCTTCTCCAGAGTGAGCCCCGCGTCGGGAATCGCCGTCGGAACCGTGACGGTGTCCTCCACCGGGTCCGGAGGGCTCACACCCGCCGGGGGCGTCGCCGACACCGACGCCGTATTCACCACCCCACCCGCGAGGATGTCCCCCTCCGTCACCGTGTAATCCGCATCCGCCGTACACGTCACCGT
>NZ_JAJSDW010000003.1:0-326410 GCF_021272365.1 Microbacterium sp. KKR3/1 | reverse complement strand
GCTGGCTAGAAATCAAGGGTTTGTGGGCGCGATTCGATCTACACCGTTTCACTCGTAATGAAAAGGTCGTCAGTTCGATTCTGACAAGCGGCTCCGAAGGCCCCGTGATGCGAAGAACATCACGGGGCCTTTCCCGTCCCCACGGCGTAACCTCGAAGTATGAGTAGAGCGCTTCTCATCGTCGATGTGCAGAACGACTTCACCGAGGGCGGTGCGCTCGAGGTCGTGGGCGGTGATGCGGTGGCCTCCGCCGTCACGGGCTACCTCGCCGCGCACGCCACGGATTACGAGGTGATCATCGCCTCCCGCGACTGGCATGACGCCGAGGGGGACAACGGGGGTCACTTCGCCGAGACGCCGGACTTCATCGACTCCTGGCCGGTGCACTGCGTCGCCGGGACCCCGGGGGCCGACTACGATCCGCTCCTCGTGACCGATTCCGTGACCCACCACGTCCGCAAGGGCCAGGGCAAGCCCGCCTATTCGATGTTCGAGGGGGAGACCGAAGCACAGGAGACCGTCGGTGAGGTACTGGCGGCGGCCGGGGTGCTCAGCGCGGATGTCGTCGGGATCGCGACGGATCACTGTGTCCGTGCGTCAGCCCTCGACGCGATCGCCCACGGTGTCCACGTCCGCATCCTGACCGACCTCGTCGCGGGGGTCGCTCCGGAGGCGAGTGAGACCGCGTTGGCCGAGCTCGTGCATGCCGGCGCGGAACTGGTCCTGAGCGCGGACGCGTGAGTCATAGCGTCCTCCTGCTGCGGGCCGTGAACGTCAGCGGACGCAACAGGGTTCCGATGGGGCGGCTGCGCGACGTGCTGGCAGCCGAGACGGACCTCGCCGATATCTCCACCTACATCGCCAGCGGGAACATCGTCTGCGCGACTCCGTCGGATCCCGAGGCCGTACGCGCTGCTGTCCGTTCCGTGATCCACCGCGAGTTCGGGGTGGACACCCCCGTGATCCATCGGACCCATGCGCAGCTGGTCTCGTCGGAATCCGCGCAGCCCTTTCCCGAAGGGGATGTGACTTTCGTGCACGCGATGTTCCTGGAGGGGCGTCCTGCGAGTGGTGCGCTCGCAGCGTTGGAGGAACACCTGCGCCCTGCAGAGCGCCTCGCTCTCGTCGACGACGACCTGTGGATCGACTACGGCGAAGGCGGCGTGCATTCCACGAAGCTGACGAAGGCGGTGCTCGACCGTGCGCTCGGCGTGGCGGGCACAGCGCGCAACCTCCGCACGATCCGTGCGCTCATCGAGCTGGCCGCGTGATCCCCGCGGGCGCCGTCGAACTCGCGTTGCCCTTCGAGGGGCGTTGGAAGGCGCAGAACAGTCCGGCGTCCCGCGTGCCCAGCCATGGCACCGAGCTGTTCGGAACCTCCCACGCGATCGACTTCGTGCCCGTCGACACGGAAGGGCGTAGCGCGCCGCGCACACTCGCGAGTCTGATCGGAACCGAGAGACCGGAGACCTTCGTGGGCTTCGGGCGGCCGATCCTCAGCCCGGTCACGGGAGAGGTGCTGGCGACCCACGATGGCGAACCGGATCACGTGGCGAGGCGATCCCCGCTGTCGCTGCTGGGGTATGCACTCACGCAATCTTCGCGCATCCGTGCGGGGGCGCCGGCGATCGCGGGCAACCACGTGGTCCTCCGCGTGCCTGAGGGAGTGGTGCTGCTCGCCCACCTGCGGAGGGGAAGCATCCAAGTGCGTGGGGGACAGAGAATCCTCCAGGGCGCGAAGTTGGGTGAGTGCGGCAACTCGGGGAACAGTACCGAACCTCACCTGCACGTGCAGGTGTCGGACTCGCTCCTGGGGAATGCCCGTGGCGTCCCCCTCGTCTTCGCTCGACCGACCGGTGGCCCGTGGATACCGCGGAACGGTGAGATCGTCGACGTCTGAGCCTCAGCGCCCTGCACCACCGAGTTCCCCGCTCACCCCGACGGGTGGTGTGTGAGGGTGCGCCTGCAGGTCGACACGTCGGGATCCGCAGTCCGCACAGCGCACGTAGAGCACGACGCCCTCGCTCGTCGGGTGTCGGGATTCCACCCGCCAGCCGTGTTCATGGGTCGCGGTCTTCGGTCGGAGGCGGGGGATCGGGAGAGTGTTCGGCGAGGTCATGCATCCAGCGTGATGTAATGGTCTTATGCATCTCAACCCTTACGGCGAGTATGCGGTCCTGCTGGCCGCGTCGTTGGCGAACGACTGGCCAAGGGATCGCGCTGGCATCGAGGAGCGCACCCTCGCCCTCGGGATGACGCAGACATTCCCGCCGGCGCCCGAGGACCATGCGGAAGTCCGAGCGGTCATCGACGACTGGCTCGCGATCGTCGACGAGTCCGATGCCGACGCGAGGGCGCTACTGCTGAACGCACAGCTCGCCGCCGCCGCCGCGTATCCACGGCTGACCAACCACGACGGCGAAGGCTGGCACCTGCACTACCGCGATGACGTGCCGTCGCTGCCCTACGTGCTCCGGGCGATCATCAGCCTCGGCACGTCGCTGCATCTCGTCACCCGGGGAATGAGCAGGCTCGGGCGCTGCCAGGCCGCGCCGTGCACGAATGTCGTGGCGGACGTGACGCGCAACGGTCGCCAGCGGTTCTGCTCCGTGCGCTGCGCCAACCGTGCGGCCGTCCGTCGGCATCGGGCTCGCCTCTGAGGCCGAGGTTTCGGCCTCAGAGGCGCGGAATCAGGCCGTCTGGCCCGCGTGCTTCCCTTCGCCGATCTCCTCGACGAGCTTCGCGTTGAAGGCCGGGAGATCATCGGGTGTGCGGCTGGAGACGAGTCCTTCGTCCACGATGACCTCTTCGTCGACCCAGGTCGCTCCGGCATTGCGGAGGTCGGTGGTCAGGCTCGGGTAGCTCGTGAGCGTCCGGCCGTCCACGACGTCCGCCTCGATGAGGATCCAGGCGCCGTGGCAGATCACGCCGACGGGCTTGTGCTGGTCGAAGAAGGCGCGGGCGAGCGCGATCGACGGCTTGTCGAGGCGCAGGTGGTCGGCGTTGACGACACCGCCGGGAAGGACGAGGGCGTCGAAGCTGTCGGCCGCCGCCTCGGAGGCGAGCAGGTCGACGGCTTGCTCGTGACCGTTTTTCCCTGTGATCGCCGCTCCCGCCGGGGCGATCAGTGTCGCGCTCGCGCCCGCGGCGGTGACCGCCTCCCACGGGCTGGTGAGCTCGCTGTCCTCGAATCCGTCGGTCGCCAGGAACGCCACTCGGTTGCCGGTGAGGGTCATCGTTCATCCTTTCGTGGGGAGTCGCCCGCGGATGCGGACGAGTCGACCCTCTCCCGGAACGAGCGAGGAGTGAAGGGGGTGGCCGGGGAGCGGGGGAGGATGCTAGAGGCGGAGTCGGGCGGTCGCGGAGCGCTCCCGTCGGATCGGAGTGGGGAGGCAGTAGCATCCAGCCATGCGCTTCCGTTCTGCCCTCGTCCTCGTGCCGGTGCTCGTGCTGCTCGCCGGCTGCGCTCCTGAGCCCGCGCCGAGCCCCTCGCCGACCGCGTCGACCGCCGCGCCTTCGCCGACGTCATCTCCGATCGACACGGCGACACCACAGCCGACCGAGTCTGCGACGGCATTCGCGACCGCCCAACTGGTGGAGCTGTGCACGCAGAAGACTCGGAGTCTCGCGCCGGATGCGACCTATTTCGCCGACATGGCGACCACGGAATGGCTCGGCGGGCAGTCGCTCTGGTTCGTCGTGATCCCGAAGACCCTGAACGGGCAGGACAGTGTCGCGGTGTGCGCGATCGGCGGCACCCCGGACGCTCCGGTGTTCGACCTCGAAGGCGAGACGCTGCCGAGCGGCGTGGCCGAGATCCGTGACGAGCTGCTGGCAGGAATGCACGACGGTGAATCCTGAACGGGTTCGGTGCGCTCGTGCTGCGGTGGGCCCCGTGGGGCTCGAACCCACGACCCGCGGATTAAAAGTCCGATGCTCTGCCGACTGAGCTAGAGGCCCCTGCGTCAAGTGTAGTGCGCAAGAAGAAGGGCCGTCAGCGACATGACTCCGCTGACGGCCCTTCTCTCCTTCTCAGGATCCTCCCCCTACTCCCGAGAAGGGCGTGCGTCGGGTGTCCTCCCACCCGACAGCGCCCGGCTTAGGATACCGGGGGCATCAGGACCGTGTCGATGAGGTACACGGTCGCGTTCGCGGTCTGGACTCCACCGCAGATGACCTTCGCGTCGTTGACCATCAGGTCGTCGCCGCTGCCCGTGACCTCGAGCTCGGCGCCCTGCACGGTCTTGTGCATGCCGTCGATGTCGGCCGGCTCGATCTGGCCGGGGACCACGTGGTAGGTCAGGATCGAGCTCAGCGTGGCGCTGTCGGTCTTGAGGGCCTCGATCGTGGCCGGGTCGATCTTCGCGAAGGCGTCATCCACCGGTGCGAACACGGTGAACTCGCCGCCGTTCAGGGTGTCGACCAGGTCGACGTCGGGGTTGAGCTGTCCGCTCACCGCCGAGACCAGCGTGGTCAGCAGCGGGTTGTTCGAGGCCGCGACCGCGACCGGGTCCTGGGCCATGCCCTCGACGGATCCTGCGCCGTCCGGCACGGCGTCGGCGTATGCCGCGCAGCCGGGACCGACCAGGTTCGCCGCCGGGTCCATCTCCGTCGGCGTCGACTCCGACGTCTCCGGTGCCTTCGGCTCGGACGACTCGTCCGTGGTGCTGCCGCTGCCCATGGAACAGGCCGAGAGCAGGAATGCGCTCGCCAGGCCGAGGGTGATCGCTGCGGTGACCTTCTTCTTGGTGCTGAACATGTCGAGCTCCTTCAGAACTGAGCCACGGCCTCTCCGTGGCGTCGAGTGCTGTTCGGAGCCCCTGCGGCATCGGATGGGAAGAATCTCAGAAATCTTTGAAATCGCTCCGGCAGCGGCCTCGTCTGCGCGAGACCGGGGCGGAGATACGGCATGCTTATAGGGATGGTCATCGATGGGTTCGACGTTCCCGAGGACGGAGCGACGCAGGATGCTGTCGCCGACCTCATCGTCCGCGTCGCGTCAGGTGATCAAGCTGCCTTCGCGACTCTCTACGATCTGCTCTCCTCTCGCGTGTTCGGCCTCATCCTCCGTGTGCTGGTCAACCGCTCGCAGAGCGAAGAAGTGCTTCAAGAGGTCTTTCTGGAGATCTGGCAATCCGCTTCGCGCTTCGCTCCGAACAGAGGTCAGGGACGAGCATGGATCATGACGATCGCTCATCGCCGGGCCGTTGATCGGGTGCGTGCATCGCAGTCGAGCGCCGACCGAGACGTACGAGCAGGATTCAAGGACATCGGCGTCGCGCACGACAGTGTCGCGGAGCAGGTCGAATTGGGGATAGAGGGAGGGAAGGTCGTCGAAGCGCTCTCGGGGCTTCCGGAAGCGCAACGCGAAGCACTCGTCCTCGCGTATTACGGCGGTTACAGTCAAAACGAGATCGCGGCCCTCGTGGGCGCGCCGCTGGGGACGATCAAGACACGGATGCGAGACGGGCTGACCCGTCTGCGCACGGCGATGGGGGTGACGGCATGAACGAGAAGGACTTCGCGGAGCTCGCGGCAGGTGCCGCGCTGAACTCGCTGTCTGCAGACGACGAGCGTCGGTACCTCGCTGCCCTCGCGGAGCACCCGGAATGGGAGGACACCGTGGATGAGGATGCTGCCACCGCTGCGTCACTCGCGGACCCCGTCGAACCGGTCACTGCTCCCGCGCACATCCGATCCGCGCTGCTCGCACAGATCGCGGACCTGCCCCAGGACGGCGGAACGCGGTCCGATCCGGATGCCACCTCGGCGATCACGAACGCCCCCGTCGCCACCCAGAGCGATGCCATCGACACTCGTGCCGAGCAGAAGCCGAAGCAGCGCCGCTGGACGCGGAGCGTGTTCGCCCTGGCGGCGTGCCTGGCCGTGCTGGTCGGCGTCGGAATCGGTGCGGTCGCCCTCAACCAGCAACTGAATCCTCCCGCCAGCGTGGTCGCGCTGCAGGAGATCGAGGCCGCGGGAGACGCCGAGCAGGCGACGGTCGCCCTTGATGACGGGGGTTCGGCGACCGCGCACTGGTCCGCCTCGGTCGGCAAGGCCGTGCTGGTCGCCGACGGCATCCCCACCCCTGCAGAGGGGGAGACATACGAGCTCTGGTTCGTCCGCGGTGATGCCCCGGTCTCGGCGGGTGTGTTCGATGTGGACGGCGGCGACGCCACGGCGCTCCTGACGGGCGAGATGCAGGCGGGCGACGCGATCGCCGTGACCGTCGAGCAGGCCGGTGGATCTCCGACGGGCCAGCCGACCACGGACCCGGTCATCGTCATCCCCACGGCCTGACCGTCGTCGATCGCGCGTACCCTGGAGGGATGCCCGAGCAGCACCACCGCCCCGTGCGTCGCCCCACCACCGCCTTCGACAACATCGTCGGTTCGCACGATCCCGCCGAGGAGACCCGTGTCGCGCACGCCACGGCTTCCGCGCTGCTGACCCGTGTACGCGCGGACGAGAGCGGCGCGAGCGCCGAGCGACTTGTGGCCTTCACAGCCGAGCACGGCATCGACGAGATCGCCGAGCTCTGGTCGAAGGCACCATCGCGTACGCTTCCCGGAGCACTGTGGCGTCTCTACGTGCTGCAGCTCGCGATCCACGCGGACGCTCGCATGGCCGCACTGCTCTACGACCGGGGCCGTGTCGAACTGTCGTCGGCGGACACCGTGATCGCGGGTGCTCCGGTGCCGGCGGGGCCGGAGGAACTCGTCGCCCTCATCGACACCATCCTGCGCGGGGCCTTCCGCGGCGACTTCGCCGTGGCACTCGATCGCGCCGCAGCTTTCTGTCGTGTGCAGGCGTCCGGTGCGACCCATACCGCCGACGACTACGAGCCGACGGAGCCTGCGCGCGCCAGCGAGCTCACGACGCGGGCACTCCGCTTGAGCAGCTATGCGCAGGATCTGGCAGCTTCGGCCGTGCTGTGGCGCACAGGAGCCCTCAGCTGAGCGGATCCTCACCGGGGGAGCGCTGGTGCTTCCGCAGCGTTCGGCGCGCCTGGACAAGAAAAGACCGGGCCGCAAGAACGCCTCTCGGCGGAAGGCCGCTCGTAGCGGCAAAAAATGGAGCCCGGGGTTATGCGGCCCGGCCATTCAATTGTAACGCGATGCAGCCGTGGGTATTCCCGCCCTCTAGGCTCGGATCATGACCGGGCGCTTCGCATTCATGATCGATCCCGTGGACATCGAGGAGCAGCGCTCCGACTATGCCGACACGTTCACCCAGGTGGATGCGGCGGCGCCGGCGCTCAGCGTCGGTGAACTCAGTACCCAGCGGGGTGACGGCGTGTTCGAGTCCATCGGCGTCGTCGACGGGCACGCGCAGGAAGTGGTCCCGCATCTGGAGAGGCTCGCGCACTCCGCGCGCCTGTGCGATCTCCCCGCACCGAACCTCGCGCAGTGGCATCAGGCCATCGACGAGGCGGCGGCACAGCTCGGATCCGGTGAGTCCGTCATCAAGCTCATCCTCAGTCGTGGCGTCGAGCACGGGCCCACTCCCACGGCCTGGGTCACGGCTGCACCGGCGCCCGACTTCTCCGCCGTGCGGGAGAACGGGGTGCGCGTCGTCACTCTGGACCGTGGTTACGACCTCGGCGCGGCCGAGCGGGCACCGTGGTTGCTGCTGGGCGCCAAGACCCTGTCGTATGCCGTGAACATGGCGGCCCTGCGTGAGGCTCACCGCCGCGGCGCGGACGATGCGATCTTCCTTTCGAGCGACGGCTTCGTGCTCGAGGCACCCACGGCTTCGCTGATCCTGCGGTTCGGGGACCGCTTCGTGACCCCGGCGCCGAACGGGGGCATCCTGCACGGGACGACCCAGCTCAGCGTGTACGAGCACCTCGCGGCGCAGGGCTTCGAGACCGCCTACGACCGTATCCCGGCAGCGGATCTCCCGCGAGCGGATGCGGCCTGGCTGGTGTCGAGCGTCCGCCTCGCCGCAGCCATCACCGCGATCGACGGTGCCTCTCTCCCGGTGGACCCCAGCCTGACAGCCGACCTGAACCGCTACCTGCTCTCTCCCCGCGACTGAAGCCTCTCCTCGGTCCGGTTCGCTGGGCCGAAACGGAGAGCATCCGTCCGCACTGCGGTGTGCCCCACCAGACACGCCGTGACGTGCGCGAGACGTCTCTGTTTTGGCACGCCACACCCCGTGTCGGCGTGCCACGCAGTCGTCAGAGGAGAGCCGGGGCGAGGTGTGCTCCGCGTGCGAGAGCACCCCGGATCGCGGCCTCCACGAGCGGCCAGTCGTCGATGATGAGCTCGTAGGTGAACCGGAGTGTCGTGTACCCGGCGCGGCTTCGCCGACACGGACCCGGCCCTCATCCCAGTGCATCACGCAGTCCTCGCACGCCGACCGGGGGGTTCCCGCGTTCCCCATCCAGACGTGGTGAACGGAAGTGAACGAAGTCGCTGTGTTCCCTCCGGTGCAGTCGTCGCACACGACCCTCGGATGTGCGAAAACCCAGACCATCGGGACTCAGAGCGGCGTGTCGCTGGGGGACACGCCGTCACGAGCGCGAATGGTCTGGGTTTTCGAAGTCCCAGCGGCGAGGGGTCAGCCGAAGCGGCCGGAGACGTAGTCCTCTGTGGCCTGCACAGAGGGTGTGGTGAAGATCGACATGGTGTCGTCGTACTCGATGAGCTTGCCGGGCTTGCCGGTGCCGGCGATGTTGAAGAACGCCGTCTTGTCCGACACGCGCGAGGCCTGCTGCATGTTGTGCGTGACGATGACGATCGTGAACTCGTTCTTGAGTTCGCTGATGAGCTCTTCGATCGCGTAGGTCGAGATGGGGTCCAGGGCCGAACACGGCTCGTCCATCAGCAGGACCTGCGGCGACACGGCGATCGCGCGGGCGATGCACAGTCGCTGTTGCTGGCCGCCGGAGAGCCCGGAACCCGGCTTGTCGAGCCGGTCCTTGACCTCGTTCCACAGGTTCGCACCCGTGAGGGACTTCTCGACGAGGGCATCCTGGTCGCTCTTCGACATGCGGCTGTTGTTGAGCTTGACCCCGGCGAGTACGTTCTCCTTGATCGACATGGTGGGGAACGGGTTCGGCCGCTGGAACACCATGCCCACCTGGCGGCGCACGAGCACCGGGTCGACTCCGGGCCCGTAGAGGTCCTTGCCGTCGAGCAGGACCTCGCCCTCGACGCGTGCGCGGGGGATGACCTCATGCATGCGGTTGAGGGTGCGAAGGAACGTCGACTTGCCACAGCCCGAGGGGCCGATGAAGGCTGTGACGCTGCGCGGTTGGATGTCGAGGGAGACGCCTTCGACGGCGAGGAAGTCGCCGTAGTAGACGTTGAGGTCGTTGACTTCGATGCTCTTGGACACGTGTTTCCTATTCCGGGTGGGCCGCCGCTCAGCGGCCGGCGAGCTTGGGTGCGAACAGCTTCGCGATGAGTCGGGCGAGCAGATTCAGCAGCATGACGATGAGGATGAGGGTGAGGGCGGCGGCCCAGGCGCGGGCGATTGCCGCGTCCGGGTTCGTGCCCTGGTTCATGTACTGGTTGTAGGCGAACACCGGCAGCGTCATCATCTGCCCGTTGAAGATGTTCGTGTTCAGGCTCTGGGTGAAGCCGGCAGTGAGCAGAAGCGGCGCCGTCTCTCCGATCACCCGCGAGATGGCCAGCATGATCGACGTCATGATGCCCGCGATCGACGTCGGCAGCACGACCTTCAGGATGGTGAGCCACTTCGGCACTCCGAGGGCGTAGGACGCCTCTCGCAGTTCGTTGGGGACGATGCGCAGCAACTCTTCGCTGCCTCGCACGACCACGGGGGTCATCAACACGGCAAGCGCGAGAGCTCCCATGAATCCCATCGAGATGCCCGGGCGCACCAGCAGCGAGAACACTGCGTAGATGAACAGACCCGCCACGATCGAGGGGATGCCGGTCATCACGTCGACGAAGAAGGTGATCGCCTTCGCGATCTTCCCGCGGCCGTACTCGACGAGGTAGATCGAGGTCATCAGGCCGATGGGTACGGAGATGACGGTGGCTGTCAGCGTGATGAGCACAGTGCCCCAGATGGCGTGGACGATTCCACCGCCTTCGCCGACGACGTTGCGCATCGAGTAGGAGAAGAACTCCAGGTCGAAGCGCTCGATGCCGTTGGCGACGACCGTCCAGAGCAACGAGATGAGTGGCAGGAGCGCGATGAGGAAGGCTGTCGCGACCAGTGCGGTCATGAGCCTGTCGATCGCCTTGCGGCGACTCTCCGCGATGGAGGAGATCACGGTGATGATCACCATGTAGATCAGGATCCCGCAGATCACGGTACCGACGATGTTGAAGTCGGCGAGGCTGGAACCGGCAGCGGCCACGGCGAAGATCGCGGCCGAGATGGCGAAAGATGCCGCGAGCAGCGCCCACGGAGCCCACTTGGGGAGCTTGCCCGAGGTGAGCGGCGCGGTGCTCGCGGGAGCGGCGGTCAGGACGGTCATGTCAGTTGGCTCCCGAGAACTCGGCGCGGCGAGCGACGATCCATCGCGCCAGCGCATTGACGGCGAAGGTCACGACGAAGAGGATGAGGCCGGTGGCGATCAGCGTGTTCACTCCGGTGTCGTGTGCCTCGGGGAAGGCCAGGGCGATATTGGCCGGGATCGGCGTGGGGTTCGTCGCGGTGAGTACCAGGAAGGTGACCACCGCGGAAGGGGAGAGCACCATGGTCACAGCCATGGTCTCGCCGAGTGCCCGGCCGAGGGCGAGCATCGCCGCCGAGACCATGCCGCCGCGAGCGAAGGGCAGGACGGCCATACGCACCATCTCCCATCGGGTGGAACCGAGGGCGAGGGCTGCCTCCTCGTGGAGCTTCGGGGTCTGCAGGAAGACCTCGCGGCAGATGGCGGTCATGATCGGGATGCACATCACTGCCAGCACGAGAGCCGCGGTGAGGATCGTCTTCCCGGTCGACGACACCTGGCCCCCGAAGAAGGGGACCCAGGAGGCGTTCTCGTTCAGCCAGGCGTAGATCGGCTGCAGGAGTGGGGCGAGCACGAGGCCGCCCCAGAGTCCGAAGACGACGGAGGGAACGGCGGCGAGCAGATCGATGATGTAGCCGAGGACCGCGGCGAGACGCCGGTGGGCGTAGTGGGAGATGAACAGCGCGATGCCGATCGCGATGGGAGCGGCGATGAGGAGCGCGATGAATGAGGCCCAGAGCGTTCCGAAGATGAGCGGCCACACGTACGACCAGAAGGACTCACCCTTGAGGATGTGGTTGTCGCTGGTGTCGAGCTCGAAGGCGGGGAGGCTCTGAATGAAGAGGAAGGCGGCGACGAGCGCGAGGACGATGAGGATGACGATCCCCGCCCCGAGCGCGGTGCCGGAGAAGACCCGGTCGCCAAGTCGCTGCTTCGCCTTGATAGGCGCAGGTGGCGCCTTGGTCGGCGTCGGTGTCGGCGCCTGGGCTGTCGTGCTCATGATCTCCCTGTTTCGGGCCGGGTCGATATGGATCGGATACTGACCGGGAGGTGCCCCCGCGCCCCGTCGGGACGCGGGGGCACCGTGTCAGCGTGTCGGCGTGATCAGCCGACCTGGATCAGGTCGATCGCGGCGAGGACCTGATCGCGCAGGCCGTCCGAGATCGGTGCGCTGCCGGCGTTCTCGGCCGCAGCGTCCTGGCCCTCAGCGCTCGCGATGTAGGTGAAGTACTCCTTCACGAGCTCCGCGACGTTGCTGTCCTCGTACTGCTCGCAGCCGATGAGGTAGCTGACCAGGGCGATCGGGTAGGCGCCGTCCGAAGCGGTGGCGGGGTCGACGTCGAAGACGAGGTCCCCTGCGCCGCGGCCTTCGACCAGCGGCGAGTTCTCGACGAGCTTGGCGGCAGCCTCGGCCGAGTAGGCGACGAAGTCCCCACCCACGCCGACAGCGACCTGTCCGAGGCCCTCGGCCTGCGAAGCGTCGAGGAAGCCGATGGCGCCGTTGCCCGCCGTGATGGCCTGCTTCACGCCGGAGGTGCCCTGCGCTGCCTCGCCACCCTGGATCGGCCACACGTCGGCCGGCTCGTAGGTCCAGACGTCACCTGCCGTGGCGTTGAGGTACTTGGTGAACGTCTCCTGCGTCCCCGAGGGGTCGGAGCGGTGCACGGGCGAGATGGCCAGGTCAGGCAGCTCGACGCCGTCGTTCAGGGCGGCGATCTCCGGGGCGTTCCAGTTGGAGATGGTGCCGGCGAAGATGCCCGCGATGGTCGCGGCGTCCAGGTTGAGGGAGTCGACGCCCTCGAGGTTGAACGCGACGGCAACCGGCGAGATGTAGAGCGGGACCTCGACGATGTCGTCGGTCGTGCAGGCGCCGAAGCCCCCGGCGGCCACCTCTTCGTCGTTGAACGCGCGGTCGGAGCCGATGAAGTTGCTGCCGCCTTCGAGGAAGTTCTCGCGACCCGTACCGGATCCGGTGGGCTCGTAGTTGACGGTCACGTCGGGGTTCGCGGTCTGGAACGCGGCGACCCAGGCTTCCTGAGCGGCCGCCTGCGAGGACGCACCGGTGGCGTCGATCGTTCCGGAGAGTGTGGAATCGGTGGGAGCTTCGGTGGAACCGGAGCCGCCTTCGTTCGCGGCGCAACCGGCGAGAGCGAGAGCGGCGACGGCGCCGATGGCGCCGATTCGTGCGATTCGGGAGATCTTCACTGTGGATCCTTCGATCTTGGATGGGTGGGGCCCGGTGCAGGGCACACAGTGACGCTATGGGCGACGGTTAACGAGACTCTCCCGAGCAGGTGAACGGCAGGTGAACGACGGGCGACTCTCTGGGGTGCTTCCGCGTGATTCCGGCGGTGGTGTCCGGAATCCGTCGACTCGTCAGACCTTCGGGATGTGCGTCTCGATCGCGATGATGCCGGAGCCGGGGTTGGTGGACGACAGGTGCACGACCGAGAACGCGGCAGGCTCGAGGTCGGCGGCGCTGCCGAGATACGACCCGGTGACGGTGCCGGTCGCGAGGGCGATCTCCGACAGCAGCCCGGGGAGCACGGGACCGTGACTGCACAGCACGGCCGGCTTTCCGGACCGCACTCGTCGGCCGACCACGGATCGAAGATCGGCCGCGCCGTCTTCCCAGGTGTCCTGGCTGATCTTCTCCGTCTGCACCGGCTTCCGACCGAGGGCCTTCGCGAGCGGGGTGACGGTCGCGACGCAACGCACCGCGTCACTCGTGACGATCTTGCGCACACCGAAGGCGCGGAGCGGCCCGACGATGGACTTCGCCTGGGTGCGGCCACGTTCGGTGAGCGGGCGCGCAGCGTCCGAGCGGTCCCAGTCCGAGCGCGAGAGCGCCTTCGCGTGGCGCAGCACGATCACGGGGAAGGTGCGCAGCACGCCGTCATCGACCAGGTTGGAGAAGAAGTCGAGGATCTCCAGGTCGACCGGGTAGCTCAGTCGGTTGCGTGCCTTCTTCACGCTGACCCATTCGAGCGCCGCGATCTCCCGATTGGGCACGAACGTGGACTCGCGGATCGCGTCCTCCGTCGCCTCGGCCGCCCAGTAGTGCACGACCTTCTGCTTGCGGGAGGCGAGGTGGTAGCGGCTCACTCCGATGGGAACACCGAGGGAGACGCGGATGCCGGTCTCCTCGTGCACCTCGCGCACGGCGGTCTCGGCGAGCATCTCTCCCGGATCCACCTTCCCCTTGGGCAGCGTGACGTCCCGGTACTTGGTGCGATGGATCAGGAGGATCCGCAACTTGCCGTCGATGATCCGCCAGACCACGGCGCCTGCGGCGTACACCGCCTTGTCGGCCCACTTCGACCCCGTCTCGGAGTCGGGCGGGAGCTGCAGCTGCCGCCGGATCATCGAACCGCCCGTGCGCGGCGGCGCCGCTGGATCAACCCCATGGTCTTATCCTGCAGGTCGATCAGGGGCTTTCCGTCGGCATCCACGGCGTGGCGCTCCCAGACGCCGTCGGCGCCGAGGTGCCACGACGAGGTGCCGTCGTTCATCGCCAGGTCGAAGAAGGTCCGGAGCTCCTTGAGATGTGCGGGGTCGGTCACGCGCACCAGTGCCTCGACGCGACGGTCGAGGTTGCGGTGCATCATGTCCGCGCTGCCGATGTACACCTGCGGGTCGCCGGCGTTCTCGAACGCGAAGATCCGCGAGTGCTCGAGATAGCGGCCGAGGATGCTGCGCACCGTGATGTTGTCGCTGATGCCGTCCAGGTCGGTGCGCAGGCTGCAGATGCCACGCACCCAGACGTCGACCTTCACGCCCGCGGCGCTCGCACGGTACAGCGCGTCGATGATCTCCTCGTCCACCATCGAGTTCACCTTGATGCGGATGTGGGCGGGGATCCCGGCTTCCGCGTTCTTGCGCTCGGCATCGATCTGGCGGATCAGTCCCTTGCGGAGGTGGAGCGGGGCGACGAGGAGTCGTTTGAACTTCTTCTCGATGGCGTACCCGCTCAACTCGTTGAACAGGCGCGTCAGGTCCTTGCCGACCTGTGCGTCGGCGGTGAAGAGCCCGAAGTCCTCGTAGATGCGGCTGGTCTTGGGGTTGTAGTTGCCGGTCCCGACGTGGGAGTAGTGCCGCAGCATCCCTTCTTCCTCGCGGATGACCAGGGCGAGTTTGCAGTGTGTCTTGAGTCCCACGAGGCCGTACACGACGTGCACGCCGGCCTTCTCGAGCTTGCGCGCCCAGACGATGTTGTTGGCCTCGTCGAACCGGGCCTTCACCTCGACCAGCGCGAGGACCTGCTTGCCGGCCTCAGCGGCGTCGATCAGGGCCTGCACGACGGGGCTGTCTCCGGAGGTGCGGTACAGGGTCTGCTTGATGGCGAGCACATGCGGGTCACGGGCGGCCTGCTCGAGGAAGGCCTGCACGCTCGTGGTGAACGACTCGTACGGGTGGTGGACGAGCACGTCCGATTTGCGGATCGCCTTGAAGATGTCGGCCCGTGCGCTCGATCCCGCGGGCTGGAAGGCCACCGCCGTGGTGGGCAGGTGCGGCGGGTAGCGCAGATCGGGCCGGTCGATGCGCGAGAGGTCGAAGAGTCCGCGGAGGTCGAGAGGCCCGGGGAGGCGGTAGACCTCGAGGTCCGTGATGTCGAGCTCGCGGACCAGCAGATCCATCGTGACGTCATCCATGTCATCGGTGATCTCGAGCCGGATCGGCGGACCGAACCGGCGGCGCAGGAGCTCGGCCTCCAGCGCCTGGATGAGGTTCTCGCTCTCGTCCTCCTCGATCTCCACATCTTCGTTGCGGGTGAGGCGGAACGCATGGTGGTCGAGCACCTCCATGCCCGGGAACAGGTCGCCCAGGTGGTTGGCGATGAGTTCCTCCAGGCGCAGGAAGCGCTTGATCTCGCCGGCGCCGGGAACCTCCACGAAGCGGGGGAGCATCGGCGGGACCTTGATGCGCGCGAACTCCTGGCGCCCGGTGCGGGCGTTGCGGATGCGGATCGCGAGGTTCAGCGAGAGTCCGGAGATGTAGGGGAACGGGTGCGCCGGGTCGACCGCGAGGGGCATCAGCACCGGGAACACCTGCGCCTGGAAGTAGTCGGACAGCGCGGAGCGCTCGCCGTCCGTGAGCTCGGACCAGTCCGTGATCTCGATACCGGATTCGGCGAGGGCGGGGCGCACGAGCGAGTTCCACGCGTCCGCGTGGCGCAGCTGCAGTGCGTGCGCCTCACGGGAGATGTCGGCCAGCGCGTCGACGGGGGAGCGGCCGATGTTCGTCGGCACCGCGAGACCGGTCATGATGCGCCGCTTGAGGCCTGCGACGCGCACCATGAAGAACTCGTCGAGGTTGCTGGCGAAGATGGCCAGGAAGTTCGCCCGCTCGAGTTCGGGGAGCGACGGGTCTTCCGCGAGCTCCAACACGCGCTGATTGAACGCGAGCCAGCTCAGCTCGCGATCCAGGTAGCGGTGGTCGGGCAGCAACGAGTCCGGGGACTCGATGGCGTCGAAGTCGTCGTCTTCGGCGTCACCGAGACCGGCGTCGGCGAGTGCGGGATCGATCATGGGGTACATCTAAGCACCGCCAGGTGACGCTCGTGTGAACGGTGTCGATCCTCAGTGGCCCGCGGCGACGCTCTCTTCTTCGTTGACGTTGAAGCGATAGCCGACGTTGCGCACCGTGCCGATGATCTGTTCCTGGTCGCCGAGCTTCGCCCGGAGGCGCCGCACGTGCACGTCGACCGTGCGGGTTCCGCCGAAATAGTCGTAGCCCCACACCTCGCTGAGCAGCTGCTCCCGCGTGAAGACGCGCGAAGGATGGGTGGCCAGGAAGTGCAGCAGCTGGAACTCCTTGTAGGTGAGGTCCAACGGCCTGCCGCGCAGCTTCGCCGAGTACGACTGCTCGTCGATCGTGACTCCGGAAGCCTGCACGCTCGCGGGCTCGGCGACCTCATCGCGTCGGGCCAGTGCGAGGCGGAGGCGCGCGTCGATCTCCGCCGGGCCCGCGGTCGCGAGCAGTACGTCGTCGATTCCCCAGTCGCCCGAGAGAGCGCTCATGCCGCCCTCCGTGACGACGAGGAGGAGGGGAGCGTCCTGACCTGTGGCGCGCAGCAACCGGCACAGCGACTTCGCGGCGACCAGATCATGACGTCCGTCGACGATCACGACGTCGTACTCCGGAGCGTTGACCAGCTGTGCGGGTTCCGCAGGGATGTGGCGCGCTCTATGGCTCAGCAGCTCAAGGGCGGGCAGGACCTGCTCCGAGAGCGGAGCATTGGTCAGAACCAGGACCAGGGCCACGCGCACTCCTCACCGACGGGGGATCGACGTCGTGCCGCCATGATACCGGGGCGGATGCGCAACAATGGTTGTCATGACGGAACCAGCACTCGCACCACGCAACGCGTTCGTCGGTGTGATCGTCGTGTGGGCGGCGGCATTCGTCGCGACCGTCGCGATCGGGATCTTCGTGCCGGAGGAGTGGCGTGTCCCCTGGATGCTGGTGGGCTTCGGAGGCGTTGTCCTGCTCTCCTTCGCCGTGCAGCTCTGGTACGGCCGCACCCAGGGATTCATCTTCCGGGTGGCGAGCAGCGTGATCGGCGCCCTGATGCTGATGGGGCTCATCTCGGTCGGTTTCGGTCTCGCGGCGCTGATCCCGTCCTGACGACGGCGGGGCGCGGTAAGGTGGGGGACATGGACCTCATGGCGCTCGAAATCTTCTTCATCGGCCTGCTGGGCCTCGCGAGCCTCGCTATCGTCTTCGTCTCGGCAGTGGTGCTGCGCAACCTCTTCCGCGGCCAGCGCTGACGCGATCGTGATCGAGCTGCCCGTCGACCTTCCGGCCGATCTCGTCCCCTTCGCGTGGCTGATCGGCGTCTGGGAGGGTACCGGTGTCATCGACTACCCGGTCGGCGATGAACGCCTGCAGGGTGAGTTCACCCATCGGGTCAGTTTCAGCCATGACGGCGGCCCGTTCCTGAACTACTCCGGCTCAGCCACCTTCCTCACCGACGAGGGGGCGCCGGCGGCGGCACTGCTCGCCGAGACGGGATTCTGGCGACTCGCGCGACCGGCGACGGACTCGGATCCCGGTCCCGCGCTGCTCCCGCCCACCGCGCCCGCCGTCGCACGCACGGTCGACGACGTGGAGGAACTGCGCGCGCCGAGCGGCGGATTCCCCATCGAGGTGTCGCTCGCGCACGCAGACGGTGCTCTCGAGCTGTACATCGGCGAGATCAACGGTCCGCGCATCGACATCGGCTCCGACGCCGTCGTGCGCAGCGCCGGTGCCAAGGTGCACACCGCGTCATCGCGCATGTACGGCCTCGTCGACGGACACCTGCTGTGGGCGTGGGACATCGCCGCGCTCGGCACCCCGCTGCGCTCCCATGCATCCGCCCGGCTGGCCAAGGTCTGAGATGTCCGCTTTCGACCAGGTCGACGGTGCCGTCGCCGAGGGTGATCTGATCGCCCACTTCGGCGATGTGTTCCGAGAGCAGCGGCGTCTCGCCGAGGGCGCGGCTCTCGCCCCGCTCGGCGATCGCGCCGTGATCGAGGTCGCGGGTCCGGAGCGGTTGAGCTGGCTCGATTCGATCACGTCGCAGGCCGTCGGACGCCTCGCCCCCGGTGACAGCACCGAGCTTCTGGTGCTCGACCCGCAGGGCCGGGTGGAGCACGCGGCCGGTGTCGTCGACGACGGTGCATCCACGTGGCTCATCGCCGACGACGGAGACGCCGAGGCGCTTGCCGGCTGGTTGACGCGGATGAAGTTCCGCACGCAGGCGACCGTCGACCTCCGCTCCGACCTCGTGCTGGTCGGTTACATCGACGGCGGCGTCATCTCCGCGACGGCGACCGCAGCGGCGTTCGCCCCGAACGGCACCGCACTCGTGTGGTCCGACCCGTGGCAGCGGATCAGCGTCGGCGGACACCAGTATTCCGAGGTCATCGAGCATCCGGCAGCCGACTACGCCTGGCGGGTGGCGATCCTCGCCGCGGAGCAGGCCGACGCTCTCGCCGCTTCTCTCGACCGGGAGGCGTTCGCCGGCGTTCTCGCCGCAGAGGCTCTGCGGGTCGCGGCGTGGCGCCCGCGCTGGACGACCGAGGTCGACGAGCGCTCGCTTCCTCATGAGTCCGACTGGATTCGCAGCGCGGTGCACCTGAGCAAGGGCTGCTACCGCGGACAGGAGACCGTCGCCAAGGTCCACAACCTCGGGCACCCGCCACGTCGTCTCGCCGCGCTCCACCTGGACGGCAGCGATGCGGTCCTGCCTGAGCCCGGTACCGCGGTCTTCGCCGGTGACGACGAGGTCGGGCATCTGACCTCGGTGGCGCGTCATCATGAAGACGGTCCGATCGCCCTCGCGATCCTCTCCCGGCGCGCGCCCGTCGGCGACCTGGTGGTTCGCGCCGACGGCATCGACATCGCCGCATCGCAGCAGGTCATCGTCCCGGCCGACGCGGGGGCCACGGCAGACGTCCCGCGCCTGACCCGGCTGTCTCGGAGACCTACGGCGCCGGACCCGCGTGACGCCGTCCCCGGAAGCTGAGCTCAGCCGGGCAGCGGCGCGACCGCGGCCCACGGCAGTGTGAGCTCGCCGAGACGCCAGCGGGTGCGCCCGCCGAGCACCGGCCAGCCCTGATCCCGTAGTCCGGTCACCGCGGCGAGGAAACGCTGCGTGGCACCGAACGTCGACAGGGGAGCCGCGCGGTCCCACTCCCGGTCGAGGTCGATGAGCAGATCGTGCACGCGCTCCCCGGCGACGTTGCGGTGGATCAGGGCCTTCGGCAAACGCTCGGCGACGACGCTCGGACGTTCGAGATCGGCGAGACGGAGCGAGATCGTGAAGCGCAGCGGTGTGGCCTGCGAATCGACGTCGATCCAACTCGACACGCGCCCGATCTCGTCGCAGGTCCCTTCGAAGAGCAGGCCACCGGGGGACAGGCGTGCGGTCATGCGTGCCCAGGCATCCGGCACGTCTTCCTCGTCGTACTGGCGCAAGACGTTCATGGCCCGGATCGCCGCAGCGCTGCGTCCTCGGGGGAGGGGGACCTCGAAGCCACCCCGCGCGAACGACACGGGGAGATCGGCGGCGAAAGGAGTCCGTCCGGCCCGCACCTCCGCGAGCTGAGCCTCGGCCGTGGCGACGCGGGCGGGGTCGATCTCGAGCCCGAGCACCTCGACATCGTCGCGGACGCGCACGAGACGTGTGGCGAGTTCGAACGCGGTGACTCCGCTGGCACCGTAGCCGAGGTCGACGACCAAGGGATCGTGCGCGCGGCGCAGCGCGTCGCTCTGCGCGATCCAACGGTCGTTGCGCCGGAGTCGGTTCGTCCCCGTCGTGCCGCGGGTCGGCCGGCCGAGGGGAGATGACGCCATGTCACCATCCTCCCAGGATCCGACTCGGCGGGACGTCCCAGGTGGATAAACTGGCGGCATGACTGCGACGCGTACCCTCATCCTGCTCCGCCATGGCCGAAGCGAGTGGAACGAACTGAACCTCTTCACCGGTTGGGTGGACGTCCGCCTCAACGCTCAGGGCGAGAAGGAGGCGCGTCGCGGCGGCGAGCTGCTCGCCGAGTCCGGCATCCTGCCGGACGTGCTGCACACCTCGCTGCTGAGCCGGGCGATCCAGACGGCGAACATCGCTCTGGACGCCGCCGACCGTCTGTGGATCCCCGTGACGCGCTCCTGGCGTCTGAACGAACGTCACTACGGTGCGCTCCAGGGCAAGGACAAGGCGCAGACGCTCGAGGAGTTCGGTCCCGAGCAGTTCCAGCTGTGGCGCCGGTCGTTCGACGTGCCTCCGCCCGTGCTCGACGACGAGAGCGAGTTCAGCCAGGTGCACGATGTCCGTTACCAGGGCATCGACGGCGAGGTGCCCCGCACGGAGTCGCTCAAGCTCGTCATCGACCGCCTGCTGCCGTACTGGGAGAGCGCGATCGTCCCCGACCTCGAAGCCGGCAAGACCGTCCTCGTCACCGCGCACGGCAACTCGCTGCGCGGCCTGGTGAAGCACCTCGAGGGCATCAGCGACGAAGACATCGCCGAGCTGAACATCCCGACCGGCATCCCGCTGGTGTACGAGCTCGATGAGAACAACGTTCCGACCGGTCCCGGCCGCTACCTCGACCCCGAGGCTGCGGCTGCCGGCGCGGCCGCCGTCGCCGCGCAGGGCAAGAAGTAGGTCGAGACCCCCACACACCGTCGGCGCCCCTCCTGATTCACGCGAATCAGGAGGGGCGCCGACGTGCAGAGGGGGTCTCGACCGAAATGTCCGGAGGAACCGGAGGGAAGCGGGACGACGCGTCAGGCGTGGCCGTGTTCCTGCTGCTCCAGCTCCTGCTGTTCGACGGCGAGGGGGATGTCCTCCTCCTCGACCGCCCAGTCGCCGGTCGAGAGGTAGACGACCTTCTTCGCGACGGCCACCGCGTGGTCGGCGAAACGCTCGTGGTAGCGGCTGGCGAGTGTGGCATCGACGGTCGCCGTGGCTTCGCCCTTCCAGTTGTCGCTGAGTACCTTCTCGAAGACGGTGGCGTGCAGTTCGTCGACATCGTCGTCCGCGTTGCGGATGGCGTCGGCGAAACGCAGGTCCTGTGTGCGCAGCAGCTCCGAGAGCGTGCGCGCGACCTCGACGTCGAGCTCGCCCATCTTCACGAACGTGCCCTTGAGGCCCTTCGGGATGGCGCGCTCGGGGAAACGGAGGCGGGCGAGCTGGGCGATGTGCTCCGACATGTCGCCCATGCGCTCGAGCGAGGCGCTCACGCGCAGAGCCGTCACGACGATGCGCAGGTCGCGTGCGACCGGCTGCTGGCGGGCGAGGATCTCGATCGCCTGCTCGTCGAGGGCGACGGCCAGTTCGTCGATCTTCGCGTCGTCGGCGATGACCTCCTCGGCCAGTGCCACGTCGCTCGTGGCGAATGCCCGGGTGGCCTTGTCGATGGAGACCGTGACGAGGTCGGCGATCTCGACCAGGCGGTTCTGAAGATCCTCGAGGGACTGGTGGAACACTTCGCGCATGTTGGGGCGCAACCTTTCATTCGGATCTCGGCTGTGTCAGCGCGAGACGGCGGGTCGTCCGCACGAGAGCAGGTCTGTGCTCCCGCACAAGCCCGAAGCGATTGTCCGCTTCGAAGGTTAACGAACGGTGCCCAGCACGTGAATAGTACTTCCCCTGTTCCCGCCAGGGCGCGGAAACCCGCCGGACGGACGGTGAACGCACTCTACGCTTGTGACATGACCTTGCCGCAGCTCGCGCTGTCCTCGCTCGCCATCGGGCTGGTGATCGGTGTCGGCCTCTCCCTGCTCGTGGCCTGGGCATACCGGGCACGCGCACGTGTGCAGGAGGAGACGTCGCTGGCCGTCCCGGCCGGTATCACCGACGTTCTGCGCAGCATGGACGATGCAGCGGCGATCGTGGACAGCTCCGGCATGGTTCTCGCCTCCTCGCAGGCCGCGACCCGCTTCGGTATCGAGGTCGGCGCGACGCTCGACAACCCGGAGCTCCGTCAGCTCGTGCGTGGCGTGCGGGACACCGGAGGCTCCGTCACCGAGTCGATGCGCATCACGCGGGGAGGATTGAGCCTCGATCCGCGACTCGTGTCGGCGCGCGCGAGCGTGATAGGCACGCGCCTGGTGCTGCTGATCATCCGCGACGTCACCGAGCAGGAACGCCTCGATCAGATGCGCCGGGATTTCGTCGCCAACACGAGTCACGAGCTGAAGACCCCCGTGGGCGCGGTGAGCCTTCTCGCCGAGGCCATCGAGTCGGCGGCCGACGATCCCGCGCAGGTGCGCATCTTCGCCGCACGCATCTCCGCCGAGGCCGGAAGACTCGGGCAGCTCACCGGGCGCATCATGAGCCTGTCCCGGCTGCAGGCGGAGGACGGCCTGACGAAGGTCGGTCCCGTCGCGATCGACGAGGTGATCGCCTCCTCGATCGAGGCCCATGTCGTACAGGCGGATTCCGCCGGCGTCGAGCTCGCCAGAGGCGGAGACCGCGGCGTCTGGGTGCGCGGCGACGCGCAGATCCTCATCGAGGCGGTCGGCAACCTGATCGCCAACGCCATCGTCTACTCGCCCCGTGGATCCCGGGTGGGCGTCGGCGTGCGCGCCGAGGACGGTGTGGTCGAGATCGCGGTGTCCGACCAGGGCATCGGTATCGCGGAAGCGGACCGTGAGCGCATCTTCGAGCGGTTCTACCGAGCGGATGAGGCCCGTTCCCGGCGCACGGGCGGCACCGGACTCGGGCTGTCGATCGTCAAGCACGCCACGCAGCGCCACGGTGGGGAGGTGCGGCTGTGGTCCCGCCCCGGACGCGGCTCCACCTTCACGATCCGGCTTCCTCGGATCGACGCCCCGGAGCACGGCGACTCGGGCAAGAAGAGCAAGAAGAAGCGTGCGCGCAAGGCCGCCAAGGCTGCGGCATCCGCGCGCGCTCGAAACGGAGAGAGAACATGACCCGAATCCTTCTCGTCGAGGACGAGCCCGACCTCGCCGACCCGCTCGCGTATCTGCTCCGCCGTGAAGGCTACGAGGTGGAGATCGCGGAGGATGGCCCCGGCGCGCTTTCCGCGTTCCGGGAGCGGGGCGCGGACATCGTGCTGCTCGACCTGATGCTGCCCGGGATGCCGGGTACCGAGGTGTGCCGTCAGATCCGCTCGACGTCGGCCGTGCCGATCATCATGCTCACGGCGAAGGACTCCGAGGTCGACATCGTGGTCGGGCTCGAGCTGGGCGCCGACGACTACATCACCAAGCCGTACTCGTCGCGTGAACTGCTCGCGCGGATGCGCGCCGTGCTGCGCCGGGTCGTGCAGGCCGACGGCGAGCTCGACGAACGCGTGCTCGACGGCGGCAGGGTCTCACTCGACATCGACCGGCACACCGTGTCCGTCGCGGGTGAGCAGATCAACATGCCGCTGAAGGAGTTCGAGCTCCTCGAGGTCCTGATGCGCAACTCCGGGCGCGTGCTCACCCGCGGTCAGCTCATCGACCGGGTCTGGGGGAGCGACTACTTCGGCGACACCAAGACGCTCGACGTGCACATCAAGCGCATCCGTTCGCGCATCGAGGAGAACCCGAGCGAACCGGTGATGCTCGTCACGGTGCGCGGCCTGGGCTACCGCTTCGAGGGCTGAACACAGAGGAGGCCGGCACCCCGTAAGGTGCCGGCCTCCTGTGTGTTCGACGCGGGGGTCACTCCGAGGGAGCAGGCGCCGCCGTGTCGGTCGGCATCGGCGTCGGTGCCGATGTGCGCACCGACTCCGAGGGGACGAGGTCCGAGTAGTAGGGGAGAGAGCCGTCGAGCACGGGAACGTCGGCCTTGACGCCGGTGGAGTCTCCGGACTGGAAATGCATCTCGACGGTCGCGCCCGGCTTGGTGTCGAGTCCGACGATGCGCAGCGGCTCCTCGTCGGCGCCCAGGCTCTTCGTCTCGCCCGCGGGGACCGTGACCTTGAAATCGTTGCCGTCTCCGAGGGAGATCGTGAGTGTGGCGCTCTCTTCGGTGGGGTTCACGACAGCGGCGATGAAGTTGCCGATCGATCCGTCCTCCGTCGCGATCACGAGGGCGTTGCGCACGTCGATCGGGCCGTCGGCGTCGGAGATGTTCACACCGTCGGACGCCGGATACTCGATCTTGGTCGACTGCGGGGTGATGAACGTGCACCCGGTCGCGCCGAGCAGAACGAGGGCGCTGAGGGCTGCAGACGCAACAAGGCGCGATTTCACGGGTCCTCCTGAGGTCCGGCGGGATATCCGCATCCATTCTATGGGTAAGTCGTGAGCGACTCTGCGGCCCTGGGGCGCGAACCTTAGCGCATCTGCCCTGTGGTATCCTTGAGGTTGCCGAAAGGACACGTTTTTATGCTTTTTGAGGTTGGCGAAACCGTCGTCTATCCCCACCATGGCGCTGCGACCATCATCGAGGTCAAGGAGCGCATCATCAAGGGTGAGGCGAAGAAATATCTGAAGCTCAACGTCACCCAGGGCGATCTCATCATCGAGGTTCCTGCTGAGAACGTCGACCTGGTCGGCGTTCGCGATGTGATCGGGAAAGAGGGCCTCGACCACGTGTTCGAGGTGCTGCGTGCACCCTTCACGGAGGAGCCCACGAACTGGTCCCGCCGGTACAAGGCGAACCTCGAGAAGCTCGCCTCCGGCGATGTCATCAAGGTGAGCGAGGTCGTCCGCGACCTGTGGCGTCGCGATCAGGACCGCGGGTTGTCGGCGGGCGAGAAGCGGATGCTGGCGAAGGCTCGTCAGATCCTCATCTCCGAGCTCGCGCTCGCGGAGAAGACCGATGAGGACAAGGCGGGCGCACTGCTCGACGAGGTCCTCGCTTCCTGAATTCTCGACGAAGGGGCGGATGCTGCGGCATCCGCCCCTTCGTCGTCCCTGCCACGCGGTAGCGTGAGAGGGTGACCCTGCTTCCTGTCCCCGACATCGCGATCATCGTCGTCGCCGCCGGCTCCGGCACTCGGCTGGAGGCGGGGGCGCCGAAGGCTCTCGTGGGGATCGACGCGCATTCGATCCTCCGGCATGCCCTGGACGGCGTGTTCGCAGCCCTGCCTGCGCAGGTGATCGTCGTCGCACCTGCCGGCCACGAGGGTGACGCGTTGGCGGAACTCGAAGCCGCCGCAGGAGACCGGCGAGACCTCGGTCGCGTCGTGACGGGCGGCGCGACGCGGCAGCAGTCCGTCGCCGCGGGGCTCGACGCGCTCTGGGGCGACGTGAAGACCGTGCTCGTGCACGACGCGGCGCGCGCCCTCACGCCACCCTCTCAGATCGATGCGGTCGCGCGTGCCGTCACCGCGCAGGAAGGAGTCGTGCCCGCGCTCCCCGTGGTCGACACGCTCAAGAAGGTGGCGGAAGGTGCCGTGGTGGCCGCGGTCGACCGTTCCGAGCTCGCCGCGGCGCAGACGCCGCAGGGCTTTCCCCGCGCTGCGCTCGAAGCGGCCTACGCGGCAGCCGTCTCCGCGGGGGTCGAGTACACCGACGACGCGGCGTTGTTCGCCGCGGCCGGGAACACGGTGCGGCACATCGACGGTTCCGCTCGAGCGTTCAAGATCACCACACCCGATGACCTCGAGCGCGCCCGGCACCTGCTCGGTGCGTTCGCAACGCCGGCGCACGCACCGCAGGAGGCGCCGATCACTCGTCCCGTCATCCCTCGAATCGGCATCGGCACCGATGTGCATGCGTTCGGCGGCGAGGGGAGCCTCTGGCTCGCCGGCGTGGAATGGCCGGGGGAGCAGCCCCTCTCCGGACACTCCGACGGGGATGCGGTCGCACACGCGATCGTCGATGCTCTCCTCGGCGCCGCCGGCCTCGGGGACATCGGCGAGCACTTCGGCACCTCGCACCCGGAGTACGCGGGAGCACATGCGGACGTCTTCCTCGCGCGCACCCGTGAGCTGCTGGCAGACGCGGGCTTCGAGATCGGCAACGTCTCCGTGCAGCTGCAGGGGAACCAGCCGCGCTTCAGCGTGCGTCGCCGCGAGGCGGAAGGCGTCTTGTCCTCCGTGCTGGGCGCTCCCGTGTCCGTCACAGCGACCACGACCGACCGGCTGGGCTTTCCCGGGCGGGGCGAGGGCATCGCGGTGACGGCGGTCGCGGTCGTGGTGGCCGTCGATCCGCGCGACGGGTGACGGTCCACCACGCTCAGGACGTCACACGCCGCATGAATCGTCATCGCGGGGCGGTCGCTCAGCAGTCGCCGAGTAGGCTTGAGCGGTGACTCTCCGCCTCTACGACACCCGCGCTGCGGTGTTGCGCGACTTCGTGCCTCTCGATCCCGAGAACATCACGATGTACGTGTGCGGACCCACGGTGCAATCCGGACCCCACATCGGGCACGTCCGAGCGGCCCTGAGCTTCGATCTGCTGCGTCGCTGGTTGGCCCACCGCTATGGTCGGGTCACCTTCGTGCGCAACGTCACCGACATCGACGACAAGGTGCTCGCCAATGCGACGGATGCGGAGCCCTGGTGGGCACTGGCCTACCGCATGGAGCAGGAGTTCACGGCCGCGTATGCCGGTGTCGGCATCCTTCCTCCGACCTACGAGCCTCGCGCCACGGCATCCGTTCCTCAGATGCAGGAACTGATCGCTGGTCTGATCACCCGCGGACACGCCTACCCCGCCCCCGACGACTCGGGAGACGTGTACTTCGACGTGCGCTCCTGGTCGGAGTACGGCTCCCTCACGCATCAGTCGATCGACGCCATGGAGCCCGCGGAGGACGCCGACCCCCGAGGCAAGCGGAACCCGCAGGACTTCGCGCTCTGGAAAGGCAGCAAGCCGGAGGAACCGGCGGACGCGACGTGGGCCTCCCCGTGGGGCGCCGGTCGTCCAGGGTGGCACATCGAGTGCTCCGCCATGGCGAAGCGCTACCTCGGCGCGGAGTTCGATATCCACGGCGGCGGGCTCGACCTGCGATTCCCTCATCACGAGAACGAGCTCGCGCAGTCGACGGCGGCGGGCGACGGTTTCGCCCGCTACTGGGTGCACAACGGTCTCGTGACCGTGGCCGGGCAGAAGATGTCCAAGTCGCTGGGCAACTTCACCTTGGCGGCGGACGTGCTGTCGGCCCATGACCCTCGGGTGGTGCGCTATGCGCTTGCCGCCGCGCACTACCGATCGAGCCTCGATCTCAGCGAATCGTCCTGGGCGGAGGCCGAGGCCGCGTTGGCGCGCATCGACACCTTCGCCGCTCGCGTCCGCCGCGCCGTTCCCGGCATGACGGATGACGCGGGTGATGCTGTTCCGGATGCGTTCGCCGACGCGATGGACGACGACCTGGGGGTCCCCCAGGCGCTGGCCGTGCTGCACGACACCGTGCGCCGCGGCAACTCGGCACTCGACGCCGGGTCCAAGGAGGAGGCCTGGACCGCTTTCGTTCAGGTGGACGCGATGGTCCGCCTCCTCGGATTCGACGAACTCCCGTCCGGTGGGGCAGACCTCGCCGAGCACCGCACTCTGGACGCCCTCGTCCAGACGATGATCACCCAGCGCGCGCAGGCTCGCGCTGACAAGGACTGGGCGGCGGCGGATCGCATCCGAGACGCGATCGCCGCCGCAGGAATCACGCTGGAGGACACTCCGGCCGGAACTCATTGGAGTATCGATGGCTAAGCCACAGCGCCCCGGCGCGAGCAACGGTAAGAAGAAGGGCCCGACCAAGGGCACGGGCGGACTCGGGCGCAAGGCACTCGAGGGCCGCGGTCCGACCCCGAAGGCGGAGGACCGCGCCTGGCACCCCGCGGGCAAGCGCAAGGCAGCGGCTGAGCGCTATGCCGCCTCCGGGGGCAAGGGAAAGCCCGGTGGACAGCGCCAGACCTCGGGCGGCAATCCCAACCGCTCCGCCAGGGCGAAGGACAACACCACCGACACCGAGACGGTCACCGGGCGCAACTCGGTGCTCGAGGCGCTGCGGGCGAAGATCCCCGCGACGGCCTTCTACATCGCGCAGCGCGTGGAGATGGATGACCGCGTCAAGGAGATGCTGTCGATCGCGACCCATCGCGGAATCCCCGTGATGGAGGTCACCCGGCAGGAGCTCGACCGCATGGCCGGCTTCGACGGCGTGCACCAGGGCGTCGCGGTCAAGGTGCCCCCGTACGAGTACGCTCACCCGCAGGACCTCCTCGAGAAGGTCATCGACCAGGGCGAGGTGCCGCTGTTCGTGGCGCTGGACGGTGTCACCGATCCCCGCAACCTCGGAGCGATCATCCGATCCGCTGCCGCGTTCGGCGGTCACGGCATCATCCTGCCGCAGCGCCGTTCCGCCGGGGTGAACTCCGCGGCCTGGAAGACCAGTGCGGGCGCCGCTGCGAGGATCCCGGTGGCACTCGCGACGAACCTCACGACGCAGCTCAAGGAGTTCAAGAAGCAGGGCGTGTTCGTGCTCGGACTCGACGGCGGCGGCGATGTGTCGCTTCCCGACCTGCAGCTCGCCGATCGTCCCGTGGTGATCGTCGTGGGTTCGGAGGGCAAGGGGCTGTCGCGGCTCGTCACCGAGACGTGCGACCAGATCGTCTCGATCCCGATCTCCGCCGCGACAGAGTCGCTGAACGCCGGTATCGCGACGTCGGTCGCGCTGTATCAGGTGGCGACGGTCCGCGCCGCGAAGCAGTCCTAGCGCACGTCCAGAGAGAGGTTCACCATGGCTCGCATCATCGTCCTCGGAGGAACCGGGTACGCCGGTCGTCATATCGTCGCGGAGGCGGTGAGTCGAGGACATGCCGTGATCGCGATCTCGCGCTCGGAGGCGACTGATCCGGTAGCGGGCGCAGCCTACGTGCAGGGCTCGGCGTTGGAGCCGGCGTCGCTCGCGGACGCCTTCGTCGGTGCGGACGCCGTCGTCTCGGCGCTCTCACCGCGCGGGGACATGGCCGATCGGGCGTTGGAGGCGTTGACCAATGTCGTCTCTCAGCTCGCCGGTACGCCGACGCGTCTCGGTGTGGTCGGAGGAGCAGGTGGCAGCCTCGTCGCTCCGGGCGGACCGCGTCTGTTCGATCAGGACTTCCCCGAGGAGTACAAGCACGAAGCGCAGGTCGGCATCGATTCCCTCGCGCTCCTGGAGAGCACGGATGAGGATCTCGACTGGTTCTTCATCCACCCCGCAGAGGTCTTCGGTCCCTGGGCCGAGGGTGAGCGCACCGGACACTACCGCGACGGCGGTGACGTGATCGTCCGCGATGCCGAGGGGAAGTCGTTCATCTCCGGTGCGGACTTCGCGATGGCCGTGGTCGACGAGATCGAGCAGGGGAATCACCACCGCGAGCGCTTCACGGTCGGCTACTGACCGCGCGTACCGGCGCAACCGCGCCTACCGGGCGCGACCCCGTCTCGGGCGGTCGAAACCCCCCTGCCGTGTCGAAACTCCCGGGCTCCGGCGCCGACCACCGGGGGTATCGACGATGAAGAGGGGTTTCGGCGCTCAGACCAGGTCCCGCCAGTCGATGTCCTCGTCGTCGTCGGTGACGGGAGTCACCCCGGTGATGACGGGCAGGCTCATCGTCTCGGTGGGCGGACCCATGATGGTGGCCTCGTCACGGCGGTGGCGCAGTACCTCGTTGATGTAGCTCGTCAGGACCTCCGCGAGCGGCACGGAACGCCCCTGCGCCTGTGACAGGTACCACCGGTGCTCCAGTACCTGGTGGAACACCTCCGCGGGCTCGAGCTTGGAGCGCAATTCGTACGGGATCGCGCGGACGACGGGCTCGAAGACCCGCGTGAGCCACTCGTGCGCGTACATCTCCTCGTCGGACCACTGCTTCGTCGAACGGGCGCGGAACTCGTCGAGGTCGTTGAGCAGGCGCCGGGCCTGGTTCTCTTCGACGTCGAGCCCCGTCAGGCGGATCAGGCGTCGCTGATGGTGACCGGCGTCCACCACCTTCGGTTGGATCTCGACGACCGTGCCATCAGCCGTCGTCGACATGGACATCTCGTCGATGTCGAAGCCCAGAGCGTTGAGCCGCTCGACGCGTTCCGTGATGCGCCACGTCTCTGCGGCCGAGAACGACTCCTGGGCGGTCAGTTCCGCCCACAGGGACCGATACGAGGACACGATGCCGTCGGCGATCGCGATGGCGTCCACACCGTGCTCCAGGCGGCCCCCGGCGGCGAGGTCCATGATCTCCCCGGCGATGTTCGTGCGGGCGAGGTCGAGGTCGTAGGCACGTTGGCCGTCGGTCAGCCCCTCCTCGTGCAGTTCCCCGGTCTCGGCGTCGACCAGATACGCCGCGAAGGCTCCGGCGTCGCGACGGAACAGCGTGTTCGACAGGGAGACATCGCCCCAGTAGAAGCCGACGTTGTGCAGGCGCACCAGGAGGAGCGCTAAGGCGTCCACGAGCCGGGTGGCCGTATCCGGACGGAGGACGCGGGTGAACAGCGCGCGATAGGGCATGGAGAAACGCAGATGCGCTGTCACGAGGGCTGCCGGCAGCGGCTCCCCGTCGGCATCCGTACGTCCGGCGATCACGGCGACGCGGTCGACGCAGGGGACATCGAGCCGAGCGAGGTTGCCCAGCATCTCGTATTCGCGTTGGGCCATCTCGGCCGTGGTCTCCTTCACCGCGATCACGCGGCCGGAGAGGTCGGCGAAGCGCACGAGATGGCGGGAAAGACCCTTCGGGAGCGACACGATGTACTCCGAGGGCCACTTCGCGAGCGTCGTGGACCAGGGGAGGGCCAGGAGACCCGGATCGATCTTGCTCGCGGTGATCCGCAGTGAATCGTGCATGGTGCTCCCTGAACGCGGGGTGACGACGGAGACAGAAAGAGACGCGGCGCAGGCGACCGAAGTCAGCCTGCGCCGCGTCTGTGGATCCGATCAGACGGAGACGACCGGCTTGTCGTTCAGGCGGTCGCCAGACTCGATGTCGAACGCGTGCACGTGGCCCGGGTTCGCCGCGAGCGTGACCGTCTCGCCGGCGTTCGGGTGGTTGCGGCCGTCGACACGGGCGACGATGTCGCTGCGCTTGCCGTTGATCTCGGTGTGGCCGTAGAGGTAGCCGTCGGCGCCGAGCTCTTCGACCAGGTCGACGACGACGGGAAGACCCTTGCCGTCGGCCGGTCCGACCGTGATGTCCTCGGGACGCACACCGACCGTGACCTGGCTGCCGTTGGCGCGGCCGACCGTGTCGCGGTCGAGCGGGACGATCTCCGACCCGAAGCGGATGCCGCCGTCGGCGAGGTCGGCAGCGAACAGGTTCATCGCGGGCGAACCGATGAAGCCGGCCACGAAGACGTTGTTCGGCTTCTCGTACAGGTCGCGCGGGGAGCCCACCTGCTGGAGGAGGCCATCCTTGAGGACCGCGATGCGGTCGCCCATGGTCAGAGCCTCGGTCTGGTCGTGGGTGACGTAGACCGTGGTGACACCGAGACGGCGCTGCAGCGAGGCGATCTGCGTACGCGTCTGCACGCGGAGCTTGGCGTCGAGGTTCGACAGCGGCTCGTCCATGAGGAACACCTGCGGCTGACGCACGATGGCGCGTCCCATGGCGACACGCTGACGCTGACCACCCGAGAGGGCCTTCGGCTTGCGGGTCAGGTAGGGCTCGAGGTCGAGCAGCTTGGCGGCTTCGAGCACGCGGGCTGCACGCTCTTCCTTGCCGACGCCCGCGATCTTCAGGGCGAAGCCCATGTTCTCGGCGACCGTCATGTGCGGGTACAGCGCGTAGTTCTGGAAGACCATCGCAATGTCGCGGTCCTTCGGCGGGACGTCGGTCACGTCGCGGTCGCCGATGAGGATGCGGCCGGCGTTGACCTCTTCGAGGCCGGCTAGCATGCGGAGGGAGGTCGACTTACCACACCCAGAAGGACCGACGAGGACGAGGAATTCGCCGTCACCGACCTCGAGGTTCAGCTTGTCGACAGCGGGACGGGTTCCGCCGGGGTACAGGCGGGTGGCCTCGTCGAAAGTCACAGATGCCATCGTGGTTTCTCCTTCACCGGCAGGTACGTGCCGGACGATCCGTAGTGATGAAGCGGCGGAGTGAACCCGCCGTGACCCGACTCTGGGTCGGAATCAGTATGGCATGAACCGGGGTACCTGGGTATTTCTCAGCCTGAATCGCTAGCATCGAACTCGGCCGCGCGCTGCGGCGATCGTCGCCGAGCGGCGGTCGGGGCCAACCCGGACCCCCCTGGAGACTTACAAGAGGAACGATGTCGAGCGACGAAACGCCGAACGTCCCCACGCCACGCAATTCCCGCGAGGTCGTGCGGGAGAAGGCTCAGAGAGTGCACGCCCAGCAGTCGCGGGCGCGCCTCATGCGACGGATCATCATCGGCGCCGTGGCGCTGGTCGCGGTGGGCGCGATCGGCACGGCGGTGACGCTGGCGGTGTCATCGCAGGTGTCCAAGCCGCGGCTCACGCCGACCGGCATGGAATCGGACGGCGTCGTCGTCACCGACGTCGAGGCCTTCGCCGGATCCGCTGCGGTACCCACGACCCCCACGCCCGAGTCGACCGACGCGGGCGCTTCCGAATCTCCGACGCCGGAGCCGACGGCGTCCGAGAAGGTCGACATCCACGTCTACGTCGACTACCTCTCGCCCGACGCCGGAATGTTCGAGCGTGCCAACGCCCGCCAGCTCGCCGGATGGATCAAGGAAGGCGCGGTCACCGTCAGCTACCACCCGGTGGCCCTGCTCACCGCGAGCTCGAACGGCACCAAGTTCTCGCTGCGTTCGGCTGCGGCTGCGGCGTGCGTCGCCACGCATTCGCCCGAGCAGTTCTACGCGTTCAACCACGAGCTGCTCGACGATCAGCCCGAGGTCGGCAGCGACGGCCTCTCCGACGAAGACCTCGCGAATCTCGCTCTCGCGGTCGGCGTCGACAACGGCAAGGCTGTCCGCTCGTGTATCGAGGACGGCGACTTCGTCAGCTGGGCCAAGGAAGCCACGACCCGGGCACTGGACGGCCCGCTCGCCGGTTCCGATGACCTGGTGCTGACCGCGACCCCGATGATCGTGGCGAACGGCGAGGCCTACGTCGGCGCCATGGACGATCCTGCCGAGTTCTCGCAGTTCGTCCTCAGCGTCGCCAGCGACGCGTCGCGCGAAACGCCGACCCCGACGCCGACCTCCACACCCGCCCCCTGATTCGGAGGGGGTCGATGCCATCGCTAAGCTGATGGCATCCGCCGACTTGGCGCAATTGGTAGCGCACCGTACTTGTAATACGGGGGTTACGGGTTCGAGTCCCGTAGTCGGCTCTGTTCTTCTCTCGCGGGAGTATGAATGCCGCGGAACGACGTGCGGACCTCACTCTGAGATTCCAGCGGAAGCCCAGCGAAGACGAGGCATTCCACTGACGCTATGCTCACGGGCTTGGGAACCGAGTACTAGCCCGTAAGGCTGCCTGCGGCGCGACGATGCGTGGCGAAGAGCCGATGGTGACCATCAACCGCGAGCTCACCGAACTCGTCGAGCGCGGCTGGGAGCCGGTGGCCATCGAGTCCACAGCGCCGACCCTGTCTATCTGCGTGCTGCTCAAGAAGGTGTCTTCGTGAGCGACCGCAGTCTTCCGGGGATTCAGCCAGTTGGCGGAAAGAAGCGGAGCCACTTGCCCAGGGTGGTGATGGCGGTGGCGCTCTTCGCCCTGGTCGTGATTGTGGGGATCGCTCTCTCTGCGGGCGACGGTAAAGACGACGACTACAACTCGAACACCTCCTACGAGGCCATCGCCCGGTGCGGGGAGGCAATTAAGATGTTCTCGGTCGTGGTGATGACGTAGTGGCCGCCATCGAGGGAGTGGTCCGCGATCTTGATCGGCTTGTCTTCGCCGATGAGCGTGGCCTTCGGATCCCAGGAGTATCCCGGCGTTTCGGAGATGAAGCCGGCGCACCCGTGCGTCGGGTTGGCGTCGTTGGGGCGTGCGACGAGCAGTGACCCGGATGCGAGGAGCGACGCGAGCAAGCGGATCCCGCAGAGGACATCGTTGTCGGCGTCCGTCGCGGTGATGCCGTGGTTCTTTCGCAGCTCGACGTTGAATGACGCCGCGGACGGGTCTGCGATCGTGAAACGGAGGAGCAGCCTCGCCGAGGTGGATGCGGGCAGGTGTCGGTCGTCCAGCCAGCGGACGAAATCGCGGGCGAGCTCACTGTCGGTGAGCTTCGGCTGCGCGAGCCTTGAGTCGTGGCGGAACTCGTCGACAAGGAACAGACGCGGCGCTGGACGGCCGAGGCTGTCGATCTCCGCGGAGACACCGAGGATGAGAGCAGCGGGTCGCGTTCGTCGTCCCTCAGTCGAGAGCGACGCCGATGAGTTACGCATCTCGGAAAGGTCGTCCCACGAGATCGTGTGCGTCGATACCAGAGACCGCTGAACTCGGTCTTGATTTGATGCTTGTGCTCCTCGGACAGCGCCGGGTTATCATCACAGCTTCGCGTTGGGCGGAGACATGCGTCCCAGGAGCTGGGTGAAGAACTCCTCCGGGATGACAGTGACTTCCTCGACATAGGCGAGAGCGACGGTCAGACCGCGCAGGACCTTCTCAGCCTTCGCATCCGAGGCGCCGAGGACGTGCACGGTGCGGCCCATGATGCGGGCTGTCGGTGCGCCGGCCGTGTAGTGCACCAGCCTCGCGAGCGGGCCGACGAGCGCCGGGTTCATGAGGGGCTCGAAGACGTTCCTGTACGCACTGTCGCGGGTGCGGGCGATCACGACGATCACACCGCCGGTCGCGAACAGCACCGCCATGAGGAACCGCAGCAGGGAGACGATCGTCTTCCCCGAACGGATCGCGCCCTCGAAGTTGTTGACGCGGACCTTCGACTCGCGCAGCGATCGCATCTGCTGCGGACCCAGAACCCCGGAGGACTCCTGCTCGTCGATGTCACTCATCTTCGTGCAGCCCCAACTCGAGGATCAGGTTCATGAGCATCGACTCGGCCTCAGCCACACCCTGATCGTCATCGTCACGGATGAGCTCGTGGGCGTCCTTCATGGCGAGAGACGCGGCACGGTGCAGGTTCAGGATGTCGCCCGTCGGCGCCCGCTCCAGCTCGTGCTCGTTGTAGTCATTCTCCTTGCCGCCGAAGTTGAACGCGAGGAACGGCTGATCGATCGCCACCAGATGGTCAGCGGCCTTCGCCATCAGCTCATCGATCAGCTCCAGGCGACGTACTTTGAGGTCGTGCTGTCGGGCATCCGTCGCTGACGCGGTCTGATTCGCACCGTCGAACGACAGGCCCTCGTCGGACGCGATCTTCGACACCGACGACGGAGCGATCTGCAACTCGCGTGCAATCGCATTCCTCGGGACGCCGGCGCCGATGAGCTCAATGGCGCGTGCGCGTACATCTGCTTCGACCGGGCGACCTTGGGCCATGGTTCACCTTGATCGTGCGTCACCTGGACGCGGTCACGGACGGCTACTGGGACGGTGTTGCGGGAATGCCGGAGGGGTTCAGAGCGTTGAAAGCAGTCAGCCAGTGTCGGCTGATGGAAGCGAGGATGCAGTGGGTGTCGAGATCAAGATCGGGTCGGGCAACGTTCCGGGTGCGGGGAACGTGAGCTGGAAGCTGCAGGTGACGAAGAACGCGAACGGCGACGTCATGCTGCGAGTGTTGCAGGAGGTGCGCCTGCTCGATGAGGGCGGCAAGATGATCGGCAGTGAGGACCCGAGGTACGCGTTCGTGGCGAGGCATCTCGGCGCGATGTGATGAGTGACGCCCGGGCGTCCTAGGCTGAGGGCAGGGGCAGCGGTCTAGCCCTCGCCGAGCGGTTTCCGGCGAGCCATCATGTCCGCGCGACGCGCATCGGCGACATAGACATCATCGAGAACGAAACGCGCGATGACGAGCGCGTCTTCCGCGTCCTCCCGAGTCGGAACTTCCTCGATGTCGCCATGCGCCATGTCGTTCCCGAGGATGCGGAGGGCGTGTGCCATGTCCTTCGTGCCGCTGCGGATATGACCTTGTTCGCTGAGTGTGTTGATCTTGGTGACGAGTGAGCCATCATCTATGCCTCGGTCTTTCGCTGTGGCTTCGACAACGCTGCGGACGAGGAGGAGTACAGCGCGATGTGCACTGATGCTCAGAGCATCGTTCGCCTCCTTGAAGAATCCCGCGACGCCGTCGGGGATGAAGGCGGTGTCGACCGACCGCATAGGCGGAGGAGACCAGGACTCGACGCTCATCGCTTCCCCTTCTCGGACGGCGGTTGGAGCATCGAGTATCGCCCCATCGGTCACACCGTTGGGGCGATACGCTCGGCTCTCGCCGGTCGCAACATTGAATCGGTGGCAAGCGTCGCATGTCGCTGCAATCTCTACGCGCAGTGGCTTGCCGTTCCCGAAGTCGCCAGCCGAAAGTGCGCGTCCAACCCGCGACGTGAAGTGGGTCTGGTTGCCGCAGAACGCGCAGAGTCCGGAGAGCATGTCGCTTATGTTAGCGACTCAGCCTCTTGCGCTGTGTCGGATGCGCGTCCAGTGGACGCGGTCAATTGGTGGGCGTGTCGAATTCCGGGATTCCCGAGGGCGCTGGGACTGTGGAGAGGTAGGGATGGTCGGCCCTATATCGACGACGTGGGGTCGTCGGGGCCGCTGAGATTGAAAGGTTGTGGGAACCATGAAGATCAAGATCAATGAGGCGGGGATGCGTGAACTGTATGCGGGCATCGCCAAGAAGATCGAGGACGCCGACAGGCGGTTTCGCCGCCAGCACGAGGGGTATCCGGTCGCAGAGGTGAAACCTCGCGTGAAGTCGGCGTTCACTGCCATTGGGGTGAACCTGCCGGAGCAGCAGATCGCCGACTACGCGAAGGCGGTATCGGCGCGGGAGCCGTTCAAGTGGGTGATCCAGTGAGCGACGGCGAGGGACGGATCCGACGCGAGTCCGAGGTCCCGATCCCTGAGGATGCGACGCCGGCCGAGGAGGAACGTCTCATCGATGAGGCGACCGACCTCGAGGAAGAGAAGCTGCTCGACGATCTGGAGGAGAAGTTCTTCCGTGACGCTGGTCTGTAGCTGACGACCGAAGCCCCGGTGTCCTCTGCGTGAGGGCCGGGGCGTCGTTCTGCGCGGGATGCGCTGTGATGTCGGCGCGATCTGGGATGCTGTCGGTGTTCTGCGCGTTCGGCGCAGGCATTGCCGAAAGGGGGCGCTGCGATGCAGCTGCATGAAATCTGGAACATAATCAGCGAGTCTTGGGACGAGTGGTGGAACTACATGCCGGAAGGGCCGCTGTTCAACTACAACCTGGGGACTTCCAATGGTGACGCGATGGTGTTCGGCTGGCATGACGCCAGGGCGGTGCTGAACGAGGACGTGAACATCGCCATCGAGTGGGGCATGACGGGAGACCCGTTCGAGAACCGTCGGGACTACAAGCCGGAGTGGGCGAAATTCCCCGATCCGACGGCGCAGTTGGTCTACGCGGACATCTTCTACGCCGGGGCGCTCGTCGATCGTGTGCTCATGGCGAGCGTCGACGGTGGGCGCGCGTACCTGCCGGTCCCGAAGCGGGAGGGTGACCGATGGGTTGCCATGGACAGGCCCTACCAGCTCGTGCGTCTGATCAGTGACATCTCCGGCGGACGGGACTTCGAGGAGTACTTCAAGCGCAGCGGGATCTACAAATGGCCGGCCTGAGGCGAACCAAAGACCAGCAATGGAAGCTGGTTGTCCAAGGGCTTGCTGCGGGATGCCTTGCTGAGGGCTACGATCGCCTGCCGGGCGCGAAGATGCGCGTGGAGTTCGCTTTCTCGCATGCATGGCGCCGGTGGGAAGATACGTACCGCTTTCCCAGTGTGGATCCGAACGACTTCTTCATCTACGCCCGCAAGAGCGAACGTCGAAACGGCGCGTCGGCAGCATTCGGTTGGGGCAGCGAACTTGAGCCGTACCTCGCCGGGGGATGCGCGGGTTGGGAACCGACAAAAGTGTTGGACCTGCTGAGCGAACGTGACGCGCCCGACGAGGAATCATGGGTCGCTCTGGCAACGCTCTTCGTATCAGACCTCACCAAGAGCTGAACGCCGAAGCCCCGGTGTCCTCTGTATGAGGGCCGGGCTTCGCTCTGGGCGGAGTGCTCCACCATCTACGTTCTATCGTTGCGGGTTTCGCGAATTAATGCACGCCTCGCTCCGCGTTTCTTACAGAGATGCAAAGAGTGCGACGGCGGCGACGACAAGCGACGCAACAGCGATGACCGTGGATGTCCATGCCATCCCTCGGGAGAACCGTTCCGTTCGAGCAGCGTCCTCGCGGGCGGCCTCGGCCATCTGCACGTTGCGAGCGGTCAGGTGAACCATTGCTTCTATCTGGGTACGCATTTCAGCGGTAGCCTCTGCAGTCTCTTCCGCTGCGTCCGCCGCTCGCCAGTGAGGCGAGTTGCTCAGGTCGATTTTGGGCATCTCATACTCAAGCGGGCTCGGCTGGAGGTTCGCGATGCTGTCCATCAATCCGGGAGGGAAGATGGGCTTTGCCTGAAACGCTGGTCCCGTGAAGATCTGGTTGATCTGGCCCAAGATGTCGTCTGGTTTTTCGCCCTCGCTCATGTCTTGATCGTAGCGAGCGTCACCGACGCCCGACTGCGCCACGGGGCCTGCCACGGCGAACGCTGGGCTCTATGCGGAGGACAGCCTTTGACAGGACGACGGTAACACCGTCGGGGCGGGCGCGCGTGGCGAGACGGCCGGCGTCGATCCACCGGTACACCTGTGACACGTGACGCCCGATCAGCGCGGCGGCTTCCTTCGCGGTCACCCACTCCTTCGGCTCAGGCATTGCTGTTTCCTCTCTCGAGTACTGTCGGCGTATGGTCGTAGGATCCGTGGAGCTTGTGGAGGTGTCCCCGCGCGAGGTGGGTGTCTACTGGCAGGTGTTCGCTCCCTCGGCGGAGTTCCCTGCCCCGTGGTGGGAAGAAGAGCACCGTGTCGACGACGGCCGTTGGCTGTCCGGCCGGCGTGCCGGTGTCGAGGTCGTGCGCTGCAAGTTCATCCTCGACGAGGGGCCGCTCTCCCATCCACTGCTGGGTTCGATGCCGGACGGGCAGTTGGACATTCTTGCGTTCGAAGTCGCGCTTTCCGCTCGTAGGCAGGGGGTAGGGCGCGCGACGACGCTTGCGATCCGCGAGATGTACCCGACGCCGCGCCTGACTGCGCTGAATGACAACGCGACGTCGCGCCACTTCTGGGACGGCATCGGTTGGGTTCGGCACCAGCCCTCGAACCCGCTCTTCGCGGGTGTCGAGCGAGTGACGTACTCGGAGGTCTGATCGATTCACGTCTCGGCTCCTTCCTGCCCTGCCGGTACCCACCCAGCGAGACGTTCTTTCGCCTCGGCTTGAGGGCAGAGTTCGCCAGGCTTCAACGACAGGTAGCCGTGCGCCTGGCATCCGCCATGGTGATCGAATGAGCAATCGTCCGGGTCGGTGAGGTCAAGGATCAGTGTCATAATCTGGTCGCTCGGTTCCTCGGCATCCCGCTCCGCCTGCACCTCGGCATCATGAGCAACCAGCCAACGATCGAAGGCTTCGACGGAGTCGGCCGCCGCTAAGAACATGTGCGCTGTCACGTGATCCACCGCGCGGATGTAGTCGCGGACCTCCTCGGCGGTCGGTGTGGACTCGGTCATGATGCTTGCTCCAGTTCTTCGTATTCGTCCTGGTTGAGGACGTGCCGGCACTCGTCGTTGGAGCACTTCACGGCCACGTGGCCCTCGTACCAGGCGGGCGGGTGCCAGATCATCTGCTGCTGGCATTCGGGGCAGCGGACCCGGCGGATGCGGTGGGGGCGTTCTTCGACTTCGTGGGAGCGGTAGGAGCGGTAGGAGCGGTAGGCGCGGTCGGCGGCGGCCGCGAAGTGGACTGCGTCGGCGGCGCCCGCCTCGGCGTGCACCCACTGGTCGGCGGTGCCCGGGTTCGAGCGGAGGTGCCGGCGGCACTCGTCGAGCGCGAGGTACACGCCCGTGAGGTTCACGTGCCCCTCGGCGGTCGTGCGGACGCCGCGTTGTCGCGCTGGACGGCCTTCGACAGGCCGAGCTGCCGGGCCCGGCGGGAGAAGCCGTCCCACCGGGCCAATGCGTGCTCGACGCGGTCGTAGTGCGCGGCGCACAGGAACCCGCGCTCCGCTGCCCTCGGGAAGCATCCGTGGCAGTCGTCGTTCGTGCACGTCTCGAGGTGCACGTCGGGGGCCTTACACGGGGCGACCGAGGGGACGCCGGGCCAGGCGGCGACGCAGAGGATCTGGTTTAGCACAGGCATGCTCCGTTCAGTGCGATGGTGGTCCAGCATGTCGTGCAGACGGGCCGGGGTTCGGGGTCGCCCTCGTTGGACGGTTGGCAGTGGACGTGGACGAGCACGCCGTCGACGTACTCGACCTCGTCGTCCTCGTGGATCCGGTCGCCGCAGTCGTTCCCGCGGACGCCGTTGTACTTCACCCGGAAACTCACCGCGCACCCGCCAGTAGAGTTCGACGCATGCCGAACTCTGTCATCGTCGAGATACCGTTCGATTTGTTGGGTGCCGTGGTGGTCCCCGTGGCCGCCATCCTCGTGAGCGCCGCGATCGCGTTGTGGATCACGAGTCGCGAGCGCGTCCGCGCGGAGAAGGATCGTGTCCGTGCACAGGCGATTGAGCTCATCCGATCGCTCAACGGAATTGGTCGCGCTGCCGCAGCTCTGGACATGGAGGCGCTGGACGAGGCGAACCTCAGGTACGAGCAGGAGTTGAATGCGTTCGCTGGTCATCTGGATGGCCGCGATGTCGCCGTTGCGAAGTATATCTGCATCGTCGTCAACCAATCAGACAGCGAACCTCTGGAGCACATGTGGAGGACGATGCTTTGGCTCGCCACGGCAATCGAACTGTGGCTACGAGGGCAGCTGAAGTCCCGGGACTTTGCTGCGCACATGCCTGCAGATACGACCTCGTGGGTTGAGAAGATCAACCTGGGTGACCGTGGGGCCGTGCTGCGGGGGCTCCCGGCCATCGGTATCGCGGATCTGGATTCGAACAACAGTGGTGTGGCGGGGTAGCTGAGCGCCGCAGGCACTTGGTCAGAATGGAGTGTCATCTTCAAAGCTCCCACCTCCCCATCCGTCAGCCTGGCGTCTACCACGGCTCCTCGGATACCTGACCGCCCGTGTCCGGCGCGCTCTGGCCGCCTCTGAATGCTGCACGGGTGACCTGCGCGGTCGCGTACCGGAGCGAGGGGCCGATCTCGTCGACCTCCAGCTCGATCGCGGTGCGCTGGTTGCCCTCGCGGTCCTGGTAGGAGCGCTGACGCAGACGGCCCTGCGCGATGACGCGCATGCCCTTCGTCAGCGAGCCCGCCACGTGCTCGGCGAACTCGCGCCACACGGATGCACGGAGGAACAGCGCATCGCCGTCCTTCCACTCATTCGCAGCGCGGTCGAAGTTCCGAGGCGTCGAAGCGATGGTGAAGTTCGCCACCGGCAGCCCGTTCTGCGTGTAGCGCAGCTCGGGGTCGGCCGTGAGGTTTCCCACCACGGTGATGACGGTTCAGTCATGAGGAGGGCCTTTCGAGACAGGTGGTGCGTCGTACGATGTGCGCATGGGGAAGAAGGGCAAGCCGAAGTCCGAGACTTCGGAGCTGGTGACGGCTGCGACTGAGCTCATCGCCGCGATGAAGGGCGCGAGCCCTGAAGAACTGGCGATAGCGAAGGAGACCTACGACGCGGTTCTCGATCGGTACTCGCTGAGGACTGAAGCGATGAGACAGGCACTCACCGACCAGGACGCGACGGCGGGAAGCTGACTTCTTACCAGACCTGGCGCGGCTCATGATGCTCGCCCTTTTGCGCGGTCGCGCATGTTCTGCTCTCTGACCTCGTTGAGGTACTTCTCGGCTCATGCCCGGGCCGTGAAGTCCGAGATCCCGAGCGGTGAAAAGCCCTGATGGGGCCCCTCGTCGACGCGACGAAGTCTTGTCGACGACCTGTCGATGCGCTATTTTGAGCGCCATCCAGTGCGCGGTGCTCGGATCGATCCGACCTTCGTCTCTGGCGGGAGTTCGGAGAAGTCGATGGTTGCTGGATCCGAAGGAGTTCGGCCGATTCGTTCGGCACCGTTGCCGCCCGCGAGGGTGCTGCCCTTTCCGCCGCCGCCATCGGGAAGCGTCGCGGGGCGCATCATGCAGGAATCGACGTATTCCCCGAAGCCTGTCGAGTCGCATCTTCCCTCGGATGCGCCGAACATCCTGATCGTTCTGATCGATGATGCAGGCCCCGCATTGCCGACGTCGCTCGGCGGCGAGGTGAGCACGCCGACTTTCGACCGGCTGCGTGACGAGGGCGTCGGCTACAACAGGTTCCACACGACGGCGATGTGCTCGCCCACGAGAGCGGCGTTGTTGACAGGGCGAAACCACCATCGGGTCGGGAACGGACAGATCGCCGAACTGGCGAACGACTGGGACGGCTACTCCGGCCACATTCCGAAGAGCACGGCGACCGTCGCGGAGGTGCTTCGCAACTACGGCTACTCCACCGCGGCGTGGGGGAAATGGCACAACACTCCCGCGGAGGAGACCACCGCCGCCGGTCCTTTCGACAGGTGGCCCACCGGATACGGGTTCGAGTACTTCTATGGCTTCCTCGCGGGGGAGGCGTCGCAGTATGAACCGAACTTGGTGCGCAACACGACGGTCGTGCTGCCGCCGAAGACGCCGGAGGAGGGCTATCACCTGAGCGAGGACATCGCCGATGATGCCATCGGCTGGCTCCGCGCGCACAAGGCGCTCGCGCCCGAGAAGCCGTTCCTGATGTATTGGGCGAGCGGAGCGATCCACGGTCCCCATCACGTCACCAAAGACTGGGCCGACAAGTACAAGGGCAAGTTCGACGACGGGTGGGATGCGTACCGTGAGCGCGTCCATGAACGGGCCAAGAGTGCAGGGTGGATCCCCGCCGATGCCGAGCTCACTCCCCGCCATCCCGAAATGGCCGCATGGGATGACATTCCCGATGACGAGAAGCCATTCCAACGTCGTCTGATGGAGGTCGCGGCCGGTTTCGCCGAGCACGTCGACGTGCAGGCGGGCAGGGTCATCGACGAGGTGGAACGACTCGGCTACGGAGAGAACACCATCGTCCTCTACCTGTGGGGCGACAACGGCTCGTCCGGCGAGGGGCAGAACGGCACCATCAGTGAGCTGCTCGCGCAGAACGGCATCCCGAGCAACGTCTCCGATCACATCGCCGCACTCGAAGAGCTCGGAGGACTGGACGCGATCGGCACGCCCGCGACCGACAACCAGTATCACGCAGGCTGGGCCTGGGCGGGTTCCACTCCCTACCAAGGGATGAAGCTTCTGGCATCGCACCTCGGAGGCACTCGGAACCCGCTCATCGTGAAGTGGCCCGCGCGGCTCCAGCCCGATGCGACTCCGCGTACTCAGTTCCACCACGTCATCGACGTCGTGCCGACGATCTACGACATCCTGGGAATCAGCGAACCCGACGTGGTGAACGGGATCCCCCAGGAGCCCCTCGACGGCGTCAGCTTCGCGTACTCGCTCGCCGATGCGGAGGCGGAAGGACGCCGGCACACGCAGTACTTCGAGATCATGGGGAGCAGATCCATCTACTCGGACGGGTGGATGGCCTCCGCGATCGGGCCGCGTCTGCCCTGGGTGCAAGGTCTGCCTGCGGGTATCCGGACCTGGACCCCGGATGAGGACCAGTGGGAGCTCTACGATCTCGAGCACGACTGGAGCCAGGCCCACGACGTGGCGTCGGAGTACCCGGAGAAGCTCGCGCAGCTCAAAGAGCTCTTCGCCATGGAAGCGGCCAAGAACAAGGTGCTGCCCGTCGGGGGCGGACTGTGGGTCGTCGCCCTCCATCCGGAACAGCGCATCGCGCCGCCGTATACGGAGTGGAGTTTCACCGGCGACACGTTCCGCATTCCGGAGTTCTGCGCTCCCGCTCTCGGCAACAAGCCGAACGTGGTCCGGTTGGGCGTCACCCTTCCGGAGCGGGCGAACGGGGTTCTGTACAAGCTCGGGGGCTCGGGAGGCGGGCTGACGTGCTTCCTCGATGACGGTGTCCTCACCTATGAGTACAACCTCTTCCTCATCCAACGGACCACCATCGCGACAGAGTCGCCTCTCGCCCCAGGGGAGTCGGTGATCGAAGTGGTGACGGACTACGTGGAACGTCGACCAGGCGGTCCGCTGAAGGTCGTGCTCCGGGCCGACGGCGTCGAGGTGGCGTCCGGGGTGGTGCCGGTCAGCGCGCCATTGCTGTTCAGTGCGAACGACTGCCTCGATATCGGGCGTGCATACGGCGGCCCCGTCTCACGTCGGTATGCGGATCGAATGCCGTTTCCTTTCGACGGCCTCATCGACGACGTGCACATCGCCTATCTTTGATGGCGGCGGTGGCGGGGGTTCTTGTCGGGGCGGCGCCCACCCGGGTCAGATCTTGATCGGGAACGTGATCAACAGAGCAAGTCCGCACAGCACGATGACGCCGCTCAGGCCGAGGAACACCCGGCGTCGCCAGGGGACCGCCTGGTGCTGAGAGATCGCGGCGAAGAACAGGACGAGTGCGAACAGCACGGTGAGCAGGGAGTAGTTGTCGCCGCGCTGATTGTTTGTGAGAGCTTCGTCGAACTTCGCATCCGCTCGCGCGCTCAACTGCTCGGCTTCCCGTGTGCCCGGCGGCACGTATTCCTCCATCACGAACGGCCCGCGCGCGGTGCGTCCCTCTGCGGTCCACGCGTCGAAAGCCACCGCGAACTCCTCGGTGAAGCGTTCCTCGACGAAGCTCACCAGATCGTCCCGCCCGTCGGCTTCCGCGAGAACCCATTCCGTGTACAGCGTGAGGTCGTACTGTCGCGCAGCTTGGGCGGTGGACTGGGCGGAAGCCGCTTGAACGCGAGCGCTGGAGGCCTGGCTGAACGCGATGGACATCTCGCCGCCCCACTTCGAGGCCTCGAAGCCACACCACGCCGTCACGACCGCGGTCACCGAGAGCAGGACGACCGTGATGATGTCCAGAACACGTGTCGTGGGGGTGGGCTCATCCGAGGCGCCTCTGTGCATGAGCCGATTCTGCGGCCCTCGACGCGGGCGCTGCCGTTCTTCTCACCCGGACGGGGTGACCGGCGGCACACTCACCCGATGGCGCTCAGAACAGGGTCACCGTGCGAGAGCTCGTCGTCCCGTCCGTCGGGTCGCCCGTGGCTCGGACCTCCACGGTGATGCCAGAATGCAGCGGGCTCGAGCCGAGGATGCCGAAGCTGACGTGGGTCACGCCCTGCCCGGCCACCGACCCCGCGAAGACCAGTGTGTAGGAGGTTGTGCCGTCGCCGTTGTCGACAGCGCCTCCGGCCGTCCACGTCGGGTCGGTCGCCGGCAGTGCTGCGACGACAGGACTGCTACCTCCGGCGTTCGCGATGACGGCGGGCTGAAGCGCACCGACATCGACCGAGGCGAACGTCACCACGACGACACCGCTGGTGATGGGCTCGACCGGCAACGTGGTCGCGCGCGTATCGTCGTTGCGAAGCTGGATCGAGGCTCCGTAGTACTGGGGGTCGATCCACGTGCCGCCCTGCATCGACTCGATCACGAATCGCCCACGGGCATCCACCGATGCGGCGGTGAGCGGTGTCGCGACGGCCGTGGCGATCACAGGAAGCGACCAGGCCGCACCCGCCAGGAATGCTCGTCGTCTCACCTCAACGTGTCGCTCCTGCTTCGCGGGATTCCCCGTGGGGTGGCCGTTGTTGAAGTGCTCTTCGCGAGATTCCATGGCGTCACACCCCCTGCGGCACGTCGAGCACCTCGTCGACGAGGCTGATCCCGCCCGTCGAGCTCGCGGAGTGCATCAGGTTCTGGATCCAGGTCGGATTCAGCTGCGGTGCCTCGGGTGCCTCGAAGGTGAAACGCAGCGGAATGGACGGGTGCAGCCAGATCGTCGAGCGTCCGGCGGGTTCGCCATCGGGATGACGCCAGGACAGGGTGAAGCTCTCGTTGCGGCGGAGCTTGGTCGCGATGACCACCTTCAGATGGGCGAGCGCGCGATCTTCGATGTGGATCTCTTCGCCGTTGCCGTACTGGATCGTTCCCATCCCCGCACGATAGTCGCGATTCGCGCCGTTCGCCGATTTTGCGGCGTGATCTCGTATCCTGACATATCACCTTAGTGGGTGATATGTTACCCACGCCGATCCTCCGGTGCCCGATGGAGTCGTACCGGGGGAGACGGCGCAGGTGGCCGCCTCCCCGGTCCGGCCACCTGCGCCGCGGTGAGGCGCGGTGCGCTCGGATCGCCCGGTCGGAAGGGACGTACCTCATGAGAGCATCAGACGTGGCCGCGTTCCCGACGGAGGGGCAGCACGGCTATCCGCCCACCGAGAAGCTCTCCGCGGCGGCATACGAATACGAGAAGCGACTGCTGCAGATCGAACTCCTCAAGCTCCAATCCCATGTCAAGAGCGCTTCCGAACGTGTGCTCGTCCTTTTCGAAGGGCGGGATGCGGCAGGCAAGGGAGGGGCGATCACGCGCTTCATGGAACACCTCAATCCGCGCGGGGCGCGGGTCGTCGCTCTCGACAAGCCCACGGATGCCGAGCGTACCCAGTGGTACTTCCAGCGCTATGTCGCACACCTGCCCTCCGGTGGGGAGATCGTGCTGATGGACCGCTCCTGGTACAACCGTGCCGGGGTCGAGCGGGTGATGGGCTACTGCTCGTCCGCCGACTACGAGGAGTTCCTGCAGACGGCTCCCTCGTTCGAGCGGATGCTCGTGGGATCGGGCATCCGTCTCGTCAAGCTCTGGTTCTCCGTCGGCGAGGCGGAGCAGAGGCGGCGGTTCCGGCGACGCAGCGCGGATCCGCTCACGCAATGGAAGCTGAGTCCGACGGATCTCGCCGGCGTCGATCGGTGGGCGGACTACACGGCGGCAGAGGAGGCGATGTTCTTCCACACCGACACATCGGCCGCGCCGTGGATCGTCATCGCCTCGGACGACAAGAAGCGAGCGCGGCTCGAAGCCATGAGATGCGTTCTCGCCCGATTCGACTACCCCGGCAAGGACCCCCTGATCGCTCATGCTCCCGATCCGCGTCTCGTCGGGCGTCCTTCGGAAGTCCAGGACGAAGACGAGACACTGAGCGGGAATGCGTGAGGCACCGTCGGCGGTTGTGACCGACATGACTCGTATCGGCAGTAGTGATCTTGACGTGCTCCCGCTCTCGCTCGGCGGCAATGTGTTCGGCTGGACGGCCGACCGCGACACCTCCTTCGCGGTGCTCGACGCCTTCGTGGACGGGGGCGGCGACTTCATCGACACCGCCGACTCCTACAGCTCCTGGGTGGCGGGCAACGAGGGCGGGGAGAGCGAGACCATCGTCGGCGAATGGTTGGCCTCCCGCAAGCCCGCCGGCATCGTCGTCGCGACCAAGGTCAGCCAGCACCCGCAGTTCCGAGGGCTGTCCGCGGGCAACATCCGCAAGGCGGCCGAGGCATCGCTGATGCGCCTGGGCGTCGACGAGCTCGATCTGTATTACGCGCACTTCGATGACGAGACCGTCCCGCTGGAGGAGACCGTCACCGCGTTCGGCCAGCTCGTCGCGGATGGCCTGGTGCGGCATGTCGCCGTCTCGAACTACTCGGCCGATCGGATCCGGGAGTGGATCGAGATCGCCCGGCGCACCGGAGCGGCCGTGCCGGTCGCCGTGCAGCCGCACTACAACCTCGTGCACCGCAACGAGGTTGAGGAGACGATCATCCCGGTCGCCGAGGAGTTCGGGCTCGGGCTCGTCCCGTACTACTCTCTCGCGAGCGGGTTCCTCACCGGCAAATACCGTTCGACGGATGCCGCGGGCCAGGCCTCTCCGCGCGCACAGGGTGCCGCGAAGTACGCCACCGAGGCCGGCCTGCGGATCATCGACGCGCTGGAGGAGATCGGCGACGCCCACGGTGAGTCGATCGCGGCGACCTCGCTCGCCTGGTTGCGTGCGCAGCCCACCGTCGTCGCACCGATCGCCAGCGCCCGCTCGGTCGAGCAGGTGCCCGACCTGCTCGCGGGAGCACGCCTCGAACTCTCCCCGGAAGAGGTGGCCGTGCTCGATCAGGTCTCGGAGTGGAGTCCCGCCCAGGCCTGACGCGACGCCGCTAGTCGCCGACGAGACCGAGCTTGTGGGCCAGGATCACCGCGTGGATGCGGTCGCGGGCGGCGAGCTTGGTCAGCACCCGGCCGACATGCGTCTTCACGGTGGACTCGCCCACGTAGAGCGTCTGGGCGATCTCGGCATTGGTGAGGCCTCGTCCGATCGCCAGGAACACATCGCGCTCTCGTTCGGTCAAGGAGGCGAGCGCTGCGCTCTCCGCCGCGTCGGGCGCCGGGGCCGCGGAGGGTCCCAGGTGCGGCGTCACGTGCTCGAGCAGCATCCGTGTGACGCGCGGTGAGAGGGCGGCATCTCCGCGGTGCACGGCGCGCACGGCGGAGATCATCTCCTGTCGCTGCGCGTCCTTCAACAGGAAACCGCTCGCGCCCGCGCGGATGGCGCCGAAGGCGTATTCGTCGAGGTCGAAGGTGGTCAGCACGAGCACTTTCGTCTGCGGATGTTCGCGCACGATCGTCTCGGTGGCCGCGATGCCATCCAGTTCCGGCATGCGGATGTCCATCAGCACGAGGTCGGGGGCGAGGCTCCTGCTCTGCATGATCGCGGCTCTCCCGTCGGCGGCCTCACCGACCACGACGATGTCGCCCTCAGCTTCGAGAACCATGCGGAACCCGACTCGGATGAGCTCCTGATCGTCCACCAAGAGCACTCTGATCGCGTCTGTCATCTGTCGCCTTCCATCGACTCGCTCCCGGCGCCGGGAGCGCTTCCTCCTGTCGGTAGCACGGCCTGCAGCACCCACTGTCCTTCACCGGCCGGCCCCGATTGCAGCGTGCCGTGCACATGGGCCGCACGTTCGGACAGTCCGCGGACACCGAAACCGGCGGTTCCGACCTCGCCCGTGACGCCGTCGTTCACGATCTCGATCGTCGCCGTGTCCGGTCCATAGTCCAGGCGTACGGTGATCGCCGATGCGGTCGGTGCATGGCGCATCGCGTTGGTCACGCCCTCCTGGACGATGCGACCGATCGCGTGTGCGACTGCGGGGGAGACATCGGGCTGCCCCACCACGGTGAGCGTGGCCGGATAGCCGGCGCGTTGCGCGGCTTCGACGGTGTCCCGGGGCGGTACCGGATGCAGCGGCGCGAGAGGCAGCGGTGAATCGTCGCCACGCAGGACGCCTAACATCGACCGCATCTCGGTGAGCGCGGCACGAGCGGTGTCCGCCGTCGAGAGCGCGGCCTTGCGCGCCTGCTCGCGGTCCGACGTCGCCGCGCCGCCCTCGGAGAGCGCCACGATCACCGTCAGCGAATGCGACACGATGTCATGCATCTCGCGGGCGATGCGTGCGCGCTCGGAGGCGGCCGCCAACTTGGCCTGCTGGTCGCGTTCGACGAGGAGCTGTCGGGAGCGATCGATGACGGCGGAGAGGTAGCGCTTGCGTCCTCCGACGTTGACGCCGATGAGCGTGCCGATCAAGCCGAGCACGATGTAGCTGAGGGCGGTGTCGAGCCCGCTCTGGAGCACGACCCCGCCCGAGAGCATGAGCAGAGTGGTGAGGCCGACGAACCACGCGGCGCCGATTCCGTACCAGGTCCAGGCGGCGCGGGAGGAGCGGTAGACCGCCAGACCGTAGCAGGCGACGAGCAGAAGGATCAGCCCGCCGGACAACCCCGTGAACAGGCCCACGGTGCCCAGGACCACCGACGCAACGAAGGGGGCCAGCGGCGCCCGGCGCCGCCAGAGCAGGGTACTGCAGGCGAGGACCACCATCGACAGCGTGGCGATGTTGATCGCGATGGCGGTCGCCTCGGGGATCGAATCGTCCAGGAGTCGCCCGGCGGGGACGAGCGAGAGGAGGAGGCAGAGAAGCGCGAGCAGCACATCGGCGAGCACCGGGTGCCGCGCCCAGAAGCGTCGGAAGAGCCCCGGCGCACGCGGAAGCCGCAGCTCCTCGTCCTCGCGGATCGAGTCGCTGCGGCTTCGCGTTCTCCTCACGGACCCGACTCTACGCGTCGCGGGTGCGCAGAACCGCCCAGGCCACGAGGGCGCCGCCGGCGACCCAGCAGGCCAGCGTCAGGAAGGCCACAGGAGTATCGAGCGGGGCGCCATCACTCGGCAGGATGGCGCTCTGCGCGGCTGCCACCGGGAGGTAGTTCGCGGCATCGACGAGCCATGCCCAGGTCTCGCCGGCGAAGGTGAAGAAGCTCGCCACGATCGGCAGTACGAACAGCACACCGACGGTCGCGGCGATCGCACCCGCGCCGGAGCGCAGGATGAATCCGAACGACACACCGATCAGGGCGAAGACCGCCATCGAGAGCGAGGCCACGACGATCGGGAGCAGCGACATCGATGGGTCTGACCAATCGATGCTCTGGTCACGCGGTGCCACGACGAGAGAGACCGCGGCGGCCGCGAGGGCGAAGATGATCAGCGACGACAGGAACAAGAACACGGCGAGCACGATAGACTTCGCCGCCAGCACGGATCCGCGGATCGGGTTGGCCGTCAGGGTCGAGCGGATCATGCCGGTGGAGTACTCCCCGGTGACCGAGATCGCGCCGATGATGCCGGCGAGCAACATGGTGAACTGGATCGGCATGATGACGGCCTGGATCGGCTCGAAGCCCGGCATGTCGACCGCCTGTGCGATGAGCACGGCGATCCCGATGGTGAGAGCCGCGGCGATCCCGATGGACCACCAGGTGGAGCGCAGGGTGGCGAGCTTGATCCACTCGCCGCGCAGCGCGCGCACGAACGTCAGGCGTCGACCGGTGTCGACGCGCGGCCTCGTGGGAGCGGGTGCCTGTGTCGTGGTCATGAGATCTCCTTGGTGCGGTACTCGACGGAGTCGCCGGTGAGGGCGAGGTACGCGTCTTCGAGCGAACCGGTGGTGGGGGTGAGTTCGTGTAGCGGGATGCCACGATCGGCGGCCAGGTCGCCGATGCGTGCGGCGGGCAGTCCCACGATGTCGAGCAGATCAGGAGCGGAGCTCACGATCTCCACATCCGGGCCGCCCACGGCCGCCGCCAGGTCAGCCGGTCGGGGCGTGCGAACCCGCACGGTGTTCCTGGTCCAGGAACGCACGAGGTCGGCCAGGGCCGCATCCGCGAGCACCCGACCGCGCCCCATGACGATGACGTGATCCGCCGTCTGCGCCATCTCGCTCATCAGGTGGCTCGAGAGCAGCACGGTGCGTCCTTCCGAAGCCGCATGCCGGACGAACTGGCGCACCCAGCGCACACCCTCCGGATCGAGGCCGTTGACCGGCTCGTCGAGGATCAGCGTGTGCGGGTCGCCGAGCAGCGCCGAGGCGATGCCGAGGCGCTGTCCCATCCCGAGGGAGAACTTGCCCGCCCGCTTGCGGGCGACGGAGCCGATGCCCGCAAGGTCGATGACCTCGTCCACCCGCGAGGAAGGGATGCCGTGGGTCGCCGCCATCGCGCGAAGGTGATTGCGCGCGGTGCGCCCGGTGTGCACGGCCTTCGCGTCGAGCAGCACGCCGACTTCGGTGAGGGGAGCGCGCAACTTGCGGTACTCACGACCGGCGACGGCGGCGCGGCCGGAGGTCGGGCGATCCAGCCCGACGATCATGCGCATGGTGGTGGATTTGCCCGCGCCGTTCGGTCCGAGGAACCCGGTGACACTGCCCGGCTTGACGGTGAACGACACGTCGTCGACGGCGGTCTTGTCTCCGAACCTCTTCGTGAGGCCTTCTGCTGTGATCATGACATCCACGCTACGGAGCATCCTCCGGACCCCGCATCCGCCCCAGGTACCGTCTTCTGCTCGGGACCTCCTCCCCGCGGAGGACATCCCGGGCGCGGGCCTCGCCTAGACCAGTTCGTTCACCAGCTGCTCGATGCGCGCGCGGATGTCGTCGCGGATCGGACGGACAGCATCGATGCCCTGGCCGGCCGGGTCGTCGAGCTTCCAGTCCTCGTAGCGCTTGCCGGGGAAGAACGGGCAGGCGTCGCCGCACCCCATCGTGATCACGACGTCGGACGCCTGTACGGCCTCGGTCGTCAGTACCTTGGGCTGCTCAGCGGTGATGTCGATGCCGAGCTCGCTCATGGCCTCGACGGCGATCGGGTTGATCTGCTGTGCCGGCATGGAGCCGGCCGATCGGACCTCGATGCGGTCGCCGGCGATGTCGCGGAGGAACCCTGCGGCCATCTGCGAGCGTCCGGCGTTGTGCACGCAGACGAAGAGGACGGAGGGCTTGGCGGTGGTCGTGTCAGTCATGGTTGCTCCTGGCGAGAGGGGGTGGTCAAGAGAGAAGGTCGTCAACGAGCGCGCGCACTCGGGCGGCGATGTCGTCGCGGATGGCTTCGACGCCCTCCCGCGACGCGAGGGCGGGATCACCGACGGCCCAGTCGTCGTAGCGCACGCCGGGGATGATCGGGCAGACGTCGCCACAGCCCATCGTGATGACGACGTCGGCCGCGCGGACGGCGTCGTCGGTGAGCGGCTTCGGGAAGCGCTCGGCAGCCCGGTCGCCTTCGATCTCGGCGAGGATCGAGCGGACGTGCGGGTGGATGATGTCCGCGGGAGCGGATCCGGCCGAGCGTGCGACGACCTTGCCGGCGGCGAGCGTGTTGACGAGCGCGGCGGCGAGCTGCGAGCGTCCGGCGTTGGCGACGCAGACGAAGAGCACCTGCGGGACGGACGCATCGCGGTCACGAGTGAGGTCGGCGAGTCGCTGACGCGCGAAGCGCTCGGTCAGAGGAACGAGGGCGGAAGTGACCCTGGCGGTGCGCGCGAGCGCGGTGTACGACTCTCGGACGATGGTGAGCACCACGTCGGGCTCGAGGTCGGGGATTTCCGCCGCGAGCTCGTCCGCGAGACGGGTCACGCGGGCGTCGAAGTCCGGTCGCGGGTGATCGTGGTCGCCGGTGACACCCCCGGGTGCGAGCGTCGCGGGCGCGAACGACTCCAGCAGAGCTGTGACCGCGCTGCGGCGGTTCGGGGTGATCCGATACCAGACCCAGGTTCCTCGCCGCTCGGAGGTGAGGACATCGACGTCCTTGAGCACCTTCAGATGGTGGGAGACGGTCGGCTGAGAGACCTCGGCGAGCTCGGCGAGGTCGCAGACACACGACTCCCCGCGCGGGTCGGACGCGATGGCCGACAGCATCCGCAGCCGCAGCGGATCCGACAGAGCCTTCAACGTCGCGGCGACCGACGACGCCGCGTCGAGTCCGATGGCGTGGGTGGCGACGGGACTGCAAGTGTCGTCCGCGGTGGTCAGGGTGACGTTCATGACGGAATCCTTCCAGCGGTGAATGGATCGGTATGGAACCAGCGCCGGGCGGCCCAGAGCGAGACATAGACGAGCCCGACGAGAACCGGGACTTCGATCAGCGGGCCGACCACGCCGGCGAGCGCCTGGCCGGATGTCGCGCCGAAGGTGCCGATGGCGACCGCGATCGCGAGTTCGAAGTTGTTGCCGGCGGCGGTGAAAGCCAGGGTCGACGATCGTGCGTATCCGAGGCCGAGAGTCTTCCCCGTGAGGAGGCCGAGGAACCACATGACGCCGAAGTACACCAGGAGTGGGAGCGCGATCCTGGCGACGTCCCAGGGACGACTCGTGACCTGTTCCCCCTGGAGAGCGAACAACAGAACGATCGTGAACAGGAGGCCGTAGAGCGCCCAGGGGCCGATCTTCGGGAGGAAGCTGTCTTCGTACCAGTCGCGTCCCTTCGTGCGCTCTCCGAAGAAGCGGGAGGCGAATCCCGCGACGAGGGGGATGCCGAGGAATATCAGGACATTGAGCGCGATCTGTCCGATCGAGATGTCCAAGCCCTGCGAGTCGAGTCCGAGCCAGCCGGGGAGGACGGTGAGGTAGAACCAGCCGAGGAGTGAGAAGGCGATGACCTGGAAGACCGAGTTGATGGCGACGAGCACGGCTGCGGCTTCGCGGTCGCCGCAGGCGAGGTCGTTCCAGATGACGACCATCGCGATGCAGCGCGCGAGCCCCACGATGATGAGGCCGGTGCGGTACTCGGGCAGATCGGGCAGGAAAGCCCACGCGAGGACGAACATCAGCGCCGGGCCCACGAGCCAGTTGAGCGCCAGCGACGAGATGAGGAGTTTCTTGTCGCCGGTGACGGCGGCGACCTTGTCGTAGCGGACCTTCGCGAGCACCGGGTACATCATCACCAGCAGGCCGAGGGCGATCGGGATCGAGATCCCACCGACCTCGAGGCGGGCCAGGAGGTCGGAGACCCCGGGGATGAAGCGGCCGATGACGATGCCGCCGATCATGGCCAGTCCGATCCAGAGTGGCAGCCACCGATCGAGGGTCGACAGTCGGCGGGCGGTTGGCGTGGAGGCCGGCAGGGTGGCCTCGGCGATCGGCGCGATCACGCGAAGACCTCCTCGGTCCGGCGCGAAAGGGGGGCGACTTCGTCAAGTGCGGCGAGGTAGTGCTGAGCATCCTGCGCTGCCGCGCAGCCGGTACCTGCGGCGGTGATCGCCTGACGGTAGGTGTGGTCGACGAGATCGCCGGCGGCGAAGACTCCCGCGAGGTTTGTGCGGGTCGAGGGGTGCTCGACGAGCACGTAGCCGTCAGCATCGGTGCCGACGAGGCCGGTGACAATCTCGGAGCGCGGGTCATGACCGATCGCGACGAAGACTCCCGTTGCCGCCAGCTCCCGCTCGACGCCCGAGACGGTATCGCGCAGTGCGACTGCTTCGACCTTCTCGGCGCCGATGAGGCTCGCGACTTCGCTGTTCCATGCCACTTCGATCTTCGGGTGGTCGAGTACGCGCTGTGCCATGATCTTCGAGGCCCGGAACTCGGCGCGACGGTGGACGACGGTGACCTTCGACGCGAAGCGGGTGAGGAACAGCGCCTCCTCCATGGCGGAGTCCCCGCCGCCGACCACGACGACCTCTTGCTCACGGAAGAAGAAACCGTCGCAAGTGGCGCACCAAGAGACCCCGCGTCCGGTGAGTCGCTCCTCGTCGGGGATGCCGAGCTTGCGGTACGCGGAGCCCATGGACAGGATGACTGCGCGAGCGAGGAATGTCTCCCCAGCCCCCGTCTCGACCGTCTTGATGGGGCCGTCGAGGTCGACCAGAACGGCGTCGTCGAGAAGGATGCGGGCACCGAAGCGCTCGGCCTGCGCGCGCATCGATTCCATCAGCTCGGGTCCTTGGATGCCGTCGACGAACCCGGGGAAGTTCTCGACCTCCGTCGTGGTCATCAGCGCGCCGCCGGCCGTCACGGAACCGGCAAGCACCACGGGGGTGAGTCCCGCGCGCGCCGCGTACACGGCGGCAGTGTATCCGGCAGGGCCGGAGCCGATGATGACCAGTTCAACCTCTTGAATCGACATGTGTCTATATTGACGCCTGTCGATATCAAGCGCAACCGATGCCGGAAGAGTTCACCTGTTCGTCACCGTGGCGGTCAGATCACGAGGATCGCCCGTCGGCCGGTTCCACACGGATCCGCTCATTGATCGGAGCGGCAGCCGCAACGGCCGCGTTGATCAACTCCCCGGGTGCGTTCGGCGTCGTGAGCCATTCTTCGGCGAAACCCGGATTGATGAGCAAGGGCATCCGGTCGTGGATGTGCGCCAGATGCCCCGCAGCGGGCTGCATCACGATGCTGTAGCAGGTGTAGTCGACACCGTCGGCGGTGCGTCCGGGCCGAGTGACCGCTGCCAGCCCGAGGAGACCGTCAGCGGGTGCGGTGAAGTGGTGCCAGATGCGGGACGGCTTGACCATCTCTCGCCAGAATGAGACCGGCACGATCGCGCGATCGGGGAGTGCCCCCTTGGCAGTGGCGAGTCGTTCCGATCGGGTGTTGATCGACGCGAAGCTCGCGGGCGCGCCGTTGACCAGATACCCCCACCAGGCAAGCTGCACAGTGGAGGGGTCGGTGATGATCGGGTTCAGGTTGCGCAGGTTCTTTCCCGTGGGGCGCAGAATCTCGCCGTCGTTGCCCGCTGCCCACGAGCGGAGCCCTTCGAGGACATCGGCATCGAGCGCATCCCGATAGGCGTCGTCGGTGAACCGGGGATCGAGGCCATAGCTCGCGCACATGCCGTCAGCGTAGACCCGGGCTCCGACATCGCGCTCGCGACCGGGCGAGGCGCGCGTGCTCGGGTAGGGTCGATGGGTGCCAGAACCCCGCCGCCTCCCCGCTCCGCTGGCACTTGGCGGAGCTGTCGCGATCGGGGTCATGACAGCCGTCCAGGCGCGGATCAATGGTGTGCTCGGGGTGCGCGTCGATGACGGCATCGTCGCGGGACTGCTCTCGTTCTCGGTGGGCCTGCTGGCCCTCGTCGCGGTGATCTCCTGCATCCCGTCGGCCCGTCGTGGTGTCGGGCGTCTGTGGCGCGGGATCCGTGAGAACACCATCCCGTTCTGGATGCTGCTGGGCGGCGCGTGCGGAGCGCTCACGGTTTCGACGCAGGGGCTGACGGCCGGCGTGCTGGGGGTCTCCCTGTTCAGCGTCGGTGTCGTCGCGGGCCAGACGCTGCACGGACTCGTGCTCGATCGGATCGGCTTCGGGCCGGCCGGTGTCGTGGCGGTCACGCCGGGGCGCGTCGCCGGTGGGGTGCTCGCGCTCGCCGCCGTCGGAATCTCCCTGTCCGGGGACGTGCTCGCCGCCGCTCCGCTGTGGATGCTGCTGCTGCCGTTCGCCGCGGGCGTCGGCATCGCGTGGCAGGCGGCCACCAACGGACGCCTCGCTCAGCGCGTGCGCTCGCCGCTTGCGGCGACCCTGATGAGTTTCATCACGGGAACGGTCGTGCTGATGCTCGCGGCCGGAGCGAGCATCGCGTTCCGGGGAATGCCCGATGCCCTCCCCGCCGAGCCGTGGCTGTATCTGGGCGGGTTCCTCGGTGCCGGCTACATCCTCCTCGGGGCGTTCATCGTCGGGCACACCGGAGTGCTCCTGATGGGGCTGGGGTCCGTGCTCGGGCAGCTTCTGACCTCGGTCGCGATAGACCTGATCTGGCCGGCTGCGGCGGGGCCCGCCCTCTGGCAGGTCATCGCGATGGTCACCGTCGCGGTCGCATCGGTACTCGTCGCGGTCCCGCGGCTGTGGCGCCGCTGACGCGCTACTTCTTCTTCTCGGCCCTCTTCTTCTTGCTCGACTTCTTCGGGGAAGCCGACCCGGGCGCAGGCATGCGCGTGAGCAGCTTCCGCGCATCGACCATCTTGCGGCGTCCCGCCTTCTTGCCCTCCGGCTTACCGCCGACGTAGAGCCACCCCAGAAGTTCTTCGTCTTTGCCGAGGCCGTGAGCCTTCGCCACTGCTTTGGCGCGGGTGTAGTGACCGGTGCGCCAGATCACGCCCCACCCGGCCTCATCGAGCAGCAGACTCAGCATGTGCGCGACGCCGGACGCGACGGCCTCCTGCTCCCAGCGCGGCACCTTCTCGCTCTTGCGGTAGCTCGCGACGACGGCGATCAGCAGCGGAGCTCTCAGCGGCTTGGTGGAGGGGGAGGAGTCGCCCTGGGCTTTCGCGATGGCGGCGCCGAGGACTTCGCGGTCCGCGCCCCGGAGCTCGATGAGCCGCCACGGGCGCAATGAGGAATGATCGGCGACGCGACCGGCGGCGGCCACGAAGGTCAGCAACTCCTCGCGGCCGGGGGCCGTGTCTTCCACCTTCGACCAAGATTGACGCGCGCGAACGGCGTCCAGGGCGCTCACGAGGCGTCGGGGGTGAAGTTCATCGCGATCGAGTTCATGCAGTAGCGGTCGCCGGTCGGCGTGCCGAACCCGTCGGGGAACACGTGGCCGAGGTGCGAGCCGCAGTTGGCGCAGCGGACTTCTGTGCGCACCATGCCCAGGCTGTCGTCCTCGAGGAGCTCCACCGCATCGGGGCGGATCGACTCGTAGAAGCTCGGCCAGCCGCAGCCGGAGTCGAACTTGGTCCCGCTCTTGAACAGCTCGGCGTTGCAGGCGCCGCAGGTGTAGAGACCCGCGCGTTCCTCGTCGAGAAGCTCTCCCGTCCACGCGCGCTCGGTGGCGGCCTTCCTCAGCACGGCGTATCGCTCATCGCCGAGCTCCTCGCGCCATTCGTCTTCGGTCTTGTCCACGCTGTACGACATGTGTCCTCCTGAGTCGCCTCCATTCTCCCTCCTGCAACGGCCTCTCGGGTGCTTCGCGTCAGAATGGACGGATGACGGATGCTGTCCAGGAGCGGTATGCGCGCTTCGCTCGTGACGAGGCGCCGGGTCGCAGCGCCCTCTACGTCGAATGGGCGAGCGGCGTCGCGGAGGACGATGCGGTGCGTGCGGTCCTCCGCCGGATCCCGGAGACGAGGAGGCAGCCGCCGCTGGTGTTCGCCGTCACCCGGATGCTCGGCGTACCGCTGGCCGCATACCCGCAGTGGCGGCGCTTCGTGCTGCAGCATGCGGATGCCATCGTCGCCGAGTGCGCCCGCCGGTCGCTGCAGACCAACGAGCCGCTTCGACTCGCCGCCCTCCTTCCCGTGCTCTCCGAGATACCCGGCCCGGTGGCATTGCTCGAGGTCGGCGCGGCAGCCGGGCTCTGTCTCTATCCGGATCGGTATTCGTATCGCGTCGCCGATGAGCACGGGGAGGTGCGTGTCGCACTGGATCCGGTGGACGGACCGTCCTCGGTCGTGCTGGAGACCCGCGTGTCCGGGCCCCTGCCGCCCCTGCGGGTACCGGAGGTGGTCTGGCGTGCCGGAATCGACCTGGCTCCGCTCGACGCGGGGGACGAGCGTGACCGTCGCTGGCTGCGGGGGCTCGTGTGGCCCGGCGAGACGGGGCGCGATGAGCGCATCGCCGCCGCCCTCGACATCGTCGCGGCCGATCCTCCGAAGCTCGTCGCCGGAGATGCGCTGGCGTCCATCGAGGCGCTCGCCGCGTCCGCCCCGCACGACGCCACCCTCGTCATCACGACGCCGGGGGTGCTCGTGCACATCCCGCGGGCGTCCCGGAACGCGCTCGTCGCGACCATCCACGGCCTGGACGCGCGCTGGATCACGATCGATCCGCCGGGTGTGCTCGACGTCTGGGAGCCGCCCATCGATGCAGACGACTGGCCGGGTTTCGTGGTCGCGCTGGACGGTCGAGTGCGCGCTGCCGCGGATCCGCTCGGGCGCTGGTGGGAGTGGCGAGCGGCTCTGCCTGCGAACGCGTCCTAACCTGTACCCATGATCGGAGACCTCACGGAGCGCGATCGCGCGATCCTCGCCCTGGAAGGGACCTGGCCCCGGCATGACGGGGCGAAAGAAGAGGTCATCCGCACGCAGCTGGGGATGAGCGCCGCACGCTACTACCAGCTCCTCGGACGTCTGATCGATTCGGAGGTCGCGCTGGAATACGACCCGATGCTGGTGCGCAGGCTCCGTCGACTCCGCGATTCGCGAGCGGCACGGCGTCGCGCACGCACCCCCGGTTTCGTCGGCTGAGCGGTCCTGCCCGAATCGCGGGGGCGTCGTCGCCTCGCCGCAGAACCGATTGACAGGAACCTGCCGCTAGCATCGAGGGGTGTCAAAGCCCTCCCGCGATCGTTTCGATGACGTTCCCCGTTCCTCCGGACGCGTGGGAGCGCACCGCGCCGAAGCTCCCGGCATGAACGGCTGGGTCGTGCTGCTGTGGTCTTTCGTCGCCGCGCTCATCCTCATCATCGCCGGCATCTTCGGCTCGCTCGTCGTGATGGGCCGGGTCTCGCTGTTCCCCGAGGCCGCGCCGTCGGCGGTCCCGTCGCCGGTCGACACGGGGATCGTCGACCCGACCATCTCCGTGATGGTCCTGAACGGGACGCCGGACGAGGGGCTCGACACGCAGATGCGCGACACCCTGATCAACAACGGCTGGGCGGCCGACGACGTCTTCGCCGGCGACAGCTCCAGCCAGGATTTCGCCGAGACGACCGTCTTCTACGTCAACGAAGAGGATGAGGAGGCCGCGATCGGATTGGCCAACCTCCTCGGTGGCGCACAGGTCCAGCAGAGCGACTACTACTCCGGTCAGACCGAAGACGGGGAGAAGCAGTTCACCGTGGTGATCGGTCTCGATCGGTCGCCCTCCGCGCCGGAGACACCCGCCGACGAGCCCGCCTCCTGACCTCCGGAGGCGACCCGCGCCCGGCGGCTTGCACTCGAGGGTGTCGAGTGCCAGAATGGCGTTAGCACTCTCTCACTCTGAGTGCTAAACCCAACGTCTACGTCCAGGAGGGACGAAAAAACTCATGGCAAAGATCATTGCTTTCGATGAGGAGGCCCGCCGCGGCCTCGAGCGCGGCCTGAACATCCTCGCCGACGCGGTCAAGGTGACCCTCGGCCCGCGCGGTCGCAACGTCGTCCTCGAGAAGAAGTGGGGCGCCCCCACGATCACGAACGACGGTGTCTCCATCGCCAAGGAGATCGAGCTGGACGACCCGTACGAGAAGATCGGCGCGGAGCTCGTCAAGGAGGTCGCCAAGAAGACCGACGACGTCGCGGGTGACGGCACCACCACCGCCACGGTCCTCGCTCAGGCTCTGGTCCGTGAAGGTCTGCGCAACGTCGCGGCCGGCGCCGACCCCATCTCGCTCAAGCGCGGCATCGAGAAGGCCGTCGCAGCGATCACCGAGGAGCTGCTCTCGACCGCCAAGGAGATCGACTCGAAGGAGCAGATCGCGGCCACGGCTTCCATCTCCGCTGCGGACCCCGCGATCGGCGAGCTCATCGCCGAGGCGATCGACAAGGTCGGCAAGGAGGGCGTCGTCACCGTCGAGGAGTCGCAGACGTTCGGCACCGAGCTCGAGCTCACCGAGGGTATGCGCTTCGACAAGGGCTACCTGAACCCGTACTTCGTCACGGACCCGGAGCGCCAGGAGGCTGTCTTCGAGGACCCGTACATCCTCATCGCGAACCAGAAGGTCTCCAACATCAAGGACCTCCTGCCCATCGTCGACAAGGTGATCCAGGACGGCAAGGAGCTCGTCATCATCGCCGAGGACGTCGAGGGCGAGGCTCTCGCGACGCTCGTGCTGAACAAGCTCAAGGGCATCTTCAAGTCGGTCGCCGTCAAGGCTCCCGGCTTCGGCGACCGTCGCAAGGCACAGCTGCAGGACATCGCGATCCTCACCGGTGGTCAGGTCATCACCGAAGAGGTCGGCCTCAAACTGGAGAACGCCACGCTCGACCTGTTGGGCCGTGCGCGCAAGGTCATCGTCACCAAGGACGAGACCACGATCGTCGAGGGTGCCGGCGAGGCTGACCAGATCGAGGGTCGCGTCACGCAGATCCGTCGCGAGATCGAGAACACCGACAGCGACTACGACCGCGAGAAGCTCCAGGAGCGCCTGGCCAAGCTCGCCGGTGGCGTCGCCGTCATCAAGGCGGGTGCAGCGACCGAGGTCGAGCTCAAGGAGCGCAAGCACCGCATCGAAGACGCCGTCCGCAACGCGAAGGCGGCCGTCGAGGAGGGCATCGTCCCCGGTGGTGGCGTCGCGCTGATCCAGTCCGGCACGAAGGCGCTCGACGCCCTCTCGCTCACGGGCGACGAGTCGACCGGCGCGAACATCGTCCGCGTCGCCATCCAGGCTCCGCTGAAGCAGATCGCGCTGAACGCCGGTCTCGAGGCCGGTGTCGTCGCCAACAAGGTCGCCGAGCTCCCCGCGGGCCAGGGCCTGAACGCGGCGACGGGCGAGTACGTCGACATGTTCGGCGCCGGCATCATCGACCCGGCCAAGGTCACCCGCTCGGCGCTGCAGAACGCGGCATCGATCGCGGCCCTGTTCCTCACGACCGAGGTCGTCGTGGCCGACAAGCCCGAGAAGGCAGCTGCTCCGATGGCTGACCCGTCGGGTGGCATGGACTTCTGATCCATCCTTCCTGACAGAACGCCCCCGGCTTCGGCCGGGGGCGTTCTGCATTCTCGGGGACCAGTCTCAGCGGAACAGGCTCGCCGAATACTGGTCGGCATCGGCGTACTGGGAGGCGGCCGACCCGAGCGAGGTGCCGATCGAGTCGAGGACCTGCTCCACATGCAGCTGGGCTCCCTGCCACTGCTCTGCACAGCCCTGGAATGCGTTGGAGGCGCTTCCGACCCAGGACGTCTGCAGTTGACGGAGCTGCGCCATGAGCGTCGCCGATTCACTCTGCAGGCGCTCGATGGTGGCTCTGACGGCGCCGTGGGCAGCGTGGACGGCTTCGGTGTCGACGGTGAAGACAGACATGGGAACTCCTTCTCGTTGAAGCTCCGACGCTAGGTGCGAGGCGGCTCCGAGAAACGTGTCCGTCGCGGGAGTTCTCGGCATCTGGGGGAACCCGATCGATCCCGTGAGCCGTGCAGAACTCTCGGCGTCACGGATCATCCCCTCGTCCGTGGCGGCTGCGGGTCAGGGGAGGTCGAGCCGTTCCAACGGCTGCGTGTCCTCGAGCAGGTGCGCGGGGGTCGCGCGGGCCGGTGCGAGGGGGAGGGTGACCGTGAAGGTCGCGCCGCCTCCCGGGGTCTCCGACACCTCGACGCCCCCGTGCAGCGCCTTCATGATTGACGCGACGATCGCGAGGCCGAGGCCCGATCCCCCGGTTTCCCTCGCCCGTGAGGTGTCGGCGCGCCAGAATCGCTCAAAGATCTGCTCGCGGATCTGCGGCGGGATGCCTTCGCCATGATCCACGACCGCGATGCTCCCGGTGCCGCGGACGCGGTCGGAGTCGACGATGAGTTCGATCGGCCCGTCCTCGGGGGAGAAGCGGCGGGCATTGCCCAGCAGGTTGGTGACGACCTGGCGCACCTTGTTCTCCTCCCCGAGCACGATCGGAGGCGTCCGCACCGGGATGTCCGGGATCTCGGTGAAGTCGATGGCCGGAGCCGGCTCGGGAGCACGGGGACGGCGACGCAGACGGGAGAGTGCTGTCCGGGAGAGTCCGCGGGGAGCCGGGGACGCGGCATCCTGCGGTTGCGGGGAAGGAGTGATGCGCAAAGGGGTCGCGGCCGGGGCGCCGACGGTCCGGTCGATCACGGTGACCGTCCGGCCAGGAGCGGCGGCGCGCAGGTCGAGTGCAGCGTCGCGGGCGATCGGACGCAGATCGAGCGGGACGATCTCCGGTTCCCGCTCCTCGTCCAGGCGCGCCAGCGCGAGGAGGTCCTCCACGAGGACGCCCATCCGGATCGCTTCCTTCTCGATGCGCTCCATGGCTCTGGCGGTGTCCTCCTCGCCCTTGATCGCGCCCATCCGATAGAGCTCCGCATACCCGCGAACGCTCACGAGGGGTGTGCGCAACTCATGGCTGGCGTCGCCGATGAAACGTCGCATGTGCTGCACGGTCCGGTCGCGCTGCGCGAGCGAGCGGTCGACACGATCGAGCATCGTGTTGATCGCCGCGTTCAGACGGCCGACCTCCGTCGTCGGCTCGAGATCGGTGAGGCGCTGCCGGAAGTCGCCGGCGGCGATCGACATGGCGGTCGCTTCGACCTGGCCGAGTCTGCGGAAGGTCAGGGTGACGAGGCCGCGAATGAGCAGCGCGGCGACGAGGATCGTGATCAGGGCGATCGTGATGTAGATGCCGAAGTACTGGCTGACGATGCGATCCGCTGGTGCGAGCGGCAGGGCGACCAGCTGGATGCGGAGCGCGCCCCCGCTTCCCTCCGAGCCCACCACGGCGACCGCGGCGTGGAAGACCTCGCCATCGGGTCCTGCGAGCTCGATCGGGGTGCGTTCGGAATCGGCGGTCGCCTTGGCGAGCGAATACTCGGAGGGGAAGAGGGGCGACGGGCCGGAGGTGCCGCGCGCGGTGGCCCGCAGCACACCGGTCGCATCGTAGATGGCGAAGGAGAAGTCCCGCGGCTGCTCTTCGCGCGGTGTGTAGGTGGTGGTTCCGTCCACCGTCGCGGTCTCGAAGTACCGTTCCACGAGATCACTGGAGACCAGCGCGGGAAGCTGCGCATCGATGTTCGCGACGAGGGCGTTGCGCAGGATCGGCACCGTTCCGATGCCTGCCACCAGCAGCCCGAGCGCCAGAACGGCCACCGTGACTCCGGTCACCTTCGCCCGGAGACTGATGCGCCGCCACCAGCTGGTGACCGCATCGGGCTTGTGCGCCATGCGGTCCTCCTCGGTGCGGCGAACACGCCGCTGTGCGGCGTCGAGTGGTGGTGGCCCGGGGGTCAGGCCGACTTGCCGACCTTCAACATGTATCCGAAGCCGCGCTTCGTCTGGATCAGCGACTCCTCGGTGTGGGGATCGATCTTGCGGCGAAGGTACGAGATGTAGCTCTCGACGATGCCCGCGTCACCGTTGAAGTCGTACTCCCACACGTGGTCGAGGATCTGCGCCTTCGACAGCACACGGTTCGGGTTGAGCATCAGGTAGCGCAACAGCTTGAACTCGGTCGGGCTGAGCTCGATCGGCTCCTTGCCCACGTGGACGTCATGGGTGTCCTGGTCCATCGACAACTCGCCGGCACGGATGATCGACTCCTCGTCGGCCTGCATGGTGCGGCGGAGGATCGCCTGCGCTCTGGCCACGATCTCGTCGAGGCTGAACGGCTTGGTGACGTAGTCGTCACCGCCGGCGTTGAGACCCTCGATCTTGTCGTCGGTGCCGTCTTTCGCCGTCAGGAAGAGGATCGGGGCGGTGAACCCGGCGCCGCGGAGGCGCTTGGTCACGCTGAACCCGTTCATGTCGGGGAGCATGACGTCCAGGATGATCAGGTCCGGTTCCTCTTCGAGGACGGCCGAGATCGTGGCGGCGCCGTTGGCGACCGTCTTCACCTGGAATCCGGCGAAGCTGAGACCCGTGGAGAGCAGGTCGCGGATGTTGGGTTCGTCATCGACGACCAGGATGCGCGGAGCAGTCATGTCCCCATTATGGTGACTCCGGCCATGCGGATGCTGACTATTGTGCGGAACGGCGTGGAGTCGCGCTCTCCCGGGAGGCCGCCGACGCGCTCGTCACACGCGGGAAACGACATCATTCCGGGGTGGGAGGAGAGGCACAGGTGAACAGGCCAGGATTGAGACATGAGCTCGAACGAGGACGCGTCCGCCGCCCCCGCCCCGCCCACACTCTCGCCTGCCACGCAGATCCCGTACCACCGCCTGGCGCACCTGCGACCGCGATATCGCTGGTGGCGGCCGCTCCTGACCGGGCTCGTCGCCCTCGCGTTCTACGTCGTCCTCCTCCTCGTCCTGACGGTGCCCCTGGTCGTCGCAGCGGTGGTCATCCCGGGGTGGGGCGACGAGATGATGGTGCTCCTCACCTCCGTGCGGTACTTCGATCTCGACCGTCCCTGGCTGCTGATCGCGCTGGTGCTCCCCTTGATCCTGATGATCCCGGCCCTGCTGCTGGCATCCCGGGTCGTGGAAGGCCGTGGCGTCGGGCTGCTGTCCTCGGTCACGGCACGACTGCGGATGGGATGGCTCGGGAAGAGCCTCCTGCTGGCGCTCGCGGTGTTCGCCGTGTACTTCGCCGTCGTGCTGGGGTGGTCGGCGCTCGCCGGAGAGGCCGTGGTCGCTGACTTCTCGCACCCCGGACTGTGGATCATGGTCCTCCTCGTGCTGCTGCTGATCCCCTTCCAGGCAGCCGCAGAGGAGTACGTCTTCCGCGGCTACCTCATGCAGCTGGTCGGCAGCTGGCTCCGGCATCCGGCCTTCGCCATCCTGCTGCCCGTCCCCTTGTTCGTCCTCGGCCACGGCTACGACGTCTGGGGCGCTGCGAGCGTGGGGGCGTTCGCGATCGTCGCCGCCTGGCTGACCTGGCGGACCGGCGGTCTCGAGGCGGCGATCTCACTGCACATCGTCAACAACGTGCTCATCTTCCTGCTCGGATCCGTCGCCCTCGTCGATGCGAACGCCACGTCGGGGACGGTGGCGGACCTCGTCGGCTCGATGATCGCGATGGTCGTGTACGCGGTGCTCGCCGACCGCTGGGCGCGACGCCTCGGTGTCACGCGCACGGCGACGGCGCCTGTGCCCGCACCGGCCCGGCGCGAGGGGACCCATCATCTGCCGCGCGTCCTGCACGGCTGAGCGGCTCGACCTCCGGGGAGGTCGAACGGACGAGATCAGGCGGCGAGGGCGTCGGAGTCCATGATCGTGTAGCTGTAACCCTGCTCGGCGAGGAAGCGCTGCCGGTTCTGGGCGTAGTCCTGATCAATGGTGTCGCGGGCGACGAGGGTGTAGAAGCTCGCGGTGTGTCCGGACTGCTTCGGGCGCAGCAGGCGTCCGAGTCGCTGGGCCTCTTCCTGGCGCGATCCGAACGAGCCGGACACCTGGATGGCGACGGATGCCTCCGGCAGGTCGATCGAGAAGTTCGCGACCTTCGACACCACCAGGAGTGAGATCTCGCCCTCGCGGAAGGCCCGGTACAGCTCCTCGCGCTCGTCGACCGGCGTCGCCCCGGTGATCTGCGGAGCATCCAAGGCCGCCGACAGCGACTCGAGCTGATCGAGGTACTGGCCGATCACGAGGATGCGCTCGCCCTCATGCTTGGCGATGAGCTCGCGCACCGCCGTCACCTTGGCCGGCGCGGAAGCGGCGAGCCGATAGCGTTCGTCGTCGGTCGCCGCGGCGTACTCGAGCCGGTCGCTCGGTGGAAGGTCGACGCGCACTTCGTAGCAGGCGGCGGGGGAGATGAACCCCTGCGCCTCGATCTGCTTCCACGGCGCGTCGAAGCGCTTGGGCCCGATCAGGCTGAAGACGTCTCCCTCGCGCCCGTCCTCGCGGACCAGGGTCGCGGTCAGGCCGATGCGGCGGCGGGCCTGCAGGTCGGCGGTGAGCTTGAACACGGGGGCCGGGAGCAAGTGGACCTCGTCATACACGATGAGGCCCCAGTCGAGGGCATCCAGCAATGCCAAGTGCGCGTACTGGCCCTTCCGCTTCGCGGTGAGGATCTGATACGTCGCAATGGTGACGGGCTTGACCTCTTTGGCCTGGCCGGAGTACTCGCCGATCTCCTCGGGGGTCAGACTTGTGCGCTTGAGCAGCTCGTCGCGCCATTGCCGGGCCGACACCGTGTTGGTGACGAGGATCAGCGTGGTGGTCTTCGTCGCGGCCATCGCCCCGGCGCCGACGATCGTCTTCCCCGCACCGCAGGGGAGCACCACGACGCCCGAACCGTCCTTCGAGAAAGCATCGACGGCATCCTGCTGGTACGGACGGATCTCCCAGCCGTCTTCGGCGAGGTCGATCTCGTGCGGAGTGCCGGGGGTATAGCCGGCGAGGTCCTCGGCGGGCCAGCCGATCTTCAGCAGCTCCTGCTTGATCTGTCCGCGTGCCCAGGCATCGACGACGTACGTCTCCGGGCTCGGATGACCGATCAGCAGAGGCTGGATGCGCTTGTTGTTCGCCACCTGCGCGAGGACGGCAGGATCCGACGAACGCAGGATCAGGGTGCCTTCGTCGTCACGCTCGATGACCAGCCGGCCGTAGCGATTCACCGTCTCACGCAGATCGACGGAGACGGAGGGCGGCACCGGGAATCGCGACCAGCGGTCCAGCGTCTCGAGCATGTCGTCCGCGGTGTGCCCGGCGGCACGGGCGTTCCACAGACCCAGCCGGGTGATGCGATACGTGTGGATGTGTTCGGGAGCGCGTTCCAGCTCGGCGAAGATCGCGAGTTCGTGGCGGGCGCTCTCGGCGTCGGCATGGGCCACTTCGAGCAGCACGGTGCGATCGCTCTGGACGATCAGGGGGCCATCAGACATAGCTGACCAGTTTACCGGTCGCGCGAGGCACGGGGCCTACGGCGCGACGATCGTCGCAGCGCGGATGCTCGATACGGGAAGGGTGCGCTCCACGTCGGCGGCGCGATCGCGCCCGCGCAGCCGTCCGCCGCCCATCCCCGTCGCCTCCAGGAGAAGCTCTCGCGTCGAGCCGTCCGGCATGCCGACGGTCACCTGCAGCACGGACTTCGTCCGTACCGCGGCCTCGAGCTCGCGATCGAGCCAGGCGGCGTCGGCGTCCGGTCCTTGGTGCGACCGCAACCGGGCGATGAGAGGGCTCAGGTCCGACGCGTCGGTGTGTGCGGCATCGGACGCGGGGGCCGGGTGGCGCTCGCGGATGAGGAGGGCACCGTCAGGCCCGACCAGGGTCGCCGGGTATCGCGCATCCGTGAGCGCCCAGTACACGGTGTCTCGGCCGACCCGGGTGGTGAGCGATCCGACGTGTGCGGTGAGAGCGAGCGGCCGCAGGGACTGGTCGACGGCCATCGTGTCGATGAGGTGTCCGTCTGTGCTCTCGATCCGCGTGCGGCCGGTCTCCTCGTCCGTGGAGACGCGGACCAGACCGTGCCGCTGCGCCGTCTGCGCGATCAGGTAACTGAGCGGCTGCGGGATGCCCGTGAGCGAGAGGGCGCCGAGGAAGTCGAGGATCGACTGCTCCGTCTCTCCGGTCGCGAAGGCGTGTGCGACGGACTCCGCAGTGAAACGGTAGGACGAAGCCTGCGCCGCGGACTCCCGGGCGGCGATCGTGCGCAGCCGCACGTCGAGTGCGGGTTCCAGCGGGCCGGGGGCGATGGCCGTGAGGTCGTTCTGGAGGAAGATCCGGTCGACCTCGGCGGGAAGGAGTCTTGCGAGTGCGTCCGTTTCCGCAGCGTCGCCGCTGCGCAGTGCCGCAGCCCACTCGGGTTCGGTGCCGTCTTCGGCGATCAGGCCGAGCAGGCGGGCCGCGTCGTGCAGCGCCTCAGAGCGCTCCGGCCAGCCCTGGTCCCAGGGGTGAGCGTCGAGCCACGACTCCGGCGGGATCCATCCGCCGTCCGCGGACCGGATTCCGCGCGGAAGGGCATCGCGAAAAGAGCGTGCCAGCACGCTCCAGCGCTCGACGGCCGAGGAACGCAGCCATTCCTCTGCGGACCGGCTCGATCGAAGACGGCGGTCGGCGGAGACGGCGAGACCTGCCTGGAGGGCGATGGATGCCAGGGTGTCGACCAGTTCCCCCGGTACACCTGCTTCGGTGAGCTGACGCTTCTCGCCCGCGTTCACACCGCCGCCGGTGAGCAGCGCGAAGGGACGCTCCCGCGCGATGAGGAGGAGGTCTGCGAGCACGGCCACCGTCGTGAAGGCGCGTTCGGCCGCGTGCGCCGAGGCGGCGTCGGAGGAGCGGGGCGGAACCGGTCGATCCGTCACGGGCTCGGGAGAAAGTCGTCCCGCGATCGCGGCGGTCACGGGTGGATACGGTGTGCCGTCGGGGCGCAGCAGAGCGAGCGCTGTCAGTCGTTCCTGCAGGGCACCGGCAGAAGCGCCCGATGTCGTGTCGGTGAGGGCCCTCGCCTCGGCCGCGGTCAGCGCGGGGAGGACTTTCGCCAGCGACGCCGGGTCGAGCAGCGCCTCAGCCGCGTCGAAGAAGTCCTGCCAGGCCGCATCCGGTCGCACCCGACGCGCGGTGAAGAGCCGTCGGAGGTCGTCATCGCTCGCCGCTGCCAGCCAGTCCGCCAGCGGTCGTGCGTGAGTGCTCATGGCCGATTCCTCACGAACGCGTGGAAGCGCGTCCCTTTCGGACGAAGCTCATGATGAGGAGCGTGAGGATCATCAGGAAGGCGACGGGGAGGCCCCAATAGGGGATCGCCGCGATGAACGGCCACGCTCCCTCGCCGAAGGCGCTCTGGTCCATGCCGACAGCGGTCCCGATGATGATGGCGAAGAAGCACACCACGGAAGCCGCGGCGATACCGAGCGCGGTGAACGCCAGGAAACGATCCAGCCGGCGGACGGGAACCTCCGGTTCGGAATTCTGCGTGCTCATCCGCCTCAGCCTACTCTCACCGACACCATCGGATCGGCGAAGCCCGCGACCGGTAGGCTGGGAGTACGCGCACCAGCGCGTCAATGGTTCTGCATATCGATCTCAGCGAGGTTCTCCCATGCCCACCGGCAAGGTCAGGTTCTACGACGAAGACAAGGGTTTCGGCTTCATCGCCAGCGATGACGGCCAGGACGTCTTCCTGCACGCCTCTGCGATGCCTGCGGGTGCCGCGGTGAAGGCGGGTGCGCGCGTGGAGTTCGGCGTGGCAGACGGCAAGCGTGGCCTCCAGGCCCTCTCGGTGCGGGTGCTCGAGGCGCCGCCCAGCCTGTCGAAGGCCAAGCGCAAGCCCGCCGACGACATGGCGATCATCGTCGAAGACCTCGTGAAGCTCCTCGACGGCATCGGCGGAGACCTGCGCCGCGGACGCTACCCCTCCTCCGGACACGGCCGCAAGATCGCGGCCGTCCTGCGCAAGGTCGCCGATGACCTCGAAGCCTGACGCCGACGCCCGTCTCATCGGCGCCCACGATCTCGCGCTGGCAGCTTTGCGCGAGATCACCCCTGCGTCCTCCATCGGACCGGCTGCCGGCTACCTCCCCGAGGACGACGGCTCCGTCTCGCTGCGATTCGAGAACCGTCTCGCCGGCTACCCCGGGTGGTACTGGACGGTGACGATCGCCCGAGTGGACGACGAGGACCCGACGGTCCTCGAGGTCGAACTGCTCCCCGGTGAAGGTGCTCTCCTCGCGCCGGAGTGGGTGCCCTGGGCCGAGCGGCTGGCGGAGTATCGCGCACACCAGGCCGAGCTCGCCGAAGCGGCCGCGGCGGACGATGACGGAGTATCGCCCGACGACGAGCTGGACGACGACGCGGACGACGATCTCGACGAGGACCTCGACGAAGACGAGGATGACCTCGATGAGGGCGACCACGTCTCGGACATCCTGCATGCGGGTGACGTCGACGGCGTCGACATCGATGAGCTCGACGATTCCGTCGCCGAAGCCGACGCGGACGCGACCGAGGACGACGACGCCGCGGACGAAGACGAGGACGACGAAACCGAGGACGACGAAGCCGGCGCCCTCGATGAGGACGCCGGCGAGGTCGACGAAGAGGAGTGAGCCCGGGCGCTCAGGCGCCCAGGTTCTCCAGCACGTACTCGATGGCACGGGTGAGCTGGCGCACGTCGTCCGGCTCGATGGAGACGAACGTCGCCACGCGCAACTGGTTGCGACCGAGCTTGCGGTAGGGCTCCGTGTCGACGATCCCGTTGGCGCGGAGCGTCTTCGCGATGGCGGCGGCGTCGATGCTGTCGTCGAAGTCGATCGTCGCGACCACGGGTGACCGGTGCGCGGCATCGGCGACGAACGGAGTGGCGACCGACGACGCTTCCGCCCAGTCGTAGAGCACCGAAGAGGACTCCGCCGTGCGGGCCGCGGCCCAGGCGAGTCCTCCGTTGTCGAGGATCCACCGCAACTGGCTGTCGAGCAGGTGCAGCGTCGTGAGGGCCGGGGTGTTGAGCGTCTGGTTGAGGCGCGAGTTGTCGACCGCGTTCTTCAGGCTGAGGAACTCGGGGATGTACCGGTCGGTCGCGGCGATGCGTTCGATGCGTTCGATCGCGGCGGGGGAGACGGCGGCGAACCAGAGGCCGCCGTCCGAACCGAGGTTCTTCTGCGGTGCGAAGTAGTACACGTCGGCCCGGGCGGCATCGAAGTCGATTCCGCCGGCAGCGCTCGTCGCGTCGATGACGGTGAGCGCCCCCTCGGCGTCGACGCGGGCGATGGGTGCCGCGACTCCGGTCGAGGTCTCGTTGTGGGGCCAGGCGTAGACGTCGACACCCGGCACGGGCTCGGCGACGGTCAGCGATCCCGGCTCGGCCTTGCGGACATCGGGAGCCTCGAGCCACGGAGCCCCCGCGGCGGCTGCGAACTTGCCGCCGAACTCACCGAACACGAGGTTCTGGCTGCGGCGCTCGATGAGTCCGAACGCAGCGGCATCCCAGAACGCGGTGGATCCGCCGTTGCCGACGATGATCTCGTATCCCTCGGGAACGCGCAGTAGTGCAGCGAGCTGTTCGCGCACGCTTCCGACGAGGTTCTTCACCGGGGCCTGGCGGTGCGATGTCCCCAGGATCGAGGCTCCCGAGGCGGCCAGGGCCTCGAGTTGCGCGGGGCGCACCTTCGAGGGGCCGCAGCCGAAGCGGCCGTCAGTGGGCAGGAGGTCACGGGGAATCTCGATCGCCATGGCTTGATTCTAGGGGGCGAGCGGTGGGCTCCCGCACCGTGCACGGGTCCGATGTCCGTCCGGGAATGTAGGCTTGCCTAAGAACCCCGGAGGGCCTGCACATGACCGATCTGATCGACACCACGGAGATGTATCTCCGCACCATCCTCGAACTCGAGGAGGAGAACATCGTGCCGCTGCGCGCGCGCATCTCCGAGCGCCTGGGCCACTCGGGTCCCACGGTTTCGCAGACGGTCGGGCGTATGGAGCGCGACGGTCTCGTCATCGTCTCCGAAGATCGCACGCTCGAGCTCACCGACGCGGGGCGTCGCAAGGCCGTCGACGTGATGCGCAAGCACCGTCTCGCCGAGCGCCTGCTCTCGGACGTCATCGGGCTCGACTGGGCGTTCGTCCACGAAGAGGCCTGCCGGTGGGAGCACGTTATGAGCGAGCAGGTGGAGCGCCGCTTGGTCGAGCTCCTCGGCCACCCGACCGAGTCGCCCTACGGCAACCCGATTCCGGGCCTCGACCAGCTCGGCGACATCCCCGCTCGTACCTTCGACGAAGGCGTCATCGGTCTCGTGCAGCGTCTGAACGCGGCGGGGGAGCCCGTCGAAGGCACGGTCCGCCGTCTCGCCGAGCCCGCGCAGGTCGACCCCGAACTGCTGGAGCAGCTCCGCGACGCCGGCGTGGTGCCCGGCGCGCACGGTGACTTCCGTTTCAGCGAGGGATACGTCCTCATCCAGATGGACGGCCAGACCGACGGACTCGAGCTTCCTGTCGAGCTGGCTTCGCACATCTTCCTGGTGGGCGAACCGGCCTGATCCTCCGCGGGATCCAGGCGCGGAGAAGGCGCCCGACTGGGCCTCTGCGATGATTGTCAGGTTCCTGGGGTGACACGATCGTTATCTTCCGGTAACCTCGGTCGAGTCGCCAGCGAAGAAGCCCGCTGGAGACGCACCGCGAAGATTCGCCTTCCAGGCTCGTCGTCTTCACGGCAGGAACGCACGAAGTACCCCGAGCTACATTCATGCCACGAGAGCAGAGTGCCGACGAGCCAGCGCTACCCGAAAGCGCGAGGGCCCAGGAGGACCACGTTTTGGCCGCAGACATCGAACCGACCGCGAAGAAGACATCTGAAGACCGAGTACCAGCCCGCCGGACCGGCGCGCGCGCGGGTGCTCGCAAGGCTCTGAAGCCACTTCGTTCCATCGCCATCTTCGGGGCCGTCGGTGCACTGGTCGCCGGGATCGCGCTTCCGGCCTTCGCCTCGCCGAAGCCGACCGAAGCCGCCGCGACGACGACCCTGCAACAGCTCGCCGCGGTCGACGCGCAGTCCCTCGTCGTCGCCTCGCAGGCCACTGCCGCACCGTTGAGCCGTGGAACCTTCAGCGCCACGACTCCGGAGGAGATCGCGAAGAAGAAGGCGGAGGAGGCCGCAGCCGCTCGTGCCGCCGCCGCGACCACTGCGTCCGCTCAGTTCAACTCCGCGGGTTACGCCCTCACTTCGCCCGGGTCCGGCGAGGTCCGGTACCCGCTCCCGATGGGCTCCTGGAACGTCAGTCGCACGATCGGCGGCGGCCACAACGGTGCCGACATGCTCGCTCCCGCTGGAACCCCGATCTATGCGGCCGCGGCGGGTGTGGTCCGCGCCTCGGCAGAGAGCATCGGCGGCTACGGCGTGTGCATCATGCTCGACAGTGTCGTCGGTGGGCAGCGCGTGCAGACCACCTACGGGCACATGATCTACGGCTCGCGTCAGGTGCAGGTCGGCCAGACGGTCGCCGCGGGGCAGCTGATCGGCTACGTGGGCAGCACCGGACGATCGACCGCGAACCACCTCCACTTCGAGGTCTGGATCAACGGCGGACTCGTCGAGCCCATGTCGTGGCTGTCGGTCAACGCCGGCTGATTCTCCGACACGTTCTCCCTCATTCACCCGCTGTTTCGCCCTGCATCCAGGGAGATGGGTTAGCCTGATCCCGTTGTCGAACAGCGGGGAGAGGCAGATGGAGCGAATACCGACCATCCGAACCATGGATGCCCTCGGTCGTCACGTCCTTCTGCATAGCCCGCAGGGATGCCACGGCGTTGCCGTGCGCGAAAGGCGCTGTCTTTAGACGGCGCCTTTTTTCGTCCCTGCGATCGCTCTGCCACCTGCGCGACCTCGTGTGAGTCGAGAGTGCCGGGAAGCCGTCCCGGCGGATCGAGAGGATGACGAATGCGCACACTGGTCCTGAATGCCGGATACGAGCCGCTCGCGATCGTGTCGTTCAAACGAGCCCTCGTGCTCGTCATGAACGACAAGGCGACCGTTGTCGAACGCGTGGAAGACGACCCCGTCTGGGGCACCCACGGTGTCTACGATCGTCCTGCGGTCATCATCCTCGCCCGGTACGTCCGGGTGCCGACGAGCAGACGAGTGCCGGTCACGCGGCGTGGCGTGCTCCGTCGCGACAATCACCGGTGCGGCTACTGCGGGAAAGCCGCATCCACGATCGACCATGTGCTGCCGCGTTCGCGCGGAGGCGCGGACTCCTGGGAGAACCTCGTCGCCTGCTGCCTGCGCTGCAACAACGTCAAGAGCGACCGCACCCCGCAGGAGATGCGCTGGCAGCTGCGATTCACGCCGCGTCCCCCGCACGGCACGGCCTGGACGGTGCGGGGAACCGAACGCAGCGACCCGCGATGGGAGCCGTACCTGGCTCTCGCCGCCTAGCCAGGGGCGCCGAGGGCGCGCTCTCGAGTCACGTAGACTTGACGCGCGCCCTCGTAGCTCAGGGGATAGAGCAGCCCTCTCCTAAAGGGCAGGTCGCAGGTTCGAATCCTGTCGAGGGCACCCAACGAGGTCGTCGCTTCCCGCTGTGGGGCGGTGCGTCTCAGTCCTCTCCGCGCCGCCAGAGCTTCGAAGGCCACCAGATCGCTTTGCCGATGTCGTAGGTCAGGGCCGGCACGAGCAGAGAGCGGACGACGAACGTGTCGAGCAGCACTCCGAAGGCGACGATGAACGACAGCTGGACGAGGAACAGGATCGGGATCACGGAGAGCGCGGCGAACGTCGCGGCCAGGACCAGACCCGCCGACGTGATCACGCCCCCCGTGATCGAGAGCCCGCGCAGGATCCCTTCGCGCGTGCCGTGCGCCTTCGACTCCTCGCGCACACGGGTCATCAGGAAGATGTTGTAGTCGATCCCCAGCGCGACCAGGAACACGAAGCCGAAGAGCGGGACGGCGGGGTCCGCACCGGAGAAGTCGAAGATCCCGTTGAACACGAGCGCCGAGACTCCCATCGCCGTGCCGAACGACAGCACCGTGGTGAGGATCAGCAGGACAGGGGCGAGGATCGAGCGCAGCAACAGCATCAGGATCACCATGATCACGACGAGGATCACCGGGATGATCAGGTTGCGGTCGTGGATCGACGCGTCGTTCGTGTCGATGGACGTGGCGGTGACTCCGCCGACGAGGGCGTTCGTGCCGTCGAGCTCGGTCCGCAGCTCGCGCACCGTGGCCGCGGCGGCTTCGGAGTCCGCCGCGTCCGTGAGCGTTCCCTGGAGGAGCACCTCGCCGTCGACGGTCGTCGGCTCGGGGACCGGCGTCCCGGGAGGACCGACGGCTGTGATGCCGTCGGCCGTCACGGGCGCGCTGCCGCTGGGGGAATCCGCCGCGGTGACCGAGACCGCATCGACGCCGTCGTTGGCGAGGAGCACGTCGGCGACATCCTGCAGGCGGTCCTCGTCGACGACCACGTACACGGGGCTGCCGGATCCGCCGGGGAAGTGTTCACCGAGCGCGACCTGTCCGTCACGGGCCTCCGAGGCGCCGAGTACCAGCTCGGACTGCGGAACACCGTTGGCATCGAGCTGGGTCACTCCGGCGGCTCCGGCCAGGAGGACGAGTGTGGTCACGATCCAGATCACCCGAGGGCGGCGCTTGATCACGCCGGCCAACCGAGCCCACAGGCCCGTCGTCCGCATGCCGTGCTCGGCGGCGACGACCTCGGGCTCGAAGTGCGGACGTCGTGGCCAGAACACCGCACGGCCGAAGAGCAGCAGGAGCGAGGGCAGCAGCGTCAGCGCGGAGAGCATCGCGAACACGATGCCGATCGCGGCCACGGGGCCGAGGGTGCTGTTCGATTTCAGGTCGCTCAGCAGCAGGCAGAGGAGCCCGGCGATCACGGTCCCACCCGAGGCGGCGATCGGCTCGACCGACCCCTTCCAGGCGGCGAGCAGCGCCACGCCCTTGTCCTGGGAGACCCGCAGCTCCTCCCGGAAGCGTGCCACGAGGAGCAGGGCGTAGTCGGTGGCGGCGCCGATCACGAGGATGAAGAGGATGCCCTGGGTCTGGCCACTGAGCAGCAGCACCTCGAACTTCGCGAGCCACCACACGACCAGGAGTGCCACGCAGAGCGCGAACAGACTCGTGGACAGCACGACGAGGGGCAACAGGAACGATCGGTAGACGAGCACCAGGATGATCAGGACGGCCAGGAGCGCGACACCGAGCAGCAGACCGTCGATGCCTGCGAAGCCCGCGACCAGATCGGCGCTGAAGCCGGCTGGGCCGGTGATGTACACCGTGATGCCGTCGGGGACGGCGCCGCGCAGCTCGTCGCCGAGAGCCGCCGTCGCATCGGCGAGTTCCGCGTCGCTCTCGATCGGGATGAAGGCCTGGACGGCTTTCCCGTCCTCGGAGGGGAGCGCCGGAGAGACGTCGTCGCCGACGCCCTCCACGTTCGGTGCGTCCGCGACGGCGTCGGAGATGGCGTCCAGCTCGGAAGAGGTGAGCGCGTCTTCCGAGGTGAACACTGCGATGGCCGGGATCGAATCGCTGTCGTTGAACTCGCCGAGCAGTTGCTGGACCTCGGTGGCCTGCGCCGACTCCGGCAGATAGGTCGTCTGGTCGTTGGACGACACCTCGTCGACCTTGCCGAACAGGGGACCGCCGAGCGAGGCACCCACCAACCAGACGAGGATCAGCGCCACCGGAAGGAACACGCGTACCCAGGAGTGGCGTCGTGAGCGCTCCCTGATCGGTGGAGTCGGCGCGGAGTCGGGGCGGGACATCGTGTTCCTCTCGGAAGGGTTTCTGTTGTCGGGGAGGGTCAGGACACCCACGCGAGGATGAGGATCATCGTCGCGAGGAAACCGGCGAAATAGTTCAGCGCGATGAAGCGCCGCCAGGCCCGGTTCGTGGCTGCCGAGCCGGCGTCGTCGACGTTCCACCACGGTGCTGCGTTCACCACATAGGGCAGTGCGAGCACCGCGGCGAGCGGTCCCGGCCAGGGAGTCAGGAGCATCGCGGCTCCGGCGAGCACCCACAGCGACAGGGACAGTCGTACGGTCGCCCTCGCCCCGATCACGGTCGCGATCGAGGAGATCCCGGCTTCGCGGTCCGGTCCGACATCCTGGACGGCACCGAAGGCATGCGCTGCCATGCCCCACAGGAAGAACGCGACGAGGGTGAGCGTGGTGGCGGCCGTGACGGATGCTCCGGCCAGCGCGAGCCCGACGATCGCCGGGCTGACGAAGTGCGTGCTCGACGTCATCGAATCGAGGAACGGCCGCTCCTTGAAGCGCAGCACGGGTGCGGAGTAGGCGATCACCGCGAACACGCTCACGGCCAGCCAGAACCAGGACGCCGGGTTGCCCACGATCACGAGATAGGCGAGGAACGGGATGTTCGTCACTGCCGCTGCCCAGAGGGTGGCGCGATGGATGCGCGGTGCCAGGAGCGCGCCCTCGATCCCGCCCTTGCGCGGGTTCGCGAGGTCGGACGCGTAGTCGAAGACGTCGTTGATGCCGTACATCGCCAGGTTGTACGGGATGAGGAAGTACAGCGTGCCGACCAGCAAGGTCACATCGAGCTCACGGGTGGTGAGCAGGTAGGCGGCTGCGAAAGGGAACGCGGTGTTGATCCAGCTGATGGGTCGCGACGACAGCAGGATCTGCGCGAGATCCCGTCCGAGCGTGCGGGATGGTGTGGCTCCGGCGCTCATCCGTGCTCCTCGTCGGTGTTGCGGTCCTCGCGTGCCCGCCGTCGCGCGCGCAGTTCGGCCCACACGGCGGGAAGGAGCAGGGCACCGGCCAGCGGGTAGGCGAAGTCCTCGACGGGGGCCAGCCCGATGTGGATGCCGAGCAGCGGACCTTGCGCGTAGTGGAACAATCCGCTCGCGATCATCACGGTGTCGAACACGGCGGTGAGGACGAAGAGCAGCAGCACGGTGAGCAGCACAGCGGCCGGGAGCGGTCCGCGGCGTCGGCGGAGAAGCGGCAGGATGACACCGACCACGACGGCGACGAGCAGGAAGCAGGCGGCGAGTTGGATGTAGCTCATGACGCACCCGCCCCTGCACGACGGTTTTCACGCCAGCGCGTGATCAGGCGTTCGGCCCCGGTGTAGATCACCATCGTGCACACCACGAGGAACAGCAGGAACACGGGTTCTTCGATCGGCAGTTCCGGCGCGAGCACGATCCCGGTCGCGATCGCGCCGTCACCGCGGAAGAAGATCCCGTTGGCGATGCCCGCCACATCCCACAGGAGGAAGAAGACGAGCCCGACGACCGTCACGACCGTCGCCGACACGGCATCGCGCCAGAAGAAGAGGCGGAACCGCCAATCCAGCAGCAGCATGCAGCCCAGCGACAGGAGAAGGGCCGCCAGGTACACCATGCCCATCAGGACGCCTCCGTCCCGACAACGGTGGGCACGGGCACGGGGAGCGGGCCGGGGGAGTGGTCACCGCGGATGCGCTTGAGGACGATCTCCGCACTGATGAGGCACATCGGGACGCCGACACCCGGCGCGGTGGTGGCCCCGGCGTAGAACAGGCCCTGCACACGCCGGGAGGCGTTCTGCGCGCGGAACATCGCACTCTGGGACAGGATGTGCGCCGGCCCCAGCATCCCTCCGCGCCAGGAGTGGTAGTCGTCCTGGAAGTCCGCGGGGCCGATCGTCTCGCGCACCACGATGCGTTCGCGCAGATCCGGGATCCCGGCCCAGGTGGCGATCTGATCGATCGCGGCATCCGCCGCGCTCTCGACCGCGGGTGATCCCGTCCCGTCGGGTCCGCCGTGTCCGAGTTCGACGTCTGCCGGGACCGGGATCAGGACGAACAGGTTCTCATGGCCCTCCGGAGCGACATCGGGATCCGACGCGCTCGGTCGGCACACGTAGGTCGACGCCGGATCGGGAACGGTCGGGGTCGCTCCGAAGATCGCGTCGAAGTTGGCGTCCCAGTCATCGGTGAAGAACAGGGAATGATGCGGAAGCTCAGGCAACGAGCCCCGCACTCCCAGCATCACGAGCACCCCGCCGGGCCCGCTGGTACGCCGTGACCACCAGGACTCGGGGTAGGTCTGCAGGGAAGGCGGCAGCAGCACGGTCTCGGTGTGGTGCAGGTCCGCGGCCGAGACCACGATGTCGGCGTGCTCCACGTGTGCGACGCCCGCGTCGTCCGTCCAGCCGACGCCGGTCGTGTGAACGCCGTCGGGGCCGTCCTGCGTGTGGATGCCGGTGACATCAGCACCGGTCACGATCCGCGCGCCCGCAGCGCGAGCCAGCGCGTCGATCCGTTCGACGACGCGCCAGAAGCCGCCTTGGGGGTAGCGCACGCCCTGATCGAGGTCGAGTGCGCTCATGAGGTGGTACATCGCAGGAGCGGTGCGCGGGTCGGTGCCGAGGAAGACGGCGGGGTAGCCGAGGATCTGTCGCACGACCGGATGAAGGAATCGCTGCTCCGCGAACGACTGCAGTCGGGTGCCGAGGAGCGTGAACAGCCGGGGGAGCGCCCGCAGGACCTCCGGGGCGGCGAGAGTGCGCATGCGGGTGAACGGGTTGTACAGGAAGTACTTCTCCGCCATCGCCGCTGCGTCGCGCGCGGAGTCCAGATACGCGTCGAGGGCGGGACCGGAGCCCGGCTCCAGCTCGTCGAAGAGCTCGGTGACCGCGTCACGTCCCGCGGGGACGCTCACCGACCCCGAGGACCGAGGCGAACGGAACACCCGATATCCCGGGTCGAGCGCGGTGAGGTCGAGCTGCTCCGACGTCGAGGTCCCCATCATCGCGAAGAAGTGATCGAACACCTCCGGCATCAGGTACCACGAGGGCCCTGAGTCGAAGCGGAACCCGTCCCGCTCGATGGATCCTGCGCGCCCGCCGACGCGGTCATTCTTCTCGAGGACGACGACCTCGTGCCCGTCCTTCGCCAGGAGGCCGGCCGTCGCGAGGCCGGCGACGCCCGCACCGATCACCACCACGCGGCTCATCGGTCCCGCTCCCACGTCGTCACGATCACGGCGCGACCCGCGAGCACGGCCTTGATCGGATCCGGCACACGAACGCGTCGGCGGTACAGCACCTCCACGGGCGTCTTCGCCACGCGTCGGGTGAGCGCGGCGAACAGGGCGAGTGCGCTCCGCACCGCGGCGCGGGCATCCTTCGGGAGGAGGGGGATGGCGGCTTCGGCATCCGCCAGCTGCCGGAACACCGTCGCCACCCAGGCATCGCGGTCCGCATCCGTCAGCCGCGCGGACCCCCCGAGATACCCGCGGTGGAGCCGGTCCGTGTCGTCGGCGAGATCGCGGAGGAAGTTGACGTTCTGGAACGCGGCGCCCAGCTGGCGCGCACCGCGGCGGAGCGTGCGGAGCTCTTCGTCCGTCCGATCCGCCCCCCGAAGGAAGACCTGGAGGCACATGAGTCCGACCACCTCGGCGGAACCGTAGACGTAGTCGGCGTGGGCGTCGGCATCGTAGGCCGTGAAGTCGGCGTCGTCGGCGAGGTCGGCGCTCATCGAGGCGAAGAAGGGCCCGGTCAGGTCCTCACCGATACCGCACTCCCGTGCCGTCCGCGCGAAGGCGTGCAGGATGAGGTCACTGCTGTAGCCCGTCCGCATCGAGCGGTGCGTCTCTTCGATGTAGGAGGCGAGCGCCGCCGTCTGCGCAGTGCTGTCGAGTCCGGCCTCGGCGGCCACCCCGTCGACGATCTCATCGGCGATGCGCACCATGGCGTAGATGTTGCGGACGTGCTGACGATGACGTCTGCCGAGAAGCCGGGTGGCGAGGCCGAACGAGGTCGAGTACGTGCGGATCACATCGGTCGTGGCGATCTCCGCCGTGCGGTTGAAGCGCCGCAGCGCGGTGTCGTCCGTGCGATCAGCCGGTTCCGCGGTCATCGGCGGCGCCCTTCGACGCGGGACGCGTGAGCGCGGATCGTCTGGGCAGCCGCGGCGGGGAGCGTACCGTCGGACTCCGCGGCGGCAAGCGCGGTGGACACCGCATCCAGATGCTCGTCGATGAGTCCGAGGACGAAGCTCTCGGCACCGCACGCGCGCAATTGATCTCGGGCTTCGGACCCCTCCGAGACGGTGAGTTCGGATCTGCCGAAGTGCACCTCGATGCTCTCCCAGTGCGCCGTCATGCGGGCGTAGGCGATGATCGCCGTCTCCTTGCCCTCGCGCAGGTCGGAGTAGGCGTCCTTGCCGTGTTGTCCGGGGTCCCCGAAAACGGAGAGCAGATCATCCTGCAACTGATAGGCGAGGCCGAGATGCCGACCGATCTCGCTGAGCTGTTCCTCGGCGGCGGGGGATGAGCCCGCGAGCACGGCGGCGGCGCGCAGGGGGAGCACGAAGGAGTAGGTCGCCGTCTTGTAAGTGCTCGTCGCGAGGATGGTCCGCAGATCGGGCGCGATCACGCCGTCGCTCAGTGCGACGTCGGCATGTTCTCCGGCCACAGTCTCGAAGATCGTCTGCTCGAGCAGCGAGAGCAGACGCTCACGGGCGTCGGCGGAGACATCGGCTCGCGCGAACCCCAGCACGGCCGAGGAGAGAAGCATGTCCCCGAGGAGGATCGCACTCGAGCGCGCCCAGTGCAGTGCGGGCTCGACGTGAGTATCGGCGTGGGCCGCGACCAGAGCGCCGATCAGGTTCGGACCGCGCCGCCGGGTCAGGTCGCCGTCGATGACGTCGTCGTGCAGGAGGAAGGCGAAGTGGAGGAGCTCGACGTGTGCGGCCACATCGATCGCGCACGCGGTCTCCCGCTCCGACAAGGGGGAGGGGGAGAGTGATTGCAGAAGGTCGATGAGGAGGCGAGGACGGACGAGCTTTCCGCCGAGAGCGTGCTGCGCGGCGGCGCGCCAGAGTCCGACGAACTCCGCTCCGTATTTCTCGGCAGCCGTGCTGCGCTCCGAGAAGCGGTGGCGCAGAGCTTCTTCGATGCGCGTCCCGAGGTCCTCTTCCGTCACCGTGCCGCTCATCGGTCAGACCTCGCCGAGTCGTCGAAGAATCGGAAGCTGCTCGACGAGCCAGGGGCTGAAGGCGAACGGGGTGTGCGTGATGCCCTCGACGAGAGCGGCCACGTCGACCCAGATCCACTCGGACACCTCGTCGGGGTTCGCTGAGGGCTGGCCGTCGATGACGGCGACGTGCACGGGACAGATCTCGTTCTCGACGATCCCGCTCGCGTCCACGGCTCGGTAGCGGTAGTCCGGGAGGACGAGGCGCAGGTCGGTGAGATCGATCCCGAGCTCGTGGACACCGTGCCGCCGGACGGCATCCAGCATGTCCTCCTCGGGGCGGGGGTGACCGCAGAAGCTGTTCGTCCACACACCCGGCCAGGTCTTCTTCGCCAGTGCGCGACGAGTGAGCAAGAGGCGACCGTGCGTGTCGAGGACGTAGCAGGAGAACGCCAGATGCAGCGGGGTGTCGCGGGTGTGGACGTCCTGCTTTGGCAGCGTGCCCACGGCGGTCCCGTCTTCGGCAAGGAGGGTCACGTCATCCATGGCATCTCCTTGATTCCGAGGCGTCCGGTGTTTCGCTAACTTGGTAAGTAGTCAACTTAGCATGAAACTGTTGGTGTGTAACATGATCGCATGGACACGGAGCCCGGCACCACCCCGCAGGAGAGCGCGGAGGAAGTGTTGTCGAACGGTGACCCCAGCGAGAGTGGGCACGAGAAGACTCCCGACGGACTGACGCATTCGGCGATCTACGACGTCGACGCCAGTGATCCGCGCAGCACGCTCGTGGACCGGCAGGGTGTGCCACCCGAGGAGCTGCGACAGATCGCCCGGCTCATGGAGTCGCTCGCGAATCTGCGAGAGGCGGAGCAGAAGCTCTCACAGGCGTCCCGGCGCTACATGCGGCTCAATGAGACCGACATGCGTGCGCTGCACTACTTGATCGTGTGCGCGAACCGGCAGCTGGTCGCAACCCCCGGGGGCATCGCGCACCACCTCGGTGTCTCCACGGCGGCGACGACGAAGCTCCTCGACCGGTTGGAGAAGGGCGGGCACATCACGCGGGCGCCGCACCCCACCGACCGACGGGCACTTCATATCGCCATCACGCCGGAGACGCGATTGGCTGCGATGGAGACGGTCGGCCGTCAGCAGGCCAAGCGCTTCTATTCCGCGGCGCGCCTCAGCCCTGCGGAAAGGGAAGTCGTCATCCGATTCCTCGCGGACATGACCGAGGAGATCACTTTGCGGGATGAGCCGTGGGTGAAGGAGACGGCCGAATAGTCTTCCCCGAAGGGATGACTCGGTACGAGATCAGTGTGCGGCGTTGTACGCGTCGACGATAGGCGCGGGAATTCGTCCGCGCTCGGAGAGGGCGTGGCCGTTCTCCTTGGCCCATGCGCGGATCGCCGCGACCTCCGGATTGCGGGCAGGGCGCTTGCGCGAAGGCGACGTGCGGGTCGCGGCGGAAGAACCGGCGCGGCGTCCGGCGGAGATGTACGGCTCGAGAGCCGCGCGCAACTCCTCGGCATGGGACGAATTCAGATCGATCTCGTAGGAGGTGCCATTCAACGAGAAGTGGACGGTCTCGCCTTCACCTACTTCGAGGACACTGCCGTCGATGTCGTCTACCAGCTGATGCACAATTCTTCTCGCCATGAATGCGAATATATGTCATCCGGCGAAACCGAGCAACCGGACAATAGCGAATTGACATTCATGCGGTGAATATGTTCACGGGAGGAGACCTGCACGCCGTGCGCGCGTGACGGCGGCATGTCGCGTGGAGGCGTCGAGTTTGGACATCGCCGTGCCGAGATACGCCTTGATGGTGCCCTCGCGCAGACCCAGTTGCGTCGCGATCTCCGCGTTGGTCGCACCCATCGCGGCGCAGGCGAGCACGTCGGTCTCCCGTGGAGAGAGGCGAACGGTGGGGATCGGACTGGTCGAGACGGCCGGATCGTCGCCTGCGAGGGTGACGAGACGCTGCTCGACCCGCGCGATGCGCGCACGGAGTTCGGCGTCATCGAGGGAAGCCGCGATGCTGCGCAATTCGGCGAAGCTCTCCCGGAGTTCCTCACGCTGTGGCGGGGCTACGGCATCACCCCCGCCGGTGTTCGCCTGGATCCGCCGCTGGACCTCGTCGCGGATGCGCAGCTCGTCGGCGACCGACTGCGCCACCTGCATGGCAGGTGCGGTGGTCACGCCGCCGACCTGTTCCTCATCCCACCCGCCGGCGTAGAGGACGCCGCGGGGGCGGCCCTGCACGATGATCGGCAGGGCGAGGAGCGTGCGCAGGCCTTCACCGAGGACGAACACGTCGTAGTCATGGGTGATCTGCTGGGACGAGCCGTAGTCGCTCGTCATCCGCGGGCGCAACTCCATCATCGCTCGTCCGCCCAGTCCGCGCTCCGGGCGGACGCGCAGTCCGTCCAGCGAGCGGGTGCGTGCGCCGACGATACTGGTGACGCTCACGACGCCCTCTTCGATGAGACCGCCGAAAGCGACGGGGAAACGAGTTCGTCTGGCGAGCTCGCGCACGGCATTGGCGACGAGTTCGGTCTCGGATTCGAGGGTGGCGGGAGCGCTCACGATTACCTGCTTCCGGGTGACGACTGCGTGCCCCGTTTCGTAGCGTCGACTTTATCACCCGGCCTTCTTCTCTCCTGGCGTCAGACGTGGACCCGGCGGCCTACTCGCCGGGTCCACGTCTCGCGCCACGCGGGGTCAGCCGGCTTCGAGGTCGAGCAGGAACCGCTTGCGTTCGGGGTGTGCGCCGTAATGCCCAGGGCTTCCATCCGAGCGCACCACCCGGTGCACGGGAACGATGATCGAGAACGGTGTGAGCCGACACGCGGTGCCGACGGCGCGAGCGGCGCCGGGGTGTCCTGCCATCACGGCGACGTCGCCGTAGCTCATCGTCTCTCCCCAGGCGATGCCGCTGATGGTCTGCAGCGCGGTGCGCGCGAAACCGTCGGTCAGGCGCCAATCGAGCCGGAGGTGCTCCTGGAAGGCGACCGGTGTGCCGTCGAAGTACTCGGCGAGCAGGTGCGCGAGCTCGTCGGCGGCGCCGGGGTCGGGTTCCGGGACGGCGTGCAGTTGGCGGGCGACCCCTTCGAGGAGCCAGGGGACGTGCGGGTCTTCGGACTCGGAGAGGTCGAATCGTACGATGCCCTCGTCGGAGAACACCGCGAGGGCGTCGCCGAACGGAGTCGGAGCGAAGTCGTAGCGGAAGGTCATGGCACCATCCTGACCGGCGACAGTGGTCGCGGACCATCCTCCGCCCGGCTCAGGTGGATAAGACGAAACGGTGGAGCGCGGGGCAGGAGGAGTGCGGGTCACCCGTCTCCGGCGGAAATTCGGCGGAAACCCGCCTGGGATACTCTCGCTCTCCGCGTGTCGCGCCTAGGGTGTCAATGTGTGGCGACGTGAAGACAGGTCTGCGGAGGACGCAGCGGCGGAAGCCGCTGTGTCGATCGGTGACCTGCGTGAGACCGCGACCGGTGTCGACATCGCGCATGCCGCCGAGGCCGAACGGACCCGGTTGAGGGCCGAGGCCGCTGATCTGGGGGGGCCGTCGCCGCTGGTCAGCTTCCGCGACACCGTCGAGTCCGGCATCGACATCTCCAAAGCGCATCCGGGCAGCCTGCCGCAGTTCATCACCGGCAAGTCGACCCTCCTGTCGAATCTGTTCCGCGATGAGGTGGGCCTGCGCACCGCGCGACTCGCGGCGGAGCGCATCACCGCGAAGAACACCGAACTCCGCACGGTCCGAGGGATCGAGGCCGTGCACCTCGCCGTCGGCGTCGCGGGGTGGCGCATCGGAGGGGCAGGCTTCGCCGCACCCGTGCTGCTTCGCCCGCTGGCGATCCGTCGCCATCACTCGGACTTCGAGCTGAAGCTGCAGGGTGCCTTCGAGGTGAACCCCGCGCTCGTCCGGATCGCACGCGAACACTTCGGTCTCTCGATCGACGCCGCGGCGCTCGCCGCCCTCGCTTATGACGGCGGCATCTTCAAGCCGCAGCCCGTGATCGACAGCCTGCGAGCGATGACGCGCTCCATCGACACGTTCTCGGTCGAGCCGCGGCTCGTCGTCTCGACGTTCGCGGACGTGTCCGGTGCGATGTCGCGTGATGGGGGAAGCCTCGACCACGTGGTCCTCAACGCGCTGGGCGGCCACGTCGGCGACCGCGAGCGTGTCACGGCACCGCGGGCCACGCCGCACCACACCGGCCCCGACGATCGTGCTCCCGCGTCTGACAACCTGCTCCTCGATGCCGACGCCGAGCAGGAAGCCGTGCTCGCACGCATCGCCGCGGGGCACTCCCTGACCGTCGCGACACTTCCCGGCACGGGCGGAACGCAGACCGTGATCAACGCGCTCGGCGAACTGGTGCGGGGCGGTAAGCGGGTGCTCGTGGTCTCCGCCCGTCGGTCGACGCTGGACGGTGTGCGGCATCGGCTCGCGGGCATCGGTCTGGACAGTCTTGCGATCTCGCCCGCCAGCGTCCGCCGCGACCTCGTGAGGGCCATCGGTCGCAACGAGAAGGCCACGGCTCCGAAGGTCAGCGAGGTCGACGATGCGCTGGTGCGCCTGCGCACGGTGCTTCGCGACTATCGACAGGCGCTCACCGCGCCGATCGCCGGCATGGACGCATCGGTGCTCGACGCGACCCGCCAACTCACCCGGCTCGCCTCCCTGCCGGTTCCTCCCTCTACGACCGCGCGGCTCGGAGCAGACGCACTGCGTCGTCTGGCGTCAGACCGCAGCGAAGCCGCCGAAGCGCTCGCCCAGGCGGCACGTCTCGGCGAGTTCCGCTTCGGTCCGAACGACTCTCCCTGGTACGGCGTCACCTTCGCCAGCACCGAGGCCGCACGCGCCGCCCATGAACTGGCCGGGAGGCTGCACTCCAGCAGCGTTCCCGCCCTCCTGGAACGCGGCTACGAACTCATCGCGCAGACGCACATGCGTCCGTTCTCGACCATCGACGAACTCGGCGAGTACCTGCGGCTGCTGCAGGGCATCCGCGACTCCCTGGACCGCTTCAGTCCCACCGTGTTCGAGCGTCCGCTCGGCGAGCTCATCCAGGCGCACGGCTCGCGTCGCGATGCGCCCGGGCTCTCCGGGGCGAACAGGCGGCGGCTGCGTCGTCTCGCCAAGGAATATGTGCGTCCGGGCGTCCACGTCACCGAGATGCACGAGGCGCTGCTGCGGATCCAGGCCCAGCGCACGCAGTGGCAGCGCTATGTCGAAGCCGGTGCCGCTCCGGAGATCCCGCTCGGTCTCGCCGACGTCTACGCCGCCTGGCAGCGAGCGGAGGCCGAGCTCGCCGAGCTCGATGCCGCGCTCGGGCGCCGCGAGCCTCTGGCCTCGCTGCCCGTGGCACGACTCGTGCGGACCCTGGCCGGGCTCGCTGCCAAGTCCGACGTCTTCGAGAACCTCGTGGAGCGCGCACAGCTGCGTGACCGTCTGGCGCTCCTCGGGCTCGAGCCGCTGCTCACGGAACTCTCGGTGCGACACGTCTCCGAGTCGCAGGTGGGGGAGGAGCTCGAGTTCGCCTGGTGGCAGTCACTCCTCGAGCGAGCATTGCAGGACAACCGTGCCCTCCTCGGCGCGAACACCGCCGTGGTCGACCGTCTCGAGCGGGACTTCCGGTTGGTGGATGAAGCGCATGCCGCGATGGCGGGTCCTCTTCTCGCCTGGGAGCTCGCGAACCAGTGGCGGATCGCGATCGTCGACGAGCCTCAGCAATCGCAGCACCTCCGCCGCGCGCTGACGCAGCAGTCGGCGACCACCGCGCAGATCGTCAGTGCCGCGCCCACGCTCGTCGACGTGCTTGCTCCCGTCTGGATCTCCTCGCCGTATCAGGTGCCGGAGATCCCGGAGTCCGTGGAGTTCGACACCGTCCTCCTCGTCGACGCGGCGGCGATCAACCTCGCCGAGGCAGCGCCGACGATCCGTCGTGCTCGTCAGATCGTGGCGTTCGGGGACCCGGTCACACAGCGTCCGACGCCCTTCCATATCGCGGTCGATCCGGAGGATTCGTGGGAGCCCGAGGTCCCGTTCGACGACGTCTCGGCGTTCGAGCGGCTGTCCGAACTGCTTCCTGTGATGACGCTGACCCGGAGCTACCGAGCCGGTGGCGAAGACCTCGCGGAACTCATCAACGACGCGTTCTACGGCGGCGAGATCGTGTCGCTGCCCTGGGCCGGCTCGTACCTCGGTCGCGGTAGTCTCACGGTCGACTACGTCGAGGGCGGCACCGGCACTCCCGATCCGATCTCGGGCGCGGTCGAGAGCCCGGATGCCGAGGTCGCCCGAGTGGTCACACTCGTGGTCGAGCATGCCGTGCACCGCCCGTCGGAGTCGCTCATGGTCGTCACGGCCAGCGCTCGCCACGCGGAGCGGGTCCGCGCGGCCGTCACTTCCGCTTTCGCGGGCCGATCGGATGTGGCGGACTTCGTCGGACGGGACACGGTCGAGCCCTTCGCGGTGCTGACCCTCGAGGAATCGGTCGCCGAGAGCCGGGACCGCGTCATCTTCTCGCTCGGCTTCGGACTCACCAAGCACGGTCGTGTCCTGAGCGACTTCGGCGACCTCTCCACCCCTGATGGCGAGCGGCTCCTGACCGTCGGGATGACTCGTGCCCGCCGTTCGATGGTCCTGGTCTCCTCGATCCGGCCCTCGTCGTTCGACGATGGGCGTCTCGAGCACGGCGCGGCCACATTGATGTCGATCCTCGGGGGACTCGCCACGCGCAGTCGGGATGCGCGGCTCGAGGACCTCGCAGACCCCCTCACCCTCGCTCTGGCCCGGGAGCTCCGGCGGCTCGGTGCCTCTGTCGACGTCGACTACCGCGGGCTGCTGCCGCTCGTCGCGCAGCACGCGGGCAAGGCCGTCGTCATCGAATCCGATCCGGAATCCCGGGGCGAATCGTTGCGGGAGACCCTGCGTCTGCGGCCGCACGTGCTGCGTCGTCTCGGCTGGCACTACGTGCGCGTGCACGCCTTCGATCTGTACAGCGATCCGGTGACGGTGGCGACGCGCATCGCCGCCGTGCTCGGCATCTCCGACTCCGCCCCGCGTGCGGAGAACGACACGCAGCCGATCGACATCATCGACACCCAGAATGACTGACGAGAATGACGACCGGACTCCGCGCCAGAGCGTGGTGCGGGTCCCCGGCTCCCGTCGTGCTCGCCTGACGCCGGTTCCCGGCAGTGATCCGGCACCGGAGTCCGCACCCGGTGAGTCGACGCCGCCACCGGCGCGGTCGAAGGGACCGAAAGGTCCGAACGACGACCAGCTCATCCAGGACGTGCCCCCGCACTACTGAGGGACCGGGCTGCCGATGGTGCTGTCGGCGGACGAGAAACGCACGGCCCTCCGAGGAGGGGCCGTGCGTCTCTGTTGACGGGGGGAGCGGTCAGGCCCCGCGCTGTGCCTTGAGCAGGTCGCGGATCTCGACGAGCAGCTCGGCCTCGCTCGCTGCGGCGGGCTCTTCCTCAGGCTCTTCCGCCGGCGTGCCCTTTCGTGCTTCGACCCGGGCCTTGAAGGTGTTCATCGGCAGGACGAAGACGAAGTAGACCACCGCGGCGACGGCCAGGAAGCTGATGATCGCCGAGATCAGGTCGCCGATCGGGAACAGGACCTCTTCGCCGTAGATGTTCGTCACGGGGATCCCGAAGTCTCCCGCGGCGTCGGCCTTGAGGAAGAGGGAGATCAGTGGGTTGATGATGCTGTTGACGACCGCGGTGACGATCGCGGTGAACGCCGTGCCGATGACGACGGCGACGGCGAGGTCGATGACGTTGCCGCGGAGCAGGAAGTCCTTGAAGCCTTTGAACATGGGATCTCCGAACAGGTCAGGGCCTCAGGAAGAGGCCGGTGTCGACGCAGCGGCCGGCTTGGCGCTCGTCGTCGATTCCGACTTCGATGATGCCGAAGTGTCTTTCGAACCACTGGATTTGGCGCGCGAGTCCGTGCGATAGAAGCCGGAGCCGTTGAACGTCACCCCGATCGAGCCGTACTGCTTGCGCAGGGCGCCGCCGCACTCCGGGCACACCGAGAGCGCATCGTCGGCGAAGCTCTGCACGGCATCGAACTGGTGTCCGCACGAGGTGCAGGCATAGGCGTAGGTGGGCATGGGCGTCCTTGCGGGTCAGCGTCGCGGAGGCGACAGGGTGAGCGTCTGCGAGGGGGTGACGACGCCGTTCACCGGCTGGTCGTGCACCTCGCTCGGAAGTTCGTCGAGTACCTCGGAATCATAGACGACCGCATAGACCGGAGGGCATCTCTCCATCGAGCCGATCGTCTTGTCGAAGTATCCGCGCCCCCAGCCCATCCGCATCCCGCTGCGGTCGACGGCGGAGGCGGGGACGATCATCAGCTCCACGTCGTTGACGGCGATCGGGCCGAGGACCTCTCCGGTCGGCTCCGGAAGTCCGTAGAGCCCCTCGGTGATCTCATCGTCCTCCGTGGCGACGGCCCAGTCGAGAAGCCCGTCGGCGCGTGTGACGGGAAGGAGGACGCGGATTCCGCGGCGCACCGCCCGCGTCACGAATTCACGAGTGCCCGGTTCTGTGGTGGTGGAGAGGAAGCACGAGATCGAGCGGGCGCTGAGATCGTCGATGAGCGCGTCGAGTCGTTCGCCGATGGCGGTGGCGGCGGCTTCGCGCTGCGCGTCCGAGAGGAGCTGACGCCGCTCGCGCAGATCGGCGCGGAGCGCGCGTTTGGCGTGTTCGACGTCGTTCGACATGGCTTCGAGTCTACGGCGATGCTCACCGCTAGGCTGTGGGGATGGGTGCACAGAAGATCAAGGCCGTCATTCCCGCAGCAGGACTGGGGACACGATTCCTGCCTGCGACGAAGGCGATGCCGAAGGAGATGCTTCCGGTCGTCGACAAGCCGGCCATCCAGTACGTGGTCGAAGAGGCGGCGGACGCCGGGATCGATGACATCCTCGTCATCATCGGCCGCAACAAGAACGCGATCTCCAACCACTTCGACTCGGTTCCCGAGCTCGAGGTGAAGCTCATGGAGAAGGGCGACACGGGGCGGCTGGAGCGGGTGATGAAGTCGAGCGACCTCGCCGACATCCACTTCGTGCGTCAGGGAGAGCCGAAGGGCCTCGGGCACGCCGTCCTGCGGGCACGGACCCACGTGGGGGACAGCTCCTTCGCGGTGCTCCTCGGAGACGATCTCATCGACGAGCGCGACCCCCTGCTGACGGACATGATCGCCGAGCACGAACGCACCGGTGCCGCGGTGATCGCGCTCATGGAGGTCGACCCCGCGAACATCCACATGTACGGCGCGGCCGCTGTCGAGGACATCGAGGGGTCGGACGCCGTTCGCGTCACCGGGCTCGTCGAGAAGCCCGCGCAGGAGGATGCTCCCTCGAACCTCGCCATCATCGGCCGCTACGTCCTGCCGGCATCGGTCTTCGAGATCCTCGAGCGCACCGAGCCGGGTAAGGGCGGCGAGATCCAGCTCACGGATGCGCTGCAGGAGCTCGCGACCGATCCGCAGGGTCCCGGCGTCGTCGGCGTCATCTTCGGCGGACGCCGCTACGACACGGGCGACCGCGTCGACTACATCAAGGCGATCGTCCAGCTCGCAGCGGACCGGGATGACCTCGGCCCCGAACTGCGCCCGTGGCTCAAGGAGTTCGCGGAACGCCTCTAGGCGACTCTGCGGGGTCGGTGCGGCATGGAACTGGCGGCGGGGATGCGACACGGACCCATCGAACTGCGGCTCATCCGCGCGAAGGATGCCCGCCCGCTGCAGCACGAACTGCTCGCGAACCGTTCCTGGTTGCAGCCGTGGGAGGCGACGGTCCCCTACGGCTCGGTGTCCTTCGACATGCGACTCAGCATCAGGAGGCTGCTGCAGCAGTACCGCGACGGTTCGGGCTACCCCTTCGTCATGGAGTACGACGGTGAGGTGGCGGGACAGCTCAACGTGTGGGGTGTCGCCCGCGGCTCCCTGTGCTCGGCGACGATCGGTTACTGGGTGAGCGAGCGGTTCGCCGGGCGGGGCATCACCCCGACCGCCGTCGCGCTCGCCACGGACGCATGCTTCACGGAGTACGGGCTGCACCGGATGGAGATCTGCATCCGTCCCGAGAACGCCGCGAGCATCCGCGTCGTGCAGAAGCTCGGGTTCCGCTACGAAGGTCTGCGCCGCCGGTACATCCACATCGATGGCGACTGGCGTGATCACTACGCGTTCGCGCTGACGCAGGAGGATGTGCCGCAGGGAGTGCTGGCGCGGTGGCTGAGCGGTCAGGTGCCGCCGGATGCCTCGACCGTGCCGCCCTCCGACCGCATCTCGTTCTGACGAGACCCCGAACCGGGCGGATCCGGAAGGACTCGCCGCGACACGCGCCCTTCTGTACGGCCACGCCGCCCCTGTGCCCGTAGCGTTATCACCATGGACGGGCCGGTGCTGAGTGGAGGGGTGATCGTCCTCGTCGCCGTGCTCCTCTGGATGCTCTATCTGCTCCCGTCGTGGCGTGGTCGTTTTCAGTACAACGCCGCGGAGCGCAACGCCGTCCGCCTGAACCAGGCGCTGAGGGTTCTCGCCGAGACGAGCGAGACGCCGCAAGAGGTGCGTTTCGAACTGAATGCGCGCACCGCATTGGCGCAGCAGAAGCTCGCCAAGCGCGTGCAGTCGGAACGTGAGGCCGCAGAGCTCGAGTCGCTGCGGGAACAGCTCGCCGCGACCAGGGCCGACCCGGTGATCCGTCGTGCCCGCGCCCGTCGTCGCGTGCGCATGGTGTCCACCGTCTCGCTCCTGCTCGGCCTCGCCGCCGTCGGCTTCGGCGTCTGGCAGCTCGTCGTCGCCGGCTCCTCGCTGCTGCTGTGGCTCGGTGGCGCTCTGATCGTTCCCGCCGGAATCGCACTTCAGCGGATGGCAGCTGTCGCCGCTCGGGCCGCACGCGCCACGCACGTCGTGTCCGCTCCGGTGGTCGAACGCGTCGCTGCTCCTGAACTGCATGACCAGGGCCGAGCGACCTGGACGCCACGGCCGCTGCCGGAGCCCTTGGTCTCCGTCGCCGGGTCGCGCGCGCAGGCCGCTCAGGATCAGATCGAGGCGCAGGAAGAACGCCGCAAGGCCGCGCGGGTGGCCGCGCTCCGTGAGCGTGCCGAGCAGATGGCGCCGGCCGCGCCCACACCGCTTCCCGCCGCATCCTCGCCCTACGCGAAGATGGGTTTCGTCGACGACGCCGAGATCGAGGCGCACGTGCGCGAACTCCTCTCTCGCCGTGCCGCCGGATGATCGGACGGAAGCGAGCATCCCGTTCGCCGTGATAGCGTAGATGTTGTTCACGGGCCTATGGCGCAGTTGGTAGCGCGCCTCGTTCGCATCGAGGAGGTCAGGGGTTCGAATCCCCTTAGGTCCACCGAGAAGACGGCCGATCAGACATGAGAGATCATGACTGACCGGCCGTCTCTTTTGCTGCACGGGCGAAGGGAGCTCCTAATGCTCACACCGGACGTGCGTCCCGCCAGGTCTCAGCGGCTGCCGAGGGTGATCGCGGGCGACTCCGAACCGGTGTAGACGTCCTGCGTTCCTCCTTCGATGAAGGTGGCGATCGCGTCACGGGCTGCCTTCGGCTGCTTCACCCAGGCGGTGTGCTCCGCGTCCTCGATGTAGACGACCTGCATGTCGCGGTTCGCCTCCACGTACGGGTACTGAACGCTCCAGAGCACGTAGTCGAACTGCGGCTTGAGCATCATGGTCGGTACGTCGAGCTCCTTCAGCTTCTCCAGGGTGTCTTCGGCGTGGATCCCGAAGTCTTTGGCGAGCATGAGGTTGGCGTGGAAGTTCAGACCCGTGTTGTCGCCCAGGGCCACGGCAGACCAGCGCTTGACGTCGTCCTGCGACGTGAGGTTCTCCGCGGCGGCGGAGAAGCCGAACGAGTGGAGCATGATGGTCGTCAGGATGCGGGGCGTGACCTTCTCGTTCATGTTGCCGATGTCACCCGCGTCTACGTTCAGACCGAGTTCCTCGCGCTTCTTCTCCTCTTCGGCCGAGGCAGCCGTGATCTCGGGGGAGGTGAGGTACCCGCCGGGGGCGGTCAGAATGGCCTTCTCGACGTGCTCGGGGTGCTCGGCAGCGTACGCCTCGATCACGAACCCACCGGCCGACTGGCCGATGACGATGGCCTTCTCTGAGCCGGTCTCCTCGCGGATCGCGTCGAGGTCTTCGACCATGCGCTCCAGCGTGTAGTCGTCGAGGTCGAGGTTCGGCGAGAAGCCGGCGCCGGGCTGGTCGTAGAGGTACACGTCGTGTCCGGTCGCCGCGAGCTCGGGGAAGAACTCGAAGTCGTGAGCCTGGTTGGAGCCTCCAGGGCCGCCGTGAACGAAGATGATCGGCACATCCGAGGTGGATGCGGTCTTGGCATCGAACTTCCAATAGGCGACGCGCGAGCCCGTGTCGAGATCCCAGTAGCGGGGTTCGATCGCTGCGACCGGGTTCTCCTCGCCTTCCACCGGAGCGAGCACCGTGGCTCCTGCGGCGACGCCCGCGATCGCGAGGGCGGCACCGGCGACCACATAGGGTGCCTTCCGGCGCGCCAGCCTCGGGCGGATCGACTTGCTCGACGGCCAGATCTTGTGTGCGAGGGCCGTCAGTACCCAGACGCTGGCGAAGAGGGTGACCGCCCCAGCGATCAGACCGAGCGGCAGGCTGATGCTGAGGCCGAGGACGGCAGCGAGCACACCGAGAGCGATTCCGAGGACGACGGCGACGATCGAGACAACGACGGAGGCTGTCCTGCGGCTGATGCGTGCGCCGATCGAGGGACGTTTGGGGGTAGCAGAATTCATGGAAGTTCCTTATAATGTGACCAGTGGCGCACGTGTGCGCACCACGCAGTGTCGCTCAGCGTCGGACCAGGCTTCGAGTCCTGCAGATCCGTGGGTGATGCCGTGATTCGGGATGTGTCCGGCATTTTGGCGACTGGGTTAACTTACGTGGCTCCGTGAGACACTGTGGCGAAGAATCCTTGAACTCAGTAGTCGCTCGTCGGGAGCTGAGTGGTTCTGTCCCCTCTCCGCCGAGATTTGCTCGCCGGATGCCGCGTCCGATTCCCGCCGGAGTCCGCCGCGGATGCTCAATAGCGTGAGGACGTGTCTTCGGTAACGAGCAAGCTTCCCCGATCCTTCGTTCGCATCGGCTGGTCGGGTGTCCTCGTCCAATTCGCCGAGCAGGTGTCCCTCGCCGCCGCGCCGCTGGTCGCTGTGCTGGTCTTCTCAGCCTCCCCGGCTCAGACAGCGGTTCTGCAGGTGGCTCACACGCTCCCGTTCCTGCTCTTCGCGATCCCCGTCGGTCTGCTGGTGGACAGGCTGAACCGCAGATCCGTGCTGATCGTCTCCGAGTCGCTGCGTGCCGTGACCTTGGCGCTGACCATCGTCCTCCTGGTCAGCGAGGTGCTCACGTTCCCACAGCTCGTGCTCATCGGCTTCCTCGGCGCCGTCGGAACCGTGGCGTTCAGCGTCGCGATGCCCGCTGTCGTACCGCAGCTCGTCGATCGGGATCAACTCATCCAGGCGAACCGCTGGGTGGAGCTCGGCCGGAGCGCGGCGCTCATCGCCGGGCCCGCGTCTGCCGGCCTGCTCGCGTCGTGGCTCGGCGCATCGAGTGCCTTCGTCGTGGCGACCACACTGTGCGTGCTGGGCATACTGTTGCTTCTCCGCCTCGACATCCCACCGCAGAGCGGCGCACCTCGTCGACCCATCCTGCGTGACCTGCGCGAGGCCGCCCGATTCGGATGGTCGATCCCGGTGCTGCGCACCATCATCCTGACCTCGCTCGTCTTCAACATCGGCTGGTTCATCATCCAGGCGATCTTCGTCGTCTACGCCGTCGACATCCTTCTCATGACGCCGGTGCACGTGGGGTACGCGCTCGCCGCGAGCGGAGTGGGCATGGCCGTGGGTGCAGCCGTCTCGCCCGCGATCACCAGGCGGCTCAGCCTCGGAGGCGCGGCGCTGCTCGGTCCTCTCGGAGGTTTCGGAGCCGCGCTCGCCCTGGCGGTCACACTTGTCGCGCCCACGTCCGTGCTCGCCATGCTGAGCTATTTCCTCTTCGGATTCGGCCCGGTGATCTGGGCGATCACAACGACGTCGATCCGTCAGGCGATCACGCCGGTCGACATGCTGGGGCGCGTCTCCTCCCTTCTCGTCGTGGCGACCTACGGTGCCCGACCGGTCGGCGCGGCACTGGCCGCGCTGGTGAGCGTGTTCTGGGGCACGGCAGGATGCCTGCTTCTCGCCACCGCACTGTTCGCTGCGCAGCTGCTCTACGTAGCCCTCTCGCCGTTGGCGAAGCTGCACTCGCTGCAGGGTGCTGCGACCACGAACTCGGACCCGTCGGGCGGTTGAGCTCGAGCCCCGCGGGAGCGCGCGGGGCTCGAGCTCGGATCAGCCGGCGGCGACCTCGTCGGCGACCGTCAGCGCGCTGTCGATCGCGTCCAGACCGCGCACCAGCTCCTCTTCGTCGATCACCAGCGGGGGAGCGACATGCACCCGGTTGAAGTGTGTGAACGGCCAGACGCCGGCCTTCTTGGCGGCCGCGGCGAAAGCACCCATCGGGGCGGCATCCGCTCCGGTCGCGTCGAACGGCACCAGCGGCTCGCGGGTCTCCTGATCGCGCACGAGCTCGATCGCCCAGAAGAGCCCGCGCCCGCGGACCTCTCCGACGCTCGGGTGCGTCTGCTCCCATCGACGCAGGGTCGGCTCGACCACACGCGCGCCCAGGTCGCACACGCGCTCCAGGATGCCGTCGCGGCGGAACACCTCGAACGTCGCGACCCCGGCCGCGCACGCGAGCGGGTGCCCGGAGTAGGTCAGCCCGCCGGCGAACGGCATCGTGTCGAAGGCGCTCGCGATCCGGTCCGAGATCACGACCCCGCCCAGCGGCACGTAGCCGGAGTTCACACCCTTTGCGAAGGTGATGAGGTCGGGGCGTCCGTCGAACGCGTCGATGCCGAACCACTCGCCGAGTCGACCGAAGCCGACCATGACCTCGTCGGCGATGTAGACGATCCCGTAGCGGTCGCACAGATCGCGCACGCCCTGCAGGTAGCCGGGCGGTGGCACGAGCACGCCGTTCGTGCCCACGACGGTCTCGATGATGATCGCCGCGATCGTCTGCGGCCCCTCCAGCTGGATCGTCTGCTCGAGGTGCGCGAGCGCGCGCTCGGACTCCTGCTCCGGCGTCTCGGCGTGGAACGGCGAACGGTACAGATAGGGGCCGAAGAAGCGCACCGCGCCGGAGTCGACCGTGTCATTGGCCCAGCGACGCGGGTCGCCCGTGAGCGAGATGGCCGTCGACGTGGAGCCGTGGTAGCTGCGATACATCGAGAGCACCTTGCGCCGGCCGGTGAACTGCCGTGCCATGCGCACCGCGTATTCGTTGGCCTCGGCGCCGCCGTTGGTGAAGAAGACCTTCTCCAGGCCATCGGGTGCGACCTCCGCGATCAGACGCGCCAGCTCACCGCGCACGTCGTTCGCCATCGAGGGCTGGATGGTCGCGAGGCGCCCCGCCTGCTGCTGGATCGCGGCGACCAGGTCGGGGTGCTGGTGCCCGAGGTTCAGGTTCACCAGCTGGCTCGAGAAGTCGAGATAGGCGTTCCCCTGGTAGTCCCAGAACGTCGAGCCCTGACCCGTGGCGACGGGCAGCGGGTCGATCAGTGCCTGCGCGCTCCAGGAGTGGAACACATGGCCGCGGTCGTCCGCGCGCACCTGCGCCTCGGCCTCGGGGGCGGGGAGCGGGTGGGCGGCCCCGTGGCGGTCGGTGAAGTTCGTCATCGTGGTCGCTCCAGTCAGTGGTTGCTCGGGAAGCCGAGATCGATCTGCGACGGGGTGTGGTCCGGCCAGCGGGTCGTGACGACCTTGGAGCGGGTGTAGAAGTGCACCGACTCGGGACCGTAGATGTGCGAGTCGCCGAACAGCGAGTCCTTCCATCCGCCGAACGAGTAGGCACCGATCGGCACCGGGATCGGGACGTTCACGCCGACCATGCCGACCTCGATGTCGAACTCGTACTGGCGGGCGGTGCCGCCGTCGCGCGTGAAGATCGCGGTCCCGTTGCCATAGGCGTTCGCGTTCACGAGCTCGACCGCTTCGGCGTAGGTCTCCACGCGCACCACGGACAGCACCGGCCCGAAGATCTCGTCGTCGTAGACCTTCATGCCCGGCGCGACCCGGTCGATCAGGCTGACGCCGAGGAAGAACCCCTCGGAATCGAAGGACTTCTGCGTGCCGTCCACGACGACCGTCGCGCCTTCGGCGTCGGCTCCCGTCACGTAGGAGGCGACCTTGTCGCGGTGCTCGCGCGTGATGAGGGGACCCATCTCGCTCGCGGCATCGGTACCGGGGCCGATCTTCAGGCCGTCGATGCGCGAGGCGATCGCAGAGACCAGGTCGTCGGCGATGTCACCCACGGCGACGAGCACGGAGACGGCCATGCAGCGTTCCCCGGCAGAACCGTAGGCGGCGGAGACCGCGGCATCGGCGGCGGCGTCGATATCGGCATCCGGCATCACCACCATGTGGTTCTTCGCGCCGCCGAGCGCCTGCACCCGCTTCCCTGCGGCCGAGGCGCGCTGGTAGATCGAGCGGGCGATCGGGGTCGACCCCACGAAGCTGACGGCGTTCACCCGAGGCGACTCCAGGAGTGCGTCGACCGCCTCCTTGTCGCCGTTGACGACGTTGAGCACGCCGTCGGGAAGCCCGGCCTCGGCGAACAGCTTCGCGATCCACACGGCGGCGGAGGGATCCTTCTCGCTGGGCTTGAGGACGACCGTGTTGCCGCAGGCGATCGCAGAGGCGATCATCCACAGCGGCACCATCACGGGGAAGTTGAAGGGCGTGATCGCCGCCACCACACCGACGGGCTGCTTGACGGAGTGGACGTCGACGCCGCGGGACACCTGCTCACTGCGCTCGCCCTTGAGGAGGTGCACGAGGCCGGCGGCGAACTCGACGTTCTCGATACCGCGCGACACCTCGCCCGCGGCATCCGAGAGCACCTTGCCGTGCTCGGACGTGACGATCGCGGCGAGTTCGGGGGTGCGCTCCTTGAGGAGCTGCCGCAGACGGAAGAAGACGTCGGCGCGCTTGATCAGGCTCGTCTCGCGCCATGCGGGCAGGGCGGCCGCTGCGGCGGAGATGGCGGATTCGACCTCGGCGGACGAGGCGAGGGCGACGTGCGTGGAGACCTCGCCGGTGGCGGGATCGAAGACCTGGCCGGTGCGAGCCGCCTCGGCGGTCTCCACTCCGTTGATGACGTGACGGACGATGTCCACGGTGTTCCTCCGAGTGGTGAAGAAGTGATCTCGAACACTCTGACCGAGGTTCGCTACGCTGGTGTTTCTCAATGTTCACAGAGTCTGGGGGACAATTGTGATGTCAGACCGTCAGGACTTCGGGTCGGATCGGACAGATCGTCCGATCCGTGCCACCGCCCTGCTCACGGTCGCCGAGGTCCTCGCGGAGCCGGTGGTGCAGGCCGGGGCGCCGGAAGTCCTCGTCGGTGGGGCCGCACTCGACGCCGAAGTGCGCTGGGCTCACGTCTCCGACAGCGCCGGTGTCGCCCGGCTGCTCGACGGCGGCGAACTGCTGCTGAGCACGGGCGCAGGGTGGCCGGAGGAGGCGGACGAGCAGAGGGCTTTCGTCCGGGGGCTGCGTCGCGCGGGCATCGCGGGGATCGTCCTGGAACTCGGCGTCTCGCATGCCCGGGTGCCGGATGCGGTGGCTGATGAGTGCGCCGAGACCGGACTCGCGCTGATCGTGCTGACGAGCGAGGTCAAGTTCGTGGCCGTGACCGAGGCCGTGCATCGAGCGCTGATCTCCGCGCAGACCGACGCCCTCTCCGAGCGTCAGCGCCTGCACGAACTCTTCACGGCGCTCAGCCTCCAGGGCGCTCCGGCCGACGTGGTGGTCGCGGAGACCGCGCGGGCACTGGGGTCTCCGGTGGTGCTGCAGAATCTCGCGCACGAGGTGATCGCCGTCGAACCTCTTCGCGTGCCCGTCGTCGAGGTGCTCGCGCGGCTCGCCGATGACGGGGAGTCGGTGCCCGTGCAGGCGCGAGGGGTGCGTTGGGGGACCCTGTCAGCGCTGCAGGGTCCCGCGCACCCGGCCGGGCGACTCACGGTGCTCGAACAGGGGGCGACGGCGCTGGCCTTCGGGTGCCTCGCCGACGGGGGCGACGCCGAGTGGTCGATCCTGGCGCAGAGCGGACTCATCGACGACCTGCTCGGAGCGCGGTTCGCGAGCCCCGCCGACATCGCCGCCCGTCTCGCCGCCGGTGGCTTCGTGTTCGACGGGCATCACTGCCACGGCATCGTCGCGCACGGGGTGGTATCGGCGAGTGAGCTCGCCTATCGGGCGCGTCAGGCGGGGTGCGCGGTGGTCGCGGCCCGCGTGGACTCCCACGATGTCGCGCTGCTCTCGGCGCCGGCATCCGTACCCTTCACCGACGCCATGATCTCGCGCATCGTGGGCCCCGACCGCACGGTGTTCGTCGGTCCGTCCGCGGAAGACGTCCTCGGACTCCTCGCCTCCCTCCGCATCGCCCGAGACCTTGCGGCGGGGGATCATCCGGGTGCCGGTCCTCGTGTGCGCAGGGTCGAGGACCGTCCCCTCGAACGGCTCGTCGCTTCGTTGCGGGACGATCATCGGCTTCACGAGCACAGCGAACGGATGCTCGCGCCGCTCGTCGAGCATGACCGGGAGCGCCGCGGCGACCTCGTGGATGTGCTGGCGGCGCTCGTCGCACACCCCGGCAACCGGTCAGCAGCGGCGGCAGCGAGCCATCTATCCCGGTCCGTCTTCTACCAGCGCCTCACCCTGATCGCCGAGCTTCTGGGTGCCGACCTCGACGACGGGGAGATCCTCGCGGCGCTGCACCTCGCCCTCACCGCGCGGCGGAGCGCTGCGCACGGTTGAACGCGCCGTCCCTCTCACTCTGGTGCCGAGACCCCCTCTCCGCGTCGAGGCCCCCGCCAGGTCGCGTGAACCACCGGGGGTCTCGACGACAGGACGGGGTCTCGACGACAGGACGGGGGCTCGACGACAGGACGGGGCTCGACGACAGGACGGGGTCTACAGTGCGGACTGCGCGCGGGTCAGCACGTCCCGGAGGATCTGCTCGATCTGACGGAACTCCGAAGGGCCCACCGTGAGCGGAGGTGCGAGCTGGATGACGGGGTCGCCGCGGTCGTCGGCGCGGCAGTACAGACCGGCCTCGAACAATGCGGGGGAGAGGAAGCCGCGCAGCAGGCGCTCGGACTCGGCATCATCGAAGGTCTCCTTCGTGCCCTTGTCCTTGACGAGTTCGATGCCGAAGAAGTAGCCGTCCCCGCGCACGTCGCCGACCAGCGGCAGGTCGAGCAGCTTCTCGAGCTCGGCGCGGAAGAGCGGTGAGTTCTCGCGCACGTGGGCGTTGAGTCCCTCCTCGTCGAAGATCGCGAGGTTCTCCAGCGCGACCGCAGCCGAGACGGGGTGCCCGCCGAACGTGTAGCCGTGCGGGAAAGAGACGTCGCCGTGCGAGAACGGCTCGTAGATCCGGTCGCTGATGATCGTCGCGCCGATCGGGGAGTACCCGCTCGTCATCCCCTTGGCACAGGTGATCATGTCGGGCACATACCCGAGCCCCGTGCAGGCGAACGTGTGGCCGAGGCGACCGAACGCGCAGATCACCTCGTCCGAGACGAGCAGGACATCGTGGCGGTCGCAGATCTCGCGCACCCGGGCGAAGTAGCCGGGAGGGGGAGGGAAGCACCCGCCGGAGTTCTGCACCGGCTCCAGGAAGACCGCGGCGACCGTGTCGGCCCCCTCGAACAGGATCATCTCCTCGATGCGATCGGCCGCCCACCGGCCGAAGGCTTCGAGGTCGTCGGCGGGTCCTCCCATCTCGGCCGCGCGGTAGAAGTTCGTGTTGGGCACGCGGAAGCCTCCGGGCGTGACCGGCTCGAACATCGACTTCATCGCCGGGATACCGGTGATCGCCAGCGCTCCCTGCGGAGTGCCGTGGTAGGCGACCGCGCGCGAGATGACCTTGTGCTTGGTGGGCTTCCCCTGCAGCTTCCAGTAGTGCTTGGCCAGCTTGAACGCGGTCTCGACCGCCTCGCCGCCACCCGTCGAGAAGAAGACGCGGTTGAGGTCACCGGGCGCCTCGTCGGCGAGACGGTCGGCCAGCTCGATCGCCGCCGGGTGGGCATACGACCACAGCGGGAAGAACGACAGTTCCGATGCCTGTGCGGCAGCCGCCTCGGCCAGCCGACGTCGACCGTGCCCGGCGTTCACGACGAACAGGCCGGCGAGCCCGTCGAAGTACTCCTTGCCCTTCGCATCCCAGATCCGGTGGCCTTCGCCTTTCACGATGATCGGCACACCGGACTCGGCCATCGTCGACTGGCGGGTGAAGTGCATCCACAGATGGTCCTTCGCCATCGTCTGCAGTGCGGACTCCGAGGGAGCGGTGCGGGCGGTGTTCATCTGGTCCCCCAGTTGTAGAGCTGCTTCTGCAGCTTCGCGTAGATGAAGGTCTCGGTGGAGAGGACTCCGTCGATCGGCCGGATGGTGTCGTTGATCAGTGCCAGCAGGTCGTCGTCGTCCTCGCAGACGACCTCGGCGAGCACGTCGAAGGAGCCGACCGTGATGACCACGTAGTCGACCGCATCGATCGCTGCGACGGCCTCGGCGACGTGGCGCGTGTCGCCGGAGACGCGGATGCCGATCAGGGCCTGGCGCGGGAAGCCGAGCTGCATGGGGTCGGTCACGGCGACGATTTGCATCACGCCGGACTCGGTGAGCCGCTGCACCCGCTGACGTACGGCAGCCTCGCTCAACCCGACGACACGTCCGATGTCGGAGTAGGAGCGACGGCCGTCTTCTTGGAGCAACTCGATGATCGTCTTGGAGATCGCATCGAGAGGGGGATGCTTCTTCACCGAACCCATGGTGCGATCTTCGCACTCGAGTGCGCCTCTGGCAACCGATTCCGCCGTATTGAGGGCGAATCTCGGCGGAATCGGCTGTCCAGGCTCAGCTTTCGATCGGTCCCAGCAACGCGCTCGCCGCAGTGGAGTGCGCGGATTCCGGGTCGGACGGGTGGAACGCGCCGGCCAGGACGTCCCGGTAGAGCCGCGACAGCTCGTTCGCCGAGAAGTAGGAGCCGCCGCCCGCGACCAGCATCGCCTCGTCCACGACCTGCTTCGCCATCGTGATCGCGCGGTGCTTGACGCCGGACAGCAGGGGGAACCAGCGCGCCCCGTGATCGACGCGGTCGTCGACGTCACGGGCGAGTGCGGCGATCTGGGGAGGGAGCGCGTCGTAGGCGATCGACATGTCGGCGATGCGCCAGCGGATGTCGGGATCCTGGCTGTATGCCGCGCCGGTCTTCTTGGAGTGCCGCTTCTGCGCGGTCGCGACCGCGAGCTCGAGGGCACGGTGCGCGATGCCGGTGTAGACCGAGGCCAGCAGGATCTCGAACACCGAGAAGATGCCGAACACGATGGGGTCGGGGCTGGGCCCGGGCGGGATGCGGCGCACCACGTGATCGGCCTCCGCCACGGCGCCGTCCAGTCGCGTGGTGCGGCTCTGCGTGGCCCGCATGCCCAGCGTGTCCCAGTCGTCGGACGTCGTCACCGCATCCGTCCGGTCGATGAAGGCGAACACGAGCTGCGGGGCATCGGCGCTCGTGGTGTCGAGTCCGTGCAGGCCGAGTCGCGTCCACACCGGAGCGAGGGAGGTGAAGATCTTGGTTCCGGTGAACGCATAGCCCCCGTCGCCGTCCGGCACCGCGTCGGTGTCGCTGCCGAACAGGACCAGGTCGTTGCCTCCTTCGCTGATGCCGAAGGCGAAGACCTCGCCCGCGACCGCGCCGTCCTGCACGAACTCCAGGCCGGGGACCCCGCGATCGGAGAAGACCTTCGCGACGCCGGTCCACACCAGGTGCATGTTGATCGCGAGGGCCGTCGCCGGTGCGGCGCCCGCGAGGCGCTGCTGCAGGATCGCGGCCTCGGCGAGACCGAGCCCCGCGCCGCCGCGTTCCGTCGGCACCAGGATCGACAGGTAGCCCGCGTCGCGCAGTTCCTCGAGGTCCTGTTGGGGGAAGGTGTTCTCGCGGTCGTGGATCGGAGCGCGTTCGCGGATGCGGTCGAGGAGGTCGTCGGGCAGGAAGGTCGTGGGATCGAAGTCGTTCATGCCAGTGCCTCCAGAAGCTGCCGGATGGATTCGTCGGGGCGGTCGCGGTGCAGGGAATGTCCGGCACCCTCGACGACGGACAGGGTGATCAGTGGGTTCGCCGCGAGGACCTCCTTCGCGAGGGCACCCGCGAAGATGCTGTAGACGGCGGGGTCTGCGCCGATCACATGGGTCGGCACCGTGAGGCGCGCGGAATCGGCTCGCACGTCCCACGGCTGATTCTGGGCGCTGGTCTGCTCCACCGCCCATGCGCTTGCGCGCCGTACCGCGTCGACCTTGAGCTCGTGATCCTGCGGGTGCCAGTGCGGATGCTCCTCCTGCACGACCTCGAGTCGTGTGTCCGCGAACGCGCGCTCCTGGCTCTTCCTGACGATGGCGGCATCGCGCCCGTCGACGTGGATCGCGGGATCGATCAGGACCAGGCGCCGCGTCCACTCCGGAGCGGCTGCCGCGGCGACCGTGCTGGCGGCACCTCCGAGCGAATGGCCGATGACCGCGTCCCAGGGGCCGCCGTCATCGGGCTGTGTCGCCGCGAGATCGGCACCGTAGGCGGCGACGCTGTAATCGAGGGACCGCGGGGCGTCGCCGTGTCCGCGGAGGTCGACGGCCGTCGCATGCCAGCCTGCCGTGGCGAGAGCATCGCCGAGGCGCCACATCAGAGCGCCGGAGGAACCGAGACCGTGGACCAGGAGGGCCCGCCGAGGGGCCGCGGGGGAGCCCCAGGCGATGCGAGGCAGGGTGAGCGGTGCGGGCATGGCACCAGCCTACGACCGGAGGGGGCGCGGTCAGCCGCGCGGAACCAGAGGTGGCAGGTCGGCCGCGATCGTCAGAACGCGCTCGGCTGCGGCATGACCCGCGGAGAGGCACGTGGCGAGGTCGTCGCCGTCGAGGGTCGCACTCAGGAAGCCGGAGGCGAAGGCGTCTCCGGCCCCGACCGGCTCGACGACCTCGACCACCGGGGCGGGGACGAACACCGGCTCGGACTCGCCCTCGAAGGCGGTTGCCCCCACGTCGCCGTCCTTGACGACCAGCAGGCCGCAGTTCGGCAGGAACGCACGGATCTCGGCAGGTGAGACCGTCCCCCAGATGCGCTCCGCCTCGTCGCGCCCGACGAAAGCGATGTCGGCGGCGTCGGCCAGGCGGGCGAGGGTCTCGGCCGCGTCTTCCCTGCTCCACAGCTGACGGCGGTCGTTCACGTCGAAGGACACGAGAGCGCCCGCCGTACGGGCATCGATGAAGAGCCGATCGGTCATCTCCCGGCAGGACGCGGAGAGGGCGGGGGTGATCCCGGTCGTGTGCACGATGCGCACACCCTCAAGCCGTGACGGCGCCAGGAAGCCGGGTTCCATGAGCGAGGCGGCCGATCCTCGGCGGTAGTAGTAGACGGTCGACGTCTCGACGCCCGGGTCCTTGAACATGACTCCGGTCGGGGAGTCCTCGTCGCGTTCGATCCACAGCTCCACGCCACGACGTTCGAGCTCCGAGGTGATCCGGTCGCCCATCGGGTCCGCCCCGAGTCGCGAGGCCCAGGCGGCGCGGTGTCCGCTGGCGGCGACGCCGACGGACACATTCGCCTCCGCGCCGGCGAGATCGAGCGTCGCCTGTGCGGCATCGGCGAGTCCGGCGTCGGTCGGGGTGATCAACACCATGGACTCGCCGACGCAGACGATCTCGGGGGCGGAGCTCGGAGTGGAAGGGGAGTTCATGAAGGAGTGACCGCCAAGGGTTCGGTGTCGGGATGCGGGCTCGCGTCGCGATGACGCAGATCAGGGAAGGAACGGACGAAGACGACGGAGACGATCAGCCCGACCGCCGCGAAGATCGTGGCGGCGAGGTACGCGCCTCGCCAGTCGCTGACATCGACGAGGAAGCCGGCGACGGCGGAACCGGCGGCCGCGCCGATCAGCTGGCCGGTGCCGGCCCAGCCGAACGCCTCCGCGGTCTCGCTGAACTTCACACTCGCGGTGGTGATGGCGAAGAGGACGGCGAGGGCGGGGGCGATGCCGATGCCCGCGAGGATCAGGGTGCCGCCGAGCCAGAACACGTTGAGCATGACCATCGTCAGGCCGAGTCCGATCGTGACGATCAGCAGACGGCGCGCCATGGCCCAGGGGCCGATGGGGATGTGCCCGAACGCCAGGCCGCCCGCCAGGCTCCCGGCCGAGAACACGGCGAGGATGAGTCCGGCCGCCAGGCTTCCGTGTTCGAAGGTGGCCACCACGCCCACCTCCACGGCGGCACAGGCGCCGATCAGCAGGAAGCCGATCACCGTCGCCAGCAGAACCGGCGGCTTGAGGACGACCTTGCCCAGTGCATGGCGGCTGCGCGGGATGCGCACGCGTCCGACTTCGGGGGAGAGGATGAACCAGGCTCCACCGGCGACGAGGACGATCGCGACGAGCAGAAGGCCCTCCGTGGTCCCGACCTGGGTGGACACGAGCGTGATGACGACCGGCGCCAGCACCCAGATGATCTCCTGCAGCGATGCGTCGAGGGAGAACAGCGGAGTGAGGTGGGAGGAGTTGACGAGCTTCGGGTAGATCGTGCGGACCGCGGCCTGGACCGGTGGGGTGGACAGCCCGGCGACCATCCCGAGGGCCATGTAGCCGGGCACATCGAGGGGAAGGACCGCGAGGCCGAGCACCGCGACGACGCACACGGCGAGCGTCAGGGTGAGCACCCGCCGCATCCCCCAGGCGCCCATCCACCGACTCGTGACGGGACCTGCGACGGCCTGACCGACGCTGGTCGCCGCGAGGACGAGTCCGGCCGATCCGTACGACCCGGTCTGCTGCTCGACGTGCAGCAGGATCGCCAGCGACATCATGCCGTTGGGGAAGCGCGCGGTCAGCTGAGCCGCGATCATGCGCGCCACACCAGGCGTGCGAAGAAGATCCCGATATCCCGCCACGAGACAACGGTACCGGGCCTCGGAGGCGGTCGTGGAAGCGCTCGTGCGGCGACACGCCGCGACACGCCGAACGACGAATTCCACAGGAATCCGAATGTCCGAGGACCGGCGTACGGTGCCCCCTGTGGATGGATCGTTCACAGGGGCTTCCCAGCCGCGATTTCACGCGGTTCGCGCCCCTCAGGACGGGGCCTTCGCCTGTGGAGGAAACGGTGGAGAACCTGTGTTGAGGCCGTGGAGAACGGTGGATAACTACACGGATGTAACTACTACCCCTTGTGGTCGCCCCCAATGTCGGTCCCCATATGTAGTATTGAAGTCCCGGCAGGGGGTCTACCGGGAAACAGCCTGATGAGAAGCAGGCCAGAGATTTGAGGGGTTACGAAAAGATGTCGATCACGGTCTACACCAAGCCTTCCTGCGTTCAGTGCAACGCGACCTACCGTGCCCTGGATGCCAAGGGCATCGAGTACGAGGTTCTCGACCTTTCCGAGGACCCGACGGCCCTCGAGCAGGTCAAGGCGCTCGGCTACCTGCAGGCGCCTGTCGTCGTCACCGACGAGGGCCACTGGTCGGGCTTCCGTCCCGACAAGATCGACGAGCTCGCCTCTCGTCTGGCGTGACCTCCCATGAGCGCCGTCGCGACCGCAGCGCCGCTCCTGATCTACTTCTCGAGCGTGTCGGGTAACACCGCGCGGTTCGTCGAGAAGCTCGGGCTCCCCGCCCGACGAATCCCCCTCCACCGGAACGAAGAAGACCTCGTCATCGACGAGCCCTTCGTGCTGGTCACCCCCACCTATGGCGGGGGCGCGGGACGAGGCGTCGAGAAGGGCGCCGTTCCCAAGCAGGTGATCCGGTTTCTCAACGACGAGCGCAACCGGCGTCACCTCCGCGGTGTGATCTCCGCGGGCAACACCAACTTCGGCGATGCCTTCTGCCTCGCCGGTGACATCATCAGCCGCAAGTGCCACGTGCCTCACTTGTATCGGCTCGAGATCTTCGGCACACAGGACGATGTGGATCGCGTGAGCGACGGATTGGAACGACGGTGGCAGCTTCAGTGACCGAGACAGTGGCATTCAAGGCGAACCCCTCCTACGAGGGACTCGACTATCACGCCCTCAACGCGATGCTCAACCTGTACGACGCGAACGGGAAGATCCAGTTCGACGCCGACAAGCGGGCCGCGCGGGAGTACTTCCTGCAGCACGTGAACCAGAACACGGTGTTCTTCCACTCGCTCAAGGAGCGCCTGGACTACCTCGTGGAGAAGGAGTACTACGAGGGTGCCGTCATCGAGAAGTACTCGATGGAGTTCATCCAGAAGCTCAACGACCTCGCCTACGGCAAGAAGTTCCGCTTCGAGACGTTCCTGGGTGCGTTCAAGTACTACACGAGCTACACGCTCAAGACCTTCGACGGCAAGCGCTACCTCGAGCGCTTCGAGGACCGCGTCGTGATGACCGCCCTCGGCCTCGCGGACGGCGACGAGAAGCTCGCCGTCGCCCTCGTCGAGGAGATCATCTCCGGTCGCTTCCAGCCGGCCACCCCGACGTTCCTCAACGCGGGCAAGGCGCAGCGCGGTGAGCTCGTCAGCTGCTTCCTGCTGCGCATCGAGGACAACATGGAGTCCATCGCCCGCGGCATCAACTCTGCGCTGCAGCTGTCCAAGCGCGGTGGCGGCGTGGCACTGCTGCTGTCGAACATCCGCGAGTCGGGTGCGCCGATCAAGCAGATCGAGAACCAGTCGTCCGGAATCATCCCCGTGATGAAGCTGCTCGAAGACAGCTTCAGCTACGCCAACCAGCTCGGTGCCCGTCAGGGTGCGGGAGCGGTGTACCTCAACGCGCACCACCCCGACATCATGCGATTCCTCGACACGAAGCGTGAGAACGCCGACGAGAAGATCCGCATCAAGACCCTGTCGCTGGGCGTCGTCGTCCCCGACATCACGTTCGAACTCGCGAAGAACGACGAAGACATGTACCTGTTCTCGCCGTACGACGTCGAGAAGGTCTACGGCGTGCCCTTCGGCGACATCTCGGTCACCGAGAAGTACCGCGAGATGGTCGACGACCCGCGCATCAAGAAGACCAAGATCAACGCGCGCGAGTTCTTCCAGACCGTCGCCGAGATCCAGTTCGAGTCCGGCTACCCGTACGTCATGTTCGAGGACACGGTGAACAAGGCCAACCCGATCAAGGGTCGGATCAACATGTCCAACCTCTGCAGCGAGATCCTGCAGGTGAACACGCCGACCACGTACAACGACGACCTGTCGTACGACAACATCGGCAAGGACATCTCCTGCAACCTCGGCTCGATGAACATCGCGCTGTCGATGGATGCCGACGACCTCGGCCAGACCGTCGAGACGGCGATCCGCGCGCTCACCGCGGTCAGCGACCAGAGCCACATCGGCTCGGTGCGCTCGATCGAGGACGGCAACGACCGTTCGCACGCGATCGGCCTCGGCCAGATGAACCTGCACGGCTACCTCGCTCGCGAGCACGTGCACTACGGCTCGGAAGAGGGCATCGACTTCACGAACATCTACTTCTACACGGTGCTGTTCCACGCGCTGCGTGCCTCGAACAACCTCGCGATCGAGCGCGGTACGACGTTCGACGGGTTCGAGGACTCGAAGTACGCGTCGGGGGAGTTCTTCGACAAGTACATCGATCAGGCGTGGGTGCCCGCGACCGAGAAGGTCAAGGAGCTCTTCGCCGGCAAGCACATCCCGACGCAGGAGGACTGGGTCGAGCTGAAGGCATCGATCCAGAAGCACGGCATCTACAACCAGAACCTGCAGGCGGTACCGCCCACGGGCTCGATCTCGTACATCAACAACTCCACGTCGTCGATCCACCCGATCGCGTCGAAAATCGAGATCCGCAAGGAAGGCAAGCTCGGTCGCGTGTACTACCCGGCGGCGTTCATGACGAACGACAACCTGGAGTACTACCAGGATGCATACGAGATCGGCTACGAGAAGGTCATCGACACGTACGCGGCGGCCACCCAGCACGTCGATCAGGGGCTGTCGCTGACGCTGTTCTTCAAGGACACCGCCACCACGCGCGACATCAACAAGGCGCAGATCTACGCGTGGCGCAAGGGCATCAAGACGATCTACTACATCCGTCTGCGTCAGCTGGCGCTCGAGGGCACCGACATGGCCGAGTGCGTCTCGTGCATGCTCTGACCTGAGAACCTGTCGACCCGAGAACGCGGCTGAAACCCGAGAAACGACGAAGAACATGACCCCTGAAAGACTCAAGCTGGTCTCCAGCGTGCAGGCGATCAACTGGAACCGCATCCAGGACGACAAGGACCTCGAGGTCTGGAACCGTCTGGTGAACAACTTCTGGCTGCCGGAGAAGGTGCCGCTGTCGAACGACGTGCAGTCGTGGAACACGCTCACCCCCGACGAGCAGCTGCTCACCATGCGGGTGTTCACCGGTCTGACGCTGCTCGACACGATCCAGGGCACCGTGGGTGCGGTGTCGCTGATCCCCGACGCGATCACGCCGCACGAAGAGGCCGTGTACACGAACATCGCGTTCATGGAGTCGGTGCACGCGAAGAGCTACTCCTCGATCTTCTCGACGCTCGCGTCGACGAAGGAGATCGACGAGGCGTTCCGGTGGTCGACCGAGAATCCGAACCTTCAGAAGAAGGCTCAGATCATCATGGACTACTACCAGGGCGATGACCCGCTCAAGCGCAAGGTGGCCTCCACCCTGCTGGAGTCGTTCCTCTTCTATTCGGGCTTCTACCTGCCGATCTACTGGTCGTCGAAGGCGAAGCTGACGAACACGGCCGACCTGATCCGCCTCATCATCCGTGACGAGGCCGTGCACGGGTACTACATCGGCTACAAGTTCCAGAAGGGGCTCGAGAACGAGACCCAGGAGCGTCGTGACGAGCTCAAGGACTACACGTTCTCGCTGATGTACGAGCTCTACGACAACGAGGTGCAGTACACGCAGGACCTCTACGACGGCGTCGGTCTGACCGAGGACGTGAAGAAGTTCCTGCACTACAACGCGAACAAGGCCCTCATGAACCTGGGCTACGAGGCGATGTTCCCGTCCAGCGTCACGAACGTGAACCCGGCGATCCTGTCGGCGCTCTCGCCGAACGCCGACGAGAACCACGACTTCTTCTCGGGGTCGGGCTCGTCGTACGTCATCGGCAAGGCCGAGGCCACGGAAGACGACGACTGGGACTTCTAGGACCCTGTCCGTCGGCGTCATCCCTCGTCGACCACCACGAAGCCCCCGGCCCGCAGCTCCCCTCGAGCGGCGGGCCGGGGGCTTTCGCGTGATCAGCCCGCGTCGTCCTCGACGCGGACGACGGTCATTCGGCGGCTGCGGCCTCGGTGACCTGATCGGCTGAGATCGGCCGGGGGTCCTTCAGATACGGACGCAGGGTCTCGAAGAAGAGCGTCAGGGTGTCGGAGCGGTTCGCGCGCCCTTCCTCCTCGTAGAGGACTTGAAGTCGCATTCCCTCTGCGAGGGCTATGGCCCAGCGGGCGACCGTCTCGGCGGTGACTCCCGTGGGCATCGCGTCGAAGTCGAACGTTTCGGCGATGCTGCGGGTGAACTCGTCGAGCCTCAGCCGATGCTGCTCGACGAAGTAGTCGTGCGCGGGGTGGGTCTCGGCGAGCGCTTCCGCGGAGATCATCGCGTTGAGCTGCACCAGGGCGAGGTCGGACTCGTGTTCCTTCAGGGTGTGCAGGTAGCTGTTGAGATAGGCGACACCGGTGAGCCCGCCCTCTCGCAAGCGGCGGATAGCGTCGGCATCCCGTGCATTGAGCACCGCCAGGAGGAGTTCGGGCTTCGACGGGAAGTGATGCAGCAACCCGGCTTGTGAGATACCCGCTCTCGCCGCGATGTCCGCGATCGATGCGGAGTGGTAGCCGCCCTCGGAGAAGATCTCACTCGCGATGTCGAGGATGTTCTCCCGTCGGGCTTCCCCCTTGGGGTTCCGGCGTTTGCGGGGTGCCCTCGGTTCCGAAGCGGCTGTCATGAAACGTCCTTTCGCGGTGCCCTCAGACTAGCGAGCGGCGCGCGGGGAGCGGGCAGGGACGGGGGTCCGTCGAAAACTTAATGAGATTGGGTATTGATAAACCGACCAAGTGCACGGTAATTTTATCGCCAAGACGGACGCACAACCCGTCCCATACACAGCAGCATGTCGACAAGGAGGTCCTATGCGATCGTCATGGAAGAAACTCGCGGGCGGTGTCGCCGTCGCGGTGAGCGCGGCACTCGTGCTCGCCGGATGCGGTGGAGGCGGTGGTTCGGAAGGCGGATCCGAATCCGGCGGAGGCGGGCAGACCCTGACGGTCGCGGCCCGCCAGGATGTCGCGTCGTTCGACACCGGCCAACTCGACACCGGATTCCAGGTGCAGTACTGGCAGCCGGTCTACGACACCCTCCTTCGCTACACCCCCACCGGGGAGATCCAGCCGAACATGGCGGAGGAGTTCACCTACAACGAGGACAACACGGTTCTCACCCTTCAGCTGCGTGACGGCATCACCTTCAGCGACGGCACACCCTTCACCGCCGATGTCGTGAAGGCCAACATCGAGCACCTCCAGTCCGGGACGGGTGTGGCCGTCTACATGGTCGGGCTCGTGGATGAGGTCGTCGTCGTCGACGACCTGACCGTCGAGATCCACCTCAGTGCGCCGGACCCCGCCTTCACCTACTACCTCTCGCTGGTGGCGGGTGCGATGGCTTCACCGGAGGCTTTCGGTACCGAGTCGTTCGCGACGACTCCGGTCGGCTCCGGCCCCTACCTGCTCGATGCCGACGGAACCATCCGCGGCAGCCAGTACAGCTACGTGCGCAATCCCGACTACTGGAACCCGGACGCTTACCCCTACGACAAGATCGTCGTCAAGCCGATGGAGGACATCACCGCGCGGCTCAACGCCATCAAGTCCGGACAGGTCAACACCACCGACGTCGACGCCAGTGTGCTCAAGGAAGCGGAGTCCGCGGGGCTCACGATCAACGAAGCACAGGTCACGTGGCTCGGCCTCATCATCTTCGACCGCGACGGAGCGCAGGTGCCCGCCCTCGGTGACGTCCGGGTGCGCCAGGCGCTCAACTACGCGATCGACGGCGAAGCGATCGTGAAGAACATCTACGGCGGCAACGGCGCGCAGTCCCAGCAGATCTTCAACCCGGACAGCCCGGCCTACGTCGGCGACCTCGACGGCGCCTATCCGTATGACCCGGAGAAGGCGAAGGAGCTGCTGGCGGAAGCCGGCTACCCCGATGGGTTCGACATCACGATGCCCGAGGTCAAGGGAGACCTGACGCAGCCCTACATCACGCAGCAGCTCGCTGACGTCGGCATCACCGTGACCTGGGACAAGGTGGCCTCCGAGAACCTCGTGAGCGACCTCCTCGGCGGCACGTACGCCATCGCCTCCTTCGGATCCAGCTCGGGGCACCCCTGGCGCGACATCTTCAAGATGATCTCGCCGGACGGAGCGTGGAACCCGCTGCACACGACGACACCGGAGTTGGATGCTCTCCTGTCCGAGGTTCAGGCCACGACCGGGGAGGAGCAGACCGCCGCCTACCAGGCCGTGAACGAGTACATCACGGAGAACGCCTGGTTCGGCATCTGGCTCTTCACTTCGGTGATCCAGCTGACCGACGCGGGAACGACCACGCAGATGCAACTCGGAAGCAACGTCCCCTACCTGTCGAGCTACGCGCCCGCAGGATGAGCCGGTGCGGGGCCGGCTCCGGCCGGCCCCGCACCCTGAAGGAGTCGAACGTGCTGACATTCCTCATGAGACGCCTCCTGGCGGGCATCGTGCTCGTCGTCGCGATCTCTTTCGTCGCTTTCGCGTTGATGTACGCGGGCGGCGCCGACATCGCCCGGAGCATTCTCGGCCCCGAAGCCACGCAGGATCAGGTCGACGCCAAGGCCGCGGAGCTCGGCATCGATCAGCCGCTGCTGGTGCAGTACGGCGAGTGGTTCACGCACATGATCAGGGGCGACTTCGGGCGCTCGTGGTTCACCGCCGAATCGGTCACAGACGCCGTCGTCTCGCGTCTCGGCGTGACGCTGTCGATCGTGGTCGTCTCGCTCATCGCGGTCGCCGTCATCAGCGTCGTCCTCGGCGTCGTCGCCGCCATCCGCCGTGGCTGGGTCGACAAGGTGGTCCAGGTCGTGTCCGTCGTAGGCGTCGCCCTTCCCAACTTCTGGGTCGCGCTCGTCCTCGTGCTCACCCTCGCGATCAGCATCCCGCTGTTCCCCGCCACCGGCTACGTGCAACCGAAGGAGAGCGTCAGCGGATGGCTGCTCTCCATCACCCTCCCCGTGATCGCGATCACGATCGGAGGAATCGCCGGAGCCGCACAGCAGATCCGCGGATCGGTGCTCGACGTGTCTCGGCAGGACTTCGTCCGCACCCTCCGCTCGCGGGGCCTCCCGGAGCGCCGAGTGATCACCAACCACATCCTGCGCAACTCACTCGGTCCGGCGATGACGGTGCTCAGTCTCCAGTTCATCGCAATGGTCGGCGGTTCCGTCGTGATCGAAAAGGTCTTCGCTATCCCCGGCCTCGGCATGCTGGCGCTCAACGCCACCCTGCGCGGCGACATCCCCATCGTGATGGCCGTGGTCATGACGATGGCCGTCGTCGTGATCGTCGTCAATCTCCTCATCGACCTGGTCAACGGCTGGGCGAGCCCGAAGGTGCGTGTGCAATGACCATTCCCACAACCCAGGCGATCGTGACCGCACGCCGTCGCGACAGGCCCAGCGTGATGCGTGCGGTTCTGCGCAACCCGCTCGGTGCCGCCTCCCTCGTCACGATCGTCCTCATCGTGCTGATCAGCGTGGCCGCGCCCCTGATCGCCCCCTTCGACCCCGCCTACGTCGACATCACGGCCGCGAACGTGCCGCCCGGCACCGACGGTCACCTGCTCGGCGCCGACGCCTCGGGGCGGGACGTGTTCAGTCGTCTCCTCGTCGCCGGTCAGCTCACGCTCGCGGGGGCCGCGGTCACGGTGATCATCGCCGTGCTGCTCGGTGTGAGCGTCGGTCTGATCTCGGGATACTTCGGCAAGACGTTCGATCTCGCGGCGGGATGGGTCTCCGACCTCGTGCTGGTCCTGCCGAGCAAGATCGTCCTCGTCGCGCTGTTCGCCGTGATCGGACCGAACACCCTCGTGACCATGGCCGTCCTCGGGGTGATGGTCGCGCCGCAGTTCTACCGTCTGGTTCGCAACCTCGTCATGGGCGTCAAGAACGAGCTCTACGTGGATGCCGCCCGCGTCTCGGGGCTCTCCGACGCCGCGATCATCGGACGGCACGTGCTCTTCGCGGTGCGGGCGCCGATCATCATCCAGGCTGCGTTCGTGGCGGGCATCGCCGTCGTGATCCAGGCCGGCCTGGAATTCATCGGCCTCGGCGACCCGAACACTCCGACGTGGGGCGGCATGCTGCAGGATGCCTTCGCTGCCATGTACAAGTCGCCGACCATGCTGATCTGGCCCGGCCTCGCGATCGGTCTGTTCGTCGCAGCCTGTGTGCTCCTCGGCAACGCGGTGCGCGATGCGCTCGAGGGCACGGATGCGGCCCTGACCGCGGCGACGCCCGCCGCGACCGTCTCGACGACCGCGGTGAAGACGGTCGACGAGCCCGTGCTCACCGACGACTCCGCGGACGCAGGCGCCCTCTTGCAGGTCGAGGACCTGTCGGTGGGATACCCGTCGCGTGAGGGGGAGGTGAAATCCGTCGTCGAGTCGGTCTCCTTCTCCGTCCGCCCCGGCGAGGTCGTCGGCGTGGTGGGGGAGTCGGGATCGGGCAAGTCGCAGACGGCCTTCTCGATCCTGGGCTTGCTGCCGACCGGCGGACGGGTGACCGGTGGACGCATCCTCTTCGAAGGGACCGAACTCGACCCGCGCGCCGGTGCGGCCCGTCTCCGGGGCACGCGCATCGCCTACATCCCGCAGGAGCCGATGAGCAATCTCGACCCCGCGTATCGGATCGGCGCTCAGCTCATGGAGCCCCTCGTGATCGTCTCGAAGCTCAGCAAGGCGAAGGCGAAGGAACGAGCGCTGGCGCTGCTGGCGAGGGTGGGCATCTCGGACCCGAAGCGCGTGTTCGATGCCTATCCGCACGAGATCTCCGGCGGCATGGCGCAGCGTGTGCTCATCGCCGGAGCGATCGCCGGGGAACCGGATCTGATCATCGCCGACGAACCGACGACCGCGCTGGACGTCACGGTGCAGGCCGAGATCCTCGACATCCTGCGCGACCTCCAATCGGAGCGCGGTATGGCCATGATGCTCGTCACGCACAACTTCGGCGTCGTGGCCGACCTCTGCGACCGCGTCGTCGTGATGCAGACCGGACGTGTCGTCGAGGCAGGGCCCGTCGCGCGGATCTTCGACGATCCTCAGCACGCGTACACCAAGATGCTCCTCGGTTCGATCCTCGACGGCGGCCCGGCACGGCCGGACTACGAGGGCGCTGACGGAGCTTCCGAGCCCACCCCGAAGGAGGTCGCACTGTGACCGATCCGCTGTTGGAAGTCTCCGATCTCCGTGTCGCCTACCCGCGCAAGGGATGGCGCCGGGAACCCGTCGAGATCCTGCATGGCGTCTCGATCGACGTCCGTCCCGGTGAGACCGTCGGTCTCGTCGGCGAATCGGGGTCGGGCAAGACGACACTCGGCCGAGCGATCCTCGGTCTCGCGCCGATCACCGGAGGTGCCATCCGCTTCGAGGGAGCGGACATCACCAGCGCGGACCGCTCCCAGCGCCGACAGCTGGCCCGCGACATCCAGGTCGTGTTCCAGGATCCCTACGGATCGCTGAATCCGGCTCTGCGCATCGAGGACATCCTCGCCGAGCCGCTGCGGGCGCAAGGCATTCGTCGGGAGATCGCGAGAGAACGCGTCACCGAGCTTCTCACGCAGGTGGGGCTTCCCGAGGATGCCGGCAATCGACTGCCCCGTGAATTCTCCGGCGGTCAACGTCAGCGTGTCGCGATCGCGCGTGCTCTGGCACTGCAGCCCAAGCTGATCGTGTGCGATGAGCCCGTCTCCGCACTCGACCTCTCGACCCAGGCTCGGGTGCTCGACCTCTTCGTCGAGATCCAGGAACGCACCGGCGTCGCCCTGCTGTTCGTGTCGCACGACCTGGCCGTCGTGCGACACGTCAGCCACCGCGTCGCTGTGATGTACCGGGGGGACATCGTGGAGTTCGGACGAGGAGAGACCGTCACAGCCGACCCCGAGCATGCGTACACCCGTCGTCTGCTGATGGCGGCACCGGTGCCGCATCCGGCGGAGCAGCAGGAGCGTCGCGCTGAGCGGCGTCGCATCCTCGAGTCCGAGGCACAGGCCATGATCGAGGCCGTATGACCGAGGCGCGCTCATGCAACTGACGATGGAGACGCTCGATCTGGCGCTGCGTATCGCCGCGGCGATCCTGCTCGGCGCGGCGATCGGCCTGGAGCGGCAGTGGCGATCGCGGATGGCGGGTATCCGCACGAATGCGCTCGTCTCGGGCGGTTCGGCGCTGTTCGTGGTGCTCGGTGCCTATGGGTTCGACGGAGTCACGGCCGATCCGACCAGGGTCGCCGCCCAGGTGGTCTCCGGCATCGGGTTCCTCGGCGCGGGGGTGATCCTTCGCGAGGGGTTGAACATCCGCGGGCTGAACACGGCGGCGACGCTCTGGTGCGCCGCGGCGATCGGATCCCTCGCTGGGGCAGGTCTCTACATCCTCGCGATCGTGGGCGCCGCCTTCATCATCGGCGCGAACACGGTCATGCGCCCCGTGAGCAGACTCGTCAACAGCCGTCGCCGCTCGCCCGACGGGGAGAGCGCCGAGGACGATGACGGTCCGCTGCAGCCGATCGAGTACATGCTCGAGGCGAAGACGAACGACAAGAGCGAGCAACGGGTGCGAGCCCTCGTCCTGCAGGCGGTCAGCCGCCCGGAGCTCACCCTCCGCTCACTCCGCTCCTCGAGCGGCAAGAACTCGCGCGTGGTCGTCCATGCCGACCTGCTCGCCAGCTCGAACGCGGATGCGGGGGTGCTCGAACGTGCCGTTCAGCGCATCAGCCTCGACCCCAAGGTCATGTCGGTGCGCTGGTGGGCGGAGGACGACGCCGATGACTGACACGACGACCGCTCGCCCGAGCCTCTCGGGCGACGATGCACGCAAGGAGAAGCAACGATGAAAGCCATCATGGTCATGTACGACACCCTCAACCGGAAGCTGCTGCCTCCCTACGGTGCCGATCAGGTCGTCGCGCCGAACTTCTCCCGACTCACGGAGCGCACGGCGACCTTCGACAACTGCTACGCCGGCTCGATGCCGTGTGTACCCGCCCGCCGCGAAATGCACACCGGACGCTACAACTTCCTGCACCGCTCCTGGGGGCCGCTCGAGCCGTTCGATGACTCCGTGCCCGAGATGCTCCGTGGCGCGGGGGTCTATACGCACCTGGTCACCGATAACCGGCACTACTGGGGCGACGGCGGTGCGACGTATCACGGGCGCTTCTCCACGTTCGAGTTCTTCCGCGGACAGGAAGGCGATGCTTGGAAGGGGCAGGTCGCCGACCCTGACATCCCCGACAACGTGGTCAACCGCAGCGACAAGGTCTGGCGACAGGACTGGGTCAATCGCACGCATCTGCAGGATGAGGCGGATCACCCGCAGACGCTCACGTTCGACGCCGGCATGGAATTCCTGCGCACGAACGTCGACGCCGACGACTGGTACCTCCAGATCGAGGCGTTCGACCCCCACGAACCCTTCTTCAGCTACGAGCAGTACCGGCGGCTGTACGACTCCGGCTACGAGGGCCCGAACTTCGACTGGCCCGCCTATCGTCGGGTGATCGAGGACGACGCCGAGGTCGAGCAGCTGCGCAACGAGTACATGGCACTGGTGACGATGTGCGACAACTCGCTCGGACGCGTGCTCGACTTCATGGACGAGAACGATATGTGGGACGACACGATGCTCATCGTCTGCACCGACCACGGCCTGCTCCTCGGCGAGCACAACTGGTGGGGGAAGAACGTGCAGCCGTGGTTCGATGAGAACATCCACATCCCGCTCTTCGTGTGGGATCCGCGCTCGGGGGTTGCGGGGGAGCGGCGTGCGGCGCTGGTGCAGACGATCGATCTCGGTCCGACGCTGCTGGAGTTCTTCGGCATTCCGGCAACCCCCGACATGCAGGGACGCGCTCTCGCGCAGACGGTGCGCTCCGACGAGCCGGTCCGCAGTGCCGGGCTCTTCGGGAACGCGGGCGGACACGTCAACGTCACGGACGGGCGGTACGTGTACATGCGTGCCTGCGCGGACGAGTCCAACTCTCCGCTGTTCGACTACACGCTCATGCCGACGCACATGGGAGGACGCTTCGCTCCGTCGGAGCTCGCGCAGGCGGAACTGCATCCCGGGTTCTCTTTCACGAAGGGCGCTCCGGTGCTCAAAGTCCCCGGATTCGCCTTCGGCAGCCCGTGGTCGTACGGCACGTTGCTGTTCGATCTGCAGGAGGATCCGCAGCAGGATCACCCGCTGCGCGACGAAGCGCTGGAACTGCGGATGGCGACGATGCTCGTGGAGCAGATGCGCGCGAGCGACGCACCGCCGGAGCAGTTCGAACGTCTCGGGCTACCGGCACATGGCGAGGTGACGGCCGAGCATCTGCTCGTCGAAGCCCAGTGGGAGCAGGTGCAGCGCGGGCTGGCGGCCGCGCCGACGGTCGCGGTCCTGGGCGAGCACTCCGTGGTCGCGACGGCGACGATCGGCGAGCTGTTCGCGGACGACGCGGTGAAGGCGACGGTCCTCGACGTGCTCCCCTTCCTCGACAACCCGTACATGGCACACATGGCCGGGGCGATGACTCTGCTCGAGGTGGCGGCGATGAAGGTGGAGGTCGATGCCGAATCACTCATCGCGCTGGATGCTCGGCTCGGTGCACTGTCGTCGCCGATCGCTGTCGCGGGGGCATAGTGCATCACGAGCAGGGATGCTGTACGCCGCAGCGTTCCGGGCAGGAGTCTGTCCCCGCCCGGCCGCTGCGGCTATCGGCCTTGCGCCCCGGCCCGGTCGACGAGCGCGAGGTTCCGGCAGGGGCATTCGCGATGGGCGATGCGCTCGACGAGGGATACCCCGGCGACGGCGAACGTCCCGTGCACGAGGTGCAGGTGAGTAGTTTCCGCATCGATGCCGCACCCGTCACCGTCGATCGGTTCGCGCGCTTCGTCGAGGCCACCGGCTACGTCACGCTCGCGGAGCGTCTCGGGGGTTCCGCAGTGTTCCACGCTTTCGTGGCTGCGGGGGAGGCGATCCTCGGTCGATCCTCTGCTGCCCCGTGGTGGTCGGAGGTCGCCGGCGCGAGTTGGCGGCATCCGGCCGGCCCGAGATCGGGGGACGCCCGAGGTGACCACCCGGTCACGCACGTCGCGTTCTCCGACGCCGTGTCCTACTGCCTGTGGGCCGGACGGCGTCTGCCCACCGAGGCTGAGTGGGAGTACGCGGCGCGAGGCGGCCTATCCGGGGCACGTTATGCCTGGGGAGATGAGCTCACACCCGCGGGCGAGCACCGCTGCAACATCTGGCAGGGCCGATTCCCTCTCAGAGACGAGGGGGATGACGGCTTCGTCGGGACCTCGCCGGTCGGCTCATTCGCCGCGAACGGGTATGGGCTGCACGATGTCGCGGGCAACGTCTGGGAGTGGTGTCAGGACTGGTTCGCCGCCGACTACTACGCGCGGTCGTCCTCACGAGATCCGATCGGCCCTGCGACGGGCGAGTTCCGCGTCATGCGTGGCGGCTCGCACCTCTGCCACGAGTCGTATTGCAACCGCTATCGCGTGTCCGCGCGCAGCGCGAGCGCCCCGGAATCGACGTCTGGCAACCTCGGCTTCCGTACCGTCGCGGTGTAGGAGCGGTGCGAGGAAGCCGGGTCGTCGGTCACCACGAAGCCCCCGCCCCGCAGCTCACGTCGAGCGGCGGGCCGGGGGCTTTCGCGTGATCAGCCCAGCGGCAGCGACGTGAAGGAAGCGGAGAAGTCCGGCACGTTCGCGGGCAGGAACGGAGCAGACCCGACGTCGACGAGCGGGTCGTCCTTCGTGTGCGTGTTCCAGAGCTCCGGGAGGGCGCGAAGGAGGAACTTCTCGATCTTGACGATCGCTCCGTCCTCAGGGTTGACGGTCAAGCGGAACCGGGCGTCGTCGGTCTCGTAGCCGAGCACCTTGTTCGCTGAGGAGCCCTCCTCGACCGTGATCCCCCCGGCGAGAGCGAGGGCTTCGAGGAAGGTCGCCCGGTACTCCGCTGACGCGGTCAGGATGACGACGGAGTGTCCGAGCGCGTTGAGCATGTGCTCGGCGGCAGGCACCGCGTACTCGGCCTCGATGCTCTCGTACAGGCCGTTGTTCTCGGGCTCGCCGTCCTGGGGCATCTTGGCCGCTTCTGCCTTCTCTGCGACCAACTTCGCTTCCAGTCCTTCCTCCCATGCGGCGAGGAAGGCTGCGGGATCGGCGGGGAAATCAGACGGGGAAACGGGGAGGAACTCGAGCGCTGCTTCGTATTCGAGGACTTCGGTGGAAGTCGCGGGCGCCGCACCGATCGGATACTCCGAGCCGTAGTAGGAAGTCCACGCTCGTTCGACCGCCGACTCGTCGCCGTACTGCGCCGCGGCGTGGAGCTCCGTGTGCGACGTCTGCGAGTACGTGTGGTCCGTGTTGCTCACGTACGTGTCGCTCGCCTCCGTGACGACAGCGGCGGTCGCTCCCGTTCGGAAACTCCCGAAGGGCAGGAACTTCTCGTTCGGGCCGCCGATCATCCCCAGGTGATGCGTGGTGATGGTCACCTGCATCGGCTGGACGACGGCGTCACGGATCGAGGCTGCGGTCTCGTTCAGGTACGTCGAAGCGGAGGCGGCTTGCGGCACGCCGACGACCCCTGGTGGGATCAAGAGGGAGGCCGTGACGGCAACGGCGGCCACCGCAGTGCCACCGACCGATACCGCCACGACGCGTCCGACGGGGCGACGTCGGGTACGACCGATCTCCCGGTGGAGCGCACGTCGCGGAGCCTGCGACGAGGTGGCGTAGGTGGGCTTCATCTCGCGCACCGTGTCAAGGATGTCCATGGATGATCTCTTTCTCAGCGAGTCGGATGTGTGTGGTCGCGGGACGAGGCGCGTGGTCAGCCTCCGGCGACGGTGGGGGTGCCGCGAGCTTCGCCCGGATACGGCTCAATCGCGATCGGACCGTGCCGACGGGGATGCGCAACGCGGTCGCGATCTGCTCGTAGGTGAGGTCGCCCCAGGCATGCAGGAAAAGGACTTCGCGGTCACGAGTCGATAGCGCGGCAATCCGTGGATAGAGGCGTTCGATCGCCTCCGCCGCGTCGAGTTGAGCGGATGACCGGTCGTGATCGTCCGGAGCGATCGGGTCGCTGTGGGCGAAGGCCGCCTGTAGCACACGCCAGTGCTGAGCCTGGGCTCGGCGGTGTTGGCTGAGCACTTTCGTCGCGATGCCCATCAACCAGGGGAGCGCGGACGTGCGATCCAGATCGAAGTGCCTGCGCTTGCGGAACGCGATGAGGAAGGTCTCGCTCACGATGTCGTCGCTGGCGGCTGGGCCGACGCGGCGGGCCACATAGGCCGAGACCACCTCGATATGTCGTTCGAATATCTCGGAGAACCTCTCCGCAGCCCGGATCGATTCGCGGATGATGTCGTTGTCGTTGGTCACACTGGATATCCGTCACTCGGCGCGATTCGGTTCCATCGGTGGCCCCTCGCCCATGCGACTCACGCTAGCGCGCGGACGAGGCGCTGATGTCGGAGGCGCCTGCGATCATCCGGGGATGGATCCCCTGCGACTCCGGCTCTGGTCGGAAGACGACCTCGATCTGATGCACGCCGCGAACACCCCGGCGATGACCGATCATCTGGGCGGCCCGGAGACCGAAGACCAGATCACGGAGCGCCACGCCCGCTATCTGCGTCTGGTTGAGGCCGGTGAGGCGCGGATGTTCGTGATCGAGGACGCCCGGGGCTCGGCGCTCGGATCGATCGGCCACTGGCACGTGGAGTGGCGGAAGGAGCCGGCACTGGAGAGCGGATGGTTCGTCCTGCCCGAAGCGCAAGGACGCGGGGTGGCGTCGAACGCCTTGGCGCTCGTCGTCGACGACGCTCGTGCGCATCGAGCGGGCCGGCGCTTCCTGACTGCCTTCCCCGAGGTCGGGAATGCGGCGTCGAACGGGGTCTGCCGGCGCAACGGCTTCACCTTGGCGGGGACCGTCACCGAGCGGTTCCGCGGCGCGGAGCTGACCATGAACGAGTGGGTGCTGCCACTCACCAGCACGTCAGAGGTCAGCCCGCCGGATACTCCTGGGCCTTGAGCGCCCTCGCGAGGTGGGCGGCGTTGCGCGCGGCCGTGCTGATCGCCGACGCGACCTTTTCCGGAGTCTCCTCCAGGTCTTTGTAGTCGGTCGTGTGCATGGCCTCGCCGTTCCAGTAGACCGAGCCCTGGGCGGGAATCGTGTAACCCACGTCGTTCAGGGACTGGAACAGGATCGCCGCGATGTGGTGAGCCCCGTCCTCGTTCCCCACGATGCCGGCCACGGCGACCTTGTCGAACAGGGTCGGCCTGCCGCGGGCATCGGTCTCGCCGAGCTCGGCGTCGAGCCGCTCGAGCACGCGCTGGGCGATGCTCGAGTGCTGTCCCATCCAGGTGGGGGTGACGAAGACGAGGATGTCGGCGTCCAGCACACGCCGTCGGATGCTCGGCCACTCGTCGTCGCCGCCCATGTCCTTCTCCACGCCGGGACTCAGGGTGAGGTCGACCGCGCGGACGAGGTCGCCGGTGACGCCGTGCGCGGCGAGGGCGTCGAGCACCTGGGTCGCGAGCAGGTCGGAACTGGAGGCAGCGGGCGACGGCTTCAGCGTGCAGGAGACGGCGACCGCGGAGAGTGGTGTCTTCATGCTCCGAGCAGACCAGAATCGACGGCGGGTGCACAGGGGCTTCCCGTGTCCGGGCTATCCTGGTAAACGGCACCGACGACAGGAGATCCCGTGATCCTCAGCTTCCTCTTCTTCATGATCCTCTTCATCGGAGGAATCCTGCTGATGGGCATCTCGTTCGGGCTGCCGGCGTTCCAGGCGCTCGCGTTCTGCGGCGGCCTCCTGCTGGTGACTCTGGCCATGGCGTTCATGCTCCGCGAGGGCGGTTCGGCTACCCGCCGGTCGAAGAACTGGTCGGGCAACCCCACCGAGTGACCCCTCACCGCCGCTTGGCGAGTCTCGCCTCGAGGTTCGCCCTGACGGCGGGCCATTCCGGCTCGATGATCGAGTACTCCACGCTGTCCCGCAACGCGCCGTTGCGATAGCGGCTCATCGCGCGCATCACGCCGTCCTGTTTGGCCCCGAGTCGTTCGATGGCCGCGCGGGACTGGAAGTTCACCCACTGTGTGGTGAGCCCGACACGGAACGCCCCGAGTGACTCGAACGCGTGACGGAGCAACAGCAGCTTCGACTCCGCGTTCGTGCCGGTCCCGTGCGCGGATGGCCGGTTCCAGGTGTAGCCGATGTGCAGCCGCGGGACATCCGCGACGATGTCGTAGTACGAGGTGAGCCCGAGGATGCGGCCCGCGGCGTCGAAGGCGGTGAAGGGCACCATCTCGCCCTTGTCGATGAGTCCCATCCGCCGTTCGACCTCGGCGGCGACCCCATCCGGCGCGGGAACCGAGGTGTACCACGCCGTCTTCCACAGGTCGCCTTCCTGCACCGCGTCGATGAGGCCGTCGACGTGCGAGCGTGCGAGCGGACGAAGCTCGACGAGTTCTCCGGTGAGGATGACAGGGGCGGGAGCGACGAGGAAAGCCATGAGGATATTCAACCAGCGCGTCAGGAGACCGCGAGCGGGACGGCGCCCTCGCTCAGCAAGCGCTGGAACGCGGCGACCAGCTCGACCGTGACGCCCAGCTCGAACGCGAGGCTGGCGAGGTGCGGGCCGCGGACGGCTTCGGCCTCGGCGTAGGCGCGCGAGGTGATGAGCTGGCGCGCCGCCCACTCATCGGCGCGACGTTCCTGCTGTGCGCGGAGCACGGGAGCCGAAGTGGGAAGGTGCCCCAGGTAGGCGTGGCCGAGTTCGTGCGCGAGGACGCTGCGCATCGTTCGGCCGCTCATCCCCGGCGCGAGGCGGATCGTGCGTGTCTCGGGGTTGAAGCCACCCCGGGTGCGGCCAGGGCGTTCGACGATGCGCAAGCGCCGCTGCTCGGCGAGGCGGACGAGGTGCTGCATGATGCTCCTCCTCGTCCCGGTCCGTGCCGGCCCCTGATGGCCGGATCAGTCGTAGAGGTCGTCCGAGTCGGCGTCGTGGCGGACGCGGGATTCGAAGGCGACTTCGCGGCTATCTTCGCGTGGACCGGTGACATCGGGTGTGCGGCGGAGCGGCGTGATGCGGGCGGTGGGTTCGCCGTCCGCGCGGAGTCGCTCCTCCGCACGGGCGAGCAGCACGTGGGGATCGACACCGAGCGTGGCGCAGACGGAGTAGACCACCGGAATGGGGATCGCGCGCTTGCCGGTGACGTAGTTGTCGAGGGCGCTGCGTGCGATCCCGATCCCGCGAGCCATCGCGGCGATGCTGCTCCGGGAGGCGGCGATCTCCGCGCGCATCTGGCGGCCCACGGCTTCGTTGAACTCCTCGGCAGCTGTCTTCACCCGGCTCACGATAGCAGCGCTCTGAAGCCAGAATGCTGCCATTCTGGTTCACTCGGCGGCGGTGAGTGTCCGTGCGGAGCGGTAGCGTAGGCGTATGGGGACAGATCTGCGTCATTTGTTGGCATACGAAGTGGAAGGAGCACGTCTGCACGCCGGCGTGGCCTTCGCAGACCTGGCACACCGCTCGGGGATCGGCACGAGCAGGTTGGCGAATCTCCTCGACGCGAAGGTGGACTTCACCGTGGTCGATCTGGCGGCCATCGCCGAGGTGCTGGAGGTGACGGTGACCGCGCTTCTGCCGGCGTCGGCCGCCGACGATGGGTGAAGTCGGTCGTGCGGAGTAGCGTGGTCCGCATGAAGACCGTGCCTTTCGGATCCACCACCGCTCCCGCCGTCATCGCCGGCATGATGCGCATCCACGACAAAGACGATGCGCACGTCCGGACGCTGTACGCGGCGGCGCGAGACGCGGGCATCGACTTCTTCGATCACGCGGACATCTACGGCGGGAGCATGCACCACTGCGAGGCGCGCTTCGCAGACGCGTTGCAGCTCAGCGCATCCGAGCGCGATGAGATCGTGCTGCAGACCAAGTGCGGCATCGTGCCGGCGCAGGGCATGTTCGACTTCTCCTACGAGCACATCGTGGGTCAGGTCGAGGGGTCTCTGGCGGCGCTGCGCACCGATCGTCTCGATGTGCTGCTGCTCCACCGCCCCGACATCCTGGTCGAACCCGAAGAGGTCGCTCGCGCGTTCGACGACCTCGAAGCCGCGGGCAAGGTGAAGGCGTTCGGCGTCTCTAACCACACGCCGCGGCAGATCGACCTTCTCCGCACGGCAGTCCGGCAACCGCTGGTCGCGAACCAGTTGCAGCTGTCGCTCACCCATGCGCCCCTGCTCGCGCAACCGGTGGCGGCGAACATGGCCGGCCACGAGCAGAGCGTCGTCCGCGACGGCGGAGGTCTCGTGGAGTACTGCCGGATCAACGGCATCACGATCCAGGCGTGGTCGCCGTTCCAAGACGGATTCTCGCACGGTGTCTTCCTCGGCAACCCCGAGTACCCCGAGCTGAACGCCGTGATCGATCGTCTCGCGGCAGCGCACAGCGTGACACCGATCGCGATCGCGACCGCGTGGATCACCCGGCATCCGGCCGGCATGCAGGTCGTGCTCGGGACCACGACGCCGCAGCGGGTGCACGATGCGGCGGCAGGTGCCGACGTCGTGCTCACGCGGCCCGAGTGGTACGAACTGTTCCGCGCGGCCGGGCACCTGCTGCCGTAGCCGTTCGAGGCAGGGGATCCGGGCGGTAGCCGGCGGGGCGAGACGGCCCGGCGTCGTCTACCCTGAGTTCATGCCGTTCCTGTTCTCGCTCCTCGTCATCGCCCTGATGATCGGTGCGCTGATCGACATCATCACCCGCGACAACTCGCAGGTGAAGCACCTGCCGAAGATGGTCTGGATCATCATCGTCATCCTGCTGCCGCTCATCGGAAGCGCACTGTGGTTCGCGATCGGCCGCGAGTACGGCGATTCGGGCATCCCGATCCCGCGGATGCGGCGAGCGGAAAGGTCCTCGCCGCAGACCGATGTGCGACCGGCCCCGCCGGTGGATCGGCGGACCACGGAGGAGCAGATCGCCGATCTCGACCGTGAAATCGAGGAATGGCGTCTTCGGCAAGAGATCGAGAAGCGCCGACGCGACGGCGAAGCCCCGTCAGGATCCGTCGGCTCGACCTCCTAGGCGGCGTGCGGGCGGTCGAACGATTCGCGGATCGCTTCCTCCAGCTGCGGGTGACGGAACTCGAACCCGGCGGCGGTGAGCTTCTCGGGGAGCACCCATCGGCTCTTCAGGACCAGCTCGGTCTCGGTCCGGATGCCGATGGCGCCGAGCTCCAGCATCCAGCGGGGCATCGGCGGACCGATCCGAGCGCCCAGCACGCGGCGCACGGTCGCCATGAACTCGACGTTGTCGACGGGATGCGGAGCGGCCGCGTTGACCGGTCCCTCCAGTGCCGGCGTCCGCTCGAGGAAGTCGATGATGCGGGCGACGTCTTCGATGTGCACCCAGCTGAAGCGCTGACGACCTCTGCGTGCCCCGGGGAAATGTCCCGTTCCTGCCGCGCGGCGAGCGGCGCTCACCGGCCAGCGCCCGTCGTACTGCGGACCGCCGAGGCCGAGGCGTGTGAGGGTTTTCAACGGTTCGAGCACGCCGCCGTGACCGAGGACGATCGTGCTGCGCAGAGCGACCCGACGTGTGGCCGGGAGCTCTTCGGCGAACAGTGCCTGTTCCCACGCCTTCGCGACCTCGACGGAGAAGCCGGTGCCGATCTCGCCCGTGGACTCGGTCATCGGGCGGTCCTCGGCGTGCCGGTAGATCGTGGCGGTCGAGGAGTTCACCCACAGCGGGGGAGGCGTCGTGGCCCGCGCGATCGCGGTGCGCACGGAGGCCGTGGTGTCGAGTCGTGAGCGGAAGATCTCGGCCCGGTTCTCGGGCGTGTAGCGGCAGTTGACGCTCTTGCCGGCGAGGCCGATCACCAGGGTCGCGCCGTCGACCGCGCGATCGATCTCGACCTGGTCACCCCACCGGATGTCGGCGCCCGAGCGCGAGATCGTCACCACCTCGCGACCTGCGGCGCGGAGGCGCGGAGCCAGATAGGTCCCCATGAACCCCGTGGACCCGCCGATGACGACCCGTCCCGTGCTGACGTCGTCTGTGCTCATGCGGTCTGCTCCTTCGTGGTGGCCGGCTCGACGCGATAGCGGAAGTGGCCCCGGTACTCGTACACGCGGCCGATCAGGGGAACGTGGACGGTGAGGCTCACACGCTGGCGGTCGAGGGCGTCGTCGAAGCGCTCGGTCAGGCGGATGGTCGGCGAGATCAGGCGCGGGATGCGAAGCCGGAGCCGTCCGAGACGCACCCCGACAGCCGTGCTGGTGAGCCGGAGCGCGCCGTCCTTCGTCTCGACGTCGAAGCACGCGGCGATGAGGCCGGGTTCTCCGAGTTCGTCGACCACGCGCCCGCGCTGCGTGAGGGCCACGGCATCGCGCATCACCCACGTTCCTCGGGCGAAACGGAAGGTACGTTCCCCGATGGCGCGTGAGGCGACCGTGCGGTTCTCGATGTGGAAAGGCACGTCGTGCTCCCACCCGGAGGCGACCACGCCGCGGTGTTCGAGGGGGCGCAGCAGAGGCCAGAGCCAGCGACGGGGAGTGCCGACCCGCTGGAACACGCCCTCGCCGATGCCGACCGCGCCGTCGGGGATCGCGGCGAAGTAGGAGCGCAGGCGGGGGTGCAGCTCGTCGATCCGTTCACCGAGGGCCCGGGCGTACGGGGACTGCGGCACGAGCGTCACCCCTCGAGCCTAACTCGATGGTCGGCGGGTCCCGTCCGACGGCTCCGGGCGTTCAGTCTGTCGGACGCAGCAGGCGGTCGAGGAGCGCGAGCGCTTCATGCTGTGGGGCGGACTCGTCCAGCAACCACTGCGTCTGCAGGCCGTCGGAGGCGGCGACGACGAGTGCGGCGACAGCGTCCGCGTCGACATCCGCGCGAATCCGCCCTTCCGCCTGCTGCTGTCGGACGGTCTCGGCGAGCCGTGCACGGAGCCGCGTGAAACGCCCCGTGGCGAACGTGCGAGCAGCGGGGTGCCCTTCTTCGAGCGCCGAGGCGACGAGCGTCGAGTACAGCTGCACGAGTCCCGGGATGGCGCGGTTGGTGCGCGCCGACTCGATCATCATCTCGACCGGTGTCGCGTCTTCCGGTGGGGAGCCGGCCTGCCGACCCGGCGCGTTGCTCTCTTCGTAGACCGCGACGAGGAGCTCCTCCAGCGACCCGAAATAGTGCGTGAGGGCGGCGTGCGTGACCCCGACTTCACGGGCTATGGCGCGCAGACTCGTGCGGTCGGCGCCGCGTTCGGCGAAGACCTCGATGGCGCGATCGAGAATCTCCTGTCGTCGAGCGATCCCCTTGGCGTAGGCGCCGCGCGGGCGGGGAGGCGCAGAGCGCTCGGGCGTATCGGCGGCCATGAGAGGAGTCTAGCGAACCAAAACTTCCGAGTGGAGGTATTTGGTGATAGCGTGCCTGCCAAGGGGTTGCGACCCCTCCGTCGCCGAAGACCGAAGGAGCACGACGATGACGATCCAGACCTCCCTCCAGCTGTTCACGATCAAGGACGAGCTGGAGGCCGACCTCGACGGTTCGCTCGCGGCCGTCGCCGCTCGCGGCTTCACCGCCGTCGAGCCGTACGACTTCGTCCGGCGTGCCGAGCCCCTCGCCGCGGCGCTCTCGGCCGCGGGCCTGACCGCGCCGTCGGGGCACGCGTTCCTCGCCTCGGAGTCGTTCGTGAATCCGGATGGCAGCGGCACCACGGTGCCGGTCCCGACTCCCGCCGAGGTCTTCGAGGCTGCGAAGGTGCTCGGCATGGGCACGGTCATCGATCCCTACACCGAGCCCGCGCGCTGGGAGTCGGTCGAGCAGATCGAGGAGACCGCACGGCTGCTGAACGCGGCCGCCGAGATCGGTGCAGGTGTCGGCGTGCGCGTCGGATACCACAACCACGCTCACGAGCTGGAGGCGGTCTTCGACGGCGTCACCGGGCTCGAGGTCCTCGCCGGACTCCTCGATGAGCGCGTGGTCCTCGAAGTCGACCTCTACTGGGTTGCGCGCGGGGGCGTCGACCCGGTCGCGCTGCTCGAGCGTCTGGGGGACCGGGTGATCGCGGTGCATGCGAAGGACGGCACCCTCGACCCGGCGCTCGCCGGTGCGTACCCTCCCGCCGACCAGGTGGCCGCGGGGGACGGCGCCGTGCCGCTGGTCGAGGCCATCGCTGCGGCCCCGGCGCTCGAACTCGCCATCGTCGAGTTCGACCACTACGAGGGGGAGCTCTTCGACGCGATCGAGCGCAGCCGGGTCTACCTCGATGAGAAGGTCGCCGGCTGATGGCGGGCCCCGTGGGTGTCGGCATCATCGGTGCCGGGAACATCAGCGATCAGTACCTGTCGAACCTCACCACCTTCCCGGACGTCCGCGTCCTCGCGGTCGCGGATCTCCTCGAGGAGCGGGCGAAGGCGCAGGCCGAGAAGTACGGCGTCCCGCGCTTCGGTGGGGTCGACGTGGTGCTCGACGACCCCGACATCGACATCGTGGTCAATCTCACGATCCCTGCGTCGCACGTCGAGGTCTCCGAGGCGATCATCGCCGCGGGCAAGCACGTCTGGACCGAGAAGCCGATCGGGGTCAGTCGGGAGGAGTCCCATCGGCTGCTCGAGAGGGCGCAGGCCGCGGACCTTCGCGTCGGCGTGGCTCCGGACACCGTGCTCGGCCCGGGGGTGCAGACGGCGAAACGGGCGATCGCGCGCGGTGACATCGGGCGGCCGTTGTTCGGTCAGACCACGTTCCAGTGGCAGGGGCCGGAGATCTTCCACCCGAATCCGGCGTTCCTCTATGCCAAGGGCGGCGGACCCCTGCTCGACATGGGGCCGTACTACGTCTCGACGCTCGTGCATGTCTTCGGCTCGGTGGCTGCGGTCGCGGCTCTCGGGCTGCAGGGATCGCCGACGCGGCGCGTTCAGGTCGGCGAGCTCGCCGGGCAGGAGTTCCCGGTCGAGATCCCCTCGACGCTCAGCGTCCTGATGGACTTCGAGCAGGGCGGTCAGGCCCAGAGCCTGTACAGCACCGATTCGCCGATGCTGCGACAGGGAATCGTCGAGATCACCGGCACCGAGGGCACGATCGTGATCCCCGATCCCAATACGTTCGGTGGCGCGATCACGATCACCCGACCGCTCACCCGCCTGTTCGTCCCCCCGGAGCCGGTCCAGCAAGAGGTCATCGACGTCGCGCAGGAAGGCGTGCTCTCCGGGCGCGGCCTCGGGCTGCTCGACATGGCGCGTTCAATCGCCGCCGGTCGCCCGCACGTCGCCACGGGGGAGTTCGGCTACCACGTGCTGGACACGCTCCTGTCGATCGAGGAGGCCGCGGCATCGCGCAGCTTCGTTTCCGTGGAGAGCTCCGCCGGTCAGGTCGGTGCGCTCGCCGCGGACTTCGATCCGTTCGAAGCCACGCTCTGACGGGCACCGCCCGTGGCGGCGACGGTGCGAGTCACCGCGCCTTCGCCGCCACGTAGCGGTCGACGCTCGCCGGCGAGAGGACTTCCCGAGCGACCATGATCGCGGCGCCCAACACAGCCGCGCGATCACCCGCCTGCGATTGCACGATCGCCAGATGCTGGGTCGCGAGGGGGATCGATCGACGATAGACGATCTCTCGGACGCCGGCGAGGAGATGCTCTCCGGCGCGTGCGATGCTGCCACCCAGCACGATGATCGACGGGTTCAGGAGGTTGACGACGGTGGCGAGAACCTCGCCCACATGACGGCCGGCCTGACGCGTCGCTTCGATCGCTGAGGTGTTCCCCGATCGCACGAGGGCGACGACATCCGCGGGGCTGTGGGCGTCGAGTCCTTCCGCACGGAGGGCGATCGCCAGGGCGGACCCGCTGGCGAGGGCCTCGAGGTCGCGGTCGTCATCCGGCTCGCGGGTCGATCCGGCACCGCTCGGGACCTGGACGTGCCCCATGTCGCCCGCGGAACCCTGCGCGCCGCGCTGCAGCTGACCACCCGCGATGATGCCGGCACCGATACCGGTGGACACCTTCACGAAGATCAGGTCGTCGACCTGTGGCCAGCTCGTCGCCTGCTCGCCGAGAGCGAGGATGTTCACATCGTTGTCGACCAGCACCGGCACGTCGAAAGTCCGCTGCACGTAGGCCGGAACGTCGAATCGGTCCCATCCGGGCATGATCGGCGGATTGGTCGGTCGACCGGTGGAGTGCTCCACCGGTCCGGGCACCCCGATGCCGACGCCGACCAGGGGGAGTCCCTCGTCGCTCGTGGCCCTGAGGAGTTCGCCGCCATCGGTGAGAATGGTGTCGAGCAACCTCTCGGGCCCGTCGCCGATGTCGATCGTGCGCGTGCGGGAGTCGAGGATGACCCCGGCCAGGTCTGCCACGGCCACCGTGGCGTGCGTCGCGCCGAGGTCCACCGCCAGGACGAGACCGGCACGGGGGTTGAAGCCGACTCGGGCGGGCGGGCGCCCTCCGGTCGATGCCGCCTCGCCGGCGGGACGCAGGAGCCCGGCAGCGAGGAGCGCATCCACGCGCAGGGCGACCGTGGAGCGGGCGAGTCCGGTGAGCGCGGCGAGTTCGGCTTTGGTTCTGGCATGGCCGTCGCGAAGGATCTGGAAGATCTCGCCCGCACCGGAGGAGATCGCCGGAGCCGGCCTCAGAACGTCAACCATGGCGTCAGTAAACCACAGCACTTCGGCCTTTCGGCGATCGGCTTCTGATTTGGATTCTACGACTTTTGACGATGGGGTAGCAAAAGTTGGAAGCTCTGTGTCAGAATCGGCGACATGACAACGGATGTCACTGACACCGGTCTCGGGACGATCCGAACCGGGATCCTCGGCGGAGGGTTCATGGCCCGCGTGCATCGCACCGCGGCCCGCGACGCCGGAGGAGAACTGCGCGCGGTCGCCACCCGATCCGCGGCAGGAGGGCGCGATGCGGCGAACGCCCTCGGCGCGGAGAGGGCGGAGAGCGATGCGGCCGGCGTGCTCGAGGCCACAGACATCGACGTCGTCCACATCTGCACCCCGAACGCCACACATGCCGACCTCGCGCTCCGAGCACTCCACGCCGGGAAGCACGTCGTGTGCGAGAAGCCGCTCGCCACGACCGCGCAGGACGCCAGGATTCTCGCCGAGACCGCTCAGGCTCGGGGTCGAGTGGCCGCTGTGCCCTTCATCTACCGCTACCACCCGATGGTGCGCGAGGCGAGAGCGCGGATCGCCCGCGGTGACGCCGGTGATCTGCTCACCCTCGACTGCTCGTATCTTCAAGACTGGATGCTCCTGCCGAGCGACGACGACTGGCGGGTGCGCTCCGAGTCCGGGGGTGCGTCCCGAGCCTTCGCAGACATCGGCTCGCACCTGTGTGATCTCGTCGAGTTCGTGGCCGGCGAGCGGATCCGCACGCTGAGCGCCCGCACCCGACGCGTGTTCTCCGAGCGATCGGGGCAGACGGTCGACACCGAGGACATCGTCGCCCTTCTCGTCGAGACCGAGTCCGGTGCCCTGGGCACGCTCCTCATCTCGCAGATGGCGGCAGGCCGCAAGAACGCCCTCACCCTCGAACTCCACGGCTCGCAGCAGACCCTCCGCTTCGAGCAGGAACGACCCGAGGAGCTCTGGATCGGCATGCGTGAGGAATCCCGGTCGCTGTTGCGCGACCCCGCGTCATCCGTCGCCGACTCGGCGCGACTCCAGCGGGTCCCCGCCGGCCACGCGATGGGCTATCAGGACGCCTTCAACGGTTTCGTCGCCGACGTCTATGCGGCCATCGCCGGTGCACAGCCCGACGGACTCCCCACATTCGCTGACGGATTCCGGTCGGCGGTGCTGACGGAAGCGGTGCTCGACTCGGCGGCGCAGGGCGGACGATGGGTGAAGGCGACGGCATGATCGCGACCACGACCGACCCCGTGCTGCGGGTGGAGGGTATCCGCAAGTCGTTCTACGGCGTCGAAGTGCTCAGCGGTATCGACTTCGATGTGCGGCCAGGAGAGGTGCACGGTCTCGTCGGTGAGAACGGCGCGGGGAAGTCGACCCTCATGAAGATCATCGCGGGGGTGCAGCCGGCCGACGAGGGGACGATCTCCTACCGCGGAGAAGAGGTGCACCACGCGCACCCCCGACAGGCGATGGATGCCGGCATCGTGACAGTCTTCCAGGAATTCACCCTCTTGCCCGAGCGCACCGTCGCGCAGAACGTCTATCTCGGGCGCGAGCCCCGCCGCGGCGGCTTCGTCGACCAGCGGGAGATGCACACGCGGACCGAGGCCCTGCTGACCGACCTGGGCGTCTCGTTCATCGAGCCGTCCGCGCGTGTCGGTTCCCTCACCGTCGCCGAACAGCAGATCGTCGAGATCGTCAAGGCGCTCTCCTTCGACGCCCGGGTCATCTCGATGGATGAACCGACCGCCGCGCTGAGCGACCGCGAAGTCGAGCTGTTGTACGCGATCATCCGCCGGCTCACCTCCCGTGGGGTCGCCGTGATCTATGTGTCGCACCGGCTCAAGGAGATCTTCGATCTCTGCGACCGCATCACGATCCTCAAGGACGGTGCTCTCGTCTCGACCGACGACACCGCGGCGCTCACGACCGATGAACTCGTCCGGCGCATGGTCGGGCGGTCGATCCAGTCGTACTTCCCCGATGCGCTCGAGGGAACGGTCGTGGGCCGGCCACGGCTGGAGTTGGACGGGTGCGGCAACGCCTACGTCGACGGGGTGTCGCTCACGCTGCGTGCCGGGGAGATCGTCGGCATCGCCGGTCTCCAGGGGTCCGGTCGCACCGAACTCGTGGAAGGGATCTTCGGCATCCAGGCGTTCACCCGGGGCTCGATGCGGATCGACGGGAAACCGGCACGCATCACCGGTGCGCGGGCTGCGGTCCGCGCCGGACTCGCCCTCGTGTCCGAGGATCGCAAGGCGCAGGGGCTCGCGCTCGGCCAATCGGTCCTCGACAACGCCCTTCTGGTCGTGCGCAGCGTCTTCGCGGGCCGGACGACGGCGTCCCGTCGCGAGGTGCCCGGCGTCCTCACCTCGCTCGAAGTCAGCTCTCGGGGCGTCGATCAGGAAGTGCGCTTCCTCTCGGGCGGCAACCAGCAGAAGGTCGTGCTGGCGAAGTGGCTGCTCACCCAACCGCAGATCGTCCTCTTCGACGAACCGACCCGCGGCATCGATGTGGGGGCGAAATACGCCGTGTACCAGCTCATGCGCGAACTCGCAGCGCAGGGGAAGGCCGTGCTGATGGTGTCGAGCGAACTGCCGGAGGTCATCGGGATGAGCGATCGGATCCTCGTGATGCACGACGGCGAGCTCGTCGCCGAACTCCCCGCGGGCTCTGCGGAGCACGAGATCCTCGGGGCGGCGACGGGTGCGAATGATTCCGACAACGCAGGGGACGGGGGTACGCGATGAAGCGTCTGCGGGTCGACTCGACCGTCATCGTCCTCGCCATTCTCCTGCTCGTGCTCATCGTCGGTGCGATCCTCGTCGCGACGGTGGGGCGAAACTTCTTCAGTCCCGGCAACATCCGGGACATCCTGACCGGGATGAGCGTCCTCGGGCTCGTGGCCATCGGGCAGACGCTGGTCGTGATCGGTGCATCGCTCGATCTCTCCGTCACCTACGTGATCAGCCTGTCGAGCCTGCTGGCGGCCACGACGATGAACGGCAACCCGGGGAACATCCCTCTCGCCGTGGTCGTCACGCTCCTCGTGTGCGCCGGCATCGGGCTCGCGAACGGTCTCATCGTCACCGTCCTCAAGGTGAACGGCTTCATCGCCACTCTCGGCGTCGGTCTCATCCTGCAGGGCATCCTGAACACGAACTTCGAGGGCTCGGCAGGCGACGTCCCCTGGGCCTTCCAGCTCATCGGCGCCACCGGACTCGGCCCGATCCCGGTTTCGACGCTCATCATGATCGCGTTGGCCGTGGTGGTGTGGATCCTGCTCAATCGCACCCGCACCGGCGCCCACCTCTTCGCCGTCGGCGGCGACCCCGAGATCGCCCGACTTTCGGGAGTCCGCACGCGGATGCCGCTCATCTGGGCCCACGTCCTGTGCTCGGTCTTCGCGGGACTCGCGGGTCTGCTCCTCGCCAGCCGGCTCGGCGTCGGCAGCCCCACGGTGGGCCAGCAGGGTGGCTACGCGCTCCTCTCGATCGCGGCGGTCGTCCTCGGCGGCACGCTCCTGCTCGGCGGGCGCGGCTCGGTCTGGGGCACGATCGGCGGCGTCGCGATCCTGGCCGTCGTCGACAACGTGATGAGCGTGATGCAGGTCAATCCGTTCTTCAAGGATGTCGTCCGCGGCATCGTGATCGTGGCCGCCGTCGCCGTGTACAGCCGTCGTTCGATCATCCGACGGCGCCCGCGATTCGGCGCCGGTGGTACACGGACCGGCGGTGATGACGCCGCGAAGGCTGCGGACGCGGAGATGGCCGCGGCCGCATCGCAGCTCGTCGAGACCACTCCCGATGCCGGCTCCGCTTCGCAAGGAGGGCGCGCATGAATACGCTGCGCACACTCGTCAGCCCCCGTGGGGCGGTGTTCCTGCTGCTGGCGATCCTGCTCGTGGCGGTCACGATCCTCAACCCGAGCTTCGCCGAACCGGGACAGTTCATGCGGTTCCTCCAGCGGGTCGCACCGATCGCCATCGTCGCGATCGGCCAGTACTTCGTGATCATCGCCGGCGAGTTCGATCTGTCGCAGGGATCGCTCATCACGGCACAGGTCATCATCGCCGGGAATCTGGTCGGGCAGGACGACGCCCGCACGATTCCGGTGCTGCTGCTCATGATCGTGTTCGCCGTGGCCGTCGGGCTCGTCAACGGACTGATCACCACCCGGCTCAAGGTGCCTTCGTTCATCGTCACCCTCGGAATGATGCTCGCCCTCCTCGGCGGGGTCATGTGGTGGACGGGAGGCGCGGCCACGGGCAATCCCGCCGACAGCTTCCGGGAGATCGGTCGTGGCGGGATCCGCGACGTGCCGTTCCTCGATTTCATCCCGTGGGCGGTGCTGCTGCTGATCGTCTGGTTGGCGCTGGGCATCTGGATCACGAAGCGTCCGCTGGGAAAGACGCTCATCGCCGTCGGCGACAACGCGGTCGCGGTCGACTACGCCGGAGCGCGTCGGGCCTGGGCGACGACGCGTGCCTTCATCATCTCGTCGCTGTCGGCATCGCTGTCGGCGGTACTCCTCGTCGGCTACGCAGGTGTGCACCCGTCGGTCGGTCGCGGCTACGAATTCACGGCGATCACGGCGGTCGTGCTCGGCGGAGTGGTCCTCGGCGGCGGTCGCGGCTGGATCGTCGGTGCCGTCGCCGGAGCTTTCGCCCTCGAGGCCCTGTTCATGCTGCTCAACATCGCAGGGGTCCCGTCCACGCTCCGAGACGCTGTCCAGGGCGTCATCATCATCGCCGCCGTCGCCTACTCCGCCGTCGCGTTCCGTGCCCGCCGGCGACGAAGTCCGCAGTCTTCCGATGTCCCTCCCGCAGAACCCCTTTCCACCAGCACCATCCACACAGAAACCAGAGGAGATTAACAATGCGACGATCAATGAAGATCGCCACCGCAGGGGTGGCTCTCTTCGGCCTCATCGCGCTCGCCGGGTGCACGACCGACCCGTCCGTGGCGCCGGCCGACTCGGAGAACCCCGATGCGGCAGCGGAGACGACGGAGTGGTTCGATCAGGAGCTCTTCGACAAGCAGGACGAGGAGCGCGGCGTCGATCCGCAGGGTCCCGCCGACGAACCCTATCTGCAGTACATCAACGCAGAGATGGTCGACACCTCCGAGTTTGCCGCCGAAGGGGCCAAGAAGGCCTGCTTCGCCAACGCGTCGATCTCGAACCCGTGGCGCCAGACCGGCTGGATCACGATGAACGAACAGCTGAAGGCGCTGCAGGCCGACGGAGCGATCAGCGAGATGGAGACGCGCGACGCGCAGGACTCCGATGACACGCAGATCGCCGACATCGACTACTTCATCTCAGAGGGCAACTGCGACGTGTTCCTGATCTCGCCCAACAGCACGGCGGCCATGACCCCGGCCGTGGAGCGGGCGTGTGAGACGGGCAAGCCGGTCGTGGTCTTCGACCGCGGCGTCAACACCGACTGCCCTGTCACCTTCATCCACCCGATCGGCGGCTTCGCCTGGGGTATCGACACCGCCGAGTTCCTGATCGACAACCTCGAAGAGGGCGACAAGGTCGTGGCACTGCGCATCCTCCCGGGCGTGGACGTGCTCGAGCACCGCTGGGCTGGAGCGAAGAAGCTGTTCGACGAGGCGGGGATCGACGCCGTGGACCACTTCACGGGCGCGGACCCGGCTGAGATCAAGAGCATCATCAGTGACGAGCTGGCCAAGGGAGATGTCGACGGCATCTGGATGGACGCCGGTGACGGAGCGGTCGCGGCCATCGAGGCGTTCGAAGACGCCGGCGCGGACTACCCCGTCATGACGGGTGAAGACGAGATGAGCTTCCTGCGCAAGTGGAAGGACACGGGTCTCACGGGCTTGGCCCCGGTGTACTCGAACTTCCAGTGGCGTACCCCGCTCCTCGCCGCGCAGATGATCTTCGCCGGCGAAGAGGTCCCGAAGGAGTGGGTGCTCCCGCAGAAGCCGATCACGGCGCCCGAGCTCGACGACTACCTCGAAGCCAACGAGGGCATGCCCGACGGCCACTACGCCAAGTTCGGCGGGGAGAACCTTCCCGGCTACCCCACCGTCTGGCAGGAACGGCAGATCCCGTAACCGATGTGCTCTCCCGCCCTTCCGCTCCGCATCCGCGGAATGGGAGGGTGGGAGAACACGGTCATGAGCAAGAGGACAACGATGCCCCGCACGATCGCCGTCAACACCTGGGTGTGGACGTCTCCGTTGACGGATGCGACTCTCGGACCACTCGCCTGCAAAGCCGCGAACCTCGGCTATGACGCTCTGGAGCTGCCGCTCGAGAACGTCGGCGATTGGGACCCTGAGCGGACTCGCGATGTGCTCGACGCGGGGGGACTCGGTGCGATCGTGGTCGGCGCGATGGGGCCCGGTCGCTCGCTGGTCGCCCGCGTCGGCGATGTCGGGGCCACTCAGGACTATCTTCGTGCGTGTATCGCGGCGGCGACGACGGTCGGCGCCGACGTGGTGGCCGGACCGTTCTACGCGCCGACCGGAGTCGCCTGGCGGATGGACGCCGATGAGCGCCGCGCGGTGGTCGCTGAGGTGCGCGAGAACCTCGCGGTGGTCGCTGACGAGGCATCCGACAGGGGAGTGACGCTGGCCGTCGAACCTCTGAACCGCTACGAGACGAGTGTGCTCAACACGGTCGAGCAGAGTCTCGACGCGCTCAGCCCGCTGCTCGGCGCCGGTGTCGGTCTGGCACTCGACACCTACCATCTCCACATCGAGGAGAAGCAGCCGGCCGATGCGATCCGCGCTGCGGGGTCGGCGATCGCGCACGTGCAGGTCTGCGGCACCGACCGCGGCGCCGTCGGTGACGACCACGCCGACTGGCCGGGCATTCTTCAGGCGCTCGACGACGCCGACTATCGAGGTCCGCTCGGACTGGAGAGCTTCACCGGCGAGAACGCCACGATCGCGGTCGCTGCCTCCGTCTGGCGCCCACTCGCCCCGAGCCAGGACGAACTCGCTTCCCGCAGTATCGCCGCCCTCCGAGCCTTCGGAGCCTGACCACCGACACGCGACACGCCCGCAACGATACGAAGGAGTATCCATGACGAGCCACCCGGTCACCCTGTTCACCGGCCAATGGGCTGATCTGCCCTTCGAGGAGGTCGCGCGTCTCGCGGCGGGATGGGGCTACGACGGTCTCGAGGTCGCCGCTTCCGGGGACCACCTCGATCTGCGCCGAGCCGACGAGGACGACGCCTACCTGGCCTCGCGCAAGGAGATCCTCGATCGCCACGGACTCGAGGTCTTCGCGATCTCGAATCATCTCGCCGGACAGGCGGTGTGCGATGCGCCGATCGACTTCCGTCACCAGGCGATCCTGCGCGATCACGTGTGGGGCGACGGTGATGCGGAGGGGGTGCGGCAACGCGCTGCCGAGGACATGAAGCGCGCGGCCCGCGTCGCACGCAAGCTCGGCGTCGATACGGTGGTCGGGTTCACCGGCTCATCGATCTGGCCCTACGTGGCGATGTTCCCGCCGGTGCCGGCATCCGTGATCGAGAGTGGATTCGAGGATTTCGCGCAACGGTGGAATCCGATCCTCGACGTCTTCGACGGTGAGGGCGTGCGGTTCGCGCACGAGGTGCACCCCGGGGAGATCGCCTACGACTACTGGTCGAGTGTGCGTGCTCTCGAGGCGATCGATCACCGTGAGGCGTTCGGATTCAACTGGGATCCGTCGCACATGATGTGGCAGAACATCGATCCGGTCGGGTTCATCGTCGACTTCGCGGACCGCATCTACCACGTGGACTGCAAGGACACCCGGATGAGACCGCACAACGGTCGGGCCGGGGTGCTCGGCTCGCATCTCCCGTGGGGAGACCCGCGACGGGGATGGGACTTCGTCTCCACCGGGCATGGGGATGTGCCCTGGGAGGACGCCTTCCGCGCCCTCGACGCCATCGGTTACGGCGGTCCGATCTCGATCGAGTGGGAGGACGCCGGGATGGATCGTCTGCACGGAGCGGCCGAAGCGCTCGGCTTCGTGCGCTCCCTGCTGTGGCCGCCTCCTGCGGCGTCTTTCGACGCGGCGTTTCGCAACCAGTGACGAACTCGGCGGAGCCCGCGCGCTGTCAGACGGCGGGCTCGCGGAGGCGGACCAGACGCTCGTGTCCGGTCTCCTCCAGCTCGGCGATGTCGTCGCGCGACTTCAGGAAGTCGGAGAACGACCGGTAGCCGAGCGCCTTCTCGCTGAACGACGGGTCCATGCGGCGCATGTGCGTCTTCACTGCGGAGCTGTGCAGCCATTCGTCGGCATCCGCCTTGTCGTGACCGAGGCGGAGGGCGCGCTCGAGCAGTTGCGTCGCCTCGCCCTGCTCATCGATCTTCGTCGGAGCAGGGGCCGCCGCCTTCGACTTGGCCCGGCGCGGGGTCTTGGCCTTGGCCGTATCGGTGCTCGCCTCGGCAGTGTCGGCGGCATCGGCGGTGGCCTCGACCACGGCTTCTGCCTTCGCCGCGACAGGCGGGGGAGTGGTCTTGACGGGGCGCACGACTCCGGGCAGCGAGTCGTAGGACTCGAACTCGTCGCAGGCCGCCGCGAGCGACTTCGCGGTCGAGCCCGACACCCCGACCCCGATCACGTAGCGACCGAGCCGCTTGCAGCGCTGCGCGAGCGGCACGTAGTCGCTGTCACCCGCCACGATCACGACGTGCGTGAGGTCGGGCAGCCGGAACATGTCTTCGACCGCATCGACGGCGAGCCGGATGTCGGCGCCGTTCTTGGCGTAGGCGGCGGCAGGGAAGAGCTGCACGAGGTCGACCGCGCGGGCCACGAGCTGCGAGCGGTATTCGGCGTTCACCGGCGACGACCAGTCGGCGTATGCGCGCGTCAACACCAGTGTGCCGAAAGACGCGGCGTAGTCGATGATCGCCCCGACCTCGATCATCGCGCGGCCGAGACGGTCGACGACCTCCGGATCGTTCGGGTTCTCGGTGATGCGCTGCCGGTCCTTGCCATAGGCGTTGCGCCCGTGCACGCGGTCGTACCAGGAGATGACGATGTTGTCGAAGTCGAGATAGACGGCGACGCGGGCATCGGTGGTCTCGGCCATGATCAGGCCTCCTCACGGGGGTAGCGGACGCCGATCTGCGCACGGATCTCGTCGAGCGCGCCCATGATCGCGACGCTCTCGGCGATCGGCAGGATGTCGCCTTCGAGGATCCCGTCGCGCACCAGGCGCTCGGCGGCATGAGCCTGATACTGCATGCCGCGGCCCGTGACCGAGGAGACGTACTCTTCCTGCACCGTGCCGTCCGGGAGGATCACGCGGAACGTGGTCGGGCTGTACCAGACCGTGTCGATGTCGATGCGGGCCGCGGTGCCGAGGATGCTCGCGACGTTGGGGCCCGCTGCCCGGGACGACGAGAGGCTGGTGGAGACCGCACCGCCCTCATGTGTCATCACGGTCGCGACCTCGGAATCGGCGCCCGTGTCGATGAGCCTACCCACGGCGCGGATGCTGGTCGGAGCGCCGAGGATGTCCCAGATGAAGGAGATCGGATAGATGCCGAGATCGAGCAGGGCACCGCCGCCGAGCTCGAGGGCGTTGAGCCGGTGCGCCGGGTCGGTGGGCAACAGCTGGGTGTGATCCGCGCTGACCGCGCGGATGTCGCCCAGGGCACCCTCGGCGATGAGCTCGCGGATGCGCACCATGTGCGGCAGATAGCGCGTCCACATGGCCTCCATGACGAGCAGTCCCCGCTCGGCCGCGAGTGCCTGCAGATCCTCGGCCTCGGCGCGGTTCAGGGTGAACGCCTTCTCGACCAGCACGTGCTTGCCGGCCTCGAGTGCGAGCCGGGCGTTCTCGTGGTGCATCGGGTGCGGCGTCGAGACGTAGACGATGTCGACGTCGGGGTCGACGACGAGAGCGTCGTACGAGGGGTGGGCGTGGGGGATGTCGAAGCGCGAGGCGAAGGCGTCAGCCGACTCCTGCGAGCGGGACCCGACGGCCACGAGGTCGAGCCCCGCGGTTCGCAGATCGGACGCGAATGCGCCGGCGATACCGCCGGTCGCGAGGATTCCCCACCGAAGACCTGTCATGGTCTCAGCGTACGGGGTGCCGCGGACGCGACGCCGCATTCTTCACGGGCATGCGCCCCGATCGACAGCGGCCCGCCTACGGCACCAGGATGATCTTTCCGGAGGCGGCGCCGGACTCCAGGAGCTCATGGGCCCGCACCGCCTCGGCAAGCGGCAACTGCGGCCCGAGCTCGACCGTGAAGTCCCCGGTCTCCAGGCGCGCGATCGTCTGAGGCAGCGCTTCGGCGCGCCATGCGAGCTCCTGGTCGGTGAGCGGCACCGGTGAGCCGCCGGAGAAGGCGCGGATGCCGAACGACGCGGCATCCGGTCCTCGAACGATCGTCGCGATACGGTCGCGGTCGGACACCAACGCGAGGGACGTCTCGATCGCCTCGTCGGTGCCGGCACAGTCGAGCACCACCGTGACGGCGGAGGTGGCGGTGTCGCGGATCCGGTCGATCAGCCCGTCGCCGTAGGCCACGGGGAGCGCGCCGAGGTCGCGTAGCTGGTCGTGGCGGGCGGGGCTTCCGGTCGCGATCACGGTCGCGCCCCAGGCGACGGCGAACTGCACGGCGGCCTGCCCGACCGCCCCCGAGCCTCCGTGCACGAGAAGCACGTCGCCGGCGACGACATCGAGAGAGCGAAGGGCCTGGTAGGCGGTTCCTGCCGGAATGCCGATCGCGGCGCCCTCGGCCATCGTGACCGCGTCCGGAAGAGGGGCGAGGTTCTCCGCGGGGACGGCGAGTGCGGAGGCGTACGTGCCGACCCCGTCTCGGATCGCCACCCGGTCGCCGACCCGGAGATCGTCGACGCCTTCGCCGAGCACCTCGATCACCCCGGCGCCGTCGAAGCCGACCGGACGCGGCTCGATGATCGGCGCAGAGGGCCGCTTGCCGCCGCGGAGCTTCGCGTCGATCGGATTCACACCCGCCGCCTCGATCCGCACGACGACCTCACCGCGGGCCGCAACCGGGTCGGGGATCTCGATCAGGTGCAGGACGTCCGGGGAGCCGATTTCGGTGTACACGATCGCGCGAGCCATGAGTTCAGGCTACCCGCGACCTTCACGGAGAGCGCCTCCCGGCCTCCCGGCCGCGTGAGATGAAGGAGATCACGTGGTTCGAAGGAGCCTTTGCCTGAATCGGTCCTTCGGATCAGGAGATCTCCTTCACATCGCGTGCGCAGGACGGGGCGATACACCCGCGCCGGGCCCGCGCCAGGCGCCCGTGCTCGCGGGTCAGCGACCCGAGAGCGCCTTCATGATGCGCTGCGGCGACACCGGCTGCGCGGTACCCAGGCGCTGCGCGAACACACTCACGCGGTACTCCTCCAGCAGCCAGCGCACCTCGACGAGCGAAGGCGTCGCGTCGCGGCGGAGGGGGATCGTGCCGCCGGCGTCCTCGAACGCGTTCGCCATGCGCTCGTACTCGGTCATGCGGGCGCGGTCCTTCCCCGGCTCGCTGGCGAGGGTCTTCAGGCGGTCGAGCATCCCCTCCAGGTAGCGGGGGAACTGTGCGAGACGGTCGACGCCGGCGGCGGAGACGAAACCGGCATGCAGTAGGCCGCTCAGCTGGGTGCGGATGTCGTTGAGCGGTCCGAGCAGCGCGAGCGAATTCTGGGACTTGATGCCGCGTTCGACGTCGCGGGATCGGGTGAGGATGCGCGCGACCAGCGAGACGCACGCGAAGAGATCATCGACGAGCGTGGCCGAGACCGCGTCGCGCACCATCGCGAAGTCCGCCGCGTTGCGCACGATCCCGTCCGGCACGACACGCTCGATCGCCTTGCGGGCGACGGCCGCCCGGCAGTCCTCGATGAGGCCGGCGGCGGACGGGTACGGCGAGGCGGCGAGTGCCAGCTTCTCCTGACTCGTGAGGTGCTCCTGCACATACGAGGAGGGTGAGGGCACACCGAGCAGTACCAGGCGCAGCACGCCGTCGCGGGTGGAGGCGGCAGCGGCCTCCGGGGTCGACTCGACCCGCACCGACACGCTCTTGCCCTGGTCCACGATGGCGGGATAGGCGCGCACGACACCGCCGGCGACCCGGGTGTCGAGCACCTCGGGCAGGTCTCCGAAGGTCCACCCCGTGAGTCCGGTCTGCTCAACCGGAGCCGCGGCGACGCGTTCGGGTCCGCGACCTCCACCGGAGCTCCCGGATCGGGGAGGGGCGGCGATCGAACGGGCGACGCTGCTGCGCGCACGGTCGGAGAGTCGCGTCTGCAGCGCCCGCAGATCGCGGCCGGAGCCGACGATCCTCCCGCGCTCGTCCACGGCGCGGAAGTTCATGCGCAGGTGCGGAGGAACCCGCTCGTCGTCGAAGTCGGTCGCGGACACCAGCTGGTTCGCGAGCGGCTGGATCCGTCGGGCGAGCGCTTCCTTGAGCGTGCGCGGAGGGAGTCCGCCGTGCGACTCCGGGCCTTCCTCGATGAGCTCGGCGCCGAACTTCTCGGCCCAGTCGGCGGCGGGGACGACATGGCGCCGGATCGCCTTGGGGAGCGCGCGCAGCAGCCCCGTCACGAGTTCGGCGCGCAGCCCCGGAACCTGCCAGTCGAAACCGCGGTCCTCGATCTGTGCGAGCAGCGGCAACGGAACGACCACGCTGACGCCGTCGTCGTCGGCGCCCGGCTCGAACCGGTACGCGAGACCGAGCACCTGGTCGCCCTGCGTCCACCGCGTCGGGAACTCGCGCTGATCCGCGCGTTCCTCGTCGTCGATCAGGTCGCTCTCGCGCATCACGAGCAGCTTCGGCGTGGTGGCCATGGCATCGCGCCACCAGCTCTCGAAGGAGCGCACATCGAACACCTCGGCGGGGATGCGTTCGTCGTAGAACCGGAACACGGCCTCGTCGCCGGCGAGGATGTCGCGACGGCGCTCACGCTCCTCGAGCTTCTCGAGGCGTTTGCGCAGTTCGGCGTTGCTGCGCCAGAACGCACTCACCCGCTTGTCGATGCGCGTCGGATCCCACTCGCCCTCGACGAGCGCATGCCGTACGAAGAGTTCGCGCGACGCCGCCCGGTCGATGCGCGCGAACTGCACGCGCCGTCGCGGGATGATCTCGAGCCCGAACAGCGTCACCTTCTCGAAGGCGACCGCGGCCCCGGCATCCTTCGACCAGTGGGGCTCGGTGACCTGCCGCTTGGCGAGGTCGCCCGCCAGGGGTTCGGCCCAGGCCGGGTCGATCGCGGCGACCGTGCGGGCGAACGTGCGCGAGGTCTCGACGATCTCGGCGGCGATCACCGCGCGAGGACTCTTCTTGCGCAGCCCTGACCCGGGGAAGATCGAGAAGCGGATGCCGCGGGCGCCCCGATACTCCGCGATGCGGCGGCCTTTCGGCTCCTTCGCGGGGGAGTGCGACTTGCCGGCGGGTGCCGTGCGTTCGTCCAGGATGCCGATCTGCGAGAGCAGGCCGGACAGCAGGGCGCGATGGATGGCGTCGGGGTCGCTCGTCCCGGTCTCGTCGCGCGGGCGGTCGGGGGTCTTCACGAGGGTGCGGAGTTGACGGTGCACGTCGAACCACTCCCGCACCCGCACGTAGTTGAGGTGCTCGGAGCGGCAGAGTCGGCGGAACGCGCTCGAGCCGAGCTCGCGCTGCTGCTCGCGCAGGTGATTCCACAGGTTCAGCAAGGTCAGGAAGTCGCTCGTCGGGTCGACGAAGCGTGCGTGCTGGCGGTCGGCCTCCTCGCGGCGCTCCTCCGGCCGCTCGCGCACGTCCTGGATCGTCATTCCTGAGACGATCGCGAGCACGTCGCGAGTGACCGAGCCGCCCGATCCCGTGCGTCCCGCCTCGATCAGCATCCGCGCGAACCGCGGGTCGATCGGCATGCGCGAGATCTCACGCCCCGTGCGCGTGAGGTGCGGGGAGCCGTCACGGCGGGAGGGCTCGACTGCGCCGAGCTCGGTGAGCAGGTCGAACGCCGCCTTCACACCGCGGGAGTCGGGCGGGGTCAGGAACGGGAAGGCGCTGATGTCGCCGAAGCCGAGCGAGAGCATCTGCAGGATGACCGATGCGAGTGACGTCCGCAGGATCTCGGGCTCGGTGAATTCCGGCCTCCGGTCGAAGTCCTCCTCCGAGTAGAGGCGGATCGCGATGCCGTCACTGGTGCGGCCCGCGCGGCCCGAGCGCTGGTTCGCCGAGGCCTGCGAGATCGCCTCGATCGGCAGGCGCTGCACCTTGGATCGGTTGCTGTAGCGCGAGATCCGGGCGGTGCCGGTATCGATCACGTACTTGATGCCGGGAACGGTGAGACTCGTCTCGGCGACGTTGGTCGCGAGGATCACCCGGCGGCGCACGCCAGGCACCCGACTGCGCTCGAACACCCGGTGCTGATCTGCGGCGGAGAGGCGTCCGAACAGCGGAAGCACCTCCGTGGGGGCGCGGTCGTTCGCGTAGGCGCCGCGAACGGCGTCGGCCGCGTCGCGGATCTCGGCTTCGCCGGGCAGGAACACGAGCACGTCGCCCGGCGCCTCCCGGTCGAGCTCGCGCAGCGCCGAGACGATCGCCGACACCTCGTCCTCCGGGTCGCCGGCCTGATCGTCGTCGTCGGGGTCCTCCGACGGTCCGCGGTAACGGATCTCCACGGGATAGGTGCGCCCGGACACCTCGATGATCGGAGCCGGGGTGCCGTCGGCCGCCGCGAAGTGCTTCGCGAAGCTCTCCGGATCGATCGTCGCCGAGGTGATGACCACCTTGAGGTCGGGGCGCTCGGGCAGGATGCGTGAGAGGTAGCCGAGGAGGAAATCGACGTTGAGGGAGCGCTCGTGCGCCTCGTCGATGATGATCGTGTCGTAGCGCGTGAGCAGTCGGTCGCGGTGGATCTCGTTGAGGAGGATGCCGTCGGTCATCAGCGCGATGCGGGTGGCATCGGAGACCTTGTCGGTGAAACGCACCTTGTAGCCGACCAGGGTGCCGAGCTCGACCTGGAGCTCTTCGGCGACACGCTCTGCGATGGTGCGGGCCGCGAGGCGGCGTGGCTGCGTGTGGGCGATGCGCTCCCGCCCGAGTTCGAGGGCGATCTTCGGCAGCTGGGTCGTCTTGCCGGATCCGGTGGCACCCGCGACGATCACGACCTGGTGGTCGCGGATGGCGTCGGCGATCTCGGCCCTGGCTGCGCTGACGGGCAGCTCCGGCGGGTAGGAGATCACAGGGGAGGACATAGCCCTCCATCGTATGACGGGTTCGGCCCCCTACGATCAACGGGTGATCAACGCACTGCCTCCCGTCCGGTGGTTCCGCGAGTTCGGGCGACCTCCGCGCATCCTCGGCCTCGATGTCGCCCGGGCCCTGGCCATCCTCGGCATGGTCGGAGCGCACATCGGCGAGACCGATTCGTTCGACTGGTTCGAACCGTCGACGTGGACCTCTCTGGTGAACGGGCGTTCGTCGATCCTGTTCGCGGTGCTCGCCGGAGTCTCGATCGCGCTGATGACCGGGCGCAGCACGCTGCCTGAGCGCGAGCGCATCCCCGGCATCCGACTGAATCTCATCGGCCGGGGTGCGGTGATCTTCGTGATCGGCCTGGCGTTGGAGATGCTGAACACCCCGATCGCGATCATCCTCACCCTCTATGGGCTCCTGTACGTCGCGGTGATCCCGTTCCTGCGCTGGCGGCCCTGGCAGTTGCTGACCGGAGCGGCCGTGCTCGCGCTCCTCGGGCCCGCGCTGCTCTCCTTCCTGAACGCGGTGATGCTGCACCCCTTCGGGTCAGGCATCGGCTTCGTGCTGTACGGCACCTATCCGATCACGGTCTGGCTGGCGTTGGTGCTGGGAGGCATGGCGCTCGGACGCCTCCGGGTGGAGCGGGTGCACACCGCCGTGATCGCGCTCGGCGTCGGGGTCGGTCTGGCCGTGGTCGGGGACGGGCTCGGGGCGATCGGACAGGGCGCCGGCATCGTCGGATCCAGCAGCGGCAGCATCACCGGCTCCGACAGCCTTCTCGGAGCGCCGAGCGGATGGGGGGACTATCCGCAGGCGCTCGCCGAGACGGATCCGCTCGGCGCCGTGCTCACGGCGGTGTTCGCGGCCGGGCCGCACAGCGGCGGCACGGCCGAGATCCTCGGCTCCGGAGGCTTCGCGCTCGCGGTCATCGCACTGTGCCTGCTGCTGAGCCGCCCACTGCGCTGGGTGGCACTCCCGCTGGGCGCGCTCGGCTCCATGCCACTGACGGCATACAGCGCGCACGTCCTGTCGATCGTCGTGATCGGGGGCCCCGGAACGTTCTTCTCGAGCAACGCGTTCTGGGCGGCGACGGCGGTCGGACTGCTCCTGGCGACGACCGTCTGGTCGATGTTCCTCGGGCGGGGTCCGCTGGAGCGGCTGGTCGGCCGCGGCGCCGCGGCGATGGCGGCGGTCCCGCGGCGCTGAGCCCCGTAGCGGTCCGAGTGCCGGCGGGGCGAGCCGTCATCGGGTCCGGCGCGCCCCGCCCGCGGTCTCTCAGAAGTGGGTGCCGCCGTCGATGCGCACTTCGGTGCCGGTGATGAAGGCGCCGTCCTCGCTCGCGAGCATCGCGACGACTCCGGCGACCGACTCCGGTCCGGCGAAGCCCTGGCCGATGGCGGGGGAGAGCTTCATGAACAGGCTCATGTCGGCGTCCGCGGGCAGGCCGGGGCCGTTGCTCTGGTTGCTCCGGCCCGAGCCGTCGGTCATGCCCGACGAGATCGAGCCGGGCTGCACCGCGGTGAAGCGGATGCCGTTCTTCGCGTACTCGGCAGCGAGGGCGTGGGTCAGCGACTGCACCCCGCCCTTGCTGGCCGCGTAGGCGGCCATGTACGGGTGCGCGAAACCGGCCGAGGTCGAGCTGGAGTTGACCACGGCGGACGCGTTCCCCTCGATCAGCGCGGGGATGGCCTCGCGGATCACCAGGAAAGTGCCGACCAGATTGATACGGATGACCTCCTCGAACTGGTCGAGGGTCGTCTCGTGCGTGTGCGAGGAACGCAGGATGCCGGCGGCGTTCACCAGGACGTCCAGCCCGCCCAGGGCGGTGACGGCCTCGGCGACGCCCGCGACGGCGGACGCCTCGTCGGCGATGTTCATCGTGACGGTCGTGAGGTGGTCGGCGAGCGGGCCGGCCTTGGCCACCGTGTCCTCGAGGCCGGCGGGGCTGACGTCGGCGGCGACGACGCTGCCGCCCTCGCGGAGCATGCGCAGCACCGTGGCCTGCCCGATGCCCGATCCTCCGCCGGTGACGAGCGCCCGACGTCCTTCGTAGCGGTTCATGATCTTCCCTTCTGGTGGTGTCGTGTTGTCGACGATCTTTGGGCAGATTATGCCTAGATGGCACGATGTGCCAAAAAGGCTCAACCTGTCAAGAGCTCGAGGCATTCCCGTACGCTGTGACTGTGGAGACCTCGACCCTCACCGAACGTCGCAAGGCCGCGACCGAACGCGACATCGCATCGGCCGCCGCAGGGCTGTTCGCCGAGCAGAGCGTCGCCGGAGTCACCGCCGAGCAGATCGCCGCTCGCGCCGGCGTCTCGGTCCGCACCTTCTACCGGTACTTCGCCCGCAAGGAAGATGCGATCACGCCGATCCTCACGATCGGCGCGCAGCGATGGCAGGAGGCCCTCGCGCAGGTCGACGCACGAGCGCTGCGGGAGCAGGTTCCCGCCGTCATCGAGTCGCAGCTCATCGAGGGCGAAGGGCAGGGGCTCGAACTCGAGACGATGCTCAGTGTGCTGCGCGGGCTCGAGGACGACGCGGCGCTGCGCGACGTGTGGCTGCGCGTGAACGACGACTCCGAGCGGCGGCTCCGCGTGATCCTGCAGGAGCGCGGCGTCGCCGAGTGGGACGCGAGGCTGGCGGCCGCGGTGGCGACGGACGCCGTGCGCGTGGGGCTCGAGCAGTGGGCGGCCGACCCGGAAGGACCTCGTCCTGCGGCGCGCGCCGTCGCGGCGTTCCGGGCGATGTCCGCGTCGCTCCACGGGCTCGACTGACTTCCTTTGTTCATCCGGGCCGCACTGTCCCACACCGGTCCTAGGCTGGGGCGATGAGCATTCCTGCACTCGAACTGAACGACGGTAACTCCATCCCGCAACTCGGCTACGGCGTCTTCAAGGTGCCGCCGGCAGACACCGAGCGTGCGGTGAGCGAGGCGCTCGAAATCGGCTACCGCCACATCGACACCGCGGCGATCTACGGCAATGAAGAGGGCGTGGGCGCCGCCATCGCCTCCTCGGGCATCGCACGCGACGACCTGTTCATCACGACCAAGCTCTGGAACGACCGCCACCACGACGAGGAGCCGCGCGCGGCCATCGCCGAGAGTCTCGAGAAGCTCGGTCTGGAGAAGGTCGATCTGTACCTCGTGCACTGGCCCACGCCGGCTAAGGACGACTATGTGCACGCGTTCGCGAAGCTGGTCGAGCTGCGCGACGCGGGCCTCACCCGCAGCATCGGCGTCTCGAACTTCCTCGTGCCCCACCTGGAGCGCACGGTGAAGGAGACGGGCGTGGTTCCCGCAGTGAACCAGATCGAGCTGCACCCGGCCTACCAGCAGCGCGACGTGGTCGCCTGGGCCGACGCCAACGGCGTGCGCATCGAGGCATGGGGTCCGCTCGGGCAGGGCAAGTACGACCTGTTCGGGACGCCCGCGGTCGCGGATGCCGCCGCGGCGCACGGTGTCACCCCGGCACAGGCCGTGCTGCGCTGGCACCTGCAGAAGGGCATCATCGTGTTCCCGAAGTCGGTGCGCGCCGAGCGCCTGCGCGAGAACCTCGACGTGTTCGGCTTCGAACTGACCGACGCTGAGGTCGCGGCGATCGACGCCCTCGACCCGCTCGACGGCTCAGGCCGCGTGGGGTCGCACCCGGACGAGGTCAACTGACCCCGTGATACCGGGGCTCTCGGGCCCAGATGACGCCCCGTGTCGCCGTGCGCGACAGGGGGCGTCGTCGTGAGTACCGTCGAGGCATGACAGCTCCGTTCCGCGTCGTCGCCGTGTCGGGATCCCTGCACGAGCCCAGCAAGACCACCGCCCTGGTCCGCGCGATCACGGCCGCCGTCGCCGAGCGCGCCGACGTCGAGGCGCAGCTCATCGAGCTGACGCAGATCGGCCCCGGGCTGGCGGGTGCGCTGCACCGTGACCAGCTGGCGCCGGAGATCGAAGCGCAGTTGCAGGCGATCGAATCCGCCGACCTGCTCATCGTGGGCAGCCCCGTCTACCGAGCCTCGTTCACCGGGCTCTTCAAGCACCTGTTCGACTTCGTCGGTCAATACGACCTCGTGGGAAAGCCCGTGCTGCTCGCCGCGACCGGCGGCGGGGAGAAGCACGCCCTGATCATCGAGCACCAGCTGCGGCCGTTGTTCGCGTTCTTCCAGGCGCTCACGCTTCCGCTCGGGGTGTACGCGAGCAACACGGACTTCGACGGCTACGAGATCGCTTCCGACGTGCTGCGCGCCCGCATCGCACTGGCCGCGGATCGTGCCCTGCCTCTGGTCGGCTACGCGGCCTCCCGTCCGGTGGAGCTGCTGGTCGGCTGACCGCGTCACCGTCGCGCGGCGTAGCGTGAAGGCATGACCAACCGGCTCGCCGACACCCTCAGCCCGTACCTCCGTGCGCATGCCGACAACCCCGTCGACTGGTACCCGTGGGGCGAGGAAGCGTTCGCGGAGGCGAGGCGACGCGATGTGCCGCTGTTGATCTCGATCGGCTACTCGACCTGTCACTGGTGTCACGTGATGGCACGCGAATCGTTCGCCGACCCGGCGACCGCCGCGCGGATCAACGAGGGCTTCGTCGCGGTCAAGGTTGATCGCGAGGAGCATCCGCAGGTCGACGGTGCCTACATGGCCGCGGCTTCGGCGTTCACCCAGAACCTCGGTTGGCCGCTCACGGTCTTCGCCACCCCGCGCGGGCGCACCTTCTTCGCCGGCACCTACTGGCCGCCGGAGGCTCAGCCGCCGATGCCGGCGTTCCGTGACGTCCTCATCGCGGTCGGGGAGGCCTGGGCGCTGCGGCGGGTGCAGGCCGAGGAGTCGGCGGATGCCGTGACCGATGCGCTCACCCGTGCGGCGGAGGCCACGCCCTCCGAACTCCCGGACGTGGTCGCGATCGCGACGGCTGCGGAGTCGATCGCCCGGCGGGAGGATCAGCAGTTCGGTGGCTTCGGCGGCGCCCCGAAGTTCCCCGTCGCCACCACCTTGCGATTCCTGCAGCATCCGCTCGTGCGGGAGGGTGCTCCGGAGGCGGGGGCGTCAGCGGGGCGCGCGCTCGCCGCGATGACCCGATCGGACCTGCGCGATGCCGACGGCGGGTTCTTCCGCTACGCCACCCAGCGCGACTGGACGGTGCCGCACTACGAGCGGATGCTGACCGACAACGCGCAGCTGCTCGACGTCGCGCGCGACGCGGGGGAGGAGGACGTCGTCCGCGGGATCGTGTCATTCCTGACCGGGGTCCTGCAGCGAGACGGCGGCGGGTTCGGTGCCGCCCAGGATTCGGAGTCGTGGGTCGAGGGCGCTCGCAGCGAGGGCGGGTACTACCGGCGTGCGCTGCCCGAACGTGCGGGCCTTGCGCGGCCCGCTGTCGACGGCAAGGTGATCACCGGGTGGAACGGCCTCGCGATCGGTGCGCTCGCCCGGGCCGGGGCGACCTTCGGAGAGCGGAGCTGGATCGATGCCGCCGCGTCCGCCGCCGACGAGGTGCTGCGGGTCAACCGCGATGCCGACGGCGCTCTCGTCCGCGCGTCCTTCGAGGGGCGGGCCTCTGCCGCGGTTGCGACCGCGGCGGATCGTGGCCTTCTCGCCGACGGTCTGTTCTCTCTGGCCCTGGCCACCGGCGAGGCGACCTGGGCGGTGGCGGCCCGCGGGATCCTCGACGACGCACTGGAGGGCACAGCGGGGGAGGATCCGTTGCTGTCGGCCCAAGGGATCGCGACCTCGCCCGACCAGACCGACGGCGACCTGCCCTCGGATGCCGCGGCCGTGGCCGGTGCCGCACTGACCGCCTGGTGGCTGGGAGCGGGGGACCGGTATCGCGCCGCTGCCGTGTCGACGGTGAGCTTGCTGGCCGCGCGGGCGCTGGAGCAGCCCTTCGCCCACGGCACCCTGCTGCGGGTGGCTGCGGGCCTCGCGATCCCGCCGCGCCAACTCGTCGTGGTCACCGGAGCGCGCGACAGTGCGCTCGGCCTCGCCGGCAGGGGTGCGGATGCCGAAGTCGTCGCCGTGGTCGCGCCCGATCAGGCGCGGGCGTTCACGGATGCCGGATTCAGCCTGTTCGAGGGCAAGGACGCGGTGGAGGAATGCGCCTATGACTGCCGCGCGTTCGTGTGCCGGTTGCCCGTGAGCGACCCGGCCGAGGTGTCGATCGGGCGGTGACGGTCAGTTCTGGTTGCGCGGATGCCGGCGGGCGGTGCGCTCGTTGCCGCGGCGGTAGTTCCCGGTCACGCGCGCCATCAGCAGCTGCGCGTCGCCGCTCGCGGCCTGCGCGAGGAACTCCTGGGCCCGTGCGCCGCGCAGTACGGTCGCGGTGACGCCGCGATGGCGGATGACGACGTCGTCACCGCGCACCGCGAACTCGAATCCGGAGGGGCTGCCCATGCGGCGAGCCTAGCGCCCGGTGATTCGGTGGATCGACAGCGCGGTGCTCACACCCAGCCGGGCAGCCAGTTGTGCAGCAGCCAGAACTGGTACGGCACGCTCATACCGGTCCACAGCGGCAGGAAGAACACCGACACGAGAACGACGAACGCGAGGAAGATCAGCACCGTGCGCTCGCCGGACTGCCGACGGTACAAGGGGTCTTCGCGTCGTCCGGCGATGATCCGCAGCGTCATGGCGAGCGCGAGCACGAGGAACGGCATCATCACCACCGTGTAGAACTGGAAGATCGTGCGCTCGGGGAACATCAGCCACGGGAGGTAGGTCACCGCCAGGCCGACCAGGGGGACGGTCAGCGCGGGCGCGATCGGCTGTCGGGTGATCCAGCTCCGCACCAGCCGGTAGAGCAGGTACACCGCTGCCGCCACCCCGCCGTACCAGATGAGCGGATTCGGGACGGCGGAGATCACGCCGATGCAGTGGTCCGTGCCGCAGCCGGTGGGATCGGAATCCACCCAGACCGCCGTCGGGCGCAGCAGGAACGGCCACTCCCAGGCGGGACTCGCGTAGGGGTGTCCGCGGCTCAGGCCGACGTGGAAGCCGAGCATCGATTCGTGGTACTTCCACAGCGCGAGCAGCGGGTTCGGGTCGCTCTGCCGGTCGTAGCCCCCCGAGGTCAGGAGCCACCCCGTCCAGCTGACCAGGTACACGGCCAGCGCGGGGAAGACGAACAGGACGAACGAGACCGGCCCCTGCCGGAACGCGGCGGCGGTCGGCCACAGCACCACGCCGGCTCGACGCCTCGCCAACGCGTCGGTCACCACGACGTAGAGGCCGAAACCGGCGAGGACGTACAAGCCTGACCACTTCACGGCAGAAGCCGCACCCAGGGCGGCACCGGCGGCGATCAGCCACGGCCGGCGCCACAGCACCGGCCCCCAGAACGGGTCGGGCGTCTCGGGATCGCGTCGCTCGAGCTGCGGGATCGTGCGCTGCCGATCGATGAGGACGAACAGGACGCCGAGCAGGACGAAGAACGTCAGGATGCCGTCGAGCAGCGCGATCCGGCTCATCACGATGCTCAGGCCGTCGATCGCCAGGAGCGTTCCGGCGACGGATGCCACGACCACCGATCCGCTCAGACGCCGCGCGATCAGATAAACGAGGAGGACCGAGCCCGCTCCGAGAATCGCGGTGGCCAGACGCCATCCGCCGCTGTTCTCGGGCCCGCCGATCGCCATGCCCAGCGCGATGAGCCACTTGCCGAGCGGGGGATGCACGATGAACGAGCCCGCATCCGAGAGCGGGAGGTTCTGCCCGGTCGCGAACGCCTCGTTCGCCTCGCCACCCCAGGTGCCCTCGTAGCCGAGCGTCCACAGGGACCAGGCGTCCTTGACGTAGTAGGTCTCATCGAAGGCGAGCTCATGCGGGTGGGACACGCCGACCAGGCGCAGCACCGCCGCCACCGCGGTGATCACCAGCGGCGCGAGCCACCGGATCGCGCCGCCCCAGTCCGGGTCCTGCAGCAGCCGGTCCCGCAACCGTCCGTAGTGCGTCAGCCGCGCCTCGGGGGCGGGCAGGAGCGGGTCGGGCGCGGTCACCGCTCCAGCCTAGACAACGCCCCTTTCGGGGGAGCTGCATCCGGCGCGCCTAAGCTGGGCGGGTGATCATCCTCGCCGCCACCCCGATCGGAAACCTGGGCGACGCGTCGCGACGCCTCGTGGAGGTGCTGGAGAACGCGGAGGTCGTCGTCGCGGAAGACACCCGCACCACGCAGCGTCTGCTCAAGGCACTGCAGATCGACAATCGTCCTCGTCTGATCGCACTGCACGACCACAACGAGAAGCAGAAGGCCGCCGAACTGGCTGCGCTCGCGGCGGAGACCGACATCGTGGTTATGAGCGATGCAGGAATGCCGACCGTCAGCGACCCCGGCTACGGGCTGGTGGCCGAGGCCGTGGCGCAGGGGGTCACCGTCACCGCGATCCCCGGTCCGAGCGCCGTGCTGATGGCGCTCGCGATCTCGGGACTTCCGACCGACCGCTTCACGTTCGAGGGGTTCCTCCCGCGCAAGCCGGGGGAGCGGCGATCGACCCTCCGCGCCCTGGCCGCCGAGCCGCGCACAATGGTCTTCTTCGAGTCTCCGGCCCGGCTCGCGAGCGCTCTCGCCGACATGGGCGCTGCGTTCGGTGACGAGCGGAGGATCGCGGTGTGCCGTGAGCTCACGAAGCTGTACGAGGAGGTCCGCCGTGGCACCGCGGCCGAGCTCCAGGAGTGGGCCGAGAGCGGCGTGAAGGGCGAGATCGTCGTCGTCGTCGAAGGAGCCGCGCGCCGGGACGCCTCCCCGGCAGATGCTCTGGCGCAGGTGCAGAGGCTGGTCGCGGAAGGCGTGCGCTTGAAGGACGCGTCCTCCGAGGTCGCCGCGCTGACCGGTCTCTCCTCCCGCGACCTCTACCAGGCCGCCCTCGCTGCCCGCTCCGGGGCGGGTGCCTGAGATCGCCACGACTGCGGTTCGTAAGAATTGCGGGGAATCCGGGAACGTCCGCCGCGTTACCCTCAGGTCATGACGAACCCGACGCGTGCGACGAGGGAGGACACGTTCCGCGCCGCCGCAGCGGGGTTGAGCGCATCGTTCCTCGCCGTCGGCCTGGCGGAACTCGTCGCCGCGGTGGTGGAGCCGAGTGCGAGCCCGTTCGCCGTGATCGGCAGCGGGCTCATCGACCTCGCTCCGAGCTGGGCGAAGGACACCGCCATCGCGCTGTTCGGCACCGGTGACAAGGCGGCCCTGATCGTGGGCATCGCCGTGGTGCTCGTGGTCGTCGCCGCTGTCGCGGGAATCCTGGAGCGACGACGGTCCGGTGTCGGTGCCGTGGTCCTGGGGGCGCTCGGTGCTCTCGCCGTCGTCGCGGCGATGGTTCGCCCCGGCGCGGGGCCGTTCGCCTGGCTGCCCGGGCTGGTCGCCGGTCTCGTCGCAGTGGTCGTCCTGCGCCTCCTGATCGCCCGACTGCGTCCGGTCGCAGGGCTCGGACCCGACGACGAGGACCGGAGACGATTCCTGCTGTGGACCGCGGGTGTCGCCGCAGCGGGTGCCGTCGCGCTCATCGTCGGCAACGTCGCGCGCGGCGCGAGCCGATCGATCGAAGCGGTCCGCGACGCGCTGCGGCTGCCCTCGGCGGCACGCGCAGCAGCGGCGGTTCCTGCCGGTGCCGAGCTGGGGATCCCCGGCCTCGCCCCTGTCGTCACTCCGAACGCGGACTTCTACCGCATCGACACCGCGCTCATCGTGCCGCGGGTGGACCCGGCCGATTGGTCGCTGCGCATCCACGGGATGGTCGAGCGCGAGATGGAGATCACCTGGGACGAGTTGCTCGCGCTGCCGATGCAGGAGTCCGACGTCACGCTCGCGTGCGTGTCGAACGAGGTCGGCGGATCCCTGATCGGCAACGCGCGCTGGCTCGGGCTCCCGGTGCGGGATCTGCTCGCGCGCGCGGGGGTCGATGCCGATGCCGACATGGTGCTCTCGACCTCGGCCGACGGGTTCACGGCGTCCACACCGATCGAGGCCCTCACCGACGACCGCGATGCGCTGCTCGCGATCGGGATGAACGGCGAGCCCCTGCCGATCGAACACGGCTTCCCGGTACGGATGGTGGTGCCGGGGCTGTACGGCTACGTGTCCGCCACGAAGTGGGTCACGCAACTGGAGGTGACGCGGTTCGACCGCGCCACCGCCTATTGGACGACACGCGGATGGTCCGAGCGCGGACCCATCAAGCTGCAGTCGCGCATCGACGTCCCTCGCCGCGGGCAGCAGGTCACCGCGGGGGATGCGGTCATCGCGGGGATGGCCTGGCAGCAGCACGTCGGCATCGCGGGAGTGGAGGTGCGTATCGACGACGGGCCGTGGCGGGCGGCCGAGCTCGCGACCGCGATCTCCACCGACACGTGGGTGCAGTGGAGCCTCGACTGGGTCGCGGAGAGCGGCACGCACACCATCCAGTGCCGGGCGCTCAACGTCGACGGCGAGACGCAGACATCCGATCCTGCGGCTCCCGCCCCCGACGGCGCACAGGGTTGGCATCGCATCGACGTCTCGGTGGCCTGAGAGCGGGATGCGACCGCCGCCCACACGGCGTAACCACGCCCCGCATCCCACCTAGAATTGCTCCATGCCCGCAGGCGAATCGTTCTACATCACCACACCCATCTACTACCCGTCCGACGTGCCCCACATCGGCCACGGGTACACGACGGTGGCCGTCGACACGCTCGCACGGTGGCACCGCCAGGCGGGCGACGACACCTGGATGCTCACGGGCACCGACGAGCACGGCCAGAAGATGCTGCGGGCGGCCGCGGCGAACAACGTCACGCCGCAGGAGTGGGTCGACAAGCTCGTCAGCGAGAGCTGGTTCCCGCTGCTGACGACGCTCGACGTCGCCAACGACGACTTCATCCGCACCACCCAGGAGCGCCACGAGACGAACGTGCAGACGTTCTTCCAGCGCCTGTACGACCGCGGCTACATCTATGCGGGCGAGTACGAGGCGCTCTACTGCGTGGGCTGCGAGGAGTTCAAGCCCGAGTCGGAGATCGTCGACGGCACCGGGCCCTTCGAGGGCCTGAAGGTGTGCGCCATCCACTCGAAGCCGCTGGAGCTGCTGCAGGAGAAGAACTACTTCTTCAAGCTCAGCGAGTTCCAGGACCGGCTGCTCGAGCTCTACAAGACGCGACCCGACTTCGTGCGCCCCGACTCGGCGCGCAACGAGGTGGTGTCGTTCGTGAGCCAGGGCCTCAAAGACCTGTCGATCTCGCGATCGACCTTCGACTGGGGCATCCCGCTCCCGTGGGACGAGTCGCACGTCATCTACGTGTGGGTCGATGCGCTCCTGAACTACGCCACGGCCGTCGGCTACGGCTCCGATGAAGAGACCTTCGAGCGTCGCTGGCCCGCCTACCACGTGGTCGGCAAGGACATCCTGCGCTTCCACGCCGTCATCTGGCCCGCTCTGCTGATGGCGGCCGGTCTCGAGGTGCCGCAGGGCGTCTTCGCGCACGGCTGGTTGCTGGTCGGCGGCGAGAAGATGTCGAAGTCCAAGCTGACCGGCATCGCGCCGACCGAGATCACCGATGTCTTCGGGTCCGACGCCTACCGCTTCTACTTCCTCTCCGCGATCGCCTTCGGACAGGACGGGTCCTTCTCGTGGGAAGACCTGTCCGCGCGCTACCAGGCTGAGCTCGCCAACGGCTTCGGCAACCTGGCTTCGCGCACGACGGCGATGATCGAGAAGTACTTCGAGGGCATCGTGCCGCCGGCGGCCGAGTACACCGAGAAGGACTTCGCCATCCAGAAGATCGTCGCGGAGGCGGCGGCGAACGCGGATGCGGCGGTCACGCAGTTCCGCATCGACGAGGCCATCGCCGCGATCTGGACGATCGTCGACGCCCTCAACGGCTACATCACCGAGAACGAGCCGTGGGCGCTGGCCCGCGACGAGGACCAGCGCGCGCGTCTGGGCACGGTGCTCTACACCTGCGCGGAGGGGCTGCGTGCGCTCGCCGTGCTGCTGTCGCCCGTGATGCCTCAGTCGACCGAGAAGCTCTGGATCGCGCTCGGTGCTGCGGAGACCCTGGGCCGTCTGCAGGACCAGCCGATCCGCGAGGCCGGAGCCTGGGGCGTGCTGCGCCCCGGGACCAGCGTCAACGGCCTCGCACCGCTGTTCCCGCGGGTGGAGTCCACGGCCTGAGCCGGTCGGACGAGATGGCGGACACCTATGTGCGCGAGCGCCCGGGCGACGGACGCAAGGATCTGAAGTACCCGGCCGCCCCCGAGCCGCTGACGGTTCCGGTGTACGACAACCATGCGCACCTGGAGATCGTGGACGGCGACGAGCCGCTGTCGCTGACCGAGCAGCTCGATCGGGCGGCGGCGGTGGGCATCGCCGGTGTCGTGCAGGCCTCCGGCGACATCGAGTCCTCGCGGTGGGCGGTCGAGGCCGCGGCCGCCGATCCGCGAGTCCTGGCTGCGGTCGCGATCCATCCGAACGACGCACCGACGTATGCGGAGGAGGGGCGTCTCGACGAGGCGATCGCGGTGATCGACGAACTCGCCGCGCATCCGCGCACTCGCGCGATCGGCGAGACCGGGCTCGATTTCTTCCGCACGGAACCGGAGCGACGGGCTCCGCAGTTCGAGTCGTTCGAGGCGCACATCGATCTCGCGAAGAAGCACGGCATCGCCATGCAGATCCACGATCGGGATGCGCACGACGCGGTGCTGGAGACCCTCGCCCGTGTCGGTGCTCCAGAGCGGACGGTCTTCCATTGCTTCTCGGGAGATGACGCGATGGCACGCATCTGCGCGGACGCCGGCTACCACCTGTCGTTCGCGGGCAACGTCACGTTCAAGAACGCCCAGAACCTGCGCGACGCGCTGAAGGTCACGCCCCTCGATCGCCTCCTGGTCGAGACGGATGCGCCGTTCCTCACCCCCGTGCCACTGCGGGGCCGGCCGAACGCGCCCTACCTCGTCCCGATCACGGTGCGTTTCATGGCGGCCGAGCTCGGTGTGGAGGTGGATGAGTTGTGCGCCCAGCTCGCCGAGAACACGCTCAGGATCTACGGTTCGTTCGTCTGAACCTGTTCCACCGGCTTCGCAGTACACGTGTCGGGAGTTTGCTCATATGTCGGAGCAAAAGGGCGATTCCTCCCGACAAGCGCCCATCCTCCCGACAAGTGCGCAGCGGATGCCCGGTCGGCGATGGGCGGAAGGATCAGGCGGCGTCGATCGGATCGGGATCGGCAACCGGCTTCGCGCTCACGATGTGTGAGATCGGCTTCCACACCAGCAGCAGTGTGAGTGCCGCGCCGCCGAACGCGAACCACCACGGGGCGGTCAGGCCCCAGACCTGGGCGATCACGCCGCCGAGCGCCTGCCCGACGATCATGCCGCCGAAGACTCCGACCATGTTCACGGAGGCCACGCGGCCCTGAAGCTCAGCGGGGACCAGCCGCTGCCGGACGGTGGTCGAGATCGTCGCCCACACGAACGCGTACGCGCCGAAGAAGAACATGATGACCAGCGCGACCCAGCCGGTGGTGGTCAGCGCGAACGACAGATGCATGAGCACTTCGAGCGAGAGCACGATGCGCATCAGGGTGGCGAAGGACACGTGCCGTTCGAGCCACCCGAAGCTGAGGGTCGCGAGGATCCCGCCCGCCGCCGATGCGGTCGTGAGTGCCCCGTACCCGACGGCGCCCATCTGCAGGTGTTCCGTCGCGTAGAGCACGAGCACACCCCAGGGGGCTGCCCACGTGATGTTGAAGACGAGGATGATCAGCACGAGCATCCGCACCGGGGGATTGCGCCACAGCCACCGCAGCCCCTCGGCGATGTCGGTGTGCACGGGCGAGTGGGCCTCGGCGGCTCGGGGCGGCACGGGCGTTTTCGCCATGCGGGAGATGAGGACGACCGCGAGTGTCACGCACACCGCTTCGAGCAGGAACGGCCAGGCCATGCCCGCGGCGAACAGGAACGCGCCCAGCGGGGGACCGGCGAACTGATTCGCGACCAGATAGCCGGCCTGCAGGCGGGCATTGCCGATGCCGAGGTCGGCGGGCTTCACGAGCATCGGCAGGAGGGTGCTCCCCGTCGTGTCGACGAACACCTCGGCGGTGCCGTACAGGAAGGCGACGGCGAGCACGATCCAGATGTTCGCGACGCCCGTGACGAGGAACACGCACAGCGCGACGAGGACCACCGCGCGTGCGGCGTTCGCGAGCATGACCAGGCGGCGGCGGTCGAAGCGGTCGGCGATCGCCCCGGCGTGCAGGCCGAAGAGCAGCCACGGGAGGAACTGCAGGATCGCCCCCGTCGCCACCAGCATGGGCGATGACGTCATCGATGCGATGAGCAGGGGCGCGGCGGCGAGGGCCACTCCGTCACCGACGTTGCTGGTCCACGACGACGCGAGCAGCCAGCGGAAATCCCGGCCCATGCGACGTGGGGCGACGATCTCTCCGAGTGATGGCACCAGAGAAGACTACTGACGGCGGGGGACATCTGCCGCGTGGGGGACAATGGGAGGATGACCGTCACCCTGCTCGGCGCCACCGAGATCCGCCGCCTCGCCGCGGAGCTCGACGTCACTCCGACGAAGAAACTCGGCCAGAACTTCGTCACGGACGCCAACACCGTCCGCAAGATCGTGCAGGCGGCCCGCGTGCAGCCGAGCGAGCGCGTGGTCGAGGTCGGCCCCGGACTCGGCTCGCTCACGCTGGCAATCCTGGAGACCGGGGCTTCGGTCACCGCGGTCGAGATCGATCACCGACTCGCCGCGCGACTCGCCGAGACCGCCGCCGCGCACGGCGTGGAGGCCGAGCGGCTCACGGTCGTCGACGCCGACGCCCTGCGCATCACCGAACTGCCCGGGGAGCCGACCGTGCTGGTCGCGAACCTCCCGTACAACGTGTCGGTGCCGGTGCTGCTGCACTTCCTCGAGAGCTTCCCCTACCTGCAACGCGGCGTGGTGATGGTCCAGGCCGAGGTCGCCGAGAGGCTCGCCGCCGAGCCGGGCTCCAAGATCTACGGGTCGCCCAGCGTCAAGGCCGCCTGGTACGGCGAGTGGAAGCTCTCCGGCACCGTCTCCCGCCAGGTGTTCTGGCCGGTGCCGAACGTCGACAGCCTGCTCGTCGGCTTCGACCGTTCCGAAGGGGAGCGGGGGACCGAGGAGGAGCGTCGCCGCACGTTCCGGATCGTCGATGCGGCGTTCAACCAGCGCCGCAAGATGCTCCGCCAGGCTCTGTCGGGGATCTTCGGCAGCTCCGCAGCGGCGTCCGAAGTGTTGATCGCCGCCGGTGTCGCACCGACGGCGCGGGGTGAAGATCTCACCGTCGAGGACTACCACCGGATCGCGCAGCAGGCGGCGGCGTCCGATGTGCTCGACGACGACGTCGCCTCACCCAGTAATCTGGCACCGTGACCGACTCCCCCCGCTTCCGCCCCGATGTCCCCGAGCTGCACCGTCCGTATGCCGCGGACGAGAGCCGCTATCAGCAGTTCGCCTACCGCCAGGTCGGCACGTCCGGCCTGTATCTGCCCCCGATCTCGCTCGGGCTGTGGTGGAACTTCGGCGACAACATCCCGCTCGACAACCAACGCGCACTGCTGCGCCACGCGTTCGACCGCGGCATCACGCACTTCGATCTGGCGAACAACTACGGCCCGCCCTACGGCTCGGCCGAGAAGAACTTCGGTCGCATCTTCGCGGAGGACTTCCGTCCGTACCGCGACGAGCTGATCATCTCCTCGAAGGCCGGCTGGGATATGTGGCCCGGCCCCTACGGCGACTTCGCGAGCCGCAAGTACATCCTCGCCAGCGCCGAGCAGTCGCTGACCCGCATGGGTCTCGACTACGTCGACATCTTCTACTCGCACCGGGTCGACCCGGTCACCCCGATCGCCGAGACGATCGGGGCGCTCGACACCCTCGTGCGTCAGGGCAAGGCGCTCTATGTGGGCATTTCGTCCTACAGCGCCGAGCGCACGGCTGAGGCCGTCGCGGTCGCGAAGGACCTCGGCACGCCGCTGGTCATCCACCAGCCCGCGTATTCGATCCTCAACCGCTGGGTGGAAGACGGCCTGACCGACACCCTCGAGCAGTCGGGCCTGGGTGCGATCGCCTTCACGCCGCTGGCACAGGGGCTGTTGACCGACAAGTACCTGGGGGACGGCACGGCGGAGCGTGCGCAGAAGCGCGGTTCGCTGCCGGACGGGCGCCTCACCGACGAGGCCGTGCAGACGCTGCGAGCGCTGAACGAGGTCGCGCAGGGGCGTGGTCAGTCCCTCGCCCAGCTCGCGCTGCAGTGGACGCTGCGCAACCCCGTCGTGGCTTCCGCCCTGATCGGCGCCTCGCGTCCCGAACAGCTCGACGAGAACATCGCCGCGGTGAACGGACCCGCCTTCCAGACGGAGGAGCTCGCCCGCATCGACGAGCTGGCCGGCGCGATCGACGTGAATCTGTGGGCGAAGTCCTCGGAACTGTGATCCGCTCATGAGCCTCGCCGCGTCCACCGACTCCGTGCACGTACGCGCACCCGGCAAGATCAACGTCTTCCTCGGGGTCGGCGGTCGGCACGACGACGGGTATCACGCGCTGGCGACGGTCTTCCAGGCGGTGTCCCTCTACGAAGACGTCATCGCGCGCCCCGCTGACGAGTTCTCGGTCACCGTCTCCGGGGTGGAGGATGTCGACTCGGTTCCGCTGGACGACCGCAACTTGGCGATGCGCGCGGCCAAGCTCCTCGCCGTCGCCGTGGATCATCGAGGCGGAGTCGCCCTCGAGATCCGCAAGAGCGTGCCGGTCGCCGGCGGCATGGGCGGAGGCTCGGCGGATGCCGCTGCCGCCCTGGTCGCCTGCGATGCGCTGTGGGGAACAGGGTTGTCACAGGCACGGCTGCATGACCTCGCCGCCCGTCTCGGCGCGGATGTGCCGTTCGCCCTGCACGGCGGCACGGCGGTCGGAACCGGGCGCGGCGACCAGTTGAACCCGGCGCTCGCCCGCGGACGCTTCGACTGGATCCTGGTGCCCAGTGAGGAGGGCTTGTCGACGCCCGTCGTCTACGGGCGCCTCGACCAGCTGCGCGAGGAGGAGGGCGCGCTCGCCGATGATCCGCCGCTGTCGCTCGACGTGCCGATCCCGGTCCTGCAGGCGCTCCGGTCGGGCGACCCGGGGCAGCTCGCCGCGTGTCTCGAGAACGATCTGCAGCCCGCAGCCCTCTCCGAGCGTCCCGATCTCGCCGACACGATCGCGCAGGGGGTCGCCGCCGGAGCATTGCAAGGCATCGTGTCCGGCTCGGGGCCGACCGTGGCGCTCCTGTGCCCCGATCCGGAGACGGCCCAAGACGTGCAGTCCGCTCTGCGGGCGTCCGGATTCGATCCCCTGCACGTGCACGGCCCGGTTCCGGGCGCCCGCATCATCGGCTGACCGGCGGTGCCCGCGGACGACCGTCCTGCGCAGCGACCGTGCTCGAAAGATGCACCCGCGCGCCCCGGCAGACATAATGAAGTGACGATGTGACCGTGCACACGCGAGGAGGCACCTGATGTCCAGTGCAGCCGAGCGTGCGCGGCAGCCGAGCATCCGCGATGTCGCCCGCCTCGCCGGGGTGTCTCATCAGACGGTCTCCCGAGTCCTGAACGACCACCCGAGCATCCGCCCCGAGACGAAGGCCAAGGTCCTCGACGCGATCTCCGTGCTCGACTATCGGCCGAACCTCGCCGCCCGCGCGTTGGTGACCAGCAAGTCGAACGTGCTCGGGATCCTGTCTGCGACGATCGGGGAGTTCGGGCCGACCTCCTCGATCGCGGGCATCGAGGATGCGGCACGCGAGGAAGGCTACGCGGTCTCGACCCTCAACCTCCCGGCGACGACGCCGGAGGCGATCGGCAATGCGGTGCGCCAGCTGGCGCGCGAGCAGGTGGACGGCATCGTGGTGCTCGCCCCGCAGGTGCGCGTGTTCCATGTCCTCCGCGGCATGTCGGTCGACATGCCTTTCGTCACGCTGCAGACCGCGTCGGGTTCCGACGGGGTGAGCCTGTCGGCGGATCAGGTGGCGGGGGCCCGGGCGGCCACGGAGCATCTGATCTCCCTCGGCCACAGCGACATCCTGCACCTCGCGGGCCCGCAGGACTGGATCGAGGCGGAGTCGCGCATGCGCGGCTACCTCGACGGTCTGCGTGAGGCGGATCTGCCGACGTTCCCGCCGATCCGCGGGGACTGGACCGCCGACTTCGGGTACTTCGCAGGCAAGGAGCTCTCGCGACGGCGGGACTTCACGGCGGTGTTCGCTGCCAACGACCTGATGGCGATCGGGCTCATGCACGGCTTCCGCGACGCCGGACTCCGTGTGCCGCACGACGTGAGCGTGATCGGGTTCGACGACATCCCGGTCGCCGCGCATGTGGCTCCCACACTGAGCACGGTTCATCAGGACTTCCCGGAGCTGGGCCGGCGCGCCGTGCGGATCCTCCTCGCGCAGATCCGCGGCGAGGAAGCGCCGGCTTTCGGCCCCTTGCAGACGGTCCTGCGCGCGCGCGAGTCCGCCGCCGCTCGCTGACGGTTTCGTACCGCGCTCCGCGCGACGTTCGAGATCATCGAATCCTTTCGATCCCTGGCCTCGCCTGGAGGCGCGGGATCGCGCGGATCGCGGTGGGGTCACGGTCGGTATCCGAAATACCGGAGCGGACTTGACAGCGCTTCGTCGTGAGTGGACGATGTATTTCAATGTGAACGGTCACATCGAAGGTGACCGCACGTCGCAAGGAAGATCCGTGAGCACCACAGCAACGTTGCCTACCGTGTCAGGCCCCATCCTGGAGATGCGCAGCATCACCAAGGAGTTCCCGGGCGTCAAGGCGCTCGCCGACGTCTCGATCACCGTCCGCGCCGGCGAGATCCACGCCATCTGCGGCGAGAACGGCGCGGGGAAGTCGACTCTGATGAAGGTCCTCTCCGGGGTGTACCCCTACGGGACCTACGAGGGGGAGATCCTGCTCTACGGACAGGAGCAGAGGTTCAAGGACATCGTCGCCAGCGAGCAGGCCGGCATAGCGATCATCCACCAGGAACTCGCGCTGATCCCCGAGCTGTCCGTCACCGAGAACATCTTCCTCGGCAACGAGATCCAGCGCGGCGGACGCATCGACTGGCAGGCCCAGAAAGAGCGCACGATCGAGCTGCTCGCGCGCGTGGGCCTGAATGAGGACCCGGATGCGCAGATCAAGACGCTCGGTGTCGGCAAGCAGCAGCTGATCGAGATCGCGAAGGCGCTCAACAAGGACGTCAAGCTGCTGATCCTCGACGAGCCGACCGCTGCCCTGAACGAGAACGACTCGCAGCACCTGCTCGACCTGATCCTCGGGCTCAAGGCCAAGGGCATCGCGTCGATCATGATCAGCCACAAGCTCAACGAGATCGAGCAGATCGCCGACGAGATCACGATCATCCGCGACGGTCGCACGGTCGAGACGCTCGACATCTCCCGTGGCGAGATCAACGAGGACCGGATCATCCGCGGCATGGTCGGTCGGTCGTTGGAGAGCCGCTACCCGGATCGCACCCCCGAGATCGGCGAGGTGTTCTTCGAGGTCAAGGACTGGTGGGTGCAGCACCCGACCGTCCCGGAGCGCATGGTCGTGAAGGGGTCGAACATCACCGTCCGGCGCGGCGAGGTCGTCGGCATCGCGGGACTCATGGGCGCGGGGCGCACCGAGTTCGCGATGAGCCTGTTCGGCCGTTCCTACGGCACGTTCCTCTCGGGCACACTGATCAAGGACGGCCAGGAAGTCGTGCTGCCCGACGTGGCGTCGGCGATCAAGCACGGCCTCGCCTACGTGAGCGAGGACCGCAAGGTGCTCGGGCTCAACCTGCTCGACACGATCAAGAGGTCGGTGGTCGCCGCGAAGCTCTCGAAGATCGCCAAGCGCGGCGTCGTCGATGCGCGCGCCGAGTTCGCCGTGGCCGAGGACTATCGCAAGGCCCTTCGCATCAAGACCCCGTCGGTCGAAGAGGGCGTCGGCAAACTCTCCGGCGGCAATCAGCAGAAGGTCGTCCTGGCGAAGTGGATGTTCACCGACCCCGACCTGCTGATCCTCGACGAGCCCACCCGCGGTATCGACGTCGGTGCGAAGTACGAGATCTACGCGATCATCAACGAGCTCGCGGCGCAGGGCAAGGGCGTCATCGTCATCTCGAGCGAGCTTCCTGAGCTCCTGGGCATCTCCGACCGCATCTACACCGTCTTCGAAGGTCGGGTCACCGACTGCATCCCGGCCGATCAGGCGACACCTGAGGACCTCATGCGCAGCATGACCTCCGCGACCCAGAAAGCAACCGCATGACCACCGACACCACCGCAACGAAGCGCGGCTTCCACTTCAAGGACATCACGAAGATGTTCGGAGGCGGTCAGTCGACCCTCCGCCAGTTCGGCATCCTCGGCAGCCTCGTCGTCATCCTCGTCGTCTTCCAGGTGCTGACCTGGATCGTCAAAGGCACGGGTCTCACGCTGTCCTCGGGCAACCTGATCAACGTCGTCAACCAGTACTCGTACATCCTGATCCTCGCGATCGGCATGGTGATGGTCATCATCATGGGCCACATCGACCTCTCGGTGGGGTCGGTGGCCGCATTCACCGGCATCGTGGTCGCGAAGGCCATGGCGGACTGGAACCTCCCCTGGCCGCTCGGTGTGCTCCTCGGCCTCGGGGTCGGCGTGCTGGTCGGCGCCTGGCAGGGGTTCTGGGTCGCCTATGTCGGGGTGCCGGCGTTCATCGTGACGCTGGCGGGCATGCTGTTCTTCCGCGGTGCGAACCAGTGGGTCGGTGACTCGCAGTCCGTTCCCGTGCCGCAGGGCTTCAAGGTCATCGGTGCCGGGTACCTCCCCGAGCTGCCGTTCATCCCCGTGCCGTTCAACGTGTTCACCATGCTGCTCGCGCTGCTGGGTGTCGCATGGATCGTGTTCTGGGAGATCCGCACCCGGCGCGTGCAGCACAAGATGGGGGCCGAGACGGCGCCGCTGTGGGTGAGTGTCACCAAGGTCGTGCTCATCTCGGCCGTGATCCTGATCGCGGGCTGGCTGTTCGCCACCGGGCGTGAGGGCACCAGCTTCCCGATCTCGGGCATCATCCTGCTCGCCCTGGTGATCCTCTACTCATTCATCACGAACAACACGGTCTTCGGTCGTCACATCTACGCGGTCGGTGGCAACCGGCAGGCCGCGCGCCTGTCGGGTGTGAAGGACCGCTGGGTCGACTTCTTCGTGATGATGAACATGTCGGTGCTCGCGTCGCTGGCCGGCATGATCTACGTCGCCAGGGCGACGGCCTCCGGTCCGCAGGACGGCAACGGTTGGGAGCTGGATGCGATCGCCTCGGTCTTCATCGGTGGCGCGGCTGTCTCGGGCGGTATCGGAACCGTGATCGGGTCGATCATCGGTGGTCTCGTCATGGCGTTCCTGAACAACGGCCTCGCCCTGCTCGGCGCCGGCGCCGACGTGGTGTCGATGATCAAGGGTCTGGTGCTCCTGTTCGCCGTCGGTGTCGACGTGTGGAACAAGCAGCAGGGTCGCCCGTCGATCATCGGCTTCCTGACGCGTCGATTCGGACGCAAGCAGGATCCGGCCACCGACACGTTCGATCCGACCAAGACGAACTATCCCACCAGCCAGAAGTACGAAGCCCCCGCCGTCGACGAGACGCGCGGTTAGGAGAGGTCGCTTCGCGCGCGCTCGCGTGACACGACCTTCACACACCAGAGAAAGAGATCACATGAAGAAGATTCTTCTGTCGGCGACAGCGCTTGTCGTCGCGGGCGCCTTCGCCCTCACCGGCTGCTCCTCGGAGCGCGGCGGTGGCACGGACTCGGGATCGGGGGACGAGGCCAAGGGTTTCGCCGCTGACGCCACGATCGGTGTCGCTCTTCCGGACAAGACCTCGGAGAACTGGGTCCTCGCCGGTCAGCTGTTCACGGACGGTCTCAAGGAGGCCGGCTTCAAGGCGGACGTGCAGTACGCGCCCGCCAGCAACACGGTCGCGGAGCAGCAGAACCAGATCCAGGCGATGGTCACCGGTGGCGCCAAGGTCATCATCATCGGTGCGAAGGACGGCAAGCAGCTCGCCACGCAGGTCGAGGCCGCTCGTGACGCGGGCGTGACCGTCATCGCCTATGACCGTCTGATCGAGAACACGGAGGCCGTCGACTACTACGTCGCGTTCGACAACTTCAAGGTCGGTCAGCTGCAGGGCCAGGCTCTGCTCGATGGACTCGCCGAGCGTGCGGGACACGAGGCTCCGTACAACATCGAGCTGTTCTCGGGCTCGCCGGACGACGCGAACTCCGCTGTGTTCTTCAACGGCGCGATGGACGTGCTCCAGCCGAAGATCGACGACGGCACGCTCAACGTCGTCTCCGGCCAGACCGAGATCGCCCAGACGGCGACCGAGGGCTGGAAGGCCGAGAACGCCCAGCGTCGCATGGACTCGATCCTCACCTCGACGTACAGCTCCGAGACGCTCGACGGCGTCCTCTCGCCGAACGACACGCTCGCTCGCGCCATCATCACCTCGGTGCAGCAGGCCGGAAAGCCGGTCCCGGTGGTCACGGGTCAGGACTCCGAGGTCGAGTCGGTGAAGTCGATCATGGAGGGCATCCAGTACTCCACGATCAACAAGGACACCACGCTCCTCGTCGAGCAGTCGATCAAGATGGTCGGCCAGCTCCAGAAGGGTGAAGAGGTCGACGTCAACGACACCGAGCAGTACGACAACGGCGTGAAGGTCGTTCCGGCTTACCTGCTCGACCCGATCATCGTGACCAAGGAGAACGCGGCAGAGGCATACGCCAACGTCCCGAGCCTCCTCGAGATCGTGAAGTCGTACCAGTAACTCGCACCGCACACATCCTCGCGGGTACGCGAACCGTCCGGGCCCTCGGGTCCGGGCGGTTCGTCGTTCAACCGGTGCACATGCCCGGGAGGCGCTCAGAACGGTGCGGTCACCGGATCGGCACTCGTGAAGGTCACAGTGTTCTGCGGAGGCGGCCGGTCGATGTACGTGCGACCGGTCGGGCTCGTCCACTCCAGCACGCCGCCCGAGGTCTGGTCGACGTGCCAGGGGGAGTGGTGTTTGAGCATGTGATGTCGTCGGCAGAAGGCGGCGAGGTTTCCGTCGGCCGTCGCCCCTCCGGTCGAGGCCGCATGATTGTGGTCGAGGTCGCACTTGCGCGCCGTGATCCCGCATCCGGGAAACCGGCACCTCTGGTCCCGCGCGCGGAGATGTCGCCGGAGATGTTCGCTCGGGCGGTAGCGGTCGACAGCGAGAAGTTCGCCGGAGATCGGATGCGTCAGCACGCGGTCCCAGCCGGTCGCGGAACCTGCCAGCGTGCGAGCGGTCGTGACGTCGATGGGGATCGTTCCGTCGAGCTCGGCCGGTGATGAGGTCGTCGGAGCGTCATCGTCCATCAGAGTGAGCACCGGCACCGTGACCTCGACGCGGGCGCGGACCTCGCCCAGCAGGCTGTCCGCCGTGTCATGGCCCGCGGGGGATCCTGTGAGAACGAGGTCGGCGAGCAGATCGGCGCGCAACTGATCGACCGTGCGGTTGTCGGCGGGGAGTCCGGCGGCTGAAGCATCCTGTGCCGCTCGTGCATTCTCCTCTTTCACCGCATGCGCCATCTGCGACAGCCGGTCGAGCATGCCGTGCAGGAGGACCGCGGGTCCGCGCGCCCCCAGCTCGGCCATCCCGTCGTCGAGGTCCTTCACCCACACGCGGCGCAGCTCGCGGGCATCGCGATGCCGCTCGGTGAGAGTGCGCTCCTGGAACCGCTCGGCAAGACGCCGCACGATCCGCCGAAGCCGATTCGGGGATTCCGTCACGGCGACCTCCATGGCCTCCGCGGCGTAGGCGGCGCGATCCGCAGCCTCGTCGAGATGCGCGCCCGCCTCGACGATGACCCGGGAGTGCGCGGCACTGATGCGCCCTTCGCCCTGCGCCTCCCATACCGCCGGGAATCGCTCGACGAGCCACGTGGCCTCGGCCATCTTGCGCTCGATCGTGCGGTCGCTCAGGTGCTGCGCAGCGCCGATCTCGGCAGCGACCGTGCGGATCGCCATGTCGCCGTGATCGGGGTGGGCGGCGCCGCGGGCGATGTCGACGGCCAGGCGTCCGGCCATCGCGAGCATGCCGTCGCGGGCCGCCTGCATGCTGCTCAGAGTGCTCTCCGCGGCCTCGAGCGACGCGACCAGATCGGCGAGCATCGCCATCTGGGAATCGGTCGCGTCGAGCAGTGCGGTCATGACTTCAGTCCATCACCGACCACCGACATTCGAAGATAGATTCGATCGAGATTCACGTCTCCGGGGTCACGAAACGGTGACGAACGCGATCAACGGGCGGTGCTAGTCCCAGATCGGGTCATCGGGGTCGGGGGAGTCGGTGCCGTCCGCATCGGTCATGATGCGCGCGCCGGCGATCCACGAGGTCAGCGCGCCGCCGTGGAGGGTATGCGGGTGCGGCACGCCGAGGAGATCGGGGTTCGTCGCGACGGCGAGCGGCTCATCGCTCGCGAAGACGACGACGTTGCCGAGCGGGCCTTCGTCATCGTTCGGTTCTGCGTCGAGGACGACGGCGACATGGTCGAACACCGTGCGCAGGGTGGCTGCCTGTCGCCGTGAGTACTCGAAGGGATGTCCGTCGAGCAGGTTTACCGCCACGACTCCCCCCGCTGCGGAGCGCGCGGCGACACGGCGGTAGAACTCCTGGCTGGCCACGCGATGCCGGATGACGGCGGCATCCCAGAGATCGACGACCGTGAACCGCGCACCCATCCACTCGCCGGCGAGCTCCGCGTCCGCGACTGCGCGCGCATCACCGAAGATGACGCGCAGATCGGTGCCCGGAGACAGCGGCAGCGCGGCGATCACCGCCTCGTAGAGGGTGGGCTCGAACTCGACCACGAGCTGCGGCGATCCGGCGCGCGTGGCTTCGACGTAGCGTGCCAGCGTGAGGGCGCCGGCTCCCAGGTGCACGGTGAACAGCGGCGCACTGGGCTCAGCGGCAGCATCCATCACTCTGGCGATGTGCTGCGTGTAGTCGTATTCGAGATCGGTGGGGTCGGTCATCGAGACGACGGACTGCGGGATTCCGTCGACGCTGAGTTCGTAGCGACCGGGCCGCCTTCTCGACTGCACCAGCTTCGCCTTGCGATCCTCGAGCAGAAGGGAGAACACCCGGCGACTCTTCGGCACCCGTCGATCTTAGATCGCGGGGAGCAGGTCGGAGAACACGCCGACCGCGCGCGACTACCCTGGAAGGAACATGGCACATCTTCTCGGGGCTGAAGCCCTGCATCTCGAATACCCGACCAGGGTCGTCTTCGACTCCGTGACCCTCGGCATCGAAGAGGGTGATCGCATCGGAATCGTGGGCCGCAACGGCGACGGCAAGTCGAGTCTTCTCGGCATGCTCGCGGGGATCAAGGAACCGAACTCGGGCCGCGTCACGGTGCGCGGCGGCACGCGTATCGGTGTGCTCGATCAGGCGGACACCCTCCCCGACGACCTGACCATCAGCGCCGCTGTGGTCGGGGACACCCCGGAGTACGAGTGGGCCGGCGACGCGCGGATCCGCGACGTCATCGAAGGACTGCTCACCGACCTGCCCTGGGACGCGGAGATCGGCTCCCTCAGCGGCGGTCAGCGGCGCCGGGTCTCGCTCGCCAAGCTCCTCACCGGAGACTGGGACGTCATCGCGCTGGATGAGCCGACCAACCACCTCGACGTCGAGGCCATCACCTGGCTCGCGGGGCATCTCAAGAAGCGCTGGTCGCCGAACGCCGGGGCCCTCATGGTCGTGACCCACGACCGGTGGTTCCTCGACGAGATCAGTACCGAGACATGGGAAGTGCACGACCGGATCGTCGAGCCTTTCGAGGGCGGCTACGCGGCGTACATCCTGCAGCGCGTCGAACGCGACCGCATGGCGGCGGCGACCGAGGCGAAGCGCCAGAACCTCGCCAAGAAGGAGCTCGCGTGGCTCCGTCGCGGCGCTCCCGCCCGCACGGCCAAGCCGAAGTTCCGCATCGACGCGGCCAACGAGCTGATCGCCGACGTGCCGGAGATCCGCGACAAGGTGTCGCTGCAGTCCCTCGCGGTCTCGCGGCTGGGAAAGGACGTGGTCGATCTGCTCGACGTCGGGGTGACCTACCCGACGGCGGACGGCGGCGAGAAGGTCGTGCTGCGCGACGTCGAGTGGCGCATCGCACCGGGGGAGCGCACGGGCATCCTCGGCGTCAACGGCGCCGGCAAGTCGACGCTCCTCGGGCTCATCTCCGGCACGGTCGAACCGACCACGGGTCGGGTCAAGCGCGGCAAGACCGTGAAGGTGCAGACTCTCACCCAGCGCCTCGACGAGCTCACCCAGCACTGGAACGACCCGGTGCGGGTGATCATCTCCGGACTGCGCACCTCCTACACGATGGGAACGGGCTCCAAAGCGCAGGACCTCACTCCCGGTCAGCTGCTCGAGCGGCTCGGCTTCGATTCGGCCCAGCTCTCCACTCCGGTCAAAGACCTCTCGGGTGGGCAGCAGCGTCGCCTGCAGCTCCTGCTCGTGCTGCTCGACCAGCCGAACGTGCTGATCCTCGACGAGCCGACCAACGACCTCGACACCGACATGCTCGCCGCGATCGAGGACCTCCTCGACTCCTGGTCGGGTACGCTCCTGGTCGTCAGCCACGACCGCTACTTCCTGGAACGCGTCACCGACCAGCAGTACGCGATCCTGGACGGGCATCTGCGGCACCTGCCCGGCGGGGTCGACGAGTACTTGCGGCTGCGTCACCTCCAGTCTTCGACCGGACCGAAGCAGACTGCCACGGCCGCAGCGACCGCGACGACCGCAGCCACCTCCAAAGGTCTCGACGGCGCGGCCCTGCGCACGGCGCAGAAGGAGGTGTCGGCCCTCGAGCGGCGCATCCAGAAGCTCACGCAGCAGGTCAACGCCGCCAAGACCGCGCTGGCCGACCACGACCAGTCCGACTACGAGGGCCTCGGCGAGCGGATGAAGAAGATCAGCGAGCAGCAGGCCGAGATCGAGGAGCTGGAGCTGCGCTGGTTCGAACTCACCGAGGAGATCGGCTGACGGAGGAATATCCTTCTCTCACCGCTGTTGGGAGGTAGGGATGGAAGGCCTCGAAGTAACGGTCCTGCTCGGACTCACGATTCTCGTCGGAACCCTGATCGCCCCGCGCGTGCGTCTCGCGCTGCCCCTCGTCCTGGTCATCTTCGGGCTGCTCCTCGGCTTCGTGCCACCGCTGCGCGAGGTGCAGCTGCCGCCGGAGACGGTGCTCCTGCTGTTCCTCCCGGTGATGCTGTTCTGGGAGAGTCTGACGACCTCATTGCGGTCGATCCGCCGCGACTTCCGCTACATCCTGCCGATGAGCACCGTGCTGGTCGTCGCCTCGGCCTTCGCCGTGGCCGGCATCGGTGTGCTGTTCGGGATGCCGTGGGAGATCGCGCTCATCCTGGGTGCCGCCGTCGCTCCGCCCGACGCCACGGCCGTCGCCGCCCTCGGGCGCCTCCTCCCGCGACGCATGTTCATGAAGCTCAAAGCGGAGAGCCTGACCAACGACGGCACGGCTCTGGTGCTCTACGCGATCGCGGTGTCGCTTGCTCTCGGCGGTCAGATCACGCCGCTGTCGGTGACCGTCGATCTGCTGATCTCGTATGTCGGGGGGATCGCGGCCGGTACCGTGGTCGCCGCTCTCGGCTACCTGCTGCTGCGCCGCACGGCCTCGACGATCGTGATCAACGTCGCGCTGCTGCTGATCCCGTTCACGGCTTTCCTCCTCGCCGAGACGGTGCACGCCTCGGGTGTGCTCGCGGTCGTCGTCGCCGGACTCATCGTCGCCTACGTGTCGCCGCGGGTCACGACCGCGTCCTCCCGTCGCCAGGCTGATGCGGCCTGGCCGTTCGGAGTCTTCCTGCTCAACGGTGCGCTGTTCGTGCTGATCGGACTCGAAGTGCAATACGTCGTGCACGAGATCTCGGCCGCGGCGATCGGCCGCCTCGTGCTCATCACGCTCGCGGTCTGGGCGACGCTCCTGGTCGTGCGATACCTCTTCCAGCTGCTGAACGTGCCGTTCCAGCGGCGGACCGATCCTCGACCGGCGAGGGGCGCACGATCTCGGGCGCGGGTCGTGTCCACTCTGGCGGGGATGCGCGGGGCGGTGTCTCTCGCCATCGCCTTGTCCGTGCCGGCGAGCATCACCGAAGGCGGCGCTCTGAACGGACGCGATGAGATCGTGTTCGTCACCGCTGGTGTCATCCTGCTGAGCCTGCTCGTCCAGGGCCCGTTCCTGCCCGCGATCGTGCGCTGGGCCCGTTTCCCGGTCGACCACGTCGAGGACGAGGAGTACGAGCTCGCCGAGCGCGCGATCTCCGGGGCCGCCCTGGCCGCTCTCGACGACCTCGCCGCCGAACACGGCGTGGGGCAGGAGGTGCGCGACCGCGTGCGCTCCGAGGGGTATCAGATGCTCGAGTTCGCGAATGCGCGCGCCCTGGCGCGGGAGCAGGCGCTGGTGGATGCGGAAGCCGACGCCCTCGACGAGATGCTGGGGGAGCCGGACCCGCTGGGTGCCGGCACCGCCGCACCTCCGAGCGTCGCCGATACCGGGGTGGATCAGGCCGACCCGCCCGACGGCACGGTCCTGCAGATGATCGCGACCTCGACCGACGTCGACATCGCGCAGCGCTCGCCGCTGGTCCGGCACGAGGAGCACACGCGGCTCAAGCTCGCCCTCCTCGACCGGAAGCGGGAGGTGTTGTTGGGGCTCCGCGGTGCCGGCACCGTCGATGACGTCGTGGTGCGCCGGATCTCCGCCCGCCTCGACCTCGAGCAGGTGCGGCTGCAGGGCATCGAGGAGTTCGACTGAGCCGGGCGGCACCCGCTCGTGACGCCGTGTGACAGACCGATTCCGCGCGCGGCGGGAGGCCTGTCTAACGTAGGCGAGTCCCACCAGGAAGGAACTCCTCTCGCATGTCTCGCCGCACCACCACCATCCTCGCCGCGCTCGCCGCCGTTCCGCTCTTCGTCGCGCTCTCCGGCTGCGCCACGGCGTCTTCCGACGCCGGTTCCGGAGGCGAGGGATCGTCCGGGAACGAGGTCGTCAAGATCGGTGTCGTCGGCAAGAGTGACGAGCAGTGGCCGGCGTTCGTCGACGCCGCGGCCGAAGAGGGCATCACGGTCGAGTTGGTCGACTTCGGATCCTACGAGCAGCCGAACCCCGCGCTGACCGAGGGGGAGATCGACCTCAACCAGTTCCAGCACATCGTCTACCTCGCCGAGTACAACAACGCCTCGGGCTCCGACCTCACCCCGATCGGTTCGACCGCGATCTACCCGCTCGGCCTGTACTCGACGAAGTACGACGACGTCGACAGCATCCCCGAGGGGGAGACGGTCGCGGTTCCGAACGACGCCTCCAACCAGGCCCGTGCGCTGAACGTTCTGCAGCAGGCCGGCCTCGTCGAGCTCAAGAGCGGTGGAACACCGTACTCGGACCTCGCCGACGTCGACACCGGCAAGTCCAAGGTCGAGGTCACGGCACTCGAGGCCGCGCTCATCCCGACCTCGCTCCCGGACGTGGCCGCCGCGATCATCAACAACGACTTCGTGCAGGACGCGGGTCTCACGTTCGATGACGCGATCGCGCAGGATGACCCCGAAGACGCCAGTGCCCTTCCTTACGTGAACGTGTTCGCGGCCCGCGCCGAAGACGCCGACAACGAGACGTACCGCACGCTGGTCGAGATCTTCCAGACGAACGAGGCCGTGCAGAAGGGTCTGCTCGACTCCTCCGGTGGCACCGCGGTGGCGCTGCAGACGCCGGTGGAGGATCTGGTCGCCTCACTGAAGAAGGTTCAGCAAGACGCCGCGGACAAGAAGTAGGACCGGGACCGGAGCAGCACATGTCGATCGTCACTCTGACGAACGTCTCCAAGACCTATCCGCCGCGCACCCGCGAGGGCGCCGAAGTCGTCGCCGTGGACGACGTCTCCCTCTCCATCGAGAAGGGCGACGTCTTCGGCATCATCGGCTATTCCGGGGCGGGCAAGTCCACGCTCGTGCGTCTGATCAACGCGCTCGAACCGGCCACGAGTGGCACCATCACGGTGGACGGCGTCGACATCACCGCGCTCACCGAGCGCCAGCTGCGCACGGTCCGCGGTGGGATCGGCATGATCTTCCAGCAGTTCAACCTGTTCTCCTCGCGAACGGTCAAGGCCAACATCGCCTACCCGCTCACGCTCGCCGGGTGGTCGAAGCCCGACATCGAGAAGCGCGTCGCCGAACTGCTCCGCTTCGTGGGCCTCGCCGACAAGGCCAAGGCCTACCCCGAGCAGCTCTCCGGCGGGCAGAAGCAGCGCGTCGGCATCGCCCGCGCTCTCGCCACGGGCCCCGCGATCCTGCTCGCCGACGAGGCCACCAGCGCTCTCGACCCCCAGACCACTCACGAGGTGCTCGACCTGCTCCAACGGGTCAACAGGGAGCAGGGCGTCACGATCGTCGTCATCACGCACGAGATGGATGTGATCCAGACGATCGCGACGAAGGTGGCCGTGATGGAGAACGGCCGCGTGATCGAACAGGGCGACGTGTTCGACGTCTTCTCCTCGCCGCAGAACCCGGCGTCGCAACGGTTCGTCGGGACGGTGGTGAAGGGCGTGCCTTCGCCCTCCGAGCGCTCCGTCCTGCGCGAGCGGCATCAGGGGCGTCTGGTCACGTTCTCGTTCCGTGATGGCGACTCCTCACAGGCTCAGGTCTTCCTCGATCTCGCCGGTGCCGGGCTCGACTTCGAGCTCGTGTACGGAGGGATCAACGACATCCGCGGGCGCGCGTTCGGACACCTCACGCTCGCGATCCGCGGCGGCGACGCCGTGATCGACCGCACCCTGGCCGAGATCGCGCAGCGCGTCGAAGTCACCGAGATCGCCGGAGAGGAGGCCCGCTGATGGATCGCTTGAACGAACTGTGGCCCGAGCTGTGGAAGGCCGCGCTCGAAACGCTCTACATGACGACGTTCGCGCTCGTCCTCGGCGGCATCCTCGGCCTGGCGATCGGCGTCATCCTCTACGTCACCCGCCCCGGCGGACTCGCGCAGAACAAGCCGGTCGCGCTCATCGCCAACCTCGGGGTGAACTTCTTCCGCCCGATCCCGTTCGTCCTCTTCGTGGCCGTCGCCCAGCCGTTCGCCCGTGCGGTCGTCGGCACGGGGATCGGCACCACCGCCGGCGCGTTCATGATCGCTCTCGCCGCCGCCTTCGCGATCGGACGCATCGTCGAGCAGCACCTCGTCTCGGTCCCGCCCGGCGTGATCGAAGCCGCCCGCTCGATGGGCGCCGGTCCCTGGCGCATCCTCTTCACCGTGGCGATCCCCGAGTCGCTCGGCCCGCTGATCCTCGGCTACACGTTCATCGTGGTCGCGCTCATCGACATGACGGCGATGGCCGGACTGATCGGCGGCGGCGGTCTCGGCGCGTTCGCCCAGATCTACGGGTTCCGGCAGTTCGAACCGGTCGTGATGTGGGTGGCGATCGTCCTGATCGTGGTGTTCGTGCACCTCGTGCAGATGCTCGGCACGCGGCTCGCGCGCAAGGTCATGCGTCGCTGACGGGAGCGCCGGTGCGAGGCGCGTGCTGCAGCGTGCGGCGCGTGCGGAACACCCGCTCCGTGCCGGTGAGCGGATCGACGAAGCGCAGCTCGCGCGCGAGCAGCTGCAGCGGACGCTCGAAGTCGTCCGGCAGATCGTCGAGAAGATCGGGGTAGAACCGATCGTTCAGGATGCCGATGCCGAGGGCGGCGAGATGCACACGCAGTTGGTGCATCTTGCCGCTGTGCGGGCGGAGGAGGGTGTGCACGACGCGCTCGTCGCTGTCGATGAGCTCGACGAGCGTCTCGGAGTTCGGCTCCTTCGTGTCCTCGACCTGCACGCGCACCTGACCGCGCGCCTTCACGATGTTGTTGCGGTAGACCACGGGGAACGAGGGGAGCGTCCCGCTCGCAGGGCGCGCGGACACGGCTTCGTACACCTTCTGCACCTGCCGGTTCTCGAACAGCAGCTGGTACGCGCCGCGCGTCGCCGGACGTGTCGCGAACATCAGCAGCCCGGCTGTGGCCCGATCGAGGCGATGGATGGGGGCCAGGTCGGGGTTGTCGAGCAGGTTGCGCAGTCGGACCAGCGCGGAATTCTGCAGGAACTTCCCGCCGGGGGTCGTGGGCAGGAAATGCGGCTTGTCGACGACGACGAGATGGTCGTCCTGATGCAGGATCTCGATCTCGAACGGGATCCGTGTCTCGACGGCGGGCTCGCGGTAGTACCAGACGAACTCGACGCTGCCCAGCGGCGCATCACGCGGGACGGGAGAGCCGTCGGCACGCACGATGTCGCCGCGGTCGAAACGCTCGAGCAGTCGCTCCGGGTCGAGGTGGAAGAAGCGCTCGACCATATAGGCGGCAGCCGTCGGCCACGGGCCGGTGAGCGGCACGTGCAGCCGCGTCGCGCCCACGCCGTCGCGGACGGGGAGGGGAGAGGGCATGCCCATCAGCGGCCTCCGGTCACGAGTCGAAGCTCAGGCTCAGTTTGCGCAGGAGTCCGGCGAGGCGCTCGCGGTCCGACCGGGAGAGAGCCTGCAGGAGATCGGCCTCCACATCGACGAGACGCGTGATGGCGGCATCCACGCGGATCCGGCCGTCGTCGGTGAGGGTCACCAGCACGCTGCGTCCGTCCCCGGGGTCGGCCTCCCGGCGAACGAAGCGACGCCCGACCAGGCGGTCGATCCGGTTCGTCATCGTGCCGCTCGACACCAGCGTCTGCTGCAGGAGCTGCTTCGGGGAGAGCTGGAACGGGGCACCGGCGCGGCGCAGCGCGGACAGCACGTCCCATTCCCAGTGCTCGAGGTCGCTGCGGCGGAAGACCTCACGCCGCGCGCGGTCCAGGTGCTTCGACAGCCGGTCCATCCGCGACAGGACCTCGAGGGGGGAGAAGTCGAGGTCCGGCCGTTGCGTGTTCCACGCGCCGACGATCCGGTCGACCTCATCCACCTCGCTCATCCGCCCATTATCGCGCGTGCGGAGAGGTGAGCCCGGACGCTGCGGGCAGGTCGACCGCCATGAAGGTGCTGTGCGGGTCGAGCACGTAGGTTCCGAACGGCCCGCACACGCGGAAGCCGGCCGCGGCGTACAGCGCGCGCGCCGGCACGAAGAACTCCGCACTTCCGGTTTCGAGCGAGACCCGGCGGATGCCGCGGGCCTCGGCGTCAGCCAGGAGGAACGCGAGCATGGTGCGACCGAGACCACGTCCGCGCAGCGCGGGGTCGGTGCGCATCGACTTGATCTCCTCGTGCCCGACTTCGACGGCCGCCAGAGCACCGGTGGCGACGGGGCGGCCGTCGAGGCGCCCGGCGAACAAGCGCACGCCCGGGGCGAGCAGACGCTCGAACGCCAGTGCATGGCGGCTCTCCGCCGGCGCGGTGTGCTCCAGCTCGGCGTGATGGGCGACCAGGAATTCGGCGAGGTCGGGGCGTGCACCCACCACCCGTTCGATCGACATGCTCATGACGCCAGCATCCCAGAGCGGTGTTTCGGACGGATGACAGGGGGCGTGTCAGCGGATCCGGGGCCGGAGCATGGCAGACTTGACCGGTGGCGTCCTCGGGACGGCGCGGTCCGCCGTGGTGTAATGGCAGCACGACAGCCTTTGGAGCTGTGAGGTCTAGGTTCGAGTCCTGGCGGCGGAGCATGACTGGGAACAACCTCGCCATCATCGTCCTGGCCGCGGGCCAGGGCACCCGAATGAAGTCGCGCCTCCCGAAGGTGCTCCATCCGATCAGCGGACGTCCGCTCGTCGGGCACGTGCTCACCACCGCCGGACGGTTGCAGGCCGCGCACGTCGAGGTCGTCGTGCGGCACGAGCGCGACCAGGTCGTCGCCGCCCTGACCGAGGACTACCCCGGTGTGGTGTTCGTCGACCAGGACGACATCCCCGGCACCGGACGCGCTGTGCAGGTGGCCGTCGACGCTCTCCCCGCCGACTTCGACGGCGATGTGCTCGTCCTCTCCGGCGACTGCCCGCTGGCGGATGCGGAGACGCTCTCCGCCTTCCTGGCGGAGCACCGGGCCTCCGGTGCGCCGGCCACCCTGATGACCGCACTGGTCGACGACCCGACCGGCTACGGCCGCGTCGTGCGCGATGCCGACGGGGGAGTCGACCGCATCGTGGAGCAGAAGGACGCGAACGCCGAAGAGGCCGCCGTCCGCGAGATCAACGCCGGGATGTACGTGTTCCGCGCTGCGACGCTGCGGGACTACCTCCCTCGGGTCGGGGTCGACAACGCCCAGGGCGAGATGTACCTGACCGATGTCCCCGGACTGCTCCGCCGCGACGGCGATCGGGTGGCGGCCTCGGTCGTCTCCGACATCTCCGTCACCTTCGGGGTCAACGATCGTGCTCAGCTCGCGGAGGTCGGCCGTCTGCTCAATCAGCGCATCGTGCGCCGCTGGCAGCTCGAAGGCGTCACCGTGATCGACCCGGCCACGACCTGGATCGATGACGATGCGACGCTCTCGCCCGACGTCACGATCCTCCCGAACACACAGATCCTTCGGGCCACGGCGATCGCCTCCGGCGCGGTCATCGGTCCAGACACGACTCTGGTCGACTGCGAGGTCGGCGAGGATGCGGTCGTCCGCCGTACGGACGCCACGCTCGCGGTGATCGGCGCCGAGGCGACGGTGGGCCCGTTCTCCTTCCTCCGCCCCGGCACGGTCCTGGGCGCCAAGGGCAAGATCGGCGCGTACGTCGAGACCAAGAACGCCGAGATCGGCGAAGGCAGCAAGGTGCCCCATCTCTCCTACGTGGGCGACGCCACGATCGGACGCGGCGTGAACCTCGGCGCGAGCACGATCACCGCCAACTACGACGACGTCAACAAGCACCGGACCGAGATCGGCGACGAGGTGCACACCGGGTCGCACACGGTGCTCGTGGCGCCCGTTAGGCTGGGAGCCGGTGCGAAGACCGGTGCAGGCGCCGTCGTCCGCAAGGACGTCCCCGCCGGCGCTCTGGCCATGAGCGTCGCCCCCCAGCGCAACATCGAGGGCTGGGTCGAGAAGAACAGAGCAGGCACGGGCGCGGCGGATGCTGCGTCCCGCGAGAATTCAGCGGAATAGGCGGACATGGCGCGCAAGAAGAAGACGGTCGATCTGGATCGCGACAACGGCGTGGCACCGGGGATCATCGCCAAGACCAAGAAGCGGCTCGTCGTCGCCGGTGGCCGCTCGCACCCCGAGCTCACCGCAGCCGTCGCCGAGGCGCTCGGCACCGAGATCGCGCCGGTCGAGCACCGCACGTTCGCATCGGGTGAGATCTACGCCCGCTTCGAGGTGTCGATCCGTGGAGTGGATCTCTTCCTCATCCAGACGTTCGGTGAGCCGGTCAACGAGTGGCTCATGGAGACGCTGATCATGATCGACGCGGCCAAGCGCGCGTCGGCCAAGCGCATCACCGTCGTCGCCCCGTATTATCCGTATTCGCGTCAGGACAAGAAGGGCCGCGGCCGTGAGCCGATCAGCGCCCGACTCGTCGCCGACCTGCTGAAGACCGCGGGCGCCGACCGCGTCATGAGCGTCGACCTGCACGCGGCGCAGATCCAGGGCTTCTTCGACGGTCCCGTCGACCACCTGTTCGCCAAGCCCGTGCTCCTCGACTACTTCGAGCGCACGCTGTCGCCGGCGGACCGTGAGATCCTCACCGTCGTCTCCCCGGACATGGGGCGTGTGCGCGTGGCAGACACCTGGTCCGACAGCCTCGGTGCCCCGCTCGCCATCATCCATAAGCGTCGGGACCCCAAGGTCGCCAACCAGGTCTCCGTGCATGAGATCGTCGGTGCCGTCGAGGGGCGCACATGCCTCCTGGTCGACGACATGATCGACACCGGCGGCACGATCGTCAAGGCCGCCCAGGCGCTCAAGGCGAACGGCGCTCACCGCGTCATCGTCGCGGCGACCCACGCGATCTTCAGCGACCCGGCATCCGAGCGCTTGCAGGACTCGTCCATCGACGAGGTCGTCATCACCGACACGATCCCGCTCACGGAGTCGCGCCGGTGGGAGAAGCTGACGATCCTCCCGATCGCGCCGCTGCTCGCCCGCGCGATCCACGAGGTCTTCGAAGACGGCTCGGTGACGAGCATGTTCGGCGGCGACGCGTAACGCATCGTCGTGGCACAGCCCGCGCATAGCCACGGTGCTTACGGTCGAAGGGTCGACCACCGGAGTCGACCGACGCCGAGCCGGGAGGACCACACCATGATCCGCACGACCGTACCGACCTCTGTCCGCAAGGGATCCGCGATCGTCGGGATCGCAGGGCTCTTCGTCCTCGCCGGATGCTCCGGCACTGCCGACGCCGAGCCGCCGGCCGACGGTGGGGCGACGGCCGACACCGGTTCGTCATCGTCCTCCGGCGGCGATTCCACGGGGGACTACGCCGATGGCACCTACACGGCCGACGGTTCGTACCAGACGCCCGAGACGGTCGAGCAGATCTCCGTCACCCTGACCCTCGAGGACGGCGTCGTGACCGACGTCGAGGTCACGGGTGACCCGAAGGCACCCGAGACCGAGCAGTACCAGGGCCAGTTCATCGCCGGAATCGCGGACGAGGTCGAGGGCGTCGCGCTCGACGAGTTGAACGTGAGTCGCGTCGCCGGTTCCTCGCTCACCAGTGGCGGGTTCAACGAGGCCGTCGCGTCGATCAAGGAGCAGGCGGCCGCCTAGGCGCCTGACGCCCATGGCGACCTGGCGCTTCGAGGCGATCGGAACGCACTGGGAGATCGAGACCGGTGATCCGCTCCCGGACGCCGAGCGCGTCGAGGTCTCGGCCGTGATCGCACGATTCGACCGCGAGTGGTCCCGCTTCCGCGTCGACTCGGAGGCCATGCGGCTGGGGCGCGAGGGGGGAACGCTCGTCTCGGCCGATGCCGGTCCGATGCTCGAGGCGTACGGGCAGCTCTCCCGGGCGACCGGGGGCGCGGTGAACCCGCTCGTGGCCGACAGCCTCAGCGCGCTCGGGTACGACGCCGGGTATTCGCTCGTGGCCGGCGATCCGGTGCGCGCTCCGGGTGACTGGCAGCGACACGTGACCTGGACGACAGGCGCGGCCACCGCATCCGTCCCCGCCCTCCTCGACGTCGGGGCACTCGGCAAGGGGCGCCTGGTCGATCTCGTGATGGGCACCCTGTCGACCGTGCCCGGCGATGTGGTGGTCGACGCCGGCGGCGACATCCGGGTCCGCGGTTCGGGGGTGTGGATCGGTCTGGAGCATCCCTACGACGCACGGAAGGCGATCGGGGTCGTCGAGGTGAAGGACCAGGCGCTGTGTGCCTCGGCCGTGAACCGGCGGGCGTGGGGGAGCGGGCTGCACCATGTCCTCGATGCCCGGACGGGCCTCCCGGTGCGCACCTGGGCGGCGACCTGGGCGCTGGCTGCGGAAGCGATGACGGCGGATGCGGTCGCCACCGCGCTCTTCTTCGACGGCGGCCCCGAACTCGCCGCGGGCTGGGGTGTGGAATGGGTCCGCATGAGCACCGACGGCACGGTGCAGCGCTCGCCCGGATGCCCGGCGGAGCTGTTCCTCGTCACCGCGAAGAAGCGCCCTGCAGCGACGAATTAGGGAAGAGTGGACACCGTGATCACGTCATTCGCCGCCGCACGCCAACGGGTCCTCGCGGTGCTGGGTTCCCTGTCGATGTACCGCCTCGTGCTCTTCGCGCTCATCGCGCTCGCGGTCACGGCCTTCGTGCTGTCGCTGCTCGGGGTCATCGTCACACCGACACCGTGGGAGATGGTGGCGTCCTTCCTGGTGCTGGCGGTCGTCATCTCCGCGGTCGACGCCGTGGCTCAGCGCATCCTCCGCCTCCCCTGGCGCATCGAATCGTCGCTCGTCACCGCCCTGATCCTGCTGTTCGTGCTCCGCCCCGGCCTCGCCCCCGGCGCACTGCTGGGGCTCGCCCTCGCCGGCGCCGTGGCGAGCGTGTCGAAGTACCTGATCGCGTGGCGCGGCCGACACATCTTCAACCCCGCTGCCTTCGGTGCGGCCGTGGTCTCGATCCTGGGAGCCTTCGGAGCCTTCGAGTGGTTGGGCACCTCCTCGTCGTGGTGGGTGGGGACGCCGGTGCTGACCATCCCCGTGGCGGTGCTGGGCCTCGCGGTGCTGTGGCGCACCGAGAAGGTGCGTGTGGTGCTGGTCTTCCTGTTCGTCGCGGTGGCGACCTCGGTGGTGCGCCAGGCGGTGCAGGCCACGCAGTTCGACATCGGATTCGAACTGTCGACCGCACTGCAGTTCGCCGTGCTGCAGTCGCCCTTCCTGTTCCTCGGTGCGTTCATGCTCTCCGAGCCGCTGACCCTCCCGCCACGGCGTCGCCAGCAGCTCGTCGTGGCCGTCGTCGTGGGCGTGCTCGCCGGCTGGCCGATCTCGGTGGCTGGTCTCTTCACTCTGGGGCAGGAGCGCGCGCTGCTCATCGGCAACCTCGTGGCCTTCGTCTTCGCCCTCCGCGGTTCGGTGCGGCTGGTGCTCGAGCGTCGTGCGTTCGTCACCCCGACCGCTCAGGAGCTCACCTTCCGGGCGAAGGGGCGGGTGCGGTTCCTCCCCGGCCAGTATCTCGAGCTCGACGTCCCGCACCGCCGTCCCGATGCCCGCGGAACCCGGCGGGAGTTCAGCATCGTGTCCGCCCCGGCTGATCTGCCGACGCTGCGCATCGCGTACAAGAACGGTGACCAGAAGCATCCCTCGAGCTACAAGCGCGCCTTGGCCGAGGCAGAGCCCGGAGCGACCTTCGCCGTCACGGGCACCTGGGGCGACTTCATCCTGCCGCGCGGAGACAGTCCGGTGCTGATGGTGGCGGCGGGCATCGGGGTGACGCCGTTCGTGTCGCAGTTGCGTCAGCTGCGGGCCACGGGGCAGCAGCGCGATGTGGTGCTCGTCTACGTGGCGTCCCAGGCCTCCGAGCTCGCGTTCCGCGACGAGCTCGCCGCGACCGGCGTGCGCACGGTCGTGTTCACCCGCGACGAGCCCACGGATCTGCCCGCGCACTGGGCCTGGGCGCAGGGAGCGCGCCTGGATGCGGAGATCCTGGAGCGCACGGTCGCCGACCTCGGCACGCGCCACGCCTTCATCTCCGGCCCGCCGCGGCTGATCGCCGACCTCGCCCCCGCGTTGCAGAAGGCTCGCAGCCTCACGACCGACGCCTTCGCGGGCTACTGAGCCCGCGCCCCGCCCGCCCCCGGCCCTGCCCCCGGGCCCCGCCCCCCGCGTGTGGTGCATCCGTCGGGAGTTTGAACGGATGTCGGGCGATTTCCCGGTTTCGACCCGATGTCCGTGAAACCTCCCGGCAGGCGTGCGAGGCGTGTCTTCGTGCAGATCGCGAACGTGGTCGCCGGCTGTCCACAAACGGGCATTCCGGGCGTCGGAGGCCGCCGCAGCGAAGGCAGGATCGTCGAATGCTCAAAGCTGCAGCAGTGACCGCCCAGCACGGCGGAGTCGTCCGAGGAACCCTTCTTCAGCGCTACGGGATCACCCGTCGGATGCGGGCCGACGAGGTGCGGGCGGGCGCGCTCGTGCGGGTGAGACCGGGCGTGTTCGCCGTGCCGACCGCTGACCTGAGTCTGCAGGAGGCTGCGGCTCACGGCGGGGCGCTGACCTGCACGCACGCCCTGCGGTTGCACGGCATCTGGGTGCTGTCCGCGGACGGTCCCCCTCACGTGTGGCTCGGAGGGAACGGGCGTGTTCATCACGCGGACTGCGAGTGCGTCGGGCACTACGACGCCGGGCGGGCGGGAGTCGGCCTCGCACCGTTGGAGGAGGTGCTCATCCACGTGTACCGCTGCGCTGGCGATGAGGTGTTCTTCGCCGCGCTCGAGTCCGCGTTGACGCAGCGCAAGATCTCTTCCGCCGCGCGTCAACGCATCCGCCGTCGCCTGCCCGCTCGCGCCCACTGGCTCGTCGACCTGGCGCGGTCCGACGCCGACAGCGGCCTCGAGTCGCTCCTGAGGCTCCGCCTGCATCTGAGCGGCATCACGCTGGAGTGCCAGGTGCGCATCCCCACCGTCGGCAAGGTCGACTTCGTCCTCGACGGCCTTCTGATCCTCGAGGCGGATGGGAAGGGCAATCATGAGGCCCCCGGGCACCGGCATCGGGATCTGGTGAGGGATGCTGCCGCCTCGGTCCTCGGTTACGAGACACTGCGGTTCGACTACGCGCAGATCGTGCATGCGTGGCCGACCGTCGAAGCAGCGGTGATCGCGGCCATCCTCCGTCTCCGGGGGCGTGACTGACCTGCGGACCATCCTTGTGCGCGTTCGTCGGGAGATCGGACGGATGTCGGGAGGAAGGGTCCGCCCCGACCTGCAACCGTTCGATCTCCCGACAAACGCACGGGCAGCACGGGCAGACGGGACGGGACGGGACCGGACCGGACTGGAGCCGCGCGGTCCGATGCGCCTCAGGCCTCGGAGGCCGCGCTCGCCGGCGTGGCCGGGATGCGGACCGTGAAGGTCGTGTCGCCCGGTTCGCTGGTGACGTCGATGGTGCCGTGGTGCCCTTCGACGATGGCCTTGACGATCGCGAGGCCGAGCCCGGTGCCGCCGGTCTGACGGGCTCGTGAGCTGTCACCGCGGGCGAAGCGCGCGAACAGCTCGTCGCGGATGGCGGGGTCGATGCCGGGGCCGTCGTCGTGGACCCGCAGCACCGCGTCCTCGCCGTCCTGCATGACGCTGAGCGTGACGGTCGTCCCTGCGGGGGTATGCGTGCGCGCATTCGCCAGGAGGTTGGCGACCACCTGGTGCATCCGCCCCGCGTCGCCCACGATGGTGACGGGCTCTTCGGGGACCTCGATCTGCCAGTGGTGGTCCACGGCCGTGGGACGCGCATCGGAGAGGCCTTCGAGGGCCAGCTGCGTGAGGTCCACCGTGCTGTAGACGAGCTCGCGTCCCTCATCGAGGCGCGCCAGCAGGAGCAGGTCCTCGACGAGTCGTGTCATCCGCAGCGACTGCGCCTGGATGCGCTCGAGGGAGGTCGTGGTGCTCTCGATCACCTCGGGGCGCTCAGCGCTCCGATCGGACTGATGCAGCGCGCGCAGCGACAGCTCCGAGTAGCCGCGGATGGAGGCGAGTGGGGTGCGCAACTCATGACTGGCGTCGGCGACGAAGCGTCGCATCCGCTCTTCGTTCTTCTGCCTCGAGGCGAGCGAGCTGTTCACGTGATCGAGGAGCTTGTTCAGCGATGCCCCGACGAGCCCGGTCTCGGTGCGCGGATCGGCCTCGTATGAAGGAACACGTTCCGTGATGGTCACCTCACCGCGATCGAGCTGCTGGTTCGCGACCCGGGTCGCCGTCATCGCGACGGCACGGAGTGGTCTCAGTCCCACGCGGATGGTGACCGCTGTGGTCAACGCGAGCAGGATGAGACCGCCGATCGTCGCGAGGGCGATGACGGTGAGCAGCTGGGCGAGCTGATTCTGGATCTCGTCGCGGGGGAGACCCGTGACGACGCCGACGCCGCTCGCGGTGTTCAGTGCCATGATCCGGTAGGAGCCGAGATCGGAGATCGAGACCGTGGCCACGGAGGTGCCGTTCAGCGCCGCGGCGATCTCGGCTATCTGCGTCGCGTCGAGCGGCTGCAGTGTGCCCGTGAGCTCGTCGCCGGGAGTGTTCGTCACGACGACTCCGGAGGCGCCGGTGAGGGGGCTGACCACGGCCAGCAGGAGCCCCGAATACTGCACGTTCTGCCCCGACAGGATGTTGGACGCGGTCGCGTCGCTCGGGGAGAAATTCTGCGCCCATCGCGCGACCTGGTGCGCGGAGGTGCTCAGCTTCTGATCGAGCTGATCCTCCATGGTCTTCCCCAGGGTCGCGCTCGTGATGATGGCGACGATGATGAGGATCAGCGACACGAACCCGATCACGGCCGTCATCAGCCGCGTCTGCAGGCTCATCGGCCTCCTCCGCACCGCCGCAGAGCTCACTGCGGAGCCTTGATCATGTACCCCACGCCGCGGACGGTGTGCAGCAGGGGCGTGCGTCCGGCGTCGATCTTCTTGCGCAGGTACGAGATGTACAGCTCCACCACGGAGGACTTGCCGCCGAAGTCGTAGCTCCAGACCCGGTCGAGGATCTGGGCCTTCGACAGCACACGGCGCTCGTTGCGCATCAGGTACCGCAGCAGCTCGAACTCGGTCGCGGTGAGCTCGATCTCGGTGCCGTCGCGGACGACCTCATGACTGTCCTCGTTGAGGGTGAGGTCTGCGACGCGCAGGATCGACTGCCCGTCATCGGCGGTGGCGTGACCGGTGCGGCGGATGATCGCCCGGAGACGCGCGATGACCTCTTCGAGACTGAACGGTTTGGTGACGTAGTCGTCGCCGCCCGCCGTGAGCCCGGCGACGCGGTCGCCCACGGCATCCTTCGCGGTGAGGAACAGGACGGGGACGAGGTTCCCGGATTCGCGGAGCCGTCTCAGCACGGACATGCCGTCGAGATCCGGCATCATGATGTCGAGCACGAGCGCGTCGGGCTCGAACTCCCTGGCCACTTGCAGCGCCTCCATGCCGGAGGACGCGGTGCGCACCTCCCACCCCTCCATCCGCAGGGCCATCGCAAGCAGATCGGTGAGCATCTGCTCGTCGTCGACGGCGAGGATCCGCAGGGGGGAGCCGTCGGGACGGCGCAGTTCGGGCAGGTCACTGGTCATATCCCTATTCTGCGGAATCTCCTATGTGATTTCTATGGAGATGGCTATGTGTTGCCTGAGAACGGGAGACGCGATGTCGGCGCCGCTGACTACAGTGTCGGCATGGCCGACGATTCTGTTGCTGCTGTCCCTTCCGTCCACCGCCCCCGTACCGTCACCGAGGTCGCCGAGGTCGTGCGCCTGGCGTCCCGCGAGGCCGTGCCCTTGACCGTCGTCTCGGGCGGGCACGGCCCGTGGTCTCACGGCCCTGCCGCGGGCATCCGTCTCGAGCTCGGCGAGCTGTCACAGGTCGAGGTCGACGGCTCCACCGTCCGCATCGGTGGCGGCGCGGTCTGGGGTGACGTCGCGACGACGCTGGCCGCGCACGGTCTCGCCCTCAGCTCCGGCGACACCGCGTCGGTGGGAGTCGGCGGACTCACGCTCGGCGGAGGCATCGGATGGATGGCGCGCGCCTGGGGTCTGGCGGTCGATCAGCTCATCGGGGCTCAGGTCGTCACGGCGACGGGGGAGGTCGTCGAGGCTTCGGCGGATGCGCACCCGGAGCTGTTCTGGGCTCTGCGCGGCGGCGGAGGGAACTTCGGCGTCGTCACCCGCTTCGATTTCGTAGCCCACCCGCTGCCCGGCATCGCCTTCTCGGAGAGTCGCATCGATGGCGACGAGGCCGCCGTGCTGAAGGCCACCCGAGACCTGCTCCGTGACGCGCCTCGAGAACTCACGGTCACCTACATGGACGTTCCGCCGATGGATCCGAGCGCGCCGGCGGGTGCTCGTCTGAGCGCGGTGTGGGCCGCGCCGGAGCCCGACCGGCTGCGCGCCGTGATGGAACCGATCTCCGCCCTCGACGGAGTGCAGACCGAAGTCACGACGCCGGCATATCGGGAGGTGCTGCTGGAGATGCCGGCCCCCGAGGGCGAGGAGCCCGCCGCGCCTCCCGGATTCATCGGGGGCAACGGTCTCTACGCCGAACTCGACGACGCGCTCATCGCGCAGCTGGTGGCCTTCCGTCGTTCGTATCCGGCATCGGTCGTGTTCTTGCGATCTCTGGGCGGGGCCATCCGCGACGTCGCGCAGGAAGACACGGCGTTCCCCGCCCGCGCGGCGAACTGGTTCGTCCTCGCCGGCGCTTTCGACATCCCCGGTCTGATCGATGACCAGACCCGTGCCGCGATCGACGCGGACTGGAGTGTGATCGAACGGGGGCGTCTGGCCGAGTACGGCAACTTCGCCGACACCGAGAGGCCGCAGGCCGTCTCCGGCATGTTCTCGGAACACGCCCTCTCGCGGTTGCGGGCCACGAAGGCCGCGTGGGACCCGCAGAACCTGTTCCACCGCAACCACAACATCACGGTGTGACGCACGAAGGGCCGGATACCTTGCGGTACCCGGCCCTTCGACGGCGTGCCTCAGTGCGTGTCTTCGGCTTCGATCTCGGTGCGGTCGCCCGACCACAGGGTGTGGAAGGTGCCCGGCTTGTCGATGCGCTTGTAGGTGTGCGCGCCGAAGAAGTCGCGCTGGCCCTGCACGAGGGCCGCGGGGAGGCGGTCGGCGCGGATGCCGTCGTAGTACGACAGCGACGACGAGAACGCCGGTGCGGGGATGCCCGCCTGGGCCGCGGTCACGACGACACGGCGCCACGACGCCTGGCCGCGCGCGAGCGCCTCGGCGAAGTACGGTGCGGTCATCAGCACCGGCAGATCGGGAGTCGCGGCATAGGCATCGGCGATGCGGTTGAGGAACTGGGCGCGGATGATGCAGCCGCCACGCCAGATCTTCGAGATCGCGCCGAGGTCGATGTTCCAGCCGTACTCGGCCGCACCCGCGCGGATCTCGTCGAAGCCCTGCGAGTAGGCGACGATCTTCGACGCGTAGAGCGCCAGGCGCACGTCTTCGATGAACTGCTCGGTGTCCTCATCCGAGACCGTGAACTCCTCGTCGGGGCCGGGGAGTCCACCGGCGACGGCGCGCTGCTCGGGGTGCGAGGAGAGGGAGCGGGCGAACGTCGCTTCGGCGATGCCCGACACGGGAACGCCCAGGGACAGTGCGGTCTGCACGGTCCAGGCTCCGGTGCCCTTGGCCCCGGCCTGGTCGAGGATCACGTCGACGAGCGGCTTGCCGGTGGAAGCGTCGACCTGACGGAGCACCTCGGCGGTGATCTCGATCAGGTACGACTCCAGCTCGCCCTTGTTCCATTCGGCGAAGATCTCGGCGATCTCGGCGGGCGACTTGCCGGTGCCGCGACGGATGAGGTCGTAGGCCTCGGCGATGAGCTGCATATCGGCGTACTCGATGCCGTTGTGCACCATCTTGACGAAGTGGCCGGCACCGTCGTGTCCGATGTGCGTGACGCAGGGCTCACCCTCGGCGATCGCGGCGATCGACTTCAGGATCGGTCCGAGCGTGACCCAGGACTCGTCCGAGCCGCCGGGCATGATCGAGGGGCCGGTGAGCGCCCCTTCCTCGCCACCGGAGATGCCGGCGCCGACGAAGTTGATGCCGGTCTCGCGGACCGCCTTCTCCCGGCGGATCGTGTCGGGGAAGTAGGCGTTGCCGCCGTCGACGATGATGTCGCCGGGCTCGAAGACCTCGACCAGCGCGTCGATCACGGCATCGGTGGGGCCACCGGCCTTGACCATGATGATCGCGGTGCGCGGCTTCTGCAGTGAATCGGCGAACTCCTGGTAGGTACGGGCCGGGACGAAGCCGGCCTCCGGGTGCTCGTCGAGGAGGGTCTGGGTCTTCTCGTAGCTGCGGTTGAAGATCGCCACGGTGTTGCCCTCGCGACTGGCGAGGTTGCGGGCGAGGTTCGATCCCATGACGGCGAGTCCGACGACTCCGATGTTCGCTGATGCTTCGGGCACAGAAGGCTCCTCGATCGTGAAGAAGGGGTGGATTCAGCGTATCGCTGTACGGGCGCTCTGCGCTCACCTGTGTCACGGTGCAAGGCGTCTACGCTGGAGGCGAGATCGTGGTGCGTGCGCGGGAGGCCCTCAACTGGCCGCCGACGCCGCCGAGGAAAGGACCAGCGTGACGGGGATCGAGAAAGAGCTGCGCGCGGTCGTGGCGGTGCCGCTGCCGGAGGACCTGTGCCGACTGATCGAGGAGATCGAGCCCCGCGTCGAAGTGATCAGCGATCACGCACTCCTTCCGCCGATGCGCGGTCCCGCTGACTGGTCCGGAGATCCGGAGTACACGCGGACACCGAGCCAGCAGCAGGCGTTCGACGAGCTGGTCGATTCCGCCGATGCGCTCTTCGGAATCCCCGACGTGGACGCGGAGGCACTGGCGAGGACCGTGACGGCGAACACGCGCCTGCGCTGGATCATGACGACTGCCGCGGGCGGCGGTGCCACCGTGAAGGCCGCCGGTCTCGACCGGGACGCGCTCGATCGCGTCATCTTCACCACGAGCGCCGGCGTGCACGGTGGCCCGCTCGCGGAGTTCGCGGTGTTCGGCGTGATGGCCGGAGCGAAGAACCTCCCGCGACTTCTCGCCGATCAGGGGACGCGCACCTGGCCGGACCGTTGGGAGATGCGTCAGCTCGACGAGATGATCGTGCTGGTGGTCGGGCTCGGCGGCATCGGTGCGGAGTGCGCGCGGCGCTTCCACGGGCTCGGCGCGAGGGTCTGGGGGACGACGCGGTCCGGTGAGCCGGTGGCGGGCGTGGATCGCCTGGTGCGGATGGAAGAACTGACCGAAGCGGTGGCCGAGGTGGACGCGATCGTCGTCACGCTCCCGGGAACGGCTCAGACCCACCATCTGATCGGTGCCGAGGTGCTCGCCGCCGTGAAGCCGGGAGCCATCATCGCCAACGTCGGGCGCGGCTCCGTGATCGACGAGGACGCGCTGCTCGGAGCCCTCGACGACGGTCGCGTCGCCTTCGCCGCCCTCGACGTCTTCGAGCAGGAGCCGCTGGACCAGACGTCTGCGCTGTGGACGCACCCGAACGTGCTCGTGAGCCCGCACACCGCGGCCCTCAGCGCGAAAGAAGAAGAGCGGATCGCGCGACGCTTCGCGGAGAACGCCGGGCGCCTGCTCGACGGCCGACCGCTGATGTCGGTGGTCGACACGGAGGAGTTCTATTGAGCGGGAGCATGCGCATCGTCGTGATGGGCCCCAGTGGCTCGGGGAAGTCGACGGTGGGCGCGTTCCTCGCTCAGACGCTCGGCGCACGGTTCGTCGATGGAGACGATCTGCATCCAGAGGCGAACGTCCGCAAGATGGCGGCGGGAATCGCGCTGGATGACAATGACCGTCTGCCGTGGCTTCGCCTCGTCGGCGAGACACTGCGTGGCGAGGAGCGGATCGTCGTCGCGTGCTCGGCCCTCCGGCGCACCTATCGAGACCTCATCAGAGACGAGGCGCCCGACGCTTTCTTCGCGGAGCTCACGATCGCACGCGCGGTGCTCGAGGAGCGCATGCGCCTGCGTACCGACCACTTCATGCCCGCGGCGCTCCTGGACTCCCAGCTCGAGGCGCTCGAATCCCTTGAAGCCGATGAGGGTGGCATCCGCGTCGATGATTCGGCGGATGTGCGTACGGCTTCCGCCGCCATCGCCGCAGCCGTGCAGAGGGAAGAAGGGCCTGCGCCCCGCGATCAGTCCTTGCGGTAGCTCGAACGTCCCATGGCGAAGAGGGCGCCGAAGCTGCCCACGACGGCGCACACGGTCATGGCGCCGATCAGCCAGAGGAGTGCGTGCGAAAGGAAGGCGCCGTCGAGCATGGGGTTCTCCGTGTTCTGCAGAAAAGGACCGGTGTCCTCAGCCTATCGGGTCATCCGGTACCATTGAGGCTGTACCTCGGCGAGGGATGCTTCTGCGCGTGCGCGATCATCCGTTATCGACGCGGCGAAGCAAGCCCGGTGGCTTTCCTCCTGCGTCAGCGAGTTCGAATATCCAAGACCACCGCGCGGCGCCTTCGCTGCGTGTCCCGAAGGAGAACCCCATGTCTGAAGACACCAAGGTCCAGGCCGAGCTCCGCGAGAGCTTCGGCAAGGGCTTCGCCCGCCGCCTCCGCGCCGCCGGCAAGATCCCCGCCGTCATCTACGGTCACGGCACCGAGCCCGTGCACGTCGCCCTTCCCGGCCACCAGGTCTCGCTCATCATCCGTCGCGCCAACGCGCTGCTGGAGCTCGACATCGAGGGCAAGAGCCAGCTCACCCTGGTCAAGGACGTCCAGCGCGACCCGGTGCACCAGATCATCGAGCACATCGACCTGCTCGTCGTGAAGAAGGGCGAGAAGGTCGCGATCGACGTTCCGATCGTCGTCACGGGTGAGTCGGCTGCCGGCACCATCGTCAACCTCGACGCGACCACGCTGTCGATCGAGGCCGAGGCCACGCACATCCCGCAGAACATCGAGGTCTCGGTCGAGGGCCTGGAAGAGGGCGCGCACATCACCGCCGCCGACGTGAAGCTCCCCAAGGGCTCCACGCTGCTCTCCGACCCCGAGGTCCTCGTGGTCGCCGTCTCCGTTCCCGCGGCTCCGTCCGAGGACGAGACGGCGGAGGAGACCGACGCTGCCGAGGAGGCCGAAGAGGCCGCCGCGGAGTGATCTCCGACTGATTCATCACAGAGGGGACGCGATCCGATCGCGTCCCCTCTGTCGTATCCTGACCCGGGGCCTGCACCCGGGTATCGAGAGGACGAGGACATGGCATCCACCTGGCTCGTGGTCGGGCTCGGCAATCCCGGGCCGCGATACGAGACGACCCGGCACAACATCGGCCAGATGGTCGTGGACGAGCTCGCGGCACGGCGCGGCGAGACCTTCCGCGAGCACAAGGGCGGAGCGCGGGTCGTCGAGACCTGGCTGCGCCCCGGTGCGGACAAGCTGGTGCTCGTCAAGCCGAACACCTTCATGAACGTCTCGGGCACGCCGGTGGCCGCGTTGGTCCGGTTCTACTCCGTTCCCCCCGAGCAGGTCGTCGTGGTGCACGATGAACTCGACATCCCCTTCGACACGGTGAAGCTCAAGACCGGGGGCGGGCATGGCGGTCACAACGGCGTTCGCGATGTGACGCGCGCTCTGGGCACCGCCGACTTCCCGCGCGTGCGAGTGGGTATCGGGCGCCCGGTCGGGCGTCAGGACCCCGCGGACTGGGTGCTGGCACCGTTCGGGAAGGACGAGCGGCCGAACCTGCCGATCCTCATCGCGGACGCCGCTGACGCGGTCGAACTGCTCGTGGGCGAAGGTCTGCTCGCGGCGCAACAGAAGCACCACGCGCCGCGCTGACACCTTCAGACCGCGCGGAGGTCCGGGTCAGGACGTATACGTGGTGAAGCCTGCAGCGCTCCCGGCCGCGAGGGCCGTGACCAGCACGATGAAGAACAGGACCGCGCCCACCACGGCGACCACGAGGGCCGCGATCCCGGCGCCCCTGCCCTTCTTCTTGGCGATCGCGATGATGCCGAGCACGATCGCGGCGATGCCCAGGATCGTTCCGAGCCAGAAAGACAGCTCGGCCCACAGCACCTGATCCCGTGCGGGGGACAGCAGGCTGAGATCGTCGGAAGTCGTGGTCGTGACGCCTTGCGGAAGGACGCGTCCGATCTCGAAGGCGCTGATCCCCACCAGGATCGCGGGCACGACCGCGGCGACGAGCGAGAGGACCAGGGCGACGACGCCGAGGACGGCGGACGGGCGCGGCGCGGTCTCGGGGACGGCGTACGTCCCCGCGGGTGCGGCATAGCCTCCGACGGGCACCTGGTAGGCCCCAGGAGGCGCTGCCGGATACCCCGAAGGCGCCGGATACCCGGAAGACGCCGGATATGCGGACGGTGCCGGGGACGCGGCGGGAGCCGGGTACACGGGCGGTACCGGAGGTGGCAGCTGTGGATCAGTCACGACCCCATCCTAGGCGCGGCTCAGACCCGACGGAGCAGCCCCACGCGGTCGTAGACGTCCGACAGGGTGGCGTCGGCGACGGCATCGGCGCGGCTGGCGTTCTCCGCCAGGATGCGGTCGAGTTCCGCCGGATCGTCGAGCAGCTCGAGGGCACGCGCGCGCACCGGCTCGAACTCCTGGACGACGACGTCGGCGAGGCCCTTCTTGAAGTCTCCGTAGCCGCGACCGGCGTACTCGTCTTCGATCGATGCGACCTGACGCCCGCTGAGTGCGGCATAGATCGTGAGCAGGTTCGAGACGCCCGGCTTGTTCTCCCGGTCGAAGCGCACGGAGCCCTCGTTGTCGGTGACCGCACGCATGATCTTCTTCGCCGATTTCGCGGGGTCGTCGAGCATCCACAGCACACCGGCATCGCTCTCCGCCGACTTCGACATCTTCGCCGTCGGATTCTGCAGATCGTAGATGCGGGCGGTCTCCTTCTGGATGACCGGCATGGGCACCGTGAACGTCGCGCCGAAGCGGGAGTTGAAGCGCTCGGCCAGATCGCGCGTGAGCTCGACGTGCTGCTTCTGGTCGTCGCCGACCGGAACGACGTCGGTCTGGTAGAGCAGGATGTCGGCTGCCATCAGCACCGGGTAGGTGAAGAGCCCGACGCTCGTCGCATCGGCGCCGTAGCGGGTCGACTTGTCCTTGAACTGGGTCATCCGGCCGGCCTCGCCGAAACCGGTGATCGTGCTGAGGATCCAGGCGAGCTCGGCGTGGGCGCGCACGTGCGACTGTACATACAGGGTGGACAGCGAAGGCTCGATGCCTGCCGCGATGTACTGTGCAGCGGTGCGGCGCGTCTTCTCGCGGAGCTCGGCCGGGTCCTGGGCGACCGTGAGGGCGTGCAGGTCGACCACCGAGAAGTAGGCGTCGTAGGAGTTCTGCAGATCTCGCCACTGGAGCAGCGCGCCGATGTAGTTGCCGATCTGGAGGGAGTCGGCGGAGGGCTGCATTCCGGAGTAAAGGCGAGGTTTCGTCACAGGATCAATCCTATGGGGTGCGTGCCCTGCGCCTACGATGGCCGCATGGCCTCTCCTTCTCCTTCCGCGCGGTCGACAGGAAGAGGTGCCGTGCCCTTCGCAGGGGCGAACGCACGAGGCGCGGCGTTTCTCGAGGCGTTGGGGGAGGACGCGCAGCGGCTCCATCCCGAGCTCCTCGCGCAGATGAGGGTCGAAGCGACTCACGACAGCGCGGAGGGCCTGTTCGAGGTCGCGGGGAGCAGGTTCGGACGCCTTGCCGGTCTCGCCTCGCCGGTGATCGGGCCGGGGTTGCTCGTGACACGGTTCGCCCGCGACGTGCCGTTCCGCATCGAGACGGTGTCAGGTCGATCGCACGGCGGACGCGCAACGCTCGACACCGTCCGCGAGTTCCGTTTCCCCGGCGCGACACAGCACGTCGTGGATCGACTCTTCGCGACCGGGCGTCCCGGCATCGTGCAGAACGCCTTGGGGGCCCGCGGCCGCGTGCAGATGCTCGAGCAGTGCTCGGTCACGGGCGACGGCGCGCTGCGCATGAACACGCGCGCCGTCGCACTGCGGGTGGGAGGACACCGGATCGCACTTCGCGGAATCCTGCGGATCGATGTCGAACTCGTCGACGGGTGGGACGAGGCTCACCGTCGACGCACGATCGACATGCGCGCGACGAGCCCCGTTCTCGGTACGGTCCTGGAGTATCACGGGTGGTACCGCTACGCAGGCGGTACCGCGTCAGGCTCGGATCAGTAGCGGTAGTCGACCACGACGGGCGCGTGGTCGCTCCACCGCTGGTCGTAGGCTGCGGCGCGCGCGACGTGGTAGGTCTCGACCCGCTCCGCGAGCGCCGGCGTCGCCAGGTGGTAGTCGATGCGCCACCCGGAGTCGTTGTCAAACGCCTGTCCGCGCATGGACCACCAGGTGTACGGGCCGTCGACCTCGCCGTGGAACTTCCGTCCGACGTCGACCCAGCCGAGACCCGGGCCCACGGTGCCGTCGACGCCGGTGACCTCGGTTCCCGCTTCACCGAGGAATCGGTCGAAGTAGGCGCGCTCGCGGGGGAGGAATCCGGCCTTCTTGCGGTTGCCGCGCCAGTTCTTGATGTCGAGTTCACGGTGTCCGACGTTGAGGTCTCCCGTCACGAGCGCGAGTGCTCCGTCGGCGCCGAGCTCGCCCAGCCGAGTGCCGAAGGCGTCGAGGAACTTCCACTTCTCCTCCTGCTTGGGGGTGTCGGCCTCGCCCGAATGGACGTAGGCGCTGACCACCGTGAGCGGACGGTCGCCGATCAGGAAGTCGGCTTCGATCCAGCGGCCCTTGGAGTCGAAATCCTCCGGGCCGAAGGCGGTGCGCGAAGCCACAGCCGGAACGCGGCTCGCGATCGCGACCCCGGCACGGCCCTTCGCTGTCGCCTCGTCGTGCACGAACGACCAGCCGGGGAGAGCGGCTTCGATGTGCTCGTCTTGTCCGCGGACCTCCTGGAGCGTGAGGATGTCGACACCGGCATCGTCCAGCCACCCGCTCATCCCGTTGCGAGCCGCCGCTCGGATCCCGTTGACATTGACCGTGGCGATACGCAGATGAGGCATGCTCCCAGCCTAACGAGAGCCGCCGACATCCCTTCCCGACCGGTTCAGCTCCGCCAGCAGACGCTGCGCGAGCGGCGTCGTCGATGCCGCGGGTGGGGGAGGGGACGCTTCGAGGTCGGCGAGTTCCTCCTCGGCGTCGCGCACGGCCCGATTCGCCACCCAGGCGCGGTACCAGGGCGCCTGGCGGCGGGCCGCGTGCGCTTCCCGCACCCGGATGCGCGCCGCCGTCAGCAGGGTCTGATACTCCGCGATCCGACGTTCGGCCTCGGTCTCCTGCAGGAGCGGGAGATCGTGGTCCTGCGCGGAGACCGCGATCCAGGAGGAGGCCACCAGCATGACGACCCCGTTCACGCGGAACCACAGCAGCAGACCGATGAAGATGGCGAACGTGGCCAGTAGGGGATTGGAGGGCGTGTAACTCAGCAGGAATCCCGCCCCGTACTGGAGGATGGTCATCGCGCCACCGCCGAGGAGCGCGCCCGGCCAGATCGTGCGCCAGCGCAGCGACGTTCCGGTCAGGAAGCGCACCATCGCCGCCAGCGCGGATGACATGAGCGCGAAGGACACGATGACCGTGCCGATGCGGATGCCGAGGTTGAGGCCGTCCGATCCGGAGTCCCAGCCGAGGAGGCTGAGCAGCCAGCTCAGCACCGCGGCGCTGGCCGAGCTGAGGAGCGAGCCGACGATCAGGGAGATGCCGAAGATCAGCGCAGCCAGCAGGTCGCGCGCCTTCAGGATCACGTAGCTGCGGCGGTCCGGTGGCAGCCCGAAGATGTCCCTGGTCGCGCGGCGGGAGAAGGTCACCCAGCCGATCGCCGTCCAGATCACGGTGCCGAGGGCGATCAGACCGGTGACGCTCAGCACTCCGGTGGTGCTCGCCGCGATCTCCTGCACCTGCTCCGGGGTGACGACACCGCCCTGTCCCTCGGGGAGGATCAGGTTCGGGATGTAGCTGTTGATCATGGCGATCAGGCCGTTGACCGCGTCCTCGCTGCCGCCGAGCCAGAGACCGGCGATCGCGAAGGCGAGATAGATCGCCGCGAAGATGGCGAACAGCGCCTGGTAGCTCACGCCCGCGGCGAGGAGGAACCCGTTGTGCTGCAGGAAGTGACGCCAGACCCGCACGGGGAAGAGCGCGAGCGTGCGCTGGGTCAGCGCAGTGGCGCGTTCGACGGCCGCATCGAGGCGACCGGGCTCGGACGCGGCGTCAACGGGTTCAGACACATCCCCACCCTATCCAAGCGTGGGGGGCGGGAGAGAGGCGCCGACGCGAGAACAGGCGGTCCCCGGAAGGGGACCGCCTGTTCTCGAAGGAGTCTGAATCAGCGCGTCAGGGCTGCCCGCGGAGGATCGCCTGCTTGACCTCGGCGATTGCCTTGGTGACCTCGATGCCGCGGGGGCATGCCTCGGAGCAGTTGAAGGTCGTGCGGCAGCGCCAGACGCCCTCCTTGTCGTTGAGGATGTCGAGGCGCACAGCGGCGTTGTCATCGCGCGAGTCGAAGATGAACCGGTGGGCGTTCACGATCGCTGCGGGGCCGAAGTACTGCCCGTCGGTCCAGAAAACGGGGCACGACGAGGTGCACGCGGCGCACAGGATGCACTTGGTGGTGTCGTCGAAGATCTCGCGATCGGCGATGGACTGGACGCGCTCCTTGCCCTTCTCCGGCACCGAGCTGGCGACCAGGAACGGCTGGACCTCGCGGTACGACGCGAAGAACGGCTCCATGTCGACGACGAGGTCCTTCTCCAGCGGCAGACCCTTGATGGCCTCGACGTAGATCGGCTTCGAGATGTCGAGGTCCTTGATCAGCGTCTTGCAGGCGAGGCGGTTGCGGCCGTTGATGCGCATGGCGTCGGAGCCGCAGATACCGTGCGCGCAGGAGCGGCGGAAGGTCAGCGAACCGTCGACCTCCCACTTGATCTTGTGCAGGGCGTCGAGCACGCGGTCGGTGGAGTACAGCTCCACGTCGTAGTCGACCCAGTGCGGCTCGGCGTCGACCTCGGGGTCGAACCTGCGGATGTTGAAGGTGACGATGAAGGACTGGATGGCGGTCTCTTCGGTCGTGTCGGCAGGTGCTTCTGCGATGGCAGTCGACATGCTCAGTACTTCCTCTCCATCGGCGGGTAGTTGAACTCGCCCTGCTCGTTCTTCGTGAACACCACCGGCTTCCAGTCGAGCTTGATGTGATCGCTCGGCGTGGAGGAGTGCGGGTCGCCGGTCAGGTACGCCATGGTGTGCTTCATGTACTTGTCGTCGTTGCGCTTCGGGAAGTCGTCGCGCATGTGGCCGCCGCGGCTCTCCTCGCGGTTCTGCGCGGCGTAGACGACGACCTCGGCGATGTCGAGCAGGAAGCCGAGCTCCACGGCCTCGAGGAGGTCGGTGTTGAAACGCTTGCCCTTGTCGTCGACGTGCACGTTCTTGTATCGCTCGCGCAGCTCGGCGATGACACCGAGCACGTGCTGGAGGGACTCGTGCGTGCGGAAGACCTGCGCGCCCTTGTCCATCTCGTCCTGGAGCGTCTTGCGGAGTACGGCGATGCGCTCGGTGCCCTGGTTGTTGCGCAGATCCTCGAGCATGCCCGAGACGAATCCCGCGGGGTTCTCGGGGAGCGGCACGAACTCGGCGGTCTTGACGTACTCGACCGCGTTGCGACCCGCACGCTTGCCGAACACGTTGATGTCGAGCAGCGAGTTGGTGCCGAGGCGGTTGGCGCCGTGCACCGAGACGCACGCGCATTCGCCGGCCGCGTAGAGACCGGGGACGACGGTGGTGTTGTCCGCGAGGACCTCGCCGTCGTTGTTCGTCGGGATGCCGCCCATGGCGTAGTGCGCGGTCGGCATGACGGGCACGGGCTCGACGACCGGGTCGACGCCCAGGTACGTGCGGGCGAACTCGGTGATGTCGGGCAGCTTGGTCTCGAGGACCTCGGCGCCCAGGTGCGTGCAGTCGAGCAGCACGTAGTCCTTGTGGGGGCCGGCGCCACGGCCGTCGAGGACCTCCTGCACCATGCAGCGCGCGACGATGTCACGAGGAGCGAGGTCCTTGATGGTGGGGGCGTAGCGCTCCATGAAGCGCTCGCCCGAGGCGTTGCGCAGGATCGCACCCTCTCCTCGTGCGCCCTCGGTGAGGAGGATGCCGAGGCCGGCGAGACCGGTCGGGTGGAACTGGAAGAACTCGAGGTCCTCGAGGGGGAGGCCCTTGCGCCAGACGATGCCGACGCCGTCGCCCGTGAGGGTGTGCGCGTTGGACGTCGTCTTGAAGATCTTGCCGAACCCGCCGGTCGCGAAGATGACGGCCTTGGCCTGGAACACGTGCAGTTCGCCGGTCGCGAGGTCGTAGGAGACGACTCCCGCGACCTGGGTGTTCCCGTCGGCGTCCTTCACCGTCAGCAGGTCGAGGACATAGAACTCGTTGAAGAAGTTGATGCCGAGCTTGACACAGTTCTGGAACAGCGTCTGCAGGATCATGTGGCCCGTGCGGTCTGCGGCGTAGCAGGCGCGGCGGACCGGGGTCTTGCCGTGCTCGGCCGTGTGTCCGCCGAAGCGTCGCTGGTCGATCTTGCCCTCGGGCGTGCGGTTGAAGGGGAGACCCATGTTCTCGAGGTCGATGACCGCGTCGATGGCCTCCTTCGCGAGGATCTCCGCGGCATCCTGGTCGACAAGGTAGTCGCCGCCCTTGACCGTGTCGAAGGTGTGCCACTCCCAGGAGTCCTCCTCGACGTTGGCGAGCGCCGCGGCCATACCGCCCTGCGCCGCACCGGTGTGCGAACGCGTGGGGTACAGCTTGGAGATCACCGCGGTCTTCGCGCCGGGTCCGGCCTCGATGGCCGCACGCATCCCGGCGCCGCCGGCGCCGACGATCACGATGTCGAACTGGTGGTAGTGCACGCCGTCACGGACGACGGAATCCTGCGTCTCGGTAGTCACTTCTTCTTAGCCTTCTTCTCAGTTCCCGACCAGTGCGGCGCACTCGGACCACAGGACGCTGTCCTCGGTCACTCCCAGGCACGGGTCGAACGTGAAGACCACGAGCGTGCCGAGGATGATGAGCAGACCGGCGGCGAGGCCGAGCGCCCAGGTAAGCGCCTTACGAGCGGTGGTGTTCGTGACGTAGTCGTTCACGATCGTGCGCATGCCGTTCGCGCCGTGGATGAGCGCGAGCCACAGCATCAGGACGTCCCACCACTGCCAGAACGGCGTGGCGAACTTGCCGGCGATGAACGCGAAATCGAGGGCGTGGATGCCCTCGCCAAGCATGAGGTTGACGAAGAGGTGGCCGAAGATCAGGACGACGAGCACGATGCCCGACGCGCGCATGAAGACCCAGCCCCACTTCTCGAGGTTCACTCCGCGGCGACGGCGCACCGGGGCGGCGACGGTCTGTGCAGACATCAGTGTCCTCCTCCGAACCCGGCGAATGCGAGGATCAGGTGGCGGGGCACGAAGCCGGCCATGATGATGCCCCACACCAGCAGCACGCCCCAGAAGAGCTGGCGCTGGTACTTCGCACCCTTCGACCAGAAGTCGACGGCGATGATGCGCAGCCCGTTCATGGCGTGGAAGACGATGCCCGCGACGAGCACGACCTCACCGAGCGCCATGATGGGGTTCTTGTAGGTGCCGATGACGGCGTTGTACGCCTCCGGCGACACCCTGATGAGTGCCGTGTCGAGCACGTGCACCAAAAGGAAGAAGAAGATGGCGACTCCGGTGATGCGGTGAAGCACCCACGACCACATGCCTTCGCGTCCCCGATAGAGGGTGCCGCGGGGGGTCTTTGACGTGGTTTCCGAAATCGACGGTGTCAAGCGCGCGCTCGTGGACACGGTCGTCCTCCCTGATCGATGTGCGTCGGTCGCGTGCGCTGCTCTCGTTCAAGTGTGTGCTCGTCGAAGTGGCAGGCACGCCCGATCGCTGTCCATCCTATTCCTGTCCGAACACGGGGAGCGACGAAGGCGAGCCTAAGTGTCCGCAACGGCTCAGGAGGCCGCGGGTACCCTGGCAGGGTGAGCGAGACCATCGAGGATTTCTATGCCGTCATTCCCGCCGGCGGCATCGGCAGTCGGCTGTGGCCGCTTTCCCGCGCGGATGCGCCGAAGTTCCTGCACGACCTGACAGGATCCGGGCACTCCCTGCTCCGCGACACCTGGGATCGCCTGGAGCCGCTCACCGGGCCGGACCGGATCGCCGTCGTCACCGGACGCGCCCATCGCGCTGCGGTCGAGGCGGAGCTGCCGGGCATCGCCGATCTGAACGTCTTCCTGGAGTCGGAGCCGCGGGAGTCGGCAGCGGCGATCGGACTGGCTGCCGCGATCCTGCATCGCCGCGAGCCCGACGTGATCGTCGGGTCGTTCAGCGCGGATCATGTGATCCGCAGCACCCGGGTGTTCGAGTTCGCCGTCCGCGACGCCGTCGAGGTCGCCCGCGAAGGCTACATCTGCACGATCGGCATCACACCGACGGAACCCGCGATCGGCTTCGGCTACATCAAGAAGGGCCCGGAGCTCGTGGTCGAGGGCGCCAGGGAGGCCGCGCTCGTGGAGAGCTTCGTCGAGAAGCCCGACCTGGACACGGCGAAGGCGTACCTGGCGGACAGGGGCTACCTCTGGAACGCCGGCATGTTCATCGCGAAGGCGAGCGTGCTGCTCGACGAGATCGCGGCGAATGAGCCGGAACTGCATGCCGGCCTGCTCGAACTCGCCGAGGCCTGGGACGATCGCGATCGGCGCGGACCCGCGGTGGATCGAATCTGGCCGCGCCTCAAGAAGATCGCGATCGATTACGCCGTCGCCGAGCCGGCCGCTCGCCGAGGACACCTCGCGGTCGTCCCGGGGCACTTCGACTGGGACGACGTCGGCGACTTCGCCTCGCTGACCAAGCTCATCAACAACGGACGCAAGAACGACCTCGCCGTCCTGGGGCCGAACGCACGTGTGCTCACGGACGGGGCGAGCGGGATCCTGGTCAGTCAGACGTCGCGGGTGATCAGCCTGGTGGGTGTCCAGGACATCGTCGTGGTCGACACCCCCGACGCCTTGCTCGTCACGACGGTCGAGCATGCCCAGCGGGTGAAGGGCGTCGTCGAGTCACTCAAGCTCACCGGCCGGGGGGACGTGCTCTGAGGCGTGCGCCGATGAGCATGATCCCACGCTCATCCGGTGGGTTGATTTCAGCTTTGTAACCTTTGGCCAGCACATGCGGCGCGAGCGTGTTCAAAAGCTGAAACAGTAGGTAACTTTGATCGATCCGCGATGGCCGCGGGTTCGTTGAGGGAGGCATCAGTTGACCATCTCCACCACCAAGAAGCTGCTCGGCGCGACGGTCGCCGCGGGCGTCATCTTCGCACTCGCCGGCTGCGGCCAGGCCCCGACCGACAGCGGGTCGGGTTCCGAGAAGCCGGTTGACTCCGACTTCCTCCCGTGCCTCATCTCCGACGCCGGCGGATGGAACGACAAGTCGTTCAACCAGTCCGCGAAGGAAGGCATGGACGCCGCCGCCGAAGAGCTGGACATCAAGCCGCTCGAGTTCGAGTCGGCGAACGACAACGACTACGCGCCCAATCTCGAGACCGCGGTCTCCGAGGGCTGCTCGCTCATCGTCTCGGTCGGCTTCAAGCTGTCGGCTGCGACCGTCGAGTCCGCCCTCGCGAACCCCGAGATCGACTACGCGATCATCGACGACTGGGCCGACAACGACTTCGACGGCAACGTCGACGCCCCGAACATCAAGCCGCTGGTCTTCGACACGGCTCAGGCCGCCTACCTCGGTGGCTACGCCTCGGCCGCCTGGTCGGCGCAGAGCGGCGTGAACAAGGTCGGCACCTTCGGCGGGATGCAGATCCCGTCCGTCGCCGTGTTCATGGACGGCTACCAGCTCGGTGTCGAGAAGTACAACGAGGACAAGTCCGCTTCGGTCCAGGTCTTCGGTTGGGACGCCGCGACGCAGAAGGGCTCGTTCACGGGCGGCTTCGACGCGAACGACACGGCCAAGCAGACCGCTCAGGGCGTGCTCGACCAGGGCGTCGACGTGATCCTGCCCGTCGGTGGCCCGGTCTACCAGAGCGCGGCAGCGGCGATCGCCGACAGCGGCAAGGACACGCTGATGCTCGGTGTCGACAGCGACCTGGCCGTGGCTGACCCGAGCGTCGCCGACATCACCCTGGTCTCGATCATGAAGGCGATCGACGTCGCTGTGAAGGACGCGACCATCGCGGCCGCCGCCGGCGACTTCGACCCGGCCCCGTACGTGGGGACGCTCGAGAACGAGGGCGTGAAGCTCTCCGGCTTCGGTGACTTCGAGTCCCAGCTGCCCGACGGGCTCCTCGACGAACTCGCCGAGCTGCAGAAGCAGATCATCGCGGGCGACATCACGGTGGAGTCCGAGAACTCCCCGTAAGTCGTCGCAGGTCCAGCACGGGGCGAGTGGTGAGCAGGCTGCCACTCGCCCCGTGCCGTGGACGGACGATGATTCTCCTGGATGACTCTTCTGGATAAGGTGCAGATATGAAGCTCGAACTTCGCGGCATCACCAAGCGATTCGGCAGCCTCGTGGCGAACGACCACATCGACCTGGTGGTCGAACCCGGCGAGATCCACGCGCTGCTCGGCGAGAACGGCGCGGGCAAGTCCACGCTCATGAACGTCCTCTACGGCCTGTATCAGGCGGATGAGGGCGAGATCCTCCTCGATGACGAGGTGCAGCGCTTCCGCGGACCCGGTGACGCGATGGCGGCGGGGATCGGCATGGTCCACCAGCACTTCATGCTCGTTCCCGTCTTCACGGTCGCCGAGAACGTCATGCTCGGCCACGAGCAGACCAAAGCCCTCGGCACGCTCGACATCGCGAAGGCGCGAGAGCACGTGCGGTCGGTCGCGGCCCGCTTCGGATTCGACATCGACCCGGATGCGCTCGTGGGTGACCTTCCCGTCGGTGTGCAGCAGCGCGTCGAGATCATCAAGGCGCTCTCGCGCGATGCGAAGGTGCTCGTGTTCGACGAGCCGACCGCCGTGCTGACGCCGCAGGAGACCGACGAGCTGATGAACATCATGCGTCAGCTGCGCGACGAGGGCACGGCGATCGTGTTCATCACGCACAAGCTGCGCGAGGTGCGCGAGGTCGCCGACAAGATCACCATCGTCCGGCTCGGACGCGTCGTGGGTGAGGCATCGCCCACCGCGACGAACGCCGAACTCGCCTCCCTCATGGTGGGCAGGGCCGTCGAGCTCACGGTTCAGAAGGATCCGCCGCGCCTCGGCGAAGGAGGTCTCGAGGTCTCGGGACTGCGCATCCTCACGCCCACCGGCGCGATCGTCGTCGACGGCATCGATTTCTCCGTCCGCCCGGGCGAGGTCCTCGCGATCGCGGGTGTCCAGGGCAACGGCCAGACGGAACTGGTGGAGGCCATCGTCGGCCTCGCCGCCCGCGTGGAAGGCAGCATCTCCCTCGACGGCAAGGAGCTCGTCGGCCGGAGCGTGCGTGCGATCCTCGACGCGGGGGTCGGGTTCGTGCCGGAGGACCGCACGGAGGACGGCCTGGTCGCCGGCTTCTCCGTCGCCGAGAACCTCATCCTGGACCGCTCGGATGATCCTGCGTTCAGTCGCGCGGGCACACTCCGCCGCGCCGCGCTCGACGAGTTCGCCCGCGCGCGCATCACCGAGTACGACATCCGCACCCAGGGGCCGGAGACGGCGGCAGGCACGTTGTCGGGCGGAAACCAGCAGAAAGTCGTCATCGCCCGTGAGATGAGCCGCGACCTGCGGCTGCTCGTCGCCGCGCAGCCGACCCGCGGCGTCGACGTCGGCTCGATCGAATTCATCCACAAACGGATCATCGAGACGCGGGATGCCGGCATTCCGGTGATCGTCGTCTCCACGGAGCTCGACGAGGTCGCGGCTCTGGCCGACCGGATCGCGGTCATGTACCGCGGCACGATCGTCGGCATCGTCCCCGGCGACACGCCCCGGGAGACGCTCGGACTCATGATGGCCGGAGCGGCCGAAGGGGAGGTGGCCGCGTGAGCGGAGCGACACCCGGCGCAGGAGATGTGACCAAGGGCATCCCGCCGCAGGAGCTCGCGACGAGCACCGGCACGGTTCCGCGCGACCCGTCCGACGTGCCGCCGCCTCCGCGCGGCAACGTCATCCTCAAGGAGATCCTCCGCGGCAACGCCGTGACGACGATCCTCGCGATCGTGCTGGCGCTCATCGTCGGCGGCATCCTCATCGCCGTCACCAACGAAGACGTGCAGGCGGCCTCCGTCTACTTCTTCGCCCAGCCCGGTGACACCTTCGTCGCCGCCTGGAACGCCGTGTACAACGGCTACGAGGCGCTGTTCCGCGGGGCGATCTTCAACGCGAGGGGTGCCGACTTCGCGGCGCAGATCCGGCCGCTGACCAACACCCTCGGCTTCGCCGCCCCGCTCATCGCCGCAGGTCTCGGCGTCGCTCTGGCGTTCCGCGTCGGGCTGTTCAACATCGGTGCCCGCGGTCAGATGCTCATCGGTGTCGCCGTCGCGGCCCTGTTCACGTTCTCGCTCGACCTGCCGATCTGGCTGCACATCCCGGTCACCCTCATCGCCGGTATCGCGGGCGGTGCGCTCTGGGGTGCGATCGCAGGACTCATCAAGGCGCGCACCGGTGCGCACGAGGTGATCCTGACGATCATGCTCAACTACATCGCGTACTACCTGCTGCTGTGGATGATCCGCACGCCGGGCCTGCTGCAGAAGCCGGGCACGAACCAGGCGCTCGGCTCGGCGACGCCCGAGAGTGCGCAGTTCCCGACGCTGCTGGGCCCGCAGTTCCCGCTGCTGGACCTCGGCTTCGTGATCGTGATCGTGGCGACGCTCTTCGTCTGGTGGCTCATCGAGCGCTCCTCGCTCGGCATGCGCATGCGCGCCGTGGGGGAGAACCCGCATGCCGCGCGCGCCGCGGGTATCAGCGTGCAGCGCGTCTACGTGTACGCGATGCTGTTCGCCGGGGGGCTCGCGGGCCTCGCCGGGATGAACCAGATCCAGGGGGCGGTCACGACGGGCGTCACCGAGACCATCGACGCCGGCATCGGGTTCGACGCGATCACGGTCGCGCTCCTGGGCCGCAGCCGCGCGTGGGGCACGTTCGCGGCCGGCATCCTGTTCGGCGCGCTCAAGGCGGGCTCGTTCTCGATGCAGGCGCAGGACATCCCGGTCGACATCGTCCTCGTGGTGCAGTCGCTCGTGGTGCTGTTCATCGCTGCGCCGCCGCTGCTGCGCTCGGTGTTCTTCCTGCCGAAGACCGATGCGGAGAAGGCCGCCAAGGCGAGAGCCAAGGCCGCGAAGAAGGCGGTGGCCGCATGATGTCGCTCACACAGACCGTGTCCGCAGGCGGCGCCGTCCAGCTCGAGACCGTCAAGGAGCGGCACCTCAAGGCGCCGATCGTCCTCGCCGTCGCCACCGCGCTGCTGGCCCTGCTGTTCCTCACCGTGCCGCGCGACGGCATCAGCACGTTCCGGCTCTCGGACCCTTCGGCGGCGCTCGGGCTCCCGGATGTCGCCTTGCCCACGGCGTCGACCTTCTGGGTCGTGTTCGGCATCCTGGTGGTTCTGACGGTCGGGGCGTTCCTCCGAGCCTGGATCTACCGTCCGCCGTCCCTCTGGCTGGTCATCGCCTACAGCGTGCTCGCCGTGTTCGCGTTCCTCGTCTGGGCGTCCGCCGGGGGACTGGTCCCCGTCACGAGTCTGCTGTTCGGAGCGGTGTCCCTGTCGGTGCCGCTCGTGTTCGGTGCGTTGGGCGGGGTGATCGGCGAACGTGCCGGCGTCGTCAACGTGGCGATCGAAGGACAGCTGCTCCTCGGGGCGTTCTCCGCCGCGCTGCTCTCCAGCATCACCGGCAACCCGTTCGTCGGGCTGATCGGCGCGATGGTCGGTGGCGTCCTGGTGGCCAGCGTGCTCGCCGCGTTCGCCATCAAGTACCTCGTCGAGCAGGTCATCGTCGGTGTGGTGCTGAACGTGCTCGTCACGGGTCTCACCGGATTCCTCTACGGCGCGCTCCTCGCACCGAACGAGGAGACGCTGAACACCCCGGTGCGGTTCCCCCGAGTGGAGATCCCGCTGCTGAGCGACATCCCGATCATCGGACCCGTGCTATTCAACCAGACCTTCATCGGATACCTGATGTTCGTGACCGTCGCCGTCGTCGCGTGGGGGCTGTACCGCACGCGGTGGGGCCTGCGCGTCCGCGCCGTGGGAGAGCACCCGCAGGCGGCTGACACCGTCGGCATCAAGGTGAACCCGACCCGCTTCTGGAACGTGCTGCTGGCCGGCGCGATCGCCGGCATGGGTGGCGCGTACTTCACCCTCGTCTCGGTGCCGCAGTTCGGTAAGGAGATGACGGCGGGTCTCGGCTTCATCGCCCTGGCGGCCGTGATCTTCGGGCGCTGGGATCCCATCCGTGCGACGCTCGCGGCCCTGCTGTTCGGTTTCGCCACGAACCTGCAGAACCTGCTCTCGATCCTGAAAACGCCGATCCCCGGCGAGTTCATGCTCATGCTGCCGTACGTCGTGACTCTGCTCGCGGTCGCCGGGTTCGCCGGACAGATCAAGGCCCCTGCCGCCGACGGCAAGCCGTACATCAAGTCCTAGCCCTGCGGGGAAAGAGAGAAGTATCGCAATGACCGACATCGACTGGGATGAGTTGCGCCAGGTCGCCACGGAAGCCATGACGAAGGCGTACGCGCCGTACTCGCGCTATCGCGTGGGGGCGGCCGCTCTCGTCGGGGACGGGCGGATCGTGGCCGGGTGCAACGTCGAGAACGCCTCCTACGGGGTGACGCTGTGCGCGGAGTGCGCGCTCGTCGGAGACCTGCACATGTCGGGTGGCGGCCAGCTCGTCGCCTTCGTGTGCGTGAACAACGAAGGGCAGACGATCATGCCGTGCGGCCGCTGCCGTCAGCTTCTGTTCGAGCACGCGATGCCCGGGATGCTGCTCGAGACCGTCTCCGGCATCCGCACGATCGATGAGGTGCTGCCCGATGCATTCGGGCCGCGCGACCTGGAGGACGCACGATGACGACGGTGGAGCCTTTCGACGCGGTGGATGTCATCCGCGCCAAGCGCGACGGAGGCGCGGTCCCCGAGGCCGCGCTGCGCTGGATGGTGGACGCGTACACGCGCGGCTACGTCTCGGACGCGCAGATGGCCTCGTTCGCGATGGCCGTCTTCCAGCGGGGGATGGAGCGCGACGAGATCCGCGTGCTCACCGACGCGATGATCGCCTCGGGGGAGCGGATGAGCTTCGCCTCCCTCGGCAAGAAGACCGTCGACAAGCACTCCACCGGCGGTGTCGGGGACAAGATCACGCTTCCGCTCGCGCCTCTCGTCGCGGCCTTCGGTGTCGCCGTCCCGCAGCTCAGCGGCCGCGGTCTCGGTCACACCGGCGGCACGCTCGACAAGCTCGAGTCGATCCCGGGCTGGCGCGCGGCGCTCAGCAACGAGGAGATGTTCGCCCAGATGCAGGGCGACGTCGGTGCGGTCATCTGCGCCGCCGGTTCGGGGCTCGCCCCCGCCGACAAGAAGCTGTATGCGCTCCGCGACGTCACCGGAACCGTCGAAGCCATTCCGCTGATCGCCTCGAGCATCATGTCGAAGAAGATCGCGGAGGGAACGGACGCGCTGGTCCTGGACGTGAAGTTCGGCTCCGGCGCCTTCATGCAGGACATCGATCGTGCCCGCGAGCTCGCCCGCACGATGGTCGCGCTCGGCACCGATTCGGGCGTGGCGACCACCGCGCTCCTGACCGACATGAACGTCCCGCTCGGACTCGCGATCGGCAACGCCAACGAGGTCCGCGAGTCGGTGGAGATCCTCGCCGGCGGTGGTCCCGCCGATGTGCGGGAGCTGACGCTCGCCCTGGCGAGGGAGATGCTCGCACTTGCCGGACAGCCGGACGCCGACGTGGAGGCCGCCCTCGACGACGGGCGCGCGATGGACACCTGGAAGGCGATGATCCGCGCGCAGGATGGAGACCCCGACGCCCCGCTGCCCACGGCACGCGAGACGCACGTCGTCACCGCCCCGGAAGACGGTGTGCTCACGCGTCTGGACGCGCTCCCGTTCGGCGTCGCCGCCTGGCGACTGGGTGCGGGCCGTGCCAGGGCTGAGGACCCCGTGATCTTCGAGGCAGGAATCGACCTGCACGCGAAGCCGGGCGACCGCGTCACCGCCGGGCAGCCGCTCTTCACGCTGTCCGCGGCGGACGAGGCCCGCTTCCCCCGCGCGATCGAAGCTCTCGAGGGCGCCTGGGCGATCGGTGGCGAGGTGCCGGAGGCCGGTCCCATCGTGCGCGAGCGCATCACGGCGTGACTGCGGACCGCTAGCCTGAACTGAGCACATCCGCGACGGAGGAGGATCACCATGTCGATCGACGCGAACGGCGATGTCACGCTGCAGGGCGTCTCCCTGCGGAGCCTCCCCAAGGTGTCGCTGCATGATCATCTCGACGGTGCCCTGCGCCCCGCGACGATCATCGAGCTGGCGGACGCGATCGGCCTCGAGGTACCGAAGTCCGACCCCGCGGCGCTCGGCGCCTGGTTCGCGAAGCAGAGCGACTCGGGGTCGTTGGTGGAGTACCTCAAGACCTTTGACCTGACGACCGCCGTCATGCAGACCCCGGAAGGGCTCACCCGCGTCGCGCGCGAGTTCGTCCAGGACCTCGCGGCCGATGGTGTGGTCTACGGCGAGGTGCGCTGGGCTCCGGAGCAGCACCAGGCCCGTGGACTCACGCTCGAGCAGACCGTCGAAGCGGTGCAGCAGGGTATCGAAGAGGGCGAGGACGCCGCCGACCGCGATGGTAGGAGCATCCGCGTCGGCCAGTTGATCACGGCCATGCGCCACACCGATCGGGCCAGGGAGATCGCCGAGTTGGCGGTCGACTTCCGCGGTCGCGGCGCCGTCGGGTTCGACATCGCGGGGCCGGAGGACGGCTTCCCGCCGTCGAATCATCGCGCCGCGTTCGACTATCTCGCCGGCAAGTTCTTCCCGGTGACCGTACATGCGGGAGAGGCCGCGGGGCTCGCGTCGATCCGTTCGGCTCTGCTGGACGGGCGTGCGCTGCGACTGGGCCACGGCGTCCGCATCGCCGAGGACCTCCAGGTCGTGACGCAGGAAGGCGATGAGGTGCAGGTGCAGTTCGGCGACCTCGCCCGGTGGGTCCGCGACCGCGAGATCCCGCTCGAACTGTCGCCGTCCTCGAACCTGCAGACCGGGGCGATCGCGGCCTGGGGCAACACGCTGGCGGATCACCCGTTCGACCTGCTGTACCAGCTCGGTTTCTCCGTGACCGTGAACGTCGACAACCGCACGATGAGCGCCACTTCGCTCACGCGCGAGCTCGCGCTGCTCGTCGAGACTTTCGAGTACGACCTCGACGACCTCGAGACGTTCCAGTTCAACGCCGCCGCAGCCGCCTTCCTCCCGGTCGAGGAGCGGGAAGAGCTCGTCGAGTTGATCGCCGAGGGCTTCGACATCTGATCGGACGCGTCAGGCCTCGCGGGCTGAGGCTCAGGGGGCGAGCGGTGCGAGGAATTCGTCGACCAGGCGCGTGACCTCCGCATGCATCTCCTCGGAGGAGATCGTCGGGGTGCCGTCGCCGTCCTGCGGCCCGTAGTCGCCGAACGAGGCATGAGAGGCGCCGTCGATCTCGACCATCTCGGCATCCGCAGGCAGCTCATCGCGTGCATCGGCGATCTTGTCCGCCGTCGAGAGGCCGTCCTCACTTCCCGAGATGCTCAGGACCGGGAGCCCGCTCTGCGAGAGGTCGTTGGCGCAGTAGGAACCGAACAGCACCAGCGCATCGGCGTCCGGGGCGAGCTGGCAGGCGCGCACACCACCGAGCGAGTGTCCTCCGACGGCCCACGCACCGACTTCCGGAGCGGCGGACGTGAAGGCATCGAGGCCCCGAGGGTCGAAGAAGGCCAGATTCAGCCAGGGGCGGGTGATCACGACCGTGACACCGTCTTCCGCGAGGCCCTGGAGGATGGCGGCATAGGCCCAGGGGTCGACCTTGGCCCCGGGGATGAAGACCAGCCCGACGTCGGACTCGCCGTCCACCGGCTCGAGCACGATGCCCTGATCGGCATCCGTCACCGTGATCTGGGGGTTCTCCTGCACTGTCGCGAGCGGCTCGGGCTCCGCGGCCATGACACCGATCTGGCTCCACGCCACGACGCCGCCGACGACGAGCACCACCACGATCGCCAGGCTCCACAGAACGCGCTTCAGGATGCGACGGCCACGAGTCTTCTTCACGCGTCAACGTTACTCCGCGGCGCGGCCCTCACCGGCGACGGCAGGGTGCGTGCGGAGGTACTCCTCGAAAGCCTGAGCGGTCGTGCGTCGCGGTGTGTATCCGAACTCGTTCTTCAGACGTCCGTTCGCCAGCACCGGTCGATAGCGGAGGAAAGGCACCTTCTCCGGTCCGTGCTCCGTGAGGCGAAGTGTCTGTCCGATCAGGAGACCCGCGGCCAGCACCCGGGCGGGGACCACGAGCTCGGGCTTGTGCAGTCGAGCCGCGATCTCCGGCACGGTCATGCGTCCGTCCCCGGCGACGTTGAAGATCCCGGGCGGGCCGTCCGTCGCCGCACGGACCATCGCTGCGGCGACATCGTCCACCCAGACGAAGACGAACGGGGAATCCGAACCGGCGATGCGAAGGATCCGCCTTGCGTCCCAGAGCGCGGTGATCTGATTCCGCACGGACGGACCGAGGATCGTGCCGATGCGGAAGACCACCTGCTCGAGCTCCGGGTGGGCCGTACGATACTCGGCGAGCATCTCCTCCACCAGACGCTTGTGCCGTGCGTACGGGAAGGCGTCGTTGCCCCGCAGCGGTTGGTCCTCCTCGATCCAGTCCGGGTTGTCGGCGTGATAGCCGTAGGCGGCGCCGGAGCTGGAGACGACGATGCGGTGGACGTCGGCGTCCACGCACGCGGCGAGGACGTTGGCCGAGCCGGTCACGTCGACGCGGTACTCGAGGGCGACGTCGCGACCCGGATTGACGATCGCCGCCAGATGCACGACGGTGTCGATCCGGTGCTTCCGGAGCGTCGGAGCGATGGCGGCGGGATCGGTCACATCCAGTGTCTCGTCGATGATGCCGTCGCGCGGCGTGCCCGGGCGCAGGTCCGCGGCGACGACGAGTTCGACATCGTCGCGCGCGGCGAGGGCCTCGGCGACATGCGACCCGAGGAAGCCTCCGCCGCCGGTGATGAGCACCCGCGACATCAGGCGGCCTCGATGGGTGCGCGGCCGCTGCTGTCTCCGGTCGTCGTCCCGGTGCGGTGTCGCGTGTGGCGGGCCCAGAGCCCGGCGAGCACGAGACCCGCGATGATGTCCCAGATGCCCCACCAGCCCGCGACGACGGCCATGCCTCCGAGCCCGTCGAAGAACAGGAACACCAGGCCCAGACCGAGGCCGGCGTTGCGGATGCCGACCTCGAACGTCATCGCCTTGCGCTCACGGGTGCCGAGGCCGCCCACGACGGCGGTGCCGTAGCCGAGTGCGAGCGCGACGGCGTCGTGGACGGCGACGACCAGCAGGATGACACCCAGGACCTGCACGAAGACCGCCCAGTTGCCGATGAGCGCCGCCACGATGAACCCGAGCAGGGCGATCAGGCTGAACCACTTCACGAACGGCTGCACCCGCGCGCTCATCCCCGGCACTTTCGCGCGGAGGAGCAGTCCCACCGCGAAGGGGAGACCGATGATGAGGAAGATCTCCAGCAGCATCCGCCAGGGGTCGAGCGAGACATCGCGCAACAGGGCGCTGGCGGTGGGATGCAGGGAAGCCCAGAACGTGATGCTGAGGGGCATCGCGAAGATGTAGATGAGGTTCCCGACCGCGGTGAGGGAGACCGAGAGCGCGACGTTGCCGCCGGCACGATGTGTCAGCACCTGCGAGATGTTGCCGGGCGGGCAGCACGCGACCAGGATCATCCCCAACGCCATCGACGGGGGGATGGGCAGCACGAGGGTCAGCAGGAACGTCGCGACGGGCAGCAGGAGCAGCTGCGCGAGGATCGCGATCACGAACGGCTTCGGGTGCTTCGCCACCACACGGAAGTCGCGTGGCGAGGTGTCCAGGGCGATGCCGAACATGATCAGCCCCAACACCACGTTCAGGATCGTCAGCGTGCCGGGCGTGAACGACAGGACGACGTCGTCGATGTTCATGCCGAGGCCTCCAGTGCGCTCTTCTCGCGTCGCACCGCGCTGCGATAGGCGTCCTTGTTGACGTAGTACGCCATCCGGTCGAGGCCGAGGTAGTGATAGCCGCCGGAGGTGTCCGGCCACGCCGTGCCGGTCACGCGCTCGCGGAAGCGTGCGGCCCGCGCCGGGTCGTGCTCTGCGGCGTCGAGGTAGGTCGCGAGCAGGTCGGCCTGTTCGTACCGGCCCTGCCAGCCGATCCCGGAGGCCTCGATCATGCCCATCACGTACAACCCGTTGAAGGAGGCGGGGAAGACGTTGAGGAACAGCCGAGGCGACGCGCCGCGCCAGTGCAGGTGTTCGCGATCCACGAACGGATAGTCCAGGGTGTAGCCGGTCGCCAGCAGCACGAGGTCGTACTCGTCCGAACCCCCGTCGCGGAAGTGCACGGTCTTCCCGTCGAAGCGATCGATGTCCGCACGGATGCGCAGATCGCCCTGCCCGAGGTGGTTGAGGATGAGGGTGTTCACGATCGGGTGAGACTCGTAGATGCGGTAGTCGGGCCGAGGGAATCCGAACCGCACGGGGTCTCCCGTGAACGCACGCAGCACGCGGCTGTCGACAGCCTGCTTGATCCGCGCCGGCAGGGGGCGCCCCTGGTTGAGGGTGTCGCTCGGCTTGCCGAACAGGTAGCGCGGCACGAAGTAATACCCGCGGCGGACACTCATATCGATCGAGTCGGCATGATGCACGGCGTCCACCGCGATGTCGCAGCCGGAGTTGCCCGCGCCGATGAGCAGCACCCGCTTGCCCCGGAGCATCTCCGGGGATTTGTAGGCGCTGGTGTGCAGCAGCTCGCCGGTGAACTCGCCGCGGAACGAGGGCACGTTCGGTTCCGCGAGGGTGCCGTTCGCTAGCACGACCCCGGCATACCAGCGGGTCTCCTCGCCGTCGGGGCCGCTGCTCGTGAGGTCCCACCCGCCGTCGCGCGGTTCGAGACGCGTGACCGTGGTCTCGAACCGGAACAGGTCGGTCAGCCCGAAGCGATCGGCGTACTCCTGGAAGTACTCCTTCAGCACGCGGTGGCCGGGGTAGTCGACCCGGGTGCGCATCGGGAACTCCGAGAACTCGGTCGTGGTGCGGGAGGAGATCAGGTGCGCCGACTCGTACATCGTGCTGCGTGGGTTCGTGATGTCCCACAGCCCGCCGACGCCGTGGGACGCCTCGTACCCGTCGATCCCGATACCGCGCCGGTGGAGCGCACGCGCCGCCGCCAACCCCGATGGTCCCGCCCCGATGACGGCATATCTGTTCATGATGCTCCCCGCACGTCGCTGTGCTCGAAAAAACGCCCCCGTCCACCGATCGTATCCGGTGGGCGGGGGCGTCGAGATCCGTGGATCAGTCGGGCCGGAGGTGCTGCTGCCGGTCCACGACGGCGTCGCGCACGCGAGGGAACAGCGGGTGCTCGGGATCGAGTCCCGTCGTGCGCGTCGTGAACGCCGTGGCGTGCTCGGTGCGCAGCAGCGCCTGCAGTTCGACCGACTGCTCATCGGCGGGGTCATCGAACTCGAGCGCGGCGGCGACGGCGGCGACGAGCGCATCCGTCGGCAGGTCGCGTTCCGCAGCCATCGCGGCGGGTCCGATGAAGCGCTCGTGTCGCGAGATCTTGCGCAACGGCTGACGGCCGACGCGCTGCACGGTGTCGACGAGCGCGGGATTGCGGAAGCGGTCCAGGATGGTGGCCCGATAGGCGGCCAGGTCAGCGGGGTCGAGCCCGTGGTCGGCCACCAGGACTGCCGAGGTCTCCTCCAGCGCGGCCGAGACGCTCGAGGCGATCGCCGGGTCGGCCAGGGCATCCGAGATGCGCTCGATACCCGCGCGTGCGCCGAAGTATGCGGTGGCGGCGTGCCCCGTGTTCACGGTGAAGAGCTTGCGCTCGATGTACGGCGCCAAGTCGTCGACGAAGTGGGCACCGGGGATGTTCGGCAGCGCGCCGCCGAACGGGCCGGCCTCGATGGCCCACTCGTAGTATGGCTCCACCGTGACGTCGACGCCGCCGTCCGCCGGCTGCGCCGGGACGATGCGGTCGACCGCGGTGTTCGCGAAGACGGCGCGCGCGAGCAGCAGGTCGGCATCTGCCCCGGCCGCGGCCACGACCTCGCGGCGCAGCAGGTCGGTGGCCCCGATCGCGTTCTCGCAGGCCATGACCTGCAGCGGCGCGGCATCGGGGGAGCGGAGAGCCAACCCTGCCACGATCGACGGTGCCACGAACCGCAGCACGGTCGGCCCCACTGCGGTCGTGACGACATCGGCCGAGGCGACCTCCTCCGCCACGACGGCCGGATCGGTGCGGCTGTTGACGGCGCGGAAGCCGGTGACGACGTGATCGGTCCCTCCGGGGCCGGCCTCGTGCACGGTGTACTCGGCGGTCGCATTGATCGCGTCGACCAGGGCATCGGCGACGTCGGAGAACACGACCTCGTAGCCTCCCTGGCGCAGCAGCAGACCGACGAAACCGCGACCGATGTTGCCGGCCCCGAAGTGGACCGCCTTCATCCCTCGTTCACCTCCGAGAGGAGGGCGTAGAGCGCCTCCGGTGTCTGAGCGGCGGAGAGCCGAGCCACGTCATCCTCCTCGGAGAACAGGATCGCGATGCGCGAGAGGATCTCCAGATGCTCGTCGCCGACCCCGGCGATGCCGATCACGAACGTCGTGGGATCGCCTGACCAGTCGACCCCGCCGTCGTAGCGGACGACCGACAGCGCGGAGGCGAGGATCGCGTCCTTCGCGTCGTTGGTGCCGTGCGGGATCGCCAGTCCGTTGCCCATGAAGGTCGAGACCGTCTCCTCGCGCTGTCGCATCGCGTCGACATAGGCCGGGGTGACGGCTCCGGCGGCCACGAGGATGTCCGTCGCCTCCTGCAGGGCCTCGTCCCTGGTCGCGCTTCCGGGATGGATGCGCACCTGTTCGGGGGTGAGAACGCTCATTCTGCTTCCTTTCGCTGCTCGCGCACCATGTCCACGACCTCGTCGTACTTGGGCGAGTTCATGAAGTTGTCGACCGACACGTGGACCGAGTCCGGCGACTTGGCCGTGGCGCGCTCGGTGAGCTGCTGCTGGGTGATCACCACGTCGGCCGTGCCGTCGAGGTTGGCGATCGCCTGGTTGGTGACCGTGATGTCCTCGATGCCCGCCTTCTTGAGCTTGTTCCGCAGGACGCTCGCGCCCATGGCGGAGGAGCCCATACCGGCGTCGCAGGCGAAGACGATGCGCTCGATCGGAGTGGTCGCGACCGCGGTGGTGCTCGGGGCGGCCGCGGAGGCCGTGGTCGCCGTCGACGTGCGCAGCGCGTCCATCGCGGCGGACGACTTGCCCTTGTTCGCCTCGGTCTGTGCGATCGCGGCACCGAAGGAATCGCCCTCGGCTTCGAGGTCGCGCTTGCGCGAGGCCCGCAGGATGACGCCGGTGATGAGGAACGTCACCGTCGCGGCGACGATGACCGACAGGTACACGACGAGGAGGTTGCCGACACCGGGTCCGATGGCCGCGGCGGTCACCGCGATGATGCTGCCGGGGGCCGCGGGGAAGGCCAGGCCGCCGCCGAGGACCATGTTCGTGGTGACACCGGCCGCGCCACCCGCGATGAGTGCGAGGATCGTGGTCGGCTTGCTCAGCGCGTACGGGAAGTAGATCTCGTGGATACCGCCGAAGAACTGGATGATCGCCGCTCCGGGGGCCGAGGCCTTCGCAGCGCCTACGCCGAAGAAGGTGAATGCCAGCAGCAGGCCGAGCCCGGGCCCGGGGTTCGCCTCGATGAGGAAGAGGATCGACTTGCCGGTCTCCGCGGCCTGCTCGATGCCCAGCGGGGTGAACACACCGTGGTTGATGGCGTTGTTCAGGAACAGGACCTTCGCCGGCTCGACGATGATCGACACCAGCGGCAGCAAGTTGAGCGTGACGAGCCAGTCGACGGCTGTCCCCAGCACGGCACTGATGCCGAGCATGACGGGCCCGAAGGCGAAGAACCCGACGATCGCGAGGATCATGCCCAGGATGCCCGCCGAGAAGTTGTTGACCAGCATCTCGAAGCCGGGGCGGATCTTGCCGTCCCACAGGCGGTCCACCTGCTTCATGATCCAGGCGGCGATCGGCCCCATGATCATGGCGCCGAGGAACATCGGGATGTTCGTGCCGACGATCACGCCGACGGTCGCGATCGTGGCGACCACTCCGCCGCGCTCGCCGTAGACCATGCGGCCGGCGGTGTTCGCGATCAGCAGCGGGAGCAGGTAGGTGACCATCGGGCCGACGAGGCCGACGTAGGCCAGGACGTTTCCGTCGGCACTCTCGGTGACGGCCGTCATCGCGCCCTGCCAGCCGAGGACGGCGGAGTCGCCGCCACCGCCGATGATCTCGGCGACGCCGGCCCAGTGCCAGCCGAAGGGACTCTCGGCTCCGAAGAAGCCCTTCGGGATGAAGAGCATCGTGATGAAGCCCCAGGCGATGAAGGCCGCGATGTTGGGCATGATCATGCCGGAGAGGAACGTGCCGAAGCGTTGCACTCCTACGCGGACGCCGCCGGTTCTCGTGGCGGCAGGTGACGTCGTCGTCATGATGTCGTCTCTTTCTTGTGGAGGGTGATTTCCGCGGCGAGCGTCGCCACGGCGGTTCGGGCGGAGGAGGCATCGTCAGCGGCCAGGGCGGCTTCGGCGAGGCTCCGCGCCTCGGACGGGGTGTGTTCGGAGAGTGCGTGTCGCACGTCGGCCAGCGCGGACGGGGCCATCGAGAGGCTCGTGGCGCCGAGCCCGACGAGCACGACCGCCAGCAGAGGGTCCGCCGCCGCTTCGCCGCAGATGCCGACGGGCTTCCCGAGACGCGCTCCCGCATCGCCGACCTCGCGCACGAGGCGCAGGACGGCAGGATGCCAGGGGTCTTGGAAGCCGGCGACGGAGCCGAGCATGCGGTCCGCCGCCATCGTGTACTGGGTCAGATCGTTGGTGCCGATCGAGGCGAAATCGGCGTGCGCCAGCACGCGGTCGGCGAGCAGAGCACTCGCCGGGATCTCGACCATGACGCCGGCCGTCGTGAGCCCGTACTCGCGGGCGAGATCCGTGAAGTACCTGGTCTCCTCGACGGTGGCGACCATGGGGGCCATCACCCAGAGGTCGGCCTCGGTCTCGGCGTCCGCCTCGGCGAGGGCCGTCAGTTGCTCGCGAAGGATGTCCTCGCTCGCTCGCAGGGCACGAAGGCCCCGGAGCCCCAGCGCAGGATTCTCCTCGTGGGCGTCGTTGAGGAAGGCGAGGGGCTTGTCCGCGCCGGCGTCCAGCATCCGCACCACGACCTTCTTGCCGGGGAACGCGGCCAGCAGCTCGCGGTAGGACTCGCGCTGCTTGGCGACCGTCGGCGCCTGAGCCGAGGAGAGGAACAGGAACTCGGTGCGGAAGAGCCCGACGCCCTCGGCCCCCCGAGCGACCGCATCCGCGGCGTCTGCGGGCTTCCCCAGATTCGCGAGCAGCGCGACAGGCGTGCCGTCGGCGAGGGCGCCGGGAGTCAGCGGAGCGGCGTCGGCTGCACGACGGGCGGCCGCGCGCTCCGTGGCGCGGCTCTTCTGCTCGTCGGTGGGCTCGCGGGTCACGACGCCCGCGGCCGCATCCACGATCACCGTCTCACCCGTCATCAGCTGCGCGCCGTCCGCGACGCCCACGATCGCGACGATGCCCTTCTCCCGGGCGAGGATCGCGGTGTGCGAGGTGGGCCCGCCGTCGGTCGTGATCAGTGCGAGCACCTGATCCAGGTCGAGCAGGGCGGTGTCGGCCGGGGCGAGATCGCGTGCGACCAGGACGAACGGGTGCCCGGGGTTCGGGACACCAGGCGCCTCGACGCCGCGGAGGTGCGCGAGCACACGCTGAGCGATGTCATCGAGATCGGCGGCGCGCTCGCCGAGGTAGCCGCCGACGGCCTCGAGCGTCGCGCGGAAGCCGGCGAAGGCGTCGTGCACGGCCCACTCGGCGGTCGCGCCGGCATCGATGCGGGTGTCGACCTCGTCCTGGAGTGTCGGATCTTCGGCGATCATCGCCTGGGCCTCGAGCACCTCCTGAGCGGAGCCTCCTGCGGTCCGGCCGCGCTCGTTCAACTCCCGGGCGACGGTCGCGACGGCCTCGTGCACACGGGTGCGCTCGGCGTCTGCTCCGGCGGTGCTCGGCGTGTTCTCCGGAGCGGGCATCGCTTCGGACATGCGGATGACCGGTCCCTGTGCCACTCCGAGACCGATCCCCACACCCCGCAGCTCGCTCATCCGGCTGCCTCCTGATCATGGTCTGTGGTGAGGAGCTCGGTGAGGGTGTCGAGCACGCCCTCGGCACCGTCGCCCTCGGCGGTGAGCGTCACGTAGTCGCCGTACTCGACCGCCAGGGCGATGACACCGAGGATGCTCGCCGCATTCACCGGCTTGCCCGAATCCTTGGCGATCGTCACGGCGACGCCGGAGTCCTTCGCCGCCTGCGCGAAGAGTTTCGCCGGGCGGGCGTGCAATCCGTGGGAGGAGCCGATCCGGACGGTGCGGGTGGCGGTCATGATGTTCCTTTCGGGGTGTCGCCGGCGGCGGCGAGGATCGATCGGGCGTAGACGAGGGTGCGGGAGCCGTCCCGGTCCGTGAAGACATCCCCGGGGAGCACCGCGACGGGCGCGTGCGCACGGGCGCGGATGGCTTCCAGCCGGTCGCCCAGGTGAGGGCCGACGAGGACGAGGTCGACATCGGAGTCCGACACGGAGCTCTCCATCCCCGCCGTCGCCTCCCAGCCGAGTCCGGCCGCCGCCGCCGCACTCCGGAGCCGCTGTGCGACGAACGTGCTCGACGCGCCGGCGCCGCACACCACGAGGATCCTCATCGATTCCCACCTTCCTGAGAACAGTCTGTGAACCGGAAGGATCCTGCGCCAACACGTTCCTTTCCGCCCCCGCGGAACAGCGCCTTCCGCCCGAGCGCGTCGGCAAGCTGACATCATGGAGACCACGTCGAGACAGTGCGGTCAGCACGCGGGAAGGGAAGGCTCATGTCGCGCCAGCGTCAGGACCAGCTCCTCGCCGTGCTGCTGCGACAAGAGGGCTGGGCGACGGCGGGCAGCCTCGCCGATCTGCTCGGAGTCACCCCGCGCAGCATCCGCTCCTACGTCGCCGCTCTGAACGCGCGGTCGCCCGGTGCCGACGTGATCGAGTCCTCTCCGGCGGGCTACCGCGCGGGACCCGGGGCTCGTGGAGCGCTCCGGAGGCGACAGGCCGGGGAATCCGCACCCCGTGACCGTCTGCACACGCTCGTGCGGCGGCTTCTGGATGTGCCGGCGGGGATCGACGTGTTCGACACCGCAGACGAACTCCATGTCAGCGAGGCCACCCTCGAAGCGGACCTGGTCCGCGTGCGGGGTCTGCTCGACGGCACCGAGCTCGTGCTCGAGCGCGACCGGGAGAACGTGCGACTCCGCGGCGACGAGGCCGCGCAACGACGTCTTCTCAGCCGACTCGCCCACGACGAGATGGACGACGCTTCCTTCCACCCCGAGACCTTCCGTCGTGCCCTCTCGGGGTCCGCGGTCGCCGCCAGCGCGGTGGGTCCCTTCAAGTCCGCGCTGGTCCGGGAGCTGGGCGAGCTCGGCTACTACGTGAACGAGCTCGCGATCGCCGACGTCCTCCTCCACATCGCCATCGCGGCGGAGCGTGTCGCCGCCGGACACGCGCTCGACTCCTCACCGGCCGGTGCGCGGGAGGAGATCCCCCGGGTGGGTGCGGTCATCGCCCGGCTGGCGTCCGAGCACTTCGCAGTCGTGCTCGGGGAGGGCGACAGCGGTCACCTCGCCTCCCTCGTCCTGACCCGCATCGTCGCGCCGGGGGAGGACGCGACCCGCGAGGTGGCACGCAGCGGGGTGGACCCCGCGGTCGAGGCCGCCGTCCGTGCGGAGATCAGCAGAGCCGCCGAGGACTTCGAGGTGGACCTCGTCGACGAGACGTTCGTGCTCCGGCTCGCGCTGCACGTGCAGAACCTGTTGCGACGAGCGGAGGAGAGCGCGTTGACGCGCAACCCGCTCACCCGCTCGCTCAAGACCACCTATCCGATGATCTTCGAAGTGGCGGTGTCTATCGCGAGCGGCCTCCACGACCGCGTCGGGACGCCCATCCACGACGACGAGATCGCGTACATCGCGATGCACGTGGGCGGGAGGCTGGAGCGCAGCCGCAAGGCCGAGTCGATCCTCACGGCCACGATCGTCTGCCCCGGGTATCACGAGCTGCACGAGCTGCTCCGCTCGAGTGTCGACCGCTCGCTGGGGTCGGCGATCGAGGTCACCACCGTCGTGACCAACGTCGACCCCGATTGGGCGTCCTTCGACACCGACCTCGTGCTCAGCACGATCGAGCCGGGTCAGGCGGGCGACCGTTTCGTCCGGATCCAGCCGTTCCTGACCGATGCCGACGTCGACCGGATCCAGCAGGCCGCCGCCCGGGTGCGCCGCGGACGACGGCTCACCCGCCTCCGCGGCGAGCTCGCCCGCTACTTCCTGGCGGACGCGTACGTGTTCCCGCTGCCGGACGAGGGGGAAGAGGCGATCATCCGCCGCCTCGGGGGGTTGCTGGTGCAGGCAGGGCTCATCGGCGAGGACTACATCGAGAACACGATCGTGCGCGAGCGGATGTCATCGACCGCGTTCACCGATGCGCTCGCCGTCCCGCACGCGCTGCAGATGACAGCGACCCGCACTGCCATCGCGATCGGGGTGGCGGACGGCTCGGCCGCCTGGGGCGACGGCCGGGTGCAGGTCGTCGCGCTCGCCGCGTTCAGCGAGAGCGACCGCGCGGCGTTCCAGACGGTGTTCGAGCAGCTGGTCGAGGTGTTCAGCGAACGCGAGAGCGTGCAGCGGATCGTCCGTCGGGGGTCGACCTTCGAGGCGTTCCTCGATGAGCTCGTCGCCGTGATCGACGGCTGACCCCCGCCGTCACCCCCGCGGGGCGAGCACCTCGACGAGCTGATCGAGGACGGCCTCCGCGGTGTCGGAGGCCGTCGTCTCGAGCACCACCGCATCCCCGGACGAGATGCCGAGGTCCATCACGGCCAGCACGCTGCTCAGGTCGACGGTGGTGCCGTCCTCCGTCCGCAGGGTCACGGGTGTGCTGTGCGACTGCGCGAGACGCACCAGCTCCGCCACCGGACGGGCGTGCACGCCGTTGTGGGCGCTGACGATGACGCGTCGGACCGGCATGTCAGGTGCGCTCGTCGAGCAGGGTCCGCACTCCGGCCTCGAGCTCCACGACGGCCGCAGCGGCGGCCTCGGAGGAGTCGGCCCGGGCGTCGATGTAGACCTTGAGCTTGGGTTCGGTGCCGCTCGGGCGCACGATCACGCGCGAGCCGTCGCCGAGGCGGTACCGCAGCACATCCCCGGAGGGTGCGCCCGGCGCGGCGTGCATCAGGTCCTCGGCCGAGGTGATCGAACGTCCGGCGATCTGCGTCGGCGGCAGCGTGCGCAGGGCGAGCATGACGTTGCCGATGACCGCGAGGTCCTCGACGCGCACCGACACCTGTCCGCTGGCGAAGTGCCCGTAGGTCTCGCCCAACTCGGCGAGCAGGTCGACCAGCGTCGCGCCGCGGTCACGGGCCTCGGCGGCGAGCCCGAGGATCGCGACGGCCGCCGACACTCCGTCCTTGTCGCGAACCGTCTCCGGGTTCACGAGGTAGCCCAGGGCCTCCTCGAAACCGAAGACGATCCCCGGGGCGCGCGAGATCCACTTGAAGCCGGTGAGCGTCTCGTGGAAGTCGAGTCCGTGGTGGGCGGCGACGGCGCCGAGACCGGGGGAGGAGACGAGGGAGCATGCGAGGGAGGCGCCCGGTGTGCCGGCGGCCGCGCGGGCGGCACGTGCCCCGAGCAGCAGCCCGACCTCGTTGCCGGTGAGTCGACGCCAGCCGTCCGCGGCCGTCTCGTCCGGAACCGCGACGGCCAGGCGATCGGCATCGGGGTCGTTGGCCAGGATGAAGTCCGCCTTCACCCGCCGAGCCCGCGCGAAGGCGAGATCCATCGCTCCCGGCTCCTCCGGGTTCGGGAAGGAGACCGTGCGGAAGGTGGCGTCGGGCGTGAGCTGCTCATCCACGACGAAAGGCTGCGGGTAGCCCGCTTCGCGCACGATGCGCGACACCGTCTCCCATCCCACTCCGTGCATCGCGGTGTAGACCCATCGCATCCCGGTGGCACCGGCGGGTGCGGGGGCCACGGCGGCGGTGGCCGCGACATACGCGTCGACGACGTCCTCGCCGGCGGTCTCGTAGTCCGTCGAGCGCGGCAGCGCGGCGATCGAGCCGGCATCGGCCGTGCGCTGGATGTGCGCGGCGATCTCGGCATCCGCCGGGGCGACGATCTGCGAACCCTGGTCGGCCCCGCCGAGATAGACCTTGTAGCCGTTGTCGTTCGGCGGGTTGTGGCTCGCGGTCACCATCACACCGGCGTCGGCGCCGAAGTGCCGCACGGCGAAGGCGAGCACGGGCGTCGGCAGCAGGCGCGGCAGGAGGATCGCTCGCAGACCCGCGCCGGCGAACAGCTCCGCCGAGTCGGTCGCGAACACGCGAGAGTTGCGTCGCCCGTCGTAGCCGATCACGACGGTCGGGGTGGTTCCGTGCGTCTTCTCCCGCAGATAGGCGGCGAAGCCCGCCGCGGCCTGGGCCACGAGCACCCGGTTCATCCGGTTGCTTCCGGCGCCGAGCTCGCCGCGGAGCCCCGCTGTGCCGAATTCCAGGCGTCCGCGGAACCGGTCGTCGAGCTCCGCGGTCGCTGCCGCCTCACCGGCGGACGCCCGCGTGATCAGGCCCGCGAGCTCGTCGCGTGTCTGGTGATCCGGGTCCTGACGCAGCCAGGCGCGCGCCTGCGCGAGTCTCTCCTCGTTCACAGGGCCTCGACCACCCTCGCCAGGAGAGCGGAGATCACCGGCTCCGCCTCACGACCGGCTTCGATCACCTCGGCGTGGCTCAGCGGGGTCTGCTGGATGCCCGCGGCCAGGTTCGTGATGAGCGAGAACCCGAGGATCTCCATGCCGGCCTCGCGGGCGGCGATCGCTTCGAGCGCGGTCGACATGCCGACGATGTGTCCGCCGATGTGCTTCGCCATCTGCACCTCCGCCGGGGTCTCGTAGTGCGGACCGCGGAACTGGGTGTACACGCCCTCATCGAGCATCGGATCGATCGTGCGCGCGAGGTCGCGCAGACGCTTCGAATACAGGTCGGTGAGGTCGATGAACGTGGCGCCCTCGAGCGGCGAATCGGCGGTGAGGTTGATGTGATCGCTGATGAGCACCGGCTGACCGGGTCGCCAGGTCTCACGGATGCCGCCGGCGCCGTTGGTGAGCACCATGATCTTGGCGCCCGTGGCTGCGGCGGTGCGGACGCTGTGCACGACGCGCCGGACGCCGTGGTCTTCGTAGTAGTGCGTGCGTGCGCCGATCACCAGGACGTTCTTGCCGCCGGGCGTGCGGATGCTGCGCAGCGTGCCGACGTGGCCCTCCAGCGCGGGCTTCGAGAAGCCGGTGACCTCGGTGGCGGGGATCGTGGCGACCGTCTCGCCGATGATGTCGGCGGCCTTGCCCCAGCCGCTGCCGAGGGTGAGGGCGATGTCGTGGTTCTCGACACCGGACAGTCGCGCGATGTCGGCGGCGGCCTGCGCGGCGACCTCGAAGGGGTTCGCGGTCGGGTCGTCGAGGGGGTTGCTGTGCGTTTCGGGCATGGATCCACTCTAGGAAGGTGCAGGCTCGGGGGCCAGGATTGGGGAAGAATGGATTCCATGTCTTCCACCACTTTCGAGCGCACTCAGCGCGTCGCCGTCCTCGGCGGCGGTCCCGGCGGTTACGAGGCGGCCCTCGCGGCCGCTCAGCTCGGGGCCGAGGTCACCCTGGTCGAGCGGGTGGGGGTCGGTGGATCGGCCGTCCTCACCGACGTGGTCCCCTCCAAGAGCCTGATCGCGACGGCGGATGCCGCCGTCGCCATCTCCGAGGCGAGCGACCTCGGAGTCAACTTCTACGCCAAGGGCGAGAACGGCAAGCCCCTCAAGCCCGAGATCGCGATCAATCTCGCAGCCGTCAACAAGCGCCTCCTGGCCCTCGCCGGTCAGCAGTCGGAGGACATGCGTGCCACGCTCCTCGAGGCCGGGGTGCGCATCCTCTCCGGGCACGGACGACTCGAGGGGCCGACGGCGATCGTCGTGTCGACCGGTCAGGGTGGCACCGACTTCGACCGGGTCGAGGCCGACACGATCGTCGTGGCCGTGGGGGCATCGCCGCGTGAGCTCGACTCCGCCAAGCCCGACGGCAAGCGCATCCTCACATGGACCCAGCTCTACGACATGAAGGCGCTGCCCGAGCACCTCATCGTGGTCGGGTCGGGGGTGACCGGAGCGGAGTTCGCGTCGGCCTACATGAACCTCGGTGCGAAGGTCACGCTCATCTCCAGCCGCGAGCAGGTGCTTCCGGGGGAGGACCAGGACGCCGCGCGCGTGCTGGAGAAGGTGTTCAAGCGCGGCGGGATGCAGGTGCTCTCGAAGTCCCGCGCCGACCGGGTCGAGGTCACCGACGACGGGGTGACCGTGACGCTGTCCGACGGCCGCACGGTCGACGGGAGCCACTGCTTGATGGCCGTCGGCTCCATCCCCAACACCGCGGGCATCGGTCTGGAGGAGGCGGGCGTCGAGCTCGATGATTCAGGTCATGTGCGCGTGAACCGCGTCGCTCGCACCTCGGTGCCCAACATCTACGCGGTCGGCGACTGCACGAACTTCTTCCCGCTGGCCTCCGTCGCCTCCATGCAGGGACGCACGGCGGTGTTCCACGCACTCGGCGACATCGTGATCCCGCTCGAACTGATCAAGATCACCTCGAACATCTTCACGGCACCCGAGATCGCGACCGTGGGTTTCTCGCAGAAGGACGCCGAGGACGGGGTGACCGACGGTCTCGTCTACAAGCTTCCCCTCGCCGCCAACCCCCGCGCCAAGATGATGGGCATCAAGGACGGCTTCGTCAAGATCATCGCCCGCAAGGGGTCCGGCACGGTGATCGGTGGCGTGATCGTGGCCCCGAAGGCGTCGGAACTGATCTACCCGATCGCCGTGGCCGTCGAACGTCGTCTCACGGTGGACCAGGTCTCGCGGGTGTTCGCCGCGTACCCCTCGCTGTCGAGCAGTATCACCGATGCGAGCAGGGCGATGCACCTCGTCAACATCTCCTGAGCTCTGCGGCTGAGCTCTGCGGCTGAGCTCTGCGGCTGAGTTCTGCGGGCGCGACAGATCGCCGAGACCCCCGCCTGACGCCGAAACCCCGTGTGGCAGACATCTGCACCACGGGGTTTCGGCGTTCACCGGGGGTCTCGGCGAACAACGCGACGAGACCGGACGGTGGAGGTCAGCTGATGGTGAGCAGCTGATGTCCTGCGGAGACCGTCGTTCCGGCGTCCGCGTTGATGTTGCCGATGACGCCGTCCTTGTGCGCCTGGAGCGGCTGCTCCATCTTCATCGCTTCGAGCACGACGACGAGGTCGCCCTTGACGACCTGCTGACCGTCCTCGACCGCGATCTTGACGACGGTCGCCTGCATGGGGGACTTCACCGCATCGCCGGAGGCTCCGGCATTGGCGGTGGTCGCGTGGCTGCGACGGGACGGCGGGACGGCAGCCGGGCGACCCGCGGTGCCCGGGGCGACGGCGACGCGATCGGGGAGGCTCACCTCGAGGCGCTTGCCGGAGACCTCGACGACGACCGTGTGGCGCGAATCGGCGGGTGCCGGGGCTTCGAGCTCACCGTCCCAGGCCGGGATGTCGTTGACGAACTCCGTCTCGATCCACCGGGTGAAGACTCCGAACTCGCCGTTCTCCGCGGTGAACGCGGGATCGCGGACGACCTTGCGGTGGAACGGGATGACCGTGGGGAGTCCGGCGACCTCGAACTCGTCGAGTGCGCGGCGCGAACGCTCGATCGCCTCGGCGCGGTCCTTGCCCGTGACGATGATCTTCGCGAGGAGAGAATCGAAAGCCCCCGAGACCGCGTCCCCGGCGGTGACGCCCGAGTCGAGGCGGATGCCGGGACCGCCGAACGTCTTGAACACGTGGATCGGTCCGGGCTGGGGGAGGAATCCGCGACCGGGGTCCTCGCCGTTGATCCGGAACTCGAACGAGTGTCCCTGGGGCTCGGGGTCGTCGTAGTCGATGGTGCCGCCGGCCGCGATGCGGAACTGCTCGCGGACCAGGTCGATGCCGGTGACCTCTTCGGAAACCGGATGCTCGACCTGCAGTCGGGTGTTCACCTCGAGGAACGACACCGTGCCGTCGGCACCGATGAGGAACTCGCAGGTGCCGGCACCGACGTAGCCGACCTCCTTCAGGATGGCCTTCGAGGCGGAGTACAGCTGCGCGTTCTGCTCGTCCGTCAGGAACGGGGCCGGAGCCTCTTCGACGAGCTTCTGGTGACGGCGCTGCAACGAGCAGTCGCGCGTCGAGATCACGACGACGTTGCCGGCGGCATCGGCCAGGCACTGGGTCTCGACGTGGCGCGGCTTGTCGAGGTACTTCTCCACGAAGCACTCGCCGCGGCCGAACGCGGCGACGGCTTCGCGGGTGGCCGACTCGAAGAGCTCGGCGACCTCGTCGAGCTCGCGGGCGACCTTGAGGCCGCGGCCGCCGCCGCCATAGGCGGCCTTGATGGCAATGGGGAGGCCGAATTCCTTCGCGAAGGCGATGACCTCGTCGGCACCGTCGACGGGGCCGGGTGTGCCGGGCGCGAGGGGCGCGCCGACCTTCTCGGCCACGTGGCGCGCGGTCACCTTGTCGCCGAGAGCCTCGATGGCCTCGGGGGACGGGCCGATCCAGGTCATCCCCGCATCGATGATCGCGCGCGCGAACTCGGCGTTCTCGGCCAGGAAGCCGTAGCCGGGGTGCACGGCGTCGGCACCGGCACGGCGGGCGATCGACAGGATCTTCTCGATCTGGAGGTACGTCTCCGCGCTGGTCGAGCCGCCGAGAGCGTAGGCCTCGTCGGCCAGACGCGTGTGCAGGGCGTCCCGATCCTGGTCGGCGTAGACGGCGACCGAGGCGATCCCGGAGTCACGAGCGGCGCGGATGATGCGTACGGCGATCTCGCCGCGGTTGGCGATGAGCACCTTGGCGATAGCAGGCATGCTTGCCAGCCTAGCGAGAAGGACCCCGATCCCTTTGACGACTCCCCACAAGAAAGTGGCAGAAACGTGGAGGGGAGTCTACGACCACAGGTCCGTCCACGGCACGCCGAGCTCGGTGGCCAGGCGCCGCACGGTCGACAGGGACATTCCCACGACGGTGGAGGGGTCGCCGTCCACGCGGGTGATGAAGGCCCCGCCCAGGCTGTCGACCGTGAACGCCCCTGCCACATGCAGGGGTTCGCCCGACGCCACATACGCGGCGATCTCGGCATCGCTGACATCGTCGGCGAAGGTCACCGCGGCCTCGGCGACCGCGGTCGCCTCGACGGGTGTCCGGCCGGGGGCGACACGGAAGACGGAGTGCCCGGAATGCAGGATGCCCGTGGCACCGCGCATCTCCTGCCAGCGCCGCGTGGCTTCCGCGGGGGTGTAGGGCTTGCCGTAGACGCGCCCGCCGAGTGCGAACATCGAATCCCCGCCGATCACGAGGCCGTCGAAGACCCCCTCCTCGGCGAGACCCTGCGCGACCGCGGCAGCCTTCGCCCGGGCGAGCAGCAGCACGAGCTCCGCAGGGGCCAGCGGGGTGCCGCGCTCTTCCTCCGCGGCGGCGGCGACGGCGTCTTCGTCGACGTCCGGGGAGACGGTGAGCGGTTCGATACCCGCCTGCCGCAGCAGCATGAGTCGGGCCGGTGAGGTCGAGGCGAGGCAGACGCGCATGTCCACCACCGTATCCTCGAAGGATGACTTCCTCCGCAGCCGACGTGCTCGAGCTCGACATCACCGGCATCGCACACGGGGGCACCTTCATCGCCCGCCACGAGGGGCGCGTGGTCTTCGTCTCGGACGCGGTCCCCGGGGAGCGCGTCCGTGCGCGACTGATCGCCCCGCAGGACGGGGCCGATGCCTCGACCCGCAGCTTCTGGCGAGCGGAGACGATCGAGGTGCTGGAGGCGTCAGAGCATCGGCGACCGCACATCTGGGCCGAGGCCGACGTCTCGAGGGATCCCGCGGACCGCCCCGGCGGAGCCGACCTCGGGCACATCGCGCTCGACCACCAGCGAGTGCTCAAGCGCCAGGTGCTGACCGAGGCGCTGGACCGTTTCGCCGGGGAGGGGCTCGTCGCCCCGGAGATCGAGGCCGTCGAATCCGGAGACGGCACCGGGTGGCGTACGCGCGTGACCCTGCACGTCGACGACACGGGCGCGGTGGGGCCGTTCGCCGCACGCAGCCACCGGGTCATCCCCGTGTCTTCCCACCCGCTCGCTCGCCCGGCGATCGCGGAGGCCGCGCTCGCGCTCCGCGGTGAGGCTCCCGGTCGGATCGAGCTCGTCGAGCCCGCCGACGGTCGAGTGCGCATCATCCGCCGCGAGGAGACGGCGCGTCCGGCCAAGGTCGCGCGCGGCTTCCGGCGCCGTCCGACTCCCGAGACGATCCAGGAACTCGTCGGAGACCGGCCCTTCCAGCTGGACGCGACGGGATTCTGGCAGGTCCATCCGCGGGCGGCCTCCGTGCTCGACGCCGCGGTGTACGGCATCCTCGACGGACACGTCGACGAGGCGAAGACGCACTACGACCTGTACGGCGGCGTCGGTCTCTTCGCCGCGACACTCGCCGATCTCGGCGGCACCGACATCGTCACGGTGGAGTCGAGCGCACGGGCCACTGAGCACGCGGCCGCCAACCTCGCACCGCTCGAGGTCACCGCGGTCACCGCGCGGGTCGACCGCTTCCTGTCCACGCGCCGGAGCAGCGGCCGCACGGGGGCCGTGATCCTCGACCCGCCTCGCGCAGGAGCGGGCCGTCAGGTCGTCGAGGCCGTGCATGCGCTCGCGCCGGAGGCCGTCGCATACGTCGCCTGCGATCCGGTCGCCCTTTCCCGTGATCTCGGGACCTTCCGGGCGCTGGGGTGGAACGTTGATCGTCTTCGAGGTTTCGATCTGTTCCCGCACTCGCACCACTTCGAGGTCGTCGCGCTGCTGACCCGCTGAGCCGTCGGCGGCCGTCTGCGGCGACTCACTAGGCTGGGTGGATGAGCAGGGTCGCACTCATCGACGATCACGAGTCCGTTCGCCTCGGCCTCGAGGCCGCGTGCGCGCGCGACTCGCAGACCGTGGTGTTCTCGGGGAGCACAGTCGTGTCATACCTGGAATGGCGGGCCTCGGCTTCTGCCGCTCCTGCCGACGTCGTGGTCCTCGACCTCACCCTGGGCGACGGCAGCACCGTGACAGAGAACGTGTCATCGCTCGTGAACGACGGGGCGAGCGTGGTCATCCACAGCGTCGCCGACCGTCCCGCGGCTGTGCGTGAGGCTCTGTCCGCCGGTGCCGCAGGGGTCGTCAGCAAGTCCTCCGCCCTCGATGACGTGATGGACGCGATCCGGACCGTCGCTCAGGGCGAAGCGCTCAACAACGTCGAATGGGCCAGCGCCGTCGACGGTGACCGGGCCTTCGCCGACGCGCAGCTCTCCAGCCGCGAGCGCGAGGTGCTCCGGTTGTATGCCACGGGCCTTCCGCTGAAGGCGGTCGCCGAGCGGCTCGGCGTCGCCTACTCGACCGCCAAGGAGAACATCACGCGCGTACGGGTCAAGTACGTCGAGGTCGGTCGGCCCGCACCCACGAAGGTGGATCTCCTCCGTCGAGCGATGGAGGACGGCATCGTCGCGGCAGACGGGGCGTCGAGTGCCCGCTGATCCGCTCAGCATCCGCGATGCCTGGAGCAAGATCCCGTCTCCGGGCAGCACGGAGACTGAGTTCGAGCGATTCACGGGCAAACGCATGGAGCGGATCCTCGCGATCGTCGTCGCGATCGGATCCTCCGCCTTGGGCGCCCAGGCGCTGTTCGCCGCGGTGAACACCCTGTCCCAGGCGGACGTGGTGCACATCGTGATGGTCGTCGTGGTGTTCGTCCCGCTCGCGGCGATGCTGGTCGCCTGCCTGGTCGGCCGCGGCGTGCGCACCTTCTCGGGCCTCTTCGCCGTGGTCTACCTGCTGGCGCTCGCCGCGTGGCCGACGGTCGTGGACCCCGCCGACAAGAGTGCCGGCGATCAGCCCTGGATCTTCTTCCTCGTGAACGTGGGGGTGGTCGCGGCGATGCTCGCGTTCCCCCTGCGGCTCCAGTTCGCGTGGGCGGCCGTGATGCCGTTCGTCTACGGTTACGTGCGTCTCGTGCAGGGGGAGTTCTCGCGGGAGTTCTGGGTCACGACCGCATTCGATGTCTCCTTCACGCTTATCCTCGGCGTGGTGATCATCTCGCTCGGCTGGATGTTCCGCTCCGTCGCGGCCGGCGTCGACGAGGCACGAGGGCAAGCCGTCGCCTCCTACTCCGCCGCAGCCGCTGCCGCCGCGGCCGAGGAGGAACGCGTGGCGATGTCGGCGCTCATGCATGACAGCGTCCTCGCGGCGTTGATCGCCGCCGAGCGGGCGGAGGGGGAGCGGGCGGAGGAGCTCGCGGTCGCGATGGCACGGGAAGCTCTCACACGTCTCGCGAACACGGAAGCCGCCGTGTCCCAGGAGGGCACCGACGAGCCCGTGGGGATCGCGCAGATCGTGGTCGAACTCCGCCGTTCGCTCTCGGAGCTCGGTGCCGACGCGATCGTCGAGGAGCGCGGCGGGATCGGAATGATCCCCGGACGGGCGGCGCGAGCCCTCGTGCTGGCCGCACGGCAGGCGATCGGGAACGCCGTGTCCCACGCGAACAGCCGTGGGTTGCACATCATCGTCGAGGCGTGTGGTGACCAAGGGATCTCCGTGACCGTGTCGGACACGGGGCCGGGTTTCGACATCACGGCGATCGGCGCCGACCGGCTCGGGATCCGCGCCTCCATCTTCGCCCGCATGGCCGGAGTCGCCGGCACCGCGGACATCCGATCCGATGAGCAGGGCACGACCGTCGTGCTGGGGTGGGAGCGCTCGTGAACCGGACCGTCCGCAGCGTCGCCACCTCGCTCGCCGTGGGGTTCGCGCTGTACTTCGCCGCGCGCGCGATCTGGTGGATCGAGCAGCCGACGGCGCCGTTGTTGATGATCGTCGCGATCGGCATCTACCTCGTGGTCGTGAACATCGCGATTCTGGGCGACGCGACGTCTGTGCGGATGCCCCTGTGGTCGGCGGTGCTGGCCCTGCTCGCGAGCGCCCTCATCCCCGCCCTGGTCACGTTCTCTCTGGAGCCCGCCGACCGCACCGCTCCCTTCGCCACCTGGTACATCGGCGGGCTCGGGCTCCTCGGTGTCGTGTGCATCGTCCGCCGTCGGTTCCTGATCGGCTGGCTGACGCTCGCGGTTCTCGTCGCGGCCTCCTCGGCATACCTCGGGATCGGCGTGGCGCTCACCCTGGGCCTGGTCGGCTCGATCATGTGGATCGTCGTCGCCCGACTTCTCGTGATGTTCTGGGATCGCGCGGTGCGCGACACCGAACGACTCGCCGAGATCCAGCAGGCGGTCTCGGCCTGGCACGCCACCCAGAGCGTACGCCAGCGGGAGAGGCGTCTGCGCGCGCAGTTCGCCCTGGCGGTCGCCGGGCCGGTGCTCGGTCGTGTCGTCGCCTCCCGTGGCGCGCTCGACGACCGGGAGCGACTCGAAGCGCGCCTCGCCGAGGGGCGGCTGCGCGACGAGCTGCGCGGAGCGGACCTGCTCAACGATGCCGTGCGCAACGCGATCGACGCCGCCCGTCTACGCGGCGCCGTCGTCACGGTCTTCGACGAGGGCGGATTCGATGGCATCGACGAAGCGCGACGCAGTGAGATCCGGGACGAGCTCGCCTCTGTGCTCATGCAGGCGCAGAGCGCGCGGCTCATCATCCGTTCGGCTCGCGATGCCCGTGTCGCGGTGACCGTCGTCGGGCGTGCGGGGACGCGTGCCTCGGGCGACGATGACGCGGTCGACCTGTGGCATGAGATCGCTCGGGAGGCCGAAGCCGTCTGAGGACGCCGCGCTCCCGACAGGATGAGGAGAGTGGGCGAGGGGCGGCGTTGTCGCCAGCCCCTCGCCGTGCGGACAGTTACCCGAAAACCGTCCGCTGGTGGCCGATCAGCGTCTGTCTACCCTGGGACAGAGAGACCAGCCGAACGCGAAGCGTCTCCTCCAGTCTGGGGGTTCTTCCATTCGTTGTCTGTAGGTATTTTGGGGGACACGATTTCTCGCTCGATGAGGGATCATAGGACCATGGGAACGCGTCGGGGAACCAACCTTCCGCGGATGGGGGACTTCAATCAGTCCGTGGTCCTGGAGGCGATCCGACAGTCCGGGGAAGGGCTGAGCCGCATCGAACTCGCCTCCGCCACCGGGCTCTCCGCGCAGACGGTGACGAACATCACCCGCCGGCTTCTCGACGACGGATTCATCCGTGAGGCGGGGCGCACCATCAACGGTCCGGGCAAACCCCGCGTGACCCTGCGGCTCGTCCCGGACAGTCGCTTCGCGGTGGGGGTGCACCTCGACCCCGCCATCATGACCTTCGTCCTGCTCGACCTGTCGGGTGCCGTCGTGCGTCGGAAGAGCATACGCACCCCGGCGAAGGAACCACGGTGGATCATCTCCGCCATGGCGGCGACCATCGACGCCTTGATCGCCGAGGCGGACGTGGACCGGGACCGGATCGCCGGGGTGGGAGTCGCCGCCCCCGGGCCTCTCGATGCGGAGAAGGGCACGGTGATCGACCCGCCGAAGCTGCTCGGCTGGCACCGGGTGCGGCTGCGTGCGGTGCTCGCCGACGCGACCGGTCTTCCCGTGCTGCTCGAGAAGGACACGACTGCCGCCGCGTCGGGCGAACTGTGGACGCGGCGCGCGTCGGCCGACGATTCGTTCGTCTTCATCTATCTGGGTACCGGGATCGGGGCCGCCCTCGCCAGGGAGGGGGAGGTCGTGCCCGGGAGCACACGCAACATCGGAGAGGTCGGGCACGTGATCGTGGATCCGGACGGTCCGCGGTGCACCTGCGGTTCTCGGGGATGCGTCGAGGTCGTCTGCACGCCACAGGCCATCGTCGAACAGGCGGAGCGTGCGGGGGTGTTCCAGGACGATCGCGAGGCGAGCGATGTCGAGTCCGTCGACGAGCGCTTCGGAGAGCTCTGCGAGCGTGCCGGCCGCGGCGACGTCGCCGCCCTGGCCGTGCTGCGGCAGGCGGCTGTGCACATGTCCGTCCTGACCGCCGCGCTCGCGAACATGCTCGACGTGGACCGCGTCGTGTTCGGCGGCCCGTTCTGGTCGCGGCTCGCGGAGGTGTACCTCAGCGAGATCCCCGGTCGCCTCGATCGTGCGAGCGCGACACGGGCGGTGCGCACGCTGCCGGTCGACGGGACGGTCGTCGGCGACGACGTGGGCGCGGTGGGCGCCGGCTGCGTGGTGCTCGACTCCGTACTCAGTCCCCGTGCCTCGGGGCTCCTGCTCGACGGCTGAGCTCTCACCGCCTGACGCACGAGGCGCAGGCCGGGGGCGTCACCCGGAGAAGCGTCCCCACGGGATGTCACGGCGCAGCGGACGCCGGAGCGGACGCTGCGTGCGGGTCCAGGCGGACACGGTCGGCTCATCGGCCACGGCGTCCGCCGCTTCGGACGCATAGGCCTCGCTGATCACCGCGATGAGTGCGGCCAGCTCTTCTTCAGTGGCTGAACCGCGCGTGATCGTGAGCATCGACGCCGCCTGCTCCGATGCGTCGGCCCCGGCCTCTCGCGCGGTCACAGCGGGATGTTCCCATGCTTCTTCGGCGGAAGCTCGGCGCGCTTGCCCCGCAGCGCACGCAGTGCCTTCGCGATCGACACGCGCGTGTTCGCCGGCTCGATGATGCCGTCGAGCTCTCCGCGCTCCGCCGCGAGGAACGGGGAGGCGACGTTGTACGTGTACTCGTTCGCCAGGCGGGTACGCACGGCGGCGACGTCTTCGCCGGCGTCCTCGGCCTTCTTGATCTCGCCGCGGTACAGGATGTTCACGGCACCCTGCCCGCCCATGACGGCGATCTCCGCCGTCGGCCAGGCGAGGTTCACGTCGGCGCCGAGCTGCTTCGATCCCATCACGATGTACGCGCCGCCGTAGGCCTTGCGCAGGATCACCGTGACGAGCGGGACCGTGGCCTCCGCGTAGGCGTAGAGGAGCTTCGCGCCGCGGCGGATGACACCCGTCCACTCCTGGTCGGTTCCCGGCAGGTAACCGGGAACGTCGACGAGGGTGACGATCGGGATGGAGAACGCGTCGCAGAACCGGACGAAGCGGCTCGCTTTCTCGCCGGCTTCGATGTTCAGCGTTCCGGCCATCTGCGACGGCTGATTCGCGATGATGCCGACGGAGCGGCCCTCGATGCGGCCGAACCCGATCACGATGTTCGGGGCGAACAGCGGCTGCACCTCGAGGAAGTCGCCCTCGTCGACCACGTGCTCGATGACGGTGTGGATGTCGTACGGCTGGTTCGTGGAGTCGGGGACGATCGTGTTCAGCACACGGTCGGCGTCGGTGGTCTCGAACTCGAAGGTGCTCTCGTACGAGGGCAGCTCCGCCATGTTGTTGTCCGGAAGGAAGCTCAGCAGCGTGCGCGCGTAGTCGATCGCGTCGTCTTCGTCCTCGGCGAGGTAGTGCGCGACGCCCGACCGCGTGTTGTGCGTGAGCGCGCCGCCGAGTTCCTCCATGCCGACGTCCTCGCCGGTCACGGTCTTGATCACGTCGGGACCGGTGACGAACATCTGGCTGGTCTTGTCGACCATGATCACGAAATCCGTGAGCGCGGGGGAGTACACGGCGCCACCGGCCGCGGGGCCCATGATGATGGAGATTTGAGGGATCACGCCGGAGGCGCGGGTGTTGAGGCGGAAGATCTCGCCGTACTTGCCCAGGGCGACGACGCCCTCCTGGATACGCGCACCGCCCGAGTCGAGGATGCCGATGCAGGGCATCCCGCCGGCGAGGGCGAACTCCATGATCTTCACGATCTTCTCGCCGGCGACCTCGCCGAGTGAGCCGCCGAAGGTCGAGAAGTCCTGCGAGTACACCGCGACGGTGCGCCCGTTGATCGTGCCGACACCGGTGACGACCGAGTCGCCGTAGGGGCGGGAGCGGTCCATGCCGAAGGCGGTGGTGCGGTGGCGCACGTACTCGTCGAACTCGACGAAGCTTCCGGGGTCGACGAGCAGTTCGATGCGCTCACGGGCGGTCATCTTGCCCTTGGCGTGCTGCTTCTCCTTCGCCTTGGCTTCTGCGTCGACGACGGCTTCGGTGTAGCGAGCGCGCAGATCCGCGATCTTGCCGGCGGTGGTAAAGAGGTCGGGCTTGTCCGTCACGGATTCCACCCTAGCGTCGGGTCGGCCCGGTCTGTTGGATGCTCGGCACAACGGGTCGGCCGATCCTTTGGCGACCTACGCGCAGTGCTCAGTGTGCGGAGTCCGCATCCGCTTCCGTCGGGTCGTCGTTCTCCCGCTTCACGTCGGCGGTTTTCGCGGGATCGTTCTCCTCCAACTCCGGGTCCGACTTCGGGGAACGGCCGAGGGAGAGGGCCTTGCGACCGACCCAGCCGACTCCGCGGACGGTCGTTCCTGCCGCACCGGCCACGGCGTTGCCGGCATACCGCGCGCCGCGGAGCATCCGCAGCTCGAGCTTCTCCGCTCCCGGCACCGGTTCGAGCTCGAGCGGCAGATCGATCGGAGCCGCGCCGAAAGCCTTGTGTGAGGTCGTGAGCACGCGACGGCCGAGGATGTTGTTCCCTGCCCCGCCGATGGCTGCGCCGACGCCGAACGGGAGGGCCTTGCCGATCACGGAGGCGCCGCCCTTCGCGGCGAACTGCTTCACGAACATGCTCTTGAGCTGATCGACCAGCGGGCCGACGGCAGCGCGGGGGAGCGACTTCGTGACGAGTTCACCCCAGTACGACGATCTGCTCCCGCCGCGTCCGGCGACCTGCCCGGCGAGCTGACCGACCAGATCGACGCCCTCCTTGCCGAGCATCAAGGTCATCACCAGGGCGCGCGCACGGTCGGGGTTGGCGACCGCGATGCCGTGCACCTCGGCGACCGACTGCGCGAACAGGGCCGTCGACTCCACGAAGCCCACGGTCTCGACACCGGACAGCGCAAGAGTCACGCCGGTGCCGATGCCGGGAACGACGGCGGTCGCGCCCACGGCGGCACCACCGGTGGTCACGGCGGCGAGATAGCGGCGTTCGAGGATCCGGATGATCTCGGTGGGCGTGGCCTGAGGGTTGCGAAGACGGATGCTGCGGATGTGCGCGAGCACGAGCGGGCGCTGGATCGAGAGCACGCGGTCGAGGCCGCGCACCATCATCGGGTGCTCGGAAGACCCGGAAGGGGGCACGCCCTTGTCCCACGGAGCGTCATCCGGCAACGAGTGGATCTTGTGCACCTGGCGAGCCATGGAGCGATCTTACGAAGCTCGGCCGCGAAAACGCCGAAAGCCCGGTCCCTCGGAAGGAACCGGGCTTTCGCACGACGGATCGGATCAGACGAAGAGGTTCGCCCGCTCGAGATCTTCCGCGAAGTCGACCTCGACCGCGTACAGGTCGGAGACATCCATCGGCTCGAGCAGCAGGGCGTCTTCCGCGATGGCGAGCTCGAGGCCGCGCTCGAAGTAGTCCTGGTCCTCGACGCGCTGCAGCTGGCGCATGAACGCCTTCTTGTGCGTGGACGAGATGTAGTTGATGCCGACCGCCTCGCCGAGTCCGCCCTTGACGGTCTTGGAGAGCTCCTTGATGAAGCCCTCGGCCGTGACCGTGTACTTCACCTCTTCGTCGCTGACCTTCGAGGTGTTGACGGTCACGAACGACTGGTCGCGCTCGATGTAGGCGGCCGCACGGCCGAGGATCATCGGGTCGAAGACCACGTCGCCGTTCATCCACAGCACGCCGCCCTTGCCGGTGGCGCCGAGAGCGCGCAACAGGCTCTTCGACGTGTTCGTCTCGTCGTAGCGCTCGTTGTGGACGTAGTTGACCTGGGGGAAGGCTTCGATGATGGTCTCTGCGCGGTAGCCGACCACGGTCGTGATGCGCGCGTCGGACCCGAAGGCGGCGCGGATGTTGTCGTGTTGCTGGCCCATGATCGTGCGGCCGTCGCTCAGTTCGGTGAGCGGCTTCGGCAGCGCGCGGCCGAGGCGCGAGCCCATGCCGGCGGCGAGGATGACGGTCTGAAGAGTCACGAGTGCTCCTAAAGGAAGTTGTGTTCACGGTCGGTTCACCGACCAGACACTTCGTCGTGCCGCGTTCATGGTAGCGATTCAGGCTGGGAAGCTCGGGGTGCGAAGGCTCCCGTTGCCATTTCGTGACCGAGTACACACCGGACGCACAGGCTCGCACACGGAGCACGATCGCCCCGGATCGCGCGGATCCGGCGGCGGTTTGTTGCGCGGCGGCTTGGCTTGCGCCCACCCCTTGATACCGTAGGACGGTGACTTCCTCCCCTGACGACCGCACCGCCCAGGTGGACGATACCGAAGCCTTCCCACGCGACACGTCGGCGAGCAGTTCGGCATCGTCCACGCAGGCCTCGGAGGCGTCGACGGATGCCGAGAAGCCCGCTCCCAAGAAGTCCGCGCCCAAGAAAGCCGCGCCCAAGAAAGCCGCGCCCAAGAAGCCCGAGGCCACGGAGTCTGCCGCCAAGAAACCTGCCGCCAAGAAGTCGGCGGCCACGAAGCCGACGACCGCAAGTACCTCGGGGACGACGCCGACGAAGACCAGCACGACGAACACCAGCACGACGAATGCCGACACGGCGAAGACCAGCGCGGCGAAGACCAGCGCAGCGAAGAAGCCCGCGACCTCGAAGACCGCCGCGAAGACTTCTGTGAAGGCTCCCGCGAAGTCCACGACGACGAAGGCTGCGGCGGAGAAGGCCGCCCCGACCGCCGAGGTCGTGGTCGAGCCGTTGCCGAAGGCGATGGACGAGCAGCCCTCGAAGACGAGCAGCACCGCGCGAACCGCAGCGGACGCGCGGAAGGCAGCGGCGAAGAACACCGCCTCGCGAGCTGCCGCGACGAAGTCCTCCGGATCGACGGCTGCCTCGGACCGCGCCGCGGCCGCGCGTGTCGCCGCACCGCGGGCCGCCGTCACCGGGGCGAAGGCCGCTGCGCCGAAGGCCGCGGGAAAGACGCCCGCGACGAAGTCCACGGCCGCGAAGACGGCGGCGGCGAAGACCGCAGCCGCCAAGTCGGCCGCCACCAAGTCCACCGCCCGCGCGGCGACCGCGAAGACGGCTGCAGCGAAGACCACGGCAGCGAAGAAGTCGGCGGCGGCGAGGGCGGCTGCGGCGAAGGCGAAGGCCGAGGCCGATGACGTGAAGGCCGTGCAGGCCGATGCCGCGCTCGTGATCGAAGACTCGCCGGCGACCGAGTCTGCTCCGTCGTCCGAGCTCGAGTCTGCCCCCGAGCTCGAGTCTGCCCCCGAGGTCGAGTCGGCCCCCGAGGCCGAATCGGCCGCGACGGATGCCTCCGAGGCTGAGGTTCCGGCCGTGGACGACCAGGAGGCGCCCGGAGCGGAGAGCGGTGAGGGCGGTGCCGAGCAGACGCTCGTCGCCGAGGCCGACGCAGCCGACGAGGTGACGACGCTCGAAGTCGTCGAGGCTGTCGCCGACTCCGACGATGCGGTGGCCGACGCCCCGGGACGGACCGACGCGACGTCCGCCGGGGAAGCGGTCAGCGTCCGCGGCCTCGTCAAGCAGTTCGGCGACAACCGGGCCGTCGGCGGGATCGACCTCTCGGTGCCTGCGGGTTCGTTCTACGGGGTCGTCGGTCCCAACGGTGCGGGCAAGACGACCACGCTCTCGATCGTCGCAGGCCTCCTGCGGGCCGATGAAGGCAGCGTCACGATCTGCGGTGTCGACCAGGCCGCGCAGCCGCAGGCCGCGAAACGGCTCATGGGCGTGCTGCCCGACCGGCTGCGGACGTTCGACCGGCTCACCGGACGCCAGCTCCTCTACTACTACGGACTCCTTCGAGGGCTCTCAGCCGACGTGATCGAGAAGCGTGCGGCCGATCTCGCCCGCGCATTCGACCTCGGTGACGCTCTCAGCCGGGTCGTCTCGGACTACTCGGCGGGTATGACGAAGAAGATCATGCTCGCCGGCGCGATGATCCACTCGCCGCGCGTCCTGGTGCTGGATGAGCCGTTCGAGTCGGTCGATCCGGTCTCCTCCGCGGTCATCCTGGACATCCTGCGCGCCTACGTCTCGCACGGCGGGACCGTGATCCTCTCCAGCCATGGGATGGATCTGGTCGAGCGTGTCTGCTCCCGAGTGGCCATCATCGTCGGCGGTGAAGTGCTCGCCGAGGGCACGATCGACGAGGTGCGCGCGGGGCAGACGCTCGAAGCGCGCTTCGTCGAACTTGCCGGCTCCAGCGGTGAGGTGGAGGGGCTCGAGTGGCTGCACACGTTCTCCGACTGAGGCTCGCTCTCCTTCTCGGGTCGCTACGCGGCGAACGTCGGCTTCGGACGCTCCTCGTGTTCGCGGCCGTCATCGCCGTCACGACCGTGGTGTGCATCGCCGTGTTCACGTTGTCGGGTGCGCCCGTCCCGGTCGCGCAGGCGGTCACGGTGCTCGGTGGAGCCGCGCTGCTCCTGGGTTTCCTCGTGGGCCCGATCCTCGTCGGCGCGGTCGACCAGCTCGACCCGCGACGCTTCGCCGTGTTCGGTGTGGACGAGCACCGGATGCCGTGGGTGCTCACCCTCGCCTCATTCGTCAGTGTGCCCAGTCTTGCCCTCGTCGCCGTCTACACGAGCGTCTGCATCGTCGCGATCGGAGACGGCACGCCCTGGCCCCTCGCGGTGCTGATGACGATCGTCGGCATCCTCACGACCGTGCTCATATCGCGGATCGGCATGGCCATCAATGCCCTGCTGCTGCCGGAGCGTCGGTCCCGGGAGCTCACGGCGTTGTTCGCCCTCGCTCTGCTCGTGATCGCGTTCCCCGTGGCGGTGTTCCTCGGCTCCCTGCGCTGGGACGGGCTCGTGCCTGATTCCTTGTCGACGTTGTCGACCGTGCTCGGGTTCACCCCGTTCGCGGCGTCGCCCGCCTTCCTCTTCGCGTCCGCGGCGGGCGAGACCGCGGCTGCCTGGGTCAGCGGCATCATCGCCGTCCTCACCGTCGGTCTCCTCTGGGCGGCCTGGACCTGGCTCGTGCGACGCCTGCTCACGACCACTGAGCGTCCCGTCGCCTCGAGAGAGCGCACCGGACTCGGCTGGTTCGGGCTGCTGCCGTCCAACGCGTTCGGTGCGATCGCCTCGCGGAGCCTCGTGTACTGGCTCCGGGATCGCCGCTACATCATGAACATCATCGTCGTCCCGGTCGCCGGTGTGCTCACGGTGCTGCCGCTGATCGTCGCCGGTGTGCCGGTCGAGATCGCCGCGCTCGTGCCGGTGCCGGTGATGGCACTGTTCTTCGGATGGCTGCCCCACAACGACGTCGCCTACGACTCGACCGCACTGTGGACGCACGTCGCGAGCGGCGTGCGTGGGCTTCCCGATCGCCTCGGTCGACTGGTTCCCGTGCTGCTCGTCGCGATTCCGGTCCTCGCGATCGCGGTACCGCTCTCGCTGCTGCTGATCGGAGACTGGAGTCTGCTCCTTCCGCTCGGCGGCCTCGCAGCGAGCCTGCTCTTCTCCGCCCTGGGCATCTCGAGCATCGTCTCGGTGGTCGCACCTTACGCGGTCTCCCGTCCCGGCGACAGTCCGTTCCAGCAGCCGCAGCGGCCGACGTCGCGCGGTGCGTACGGGCCGGCTGCGGCGTTCCTCGGCGCGATCGTGCTCAGCGTCCCGACGATCTGGCTGTTCGCGGCCACGATCGTCGAGGGTTCGGCGTATGCGCCGGCGACGTTCTGGGTCGGCCTCCTCATCGGCCTCGGCGTCCTCGCCGCGGGTGCGGTCATCGGCGGTCGCATCTTCGAGCGCAGCGGTGAGCGGCTGATGGAGTTCGTCGAGACCGCGTGACACCCGCCCGCGAGGGGCTCGACGCCGCTAGACTCACGGGATGAGTACTCCGCTGGACAGCCCCGATCAGGGCGGCGTGGCAACGCTTGATCGCGAACTGGAAGAGCTCCTCCGCGAGGAGAATCTCGAACCGGGCGACCATGAGCGCTTCTCGCATTACGTGAAGAAGGACAAGATCCTCGAGTCTGCGATCACCGGCAAGCCGGTGCGCGCGCTGTGCGGCAAGAAGTGGACGCCGGGTCGTGACCCGGAGAAGTTCCCGATCTGCCCCACGTGCAAGGAGATCTACGAGTCGATGATCGGCTGACCTCAGTCGGCCTCGACGTACACGGTGGGAATCGCCGGGTCGGACTTGCTGAGCGCGAGAGCGCGCACGGGAAGCTCCTCGCGCACCCGCAGGTGGTGCGTCCGCGCGGCCGCCGTTCCCTCCGTCCCCTCGTGTGCGGTGTCGATGTCGCCCGCCTCGACGAACGTCACCTGCAGCGGGCGGCCGTCGGGATGCTCCGCTGGCGTGTCCAGCTCCTCGAAGCCGTCGGAGACCACGACCGTCTCGGCGGTCGCGACGCCGTCGACGAGCGTCCGGAACGCGGCCTTGCGTCCGCCGTACGAGGCCTTGTCCGCGGACGCCTTGGCGACCGCGATCCAGGCCCCCGCCGCGTCCTGCCGTGCCACGAGCTTGTAGACCATGCTCGCGGTCGGGTATCCGGAGCCGGTGACGACCGATGTCCCGACACCGTAGGCGTCGACCGGCGACGCGGCGAGTGCCGCGATCGCATACTCGTCGAGGTCGCTCGTCACGGTGATCCGCGTGGACGTCGCCCCGAGTTCGTCGAGCTGCACCCGCACATCACCGGCGACGATCGGGAGATCGCCCGAATCGATACGCACGCCGCCAAGGTCGGTGCCCGCGACGCGGATCGCGGTCTCGACCCCGTTCCGGATGTCGTACGTGTCGACGAGCAGCGTCGTGCCGATGCCCATGCTGTCGACCTGTGCGCGGAACGCCTCTTCCTCGGTGTCGTGCAGGAGCGTCCAGGAATGAGCGGCGGTGCCCATCGTCGGGATGCCCCAGCTCCGCCCCGCTTCGAGGTTGCTGGTGGCGCTGAACCCTGCGATGTACGCGGCGCGTGCGGCCGCGACCGCGGAACGTTCGGCAGCACGGCGCGAGCCCATCTCCGCCAGCGGACGCTCGCCCGCGGCGATGCTCATCCGCGATGCGGCCGTGGCCACGGCGGAGTCGTGGTTGAGCACGCTCAGAGCGAGTGTCTCCAGCACCACGGCATCCGCGAACGTTCCCTCGACGGTGAGGATGGGGGAGCCGGGGAAGTAGAGCTCGCCCTCGCGATAGCCCCGGATCATGCCCGTGAAGCGGTACTCCTCGAGGTGCTTCAGCGATGTCGCGTCGACCACGTGCTCGTCGCGGAGGAATCGCAACTCGTCGTCACCGAAGCGGAACTCGCGCAGCAGTTCGAGGAATCGTCCGGTGCCTGCGACCACTCCGAATCGGCGGCCGCCGGAGAGTCGGCGGGAGAAGAGCTCGAAGACGCTCGGGCGGAAAGCCGTCCCGTCGCGGAGCGAGGCAGCGAGCATCGTCAGCTCGTAGCGGTCGGTGAGCAGCGCCGTCGACGTGGTCATGCGCTCAGCTTACTGAGCGTGCTGATGCACGAGGAGGCGCGCACGCGGGTAGGCTGGGGAGTCATGAACGACGCGCCCATCGGGATCTTCGACTCCGGTGTCGGCGGGCTCACGGTGGCGCGGGCCATCCGCGCCCAGCTGCCCCGTGAGTCGTTCGTCTATATCGGCGACACGGCCCATTCCCCCTACGGCCCCAAGCCCATCGCCGACGTGCGTCGCTATTCCCTCGAGGTGCTGGACACACTCGTCGAGCAGGGCGTGAAGATGCTCGTGATCGCGTGCAACACCGCGTCGTCGGCCATGCTCCGCGACGCTCGCGAGCGCTACGACATCCCGGTGGTCGAGGTGATCGGCCCCGCCGTCCGCCGCGCCGTCTCCACCACGAGGAACGGGCGCGTCGGCGTGATCGGCACGGTCGGCACCATCGGATCGCGCGCCTACCAGGACATGCTCGAGGTGAACGAGCGGCTGCAGGTGTTCACGGCTGCCTGTCCGCGATTCGTCGAGTTCGTCGAAGCGGGGATCACCGGTACTCCCGAAGTGCTCGCCGTCGCCGAGGAGTACCTCGCCCCGTTGCGCGACGCCGGCGTCGACACCCTGGTTCTCGGCTGCACGCACTATCCATTCCTGCGCGGTGCGATCAGCTACGTGATGGGGGAGGGCGTGACGCTCGTCTCCAGCGACGATGAGACCGCCGGCGACGTCTACCGCCAGCTGGTGCGGGGAGATCTGCTCGCGTCGCCCGATGCCACGGCCACCTATGTCTACGAGGCCACCGGCGTCTCGGCCGATGACTTCACCGCGCTGGCCAATCGCCTGATGGGCCGGGAGGTCCGCGACGTGCAGCTCGTCCAGACCGGCGTGATCACCCTTCCCGAGCACACCTTCGAGTAACACCGTGTCGAGCCATCCCGACTCGACGCATCACCCTGACCCGAGAGAAGCACATGACCGACATCGTCCGCGTCGACGGCCGTTCCACCGATCAGCTGCGTGAGATCACCATCGAGCGTGGTTGGAGCGCACAGGCCGAGGGCTCGGCCCTGATCAGCTTCGGCGGCACGAAGGTGCTGTGCACCGCCTCGTTCACCAACGGCGTCCCGCGCTGGTTGACGGGCAAGGGCAAGGGGTGGGTCACAGCCGAGTACGCCATGCTTCCGCGCGCCACGAACAGTCGCAACGACCGCGAGAGCGTGAAGGGGCGCATCGGCGGACGCACGCACGAGATCTCCCGGCTCATCGGTCGTGCCCTTCGCGCCGTGGTCGACACCAAGGCGCTCGGTGAGAACACGATCGTCATCGACTGCGACGTGCTGCAGGCGGACGGCGGCACGCGCACCGCGGCCATCACCGGCGCGTACGTCGCGCTGGCCGACGCGATCGAGTGGGGGCGCGAGAAGAAGTTCATCGGCAAGAACTCCACGCCGTTGCTCGACTCCGTGGCCGCGGTGTCGGTCGGAATCATCGACGGCGAGCCCATGCTCGATCTGGCATACGTCGAGGACGTGCGCGCCGAGACCGACATGAACGTCGTGGTCACGGGCCGCGGACTGTTCGTCGAGGTCCAGGGCACAGCCGAGGGTGCGCCGTTCGACAAGCGCGAACTGGATGCGCTGCTCGAGCTCGGGGTGTCCGGATGCGACGAGCTGAAGGGCAAGCAGCTCGCCGCGTTGGCGGGGGAGTGACGATGAAGGTCGTCCTCGCGACGCACAATCCGCACAAGGTCGCGGAGTTCCAGCAGATCGTCGCGCAGGCACGACCCGACCTCGAGGTGGTCGGCTACGACGGCCCGGAACCGGTCGAGGACGGCGTGACCTTCGCCGAGAACGCACTGATCAAGGCGCGGGCGGCGGCGACGCACACCGGGCTCCCCGCTCTGGCCGACGACTCCGGCATCTGCGTCGACGTCCTGGGCGGTTCGCCCGGGGTCTTCTCCGCGTACTGGGCGGGTCAGAAGAAGGATGCCGGGGCGAATCTCGCGCTCCTGCTCGATCAGCTGCGCGACATCGCCGACCCGCATCGGACCGCGCACTTCACCTCGACCATCGCCCTGGTGATGCCCGACGGCCGGGAGCAGGTCGTCGAGGGCCGGTGGCCGGGGCGTCTGTCACACGAGGCGTCCGGTGGCGGTGGTTTCGGCTACGACCCGATCTTCATCCCCGACGGTCAGCCGCGCGGCGAGGAGCGTACGGTGGGCGACTTCAGCGCGGAGGAGAAGCAGTCGCAGTCGCATCGTGCGCGTGCGTTCGCGGAGCTGCTGCCGGTGCTCGCTGCACTCTGAAAGCTGAAGGATCGTGACCACTACGGTTGACGTACTTCACGTGTAGTGCTTATCGTGAAGGCATGCGTGAACTGACCTATTACATCGGTGTCTCCCTCGACGGCTTCATCGCGGGCCCCGCGGACGAGGTCGACTTCTATCCCGTCACCCCGGCGTTCGCCGAGTCGCTCGGCACGGAGTTCGCCGACGTGCAGCCGGCCTTCGCCCGCGCGGGGCGCGGAGGGGCAGACGCTCCGGTGACGCAGTTCGACACGGTCCTCATGGGGCGCCGGACCTACGAGCCGGCGTTGCAGGTGGGGGTGACCGACCCCTACGCGCACCTGCGCACCATCGTGTTCAGCAGCACGCTCGCCGATCCCGCGGATCCGAACGTCGAGATCGTGCGCACCGACCCGGTCGAACGCGTGCGGCAGGTGAAGGCCGAGGACGGGCTGGGGATCTACCTCGCCGGAGGCGCTCTGCTCGCCGGAGCGCTGATCGACGAGATCGATCGCCTCATCGTCAAGAAGTATCCGGTGATCGCGGGAGACGGGATTCCGATGGCGAGGTTCGCGTTCGCGCCGAAGTCGTTCGACCTCGAGGAAGCCCGGACCTTCGACAACGGATGCGTCGTGCTCACCTACGTGCGCACCCGTCGGTGAACTGCTGGTGACGCTGAGAATCGTTACCCTTCCCGACTAGGGCGAACACGCCTTCCGGCCGTGACTCCCGGTCTAGCCTGGGGGCATGCACGATCACGCACCCGCCGCCGGCGGCATCCGTTCGGCCAACAGTCGACGCCTTCTGGCGATCTCGCTGACGCTCACGGCGACCGTGATGGTCGTGCAGGTCGTCGGTGCGATCCTGACCGGTTCGCTCGCCTTGCTCGCCGACGCCGCGCACATGTTCACGGACGCCTCCGCGCTCGTGATCGCGCTCATCGCCGCGACCGTGGCCGCGCGACCGGCCGATGATCGACGGACCTTCGGGTATCAACGCGCCGAGGTGTTCGGCGCGTTGATCAATGCCGTGATCCTGATCGCCCTGGCCACCTGGGTGGCGATCGAGGGCATCGGCCGCCTGCTGAACCCCGGCGACGTCGAGGTCGCCGGCGGGCTCATGCTCGTGGTCGCCGTCGTGGGCCTGCTGGCGAATGCCGTCTCGATGTGGTTGCTCAGCCGTGCGCAGCGCACGAGCATCAATGTGCGTGGTGCTTATCTCGAGGTGATGGGCGACCTGATCGGGTCCGCCGCGGTCATCGTCGCCGCGATCGTGATCCTCCTGACGGGATGGATGCCGGCCGATGCGATCGCCTCCCTGTTCATCGCGGCGATGATCATCCCGCGAGCGATCGCGCTGCTGCGCGAGGTGTTCTCGGTCCTCGCCGAGTCGGCGCCCAAGGGGACCGCCGTCAGTGACATCCGCACCCACCTTCTGGGGTACGACGGTGTGGTCGGCGTGCACGATGTGCATGTGTGGCAGCTCACGCGGGGCGCGCCGGTGTTCACGGCGCATGTCACCGTCGAGCCGCAGATGTTCGCCGACGGGAGGTCGACGCAGCTCCTCTCCGACATGCAGGCGTGCTTGGCCGATCACTTCGATGTCGAGCATTCCACGTTCCAGATCGAGCCGGCTGAGAAGTCGGACTGCGCGCCTCACCACGCCTGAACGCTCCGGTGCGGGGGAGTGGTCAGCGCTCCACGACGATGTCGTCCGGCTCCTTGTCGGGCCGCAACCCTCGCCATCGTGCGTGTCGGAGCACCCCATCGGGGGTCCAATTGGCGAACTCGACTTCGCCCACGAGCTCGGGATGCACCCAGAGCGCGTCGGACGCGTCGGGCGCGGGCACGCCGTCGAGGGGCGCTGTCTCCCTGCGCAGTGGGTCGAGGCGTGCGAGCAGATCGCGGAGGATGCGGTCGGTGAATCCGGTTCCCACCCTCCCGACGTAGCGCAACGGCGCTGATCCGCCTCGGACGCCGGATCGGTCGGGCACCGCGAGCAGGAGCGAGCCGAGTGTGCCCTCCCGATCGCCTTTGCCCGGCCGGATCCCGACGATCACGGCCTCCTGCATGCGCGTGTGCTTGAGCTTCAGCCAGGACGGGCTGCGCTGCCCCGGGCGGTAACGCGACTGCGGGTCCTTCACCACGACGCCTTCGAGACCGAACTCCCTGCTGGCAGCGAGGGCCGCGTCGACGTCGTCGAAGACCGGAGGGATCTGTATCGGGGCGTCGAGACCCGCGACGACGTCTTCGAGCAGGATGCGGCGCTCGCGCAGCGGCATGCCCGTGAGATCGTGCCCGTCGAGGCGCAGCAGGTCGAAGAGCATGTACACGATCGGCGTGCGGACCACCTCCCGCTCGATCTCGCGCGGACGGGTCAGATGCATGCGGTTCTGCAGCAGGGAGAAGCTCGGGCGTCCCTGGCCGTCGAACGCCACGATCTCCCCGTCCGCGATCGCGTCGGCGACGGGCAGGAAAGGGGCGCCGTCGGCGGTGAGTTCCGGATAGCGGGTCGTGATGTCGGTGCCGCGCCGCGCGTGCAGAAGCATCCGTCCGTCGGCCCAGGTGCCCAGGGCTCGGATGCCGTCCCATTTCACCTCGACCCAGGACGGATCGCTCAGCGCCCGCGCGACCCCGGCGGTGCCGGTCTCGGCGAGCATCGGCGCGAGGGGCGCGGCCGTGGCGCCCCGTGAAGGGGCCGAAGCGCCCCGCGGGTGGCGGGGTCGGTGAGCCGGGGCAGGTGCTGGTGCCGACGAGGCCTCCTGCGGGCGGAGCCCGGCGAGGGGATCGATTCCCGCGGCTGCGCGGGCGAGCACCTCGTCGAGGTCGAGCTGGGCCAGATCCGGGTCATCGAGTTCGTCCCAGGTGCGCGGAGCCGCGACCCACGGCTGTGTCCGCCCCCGGAGCGAGTACGGCGAGATGGTCGTCTTCTTGCCGTTGTTCTGGCTCCAGTCCAGGAACACCTTTCCGCCTCGCTCGGCCTTCGACATGACGCTCGTGGCCAGATCGGGATGGTCGTTCTCGATCAGGCGGGCGAGTTCCTTCACGACCGCCGAGATCTCGTCGCTCGTCTGCTCCCCGGGGAGGGCCGCATACAGGTGCAGACCCTTGCTCCCGCTCGTGACAGGGAGCGGATCGAGCCCCATGTCCGTCAGGATGACGCGTGCGAAGCGCGCGACTTCGGCGCACTGTGCGAGTCCGACACCGGGGCCCGGGTCCAGGTCGAGAACGAGGCGATCGGGGCGACCCGGGGTCCCGTCCGGAGCGAAGCGCCATTGCGGCACGTGCAGTTCGATCGCGGCGACCTGAGCGAGCCACACCAGCGTCGGCACGTCCTCGACGAGGGGGTACTCCTTCGGGCCGTCCGAATGCTGGATCGCCTGCCGCGGGATCCAGGCCGGTGCCCCCGGTTCGAGCTGCTTCGTGAAGAACGCATCCGCGGGAGCGTCCCTCGTTCCGACGCCTTCGACCCAGCGCTTGCGCGTGACCGGGCGTCCGTCGAGGAGGGGCAGGATGAGCGGGGCGATCGCGCTGTAGTAGGCGATGACCTCGCCCTTGGTCGTGCCGGTGTCCGGGTAGACGACCTTGTCGAGATTCGTGACGCGCAGACGGCGACCGTCCACCTGCACGATCTGCCCTGGTCCGACCATGCAGCCAGCGTAGTCAAGGGACTGGTCGCGACGGCTTCGACTGGTGTTCACTGGTGTCATGAGGACGATCTGGAAGGGCGCGCTGACATTCGGGCTCGTGAACGTGCCGGTGAAGGTGTACTCCGCCACGGAGGATCACGATGTGCCGCTGCATCAGGTGCATGAGAAGGACGGCGGCCGCATCCGGTACCAGCGCACCTGCGAGGTGTGCGGCGAGACGGTGGCCTATGCCGACATCGATCGTGCGTACGTCGACGACGGGCAGACGGTGGTGCTCACCAAGGATGACTTGGCCGCGCTGCCGGCCGAGAAGAGCCGGGAGATCGACGTCGTCGAGTTCGTGCCGTCCGACCAGGTCGATCTGCTCACCCTCGACAAGCCGTACTACCTCGAGCCGGACTCGAAGTCCCCGAAGGCGTACGTGCTGCTGCGCAAGACCCTGGAGCAGACGGATCGCACCGCGATCGTGCGCTTCACTCTGCGGCAGAAGACCAGGCTGGCCGCGCTGCGGGTCCGGGGGAAGGTGCTCGTGCTGCAGACCCTGTTGTGGGCCGATGAGGTGCGCGAAGCGGAGTTCCCTGCACTGGACGAGGACGTGCGGATCTCGAAGAAGGAGCTCGAGCTCTCCGCCTCACTCGTCGACAGCTATTCGGCCGACTTCGATCCCGAGGACTTCGTCGACGAGTACCAGAAGGAGCTCCGCACCCTCATCGACGCGAAGATCGAGGCGGGGGACACGTTCGACGTCGCCGAGACGTTCGGGGAGGCCGAGAAGGCTGCGGAGGGTGGCGAAGTCATCGACCTCATGGAGGCACTCCGCGCCAGCGTCGCGCGCACCAAAGAGGAGCGCGCGAAGAACGCAGGCTGACGTCGTCCGCCGAGAGCTCGGCGCACGAGGTCAGGATCAGTGCTTGCCGTCGCCGTCCAGGTCGGGGGCGCGGTCGAACACGTCGGCATCCAGGACGAGCTCCTGTGCCTCCTCGGCATCGGTCACGACGTCTTCGCCTGCCGCCGCGGCCTTCTTCGCCTTGTGGCGCTCCGAGAAGTAGTGCCACAGGGTGACGAGGGCGGTGCCGCCGACGGCGATCAGCAGGATCACGTCGATGTACTGAACCACGAGTTCGCGCACCCACGGGATGTAGGCGATGAGGTACCCGACCATCGTGAGCCCGAAGCCCCAGATCATGGCGCCGATGAAGTTGTAGAGCGAGTAGCGGCGCCACGGCATGTGTCCCACACCGGCTGCGACGGGGGCGAAGGTGCGAACGATGGGGACGAAACGGGCGAGGATGACCGTGAGACCGCCGAAGCGCTCGAAGAACGCGTTCGTGCGCTCGACGTTCTTCTTGCTGAAGAGGCCCGACTCCTTGCGCTCGAACACCGCCGGTCCGCCCTTGTGACCGATCAGATAGCCGACCTCGCCGCCGATGAAGGCCGACAGCGCGATCAGGAGCGAGACGACCCAGATGTTCACGCCGAACACATTGCTGGTGTGCGTCAAGAGCCCGGCGATGATGAGCAGGGTGTCGCCGGGGAGGAGGAATCCGACCAGGAGACCGGTCTCGGCGAAGACGATGAAGCACACCACCAGAAGCGCCCAGGGGCCCGCCGCGCCGATGATCGTCTGGGGGTCGAGCCAGGGGATGAGGGCGGTGGGAGCGTGCAACATGGATTCGAGCACTGGCGGGATTCCCGTCGGTCGTGAGTGGTCGGCGTCAGAGCGGAGCGACGTCAGGGTGGTCTCGCGACGGCACCATCGTCTCTCGTGCGGAAGGTGGGACTTGAACCCACACGCCCTGGGGCACAGGAACCTAAATCCTGCGTGTCTGCCAATTCCACCACTCCCGCGCGGTGGAATCAGTCTACTGACCGGCGAAACCCCCTGTCTGAGCATCAGCCCGCAGTTCATCGCACCCCGGAGCGGCCGGGGGCCGGCGTGCCTGTGGATAACTCCGACGCGAGGGAACCGATCGTTGCGAGGATGCCGGGGTGAGTCATCCGTGTGCCCTGGTCACCGAGCAGGTCCGGCGTCGCCTGCGCACGGAAGGGGTGGATCCCACGATCGATCCCGACGCCGCGCGGCGCATCGCGCACGCGGAGGTGCGTCGTCACGATGACGCTGCTCTCGCACGCGGCGGCGGCCTCATCGAAGACGAAGCCGCCTGCGTCCGTGACGTGCTGGCGTCGCTCAGCGGGTTCGGAGCGCTGCAGCCTCTGCTGGACGATCCCGAGATCGAGGAGATCTGGCTCAACGGCACCGGACACGTGCATGTCGCCCGTGAAGGCGTGGCGGAGCGGACCGGACTGCGTCTCAGTGACACGACGGTGCGCGACCTCGTCGAGCGGATGCTGCAGGCCACCGGTCGGCGGGTCGACATCAGTCAGCCCTTCGTCGACGCTTCGCTTCCCGACGGCTCTCGTCTGCACGTCGCGATCGCCGATACTGGTGCACTTGCCTATTCGCGAGTGCACTATTGCCGACATCCCCGACAGTTGGCCCGGCGTCAACGTCGAGCGTCTCGGTCGGCCTGAGTCGCAGCTAGCACTGCGGGCTCGCTCAACATGGATCCGGCGCTCTTCGGGGACCTTGAAGGGCCTAAATGAGGCGCCAGACCGCCGCAGTCCATTCCTTCGCTCCGACGGTAGCCTCGCCTAGTAGTTGGAAGTTGATTCCGGTTGGGATCCGCCGACGGCCGTTCGGCCCAATAGGGAGCTTCTCTCGAACACTGTCAGCACCGAGGAGGCGCCCGTTCTCGTCCACTGGGGCAAGGTAGCTTTGGCCAGACTTTGAGCCGGTCGAGTTCAGCACCAGTGGAGTGGCGTACGTCCGCCCGATGGCACGTTTCTGAGACTCGATGGCAATTTGTTCGAGCAAACTGACTACCTCCGTTCGCGGCCCACAAAGGACGAACTGGCAATCTGTGCCAGGCTCGGCCATTGCGACTAGCTTCAGGCGGTACAGGTCAGTCACGATGTTCTTCCAGGTGCAGTGGCCTGAGGATGTCCACTTCACCTCTATGGCGAGGGAGCGACCGTGCCTGCCCGCCGAGGGGGTCACAAAGAAGTCGAGTTCTCGAGAACGTCCTCGCTTCTTCTTAGCGGAGTATCGATCCTGAAGATCTGGATGCGCATAGCTTGGCCTCACCCAGAAGTCCTGAATGCTCAGATTCGATACGACGATCTCGTTCATGACGCCGTGGATGTAGAGCTCGTTGAACATGCCGTATCGCATGCAAGCCTGGTCGAAGGTCAACTTAGCGGGGAGGGCCTGAGCGATGAGCCGCCCCACGTCCTTCTTGATTGAGACTTCGATGCTCTGCGTCATGGCACAACCATAACGGGGCAATGTCAGGCGACGACCGGCTCCAGTAGCGACGGGTTGTCCACTTTCGAACCGCGCGTGGTGGGAAGCCATGAGGTTCCAATCGGGCGGAAGCTAAGCCGCGCCGCGACGTCTGCTGACACCTCTTGTGCATAGTCGAGTAGCTCACGGCTGCCTGGAGTGCGCGGGTCCAGCCAATCCGCCAAGAGTTGCTTGCTTAGTCGTCGCGGAACGGATGCTCTTTCCATCCCTCGTTCGAGGGCAGCAAGGGTTCCGCGCCATCCCATTGCTCTTTCGTGTACTGAGCGAACCTCGACCGCCGCACCATGCTATGAGGCTCGCAGGCCATCAACTCACATAGGGGAGACACGCCCTAGCTGGCGGTGAGGAACTACTGGGCGATACGGGCCGGCAGTAGTATCCAGTCTGGGAGGAGCTACGAGCGACATGACGCGCTACTCAGACCTGCGTGCGTATTGCAGGCGTTTTGATCGAGACGCATCACTACGGACGCTCAGCGTTGTGTCACGGGGATGGGATGGGCAGCCAACCGACGAATCAGGCCGTATTAAACCCTTCCTTCCATGGGACATAGCGGGAGTTGCCGCGACGTTCCTGAGCTGGGGAACGAGGGGAGGCCCCACTCCGACCCCGCATGACATCGCACGCATGTGTTGGGCGTTCCAGAATCTCGAGCACGCCGACTCTGGCGATGGTGGAGCGGCTTTCACGATGGTTCTCCGCCTGATCTACTCGCAGGCTCTCTTCCAGACGCCGGATGCAGGGATGCACTGGGCGCGTGCGGTCGCACTGTTCAGGGACACGACGTTCCAAGACGACTACATTCCCGAGGTTATGAGAGCCGGCTGGCAGGATGACCTGCTCGGATGTTCCGTAGACCAGTGGGTTTCGGTTGGGTTCGCACTTCACTCGGCGCTCTTGAACGGCAGTGTCTATCCGTTCAAGTGGACGTCCGAGCTGACTCGAGCCCTCGATGCTCTCGGAGGTACCGAGGGATTCGATCGCATAGTGCGGCGAGGATTCACGACGACCGTGGCGGAGTCGCGAGAAATGCGAAGGGCTCAACTCCGGCGGTTTGACGGTACCGCATCCGAACGGCTTGTACGCGAGCCTTTTTCGTTCAACCCGCTATTTGCCTCACCCCTTATCTCCGACGTGGCCAACCATTTTGTCGCGCCGTGCTTCCCGGCCATCGAGGTGCGGGCATCGGCACTCGGGATCCTTCACGAGGGTTCGAACAGATGGGGCGAAGCTTTCAGACGAGACGCAGGACATCTTTTCGAGCAGTACGTTGGCCGCCAGCTTCGGCAAATTCGAGGGGCGGAAGTTTTACCCGAACAAGAAATTGGTCCGAAGAAGGCTCGAGGAAAAAGCATCGACTGGTTCGTGGTGATGCCGGAGGCTGTCTTGCTGATTGAATGCAAGGGCATGGCACCCGACCGTGCCCTCCAGGAAGGCCTCGGTTCCGTCGAGCAGGCTCACAGACGGCTGGACAAACCGATCGTGCAGATAAATAAGACGGCGAAGGCATTGGCGAGCGGAGATGTCGGTCTCTCCGCTGTACCTCGCGATCGGCCACTCGTGGCTCTTGTCGTCACGTTCGGCAACTTCGCCGTTGCGAACGCTCCAAATGTGCGGGAAAGCCTCACGGTCGCTGAGGTGCCGACGGCGTTCGTCGGAGTGGATTTTCTAGAGGCCCTGGTCACAACCGATCCAGTTGAGATGAGCCGGTACTTCGCGCAGGCCACAGCTCCCGAAGGTCGTCCTGGTGTCCTCCCAATGGAAGATCTTGATCTGATTGGTGGCTCAAATGAGCTGCTCGATGACGCGTTCGACTCTTTACCAATACTGTCGCTCAGCCCGGTAGCTAGATAGTCGCGACCCGTCGGTGCGGCTAGTTTGAGCACTGACGCTTTCGTGCGCGACCTGACCGGAACCCAAGCACGCTCGCCTAGAGTCACCATTCTCTGATTGCATGGTTGCGTGATGAGTTCTACGATGGCCAGTTCTGATGGCGAGCCGCCTGCCATCGAATGGCGCAAGCTCAACGACTATGACGACGCCTGGTTCTTCAACGGTCAACGACGTTACGACGACCGGTCCGGATCTATCGTTATCTCCCGACGAGACTTGGAACACTGTAGCGTCTCGGACTTCCGGCGTCAGATGCTGAGAGCTAATCGACATCTCTTGATGCCTGAGCGCGTCATGATTGCAGACGGCGGGCTAGAAGATTTCGATTCCGAACTTGTCGGGATCGAACCGGTGTGGTTCGAAGTGCGACCGGATGGGGAGGTCGCCGTCCGCGTGCACTTCGAACCGCCCCACGACTACGACCTAGACGACCTCGCCTCAGACGTTTCGACTTCGGTCGGTCCGTTCTTGACGCGATCCCGAGCTCACATAATCGAGGAAGCACAGCAGCACTACGGCGACGTCGACACGTTGCTGATCGGCGCATCGACTCGAGGACGCTCTTTACAGGATCTGTTTGCGGTCGGTGAAGGCGTTAGTCTGCTCGGCCAAGCTCTCCTCGAGGGGCGCCCAGGCCGGACGTCCGTGGGCGATCTTGTACTCGCCGGGCGCGCCGACCTGCTCGTTGGCTTTCACGAGAACGAGTGGTTTGATGCCAAGAGCGACCACTACGTCTACGACAGCAGTCCGGCCGGCAAGATCAAACTCGCGCGCGCGATCGCACAGTTCTGTAACGGGGAGTTTGGCGGCACGATCGTTATCGGTCTCAGAACCCGAAAGGCTGCCGCCCGCGATAGCGACGAGGTCGTCAAGCTCACACCCGTACCCCTAGACCGCGCGATAATCAAGCGCTATCGCGAGGCGGTCCAACTCCATCTGTTCCCGTTCCCTGAGGAACTTCGCATCGAAACGGTGGAAACTTTTCCAGGAAGCGGCCAGGGCTACGTCGTCGTCACCTTGCCCCCTCAACCCGAGGAACTCAAACCGTACCTCGTTCACGGGGCCATCGTTGAGGGAAGTGCCGTGGGGAGCTTCTTCTCAATTGTTCGTCGAAGCGGCGAGGACGGGCTCCCCATTCACGCCTCGCAAGTGCACAGCATGCTCGTCACCGGACGGGCGTTCCTGCGCCACGGATTGGGCGAAGCGGTCGCGTCCGATACTAAGACACCGCGCTGATGCAGGCGTTAGGCGAGCAGATATCGCCTCACGGCTTGCGGCACCGAAGTCCTGATCGCCCGCATCGGCGCGCTCAGCGGGTTCCGTTGCTGTGCCAGACGGCTCTTCGCTCAACAAGTCAGCAAGCCCGATGTCGGTGCCCGCTACCGCGGAGCCTCGCTCGTGATGCGGCTCGGCAGAGTGCCGAGGCCTTCGAGGGTGACGGACGTCCTGTCGCCTGCCGTGAGTCAGCGCTGCTGATCCTGCTCGAAGACGACCCCGGCAGCGGTGCCTGTCGCGATGATGTCGCCCGGTTCGAGGGTCATCACGGAGCTGATGAACTCGATGGTGTCCGCGACGGAGAAGATCATGCTGCGGGTGCTGTCGCGCTGGCGTTCTTCGCCGTTGAGGTCCGTGGTCAAGGTCAGAGCTTGGTGGTCGGGAACCAGCGCCGCTTCGAGGCAAACGCTGCGCCGCTCACCGATGGAGCGGTTGGCGAAGCATCGTGCGAGTACCCAGTGGGCGCACTAAAGGAGCGCTGCCGCGGGCACAACTGGCGCCCGCTAGATCACGCTTCGACAGCGCGCGCTTGCTCGAAGCCGGGGTGCTCATCGATGCCGGTTAACCCCCACGGCACAGCGGTAACGACCTCATGTTTGAAACGGGAGGGGGAGTAGATTCGGAATCCCTGGGTCGCGTCGTCGGGGACCGCCCGAGCTTCTCGGCCAGCACCAGTCCCGGCGCGCAGCGCGGCGAGATGCTGTGCAGAGTCCAGGACGCGAACGCCCGGGTGGTAATAGCGCACGTCACTGACTTGGACTACCTCGCCGCATATGTTGGCTGTCCATCCAGAGGTCGTTGCTGCCAGCGCGACCGGGCCATCGAGGAGCCGCTCGATGCCCTCATCGATCTCGCCACTGAACACGAAGTTTGCACCGTCCATGTCGGGAGCGAGAACGCACTCACCTTCAAGGATTAGCCGAACGACCCGGACCATCACGCGTTCGGGGCCTCCCATGTCATTCGGGAAGGCGAATTGCGTGCCGGTGAGGTGCTCGATCGCGGCGAGGTCGTTCGCAAGTTCAGCCGCCTCCCGTGCGACGCCCGTCTCGGTTTGGGGCTCAACGGTCAGCGATTCCTTGCGCCCGTCTACTTCCAGCACGACCTGCGCTCCTTCGTAAACAGCATCGAGTAGGCGAACCGAGCGATCGACATCGATACCGGAATGTCCCACCGGTGAGAACGTCATCTCACTCGAGGCGCCGATGCGGCGATCTTCCGCGAACCTCCATGTGATCGTGAGGCCGCCACCGAAGACAGTCTGAACTTGCGCACCCTCGGTGCCGCGGGTCATCCAGGTCGCAATTCCTCGGAGCACTCGTGGCGGACCGGAAGACGCGGTCACGCGGAGAGTCGCGGGCAGTTCAACCTTGTTGGCCGGCGTGGGATGGAGCTCTAGAGTGCCGGCGCCGAACCGCTCCGCGAACCAGTCTGGCCCAATTCTCTCGAATCTCTCGACTACCCCAGGTGGAAGCGTGAGCTGCTCGATGACGCCGTAGCGCATGGCTGTGTCGAACTCTGCACGTAACCCTGGCTGGTCGGCGAAGTTCAAACCGAAGGTGATACTGAGTGGCTCGCGCACGTGCGCATCCGGGTGCTTCGCGAACACCGTCTGGGTGATTGACTCGCCCCGAGCGGCGATGTCGATTCCCCAATGCGGACTGAGCGTGTCCGCGCGCGCAGCGAGTCGCGCCACTTCGGCGGCGACGTTCCCGAGATTCAACAGCGCCGCTTGTTCGCGACCGACAAGAGCGAGCGCCCTCCGTTCGGCGCTTCTCTCGGAGAGCGAGATCGCTTCAGGGTCGGACGCCTGGAAGTCGTCGAGCTCCGTTCGACCCACAAACGCTGGGCGGATGCCGGTCCCATTGAGCAGTAGGGTGATCCACTTGCGTTCGTTGATTGTGAAGTTCCGCGGAATTACCAAGGCCCATACTGGCGGGTGCAGTTTGGCTGCTTGATCGAATGACTTACGAATCTGCTTCTTGCGCGTCCCGAAGCCCCCGGAGAAGCCTTCCGGGAAGAACTTCAACTGGTAGATCTTCACGAGCTTGCCTGTTGCGGTCTCGTGCACATCGATGTCAATGCCGCCATCGCCGCCACGACCGTCAATCGCCTGAACGGTGTACTCAGGATGGTTGCGCGCGTACCAACGCCTGACGAGTAGTTCGACGGTTCGGTCGAAGTCCGGCTGCGTCAGTGTCTCCCAGGCGAGCATTTAGTTCCTCTTCGCGTTTCGTCTCCGCGACGAGCGTATATGCGCGAAGCGACATGTCGTCCGAAATGTATAGGGGCGATTCGCGTCGGCGCCCCGGAGTCGCCGTTCGGAGCTGCCTTCCAGGCGTGGTTGAAGCACCCGGACCGGGCAGGGGGCGTCACAAACGATACGATCGGCGCATGCCAAGGTACGAGCCCATCATCCCCGAGGGTCAACGCCTCGGAACCTCACACGAGCACGACGGTGCCGTCACAGGGCATCTATTCGACGAGGCAAACAAGCTCCAAGGGCACGCATCGTGGCGGCGCGTCGACGACGACGAGGCCGACTCGTACTCAACGAGCTACGAAAACTCATCGACTCGTCCGCTGACGCCGGAAGAAGAGGAGCTGATCGAGCAGATCACCGTCCTCGTCCTCACCGTCATCGTCGTCGGCGTCCAGGTCGCAGCACCGCACGTTCAGCGATGGTGGAACAAGATCGCACTGCCGGCAGTGAGGGAGGCATGGGCTCGCGTCAAGCGTCGTAAGCCGCCGACCGCAGTCGAGACGGTCGAACTCCTGGAAGTTGTCGACGCTCAGATCGCCCAAGAGCCTGAGCCAGGCAATTCGCTCGTGTTGACAGACCCTGTATTCACTATGACCTCGGCGGAGTGGGCTGAGCGCTATCGAGCGATGGTCGCCGCGGGGAGGTTCCGCGATGAGCAGGCTGATCTTCTCCGCAGGGCAAAGATTGTAGACGAAGCCACGGCGCTGGCCGCAACGGAAGACCTCACCCCACGCCAGTTCGCCGCGAATATCCGGCACGCGCTCACGTCGAACCCCGAGCTCCTCACAGATGAGACGGCGACGGAACTCCGATTGCTACTCGACGAGCAACTGAAGAAGAACCGCGGTGAGAACGGGGTCTGAGCCAGTCTCGATCTGCGGTCACAGCGCTCCGGCTAGTTCCGTACGCCTCGCTGCCGGACGGTGAAATCGCCCAACTGGCCAGCCGCGAGCTTGTGGCCATCGAGAAGCCGCCCGACAACCTCGGCATCAGACCATCCCGAGCTCGCCAGCGCCTGACCGAATGACCGCAGAGCGTGAACGAACTCACCAAGCTTCTGCTCCGTGATGACGCGCATCCCAACGATGGGGCTGGCGTCCGAGTAGATTTGTACAGCGCGATGCACCATCACCGGCACTGACGTTGCCTCAGGGTCGTAGCGGTCACCGAACCAGAGCATAGAAGTCGACAGCTGACCAATGTCACGCTTTCCGATCGCCGAGCTCTTCGCGCCGGTCTTCGCTTCGATCACCCAGAAGATGTTCTCTCCCAAAGCCCACAGGTTGTCCGGTCCGCTACCGGTGTCATGCTCGGGACGCTGCGAGCCGAGACCGATGAAGTCGCCGGCGCGACGGAACGCTTCCTCGAACTGGTCCGTGCGCAGTTCGTCGAAGACGAGGTCATCGATGATCGCCTCGACATCCAGGCAGAGCGCCGCGGCGGTAGAGAACCGCGCGGTGAGGCGCTCGACGCAGTTACGAGCCTGGGTCGAATGCGCCTGCAAGGGTACGTAGGTGACGCCGGCGCGAGGCTTTGTGACGTTGGTGTTCTTTGCGCGCGCCTGGGCGAGCGTCTGCTGGCCGAGCACCGGGTCGTTCGCGTCAGCGTATGTCGCCTGCAGCTCGAGCAGGATGCCGGCGGTGGTGCGGTCTGACTCCGAGGCAGCAGCCTCCGCGATGATGCGAACCGCACCCTGGTAGTCGCCGCGCTGGGCGTGTTCGAATGACTGCCGCTCCGCCACAGCAGCCGAGGTCACCTTGCCCGGGAGCGGAGCGATGTTGCGTAGCGCCTGAAGTGCGAGCTTCACCCAGCCGTCGTCGCGACCGAGCGCCTGCTTCGCGGTGCTGACGATCTTCTCGATCGGTACCTTGTCGATCTGCGCCGCGACCTGTCGGGACAGCTTCAGTTGCGCCTGAGTGGCGGGACTAAACCTGCTTGCGGTTCGCGGATCGACGGTGAGCTGTGCGAGGCGCGCGCCGAGCAGGAAGACGACGCAGTGGTCCTCGTTGCTGCGCACGCCACGTCCCATGCCCTGCTCGATGCGCTGCACTTGGCGGTCATCCACGCCTTCGCCAGCGCTGAGCATCGATGAACGAAGGCGTTCCTCGGGGCTGAAGGATTCCGGCAGTCCGTCGATGACGAGCACACGACACGCGCCATCGGGAAGGTCGATACCGTCGTAGCGATTGACGAGCACGACGAGTCCCACATGACGGCCACTACGTAACTTGTCGACGGCCGCCTCCACATCGTCGCCCATCGCAACGAGTGCTGCGTAGTCGCTCCACGGGGCAACCCACCGTTCGCTCGGCACGATGACGACGGTGTTGTGGTCCTGAGAGAGCTTCCAGATGTGCTCGCGGATCTCGTGCGGCTCCAGGCCCGGGTTGATCTCCTGTGGTGCGAGAATCATCCGCTCGCCGATGTCACCAGCTGTCACCGGCGTGATCGGCTTCACAATGCTCTCCGGGTCGGCTCCGAAGTCAGTGACAAGGACGCTGTCGTCAGCGAGTGTCGCAGTCAGAAAGACGCGATGTTGCGCCTCCACGAAGGACGTGACGTGCTCGATCGGCGGGCAGAGCGGTGTGATCGTTACCTCACGGTCGGAGAATACTGCACGACACAGAGCTAGATGCTCGCTGACTCCCGGCCAAGACCAGAACAGGGGCTTTCCATCGCGTGACTCCGCTCTGAGGATGGGAATGACCCGGTCTAGTTTCTCGCGCCACGCCCAGAAGGGCACACGCATCGGGATGCCTTTGCGCTCCTCGAGCACGTCGAGGTAGCCGTTCACGGACTGCTCTCGAAGGTCGTCCGCGAACAGGTCGAGCAGTTTGGAGTATGCATCACTGACGTGAGGCAAGGAGAGAGCCAGTTGGCTGCGAGTAGTCGCAATCGCGGCATGTGCATCGTCGATGACGACGGCGCCGATTGGTGCCCGCGGCCGCGTCGGGCGCTTGTCGGAGAACTTCGTCTTGCCGTTCACGAGTTCGTGAACGTTTATGACGGCGATGGCCTCGCTCGAAAGATATTGGGAGCTGTCGACGTCCGCCGTAACCGCGATGCCAAGGTGGGCCGCTTCGGCAATGACCTGTCTCACCAGGTGTTTGTTGGGTGCGACGTAGAGCCCAGGGCCCTTGCCCTCGTTCACGTAGCTCTGGAGGATGAGTAACCCATCGACCGTCTTTCCGCCGCCAGTGTTCACCTTGATGACGAGGTCGCGTTCGGTTCGTCGCTCGTGCCAGCGGGAGAGGACCTGGCCCTGGACGTCCCAAAGTTTGCCGTAGCCTTGCGCCTTGTTCAGCTGCCCGTGGAGCTCGCGCGGCTCGATCGGGTCCGGTTGCCCGGCGTTAGCGAGCATTGCTCCGAAGTCGACCATGACTCCATAATGGCGGCGGCGGTCATCTGGCGACTGGAGCTTGCGCCCCGTGTCGTGCGGGGCGTTCCCAAAAAACGCGTACGTAACGGTTAGTATCTGTTACATGGTCGATCCTGGACGCCTATCCTTGGGTGAGCTGTCCGCTTTGCGTGCGAGCCTAACGAAAGAGCTCCGCGCTCGACGGGCCCCCAATCGCACGTGCACGGCTTGCGGGCGACATTTCGCGGCTCGGAGCGACGCTCGGTACTGCAGTTCGCGGTGCAGAGTTGCAGCGCATCGGCTGCGTCAACGAAAGGGAAACCCTATGAGCATTTCCGGCATCGGATACGAGGGTCTTGCCCTGGACGCCTTCGTCTCGAAGCTGCGCGTTCGTGGCATCCAGACGCTCGTCGACGTCCGACTCAACGCCATCTCGCGCAAGCGCGGCTTCTCGAAGCGTGCCCTCGCGGAGGCACTCGGCGTAGCAGGCATCGCCTACGTTCACCTGCCGGCGCTCGGGAACCAGCGCGACAACCGTGCCGGGTATGGCGAGCTCGAGTCCGATCTGGCCAACGAGGTTCGCGATCGCTTCCGCCAGCAGCTCCGGTCGGAAGCAGCCATGACCGCACTAAACGAAGTCGCGGCTCTCGCACAGGCGGGCGAGGTGGTGCTGTTCTGCTACGAGCAGGATGAACGGCATTGTCACCGCGAGCAGGTGCTCGAGCTGCTGCGGTCACTGATGTCTCGCGACCTGGTGAAGTCCTAGAACAGAGTCGGCGCGGGTGCGACCGCGTCCTCGGATCGTGGCCAGTAAACCCCGAGAACACTGAACTTGCCACGGCGTGCAGCAAGTTCGAAGTTGCCCATGTAAAACCCGGCCTGCCGCTCGGGAGCAAACATCTCCTCGAGGAACTTCTCGGTCACGCCCGCCTTCACATCCTCGGCTCGATGGCGAAGCCGATTCTGCAGCGAAGTCAGCTCCCAGTCGAGGATGCGGCCCTGGTGGCCAGCGCAGGCGACGTCCGCGCAACGGTAGCGGTAGCGAACCTTGAACTCCGGCTCCTTCAGGATGGAGGGAACTGACCCGCTCATGGGGATGAGTGCCGTCGACTCCTTGTTGATGCGCGCCCGCATCTTCGCCAGCTGCTCCCGCGTCCACTTCGGGTGCGGTTCGAACTCGAGCCGATCGACATCCGCCGGGTAAACGAGACCTAGGGATGGAGCCGAACCATCAGCGGATGCGGCGCGCATTAGTTCGCAGGTCGTCGTGGGCTCCAACTGTCCGATGACCTTGTGGCGTGACTTCCACGGCGGTAGGTTCTGGACGACGTTCCACGAGTCTTGCGTCGGCGAGTAGCTCTCGCGGCGTGTGTCGGAGTCCTTGCGCCGCACCTCGAGCTCGATGATGTCGTACTTTTTGAACTGTGCGTCGCCGTCGAGCCAGCGGAAGGCGATCGGATACAGCCGAATCCAGCTTGGCTCGTCGCCGTCGATGCGGACGCCGGCAACGCAAGACGTGTCTCCGTAGCTCGTCGAAGGCTGCGGTGTGGCCTTCACCGTGATGAGCACACGCGCCTGTTCACCTTTTACCCTCATAGCGCGAGCATATTGCCGAGATCGGACATCATTGGGGATTCACCAACCGGTCCGCGATCCCAGTCCCCGTGATGGTCGGCGTCCTTGCCCCAGCGAAGCTCTCATCAACGGCGAGCTGTGAGGCATCGGCACTTGCCACCCTCTGCGCCTGTCTTGCGCCGGAGACACGCAACATCTCGTTGGAGGACACCGACGAGGCGCGAAACCGCGGGAGGCGACCAGCTCCCGCCGTTTTGTTCGGTTCGTGAGTATGTAGAGGCCTGTGAGGCGTCCTCTCAGGCGACTGACGCGGATGGCTTGTTATCGTCGCGAGCGTCCACGAGTACCACCCAGTCGCTCTCTGTGAGTTCCTGAGCTTTCAAGATGCGCTCCACCTTTGCTTGCTCGAGCGCGTCGTAGAAGACGATGAGCTTGACGGCGTTCTTCGTCTCGTTGGCCTTCTTGTAGATCTCGACCTGGCGTTCGAGGTTCCGGGCGAGGTGGCTATTGCTCGCGAGCTTCACTTCGATGAGGGACGTGTCACGGCTCCCTCGGCTGACTTTGAGGTCAACGGGACCCCTTCCGTTATTCACCTCGCGGTTCACGTCGAAGTCGCTCGCCTGCAGAGTCAGGTAGATCAGTCGCTGTACATCCGCCTCGCTGGCGCGGCCACGCGCCGTGTTCAGCGTCCGCCACCCATCCTTGTCCTCTACCCACTTCTTGAAGACATCGCACCGACGCTTCGCTTCGTCGAAGCTGTCGATAGGTGGCCGGTGCTCCATCTCGGGGAGTGACCAGAACTCCTGCAGGAGCTGCGAGAACAGCTCCACGAAGATCCCTCGGAGCCGCGCGAGTTCTTCGTCGCTGACAGCCACCGCTCCATCGCCGGCCTCCTCCTTCAGACGGATGTACACGTCAATGAGCTCCGGGAAGGTGGCGAGAGTCGTCGTTCGGATGGCCGTTTCTTCGGCCTTCTTCTTCGAGTCCTTGAGCGCCGAGTAGAAGTAGCGGTCGACCTTGTCTCGGAGCACATCATCGTCGACGGCGGCCGCGATCTCGGGGTATCGGCTGACCATGTCTCGATGGTTGATCCAGGTGTCTTGGTGAACCAGGATGTCCGTCGGTGTGAGGAGGACGTAGTCGTCGCCAAACACAGGGAGGTAGCGCACCTCAGTCATCCACGTCTCTGTCTCGTAGTTGAAGCGGATTCGGGTGACTGCGATGTCGGCGCAGAGGCTCGGGTCAAGATGCTCGCGGGCGAAAGTCTCGGTGTAGGTGACGAGGTAGTCCTTGATGAGGTTGGTAGTGAAGTCGCTGATTTTATCGAGACCGACCTTGCCAGTGATGAGGGACACCTTCTCGAGGTGGCTACTCTCCGTTCCGAACGATTCGCCTTCGTTCGCCACGACCCGCCCAATCGTGGAGCGCAGAGCACGCGCGAAGTCGGTGCCGAGCCCCGCGCCGCGGTTGCCGATCTTGGTGTACCCGAACCAGTTCTGACTGACTTCCTGGAACCGGAACAGATCTCGGATCGTCGCGTCGGAGAGCGGCTCATGCGCCAAAGACTTCAGGTAGCGCAGATACCGGAGGATGTTCTCATGCAGTTCCTGATACTCAGGGTTCACGCTGTTGAAGAGGAGGAAGGGGTCCACGAACAGCTCGACGTCGGCAAGAAGGTTCAGATCGAACGCCCCATAGCCATCCAACTGTTCGCGGGGTACTCCGAAGTAAGTACTGAAGAAGATCGACGGCGTATCCATCGTGGTCATGCTGACGATGATGTCAGACCGGGGTCGTGTGGAGTCGGTTGCGCTCGAAAGTCCGCGCACGTCCCGCGCGGTGTAAAGGATCGGTTGGGACTGCTGACAGTTTGGTTGACTCGTCTTGTTTGGGGTTTTCAGGCCGCGTGAGCGGCCTTTGAGTTGATTATCTCGAACTCGATGGGTGTGAGCCTTCCGAGTCGTCGCTGACGGCGTCGACGGTGGTAGGTCCGCTCGATCCAGGTCACGATCTCGAGTCGGAGTTCCTGTCTCGAATGCCATCTCCTCTTGTTGAGCACGTTCTTCTGCAGCAGCGAGAAGAACGACTCCATCGCCGCGTTGTCCGCGCACGCTCCAACTCGGCCCATCGACCCCGTGATCCCGGTTTCCCGGAGCAGCTCGACGAACTTCCGCGACCGAAATTGCGACCCACGATCCGAGTGCAGCGTTGTTCCCACGGGGTCACGGAGCGCGATCGCGTTGCGCAGCGCCGCGACAGCGAGGTCCGCGGTCATCCGCGAATCGAGCGAGTAGCCGACGATCCGGTTCGAGTGGATGTCTTTGATCGCGCAGAGATACAGCTTGCCTTCATCCGTCCAATGTTCGGTGATATCGGTCAGCCACAACTGATCCGGCCTCGTCGCGGTGAAATCGCGGAGCACGAGATCGTCGTGCACGGGAGGTCCGGCTTTTGGGTTCAGACCGCGTTTCTTCGAGAACACCGACCACAGGCGCTGCTCGGAGCACAGCCGCCACACGCGTCGCTCCGATGCTCGGAGCCCACTTTCGGCTTCGATCTCGTCCGAGATGAACCGATATCCGAACGCCGGGTCATCCCGATGCAGGTCGACGGCGGCGTTCGTGAGGTGAGCGTTGTCCCAGTCACGTTGCGACACCGGGTTCGCGCGCCATCGGAAGAATGCTTGCTTCGAAAAGCCCAGCATCCGGCAGGCCACCGCGATCGGGATCCGATCAGCGGCAAGGTCAAGGACCAGCGGGAACATCATTTGGGGAGTGAAGCCTGCGACAGATAGGCGGCTGCCCGGCGGAGGATCTCGTTCTCCTGTTCGAGCAGCCGGATGCGTTTCTTCGCCTCGCGCAGTTCGGCTGCATCGGCCTGGGTCACACCAGGCTTGATGCCGTCTTCGACATCCGCGATCTTCAGCCACCGTTGCAGGCACGACTCCGAGACACCGAAGTCCTTCGCGATCCGACTAATCGGGGCTTCGCCCCGACGCGCGACCGCGACGACGTCGTTCCGGAACTCTTTGGGGAATGCTTTCGGCACGTTGACCATCCTTCCGTGAGAACCGAAATCCTCACAGCGCTAGAGTCAACCGAATCGTCAGCAGTCCCACCCCCAGTCCCTCCCCGGTGCGGTCAAGGCTGATGCGGGTGTATATGGCGCAGCCCATAAAGGTACCCTAACGCCATGTTCGCACCGCTCGTCTTCCTCATCCTCCCGTTGTCCGTGCTCTTCGAAAGAACGCTTGGGACGGTCGGATACAAAAGGCCCGTATTTTCGCGGCAAGCGCCGCCGGTTCGGCGAGGCAAAGCCTATTTACAGCGGTAGGTTAGCGCTGTAAATGCTCGGCAGCCGTCTAGCTTGCTCGGTTCAGTTGGAGGAACCGCGTCGCCAGCCCCGGCTCAACTAGGGTCCAATACTTGCTAGACACGTCCTCGACGATCGAGCCACTCGATCGATCGCTGTCGCCCTATTCGTTGTCAGAATCCTCAAGGATGCGCTCGAACTCTTCGCGCTCGATGAATCTCAGCTCCGCCTCCGGTGCCTTAATGGGCGTCGACTGACCAGAACCGATCTGAGCGAGCAGAACCTGCAGATGAGGCCGAGCGAAATCGTAAAGCGTTTCCGCTGTTCCAGAATCGATGAGGTCCCGTTTCAGAGCTTCCGGGGACGAGTTGCGAGAGCCTTGCCCCATGGCGCTGACCTCGATTTCAGCCCAACCAGCGGGCGACGAGGCACGCAAGGTTCCGAAAACCGGCCGCAACGCTTTCTCGCTCCGTAGGAGTCTGTCGATAAGAGTGAGTTTCCACGTCACGTCGTCTTCTTCCGAAGGCTCGTACCCAGTTGCGCGAACACGAACGATGGAGGGGCTTGACAAGCGTAAGGTCACGCGACGACTGCCTTGGCTTCGATAGCACGGAACAAGGTGGCAGTATCCGCCCAACCTCGCGATGAACTTTCTTGTTCTTCGACTACATAGTAGGCGTGGGCGAGTTCAATCAGGTCGCGCTGTGCCATCCGGGCGCGCTCAACGAGGGCGGATTCGACCTCGAACTTGATGATGACTTCACTGGCCGATGACAGCATCCGCAGCTCTGTCAGTGTCAAGTCTGTCTGTCCGGAAAGGGCGTCGGCGAGTGTGTCGAGATCAATGCCAAGGCGTTCCGCAACCTCTTCGCGAGGCACGCCCGCGTGCGTGAGAGCCTCGAGGAGTGCGTCGAAAAGACCTTCATTGTGCGCGATGTTGCACTGCGCGGACCAGTGAAACAGATCCTCGGTATGAGCTAGCTCGTTGCGGAGTCTACGCATACGCGAAGCGGCTTTAGCCATTCCGAACACCTCCCTCTTCCACTATCAGACTACCGGGCTGGGTGACGGCTGGCACCAGGCTTCCGCACGCGCCTTCGCCTCGGCGATATCGGCGTCTTGTTCTGAGAGCCCGTCCAACGAAGCTTCTTTCGTGGCCAGCCCTAAGGCAAGCAGCATACGCGGGTGCACTGAAGGTTCCCCGAGATAGAGGCGCAGAAGCCGGGGCTTCCGACCGAACACTTCACGAACGTACCGAAGCCGGGGCTTTAACTCCACGATGTGCCCGCCAACGACGTTGCCCTCCGCGTCGCGACCCACGAACCTGACGGTGCCGGCTCTCGCCTTGTGCATCAGGATCTGAAGCTGGCTAGCATATTCCGCGTGCTCGGCAGGGCTTAGTTTCGGATCCAGGCTGTTGGAGTGCAGTGCGTCGATCTCTGCATGAGCTTCGCGAACAGAGAAATCCCACTCTGCGAACTGGTGCTCGCTGCCGTTTAGAGAAGCGCCGTAGCACCGCGAACCGACTGGTTCGTGTGGCACGTAGCATGCGCGCTGCACTGCTGTCATCTCGTCACCATACCCGACGTCGACTCTCCGGATGCCAACTAGTTCGTGCCTTTCCTTGGAGACGGTCTGCGAGCGAGGGATTCGCTGTGAAGGTCGGAGTGGTTCGCTGCAGCCCGACGGGCATGCCCATTGAGGGCTCTTGTGTTCGCCGTGTACCCGGGACTGTTCATCCTGCGGCTCGGCATCGGCTGACGGCCTCGCAGGGGGTCCTCACCCCTTGATGTACCTGCGCGTCATGTGGCGGCGGACGAGAGGGAAGGATGCGAGGCGCAGGGGCAGCATGCTCACCCAGAGTGTCAGGGGATGGGCGGGGGCGTAGATTCCTTTGACCCGGCGCCCGAGCCTCTGCTTGCGTTCCGCTTCGGGGCGGATCGCTGTCTCCCACGCCTGCAGCGCGGCCGGGATGCCGTCAGGTCTGGCGGTGAGCTCTGTGACGAGCCGGTCCGCTCCGCCCACGGCCAGAGATGAGCCGTAGCCGGCGAACAGCGTGACGCACCACGCGGAGTCGCCGAGGAGCGCGACTCGACCCTTGCTCCAGGACGGCACCACCACTTGGCTGACGGTGTCGAAGTAGACGGAGTCGGCTTCCTGGAGGCCCGTGAGTACTTCGGGGATGATCCAACCGAGATCGCCGTAGATGCGTCTCAGCTCGGCGTGCACGTCGGCACCCGGGCGCGCATGATCGGCGCGGTAGCCGAAGAAGGCGACGTTGCGACCGTCGCCGGCGCTGATGACGGCGGCGGTGCGACCGCGCGAGGAGTGCGTGCCCGTGGTGCCCGGTGCGATGGATGCGGGGCGCCGCTCGAGCATGGACACGGCGATCTTGTGTTGCAGGTCGACGAGGAAGTCCTCCTCCGGCCCGAACAGCAGGGTGCGGGTGGCCGAGTGCAACCCATCCGCACCGATCAGCAGATCGGCTGCTTCGACGGTGCCGTCGGTCAGTGCGACGCGGACCTCTCGCTCGTCCTGCTCGAAGGAGGTGAGCGTGGTGCCGAAGCGGATGGTCGTGTGATCCCGGACCTTTTCGTACAGGACCGACTCGAGGTCGCCCCGCAGGATCGTCAAGGAGCGCGCGCCGGTGGTGGCAGTGATCGTGGCGCGATCCAGAGCGAAGAGGCGTGAGCCGTCGGACCGGTGATAGCTGAGCTCCGCGGTCTCGAACGAGCGGGCCTGGAGATCGCTCAGGATGCCGATTCGCTCCGCGGCGTCATACCCGATGCCACCGAAGGTCACGGCATAGCCCCCGTCGCGGCGTGCGGGTGCGCGTTCGACGAGGAGAGTCTCCCACCCGGCCTGGTGCAGGCGGAGGGCGGTGGAGAGTCCGGCGATGCCGGCTCCGATGATGACTGCGCGCATGGGTGTCGTCCTTCCTCGCGTCGTGGTCGAGATGACGCGCTTCCGACAGTATCGGAGTTTCAGGAATTATTGAACAGTCATGATATTTGATATCGTGCTACTTGGAGGGTGAGATGACCGACAGGCACACGCAGTGGCAGACCGCTGAACGCTTGGCGCTGACATTGACCGAGGGCGGGATGCAGCGGATGGCTGCGCGCACGCTCGCCGTCTTCCTGTTCACCGACCAGGAGACGGTCACAGCGGGTGAGATCGTCGAGCGGTTGGATGCCAGCGCCGGCGCGGTCTCCAGTGCGATCAAGTCGCTGCTCTCGGTGGGGCTCATCGAGCGTCTGCCCGCTCCCGGGAGTCGCCGGGAGCACTTCCGACTTCGCGACGATGCCTGGGCGACCCTGTTCACCGGCCAGAACACGATCATCGACGCCATGCTCCAGGTCGCTTCGGAAGGCGTCTCCGTCACCGGTGACGATGATCCGGCGCATCAGCGCCTGGCGCAGATGCACGCGTTCTATGAATTCCTGCGGGGCGAGATTCCCGCTCTGCTGCACCGCTGGCAGGAGCGGAACGACTGACGCGAGCTCTCTGGCAGGGGAGGCGCGGACGGCCGCGTCCTGCGGGCTGTGGATAACTTCCGCGCGGGTGATCTCACCCCGGGCAGACTGGCCGCATGATCACACGCCTGCGCTCGTTCTTCCGCGCTCTGTCGGCCGACGAATCCGGTGACGTCCCCGGCTGGGTGCTCGTGACACTGATGACGGCCGGGCTGGTGGTGCTGATCTGGGCGGTCGCAGGACCCGCGCTGACCGCGCTGTTCGAACAGGCGATCCAACGGGTGTCGGGGCTCTGACATGGCGGAGGGGCCCCGGTTCGCGGATGAGCGCGGTTCGAGCCCGGTGGAGTTCCTGCTGGTGGGAACGCTGCTCACGGCGCTCACACTCGCCGTCCTCCAACTCGCGCTCGCCGTCTATGTGCGAAACGTGGTCCACGATGCAGCCGTCGAAGGCGCGTATCACGCTGCTCTCGCCGACACGAGTCCGGCCGAAGGAGTCGAGCGCACCCGCGAGGTGATCACGCGTGCGATCGGCGCGGGATATGCCGAGGACATCCGGATCGGCACCTCGGGGCTCCCGGAGGAAGAAACCGTCGACGTGCGAGTGCGCTCGACCTTCCCCCTGCTGGGCCTGATCGGAATCCCGTTCGCGATGGAGGTGGAGGCCCATGCACCCGTGGAGACGTTCGGTGGCCGGTGAGGAAGGATCAGCGGCGCTCGAGTTCATCGCGGTCGGCGTCATCCTCCTGGTGCCGATGGTCTACCTCGTGATCGCGCTCGGCGGCATCCAGGAGCAGACGCTCGGCGCGGAGGCGGCGGCGAGGCACATGGCGCGCGTCATCGCGCGGGCTCCGGACGCCGCATCCGCGACCGAACGTGGAGATGTGGTGCTCCGTGGGGTGATCGACGAGTACGGTCTGGATGCCGACGCGGTGGACGTGACGCTGACATGCACTCCGTCGGGCGTCGAGTGCCCATCGTCGGGAGCGACCGTCTTCGTCACCGTCAGCACCCGGGTGCGGTTGCCTCTCGTGCCGGAGCTCTTCGGCCTCGACCGTTCCACCGCGGTCGCCGTCCAGGCCACTTCGGCGCAGAAGGTGTCGCGGCTGTGGGGTGCGCGATGACGCGCGCCGTCCGGTCAGCGGACACAGCGGTGCCGGGGCAGGACGAGGGCAGCGTCCTCCTGCTGACGCTCGGCTACGTGCTCCTCGCGCTCGTGGTGATCTACGTCTGCGTCTGCGCGACGGATCTCTACATCGCGCAGAAGCGGCTGGACGCCCTCGCGGACTCGGCGGCGCTCGCCGGGGCGGATGGCTTCATCCTCGCGGTGACGGCCGACGGCGTCCGCGCCGAGTTGACGGATACCGGGGTCGAGGAGCAAGCGGCAGCCCTGGTCGAGGGGGTGCCAGGCGAGACGGACCTCGTCGCGGCGGGAACACCCGACGGGGTCTCGGCACGTGTCACGGTCGGCGTCGACTGGCGTCCGCCCTTGCTGTCGCCCTTCGTCCCGGACGGCGTACGCCTGGAGTCCACGGCCACGAGCCGCACCGCCCTGTGGTGACCTGCCGCGAGGGAGCGCTCAGTTACCGTCCGGCTCCGGCCCCGGCTCCGGCCCCGGCCCCGACTCCGACTCCGGTTCCGGCTCCGGGCGCGATCTGGGTATGAACTTCGGGATCCACCGCAGGAATCCGGCTGCCCCGACGAGGCCGATGACGCCCATCGCTGCGGCCGCGAAGGGGAGCGCCGAGAAAGCGGTGATCGCCGACACCAGCAGCGGCGCGATCGCACCTCCGGCGTCGGTGAGCGTGCGCCAGGATCCGAGGAAGGCGGCGGGCTCGCGCTTCGGGGCGACATCCGCACCGAGGGTGAGCAGGATCCCGCTCGACAGGCCGTTGCCGACGCCGAGCACCGCGGCGAACATCCCGAACCACAGCACCGCCGCATCGAGCTCGTGCGTGAACGACAGCGCGAGGAAGCCGGCGCCCATGAGCACCATCGCGGGCATCGCCGCCCACAGTCGTCCGAATCGGTCCATCACCTGCCCACTGGCGTAGAACAGCGCGAAGTCGATCGCCCCGGAGACGCCGACCACGAGGGCGATCGTCGAGGCATCCAGCCCCAGGGAGAGCCCCCACAGCGGGAGGACGACCTGCCGGGCGGAGCGCACTGCCGACAGCGACGCCGCGGCGAGTCCGAGACGGCCGAGCACCGCGCGCTGTCGCCACATGGTCTGGAAGATGCCGGTGCGCTCGACGGTCGGGATGGATCCGCTCACCGCCTCGCCGGAGTCCTCCATGTAGCGCTCGGCCGGGGTGAGCGGAGCGGGCGGTGTCGTCTTCTCCGGATCGGGGCCGAAGAGCACGAGAAGCACCATCACCACGAGGCAGCCCAGGAAGAACCAGATCGCGGCGCTCTCGGTGCCGAACACCTGCAGCAGACCCGCTGCCACGAACGGGCCGATGAAGATGCCGAGGCGGAAGCTGCCGCCGAGCAACGAGAGCGAGCGCGCGCGGAAGGCGACCGGAACCCTGGTCGTCATGAACGCGTGACGGGCCAGGCCGAAGGCGGCCGCGCACACGCCCAGGACGAACACTGAGGCCGCCAGCACGCCGAGCGTCGGGGCGAAGACCATTCCCACAGCCGACAGGATCGCGATCACGCCGGCGATCACCATCGTGAACCGCTCGCCGATCCGCCCGACTGCCCATCCGGCAGGGAGGTTTCCGCAGAGCTGGCCGATGACGAGCGCGGAGGCGACGAGGGCCGCGAAAGCGACGTCGGCGCCCATGGCGGCTGCCAGTACCGGGATGAGCGGGATCACGGCGCCCTCGCCGAGGGCGAAGAGGACCGTCGGCAGATACACCATCGGTCCGAACTGCCGAAGGACCGTCGATGCACTGCTCACGCCCTCACGCTACTCCCCGCAGGGAGGTGCTCCTGGACCCGGTCCCCGCGTGGGCAGACGGCACGTTAGGCTGAGGTGTCATGCTCGAACTAGATCTCTCCGCCGAAATCCAGGCGCTCAGGCACACCTTCGGCGACATCAGCGAGGTCGTCGATGTCTCCCGTCTCCGCGACGACATCGCGCGTCTCAGCGAAGAGGCCGGTGCTCCCGACCTCTGGGACGACACCGACAACGCGCAGAAGGTGACCAGCGCGCTCAGCCACCGTCAGTCCGAGCTCGCCCGCATCACCGGCATCGCGCAGCGCCTCGACGACCTCGAGGTGCTCGTCGGTCTCGCCAATGAGATGGACGACGAGGATTCCGCGCAGGAGGCGCGCACCGAGCTCGCGGCACTCACCGACCTGATCAACCAGCTCGAGGTGCAGACGCTCCTCGACGGCGAGTACGACGACCGGGCAGCGATCATCACGATCCGCTCCGGCGCGGGGGGCGACGACGCCACCGACTTCGCCGAGATGCTGATGCGCATGTACCTGCGCTGGGCAGAACGCCACAAGTACCCCGTCAAGGTGATGGACACGTCGTACGCGGAGGGTGCGGGCATCAAGTCCGCCACGTTCGAGATCGATGCGCCCTACGCCTTCGGAACCATCTCGGTCGAAGCCGGCACGCACCGCCTCGCGCGCATCAGTCCGTTCGGATCCGCCGACAAGCGCCAGACGTCGTTCGCCGCGGTCGAGGTCATCCCGCTCATGGAGGAGGCGACCGAGGTCGACATCCCCGAGAGCGACATCCGTGTCGACGTCTTCCGCTCGTCCGGCCCCGGCGGACAGTCGGTCAACACGACCGACTCCGCGGTGCGCCTCACCCACCTTCCGACCGGCATCGTCGTGTCGATGCAGAACGAGAAGTCGCAGATCCAGAACCGGGCAGCCGCCATGCGCGTGCTGCAGACGCGGCTCCTGCTGCTCCAGAAGGAGCAGGAAGCAGCGAAGAAGAAGGAACTCGCCGGCAACATCACCGCGAGCTGGGGTGACCAGATGCGCTCCTACTTCCTCTACGGACAGCAGCTGGTGAAAGACCTCCGCACCGGCCAGGAGTCCGGGAACCCGGCCGCCGTGTTCGACGGCGATCTCGATGACTTCATCTCGGCGGGAATCCGCTGGCGCAAGCGCAAGATCGAGGACTGAGACAAGAAGGGCCCCGGGAGTGATCCCGGGGCCCTTCTTCTTGTCTCAGCGACAGCGCAGGAGTCAGTATGCGGCATCTTTCAGCGTGCCGGTCACGTCCTCATAGCTGTAGAGGATGCAGTGCACGGTGCGGTCGTCGCCACGGACCCAGGACGACTCCGTCGGCTGATACGTGTAGTAGTCGAGAACCGAATCCATGTAGGACGTGCCCACGTAGGCCTCGAATTCCGACAGGCAGCCATCCCAAGCCTGGTCTTGGAGGGCGCCGTCACCGGGGAACTCCTCGCCTTCGAGGTCGTAGATGAAGAAGACCTCGTCCGTGTGGGGGTCGGCGCAGGGCACCACGGGGAGTTCGTAGATGTTCCCCTCTTCGTCGGAGTAGTCGACGAACGGCAGGCAGTCGCCCACGCGGAGATCGGCGAAGCTCACCATCTCGGCACCCTCGATGGCGCTCGAATCGTCGTCCGTCGAGGGGCGCTCGCCCGGGGCTCCGCTCGGGGAACCGGCTCCTCCCGCTGCGGACGCGACTCCCAGCAGGACGAGCGAGACGGCGACCGCGAGGACGGCGCCGATCGCCGCCACCACCATCCCGGTGATGCCCGGCCACTTCCGGCCCCGCAGGAAGAGCGAGACGAGCGACAGGATGAATCCGATGGCGAGCAGGCTCCAGCCCGCGATCGCGATCACGGGGACGCAGGCGCCGATCACGCCGACGACCACCGTCACCAGGCCGATGATGCCGAGCACCGGCGTCCCGGTCGCGGCAGGGGGAGCGGCCGGGACCGCCCACGGATCACCGACGACGCCGGAAGCGCCCGGATAGCCGGTCATGGTCGGGCCCGCGACGGGTGTCGGATCCGCAGGCGCCATCATGTACGGCGGAGCGAACGGAGCAGGTTCCGGTGTGGCGGGGACGGGATCACCGTCGGGAGCAGGCTCGGGAGCGGGAGCGGGCTCGGCGGGCCGCGGGGGAGCGGCCACGACGTGCTCGGTCCATTGCTGTCCGTCCCACCACCGCTGGTTCCCCGAACCGTCGTCGTACCACCCCGCAGGCGTAGTCATCTCGCGCTCCCGCTGTCGTGGTGTCTCAGGAGACGAAGCAGGCGGTGATGGCCTCGGTGTCCCCGAGGACCTCGGCCAGACCGTTGATCGCGTCGAGATCCGTCAGAGTGCCGTCGCTCTCGGCGATCGCACGCAGCGTGGCGTTGTCGAGATCGGAGACGACGAGCAGGTCGGCGAGGCACAGGACCTGCTCCTCGGTGTACCCCTCGGTGCCGTCCAGCGTGAGAATCGCCGTCAGTCCTGCGGCCACCTCGGACGTGGTCGGGCGGGTGCCGTCGTCGGCACCGTCCGTCTCGCCCGGGTCGGTCGCCTCGCTCGACGGGAAGGTGCTCGGGAGGTTGTCGAGCTCTTCGCTCGCCGTCTGCGCGACCGCGAAGACGAACACGAAGAACATCACGACGCCGATGATCGTGCCGACGACGGCGAGGATCAGGCCCGCGATGCCGGGCCACTTCTTGCCCTTCAGGAACAGCGAGATCAGCGAGACGATGAAGCCGGCACCGAGCAGGATGAACCCGAAGAATCCGATCACGGGGATGAAGGCGAGGATCGTTCCGATGGCGGCGAGGCCGAGGCCGACGAGTCCGAGGATCGAGATCTTCTTCGGAGCGTCTTGGCCGGGCTGAGCGTACGGCGAAGCGGCGGGGTGGCCCGACGGCGACGTCGTGTACCCCGCAGGGTAAGTCGGGGCGGAACCCGGGTAACCGGCGGCCGGCTGAGCCGGGGAGCCGTATTCCGGAACATCGGCGGCGGGGACCTCGGCGGCGGGGGCTTCGGAGGCGGGGACCTCGGGGGCTGGCACCTCTGCGGCTGACGGAGTCTCAGCTGCGGCGGGGGCATCGGGCTCGACCGAGGCCGCGGCCTCGGGAGCGAAGTGCTCGGTCCACTGCTGGCCGTCCCACCAGCGCTGGCGTCCGGATCCGTCGTCGTACCAGCCTGCTGGTGTCGTGGTCATGATTCCCCCTCGATGAATGCGATCGCTCCCTGGTGCGGCGACCCCTTCATGTATAGCAGTGGGCGGTGACCGGGGTGAGGCCTCCGGATGGGGAATAGTCCCCATTTCGTGCGCACAGGGACACGGTGTGCGGGGTGTCGCTCGCGACCAGCCGGAGGGGCGCGCTTAGGCTCGAACCGCCATGATTCGGTTCGAGAACGTCACCAAGCGCTACAGAGGGACGACGAAGCCCGCTCTCTCCGGTGTCGACTTCGAAGTGCAGCGCGGAGAGTTCGTCTTCCTCGTCGGTGCCTCGGGGTCCGGGAAATCCTCCTGTCTGCGCCTCATCCTGCGTGAAGACGTGCCGACCTCGGGCCGCGTCGCGGTCCTCGGCCGGGATCTCCGCTCGCTCGCCAACCGCAAAGTGCCGTACTTCCGGCGCCACATCGGCTCGGTGTTCCAGGACTTCCGCCTCCTCCCTTCGAAGACCGTGTATCAGAACGTGGCTTTCACGCTGCAGGTCACCGGATCCTCTCGAGGCTTCATCCAGCAGGCCGTACCGGAGGCACTCGCTCTCGTCGGACTCGACGGCAAGCAGAAGCGCATGCCGCACGAGCTGTCCGGTGGGGAGCAGCAGCGCGTCGCGATCGCCCGCGCTCTGGTGAACCGCCCCCAGGTGCTCCTGGCCGACGAGCCCACCGGCAATCTCGACCCCGCGACCTCCGTCGACATCATGCAGCTCCTCGCCCGCATCAACGCGGGAGGGACCACCGTGCTGATGGCCACGCACGAGGCCGGCTTCGTCGACCAGATGCAGCGTCGCGTGATCGAGTTGCGCGACGGGGAGATGGTGCGCGACGAGGTGCACGGCGGCTACGGCGACACCTCGAACATCCCGCGCCTCGTGCCGGAGGAGGTGCGCGGTGCCGCTGCGGCCGCCGCCCTCACGGCGGTGCAGGAGGTGCAGCGCCAGACGGCCGACCTCTCGGTGGTGCGCGCTGCCCTCGCCGAGGAGCTCGCCGCGCAGCGGACCGCGGCCGCGGACCGAGGCCCGGATGTCGAAGCCGAGCCGTCCCCGCGGACGGTCGAGCCTCCGCAGACCGTCGAACCTCCGGAGCAGGCCTTCACGCCCGAGGCGGACGAGGCCGCGCGAATCGTCGAACCGCCCGCCGTGGTCGAGCCGCCCGCCGTCAACCGGCCCCGCACGCATCCGATCACCCTCCCGAATGTCGATGTCGCAGAGCTCGGAGTCGCCGACCGCCTCGGCCTCTCCGACGAAGACGACGAGGAAGTGGGCCCGACCTCATGAGAATCGGACTCATCCTCGCCGAGGCCCTGGGCGGCCTCCGGCGGAACATCTCGATGGTGATCTCCGTCGTCCTCGTGACCTTCGTGTCGCTGACCTTCGTCGGCGCAGCGATCCTGATGCAGGGGCAGATCGGTGTCATGCGCGGGTACTGGGCCGAGCGCGCCCAGGTCGCCGTGTACATGTGCTCGGAGGTCTCCGAGTCGGAGACCTGCATCGACGGTGCGGCCAGCGAGGAGCAGGTCGCCGCGGTCCGCGCCCAGCTCGAGGGCGAGGCCCTGGCGCCGCTGATCAGCTCCATCACCTTCGACACGAAGGAAGAGACCTACGCCAAGCTCGTCGACCAGCTCGGCGCGGAGCAGGCGAGCGTTCTCACGCCGGACCAGGCGTTCGAGGTGTTCTTCGTCACGATGAAGGATCCGGGCCAGTCACAGGTGCTCGCCGAAGCCTTCAGCGGCCAGGCAGGGGTCGAACAGGTCACGGATCAGCTGCAGTACCTCGATCCGCTGTTCTCAGCACTGACCGTCGCCACCTACATCGCGGTCGGCATCGCGGTGCTGATGCTCATCGCTGCGACGCTGTTGATCGGCACGACCATCCGGCTGTCGGCGTACGCCCGACGGAAGGAGATCGGGATCATGCGTCTGGTCGGTGCCTCGAACCGATTCATCCAGACACCCTTCGTCCTGGAGGGCGTCTTCGCGGCGTTCCTCGGCTCGGCGCTCGCCAGCGCTGCGGTCGTCGCCGGTATGCACTTCGGCGTCGAGGGATACCTGAGAGGTCGGGTCCCCTTCATCACGACCTGGGTGACGATGCAGGATGCGGTGCTCGTCGTGCCCGTGCTGATCGGCATCGGGGTGGTGCTGGCCGCTCTGTCCGCCGGGTTCGCGATCCGCCGCTGGCTCCGTACCTGATAGCCTGAAAGGCTGCTCGGCCGGAAAGATCGATCGAGCTCATCACGGCAACAGGAGAGCATCATGCCCAGGGAACGCGGAGAGAAGGTCGTCGCGACCAATCGTCGCGCACGTCACGACTACACGATCGAGAAGTCGTACGAGGCGGGGATGGTGCTCACCGGCACCGAGGTGAAGTCGCTGCGTCAGGGACGCGCCAACCTCAGCGATGGCTACGCGTTCGTCAAGGGGAATGAGGTCTTCCTCGATTCCGTGCACATCCCGGAGTACTCGCAGGGGCACTGGACCAATCACTCGGCGAAGCGCGTCCGCAAGCTGCTGCTGCATCGCGAGGAGATCGCGAAGATCGCGCACGCGGTTTCGGCGGGCGGATACACGCTGATCCCTCTGAAGCTCTACTTCTCGGACGGCCGCGCGAAGGTCGAGATCGCCCTCGCGAAGGGCAAGCGCGAGTACGACAAGCGTCAGACCCTGCGAGAGCGTCAGGACACGCGCGAGGCCGAGCGCGCGATGCGCCTGCGCAACCGCGTGGGAGAGTAGCGCCCCGCCCTCAGCGGCGCGGTACGAACCCGAACACCCGGCCGAGGAACGCGAGTTCGCGTTCGAGGGAGTCGACGATCGTCTCCGCACTGCGGAAACCGTGGCCCTCGCTCGGGTACAGCACGTACTCGTGATCGACGCCGCGCGCCGCCAGGGCATCGCGGATCGACTCCGACTGCGACGGCGGGACCACGCGGTCCTCGCCGCCCTGGAGGAGCAGCACCGGAACGTCGATGCGGTCGGCGTGGGTCAGCGGCGAACGCTCGATGTACACGTCTTCGTATTCGGGGAGGGGGCCGACGAGTCCGTCGAGGTATGTCGCTTCGAAGTCATGGGTCTCCGCGGCCAGCAGCCGCAGATCCGCCACGCCGTAGCGGCTGATCCCCGCGGCGAACGCCCCGCCACGGACCAGCGCCGACAGGACCGTCCAGCCTCCGGCCGACCCTCCGCGGATGGCGATGCGGGCGGAGTCGGCGAGTCCCGCGTCCGCGAGACCTCGGGCGGCGGAGATCACGTCATCGACGTCGACGACGCCCCATCGCCCGTTCAGACGCTCGCGGTAGGCCCGGCCGTAGCCCGTGGATCCGCCGTAGTTCACGTCGAGCACGCCGATGCCCCGGCTCGTGTAGTAGGCGATCGCCGTCGAGGAGGCGCCGGAGACGTGCGCCGTCGGCCCCCCGTGCACGAGCACGATGTACGGCGGGAGCTCGTCGTCGGGTGCGCTCGCATCCGGGTTCGCAGGAGGATACGCGAAGGCGTGCACCTCGCCATGCGCACCATCGACCTCGATCGGCACCGCGTGCGGCATCCACCGGGCGTCCACGGGCTCCCCGCCGCGCACCGTGACGGTCTCTCCGGAGTCGACGTCGACGACCCACAGGCCCGGTGTGACGTGTGAGCCGTTCCCGGAGAGCAGAACCCGGGTGCCCTCGGCGTCGTCCACGCTCACATGCCCGTCCCCGGGGACATCGATCGGACGTGCGGCGCCATCCGCATCGATCACGACCACCAGGTCACGGCCGTTCGTCCGCACGGCCACGATCCGCCCGTCGTTCAGCGGCTGGTACCAGCGGTTGCCGAGCACCCAGAGTCCGTAGCCCGTGTCGGCGTCCGCCGGTGCGAGCGGCTGCGGCTCGGCGCCCGGGACGTCGCCGTCGAGAGCGACGCGGTGCAGCCCCCATCGGCCGGCGGAGTCATCGGCGAACACCAGATCCGCGTCGCCGAGCCACTCCGGTTGGAGAGCCGCTCGCGAGGGCACGGTGTGCACGTCGCCTGCGGGGAGAGCGACGATCTGAACGTGTGCCTCTTCCCACGGCATCCGGCCGGTGTCCCACTCGACCCAGGCGATTCGCTTACCGTCGGGGGAGAGCGCCGGATGGGCGACGAAGCCCTCACTCTCCCGGATCACCCGGATCGCGCTCGCGTCGTCCGCCGCCGAACCGTCGACCGGGATCTCGATGATCGATCGGGTGTGCGGGGTCGTCGACAGGTCCTCACGCACGGCCAGCAGACGCCCGGCCTGCACCCGCAGGCCTCCGTGCGCCGCGCCCTGCGGGGTGAGGGGGACAGGTTCGGTGCCAGGGACGAGTCGACGCACCCGCTGATCATCCGCATCGACGAAGTAGAGCGTGCCCTGGCGATCGGCTGTCCATGCGCCGCCCCCGTACTCGTGCACCCGCGAACGTGCGCTCCAGGGGGCGGGAAGGATCTCGTCCCCGGACGAACTCCGCACCGTCACGCGCCCCTTCTCGGACGGGACGGATTCCCCCCACCAGATCTCGGAGCCGACGAAGCGGGCGCCGTCGATGCGCGGGGACGAGACCGCCACGGATGCGGCGGAGAAGGGCGAGGGCCAGGAACCGTAAGGGGACGACATGCTTCGAGCCTATGGGCCGATGACATACGGCGTCACACACGTGCGGCGACCCGACAGGGTGATCTAGGTTTCTGGAAACGCCCCGGTTCGCCCCGGAGCGTGGAGCGACAGCCGAGCCCGGCACCCGCCCGCGAACGACGTCCTCTGTGTCGTGCGCGGCCCCCGGCCCGACTTGTCCCCAGGAGAGAAGATGTCTTCCGAGACCGAGACCTCAGGCACTCCTCGCGTGCCGTTCTCCTTCGAGCTCTACCCACCGCGTTCGGCGTCGAGCGAGGAAGCGCTGCACGACACCGTTCGACGCCTCGCCGCCGCGGGACCCGACTTCCTCTCGGTCACCTACGGGGCGGGCGGATCGACCGGTGGCCGCTCCCTCGACGTGCTCCGGTTCATCCGCACGCAGACCGACGTCGAGCCACTCGCGCACCTGACCTGCGTCGGCAACAGCTACGCGGGCGCCGCGACGCTGATCCGCGAGTTCCTCGATGCCGGCATCCTCAGCTTCCTCGCCCTGCGCGGAGACCCGCCCACAGGGCAGACCGAGGGCGACCTCGGCGATCTGGAGAGTGCGGCCCAGCTCGTGCAGCTGATCGACCGCGTGCAGGCCGAACGGGCTCCCTACGAGGAGGCACCCGTCCCCGGACTCCCCGGTGCCGCGAGGGTCGATCCCCGCCGCAAGGTGAACATCGCGGTCGCCGCATTCCCGAAAGGGCATCCGCGGGCCACGCACCGCACGCAGGATGTGGAGGCGCTGCTCGCCAAGCAGGCCGCCGGGGCGACCTTCGCGATCACGCAGCTCTTCTTCCACCCTGACGACTACCTGGCGTTCGTCGAACGGGCTCGCAGCGCCGGGGTCACGATCCCGATCCTGCCGGGCATCATGCCGATCACCTCACCGGCGCGGCTCACACGCGTGCTCGAGCTCACGGGGGAGGACCTGCCGAGCGAGCTCGCCATCGCGCTCGACGTCGAGCCGACCGCGGAGGGTCGTCGAGAGATCGGCATCGAGTGGGCCGCACGCCTCGCTCGCGAGGTCGTCGCCGGGGGAGCGCCGGGCGTGCACCTCTACGCCTTCAACCAACACGAGACCGTCCTGACCGTCCTCGCAGAAGCCGGGATTCTCCCGGCCCTGCGTCACTAGACCCCGCCGAAAGGAAAGATCATGACCGCATTCCCCGAGGGCACCATCCTCGGCTATCCCCGGATCGGCCGTCGCCGTGAGCTCAAGAAGGCCGTCGAGGCGTTCTGGGCGGGCCGCATCGACGAGGAGGAGCTCGAGCGGACCACCCGTGAGCTGCGCGCATCGACGCGTGAGCGCCTCGCCGAGTTGGGGCTTGGACGCAAGGACTCCGCGATCCCCGAGTCCTTCTCGTACTACGACCAGGTGCTCGATGCCGCCGTGACCGTCGGGGCCATCCCGACCCGCTTCGAGGACCTCCGCGGTGCCGACGGCACGGTGGGACTCCCCGCCTACTTCACGATCGCCCGCGGGGAGGGCGATCGTGCGCCGCTCGAGATGACCAAGTGGTTCGACTCCAACTATCACTACCTGGTGCCGGAGATCGGCCCGGAGACCGTGTTCTCGCTTTCCAGTGACCGCCTCGTCCGGCAGGTCTCCGAAGCTGCCGCGGCGGGACTGGTCACGCGACCGGTCATCGTGGGCCCCGTCACCCTCCTCGCGCTGGCGAAGGCCTCGGATGACGCCCCGCAGGGCTTCGACCCGCTGTCGCGCCTCGATGACCTCCTCCCGGTCTACGTGGAGTTGCTCGCGCGACTTCGCGCCGAGGGAGCCGAGTGGGTGCAGCTCGACGAGCCAGCGCTCGTGAGCGAGTCGCTCCCTGCATCCGTTGCGCAGCTGGCGGATGCTGCCGCCCGAGCGCTGGACGTGCTCGGACGTGCAACGCAACGCCCCGCGATCCTCGTCGCCGCCCCGTACGCCGACCTCGGTGAGGTCTTCCCGGTGCTCGCGGCCGCGCCGATCGAGGCGATCGCTGTGGACCTCGTGCGCGGCGGCGTGCCCGCCCCGGCTGCAGGGCTCGAGGGCAAGACCCTCGTCGGCGGGGTGGTCGACGGGCACAACATCTGGCGCGGCGACCTCGCGCACGCGTTCGACCGGCTCGAGGCTCTCCGTGCGCTCGGCGCGGCCGTGTCCGCGTCGACGTCGACGTCGCTGCTGCATGTGCCCCACGATGTGACCGACGAGTCCCGGCTCGACGAGCGTCTGGTCTCGTGGTTGGCGTTCGCCGACCAGAAGGTCGAGCAGGTCGGTGTGCTCGCACGGGGACTCAGCGTCGGCCGCGCGTCGATCGCCGCCGAGCTCGACGCGTCGTCCGCGGCCCTGGCTGATCGTCTCGCCGCACCGGGCGTTCGTGACGGTGCCGTCCGCGATCGCGCGCTCAGCACGGCCGACTTCTCCCGCGTCGGGTACGAGGAGCGTGAGACCGCGCAGGAGGCGCTCGGCCTGCCCGTGCTGCCGTTGACGACGATCGGCTCCTTCCCGCAGACCGGCGACATCCGGCGTGCGCGCGCCCGGTTCACGCGTGGCGAGATCCCCGCCGAGGACTACGACGACTTCCTGCGTCGCGAAGTGGCCAGCGTCGTCTCTCTGCAGGAGGACCTCGGGCTCGATGTGCTGGTCCACGGTGAGCCCGAGCGCAACGACATGGTGCAGTACTTCGCCGAGAACCTCGATGGCTTCGCCGTGACCGAGCACGGCTGGGTCCAGTCGTACGGATCCCGGGCCACACGTCCGTCGATCCTCTGGGGCGACGTCTCGCGACCGGCTCCGATCACCGTGGGATGGTCCGCCTACGCGCAGTCGTTGACGAGCAAGCACCTGAAGGGCATGCTCACGGGTCCCGTGACGATCCTCGCCTGGTCGTTCGTACGCGACGACCAGCCGCTCGGTGAGACCGCGAACCAGGTCGCGCTGGCGCTGCGCGATGAGATCGCGGACCTGGAGGCTGCCGGCATCGCGATCATCCAGGTCGACGAGCCCGCGCTGCGTGAACTCCTGCCGCTGAAGAAGGCGGACCAGCCCGCGTACCTCCGCTGGTCCGTCGACTCGTTCCGACTCGCGACCGGTGGTGCCGCTGCGGGTACCCAGGTGCACACGCACCTCTGTTACTCCGAGTTCGGTGTCGTGATCGATGCGATCCGGGCGCTCGATGCCGACGTGACCTCGATCGAGGCGGCGCGCAGTCGCATGGAGGTCGTCGCCGACATCGCCGAGGTCGGGTTCGACCACGGCATCGGTCCGGGCGTCTACGACATCCATTCGCCGCGCGTGCCCACGGTCGAGGAGGTCGAGTCGCTGCTGCGTCGCGCGGTGGAGGAGATCCCGACACGTCAGCTCTGGGTGAACCCGGACTGCGGCCTGAAGACCCGCGGCTACGACGAGACGACCGCCTCGCTGCGCAACATCGTCGAGGCGACGCGCCGGGTGCGTGAGGACGTGAGCGTCCGGGCGTAGCCACCCCGCGACGACACCCTCGCGCAGGGTCGACACCCCCGCAGCGGGTCGACACCCCCGCAGCGGGTCGACACCCCCGCCCAGCGTCGAGGCCCCCTCTCAGAAACGTATCTGGGCGGGGGCCTCGACGGTCAGCGGGGGCCTCGACGGTCAGAGGAGCACGTCAGACCGCTCGGAGCACGGCCACGACCTTGCCGAGCACGACGGCCTCATCACCGAGGATCGGTTCGAAAGACGAGTTGCGGGGCAGCAGCCAGGTGTGCCCGTCGCGACGGCGCAGGACCTTGACGGTGGCCTCCCCGTCGAGCATCGCGGCCACGATCTCCCCGTTCTCCGCATTGTTCTGGGAGCGGACGACCACCCAGTCGCCATCGCAGATCGCGGCGTCGATCATCGACTCACCGGAGACCTTGAGCATGAACAGGTCGCCCTTGCCGACCAGCTGGCGTGGCAGGGGGAAGATCTCCTCCACCTGCTGGTCCGCCGTGATCGGCACACCCGCGGCGATGCGCCCGACCAGGGGTACGAGCGCGGCATCGCCGACGGGGGTCGCGACATCGGCAGGGTTCTCGCCGCTCGCACCGGGCAGATCGATCAGGACCTCCATCGCGCGCGTCTTCCCGGGGTCGCGGCGCAGGTAGCCGCTGAGCTCGAGCTGTCCGAGCTGGTGCGTCACGCTCGAGAGTGACTTGAGGCCGACGGCGTCACCGATCTCCCGCATGCTCGGCGGGTACCCGTGGTGGGCGATCGAATTCTGGATGACCTCGAGGATCGCCATCTGCTTCGGGCTCAGGCTCTTGCGACGGCGGGTCCGCGGTGCCTCCGACTCGGGGGCTGAGTACTCGCTCATGGTGCTCCTTAAGTGCGTGATCCGACGTCGCTCTTCGAATGTCGGAGGCCCGTGGTGTGGTGTTCTCATCGAAACCGTATCCGAGAAACAGTCCGATCTGGAAGATCTGTTCGAGCGTGTCGGGCGAATCGCGTTTCCGGTTTCGAAGAACACTTGACAGATGTTCGAACTCGAAGATATCTTCGGAACGTAGCTTCGCATTCACGGCTCCCGGCCGAGACGGGAATGCGAACGCTACGCCAACTTCCTCCGGGCCCATCGCCCCGAGACAGGCTAAGGAGCACGACATGAGCAGCATCAGCGTCAGCACCGCAACGATCCTCCCGGCACCCGCACGCCCCCACACGCGACTGCGGCTGACGGCACGGGGTCGCGGTGTGCTGCTGGCTCTCGCCTCGGTGCCGCTGGCCATCGGAATCGCTTTCGCGGCACTCAGCGGTGGCAGCGCCATCGCCTCCGGTGTCGATGCTCCCGCCGCGAGTGTCGAGACGTTGACGGTCCTGCCCGGGGACACCCTGTGGTCGATTGCCACCTCGGTCGCGCCGAATGCCGACCCGCGCGTCGTCATCGGAGAGATCAGCCGGATGAACGTGCTCCGTGGTGGCGAGCTCCAGATCGGTCAGGAGCTCGCGATCCCGGCGCAGTACGTGGACTGAGCCCTCACCGCGATGTGCGTCATCCGCCCGACCGGCGGCCTAGCATGGGAAGGGTGACGCTCTCCCTCCACGATCTGCCGCTCCGTGACGACCTTCGCGGGCTGAAGCCGTACGGTGCCCCGCAGGCCCCTCTCCCGGTCGCTCTCAACGTCAACGAGAACACTCATCCGATCCCGGAGGCGGTCGCGAGTGACATCCTCGACGACATCGCGGTGGCGATCCGCGATGTGAACCGGTATCCGGACCGGGAGTTCACGACGCTTCGCGAGGCGTTCGCGGATTACCTCGGTCATGGGCTCACCGCCGACCAGATCTGGGCGGGCAACGGATCGAACGAGGTGCTGCAGCACATCCTGCAGGCATTCGGAGGACCCGGGCGCACCGCTTTCGGGTTCGCGCCCACGTACTCGATGTATCCGCTCATCGCGCAGGGAACGGGGGCACGGTGGATTGCCGGCACCCGGGAGCCCGACTACTCGATCACGCCCGAGGATGCGGCCGCGCAGGTACGCGCTGCTGACCCCGATGTGGTCATCCTCTGCTCGCCGAACAATCCGACCGGGACGCCTCTCGGTCTCGATGTCGTCGAAGCCGTCTACGACGCTGCGCGTGGCGTCGTCATCGTCGACGAGGCGTACCAGGAGTTCGCTCCGCACGACGCCCTCTCCGCGCTGACGCTCCTCGAAGGGCGGCCTCGGCTCGCGATCTCCCGCACCATGAGCAAGGCATTCGCGTTCGCGGGCGCGCGGGTGGGCTATCTCGCGGCCGATCCTGCTTTCATCGACGCCCTCCGCCTGGTCCGACTGCCGTATCACCTCAGCGCGCTCACACAGGCCGCCGCCGTTGCTGCGCTGCGCAACGCCGACGTGATGCTCGGCATGGTCGAGGAGATCGTCGAGCAGCGCGACAGGATCACCGCGACCCTGGAGGCCCTCGGCTACACGCCGCACGAGACGTGGTCGAACTTCGTCCTGTTCGGAGGAGTCGCCGACCCGCGCGCGACCTGGCAGCAGCTATACGACCGCGGTGTGCTGGTGCGTGACGTCGGCATCCCCGGGCACCTGCGGGTGAGCGCAGGAACCGAGTCCGAGACCACCGCATTCCTCGACGCCTTGGCCTCGATAGGATCGGCATCATGAGCAGCCCCGCACTGACCCCGCGCACCGCCAGCCGTGTGCGCAGCACGTCGGAGTCCACCGTCGAGCTCGAACTGAACCTCGACGGGACCGGTGCGAGCCGTATCGACACTTCGGTGCCGTTCTTCGACCACATGCTCACCGCCTTCGCGAAGCACTCGCTCATCGACCTGACGGTACGGGCCTCGGGCGACACGGACATCGACGCGCACCACACCGTCGAAGACGTGTCGATCGTGCTCGGACAAGCCATCCTCGAAGCGCTCGGCGACAAGTCGGGCATCTCGAGGTACGGCGATGCGCTCGTGCCCCTCGATGAAGCCCTCGCGCAGGCGGTCGTCGACATCTCCGGGCGTCCGTACCTCGTGCACACCGGCGAGCCGGCCGGGTTCGAGCACCACCTGATCGGTGGACACTTCACCGGGTCTCTTGTGCGCCACTCGTTCGAGGCCATCACCTTCAACGCCGCACTCACGGTGCACGTGCGCGTCCTCGGCGGGCGCGATCCGCACCACATCGCCGAGGCCGAGTACAAGGCCTTCGCGCGTGCCTTCCGCCAGGCGAAGGCTCTGGACCCGCTGGTCGACGGCATCCCGTCGACCAAGGGTGCGCTGTGAGCAGCGCGCCCCGCGTCGCCGTCTTCGATTACGACTCCGGCAACGTCCACTCCGCGGTGAAGGCACTGGCCGAGGCCGGCGCGGATGCGGTGCTCACCCGAGACCGTCAGACGGCTCTCGAGGCCGACGGACTGCTCGTCCCCGGCGTCGGTGCGTTCCAGGCCGTCCGTGAGGCACTGCGTACCCACGGCGGCGACGAGATCATCGACCGGCGGTTGGCCGGTGGGCGACCGGTGCTCGGGATCTGTGTCGGCATGCAGGTGCTGTTCGAGCACGGTGTCGAGCGCGGACACGACACCGCGGGGCTCGGCGAATGGCCGGGGGCGGTCACCGAACTGAACGCTCCCGTGCTCCCGCACATGGGGTGGAACACGGTCGAGCCCGGCGCGGACAGCGTCCTGTTCCGCGGACTCGAGAAGGAGCGGTTCTACTTCGTGCATTCCTACGCCGCACAGTCGTGGGAGCTCGATGTGATCCCGCCCTTCCCGCAGCCGGTCCTCACCTGGACGACGTACGGCGATCCGTTCCTCGCTGCCGTCGAGAACGGCCCACTCTCGGCCACGCAGTTCCACCCGGAGAAGTCGGGCGAAGCGGGCATCCAACTGCTGCGCAATTGGATCGGCAGCCTCTGACTCCTCCCGTGGACGTCATCCGTTTTGTCACCCGCCCTCGGGCGGACTACCCTCGGTTCTCGTGCCCGCTCCGGGCCGCAGAGCTTCCCGAACCAAGGAATCCATGAACGACTTCGCGCAGTCTCCCTCGCTCACGCTCCTTCCCGCAGTCGATGTCGCCGGTGGCAAGGCCGTCCGGCTGACCCAGGGGGAGGCCGGGACCGAGACCAGCTACGGCGACCCGTTGGACGCGGCGGGTGAGTGGGCGGCGCAGGGCGCCAAGTGGATCCACCTCGTCGACCTCGATGCGGCGTTCGGTCGGGGGACCAACGCGCCGATCCTGCGCAAGGTCATCAAGCAGTTCAAGGGTGTGGACATCGAGCTGTCCGGCGGCATCCGTGACGATGCGACCCTGGAAGCGGCTCTCGAGAGCGGGGCCGCCAGGATCAACCTGGGCACCGCCGCGCTCGAGAACCCCGAGTGGGCCGCCGACGTGATCGGCCGCTACGGCGAGGCGATCGCGGTCGGCCTCGACGTGCGCGGCACGACGCTCGCCGCCCGCGGATGGACCAAAGAGGGCGGAGACCTCTGGGAGGTCCTCGGTCGTCTCGAAGACGCCGGCTGCAGCCGCTACGTGGTCACGGACGTGACGAAGGACGGCACGCTTCGCGGTCCGAACCTCGAACTGCTGCGCGAGGTCACCGCCCGCACGCCGAAGCCGGTCGTCGCATCCGGAGGCATCTCGAACCTCGATGACATCGCCGCGCTCCGTGCGCTCGTGCCGCTGGGCGTCGAGGGTGCGATCGTCGGCAAGGCACTCTACGCCGGCGCCTTCACACTGGCTGAGGCCCTGGATGTCGCAGGAGACTGACGCGCACTCCTGCGGGCCCGAGTCGCACAACCACGGCGACTCCGCCGGTGTCCCCTGGGAGGGGCGCAGCTTCGAGTCGAACCCCCACGCGGCGGACGACGGTTCCGCGGACCCCGCCCTGCTGGCCGCTCTGCTCCGCTTCCGTGCGGGGGAGGGGAGTCAGGTCGAGGTCGTCGACGCGTTCCGTTCCGCGCGCGTGCTGATCCCGCTCATCGCCGAGAAGGGGGAGGAAGGCGTCGCGCCCAACGGCCTGCCGGTCGACAAGACGCAGGAGCTCTCGATCGTCACGGTCGCCGCTCCCGACGGGCGTCGCGTGCAGCCGGTGTTCTCGTCCGTCGAGACGATGCAGGCGTGGGATGCCACGGCGCGACCGATCCCGGTCGAGGCGCTCCGTGCCGCCTTGGCGGCTTCCGCCGAAGATACTGATCTGATCGTGCTCGACCCGACCTCCGAGACCGAGTTCGTCATCCGGCGCCCCGCCGTCTGGGCGATCGCTCAGGGGCACCCGTGGGTGCCGAGCTACCTCTCGCCCGAGGTGGTCTCCGCGCTGCAGGAGAGCGTCGCGCACGAGCTGGCGGTGATCGATGTGGCCGTCGCTGCCGGCGACCCCGACGCGCGCCTGCGTGGTCCGGAGCTGGTCGTGATCCTCGAACTGGTCGATGGGCTCGAGCGCGAGGTGCTCGATGCTGTTCTCGCCCGCCTCGCCCAGCGCTGGGCGTCCGATGACCGCATCGCCGTGCTCGCCGACTCACTGACCGTGAAGCTCCGCCGCAGCGCCTGAGCGTCGCTTCTCGCTTGCGTTCCGGCTGTCAGTTGACCGGACCGGTCCACTTCTCGCCGGGTCCCTTGCCGATCGGGTCGGGGATGGAGGAGGCCTCGCGGAAGGCGAGCTGAAGCGAGCGGAGACCATCGCGCAGCGAGCGTGCGTGCATGTCGCTGATCTCGGGGGCGCCGGCGGTGATGAGTCCGGCGAGGGCGTTGATGAGCTTGCGCGCCTCGTCGAGGTCGAGCTGGGCTGCCGCGTCCGGGTCGTCGGCGAGGCCGAGTTTGACGGCAGCCGCGCTCATCAGGTGCACGGCCGCGGTGGTGATCACCTCGACAGCGGGGACGTCCGCGATGTCTCGGGTGGCCGACGACGCGGCCTCCTCCTGACGTGCCCAGCGCTCTTCGCGCTCGCGTGCAGCCTCGTCCGATGCCTGGTTCGTCACTTCGCCTTGCTTTCTGTTAGACTTTGGCGGGCTCCGGAGCGTCATGCTCCGGATCGAAAGAGGATTCACTTCCCACCCGCGCTTGCCGTTCAAGGCTACCGGGTCTTGCACTCCACCGGCTCCGTTCGCAAAGACGGACCCGGTAGACAGGGTGCGGAGCCGGCGTCTGAATGCCGGTGGGCGGGGACGATTCCGATTTCGCCCGTGATGCAGAGAGCGTCGCGGTGGCCGAATCACATCGTCTAAGGAGTTCCGCATCAGCGATCCCCGTACCAATGAGCGCATCCGCGTCCCCGAGGTCCGCCTCGTCGGCCCCGCGGGTGAGCAGATCGGCGTCGTCCGCATCGAGGCCGCGCTGCGCCTCGCGCAGGAAGCCGATCTCGACCTCGTCGAGGTCGCCCCGAACTCGAAGCCGCCCGTCGTCAAGATCATGGACTACGGCAAGTTCAAGTACGAGGCCGCCCAGAAGGAAAAGGAAGCTCGCCGCAACCAGGCGAACACGATCCTCAAGGAAGTTCGCTTCCGTCTGAAGATCGAGGCTCACGACTACACGACCAAGCTCAAGCGCGCCGAGGGCTTCCTCAAGGCGGGCGACAAGGTCAAGGCCATGATCCTGTTCCGCGGTCGCGAGCAGTCGCGTCCCGAGCAGGGTGTGCGTCTGCTGCGCAAGTTCGCCGAGGACGTGGCCGAGTTCGGCACCGTCGAGTCGAATCCGACCATCGACGGTCGCAACATGGTCATGGTCGTCGCGCCACTCAAGAGCAAGTCGGAGGCCAAGCAGGAGCAGAACGCCGTCCGCGATGCTCAGCGCGCCGACAAGAAGCAGGCTGCTCGCGACGCGAAGGCCGACGCCCCGGCCGCCGCTCCGGCGGAGTAGCTCCCGCCCCCAGAACTCCCGCACCGCGGGTTGACACCGTCGCCTGAGAAGGCGCCATACGAAGGAAGAGAAGATGCCGAAGCAGAAGACCCACTCGGGTGCTAAGAAGCGCTTCAAGATCACCGGTAGCGGAAAGCTGAAGAAGCAGCAGGCCGGGATGCGCCACAACCTCGAGCACAAGTCGAGCCGTCGCACCCGTCGTCTGAACCAGGACCAGGTGCTGTCGAAGGCTGACACCAAGGTCGCGAAGAAGCTTCTCGGCCGCTGACGCGTCCGAACGCACGAATAGGAACACAGGAAAATGGCAAGAGTCAAGCGGGCAGTAAACGCCCACAAGAAGCGCCGGGTCATCCTCGAGCGCGCCTCCGGTTACCGCGGTCAGCGTTCGCGCCTCTACCGGAAGGCCAAGGAGCAGGTCATCCACTCCCTGGTCTACTCGTACCGGGACCGTCGCAAGCGCAAGGGCGACTTCCGTCGTCTGTGGATCCAGCGCATCAACGCTGCGGCTCGCCAGAACGGCATGACCTACAACCGCTTCATCCAGGGCCTCGGCCTCGCGGGTGTCACGGTTGACCGTCGTATGCTCGCCGACCTCGCGATCAACGACGCGGCGACGTTCACGACGCTCGTCGAGACGGCGAAGAAGGCTCTGCCCTCCGACGTCAACGCGCCGAAGTCGGCTGCGTAAGCACCTCTTCACACAGGGCGCTCTCCTTCGGGAGGGCGCCCTGTGGCGTTTCTCGGGGGAGTACGGCCCTTGCGTGGATGGTGCGGGAACCGGCTGTGCGTTCCCTAGACTGTGATCGTGCTGGAGAACCCGCGTTCGCCCCGAGTCCGTGCCGTCGCCAAGCTGACCAAGCGCAGCGCGCGCACCGAGACCGGCCTGTTCCTCCTCGAGGGGCCGCAGTCCGTTCGTGAGGCGCTCACCTACCGTCCGGAGGCGATCGTCGAGCTGTTCGCGACACCGAGCGGCTGGGAGAAGCACCCGGACATCCGGGGGAAGGCTGCCGACGCCGACATCGACGTCGAGTATGTGACCGAGTACGTGCTCAACGCGATGGCCGACACGGTGACTCCGCAGGGGCTGGTCGCGGTCGTCCACCAGACGCCGACGTCGGTGCGTGACATCTTCGAGGCCTCTCCGCGACTCGTGGCGATCTGCGAAGAGGTCCGCGATCCCGGGAATCTGGGCACGATCATCCGTGCCGCCGACGCCGCGGGTGCCGATGCGGTCGTGCTGACGGGGCGAACCGTCGACCCGTACAACCCGAAGGTCGTCCGTGCCACGACCGGTTCGCTGTTCCACCTCCCCGTGTCGGTCGGGGGTGATCTCGCCGACGTGGTCGCCCGTGCCCACGCGGCAGGCCTCCGCATCCTTGCGGCAGACGTGAAGGGTGACGACCTGCTCGTAGCCCGAGCGGAGGGCACTCTCGCCGAGCCGACCGGCTGGCTCTTCGGCAACGAGGCCCGTGGTCTCGAAGACGATGCGCTCGCGCTCGCCGATCGGGTGCTGAAGCTGCCGATCTTCGGTCGCGCCGAGTCTCTCAACCTGGCGACCGCCGCCAGCGTGTGCCTCTACGAGAGCGCCTTCGCTCAGCGGGCGGACTCCGCCGGCTGAGCGAAGCACACGAAGGAAGCGGGAAGCCGAGTCGATGAGGATTCTGATCGTCGAAGACGACGACCGGGTCGCCGGCGCGCTCGAAGCGTTCCTCGCCCGCTCCGGCTACGCCACGGTTCGTGCCGCGGACGGCACGGCAGCGCTGGAACTCCTCGGTGCGGACACCGAGGTCGTCCTCCTCGATCTGGGTCTTCCCGACGTCGACGGCATCGATCTGTGTCGCCGCATCCGCGGGCGGTCGGAGGTGCCGATCGTGATCGTGACGGCGCGCAATCAGGTCGCCGAGCGCATCAAGGGACTGCGTGCGGGCGCGGACGACTTCGTGGTGAAGCCGTATGACGTGCATGAGCTCCTCGCCCGGATCGAGGCCGTGACCCGACGATCGCGTCCGATACGCCCGGAGTCCGACGCGCGGGTCCTGCTGCACGGCGGTGAGCTGCAGATCGATCTCGTGGCACGTCAACTGTCGGTCGACGGGGTGCCGATCGACCTGACACGCAAGGAGTTCGACATCATCGCCGTGCTCGCGCGCTATCCGGGCGTCGCCGTGCCGAAGGAGCGTCTGATCCGCGAAGTATGGAACACGGACTGGCGGGGCTTCGGCCACTCGCTCGAAGTGCACGTCGGGGCGATCCGGAAGAAGAGCGGGGCCCGGGGTCTCATCGAGACCGTCCGCGGAGTCGGCTACCGGCTGGCGGGCTCCTGAGCCATGCGCCGGCGTCTGGTCATCGTCTTCCTCGTGCCCCTCGTGGCGATCCTGGTCGCGCTGGGAGGCGCCGCGGGCTGGAGCGCTGCGCGCAGCGTCCAGCAGGCCTTCTACACGCAGCAGCTCGGTGATCTCGGCTACTTCGTCACGAGCGCCCGGCAGGCCCTCCGCTCCGGCAGTGCCGCGGTGATCGAGGCGGAGGCGGCGAGGTTCCGGGAGGTCTACGGGATCGAGGTCACGGTGTTCGACCTGGGTGGGAGTATCTGGGCGGCGGGCGACGACAGCCCAGGGGTGCTCGCGGAGGACGACGCGGAACGAGTCAGACTGGCGCTGTCCGGCCGGCGCGCGGAGCAGCCCGCGGCGGTGTACCCGTGGACGGTCGCCGATGCCGCCCTCGCCGAGCCGGTGTTCGACGACGGGGATGTGATCGGGGCAGTGCTGGTCGCCGGTGACGCCGACGCGCCGCGCGCGGCGATCCTGCAACAGCTTCTGCTCATCTCCGCCATCGCGCTGGTGCTGATCGCCCTCGGAGTGCTGCTGGTGTTCCGTCTCGCCCGGTGGGTCCTCTCGCCGGTCGGGCGGCTCGACGAGGCGATGGCGGCGATCGAGCGCGGCGAGATGGATGCGCGTGTCGCGGAGGATGCCGGTCCACCGGAGCTGCGTCGCATGGCCAGGGTGTTCAACGGGATGGCCGACCAGATCGAGCGGGTGATGACCCGGCAGCAGGAGTTCGCGCTCAACGCCTCGCACGAACTGCGCAACCCCCTCAACGCTCTTCTCCTGCGCGTCGAGCACCTGGCGACCGGACTCGGACGCGAGTGGGACGACGACGTCGAGGAGACGCGGGAGGAGGGACGCCGGATGACGCGGATCCTGGAGACGCTGCTCGGCCTCGCCCGCGGCGGACGCACCGATTCGACCATCTCCGCGGTCGACCTGGCGACGCTGGCAGCCCGTCGTCTCGACGCTTGGCGGGACGTGGCAGGACAGCGGGGGATCTCGTTGCAGACGTCAGGGGAGTCGTCCGTCATGAGCGTCACCGACCGGACGATCGTGGAGAGCGCGTTGGATGCCGTCATCGACAACGCCGTGAAGTACTCGCCGGAAGGCTCAGGGATCGAGATCGGTGCGGAGCGCTCGGGTGACGTCTGCCGGGTCACGGTCCGGGATCACGGGCCCGGGCTGACGCCGGAGCAGGCGGCCGCGGCGACGGACCGGTTCTGGCGGAACGCCGACACTCAGGACACGCCCGGTTCCGGTCTCGGGCTCGCGATCGCAAGCGACCTGCTCGAGACCGTGGGCGGGGAACTGACGGTCTCGTCGGCCGAGAGCGGCGGTCTCCTCGTCTCGCTGCTGCTCCACGACAGGACGAGGCCATGACCGCGCCGGTGCTGCGGCGACTCACCGCCGGCCTCCTCTCGTTCCTCCTGGTGGGAGCGTTGGCCGCGTGCAGTCAGCGCGCGAACGAATGGACCGACGGGGAGTACGTGATCGCCGCCGGCGGGTCCACCGGCGTCTATTACGACTACGGCAGTCATCTCGCCGAGGAGCTGTCGGGCTCGCTGGACATCGCGATGTCGGCTGACGAGACGGCCGGATCCGTCGACAACCTGTTGCGCGTGAGCTCCGGAGAGGCCGTGATCGGGTTCGCCCAGGGCGACGCGGCCGCGGATGCCGTGGCGGGAACGGGCGCGTTCGATGACCCGCTCCCGGTGCGCGCTCTCGCGCGTCTGTACGACGAGTACGTGCAGATCGTCGTGCGCGGGGACTCGGAGATCGATGACATCGGCGACCTGGCGGGTCGGACGATCTCCCTCGGGGCGGAGAACTCCGGGGTGACGGTGATCGCCGGACGCGTGCTGGACGCGGCCGGCGTCGACATCGCCACGATCCGGAACCCGCAACTCGACCTCAGCGAGTCCATCGACGCGATGGGGCGGGGAGAGATCGATGGCTTCTTCTGGGTCGGCGGATTGCCCACCCCCGGTGTGGCGGAACTCGCCGACACCTCCTCCGTCCGGTTGCTCGCGATCGAGCAGGAGTGGGTGAACGAGGTGAACGACCGATACTCGCACGCGTACCGGCCCGCGGAAGTGCCGGCAGGGACCTATGGGCTCGTCGCCTCCGCGCCGACCATGGCAGTGCCGAACTATCTCGTCACGGCGTCCGCAACCCCGGACGCCGTCGCGAGGGACATGCTCGCAGGGCTGTTCGAAGCACGCCTGCGTCTCGCGGCGGAGGTGCCCACAGCCGCGCTGCTGGACCGTCGCTCGGCGATCTTCACCGCCCCGGTCCCGCTGCATCCCGGCGCGATCGACTACTACCGGGACTTCCGCGGCTGACGGCTCAAGAAATCCTCAAGAAGTCTGACACCGGGCTCGACGCTCTGCCAAGGTGAGGTCGATCGCACACGATCGGATCCTGCTGCTCAGCTGTCGTTGGGGGGCGAGGCGGCAGGACCATCCCGCGGCCCGTGGGGGCGGGCCGTGGGGTACCCATGCAGAGCTGCATTGGTGCCGCGATCAGGTGATTACGAACGTGTAAATCTCACCGATGACCCTGGAACCCGGGGTACGACGTGGCTAGCTTGGAGAAATGATGACCTCTGATACCCCGCTCGTCGTGGTCGAGAACGTCCAGAAGCACTACGGCGAGTTCCAGGCGCTCACCGACATCGACCTGAGCGTGAACCCGGGAGAGGTCGTGGTCGTGATCGGCCCGTCCGGCTCCGGCAAGTCGACGCTGTGTCGCACGATCAACCGCCTCGAGACGATCACCAGCGGCAGCATCCGCATCGACGGCAAGGAGCTGCCCGCCGAGGGTAAGGGGCTCGCTCACCTGCGGGCGGACGTCGGCATGGTGTTCCAGTCGTTCAACCTCTTCGCCCACCTCACCATCCTCGAGAACGTGACCCTCGGTCCGATCAAGGTCCGTGGGCTCAAGAAGGCCGATGCCGAAGCCGAGGCGATGCTCCTGCTCAAGCGCGTGGGCGTGGAGCAGCAGGCGTCGAAGCTCCCGGCTCAGCTCTCGGGTGGTCAGCAGCAGCGCGTGGCGATCGCCCGTGCTCTGGCGATGCAGCCCAAGGTGATGCTGTTCGACGAGCCGACCAGCGCCCTCGACCCCGAGATGATCAACGAGGTCCTCGACGTCATGGTCGAGCTGGCGCAGGACGGCATGACGATGATCGTCGTCACCCACGAGATGGGCTTCGCTCGCAAGGCCGCCGATCGCGTCGTCTTCATGGCCGACGGGCGGATCGTCGAGGAGGCCAAGCCCGAGGAGTTCTTCACGAACCCGAAGAGCGACCGTGCCAAGGACTTCCTCTCGAAGCTCCTCACGCACTGACGGCCCACACACCGACCACACAGACCCTGCACACACAGCACACGAAGGAGACGCACATGCGACGCACACGGACACTGGCGGGCATCGGAATCGCGGCGACAGCACTGCTCGCGCTCACGGCCTGCAACAGCGGCAGCCCGTCGACGCCCGGTGGCACCGATGGCGGTGACGCCGGAGAGGACAGCACCTGGTTCGAGGTCGCGACCGACGTCCAGCTCGAGGGCAGCCCCACGTTCGACAACATCAAGGACCGCGACCAGGTCGTCATCGGTGTCAAGGAAGACCAGCCCGGTCTCGGCTACCTCGACGTGACCACCGGTGAGCGCACCGGATTCGATGTCGACATCGCCCGCTGGATCGCCGCCTCGCTCGGCTACGACGAGGACAAGATCGAGTTCAAGCCGATCGCCTCCGCCAACCGCGAGCAGGCCATCGTGAACGGCGACATCGACTACTACGTGGGCACGTACTCGATCACCGACAAGCGCAAGGAGCAGATCGCCTTCGCCGGCCCGTACTTCATCACCGGGCAGGGACTGCTCGTCGCGGCCGACGACGACACCATCAAGAGCGAGGACGACCTGAACGCCGACACCACCGTGTGCTCGGCCACCGGCTCCACGCCCATCCAGAACATCCGCGAGAACTACCCGGATGTCCCCACCAAGGAGTTCGACCTGTACTCGGCCTGTGTCGAGGCGCTGCTCTCCGGCGAGGTCCAGGCGGTCACGACCGACCAGGCCATCCTCATCGGCTACGCGGCTCAGGACCCTGACAACCTGAAGGTGGTCGGTGAGCCCTTCACCGAGGAGCGCTACGGTGTCGGCCTGGCGAAGGACGACGCCGCGCTGCAGGAGTTCATCAACACGATGTTCACCGACGGCGGCGACATCTGGCAGGCGATCTTCGACAAGAACCTCGGATCGTCCGGCATCGAAGTCAGCCAGCCGGCCGTCGACTGATCGAACAGAGGGGGCGGCTCCAGGGCCGCCCCCTCTCCGAATCGTGAAGGGGAGGGTGGCGTGGACGTCATCTTCGGAAACCTCGACCTGTGGGGCGAAGCGCTCAAGAACACGCTGATCATCTTCTTCGGCGGTGGACTGCTCGCGCTCATCCTCGGGATCATCGTCGGGGCGGCCCGCGTCTCACCCGTGCCCATCGCGCGCGGTGTCGGCACGGTGTACGTGAACCTGATCCGCAACACCCCGCTGACCCTCGTCTTCTTCTTCTTCATCTTCGGCTACCCGCAGCTCGGGCTGCCGAAGCTCAGCACCACAGTGCTGGGCATCCTGGCCATCGGCATCTATACGGCCACCTACGTGGCGGAGGTGCTGCGCGCCGGTATCAACACCGTCCCCGTCGGCCAGGCGGAGGCGGCCAGGGCGATCGGCCTCCCGTTCGGACAGGTGATGACTCTGGTCGTCCTCCCGCAGGCGTTCCGCTCGGTCGTGCCACCGATGATGAGCGTCTTCATCGCGCTTCTGAAGAACACGACCGTCGCGGCGGGCTTCTCGATCCTCGAGCTCGGAGCCGTCCGCTCCTACCTCAGTGAACGCGGAGAGAATGCGCTTTCGGTGCTGCTCTGGGTGGCCGTCATCTTCGTCGCGCTCGTCCTGCTCCTCAGCTGGCTCCAACGGTATCTCGAGAACAAGTGGAGGATCGCGCGATGACTTCCGTCCTGTACGACGTCCCGGGCCCCAAGGCGATCCTGCGCAACCGTCTGATCGGTGTCGCCACCGTCGTCGTGGTGCTTGCCCTGCTCGGTTTCATCGGCTACCGCTTCTACGTGAGCGGACAGTTCGACGCGTCCCGGTGGTACGTCTTCACCTTCAGCGCCGTCTGGGAGCAGATCTTCGGTGCGCTTGGCCGAACTCTCGCGGCGTTCGGGCTCGCAGCGATCCTCGCCATCGCGCTGGGATTCGTGCTCGCCATCGGTCGGATGTCCGATCATGCCTGGGTGCGTGTCCCCGTCACGGCGATCACCGAGATCTTCCGAGCCGTGCCGGTCCTCGTCTTCATGATGCTGCTCTACTACGGTCTGCCCGTCGCAGGCGTCAAGATGGACCCGTACTGGGCCGTCGTCCTCGCGCTCATGGCGTACAACGGATCCGTGCTCGCCGAGGTGCTCCGCGCCGGCGTCGAATCCCTGCCCCGAGGGCAGAAGGAGGCCGGCTACGCGATCGGTCTGCGCAAGAGCGGCGTGATGCGTCTGATCCTGCTGCCACAGGCGATCCGGGCGATGCTCCCCGTGATCGTGGCCCAGCTGGTCGTGACGATGAAGGACACCGCGCTCGGTTTCATCATCACGTACCCCGAACTCCTCTACTTCGCGAAGCAGCTCACGTCTCAGCAGGGACGCCCCGTGCTGCAGTCGGCGTTCGTCATCGGCGGCATCTACATCATCATGTGCCTGATCCTCTCCGGGATCGCCAAGTGGCTGGAGATCCGCACCCGACGCTCGCCGCGTGGGCACGACGGCGTTCCGGCCGGCGGCGTGGATCCGCGTCCGCACCAGGACGGCACCGATACCGAACTGATCACGCTGCAGCGCGGTGGGGGCGGGTTCGGCGGACCACCGCCTCAGGGCATCTGATCCGGTTGCGCCGTCGGTCGGTGGGGCGACGCGCCGGTAGACTCGACTCTCGTGTCAGAGTCTCCTGAAATCACCCCGGAAGCGGTCGAAGCCGCGGTCGCCGATGCCCTCGCGGCCATCGCCGCAGCCGCCGACACCGCCGAGCTGAAGGCGGCCCGCGCCGCACACGTTGCCGACGGATCGCCGCTTGCCGTCCTGAACGCCTCGATGCGACAGGTCGCCCCCGAGAACAAGGCCGCGTTCGGCAAGCTCGTGGGGCAGGGGCGCGGGCAGGTGACGAAGGCGCTCGCCGCCAAGGAGACCGAGCTCGCCGAGGCGGAGGTCGCTGCGCGACTCGAAGCCGAGCGCATCGACATCACGGCCGTGCCTTCTCGCACCCGCGTCGGTGCCCGGCACCCGCTCACGCTCCTCCAGGACCAGGTCTGCGACATCTTCGTCGGAATGGGCTGGGAGATCGCGGAGGGACCGGAGCTCGAGCACGAGTGGTTCAACTTCGACGCCCTGAACTTCGACGTCGATCACCCCGCGCGTCAGGAGCAGGACACGTTCTACGTGGACCCGACATCGCGCCATCTCGTGATGCGCACCCACACGAGTCCCGTGCAGGTGCGCTCGATGCTCGACCGCGAGGTGCCGATCTACGTGCTGTGCCCCGGGCGGGTGTACCGGACTGATGAGTTCGACGCCACGCACCTGCCGGTGTTCACCCAGTTCGAGGGCCTCGTGATCGACAAGGGCATCACGATGGCGCACCTCAAGGGCACACTCGACCACTTCGCGAAGCTGCTCTTCGGCCCCGAGGCCAAGACCCGCTTCCGCACCAACTACTTCCCCTTCACCGAGCCCTCCGCCGAGCTCGACCTGTGGCACCCGACCTTCAAGGGCGGCGCGCGCTGGATCGAGTGGGGCGGCTGCGGCATGGTCAACCCGAACGTGCTGCGCGCGGCTGGGATCGATCCGGAGGAGTACAGCGGCTTCGCGTTCGGTATGGGCATCGAGCGGGGCCTGATGTTCCGCAGCGACGTCCAGGACATGCGCGACATGGCCGAGGGCGATGTCCGATTCAGCGAGCAGTACGGGATGGTGGTGTGATGCGCGTCCCGCTTTCGTGGCTGCGTGAATACGTCGATCTGGCAGCGAATGCCACGCCCGAGGACGTCCTCGGCGCGCTGGTGACCGTCGGCTTCGAAGAGGAGGACGTGCACCGGTTCGACATCACGGGCCCCGTGGTGGTCGGACAGGTCGTGTCGCTCGAGGCCGAGCCGCAGTCCAACGGCAAGACCATCAACTGGTGCCAGGTGGATGTGGGCGAGGCGAACGGCGGCATCCGCGGCATCGTCTGTGGTGCGCACAACTTCGTGGCCGGTGACAAGGTCGTCGTGACGCTGCCCGGTGCCGTGCTGCCCGGCCCGTTCCCGATCGCCGCGCGGAAGACCTACGGTCATGTTTCCGACGGCATGATCGCGTCTGCGCGGGAGCTGGGCCTCGGCGACGAGCACAACGGCATCGTCGTGCTGTCCGATCTCGGCATTGATGCTCCTGTCGGTACCGACGCGATCGCGCTGCTCGGTCTCGACGACGTGGCCGTGGAGATCAACGTCACGCCTGACCGCGGCTACGCGTTCTCGCTGCGCGGTGTGGCCCGCGAATACGCGCACGCCACCGGAGCAGACTTCCGCGATCCCGCCGAGCGTGACTTCGCCGAACTGCAGCCGGGCACCGGCCACACCACCGTGGTCGACGACACCGCGCCGGTCCGTGGCCGTGTCGGTGCGAGCGAGTTCGTGACCCGCGTCGTCCGGGGGGTCGACCCCTCGCGTCCGACTCCGCCATGGATGGTCGCGCGGCTCAGCCTCGCGGGCATGCGTTCGCTGGGCGTGCTGATCGACATCACCAACTACGTGATGCTCGAACTCGGCCAGCCGCTGCACGGATACGACCTCGACAAGCTCACCGGCGGCATCACCGTGCGGCGTGCGACCCCGGGCGAGAAGATGACCACGCTCGATGGCGTCGAGCGCGCGCTGCACGTGGAAGACCTGCTCATCACCGACGAGTCGGGGCCGATCGGCCTCGCCGGTGTCATGGGCGGCGGCACGACGGAGATGAGCGACACCACCAGGAACGTGCTCATCGAGGCCGCGACCTTCGACCCGACGACCATCGCCCGCTCGGCACGCCGTCACAAGCTGCCCAGCGAGGCGTCCAAGCGCTTCGAGCGCGGCGTCGACCCGCTCATCCCCTTCGCGGCCGCGCGCCGGGCGGCAGACCTGATGGTCGAGCTCGCCGGTGGCACGCTCACCGAGGAGGGTGGCGCACTGTTCGCCGAGGTCTTCGTCGGCGAGATCGAGCTCCCGGCCGGATTCGTGCAGGGTCTGATCGGCGTCGACTACACCGACGACGAGATCACCGGGGCGCTGACCACCATCGGCGCTGACGTCACCGCTTCCGAGACAGGGTCCGGCTGGATCGTGATCCCGCCGACCTGGCGTCCCGACCTGACCGACAAGTGGACGCTCGCCGAGGAGGTCGCCCGCATCCACGGGCTCGACCGCATCCCCTCGGTGCTGCCGACGCCTCCGTCCGGTCGCGGGCTCACCGCGCATCAGCAGGGTCGCCGTCGCGTGGCCGATGCCCTGGCCGCCGCGGGGCTCGTCGAGACACCGTCGTTCCCGTTCACCACCGAGGTGCAGAACGACCTGCACGGTTCCGCGTCGGGGGAGCACCTGCCGAGCATCCGCCTGGCGAATCCGCTCGATGGTCAGGCGCCCTCCCTGCGTCGATCGCTCATCCCCGGTCTGCTGCAGACCGCGCACCGCAACATCTCGCGCGGGCTCACCGACCTCGCGATCTTCGAGACGGGCGTCGTCTTCCTGCCCGAGCCCGGTGTGGAGTACGGTACGGAGGATGTGCCGCCCCTGGGGGAGCGCCCGTCGGAAGAGACGCTCGCCGCGCTGAACGCCTCAATCCCGCCGCAGCACCGGTTCGTCTCGGCGCTGCTCACCGGCCACGTGTCACCGCGCCAGCCCGGTCGCCCGGCCGAACCCGCCGGTTTGGTCGAGGCGCTGGACGCCGTCCGTGTGATCGCCGCCGCCGCCGGAGTCGAGATCGACGTCGTGCAGGCCGAGCGTGCCGCACTCCACCCCGGCCGCACCGGATCCCTCCGGATCGCGGAGGAAGAGGTCGGCTACGTCGGCGAGCTGCACCCCGCGGTGGCGGAGGGGGCCGACCTCCCCGGCCGTGCGACCGTGTTCGAGCTGGACCTCGACCGCGTCCTGTCGCTCGCGGGCGGCCGTGTCGTGGCCGCGTCGCTGTCGACGTTCCCTGCTGCCACGCAGGACGTCTCGCTGACGTTGCCGGCCGAGGTTCCCGCCGCGGATGTGCAGGCGGCTCTCGCTGAGGGCGCCGGTGCGATGCTCGAGTCCGTGCGTCTCGTCGACGACTATCGCGGGGAGGGGGTGCCGGAAGGCTCCAAGAGCCTGACGTTCGCCCTGCGGTTCCGTGCCGACGACCGCACCCTCACCGCTGCGGAGGCCACCGAGGCCAAGCTCGCGGGCGTCGCGGTGGCGGCCGAACGGTTCGGGGCGGCGCTGCGCGACTGAGCACGACCTCGGGCGCAATCTGCTCTGAGCGGAAGCTCTTTCGCGTGTGGTCGATTCCTGCTGACATGGAGCCATGTCGGATGTGCTGATCCTCGGCGGTACGGGCTGGCTCTCGGGGCGGATCGCGCGTCGATGGGTCGATGCCGGTGCGGCAGTGACCTGTCTCGCCCGCGGAACACGACCTGCGCCCGAGGGTGCCGAGCTCGTGCGCGGAGACCGGGAGGCTGCCGAGGCGTACGACGCACTCGCGCAGCGCGACTGGGACCATGTGGTCGACATCTCCTCGCAAGCGTCGCACGTCGCTCTTGCCGTCGACGCTCTCGGTGAGCGTGCCGCACGGTGGACGTATGTGTCCTCGATGTCCGTGTACGCCGATGATGAGACGGTCGGGGCCGACGAATCAGCTCCCCGTCATCCGCCCGCCCGTCCCGGAGACGTCTACGAGTACGGGGCGCAGAAGGCCGCGGCCGAAGACGCCGTCTCGGCGCTCGGAGCGCGGGCCTTCATCGTGCGCCCCGGGCTCATCGTCGGGGACGGAGATCCGAGCGACAGGTTCGGATACTGGGCGGCGGCGTTCACGCGCGCCGGCGCGGAGCCGGTGCTGCTGCCACCGCTCGAGGGGAGAGCTGCGCAGGTGATCGATGTCGACGACCTGGCCGAGTTCATCGTGACGGTGACGCGGAGCGGGGTGGTGAACGCGATCGGTGACAGGCATTCGCTCGCCGACGTGCTGGAGGCGGTACGTTCGGCAGCAGGGCACTCCGGTGACACGGTCGTCGCCGACGAGGACTGGCTCGTCGCTCGGGAGGTCGAGCACTGGGCCGGACCGCGGTCGCTTCCGCTGTGGCTGCCGCCGGAGATGACGGGATTCATGACGCGGTCCAACGCAGCGTTCCGTGCGTCGGGAGGCTCGCTCCGCGCCCTCGCCGACACGATCGGGCGGGTCATCGTCGATGAGCGCGCCCGCGGCGTCGATCGGCCGCGACGTGCCGGACTCACCCGGGCGGAGGAACGCGCACTCCTGGCCGATCGCTAGACTGCGAGCAGTGACACGGGGTGCCGCATCCGCGGCTGAGAACAGACCCGTCGAACCTGATCTAGTTCGTACTAGCGAAGGGATGTCGCGATGAGCGATCTTCTGCGTCCTGAATCCACCACCGATCTCGTCGGCTCCGCCGCGGCGCTGTGGGAGGTGGTGCGTGAGGCTCCGCCCTTGACGCATTGCATCACCAACGCGGTCGTCACGGGGTTCACCGCCAACGTGCTGCTCGCCGCCGGTGCGGCACCCGCGATGGTCGACATCGTCGGCGAGGCCGAGCTGTTCGCCGGGGTCGCCTCCGGCCTGCTGATCAACCTCGGCACGCCCACGCCGGAGCAGCGGGCTGCGATCCTCGAAGCCGTCGCCGGCGCGACCGCGTCCGGGACACCGTGGGTGCTCGATCCGGTCGCGATCGGCACCCTGCCGATCCGCACGACGCTGGCGCATGACCTGGCCAATCAGCGCCCGACCGCGATCCGAGGCAACGCCTCCGAGATCCTCGCCCTCGCCGGAGTCAGCGCGGGTGGCCGAGGTGTCGACGCGACGGACAGTACGGATGCCGCTGCCGACGCTGCGGCTGCCCTGGCGACGAGGACGGGTGCCGTGGTCGCGGTCTCGGGTCCGGTCGATCTCCTCACCGACGGCGAGCGGGTCCTGCGACTCGCGAACGGTCATGAGCTCCTGACCAGGGTCACCGGCGGCGGTTGTGCCCTCGGCGCAGTCATGGCCGCGCTCCTCGGCGCCGCCAGGGTGACGGGGCACGATGCGCTCACGGCGGTCGCCGCCGCGAGCCTCGGATACACGATCGCCGCCGAGCATGCCGCAACGACAGCACGGGGTCCGGGCAGTTTCGCGGTCTCGCTGCTGGATGCACTCGCAGCGCTGCGCCCGGAAGACCTCGTCGCCGAGGCTCGCGTCGAGAGCGGTGCGCGGTGACCGCCGATCTCTCGCTCTATCTCGTGACCGATCCCGAACTCTGCGGTGATCGTGGTGTCGTCGAGACCGTCCGTCAGGCTGTGGAGGGTGGTGTGCGCGTCGTCCAGGTGCGGGACAAGACCGCGACGGAGGCCGAGATCGTCGAACAGCTGATCGCGGTGTCGCGGGCGATCGACGGACGGGCGCTCCTCGTCGTGAACGACCGGTTGGATGCTGCCGTCGCCGCCCGCGAACGGGGTGCGCGCGTCGACGGCGTGCATCTGGGGCAGGGCGATGCGTCCGTGCGGCGGGCGCGCGAGGTACTGGGACCCGATGCGCTGATCGGCCTCACGGCGAACAGTGCCGCGCACCTCGAGGCCGTTCTCGCCCTGCCGGTGGGGACGGTCGACTACCTGGGTGTCGGTGTGATCCGTCCCACCGCGACGAAGCCGGATCACCCGGCGCCGCTCGGGATCGACGGATTCCGTGACTTCGTCGCACGCAGTCCGCTCCCGTGCGTCGCGATCGGCGGCGTGGGGCTCGACGATACCGAGGCACTGCGGGGTGCCGGTGCAGCCGGGATCGCCGTGGTCTCGGCGCTGTGCGCGGCGGAAGACCCTGCGGCGACCGCCCGTGCTTTCCGGCGGCGGTGGCTCGCAGGTTCGGTTCCGCGTGTGCTGAGCATCGCCGGGAGCGACCCGTCCGGTGGCGCAGGGATCCAGGCCGATATCAAATCGATCGCGGCCAACGGCGGATACGGCATGGCCGTGCTCACCGCGCTGACCGCGCAGAACACCCAGGGCGTGCGCGGTGTGCACGTGCCGCCGGCAGAGTTCCTCCGCGACCAACTCGACGCGGTGTCGGATGACATCGTGATCGACGCGGTGAAGATCGGGATGCTCGCCGACGCCGAGGTCATCCGGACGGTCGCTGCGTGGCTCGATCGGGTCCGTCCGCCCATCGTCGTCCTCGATCCGGTGATGGTGGCGACTTCGGGGGATCGGCTCCTGCAGCCGGATGCGGAGCGGGAACTGCGGGATCTGCTCCGTCGCGCCACGCTCGTGACTCCGAACCTGGCCGAGCTCGCCGTCCTGTCGGGGCGCGACGTCGGGGACTGGCCGGAGGCGATCGCCGCCGCGGAAGACCTGTCGACGGATGTCGGGGTCGCCGTGCTGGTCAAGGGCGGACATCTCGCGGGGAACGACGCCCCGGACGCGCTGATCGACGCTCGTCACGGGCGACGTCAGGAGTACAGCGGGGCGCGTATCGTCACCTCGAGCACCCACGGCACCGGCTGCTCGCTCTCCTCCGCCCTCGCCACGCTGTTGGCACGGGGTCTGGAGCCGGAGCACGCGGTCCGCGCGGCGCGGAGCTGGCTGCGTGAATCGCTCCGTGCGGGGGAGGCACTGCGGGTGGGGCGCGGGCACGGCCCCATCAACCACTTCGCTGGACTGTGGGCGCGGGCGGACACGACGAGCAGAGTCGCTGCGTCGGAGGTCGCCGCCTCGGACGTCCCTGCCTCGGAGGTCGCATCCGAGTGGTGGCAGCGCATCGCCGACATCCGCGCACAGATCGACGAGTTGCCGTTCATCCGTGCTCTTGCTGACGGCTCGCTGGAGCGCGAGCCCTTCCTCTCGTACCTCGCGCAGGATGCCCTGTACCTGCGCGAGTACGCCCGGGTGCTGTCGGAGGCGGCGCGACGAGCCCCGACGTCGGCTGAGCAGGCGTTCTGGGCACACTCCGCCCACGGGTCCATCGTGGGCGAGCTCGAACTCCATGCCTCGTGGTTGACGCCGCAGCAGGGGGTGAGCGCGGCGACGTTCGCCGCGGAACCGTCGGCGGCGACCACGGCCTACCTCGATCACCTCAGGTCGGTCGCATTCGGCGGGGACTACGCCGAGATCGTCGCAGCCGTCCTTCCCTGCTTCTGGCTCTACACCGACCTCGGCCGGCGCTTGCATGCCGGGGAGTTCGGCGAGTACGCGCGGGATCCGCAGCATCCCTTCGCCTCCTGGCTCGCGACATACGCCGACCCTGCGTTCGAGGAGGCGACCGAGACGGCGATCCTCTACGCCTCCGGAGCAGCCGCACGGGCGGACGCCGCGACCCGCGCGAGGATGAGCCGCGTGTTCGAGGTCTCGAGCGCGCACGAGCTGGCCTTCTTCGCCGCGCCGATGGAGTTCTCGCCCGCCGGATGACGGCCCGGATTTGCGGTGGCCGCCGGGGCCGCGCTACTGTCGCGACATGCCTTCGGCCGCCACCGCTTCTCCGACGCTCGCTCCGAGCGTCATCGCTGTGCGCCGACGCCGCGGCCGCCGACTGTAGGCGACCCCGCCCTCCTGCCTGCCCCCTTGCGGCGGTGAGTGCCGGTGTCGCCGCCTCCGGCCCCGCCCCTCGGTCCTCCTTTCGAGGAAGACCCGACCGTTAAGGTAGAAGCATGACGTATTCCGTCGCCGTCTCCGGCGCATCCGGCTACGCAGGCGGCGAGATCCTACGCCTCCTGGCAGACCATCCCGACGTGGAGATCCGCACCGTCACGGCGCATTCGAACGCCGGGCAACCCCTCGTCGATCACCAGCCGCACCTGCGCTCCCTGGCGCACCTCACGCTGCAGGAGACGACACCGGACATCCTGTCCGGCCACGACATCGTTTTCCTGGCGCTCCCGCACGGGCAGTCCGGTCAGTACACCGACGCGTTGGGCGACGCCCCGCTCGTGATCGACGCCGGAGCCGACCATCGGCTCACGTCGGCCGCGGCCTGGGACGCGTTCTACGGCGGTGCGTTCCATGAGGCGTGGACCTACGGCGTGCCGGAGCTCCTGGTCGACGGCGTGAAGCAGCGCGAGCACCTCCGGGGTGCGACGCGCATCGCCGCTCCCGGCTGCAACGCCTCCACCGTGAGCCTCAGCCTCGCCCCGGGAGTGGCCGCCGGGGTCATCGACGCCTCCGACATCGTCTCGGTGCTGGCGGTCGGCCCGTCCGGTGCGGGGAAGAGCCTCAAGACGAATCTCCTGGCGAGCGAGATCCTCGGATCCGCGAACCCGTATGCCGTCGGTGGAACCCACCGGCACATTCCCGAGATCCGTCAGGCGCTCGCCGCAGCCTCGGGCGCAGACCCCGACGGCATCCGGATCTCCTTCACCCCGGTGCTGGTCCCGATGTCGCGCGGCATCCTCGCGACCTCGACGGCGCCGATCGCGTCCGGCGCGACCGATGCGCAGATCCGGGACGCCTGGCAGAGCGCGTACGGGGATGAGACCTTCGTGCAGCTGCTCCCGGAAGGACGATTCCCGCGGACCGCCGACGTGGTCGGCGCGAACACCGCACTGATCGGTCTCGCGATCGACCGTTCCGCCAACCGCGTCACCGTGGTCACCGCCGTCGACAACCTCGTCAAGGGCACCGCCGGCGCTGCCATCCAATCCATGAACATCGCGCTGGGACTGCCCGAGGCCCGCGCCCTCTCACTGAACGGAGTCGCGCCGTGAGCGTCACCGCCCCCGCAGGATTCGAAGCGGCCGGTGTCGCCGCAGGACTCAAGTCGACAGGCAAGCCGGACGTGGCCGTCGTCGTCAACCGGGGACCGCGCAAGGTCGGCGCCGCCGTCTTCACCAGCAACCGTGCTAAGGCGAATCCGATCATCTGGTCGCAGCAGGCCGTGGCCGATCGCGTCGTCGAAGCCGTCGTGCTCAACTCCGGAGGGGCGAACTGCTTCACCGGCTCTTTCGGCTTCCAGACGACCCACCAGACCGCGGAGAAGGCAGCCGAACTCCTCGGTGTCAGCGCCGGCGATGTGCTGATCTGCTCCACGGGGCTCATCGGCACCGGAGACGAGACCTTCCGGGCGAGGGTGCTCGCCGGCACGGAGCAGGCGATCGCCGAGCTCAGCGCAGACGGCGGGGACGACGCCGCTCACGCGATCATGACCACGGACACGGTCGCGAAGACGGCGGTGATCAGCCGCGACGGCTGGACCATCGGCGGCATGGCCAAGGGGGCCGGAATGCTCGCGCCCGGACTCGCCACGATGCTCGTGGTGATCACGACCGATGCCGTCCTCGAACCGCTGCAGGCCGACGAGGCCCTGCGCCGCGCGACCGGGAAGACGTTCGACCGGCTCGATTCGGACGGGTGCATGTCGACCAACGATCAGGTCACGCTTCTCGCCAACGGTGCCTCGGAGGTGGCCCCGGACCTCGAGGACTTCGCCGCCGCCCTCAGGGAACTGTGTCAGGAACTCGCGGTGAAGCTGCAGGGTGACGCGGAAGGCGCGAGCCACGACATCACGATCGAGGTCCGGCAGGCGGTGTCCGAGCAGGACGCGGTCGAGGTCGGACGGTCCGTGGCACGCAACAACCTCTTCAAGGCGGCGATCTTCGGCAACGACCCGAACTGGGGACGTGTGCTCGCCGCGATCGGCACCACGAACGCCCAGTTCGATCCCTATGACGTCGACGTCTGGATGAACGGCGTCCGCGTGTGCACCGAGGGCGGTCCCGACCGCCCTCGGGAAGAGGTCGACCTCACCCCGCGCGCCACCCACGTCGTGATCGATCTGAAGTCGGGTGAGGCCGCGGCCACGGTGCTCACCAACGACCTCACGCACGATTACGTGCACGAGAACAGCGCGTACGCCTCATGACCGACATCCAGGACACTCCGGCCGAGGTCGCCGCGCAGAAGGCCACGACCCTCATCGAGTCCCTCCCGTGGCTGAAGAAGTTCCGCGATCAGATCGTCGTCATCAAGTACGGCGGCAACGCGATGGTCTCGGAAGAGCTGCAGGACGCCTTCGCGCAGGACATCGCGTATCTCCGGTACGTCGGCGTGCTGCCGGTCGTCGTCCACGGCGGCGGTCCGCAGATCTCGAACATGCTGGAGCGACTCGAGATCCCGAGCGAGTTCAAGGGCGGATACCGCGTCACCAATACCGAGGCGATCAGCGTCGTGCGCATGGTGCTCACCGGTCAGGTGAACCCGCAGCTCGTCTCCAAGATCAACTCCCATGGGCCGATCGCCACCGGGCTCAGTGGTGAGGACGCCGGTCTCTTCGGCGGACGCCGTCGCGGCGTCGTGATCGACGGAGAAGAGGTCGATCTCGGACGCGTCGGCGATGTCGTCGAAGTCGACCCGACCCCGGTGCACGACCACCTCGTGGCCGGGCGCATCCCCGTGGTCTCGAGCATCGCGCCCGACCTCGACCACCCCGGTCAGTCGCTGAACGTCAACGCGGATGCCGCGGCGGCGGCGCTGGCGGTTGCTCTGAACGCCCGCAAGCTCGTGATCCTCACCGACGTGCCCGGACTCTACGCCGATTGGCCGAACCGCGACTCGCTCGTCTCGCACCTCACATCGGAGGCTCTCATCGACATGCTTCCGACGCTCGAGTCGGGGATGATCCCGAAGATGCGCGCGTGTCTCGATGCGGTCGAGGGCGGCGTCGATGCCGCGGCGATCATCGACGGACGGGTACCGCATTCGGTGCTCGTCGAACTCTTCACCAGCAAAGGAATCGGGACCGAAGTGGTCCTGGGAAGGAATGAGGTGACGGCATGACCGTCTGGCAGGACGATGCGGCACGCGATCTCGTGCTCAACGCGGGGGAGCGGCTCGCGCTGCTGGTCCGCGGCGAGGGCTCGTACCTGTGGGATGCCGACAGCCGACGCCACCTCGACTTCCTCGCGGGAATCGCGGTGACCTCCCTCGGGCATGCGCACCCGGCCTTCGTGGAGGCGGTGTCGACTCAGGCGGCGACGCTCGCCCACGTGTCGAACTACTTCGCCACTCCACCCCAGCTCGCCCTCGCGGCACGTCTCAAGCGCCTCGCCGGTGCCGGGATCGACGGACGCGTGTTCTTCTCGAACTCCGGTGCGGAAGCGAACGAAGCCGCGTTCAAGCTCGCCCGTCTGCACGGCGGCGTCGAGCGGCCGCGCATCCTCGCGCTGGAGAACGGCTTCCACGGACGCACCATGGGCTCCCTCGCCCTGACCGCGAAGACCTCGATGCGTGCGCCCTTCGAGCCGATGCCGGGTGGTGTCGAGCACATTCCGGCCACGATCGAGGCGCTGCAGGCGGCGATGGATGATCGGGTGGCCGCCGTCATCGTCGAGCCCATCCAGGGCGAGGCCGGTGTGGTCGAGCTGCCGGAGGGCTACCTCGCCGCTGCACGCTCGCTGACCCTCGCGCACGGCGCGCTGCTGATCGTCGACGAGATCCAGACCGGTGCCGGCCGCACGGGCGCATGGTTCGGGTTCAGTCATGAGGGCATCACGCCCGACGCGATCACCCTGGCCAAGGGCATCGGTGGTGGCTTCCCGATCGGTGCTCTGGTCACCTACGGTTCCGCCAGCGCGCTCTTCACGCCGGGGTCCCACGGCTCCACCTTCGGGGGGAACCCGCTCGCGACCGCGGTCGCCGACGCGGTGCTCGCCGAGATCGAGAGTGCCGGGCTGGTCGAGAACGCCGCCCGCCGGGGCGCCGAGCTGCGTGAGTTCCTGCTCGGCATGGACTCCCCGCTCGTCGACGGCGTGCGCGGACGCGGTCTGCTCATCGGCGTGGCGCTGTCCGCGCCGGTGGCCGGAGCCGTGGTCGCCGCTGCTCAGGAGCGCGGCCTCATCGTCAACGCCGCCAATCCGGAGACGGTCCGCATCGCGCCCGCCCTCACGATCGGTGACGCCGAGCTCGCAGAGTTCCGTGAGTTGTTCACCGCTGCCCTCGCCGACGTACAGGCTTCCCTCTCCGGAAAGGTATCCGCATGACCCGCCACCTGCTGCGTGACGATGACCTGACGCCCGCCGAGCAGGCCGAGATCCTCGACCTCGCCCTCGAACTGAAGAAGGACCGCTGGGCGGACAAGAGTCTTGCGGGGCCGCAGACCGTCGCGGTGATCTTCGACAAGTCCTCGACGCGCACCCGGGTGTCGTTCGCGGTGGGCATCGCCGACCTCGGTGGCTCGCCGCTCATCATCTCCACCGCCAGCAGTCAGCTCGGGGGCAAGGAGACACCGTCCGACACCGCACGGGTGCTGGAGCGCCAGGTCGCCGCGATCGTCTGGCGCACCTACGCGCAGTCTGGACTCGAGGAGATGGCCGCCGGCACGCGCGTGCCGGTGATCAATGCGCTCTCCGACGACTTCCACCCCTGCCAGCTGCTCGCTGATCTGCTGACGATTCGTGAGCACAAGGGCGAGTTGAAGGGTCTCACGCTCACGTTCTTCGGTGATGGGCAGAGCAACATGGCGCACTCCTACGCCCTCGCCGGCGTGACGGCGGGGATGCACGTGCGCATCGCGTCGCCCGAGGACTATGCACCGCGCGCCGACGTCATCGAGGCAGCCGACCGCCGTGCGGCCGAGACCGGCGGATCGATCACGCTGTACACCGACGCGGTCGAGGCCGCCGCTGGGGCCGACGTGGTCGTGACCGACACCTGGGTCTCGATGGGCAAGGAGGAGGAGAAGATCGCGCGCATCCGTGACCTCGGCGGCTACAAGGTCACCCCCGAGACGATGACGCTCGCCGACCCGGAGGCGATCTTCATCCACTGCCTCCCGGCGGACCGCGGCTACGAGGTCGATTCCTCGGTGATCGACGGACCGCAGAGCGTCGTCTGGGATGAAGCAGAGAACCGGCTGCATGCGCAGAAGGCGCTTCTCGTGTGGCTGCTCGGCAAGAAGGACGCGTGATGACCGACTCGACGCATGAAGGCACCAACGAAGGGGCGCTCTGGGGCGCACGTTTCGCCACCGGGCCCTCGCCCGAGCTGGTCGAGCTCAGCCGTTCCACGCATTTCGACTGGATCCTCGCTCCGTACGACATCGCCGGCTCGCATGCCCATGCGACCGCGCTCGAGGCCGCGGGATACCTCGAACCCGACGAGGCACGACGGATGCACGAGGGGCTGGATGCCGTGGCTCGCCGTGTCGCAGACGGTTCCCTCCGCCCGGTGCCGACGGACGAGGATGTGCACGGTGCGCTCGAGCAGGCACTGATCGCCGAGCTGGGACCGGAGCTGGGCGGGCGTCTGCGTGCAGGTCGCAGCCGCAACGACCAGATCGCGACGCTCGTGCGCATGTATCTGATCGACCACGCTCGGGTCATCGCGCGAGACATCCTGCGCGTCGTCGACGCACTGGTCGCCCAGGCGGAGGCGCACCCGACGGCGATCCTCCCCGGGCGCACCCATCTGCAGCACGCACAGCCCGTCCTGCTCGCCCACCACCTGCAGGCGCACGGGTGGCCGCTGGTTCGGGAGCTGGAGCGGCTCGTGGATTGGCGTCGCCGCGCCGGTGTCTCGCCCTACGGCGGGGGAGCGCTGGCGGGTTCCACGCTCGGTCTCGATCCCGTGCTCGTTGCGACCGAGCTGGGCCTCGACCGTCCGGCCGAGAACTCGCTCGACGGCACTGCCGCTCGTGACGTCGTCGCCGAGTTCGCCTTCATCACGGCGATGACCGGTGTCGATCTCTCGCGCCTCTCGGAGGAGATCATCCTCTGGAACACCCGCGAGTTCGGCTTCGTCACCCTCGACGACGGGTACTCGACCGGTTCCAGCATCATGCCGCAGAAGAAGAACCCCGACATCGCCGAGCTTGCCCGGGGCAAGTCCGGCCGTCTCATCGGCAACCTGTCGGGACTGCTGGCCACGTTGAAGGGCCTCCCGCTCGCGTACAACCGCGATCTGCAGGAGGACAAGGAGCCGGTCTTCGATTCGGTGCAGACGCTGGAGGTCGTGCTCCCCGCGTTCGCCGGCATGATCGCGACGCTCCGCTTCGACACCGCGCGGATGGCGGAACTCGCACCGCAGGGCTTCTCGCTCGCGACCGACGTCGCCGAGTGGCTCGTGAAGCGCCGGGTGCCCTTCCGCGACGCCCATGAGATCTCGGGTGCGCTCGTGCGTGCGTGCGAGGAGCAGGGGATCGGACTGGAGGACGCTTCCGATGAGCTGCTGCTCTCGGTGTCCCCGCATCTCGTGCCCGAGGTGCGTGAGGTCCTCACGATCGAGGGTTCCGTCGGATCGCGGACCGGCGTCGGCGGCACCGCTCCGGAGCGGGTCGCCGAGCAGCGCGCCGAGCTCATCGCTCGCGCGCAGGCGGCCGCCCACGCCCTCGGCCTCTAGTCGACGGCGGGGCCGCCGGGCCCGCAGCGGATCAGTGGAGGTCGGTGTCTGCCGACGACCGTTCCCACCGGGTGAACCGGACCGTGAGTCCGCTGCGCGTCGGCGCGGCGAGGAACGGTCCGGCGGATACCGTCGCCGTGCCGTCGAACGGGGCGACCCGAACGAGACGCCACGGTCCGTCATCGGCACGGGCGCGCACGATCACGGAGTCCGCCCAGCGGCTGACGCGTACCGTGATCTCACTCTCGAGCCACTCATCGACGTGACCGACCGACCAGTCGGAGCCCCCGGCGGTGACCACGGCGCCGAGTCCGAGGTGATCGTCGGCGTACTCCAGACCGGTCTTGATCCAGTGCTCGTCGTCGATCCGCACGAAGACACCCGCCTGGTCGAACTGTCCGTCCCAGGGCGCGCGGAACGACACCTCCATCGCCTCGCCGACCGCGAGGGGTGCGAGCAGGGCGTGCTCGGTGTCGTGCACGAAGCCGTAGGCGGTGTGCCGCCAGGCGTCGCTGCCCTCCACGGCGGTGATGTCGAGGGGAGCCGAGCCGTCGGGGAGACCGGAGGGGGAAGCGGGGGCGGTGGTCCATGTCCCCTGGGACCAGGGGATGATGTGCGATTCAGGCATGTTCGCAGAATATAGACATTTAGAGCATAAGTCGAGAGTTATGCGTGTTATGGTTATGCCATGGTCATCGCGGTACTCGCAGACATCGTGGGCTCTCGCCGGCTCGACGATCGCACCGCCGCGCAGCACGTCCTCGACGACACCATAGCCCGGGTCGAGGTCGACTTCCCGCTGGCCGCGCAGCCGCTCACGCCCACCGTAGGAGACGAGCAACAGGGTGTCTACCTCGATCTGAGCGACGCGATGGTGTCGCTCCTGATGATCCAGCTGCGGCTGCCGGACGGTATCGCCTTCCGGTTCGGGATCGGGGTGGGGGAGGTGCGTCAGGTCGAATCCGTCCATCGCGAGCTCGCGGACGGGCCCGGCTGGTACGCGGCCCGCGCCGCGATCGAGACCGTGCATGAGCGCGAGGGTCGCGCCGTGCCGCGCACGCGGTCCTGGATTGTCGGAGCCCCGGGGCAGGATGAGGTCATGGAGAGCACGATCGCCGCATCGAACGCCTACCTCCTCGTCCGCGACGAGCTGGTCGGCGCGATGAGCGAGCGGGAACGGCGACTCACCTACGGCCGTCTGCTGGGTCGATCGCAGCAGGAGCTCGCGGCCGAGGAAGGGATCACGCAGCCCAGCGTCTCGAAGTCGCTGCGCACCGCGGGCACGGCCGCGCTCATCGAGGGAGTGGCCGCGCTCCGAGGGGAGCGCGCATGATCGTCGCCGGCTTCATCCTGCTGGCGGTCGGCGCCGCCGACCTGGTGCGTCAATTCGCCCCGCGCCGGTGGATCGGCTACCTCACCGTCACCGTGGTCCTGCTCCTGCTCGGCAGCGTCAGCGACGCGCTTCTCCCCATGGCACTCGCGCTGGTGGTCGGAGCGCTCTGGGTGTGGAGCATGCCCACTGAGCGCCCCGCCCCTCTGGGGTTCTGGCCCGCCGTCCTGCTCGCGGTCGTGAGCGTCGGTGCCGTCGTCGGGTTCGGTGCTCGTCCAGACGCCGGCCTGATCGGCGCGGTCTGGCGCCTCCGGTCACCGTTCGGAGAGGTCCCCTTCGATCTTGCTCTGCTGGCACTGGGCGCCGGGGTGTTCCTCCTGGAATCCGCGAACCTCGTGGTCCGTGCGGCGCTCGACGGCGAGCACACCTGGCGCCCGGCAGACCCGGCCGCGACGCCGGTGACAGCGGTCGCCGACACCGCCGCCGCCGCAGAAACCGCCGCCGCCAGTGAAACTGCCGCCGCCACGGAGACAGATGCTGAGGTGGCGTCAGCACCCCGCGATCCTCGCGGCGGATTCAAGGGCGGACGACTGATCGGACCGCTGGAGCGCATCCTCGTCCTGATCCTCACTCTCGCTGCGGCGTATCCGATCCTCGCCGCGATGCTCGCCGCGAAGGGCATCGTCCGATTCCCAGAGATCTCCCGCGACGGCGAAACCGGTGCTCGGGCGGAGTACTTCCTCGTCGGCAGCCTCGTCAGCTGGGTGATCGCCCTCGGCGCCGCTTTCCTGGTCTGGTGGGCGGCGCACAGCTGACGGAGTCAGCTCGACGACCGGTACCAGTCCAGCTTCTCCTGGAGACGCCGCTGCTGCGCGAGAACGTCGGTGAGTTGCTTCTCGACTGTCGCGGCGTGCTCTTCGAGAAGAGCTATCCGCTCCGGAACGGTGTCGTCGCGCTGGCAGAGCTGGCCGTAGCGACGCAGGCGTTCCACCGGCATACCGGTCTCCCGGAGGCACTTGAGGAATTCCAGGAGTCCGAGCTCGGTATCGGTGTACGCGCGATGGCCGCCGGCCGTGCGAGACACCGCGGGCAGGATGCCCTCGCGTTCGTAGTAGCGCAGTGTATCGATGCTGAAACCGGAGCGTGCCGCAGCCTCCGCCGGCGTGTACGTGGTCATGGTCCGAGCATAGAGCTTGACCTGGAGCGCACTCCAGGTTGCAGAGTGAGGTCATGACCACTCGGAACACCCCTGTATCCCCGCTCGTCCTGGGAGCGATGTCCTTCGGCACACTCGTCGATGAGGAGACCTCGTTCGCTCTGCTCGACCGCTTCGTCGAGCGCGGAGGAGTCTGGATCGACACCGCCGACTGCTACAGCTTCTGGGCGAGCGACACGGGGCAGGGCGGAGCGTCCGAGGAGGTGCTCGGACGGTGGCTCGAGGCGCGACCACATGCGCGGCGGCAGATCCGCATCTCGACCAAGGTCGGCGCCGAGCCCCTGTGGCCGGGGTCTTGGCCCGAGCACCGGGCCGGGCTCTCTCCGCGGGCGATCCGCGCTGCTGTCGAGGGGAGCCTCGAGCGTTTGGGCATCGACCGGATCGATCTGCTCTGGCTCCACCAGGAGGACCGGACGGTGGCGATCGAGGAGACCGTGGATGCTCTCGCGGCGCTCACCGCCGACGCCACCGTGAGCCGCGTCGGCGCCTCGAACCACCCGGCCTGGCGCATCGAGCGCGCCCGTGCGCACGCGAAGTCCCTCGGAAGCACCCCCATCGACGCGCTCCAGCTGAACAGCACGTACCTGCGCACGCGCCCGGGCACGCTTCCGCCCGGGGTGGCCCATCCCTTCGGCGTGCTGAGCGACGAGCAGCGGGACTTCGCGGTGGCGAACGGGATCGAGATCTGGGCGTACACCCCGCTGCTCTCCGGCGCCTACGACAACCCCGCGAAGCCCGTGCCCGAGGTGTATGAGCACCCGGGAACCGCACGTCGGCTCGCCGCGCTGGATGAGGTCTCGGACGCACGGGGTCTCGGACGGGGGCAGATCGTGCTGGCATGGCAGCTCGCGCGGGGCATCCGCCCGATCCTCGGTGGCAGCAAGCTCGACCAGCTGGAAGTCGCGATGGACGCCGCCGCGATCGCCCTGTCCGTCGACGAGATCGCTCTCCTCGACGGACCGCTGTGAGGCGATTCGCCCCTGCCCGCGCTGATAGCCTGGAGCGCGTGTCAACTGCTGATCTGACGACCGCACCCCAGGCGATCGACCCCACGTTCGAGAACGTGTGGGACGAGCTCGTGTGGCGTGGCCTGGTCCATGTGTCCACCGACCAGGAGGCGCTGCGCGCCCTTCTCGCGGGGGACCCGATCACGTATTACTGCGGGTTTGACCCGACGGCACCCAGCCTGCACCTCGGCAATCTCGTGCAGCTGCTGACGCTGCGCCGCATCCAGCTCGCCGGTCACAAGCCGCTCGGGCTCGTCGGCGGATCGACCGGACTCATCGGCGACCCCCGCCCCACGGCGGAGCGCACCCTGAACACGCGGGAGACCGTCGAGGAGTGGGTCGGGCGCCTGCGGACGCAGGTCGAGCGCTACCTCAGCTTCGAGGGGGACAACGCGGCTCGCATCGTCAACAACCTGGACTGGACCGCGCCGCTGAGCGCGATCGATTTCCTGCGCGAGATCGGCAAGTACTTCCGCGTCGGGACGATGTTGAAGAAGGATGCGGTCGCCGCGCGCCTCAACTCCGACGAAGGCATCAGCTACACCGAGTTCAGTTACCAGATCCTTCAGGGGATGGACTTCCTCGAGCTGTACCGCCAGTACGACTGTGTCCTGCAGACGGGTGGATCCGACCAGTGGGGCAACCTCACCAGCGGCACCGACTTGATCCGTCGCGCCGAAGGCGTCTCCGTGCATGCGATCGGCACCCCGCTGATCACGAACAGCGATGGGACCAAGTTCGGCAAGAGCGAAGGGAACGCCATCTGGCTCGATGCCGCGATGTGCAGCCCGTACCGCATGTACCAGTTCTGGCTCAGCACGGCGGACAGTGACGTCATCGACAGGCTCAAGGTCTTCACGTTCCTCGGCAGGGCCGAGGTCGAGGAGTACGCCGCGCTCGTCGAGACGGAGCCGTTCCGTCGCGCCGCTCAGAAGCGTCTCGCGCTCGAGGTGGTCGCGACCGTGCACGGCATCGATGCGACGGCAGCTGTGATCGCCGCATCCGAGGCACTGTTCGGGCAGGGGGACCTGACTGCGCTCGATGCCAGCACGCTCCGCACCGCGCTCGAGGAACTCCCGAATGCCACGGTCGCCGCGGATACCCCGGTGACTGAAGCGCTGGTGGCGACCGGACTCGTGGCGAGCCTCTCCGAGGCTCGGCGTGCGATCGGCCAGGGTGGCGTGACGCTGGACGGCGAACGCGTGGAAGACGACGGCGCCACCGTCCGGGGGACGCTCCCCGGAGGCGTGTCGGTGCTGCGTCGCGGCAAGAAGACCCTCGCCGGCGTCTTCATCGGCTGATCCAGACGGATGCCGTTCACTCCCAGCCACGCGCTCGTCGCGCTGCCGTTCGTGCGGACGCCCCTGGTGCCCGCGGCGATCGCGATCGGTGCGATGACCCCGGATCTTCCGCTGTTCGTGCGGGGCGTCGGACTGAACTACACCTTCACCCACACGTTCGGGAACGTGCTGTGGACGGCGCTGCTCGCGTTCGTCCTGTTCCTGGTGTGGCGTGTGCTGTTGCGCCCGGCAGTACCCGAGCTCGCTCCGCTCTGGCTGGCCCGCCGACTTCCCCGTGAGTGGAGTGAAGGTGGGTCCGTCGCGGCGGGACGAGCCGTCGGGGTGGGGGAGAAGCGCTCGTATCCGGTCCTTCTCGCGGTGTCGCTCCTGATCGGTGTGCTCTCACACATCGTGTGGGACCTGTTCACGCATGAGGGCCGATGGGGTGTGCAGCAGATCCCCGCTCTCGATGAGATGTGGGGCCCGCTTCCCGGGTTCAAGTGGCTTCAGCACGGATCGAGCCTGATCGGTCTCGCGATCATCGGGATCTGGGCGTTGCTCTGGCTCCGTCGTCGTGTGCCGCGGCTGGACACCGCGCAATCGATCCCGCACGGGGTCCGGCTGGCGTGGTGGGTGTCGCTGCCGGTCATCCTGGTCGGAGCCTGGGCGGTGGGTCTCGCCGTGTTCGGTCCGCTCGATGCGGAGTTCACGGTTCAGCACCTCGCTTACCGTGTGCTGCCTCCGGCGTGTGCGCTCTGGGGCGTGATCACCGTGGTGCTCTGCGTCGTGCTCGCGGTGCGCGGGCGTCGTCACCAGCGGGGCTGATCCGACCCCCAGGGGTGGGGAGCGTCGAACTCGAATCCGGGCAGGGCCGGACGTGCGGTCGTGAGGCTCGTGTCTCCGAGGACGAAGTGGGCGACGTGAGGATCGACGGCGAAGCCGAGTGCCGCGTTCGGCTGCCGACGTCGTGGCATCAGGAGGAGTTCTGCGGCGACCCGGCGCAGCGACGTCCGAACCACCCACGAGCCATCCGGGCGCGGGGGACGCCGTCGAAGCAGCGTCGTCACCGCGGCCGCGAGGAGATAGCCGGCGCTGTGATCGAGGGCCTGCACGGGGAGTGCTCCCGGGCGGTCGCCATCGGGTGATTCGATGAGCGCGATACCGGACTCGGCTTGGACCAGGCTGTCGAACCCGGCCCGATCCGGATGCTCCGTGCCCCAAGCGCTGAGTTGGGCGACCACCAGCCCGGGGTGGCGGCGGGCGAGCTCCGCCGGATTCAGCCCGAGCCGATCGAGCGCGGCCGGACGGTATCCGAGGACGACGGCATCGGCCCGCTCGATCAGCTCCTCCAGCTGCGGGTCACGCGCATCCAGCACCGCAGACTGCTTGCCGTGTCCCGTGTCGAGATGCTGCCATTCCGGTTCGGGCAGCTGCGGTGGATCGATCCGCAGGACATCGGCACCGAGCAGCGCGAGTGTCCGCGTGCACACGGGGCCGGCGATCACCCTCGTCAGGTCGAGTACGCGCATTCCCTGGAGGGGGCGGTGCTCTGAACGAGCATCGGCCGGTGTCGAGCGCGACAAGGGGGAGGGCGACACCGCCTCCACGCGGTTGATCTCGAGCAGCGGGCGCGCACCGAGGAGCCGGTCGGTCGCGGAGGCCTCCGCCATCACCCGAACGGCCAGGCCTCCTGCGGCCGTGATGGCGGCGACGGCCGGTGCGCTCTGTTGTTCCGCGAGCACGTCGCGAACCGCCTCGGCACCTGCCCCTTCCTGCAGGCCGAGACCTGCGCGCAGGCGGGCCGCGTGATGGGGGTAGTTCCCGTGGGTGCGGATCCAGCCGTCGGAGGTTCGCCAGAACCCGGAGTACGGCGACCACACCGGCGGAGCGGCGCCGTCGACGGTGAGCACACGGTCGCTTCCGTACGCGACGGCGACCCGCTCTGGGTCGAGGGCCTCGGGTGAGCGACCGGCGGCGACCATCACGGCGCTGACACTGGCACAGGCGAGAGCGGCCGTGTCCAGCCGTGAGGAGAGCGGGACGACAGGGAGCGCCGCAGACGACCGGTCAGTGACCGCGATGCCGAGCTCGCCGAGCACACGCTCGAACAGCGCACCGCCGTCACGCGAGCCCCGACGATCGTCGTCATCTGCATGTGCGAGCGCCGTCTCGAGGAGCGGCTCATCCGGGGGCGTGGGCATGGCGCGATCGTACTCCGCAGCACCTGACGCAGCCGAAACGTCCCCTGATCCGGTGGAAACCTGACGGGCGAGGCGTCGACACGCCCGGGCGGTGGCCCTCGATTTGCCAGAACCCGGGAACCCACGTAACTTATTACTTGTTCGCCCCACAGGGACGCGGAGGAGCCGAGAGCTTCACCCCCCTCAAGCGGAGAACGAATCCCTTCCACTCTCTCTTGAGAGATCTCGCGCTTGCGTCTAGGATAGGGAATCCACCCTTCTGCGGCTGTCAACAGTTGCGCTGCGGATCACTGATCTGCACGGCGCGCCGATTTGACAAGCGGGACAGGGTGGGTAAGATAGAGAAGTTGCCCTGCGGGCCTGGTTGTGATGACTGGGTCGTGGGAGCATCCGATCCTTGAGAACTCAACAGCGTGCACTTGTCAAATGCCAAATTATCCTCGTCTAGCTT
>NZ_JAJSDW010000002.1:0-649083 GCF_021272365.1 Microbacterium sp. KKR3/1 | reverse complement strand
TGAACGCCAAAACCCCCGGAATCTCAAGGGATTCCGGGGGTTTGAGGGAGCCGCTTGTCAGAATCGAACTGACGACCTTTTCATTACGAGTGAAATGCTCTGCCGACTGAGCTAAAGCGGCGTGCGACGCGTGAGCGGCGCGATCACCGATATTACCCTGTCTCGCGCTCGCTCGCGAATCGGGCCGGTCTCACTCGCAGCGGAGGCCGTCTTCGGGCACCACGTCGTCGAGCAGGAACGCCTCGACCGCGTCGTCGACGCAGATGTTGCCCTTGTTGTAGCCGGTGTGCCCCTCGCCCACGCGAGTGATGAGAACGCCCTCCTCCAGCTGATCCGCGAGCGATTCGGACCACTCGTACGGCGTCGCCGGGTCGTTGGTCGTCCCGATCACGAGGATGGGTCCCGCGCCTTCGGCCGCGATCTCACCCCGGGTTCCGGTCGGCGGATAGGGCCAGACCTCGCAGGAATCCGGACCGCTCCAATACGGTGCGATGGTCGGGGCGCCCTCGGCGATCTTGGCATCGATGGCGGCTTCCGCGGCGGGGTCGTCCTCCACCGGGTAGTCCATGCAGTTGTATGCGCGGAACGCCTCGGTGGAGTTGTCGATGTAGACGCCGTCTTCGCGGCTGTTGTAGAAGTCGGCGAGGAGGAACGCCGAGGTCGGGTCGCCCTGCAGAGCCTCATCGAGCGCCTGCGTGAGGAATCCCCAGTTGTCCTGCGAATAGAGCGCCGCGATGATGCCCGTCAGCAGGGTGTCCGCGCCCATGAGTCGACCGTCTCCGCTCTGCAACGGCGTGCGATCGACGCTCGCCAGCAGCGCTCCGAGATCGGCCATCGCTTCATCGACCGTTCCGGCGAACGGGCACTCCCCGGAGTCGAGGCAGCTCTGCATGTAGGCGCGCAGCGCCGATTCGAAACCGAGTGCCTGCGTCGCGCCGACCTCGAGGCCGGGGACAGCGGGATCGATCGCACCGTCGAGCACCAGACGCCCGGCCTTCTCGGGGTAGAGCTTGGCGTAGGTCGCGCCGAGGAATGTGCCGTACGAGTAGCCGAGGTAGTTCAGCTGCTTGTCGCCCAGCACGGCACGGATCAGATCCATGTCGCGGGCGGCGTTGACGGTGGTGATGTACGGCAGGATCCCGCCGCTGTTCGCATCGCACGCTTCGGCGAACGACTTGTGCGCGTCGAGCAGTTCGGCCTCCCACTCCGCGGTACCGCGGGCGGCGGCGGGGATGCCGTAGAGATAGTCATCCATCTCCGGGGCGTCGTAGCAGGTCACCGCGGTCGAGTCGCCGACTCCGCGCGGGTCGAAGCCGATCACGTCGAAGTTCTCGATGAGGTCGGCCCCGACGGCGAATCCGAGGTTGTTCAGGACGAGGTCCACACCGCTGGCGCCCGGGCCACCGGGGTTGGTCAGCAGCGAGCCGACCGGGGTCCCCTCTGCCCGGTGGCGCACGACCGCGAGCGTGATGTCGCCCGCTGCCGGGTTCTCCCAGTCGAGCGGTGCCGTGACGTCGGTGCAGTCGAAGCCGGTGCCGCACTCGGTCCAGGTCAATTCCTGCGAGTAGAACGGCAGTAGGTCTTCTGCCACACCCTCGGTATCGGGAGCGGCGGTCGTGGACGGCCGCGAGGACTGCTCGGGGATCATCGCGTAGAGGCAGCCGGAGAGGGCGACGGAAGCCGCGGCGAGGCCGGCGATGACCCCGAGGGCACGCCGGAAGCGGGAAGTCGATCGGTTGTTCACGGTTTCCTCCCGCTCGTGATCGTCACGAGCAAGCTCTCCAGGGCGAGCAGCGGAGCGACGTTGCGCTCCAGGGACTGCCGCGTCTCGGCTAGGTGGTCAAGTACGACAAGAGTACGGGTCACTGGCCAGACGGCCGCGAGCTCCTCGAGTTCGGGACGGAGTTCTCGGTTGATGAGGTCGCCGCCACGGTCGAACTGCAGCATCACGACGTCACGGAACAGCGATTGCAGGTCGGTGAGCACCCGGTCGATCCCGTCGCGCAGACTCCGGGTGGCGCGCTTCTTCTGATCGTCTTCGAGCGCGGACAGCTGGGTGCGCAGCGCCGGCGGCACAGCCTGGCCCTCCGCGATGCCGATCGTGCGCAGCAGCGAGGCGCGCTCGCTCGCATCGCGCTCGGCCGTGAGCGCCTTCGCATCCTCCGTCGCGGCCTGGATGATCCGGCCGGCGACCTCGACGGCATCGCCGACGCCGCGTACACCGAGGACGGATCGCAGCGTCTCGTCGCGGCGACGGCGCGCCGCATCGTCGGTCGCGAGCCTCTGGGCCATGCCGATGTGGCGCTGCGCGTGCCGAGCGGCCTGCTCGGCGATAGCCTCGTCCGCCCCCGTGCGCAGGCTGATGAGACGCGCGACATCGTCGACGTCCGGTTCCGTCAGCCGCAACGACCGCACGCGAGAGCGGATCGTGGGCAGGAGGTCGGCCTCGCTGGGGGCGCACAGGATCCAGACCGTCTGCTCCGGCGGCTCCTCGAGCGCCTTCAGGAGCACGTTGGATGTGCGCTCGACCATGCGGTCGGCGTCTTCGACCACGATCACGCGATATCGCCCGGCGGAGGGGGCGAAGTAGGAGCGCTCCACCAGGCCTCGGGCCTCGGCGATCGTGATGATGACCTTATCGGTGCGCAGCGCGGTGACGTCGGGATGCGTGCCCGCCAGCACTTGCCGCATCACGTTCTCGTCGTCGGGGTGATCGGCGATCAGCGCGGCCGCGAAGGCATAGGCCAGGGTCGATCTTCCTGATCCGGGTGGACCGGTGATCAGCCAGGCGTGCGACAGCGCGGCGGGATCGGAGGCGGCGGCACGGAGCGTGTCGACCGCGGCGTCCTGCCCCCACACATCCACCCACGGGAACGGAGCGGGAACGGTCTGGGGCATGTACTCAGCCTAATCGGGACCACTGACCTCGTCGGGACCCTGACCTCCCCGCGCGGAGAGCCGCGGGCTGATCAGCCGAGCAGGTCTCCGACCCGCGCGCGGATCCGTTCGGCGATGCTCTCGGGAGAGGCAGCGGCATCCAGAACCAGGAACCTGTCGGGCTCGGCGTCGGCGAGCGCGAGGTAGCCATCGCGGACCCGGCCGTGGAACTCTTCCTGCTCGGCCTCGAGGCGGTCGAACGGCTTGTCCGCCGAGTCGAGACGGGTGCGTGCTGCCGCGGGATCGAGGTCGAGAAGCACGGTCAAGTCGGGAAGGGCACCTTCCGCGGCCCAGAGCGACAGGTCGCGGATCTCTTTCGCATCGAGCACGCGCCCGGCTCCCTGATACGCCACGGACGAATCGAGGTAGCGGTCCTGCAGCACGACGTCGCCACGCTCGAGCGCCGGTCGCACGACGGTCGCGACGTGATGCGCACGGTCGGCCGCGTACAACAGCGCCTCCGCGCGCGGTGCGATGTCACCGCGATGATGCAGCACGATGTCGCGGATCAGCTGGCCGACCTCGGAGCCGCCCGGTTCCCGCGTGCGCACGACCGTGCGACCCGCAGCCACGAGCCACTCGGCGAGCAGGTTCGACTGCGTGGTCTTGCCGGACCCGTCGCCGCCTTCGAGCGTGATCCACACCCCGCGGCCTGAGGTCACGAGTCCGCCTTCTCGGCGGCCTTCGCGGCCGCGTTCGCCGCACGGGTGGCCGCCGCCTTCTTCGCCGCGGCCGACCGCGCAGCCGATGTCGCCGCTGCCGTCTTCTTCGCCGGGGTCTTCTTCGCCGGGGCCTTCTTCGCCGAGGTCGCCTTGGCCGCCGCCTTCTTGGCTGGCGCCTTCTTCGCCGGAGCCTTCTTCGCTGCTCCCCGCTTGGGGGCCGGCCCCTTGGCGCGCTTGTCGGCGAGCATCTGCACCGCGATCTCGAAGGTGATGTCTTCGACGGTCTGACCACGCGGGATGGTCACGTTGGTCTCTCCGTCGGTGACGTACGCCCCGAAACGACCGTCGCGGATGCGGATCGGCTTGCCGCTGACGGGATCGGCCTCGAACTCGGCGAGCGCGCTCGACGCCCGTCGACCGGCACCGTACTTGGGCTGCGCGTAGATCTCGAGCGCCTGCTCGAGCGTGATGCTGAAGATCTGCGACTCGCTCTCGAGGGAGCGGGAGTCCGTGCCCTTCTTCAAGTACGGACCGAAGCGGCCGTTCTGCGCCGTGATCTCATCGCCGGACTCCGGGTCGACACCCACCACGCGCGGGAGGCTGAGCAGCTGCAGCGCCGTGTCGAGGTCGATCTCGTCGACGGACATCGAACGGAAGAGCGATGCCGTCCGCGGCTTGGGAGCCGCTTCCTTCTTCGCTCCGCGCTTCGGCTTCGGGGCCTCGACGACCTCTCCGGTCGCTTCATCGATCGCGGCGTCTTCCGCCACCGGATCGTTCTCCTGCACATAAGGCCCGAAGCGGCCGTCCTTGACGACGACGATCTTGCCGTTCGCCGGGTTCTCCCCGAGCACACGGTCGCCCGCGACAGGAGCATCGATGAGCTCCTGCGCCTTCTCCGCTGTCAGCTCGTCGGGCGCCAGGTCTTCCGGCACGTTCACGATGCGCGGCTTCGCTTCCGGATTCTCGGGGTCGGCGACCTCGAGGTACGGGCCGTACTTGCCGAAGCGGAGAGTGGCCGTGTCGGTGATGCGCGTGGAGTTCAGCGCACGCGCATCGATCTCGCCGAGGTTGTCGACGACCTGACGGAGACCGACGTGCGAGTCCGAGCCGAAGTAGAACGACTTGAGCCATTCGACACGGTTCTGTTCACCGCGCGCGATGGTGTCGAGGTCGTCTTCGAGCGCTGCCGTGAAGTCGTAGTCGACGAGGTCCGCGAAATGCTCTTCGAGTAGACGCACCACGCTGAACGCCAGCCACGTCGGCACCAAGGCCTGGCCGCGCTTGACGGCGTAGCCGCGGTCGAGGATCGTCTCGGGGATCGACGCGAACGTGGAGGGGCGACCGATGCCCTTCTCCTCGAGCACCTTGACGAGCGAAGCCTCGGTGTAGCGCGGCTTCGGCGTGGTGCGGTGCCCCTTCGCCTCAGCGTCCGACACCGCGAGCTGATCGCCCACGGCGACGGCCGGGAGCGACTGGTTCTCCGCGGCATCCGCGTCACCGCGCTTCTCGTCCCGCCCTTCCTCGTAGGCCTCGAGGAAGCCCTTGAAGGTGTAGACGGTTCCGGACGCCGTGAACTCGGCCTTCTTCCCCGCGGCATCGACGGCGATCGTGACCGTGGTGGTCTCGTACTTCGCGTCGGCCATCTGGCTGGCGACCGTGCGCTTCCAGATGAGGTCGTAGAGGCGCTGCTCATCGCGATCGAGCTCGGACGACAGCGATGCCGGCGTCCGGAAGTTGTCGCCCGAGGGACGGATGGCCTCGTGCGCCTCCTGCGCGTTCTTGCTCTTGGACTTGTAGACCCGCGGCTTCAGCGGCACGGCGGCATCACCGTAGAGGGCCACCGCCTGGCTCCGCGCCGCCTGCACCGCCTGGGTGCTCAGCGACGTGGAGTCGGTACGCATATAGGTGATGTACCCCTTCTCGTACAGCCGCTGGGCGACACCCATCGCCTGCTTGGCTCCCATGGAGAGCTTGCGCCCGGCCTCCTGCTGCATCGTCGAGGTCGTGAAGGGCGCGTAGGGGCTGCGCGTTCCCGGCTTGGCCTCGACCTTGGTGACGGAGCCGGAGCCGACCGCGTCGATCGCCTCGGCGAGAGCGGAAGCCGCGGCTTCATCGAGCACGACGACGGCCTTCTTGAGCTTTCCGTCGTCGTCGAAGTCGGCGCCTCGTGCGAGCTGGCCGCCGTCGACGCGGACGAGGCGGATCTTGAAGGACGTGCCGGTCGCCGCGGCTGCGGCGTCGACGTCCCAGTACTCGGCGGAGGTGAACGCCATGCGCTCACGCTCCCTGTCGACGATGAGTCGGGTCGCCGCCGACTGGACGCGTCCTGCGGAGATTCCGGTCTTGACCTTGTACCAGAGCACCGGGGAGACGTCCCAGCCGTACAGACGGTCGAGGATGCGGCGGGTCTCCTGGGCATCGACGAGGTCGTGGTCGAGCTCGCGGGTGTTGCCGACGGCCGCCTGGATCGCATCCTTGGTGATCTCATGGAAGACCATGCGCTTGACCGGGACCTTGGGCTTGAGGGTCTCCAGAAGGTGCCAGGCGATCGCCTCGCCTTCGCGGTCCTCATCTGTCGCGAGCAGGAGTTCGTCGGCACTCTTGAGGGCGCGCTTGAGCTCGGCGACCGTCTTGGTCTTGCGATCGGACACGACGTAGTACGGGTCGAACCCGTTGTCGATGTCGATCGAGTACTTCCCGTAGGCCTGCTTGTCCTCCGCCGGAATGTCCTTCTTGTCGGCGAGGTCGCGGATGTGGCCGACGGAGCTGAGCACCTCGTAGCCGTCGCCGAGGTATCCCTGAATAGACCGCATCTTCGTCGGGGACTCGACGATGACGAGCTTCTTGCCTTCAGCCAAGGGTGCGTCCTTTCTTCGAAGCACACCATACACACCACTGTGTGGGGTCATTCACAGTGAGCGAGGTCGCGCGGCCGTCACTGTCCCTCGGGTGGCCCGGCACGGGCTCGGGAGACGGCTGCGAGTCCAGCGTACGCCGCCTGCACCTCCACGGTCGCCACGAAGCCCTCCAGAACGCATCCGGTGAGGTCGGCACCGGCGGCCTCCGCGACTGTCGCGGCGAGGGCGCACGGCTCCGCCGAGGTCGGCACGGCGCCGCTGGCGGCATCGGCCACGGCGAGTGCCGCGGCATCCGCAGCGCCCGCCGCCCGCTGCGCCGTCACCGAAGCACCGGCCACCGCCGCCAAGCCGAGGGACAGCGCGGCCGCCACGGCGAGGACACCCGCAGCGAGCGCCGTGCCCGCCATCAGAGTCCTCCGTCGAGCGCGCAGCTCGACGCCCGCAGGGGCACCCGCACCGCCGCACCCCACGAGACCTCCACCGACGAGGTGACGCAGACGAGCTCACCGCGGCGCGACGCTGATACCCCGGCGCCGGGGACCGCCGCACGCACAACCCCCTCCGCGGCGCCGAGTCCTTCTCCCCGACCGAGCAGGCGAGCGGCATCGGCCGACGCATCCTGCAGCGCGACCTGACGCGATGCGGCTCCGAGCGCGCCCGCGCCCAGCAGCAGCGCCAGCACCACAGCGGGCACGGCGAGCGCGAGCTCTGCCGCGACCGAGCCCCGCTCGCCCTCGACGGCGATGAGCGATGTCGTCCGTCGCCGCGGGGCCATGATCCGCAGGCTCCTCACGACACGGTCAGGGCGCGCCGCACGAGATCCGTCAGGATGCCGCGGACTTCATCGGATCTCATGATCACGACGAGGAGACCGGCGAACGCGACAGCCGCCATGGTCGTGATCGCGTACTCCGCTGTGGCCGCACCGGTGTCGTCGCCGAACAGCATCGCCGCCCTACGCCGGTCGAGTCGGGGAATGGTCGTCATGATGTTCCTTCTTTCTCTGAGATGTTTCGCATGGAGGACGGATCGCCACGCGGGCGATCACAACGGCAAGGGTGTCGATGACAGGACGCTCAGGAGCATCGGGGCCACACCGAGCAGGAGGAACGCCGGCAGGGTGCACACTCCGAGAGGGATCAGGAGTCGTGTCGAGAGCTTCGCCGCGCGGAGACGGCCTTCGACCCGAGCGGCATGGCGGTCCTGCGCCGCGGACGCACGGAGCAGTTCCACCGCGGGCACCCCCGCCGCTCGGGACAGATCGAGCACGGCGCGGACCCGCTCGTCGCTCCCTCCGGAGGCAGAGCTGTCGTCCACGAGTGCAAGCGCCCGGTCGATGGACGCCCCGCCGGCGAGCGCGACGGCCACGAGTTCCGCGCGCATCCCTGGCGTGCCCGGCGCTGGCTTCGCCCGCCGCAGAAGTCCCTTCGTCCACTGTCGCGCCGCCAGCACCAGGAGCAGGCCCACGACCACGCAGCCGGCGCCGAGGGGGGTGCCGACGATGACGCCGAGGGTGTCGAAGCCGAGCGCGAATCCGAGAAGGAGCCCCGCGATCGGCATCCAGAGCAGCAGACGGGCTGTTCCCGCGGGTTCCGCGAGGGCGATGCGGACGTCGTCGGCTGCCGAGGCGGCATCGCGCAGCGACTCCGCGATGATCCGGAGCACTTCCGCGAGAGGTGCGCCGACGGTCGTCGCGATCTCCCACGCGGCTGCGAGATCGGTCCACGCCCCCCGCTCGGCTTCGATCGCCGAGAGGAGAGGGACGCCCTCGTCGACCCGCCCGACCACGGCCACCGCATGCGGGTCACCGGTGCCTGCGAGATGTCGCCACGCAGTGAGAGGAACCGCGCCCGCCTGCAACAGCACCGCCAGCGTCTGCACCGATGTCGCGGCTTCCGCGGCGCCTGCCGACTCATTGCGGGGTGCCTGCCTGAGTCGGATCACCACGGGGACACCTCCTCGATATCCAGGCGATCGGCCACGAGCACGAGGCGACCGGTCTGGCGTATCCGACGGACACCTTCCGGGGTTCGATCGAGATGGAGAACCACGGAGAACGCGCTCACCGCCTGCCGTGCGAGCGCGGTGGCATCCATCCCCGCGAGCGCACCGAGCGCCTCGAGTCGGGCGGGCACGTCGCGCAGACCGCTGGCGTGCATCGTGCCCGCTCCCCCGTCGTGCCCGGTGTTGAGCGCGCTGAGCAACTCACGCACCTCCTCCCCTCGACACTCCCCGACCACCAGCCTGTCGGGCCGCATGCGCAGGGACTCCCGCACCAAGCGAGCAAGGGTGATCCCGCCCACCCCCTCCAGATTCGCCTGGCGGGCTTCGAGCGCGACGTGGTGCGGGTGCCGGGGACGCAACTCCGCCACATCCTCGATCGTGACGATGCGCTCTGTCGGCGGGACCTCGGAGAGCAGCGCGGACAGCAAGGTCGTCTTTCCCGTTCCGGTGCCCCCGGTGATGAGGATATTCGCTCGGTCGGCGACGAGCCCGAGCAACCAGGCCTGCTGGCGCGCGTCGAAGGCGCCGAGGGCGGCGAGCGCCACGAGGTCCGCCGCGCGCACCCTCGGGATGCGGATCGAGAGCGCCGTTCCCGTCGTCGAGACCGGCGCGAGCACGGCATGCACGCGGATGCCGGAAGCGAGACGGACGTCGACGCACGGCGCTTGATCATCGAGGTGTCGTCCACCGAGACCGACGAGCGCGACCGCCAGATCCCTGACCTCTCGCTCGGAGGCCCGCCACTGCGTCGCCGGTTCCGCGCCGCTGCCGCGATCGACGAACAGCCCGGCCGTGCCGTTCACGAAGACATCGGTCACGGTGTCGTCGATGTGGGCGAGAAGCGGACCGAATGCGGGATCGAGGTGCAGGGGGTCGAGAAGGGAGTCCGTCCGGGCGGCGGCCGCTCCCCGGGGCTGGATGACGAACGAATCGGGCATACCGCGACGCTAGGCGGCGCCCCCGGCACGAGAACGTGGTCGAGTACGGGCGGAGCGAGGCCTGTGCAGAAGTGCCATCCGGCAACGCCCGTGCAGGAGTCGATCGGGCATCGCGGGAGCCATCACGCGGGAGCGCTCCCAAACGAAATGGGCGACACCTCACGGGGGGAATGAGATGCCGCCCACGGTGAGCCACGATCGGGGGAATCGGGCGCACCAAGGCCGGAATGAGATTTCGGCTGTCGTCGAGTGTACGCAAGGCAACCGTCCTCACAAAACCGAAACCACTACCGACTTTCGGCAGTATGCGAGGGGAGTCCGCGGAGATAGATTCACCCTGACCTGGTCGTCCACCCCACGACCATGCTCGAACGACCGAATGCCGCAAAGGAGCGCCTGCCGATGAGCAGCCAGATCGACCACCTTCTCGATGAGACCCGGCGATTCCCGCCGTCGGAGGAATTCATCGCCCAGACCATCTCCTCGCCGGAGCTATACGAGCGCGCCGCGGCCGATCGCGAGGCCTTCTGGGGGGAGCAGTCCCGCGAACTCGTGCACTGGCACAAGCCGTTCACGCAGGTGCTCGATTGGACGAATCCGCCGTTCGCGAAGTGGTTCGACGACGGCGAGCTGAATGTGGCGTACAACTGCCTCGACCGTCACGTCGAGGCCGGCAACGGCGACCGCGTCGCGCTGCACTGGGAGGGAGAGCCCGGCGACTCCCGCCGCATCACGTACGCCGAGCTGACCGACGAGGTCAAGCGTGTCGCCAACGTGCTCGAAGGGTTGGGAGTGGGGCAGGGCGACCGCGTCGCGATCTACCTGCCCATGATCCCCGAGGCGATCGCCTCGATGCTCGCGGTCGCGCGTCTCGGCGCCATCCACTCGGTCGTCTTCGGCGGATTCAGCGCCGACAGCCTGCGCTCACGCATCGACGACGCCGGAGCGAAGCTGGTGATCACGGCGGACGGCGGATACCGCAAGGGCCGTGTCTCGGCGCTCAAGCCCGCGGTCGACCAGGCACTGGCCGATCGGGGCGACGGTGAGCAGCAGACCGTCGAGCACGTGCTGGTCGTCAAGCGCGGCGAGAACGACGTCGACTGGGTCGAGGGCCGCGACGTCTGGTGGCACGACGTCGTCCCCGCAGCGTCGTCCGAACACACCGCATCGGCGTTCCCGGCGGAGAACCCCCTCTTCATCCTCTACACCTCGGGGACCACCGGAAAGCCGAAGGGCATCCTGCACACCTCCGGCGGCTACCTCACCCAGGCGGCGTACTCGCACAAGTACGTCTTCGACCTGCACCCCGAGACCGATGTCTTCTGGTGCACGGCCGACATCGGCTGGATCACCGGGCACAGCTACGTGGCCTACGGCCCGCTCGCGAACGGTGCGACCCAGGTGCTCTACGAAGGCACGCCGGACACCCCGCACCCCGGCCGCTGGTGGGAGATCATCGAGAAGTACAAGGTCTCCATCTTCTACACCGCGCCGACCGCGATCCGCTCCTTCATGAAGATCGGCCGCAGCGTCCCGCAGAAGTTCGACCTGTCGTCGCTGCGCCTGCTCGGCTCGGTCGGCGAACCCATCAACCCCGAGGCGTGGATGTGGTACCGCGACGTCATCGGCGCAGGCAAGACCCCGATCGTCGACACCTGGTGGCAGACCGAGACCGGAGCGATCATGGTCTCCGCCCTCCCCGGCGTCACCGAGACCAAGCCCGGGTCCGCCCAGGTGCCGCTGCCCGGGATCTCGATCGATGTGGTCGACGAGAGCGGTGTCGAAGTCGGCAACGGCAACGGCGGCCTGCTCGTCATCACGGAGCCCTGGCCGAGCATGCTGCGCGGAATCTGGGGCGACCCGGAGCGCTACCGCGAAACCTACTGGGAGAAGTTCGAGGACCAGGGCTACTACTTCGCCGGAGACGGGGCCCGCCTCGACGAGGACGGCGACCTGTGGCTGCTGGGGCGCGTCGACGACGTCATGAACGTGTCGGGCCACCGCCTGTCCACCGCCGAGATCGAATCGTCGCTGGTCGCGCACGAAGCCACCGCCGAGGCCGCCGTGGTCGGGGCATCGGATGAGACCACCGGGCAGGCCGTCGTGGCGTTCGTCATCATCAAAGAGAGCTACCTCGCGGCGCATGAGCCCGCCGGACTCGCCCAGCTGCTGCGGCTGTGGGTCGGCGAGCAGATCGGCGCCATCGCGCGTCCGCGTGACGTCTACATCGTCGGCGAACTCCCCAAGACGCGATCCGGCAAGATCATGCGCCGTCTGCTGCGCGATGTGGCCGAAGGCCGCGAGGTCGGTGACACGACGACCCTCGCCGACACCGCAGTGATGAGCATCATCTCGGCCCAGGTGAAGTAAGCCCCTGAAAGATCGAAAACGCGCCTCCCGGGCTTCCGGGAGGCGCGTTTTCGATCCCGCACGCGGGCGGAGCGGCGGGTCAGGCGAGGCGGAAGGCCACCTCGACCTCGACCGGGCTGCCGAGGGGAAGCTCCGCGACGCCGACGGCCGCGCGGGCGTGGCGCCCGGCGTCCCCGAAGATCTCGCCGAGCACATCGCTGGCACCGTTGATGACCCCGGGCTGCCCGGTGAAGCCTTCGGCGGAGGCGACGAATCCGCCCACGCGCAGCACACCGGCGATGCGGTCGAGTCCACCCGCGGCATCCGCTGCCGCGGCGAGGGCGTTCAGCGCACAGGTCCGTGCGTAGGTCTTCGCATCCTCGGCGGAGACCTCCGCACCGACCTTGCCCATGGCGGGGAGCGCGCCTTCGACGAACGGCAGCTGGCCCGAGGTGTACACGAGCCCGCCGTGCACGACCGCGGGCACGTAGGCGGCCACCGGTGCGGCGACCGCGGGCAGCTCGATGCCGAGCTCGGCCAGGCGGGAAGCGACGGTCATGCCTGCTCCCCCTCGAACTGGCGGGCGGCCTGTTCCGCCGCAGCGAGGCCGGCGTTGGCAGAAGCCTCGGCTGTGACAGGGCGCTTGAGATAGGCGACGAGCCCACCCTCGGGGCCCTGCACGACCTGGACGAGCTCCCAGCCCTGCTTGCCCCAGTTGTTGAGGATCGCGGCGGTGTTGTGGATGAGCAGCGGCGTGGTGAGGTACTCCCACGTGGTCATGGCACTCCTGTCGATCGGGGCGCGACGCCGTGATTCCGCGTCGGGCTCGTCAAAGGCGGTATTCAGGGAACTCCCCTACGATCAAGCGTATGCCCCAAAAGAATCGCACGGTGAGAGGCGTGCTCGGCGGACTCGTCGGGCTCGTCGGGCTGAGTGCCGTCGCCGGACTCCTGGTCGCAGCGAGCGTCACGCCCGTCCTCACGATGACCGGCCTCGCCGGCACCCAGGCCCTCACGCTCTTCGACCAGCTGCCCGAGAACCTCAACCCGGGTACGCCGATGGAGCAGTCCACGATCTACGCCACGACGCCCGACGGCAAGAACGTCGCCCTCGCGTCGTTCTACGAGCAGAATCGTGTGCCCGTGACCTACGAGCAGGTCTCCCCAGTGCTCTACGACGCGATCCTGTCCAGTGAGGACAAGAGCTTCTACAGCCACGGCGGCGTCAACGTCGGCGCGACGGTGAAGGCGCTGATCGACAACGTCCGCGGCACCTCCAGCCGCGGTGCATCGACCATCAGCCAGCAGTACGTGAAGAACGTGCTGATCCAGGAGTGCGAGCAGAAGGTCGACACGACCTCGGAGACGCACAACGAGGATCTGCAGCAGTGCTGGAAGGACGCGACCAACGCGACGGGCGCCGACGGCATCGAGCGCAAGCTCCAGGAGATGCGCTATGCGATCCAGATCGAGAAGGACTTCTCGAAGAACGACATCCTCCTCGGCTACCTGAACATCGCGAACTTTGGCGGAACGGTCTACGGCATCGAGGCCGCGGCCAACTACTACTTCAACACGACCTCGGCGAAGCTCACGGTCGCGCAGGCGGCGACGCTGGCCGGCATCGTGCAGAACCCCAACACGTACCGCATCGACAAGCCCGAGGGCACCGTCACGAATTCGAAGGGTGAGGCGCTCAACACCGCCGAGAGCGGCTACGCCCTCACGAAGGATCGGCGTCACTACGTGCTCGGCCGCATGCTCGCGGACGGCAAGATCACCCAAGCGCAGTACGACGAGGCGGACGCCTCCGAGATCACGCCCTCGCTCAACCCGCCCACGCAGGGTTGTGCCTCCGCGGGCGCCAACGCCTACTTCTGCCAGTACGTGAAGTCGATCGTGCTGAACGACGAGGCATTCGGCAAGGAGCCGCAGGACCGGGCGGACCTGCTCCGCCGCGGGGGCCTCAAGATCTACACCTCGCTGGATTACCGCATCCAGGACCCCGCCGCGCAGGCGATGAAGGACATCGTGCCGGCCAACTACGACAACGACTACTTCGGTGCTGCCGGAGTGTCGATCGAGGTGGGCACCGGACGCATCCTGTCGATCACGCAGAACACGCAGTTCGATGAGACGAGCACGGATGACCTGGCGAAGAGCTCGCTGGTCTTCGCCGGGGATATGAAGAACGGCAACTCGGGCGGGTTCCAGGTCGGATCGGTCTACAAGCTCTTCACCCTGATCGACTGGCTCGAGAAGGGCCACTCCGTCAACGAGGTCCTCAACGGCCGGGTGCAGACGAACATGAAGTTCACGACGGCGTCCTGCGGCGGGGGAACCCTCATCGCCGACACCAAAGAGATCGGCAACTTCGGCGGCGGCGGCGGCTACACCGCCAGCGTCATGGACTTCACCCGGCAGTCCCTGAACAGCGGATACTTCGCGATGGCCTCGAAGCTGGACATCTGCGAGATCAACCAGGTCGCCGACCGCATGGGCGTCACGCTCGCCAACGGTACAAAGGTCACTAAGGAGAACGTCGTGTACGACGTGCTCGGCCCGAAGAACATCTCCCCGATCGCGATGGCCAACGCCTACGCCACGGTCGCCAGCGGCGGAAAGTACTGCACGCCGCGCGCGATCGACCGCGTGGTCGGCCCCGACGGCAAGGACCGCGAGCTCCCGAAGTCGTCCTGCACCGACGGCGTCATCTCGAAGGAGGTCGCGGCGACCGCCGCCTACGCGCTTCAGGGTGTGATGTCCGGCGGCGGCACCGGTGCCCGCGCCAACCCGTTCGACGGCACGCCGCTCATCGGCAAGACCGGGACCCACGACCGCTGGTCGACCATGATGATCGAGTCCAGCACCAAGGTCACGACCGCGGTGTGGGCCGGGCGCTGGAAGGGCCAGTCCGACATCTACCAGAAGTGGGCCGGGAACTACCAGCTCAACAACATGCGGTACCCGCTGGCGTTGGCTGCGCAGGCTGCGGCCAACGGTGCCTATGGCGGAGACGCCTTCCCCCGCCCCGACAACAACCTGACCCGTCGGGTGCTCACCGAGGTGCCGAATGTCGTCGGGATGACGATGGACGAAGCGCGGTCGACGCTGGAGAGCCGAGGCTTCTCGGTCACCGACGGGCCGGCTGTCGACAGCGACCAGCCGACGAACATCGTCGTCGCCCAGGATCCCTCCGGGCAGGCCGCAGGAGGCACGACCGTGACGATCTCCCCCAGCAACGGGCAGGGGACCACGGTTCCGGGGAACCTGGCCGGGATGTCCCGTGCGGACGCGGCGGCCGCGCTGGGAGCCGCCGGCTTCACGTCGATCGACTTCGACAACTCGTGCAACCCGCCGAACGCTGTCGTGAGCTCCACGGATCCGGCACCCGGCACCGCCACGAGCAAGTCCACCGCCGTGCGAGTGACGTGCGAGTAGCCTCGCGCCGCACGGCCCACCCGGCCCTCATCGCGCTCGGCGCGGTGGGGGCCGTCGGTGCTGCTGCCGCCGTCTGGGGCATCGGCATCGAGCGCTACCTGTTCACGGTGCGCGAGGTCACCGCCCCCGCCCTCCCCGCCGGTTCAGCTCCGATCCGCATCCTGCACCTCTCGGATGCGCACATGGCGCCGTGGCAGCATCGGAAGCAGGATTGGCTGGCATCGCTCGCGGAGTTGAAGCCCGATCTGATCGTCAACACCGGCGACAACCTCGGCCACCTCGACGGCCTCGCCGGCATTCGCCGGGCGTTCGATCCGCTCGCCGGTATCCCCGGCGTCTTCGTGCACGGGTCGAACGACGTCACCGCTCCCTCCCCGCGCAACCCGCTGCGTTACTTCCTCGGTCCGTCGAAGAAGCACCATGAGCCGACGCCGCTGGACACTGCGGCGATGGACCGGTACTTCACCGACGAGCTGGGGTGGACCGACCTCAACAACTCCGCAGCGCGCCTCACGGTCGCCGGCACGGTGGTCGACGCCTTCGGCGTGAATGACGCGCACCGGGACTGGGACCGCCTCGATGTGCTCCCCGACGCGATCGGTGCCCTCGGTCCGCGCGACGCATCGACACCGTTGCTGGGCGTCACCCACGCCCCCTACCAGCGCGTGCTCAACGGATTCACCGCCCTCGGCGCCGATGCGATCCTCGGCGGCCACACACACGGCGGTCAGGTCTGCCTGCCCGGATACGGTGCGCTCGTCGCAAACTGCGATATCCCGCTCAAACAGGCCAAGGGCCTCAGCACCTGGTCGCACGGCGGGCGCACGGTCCCACTCAACGTCAGCGCCGGGTGCGGTCACTCGATCTACGCCCCGGTCCGCTTCGCGTGCCGCCCCGAGGCGACGCTGCTCACCCTCACGGCACGGAACTGATCCCGGTCTCGATTCGGCGCACGGAGCATTTCCCTGTAGACTCGGAGGGTTGCAAACGGGGTGTGGCGCAGCTTGGTAGCGCGCTTCGTTCGGGACGAAGAGGTCGCAGGTTCAAATCCTGTCACCCCGACCAGTGACACCGGAAGGCCGCCCTCAGGGGCGGCCTTCTCTGTATCGGCTTCACGCACGAAGGGAACGCATGGGGTCTCTGCTCCCGCCGCCGCGCCGGTTCACCCGCGCCTGGGCCCTCGCCCTCGGCATCCCGTTCCTCCTCGTCCTCGCGGCGCTCACGCTGACGCCCTCACGCGTCGAACACACGATGCCCAATCTGCTCGACGTGATCCTCGGCATGGCTCATCGCCTCGGCTGGGCGTCGCTCGACTTCACCCGCCTCGAGATCCTGGCGAACATCATCGTCTTCATCCCGGTCGGCATCCTCGCCTTCGTGCTGCTCCCCCGCCGTGTCTGGCCTCTCGCACTGCTGGTCGGACCGGCGCTCTCCCTGGCGATCGAGACAGTTCAGCGCCTCGCACTCCCCCATCGTGCAGCGACCCTCACCGATGTCCTGGCGAACTCGACGGGCGCCGTGTTCGGCGTGGCCCTCGCTGTCATGTGCACCCTGCTGTTCGCGCCGCGAGCCTCCCCGCGCCCACCTTCTAGGCTGGAGACACCATGACCACGCCTGTCCTCGTCGCCTTCGATCTCGACGACACGCTCGCGCCATCCAAGGGAGTGATCGACCCGCGCATCGCCGAACAACTGCGGGCCCTGCTGCGCACCGTCGACGTCGCGATCATCTCGGGCGGCAACGAGGCGCAGTTCCGCTCGCAGGTCGTCGCCCGCCTCGGTGACGCGGACCCTGCGGCGCTCGCACGACTCCATCTGCTGCCCACCTGCGGCACGCGGTATCTGCGCCACGACGGGGCGGACTTCGTGCCCGTCTACGCGCACGACCTCAGCGACGAGGAGAAGCAGGCAGCCCTGATCGCTCTGCGCGAAGAGGCCGAGCGTCTCGGGCTCTGGGAGGCGGACCCCTGGGGCGAGATCCTCGAGGACCGCGGATCGCAGATCACCTTCTCCGCGCTGGGCCAGCGCGCCCCGCGCGAAGCCAAGCACGACTGGGATCCGACCGGGGCGAAGCGCGCGGCTCTGCGGGATGCGGTCGCCGCTCGCCTCCCCGGCCTCGAGGTGCGCTCCGGCGGATCGACCTCGATCGACATCACCCGCGCCGGCATCGACAAGGCCTTCGGGATGACGCAGCTCGCCGCTCACACCGGGATCCCGCTCACGGACATGCTGTTCTACGGCGACCGGCTCGACGAGGGCGGGAACGACTACCCGGTGCTGGCCATCGGCGTGCCGTCGGTCGCCGTCGACGGCTGGGAAGACACCGCCGACAAGCTCGACGAGCTCCTGCGCTCGCTCTGAGCCGCCGCGGTGTCGCACGGCACGACGTCACCGCGTGGCCCTAGCATGGCGACATGGACGCCTTGCTGATCGTGATCATCGTCGCCGCGGCCACCAGCGCGGCCTGCTGGATCCTGTCCCTGGCCACCCGCGACACCTCGTGGGTCGACCGTGCCTGGTCGATCGTTCCCGTGGCCTACGTGTGGATCTTCGTCGCCGGTGCCTTCGCGCAGGGCGACGGATCGGCGCGCGTCGTGCTGATGGGGGTGCTCGTGACCGCCTGGGGAGCCCGCCTGACCTTCAACTTCGCGCGCAAGGGCGGCTACACGGGCATGGAGGACTACCGCTGGGCGATTCTTCGCGCACGCATGCGGCCCTGGCAGTTCCAGATCTTCAACCTGCTGTTCATCATCGGCTATCAGATGACACTGCTCGTCCTCATCACCTTGCCGGCCCTCGTCGCCGCGCAGAACCCCTCGGCGCTGACGGGGTGGGACGCGCTCTTCATCACGGCGTTCCTCGCCTTCCTGGTCGGCGAGACCATCGCCGACCAGCAGCAGTGGGCCTTCCATCAGCGCAAGAAGCAGGCGGGCGGCTCCCTCTCCCCCGGCTTCGCGACCACCGGGCTGTTCCGCTACAGCCGACACCCGAACTTCTTCTTCGAGCAGGCACAGTGGTGGGCCCTCTACGCGATCGGCGCGACGGCCGCCACTGCGGCGGGCGCGGGTGTGCTCGGTGGCGTCCTGAATCCGACGATCATCGGCCCTGCCCTGCTGACGGTGCTCTTCATCGGCTCGACGATCTTCACCGAGTCGATCACCGCGTCGAAGTATCCGGCCTACGCCGAGTATCGCCGTACGACGTCGATGCTGGTGCCGTGGCCGCCGCGCCGCAGGGCCGTCGCCCCGCAGGCCTGAGCCTGTCCGGGGGGCGCCCCGCCACTCCCGCTCAGCGCGTGCGCGCGTCCGCAGCCGCCCTCGCCACGGGCACCAGGCGCGTGAGCTGAGTGACGTGTCCCGGTTCGAGCTCCGCAAGTGAGGAGACCCCCAACAGACGCATCGTGCGCTCGATCTCACTGCGCAGGATCGCGATCGTCCGGTCGACCCCCTGGCGCCCGCCGGCCATCAAGCCGTAGAGGTACGCGCGCCCGATCAGGGTGAAGTCCGCCCCGAGCGCCACGGCGGCGACGATGTCGGCACCGTTCATGATGCCGGTGTCGATCATGACCGTGAAGTCCTCACCGACTGCCCGTCGCACCTCGGGCAGCAGATGGAACGGGATCGGCGCGCGATCGAGCTGTCGTCCTCCGTGGTTCGAGAGCACGATGCCATCGACTCCCGCATCACGCAGGCGCACCGAGTCCTCGACGTTCTGCACGCCCTTGATCACGATCTTCCCGGGCCAGATGTCACGGATCACGCCGAGATCGTCGTAGCTGATCGTCGGGTCCATCGCGGCGTCCAGCAGCTCACCGACCGTTCCGCCCGTGGTGCTCAAGGAGGCGAACTCCAGCTTCGGAGTCGTCAGGAAGTCGAACCACCACCACGGCCGCGGGATCGCGTTGATGATCGTGCCGAGCGTGAGCTGCGGCGGGATGCTGAAGCCGTTCCGCTTGTCCCGCAGACGGGCACCCGCGACCGGGGTGTCCACTGTGAACTGGAGGGTGTCGAAGCCGGACGCAGCGGCGCGGCGGGTGAGCTCGTACGAGATCTCCCGATCGCGCATGACGTAGAGCTGGAACCAGTTGCGACCGTGCGGGTTGGCGGCCGTGACGCCCTCGATCGACGTCGTGCCGAGGGTGGACAGCGTGAACGGGATGCCCGCAGCGCCGGCGGCTCCGGCACCGGCGACCTCGCCCTCGGTCTGCATCAAGCGGGTGAAGCCGGTGGGCGCGATCCCGAAGGGCAGCGCGGAGGGGCCGCCGAGGATCTCGACGCTCGTGTCGACGTCGGGGGCGGGCCGCAGGATGCCCGGGTGGAACTCCACGTCCTGGAACGCCTGCCGGGCGCGCGAGAGCGAGAGTTCGCCCTCGGCGGCGCCATCGGTGTAGTCGAAAGCCGCCTTGGGTGTGCGGCGCTTGGCGATCAGACGAAGATCGTCGATCGTGAGCGCGGCATCGAGACGGCGCTTGCGGCCGTCGAACTCGGGCCTCTTGAACTTCATGAGGTCGAGGAGTTCGACGGGATTCGGGAGCTGGCGCTGCACCATGGTGTGCCTCTCAGTTCAGGGGATGGAGGTCGCGGGTCAGCCCCGCGGACGTGTAGTAGCCGGTGATGTGCGAATGGACCAGAGTGCGAGCGGCATCGCCATCGCCCTCGTCGATCGCGGCGACCAGGGCCCGGTGTTCGGTGCGCAGCCGCTCCGCCATCGCGTCCCAGTCGGGGATCGCGGCGACGCCCGCCTGCACGTAGGACTCGATGGATGAACGCAGGCCCGCCATCATCGCGGCGATGACCGTGTTGCCGCTGGCTTCAGCGAGGAAGAGATGCAATTGGGCGTCGAGGGCGAGGAACTCCGCGGCAGCAAGGCCTGTCGCGTCCATCGCCTCGAGCAGCTGGTGCGCGCGTGTCGTGTCGCGATCTGCGGATGCGGCGAGAGCCGTCACCACCGCGTCTTCGAGCACCAGGCGCGTACGGACCACGTCGTCCAACGGGAAGCCCTGCGCGGCGACCTGCAGCCGGAGGAGCGCGGACATCCCTCCGGTCGGGGTCGCGATGACGATGGCGCCGGACTGCGGACCCGAGCCTGTCGCGGTGCGGATGAGACCCATCACCTCGAGCACACGGAACGCCTCACGGACGCTGGATCGCCCGACACCGAGCTCGCTCGCGAGGTCACGCTCCGAAGGGAGCCTGTCCCCCGGGCCCAGACGAGCGTCGAGGAGGTCGCGCTCGATGTGTTCGAGCACGAGCTGCCAGGCGCGCGCCGGCTGTTCACTCATCGATCCTCCTGTGGTCTGACCACAGCGTATCCTCCTGTGGTCAGACCACGCAACACAGGCAGCCTCGGGTTCGTTCAGGCGCACAACTCCGCAAGAATTCACAGGAGATCCCGCTGGGCGGCGTCACCGCAGGATCCGGTCGAGGATCTGCGGAGTTGTGAACGCGACGAGGCGGCGAAACCACTGCGGGAGCAGGACCGGGAGGGGCTCAGCCCAGGCGCCCACCGGATTCGTCGAGGTAGCACGTCCCGCACAGCGACTCGTAGGTCGTCAGCTCGGGGGAAGCCGTTCCGACCGCGCCCTCGTCGATCGCGACCTGATCGCCGTCGAAGACGAAGCGCCCGCCGACCACCCGACCGTTGAACACGGCCTTCCGCCCGCACCGGCAGATGGTCTTGAGCTCCTCGAGCGAGTGCGCGATCGCGAGCAGCCGCGCGGATCCGGGGAAAGCGTGCGTGAGGAAGTCGTTCCGGATGCCGTATGCCATCACCGGCACCCCGTCCTCCACAGCGATCCGGAAGAGATCGTCGACCTGCGACGGAGTGAGGAACTGTGCCTCGTCGACGAGGAGGCATGCCACATCCACGGGCCCGCCGGGGAGCAGTTCTTCATCCGTGGAACGACGGAGGCGGTCACGATGCTGGGTGAACAGCTCGCGGGCGTCGTCGGCCTGCCCGACGAGGAAGTCGACCTGACGGGTGACGCCGAGCCGACTCTCGATCTCGGCCGCACCCTTGGTGTCGATCTCCGGCTTCGCGAGCAGCACGTGCTGTCCGCGCTCCTCGTAGTTGTACGCGGCTTGGAGCAGGGCGGTCGACTTGCCGGAGTTCATCGCGCCGTAGCGGAAGTAGAGCTTCGCCACGGGTCGGGCTCAGGCGTTGATGCCGAGGGCGGCGGCGGTCGCCTCCGTGGATTCCTCCGCGAGTGCCGGATCCGTGTTCAGCTTCTGGCCGAACGTGGGGATCAGGGCGCGAAGCTCGGGCTCCCAACCGGGGTACTCCGACGGGAAGCAGGTCTTCAACAGACCCAGCATGATCGGGACCGCCGTGGAGGCACCGGGCGAAGCACCGAGGAGCCCGGCGATCGAGCCATCCGCAGACGAAACCACTTCTGTGCCGAACTGCAGGATGCCCCCCTTCTGCGGGTCCTTCTTCATGACCTGCGCACGCTGACCGGCGTCGATGAGGGTCCAGTCCTCATCCTTCGCCGTCGGCATGAAGGTCCGCAGACTGTCGACCTTCTTGGCGTGGTTCTTCAGCAGCTCGCCCACCAGATAGGTGATGAGGTCGGGGTTCTTCACGGCCACCTGCAGCATCGGGAGCAGATTGTGCGCCCGCACCTGCGACACGATGTCGAGCATCGATCCGTTCTTCAGGAACTTCGGACTGAACGTCGCGAACGGCCCGAACATGAGCGAGGACTCCCCATCGACGACGCGGGTGTCGAGGTGCGGGACCGACATCGGCGGCGCACCGACCGAGGCCTGCGAATACACCTTCGCCTTGTGCTGCGCCACGATCTTCGGGTTCGTGGTCTTGAGGAACTGTCCGCCGATCGGGAAGACACCGTATCCCTTGATCTCGGGGATACCGGAGTTCTGCAGGAGCTTGAGGGCCCAGCCGCCGGCGCCGACGAACACGAAGCGCGCCTTGACCTCGTTCGGCGTGTGGCCGATGCTGTTGCGGTACTTGACCAGCCAGGTCCCGTCCTTCTGCTTCTTCAGGCTGCGCACCTCATGGTTGGTGCGCAGCGTGACGCCCGACTCGGTGAGGTGGTCGAAGAGCTGGTGGGTGAGCGCGCCGAAGTCGACGTCGGTTCCTGCGGGAACGCGGGTCGCGGCGAACGGCTCGCCCTTGCGGCGCTGCTGCATCAGCAGAGGCGCCCAGGTGTTGATGACGCGCGAGTCCTCGCTGTACTCGATGCCCGCGAACAGCGGCTGCTCCTTGAGCACCTCGTAGCGTGCCTTGAGGTAGGCGACATCCTTCTCACCGCGGACGAACGTCATGTGCGGAGTCGCGTTGATGAACGTCGACGGCGCATCGAGCACACCACGGTCCACGAGCGACGACCAGAACTGGCGACTCTGCTGGAACTGCTCGTTGATCGACACCGCCTTGGCGGGGTCCAGCGGGGCATCCCCCTGCTGCGGCATGTAGTTCAGCTCACACAGGGCGGCGTGACCCGTGCCGGCGTTGTTCCACGGGTTCGAGCTCTCCTGGGCCACATCGGAGAGTCGCTCGAAGGCGACGATCTTCCACTCCGGCTGCAATTCGTGCAGCAGAGTACCCAGGGTGGCGCTCATGATGCCACCGCCGATCAGGACGACATCGACGTTTTCAGTCACCGAACCAGTCTAGTTCGCGGGCACGCCACCGCGGACCATGCGACGGTGTCCGCGGCGAAGAGATCAGCGCACGACGGCGAGACGCTCCGCGAGGACCTCGGCGATCTGCACCGCATTCAGTGCGGCTCCCTTGCGGAGGTTGTCGTTGCTGAGGAACAGCACGAGCCCCTTGCCCTCAGGCGCGGACTGATCGGCCCGGATGCGACCGACGAAACTGGGGTCCTTGCCGGCAGCCTGCAGCGGCGTGGGGACCTCGTCGAGGACCACGCCGGGAGCCGCGCTCAAGACTTCGCGCGCACGCTCGGGCGAGATGGCACGGGCGAACTCGACGTTGATCGAGAGGGAGTGACCGGTGAAGACCGGGACACGCACGCAGGTGCCCGCGACCCGGAGATCGGGGAGTTCGAGGATCTTGCGGCTCTCGTTGCGGAGCTTCTTCTCCTCGTCCGTCTCGTTGTCCCCGTCTTCGACCAGATTGCCGGCGAACGGGATCACGTCGAAGGCGATCGGAGCGATGTACTTCTCGGGCTCCGGGAAGTCGACGGACGAACCGTCGTGCACGAGGCGCAGGGTGTCGCCCTGCGCGAGCACTCCCTCGACCTGACCGAGGAGCTCCTGGGCGCCGGCGAGCCCGGAGCCGGAGACCGCCTGGTAGGTGGACACGATGAGACGCTCGAGGCCGGCCTCGGCGTCGAGGGCCTTCAGCACCGGCATGGCCGCCATGGTGGTGCAGTTCGGGTTCGCGATGATGCCCTTGGGGCGATCGTCGATCGCGTGCGGGTTGACCTCGCTGACCACGAGGGGAACCTCGGGGTCCATCCGCCAGGCGCTGGAGTTGTCGACGACCACGGCGCCGGCGGCGGCGAAACGCGGCGCATAGGCACGGCTCGCGGTGGCTCCTGCCGAGAACAGGGCGATGTCGATGCCCGAGGCATCCGCCGTCTCGACGTCTTCGACGATGACGGTCGCGCCGCCGAACTCGATGGCCGTGCCCGCGGAGCGCGCGGACGAGAACAGCCGCAGGTCGCGGATCGGGAACGACCGCTCGGCGAGAATCTCTCGCATCACGGTGCCCACCTGGCCGGTGGCGCCGACGATGGCGACGGAGAGTCCTGATTCGGAGATGCGGGTCATGATGTTCCTTGGCGTCGTGCGGTACTGCGTACGAGGCTTCGGGCGCGGCGTCGGGATGTGGATGCTGCGCCTGGCGCCGGTGTCAGGGTTTCGGTGAGTCTACCGTGCCGCGACGGACCGTCGGCTCTGCGCTCCGAGACCACTCACCTGTGTCAGGAAAACGGCGACGATCGGCAGAGATCAGCGGCCGGTGCCGGCGTGGACCGTGGCTTCGGCGTCGCCGTCGAGTCCGTAGGCGGTGTGCACCGTCCGCGCTGCCTCGGTCAGGTCGGTGTCGCGCAGCACCACCGAGATGCGGATCTCCGAGGTGGAGATCATCTCGATGTTGATGCCGCCGGCCGACAGCGCCTCGAAGAGGGTCGCCGAGACCCCCGAGTGCGTGCGCATTCCCGCGCCGACGACCGAGAGCTTGCCGATCTGATCGTCGTGGATCAGGTTCTGGAACCCGACTTCGGTCTGATCGCCGGCGAGCGCCTTGAGCGCAGCCGCCGCATCCGCCTTGGGAACCGTGAAGGAGATGTCGGTGCGTCCGGTCGCAGAGACGTTCTGCACGATCATGTCGACGTTCGCGCCCGACTTCGCGACGATCTTGAAGATCTCCGCGGCCTTGCCCGGCACGTCGGGCACGCCCGCGACCGTGATCTTGGCCTGGCTGAAGTCGGTGGCGACACCGGCGACGATCGGTTCTTCCATGACTGCTCCCTCGGCTTCGCGCGGGTTCTTCATGCCCTCGCCCAGAACGTATGTGCCCTCGGCCGACGAGAAGGTCGACCGAGCATGAATGAGGACGCCGTGACGGCGTGCGTACTCGACGGCGCGGATGTACAGCACCTTGGCGCCGTTGGCGGCCAGCTCGAGCATCTCCTCGCTGGAGACGTGATCGAGCTTCTGCGCCTTCGGGATGACGCGCGGGTCCGCGGTGAAGATGCCGTCCACGTCACTGTAGATCTCGCACACGTCGGCATCGAGCGCGGCGGCGAGAGCGACGGCCGTGGTGTCGGATCCTCCACGGCCGAGCGTCGTGATGTCCCTGGTGTCGCGGTTGAAGCCCTGGAACCCGGCGACGATCACGATCGCCCCCTCATCGAGGGCTTCGCGCAGACGAATCGGCGTCACGTCGACGATGCGTGCGGCACCGTGCTGGGAGTCCGTGATCATGCCCGCCTGGCTGCCGGTGAATGACCGCGCCTCGAATCCCATCGAGTGGATCGCCATGGCCAGCAGCGCCATCGAGATGCGTTCTCCACTGGAGAGCAGCATGTCGAGCTCACGCGGTGCGGGGATCGGGGCGACCTCGTCCGCGAGCTCCAACAGCTCATCGGTCGTGTCGCCCATGGCGCTGACCGCCACGACCACGTCATGACCGGCACGACGCGTGTCGACGATGCGCTTGGCGACGCGCTTGATGCTCTCTGCGTCGGCGACGGACGAGCCGCCGTACTTCTGCACGATGAGGGCCACGATCACTCCCTGGGATGTCGGGCGGATCCGCCCACGCTCATTCTATGATCGGCGCGTATGCCCTGCTGCGCATGTGTCATCGCTTCCGACGATGTGGAACGGTGCCTTGACGATCAGAGCGTCGGTGGGAGCGCCTGCGCAGACACGGGGCGCAGGCGACCGCCCGTGGCGGCGAACCAGCATCCGATGATGATCAGCGGGAACCCGAGGAGCAGACCCGGCGTCAACGGTTCGGCGAGGACGATCGCCCCGAGGACGATCGCGACCACCGGGTTGACGTACGTGAACAGCGGAGCGCGTACCGGCCCCACCTCGCGGATGAGCGCGAAGAACGCGAGGAACGCCACCGCCGTGCAGATCACGGCCAGCGCGAGCAGCGCCCCGATCGACGGCAGCGTGGGCACCTGATGCTGCGTGAGCAGGCCGATCGGGAGGTAGAGGATCCCGATCATGAGCAGCGACAGCGTGATGGTGCCCAGAGACGGGACGGCGTTGAGCTTGCGAGCGACGATGAAGGGAGCCGTCGCGTACAGCACGGCCACCAGGAGCACCTCTCCCGCAGCGAGAAGGCTCACTTCGCCCCCGAAGAGTCCCGGGCCTGCGACCACGACGGCGACACCGAGGAATCCGACGAGCAAGCCGATTGCGCGGGCGGGCCGGAGCACCCCGCGGTCGCCCCCGCCGAGGGCGATCAGAGCGGCGAACAGCGGCACTGTTGCCACCAGCAGCCCGGTCATCCCGGAGGTCAGCGTCATCTCGGCATGTCCGAGCAGGAGGAAGGGACCCGCCATCTCGACCGCGCCGAAGGCGAGGACCCAGGGCCAGTGCTTCAGAGCGGCCCGCAGCGCGCCGCTCCGGATCGCGAACGGCAGCAGCAGCACCGCGGCGATCAGCGTGCGTCCGGCCACGACCGCCGGCGGGGAGATCGACTCGACCGCGACACTGATGAACAGGTACGGCACGCCCCACAGCAGGGCCATGGCCCCGAAGAGCAGCCAGCCGCGACGCGAGAAACCCGCGCTCGGCGTCACAGGACGCGCCGGCCCTCGAACGCGCGCCCGAGCGTGACCTCGTCGGCGTATTCCAGGTCGCCGCCGACGGGCAGGCCGGAGGCGAGACGGGACACGGTGATCTGCATGGTGGTCAGCAGTCGGCTCAGGTAGCTCGCCGTCGCCTCCCCCTCGAGGTTCGGGTTGGTGGCGAGGATCACCTCCTGCACCGTGCCGTCGGCGAGACGCGTCATGAGCTGCGCGATACGGAGGTCGTCGGGACCGATGCCGGCGATGGGGCTGATGGCCCCGCCGAGGACGTGATAGAGCCCGCGGAACTCCCGGGTGCGCTCGATCGCGGCGACATCCTTCGCGTCTTCGACCACACAGATCAGTGCCTGGCTGCGACGCGGATCACGGCAGATCCCGCATCGCTCCTGCTCGGCCACGTTGCCGCAGATCTCACAGAACCGCACGCGGAGTCGGATCTCGCTCAACAGCTCGGCGAGACGCGCGACGTCGAACGTCGGCGTCTGGAGGATGTGGAACGCGATCCGCTGTGCGGACTTCGGGCCGATGCCGGGGAGCCGACCGAACTCGTCGATCAGCTCCTGAACGATGCCGTCATACATCAGGAGAACCTCGTCGGGGGCTCGTAGGGCTCTTCGCGCAGGAACGTCGCGCCGAGCACCTGGCGGATCACGGCCTCACCGTAGCGCTGCACTCCCCCGGCAGTCGGAGCGCGCTCGATGACGACCGGGGGGGCTGTCGCCGTGCGCTGCGCCGGTGCCGACCGTTCGGGCTGAGCCTGGCGCGCCACCGGCGGTTCGTACGACGGGTCGTAGGGCGGCTCATCGTCATATGCCGGAGCCTCGTCATCACCGGGAAGCGGTGGTGCGTCGCGATCGACAACACCATCGGACGGCGGCAGGGGTGCGGATGCCGCCGCTTCGACCTCTTCGGGCTCGTCGTCGACCGGAAGCGGAGCGGCGGCTGCGGGCGGCACGCTCGGCTGCTCCACGGCGGACGGGATCGGCGCGACGGCCCACTCCGTCACGGTGGAGGCCGACGCACTGCGGACCTGCGGACGGGACGACCCCGCTGACGCAGGCTCCGATGCGGGAGCAGGATCGGCGGGTGCCGACGGGCCGGACGCCGCGGACTGCCGCGGAGCTCCTCCGGTGGGCATCGGTGCGGGCAGGTACTTGACCCGCACGCCCAGCTCGCTCTCGATCGCCGACCGCAGATGGTCGGAGGGTCCGGAGCCCGGAGTGGTGCCCTTGAACTTCGCGACATCATGCTGGCTCGTGAAGCCGAGCGTCAGGACCTCGGTATCGGTGGCGTAGGCGAGCGGTTGCACCGCGGTCGCCAGCAACCAGGACGTGCGGCTGATGCTCTCGAGGCGGGTCAGCACGGCGGGCCACGAGGCGGTGATGCGTTCGAGGGTGACGGGACCGTGCGCGACGGCGGGCTCCGGTGCGGGTGCCGCCTCGGGTACCGGTGCGGGGCTCGGCGCTTCGTTCTCGGTGCGCGCGGCGGCCGGCTCCTCGGCGGGGGCGGTCTGCGCAGCAGCGGGGGCAGCGGGGGCAGCGGCCGGCGTCGCCACCGGGGCAGCAGCCGGGGAGCCCGCTGCGGGCGCCGGGGTCGAGACGGCGGCAGGAGCCGCGACAGTCGCGGGAGTCGAGCGGGCCGGTGCGGCCGCACGCTCGGGTGCGGCCGCGGGTGCCGGATCCGACGTCGACGCCTCCGACGCAGCGGCGAGCACGCGAGCCACCATGAGTTCGAGGTGAAGGCGCGGAGAGGTCGCACCCGACATGTCGTCGAGGGCGGCGCTGACCACATCGGCCGTGCGCGAGAGCCGCGCCGACCCGAAGGTGGCCGCCTGGGCACGCATGCGCTCCAGATCGTCTTCGGCGATGCCGCGGAGGACCGCCGAGGCACCGGCTCCGACCGCCGCGATGACGATGAGGTCTCGCAGGCGTTCGAGCAGGTCGTCGACGAAGCGGCGCGGGTCCTGACCCGTTTGCACCACACGGTCGATCGCCGGGAAGGCGGCGGCCGCGTCTCCCGCGGCGAGCGCGTCGACGATCTCGTCGAGGAGGGCAGCATGTGTGTAGCCGAGCAGCGACACGGCACGCGCGTAGCCCACCGTCACCGTCTCGGAGTCGGCCGGGGCGTCGGATCCGGCGATCAGTTGGTCGAGCAGCGACAGCGTGTCTCGAGGCGAGCCACCACCGGCGCGGACCACGAGCGGGAGGACGCCCTGTTCGACGATCACACCCTCTTCGGCGCACAGCTTGGCCACGTATTCGAGCATGGCGGCGGGCGGCACGAGCCGGAACGGGTAGTGATGCGTGCGGGAGCGGATCGTGCCGAGGACCTTCTCGGGCTCGGTGGTCGCGAAGATGAACTTGACGTGCTCCGGCGGTTCTTCGACGAGCTTGAGCAGCGCGTTGAAGCCCTGCGGCGTCACCATGTGCGCCTCGTCGAGGATGAAGATCTTGTACCGGTCGCGGCTGGGGGCGAACGTCGCCCGTTCACGCAGGTCTCGTGCGTCGTCGACACCGTTGTGGCTCGCCGCGTCGATCTCGACGACATCGAGGGATCCGCCGCCGGCACGCGACAGCTCGATGCAGCTCGGGCACACGCCGCAGGGAACGTCGGTCGGCCCCTCAGCGCAGTTCAGGCAGCGCGCGAGGATGCGGGCAGAGGTCGTCTTGCCACAGCCGCGAGGACCGGAGAACAGGTACGCATGGCCGACTCGATCGCCGCGCAGAGCCGTCATCAGCGGATCGGTCACCTGGGACTGCCCGATCATCTCGCCGAAGGTCTCGGGTCGGTAGCGGCGGTAGAGGGCTGTGGTCACCTCAACAGCCTACGGCGTGCCACCGACCTTCGCTTCGGGAGACCGGCATCCTGGCCCGATCCGTCCACACACACCGCCGAGACCCCCGCTGAGCATCCGCGCCCCCTCGCTTCGGCGCACGCCAGCGGGGGCGCCGACGACCAGCGGGGGTCTCGGCACAAAAGAGAAAGGAGAGGAGGAGGGAGGGTCAGTCGATCGGTTCGATCACCGGGACCGCGGTCGTGATCACCGGAACGGATGCCGACATGCGCGTGCCGTCCTCGCGTCGTGCATCGGCGAACTGCCGCAGCGTCGGACGCCCCGGGAGCATCGGCCCCTGATCGGCGAGGGGTACGACGGCCGCATCCTCCACGGTGGCGAAGTAGGCGGTGTCGCGCACGCTGAACGGCACCGGCGGACCGCTGCGCACCTCCACGCGGAGCTCGTCCCTGGTCACGGTCACCTGCATCGTGGACCCCTGCCACTGCAGCGGGAACGAGAGGGAGGGCCAGTCCACCGGAAGCCGCGGATCGAAGCTGAGGTCGCCCGCGTAGTCGCGCATGCCGCCGAAGCCGCACACCAGCGCGGTCCACACCCCACCGGCGGAGGCCACGTGCACACCATCCGCGGCGTTGTGGTGCAGGTCGTGCAGGTCGACGAACAGCGACTGCTCGAAGTACTTCCTGGCGAGGTCCTGGTAGCCCACCTCGGCGGCCATGATCGACTGCACGACCGCCGACAGGGTGGAGTCGCCCGTGGTCAGCGGGTCGTAGTAGTCGAAGTCGGCCTTCTTCTCCTCGGGCGTGAAGTGGTTGCCCTGCAGGAACAGCGCGAGCACGACGTCCGCCTGCTTGAGCACCTGGAACCGGTAGATCACCAGGGGGTGGAAGTGCAACAGCAGCGGCCGCTGCTCGGAGGGGGTGTTGGCGAGATCCCAGACCTCGCGCTCGAGGAAGAGCGAGTCCTGCGGATGGATGCCGAGCCCCTCGCTGTACGGGATGAACATCGCCGACGCCGCCCGCTCCCACGCCTCGGCCTCACCGGGACCGAGCCCCGTGCGGTCGACGAGCTTGACGTAGTCCTCCGGGTGGCTCTCCTTGATCTCGCGCACCACCTTGGCCGCATAGCGGAGGTTGTAGCGCGCCATCACGTTCGTGTACAGGTTGTCGTTGACGACCGTCGTGTACTCGTCCGGGCCCGTGACGCCGTGGATGTGGAAGGTCTCGATGCCGTCTCCGGAATCCACCTCGTCCACCAGACGCGAGGCGCGCCAGAACCCGAGGGTCGCCCACAGCCGTGCGGTCTCGATCGCGATGTCGGCGCCCTCGCGCCGCAGGAACTCCTCGTCCCCCGTGGCCCGCACGTACTTGCCCAGCGCGAAGCTGATGTCGGCGTTGATGTGGTACTGCGCGGTGCCTGCGGCGTAGTAGGCGGAGGCTTCCTCGCCGTTGATGGTGCGCCAGGGGAAGAGCGCTCCCGCCTCGTTGAGCTGTGCCGCACGACGACGCGCAGCGGGGAGCATGCCCGCGCGGGCGCGGAGCGCGTTGTACGCCCACCGCGGCGTCGTGTAGGTCAGGAACGGGAGCACGTAGATCTCCGTGTCCCAGAAGTAGTGGCCGCTGTACCCCGACCCGGAGACGCCCTTGGCGGGGACCCCGGCGCCGTCGGCGCGCGCCGATGCCTGCGCGAGTTGGAACAGGCACCAGCGAGTGGCCTGCTGCAGGTCGTCGCGCCCGCCGATCTGCACGTCGCTGCGCTCCCAGAACGCGTCGAGCCACTCCCGCTGACGCCGGAGCACCGTCTCGACGCCCTCATCCGCCGCACGGTCGAGCGAACGACGGCAGCGGTCGACGAGTTCACGCGGCGGCACCCCGCGTGAGGTGTGGTAGCTGACGAGCTTCGTGACCGTGATCGGGACGCCGGCCTTGGCCTGCACGCGGAACACGTTCTTCGCGATGTCGGGCTCCACGAGCGTGCGTGCGTTGTACTCGTTCTCGGTCTCGACGATGTGGTCGGCGACCACGGCGACGGTCATCCCGGAGTCTGCGACCCGGTACGACAGCGCCGAGCGCAGTCCGTCCTGCCAGTGCTCGGCCGGCTCCAGCACGCGGTCGGCGATCTTCTCGGCCTTGCGCGGGTCGAAAGCGGCCGCCTTCGTGCCGATCGGCGTCCCGGCGTACACACCGGCTCCGTCCTGGCGGTTCAGCAGCTGGCAGCTGATCGTGACCGGGGCATCGGCGTTCTCGACGACGACCTCGAGCCGGAGGACGGCGAGGTGGCGCTCCTCGAAACTCACGATGCGCTCGTCACGCATGCGCACGCGCTTGCCCGACGGGGTCTCCCACACCACCAGGCGCTCCAGGACACCGGTGCGCATATCGAGGGTGCGCCGGTACTCGCGCACGTCGGCGTCGTCGAGCGAGATCGGCTCGTCGTCGACGTACACACGCATGACCTTCGCGTCGGGGGCGTTGACGATCGTCTGCCCGACCTCCGCGAATCCATAGGCCTGCTCGGCGTGCCGGATCGTCCAGGTCTCGTGCAGTCCGTTGATGAAGGTCCCGTGCTCCTGGGCACCCCGACCTTCGATGTGGTTGCCGCGGAGGCCGAGGTAGCCGTTGCCCACGGAGAACAGCGTCTCGCTGACGCCTTCCTCCGAGTAGTGCGTGTCGATCAGACGCCACGCGTCGACGGGGAAGCGGTCGCGGTCGATCATGCGGTCTCCGGGATGTCGGTGCGGGTGGCGGGGACGAAGACGGCGAGATCGTCGACGACGATCGTGGCGCCGGCGGATCGCAGGGCGTCGGCACCGGCCCCGCGATCGACGCCGATCACGGTGCGGTAGCCGGCTGCGGAGGCGGAGGCGGCACCGGAGGTGGCATCCTCGACGGCGACGGAGCGGCTCGGGTCGACCCCGAGGGCCGCGGCGCCGGCGGCGAACATGTCGGCGGCAGGCTTGGAGGCGAGACCATCGCGCTCCGCCACGACGCCGTCGACCACGACCCGGAAGAGGGAGCGGATGCCGGCGGCGGCCAGCACCTCCTCGGCGTTCTTCGAGCTCGACACGACGCCGAGCGGGATTCCGGCGTCACGCAGGCTCTCGACGAGCGCGAGCGACCCCGGGTACGGAACGATGCCCTGCGCGCGCAGAGACGCCGCGAAGGCGGCGTTCTTGCGGTTGCCGATGCCGCAGATCGTCTCGGCGGAGGGGTCGTCGTCGACGTGTCCCCAGGGGACTTCGACGTTGCGGCTGCGCAGCAGACTCGCGACGCCGTCGTAGCGCTTCTTGCCGTCGACGTAGTCGTAGTAATCGGCATCCGTGTACGGCGGGGTGATGCTCCACCGGGCGAACACATCGTCGAACACGGCCTGCCAGGCGCGCATGTGGACCTCGGCGGTCGGGGTGAGGACGCCGTCGAGGTCGAAGAGCACGCCGTCGGCGTGGAACAGGTCGGGCAGTGCGTCTGGCACAGAGCCTCCAGGAGAAGGGCGATCAGCGGGCCGGCACCTCTCCGTGCCACCGCTCAAGCGTAATGCGGCATCGCGTCACGGGGTAACCCCCGCGAGCGGATCAGAGGAGCTCGGCCGTCTGCCTGGCGATCTGCAGTTCCTCATCGGTCGGCACGACGAGCACCGTCACCGCGGAGGCGTCCGTGGAGATCCGTCGGATGCCGCGCTCACGAGCGTCGTTCCTCGCCGGATCGATCTCGACGCCCGCGAAACCGAGCGTCGCCAGCGCAGCGGCCCGCACCGGCGCGGCGTTCTCGCCCACACCGGCCGTGAACGAGATGACGTCCACTCCGCCGAGCTGTGCGATGTACGCCCCGGCGTAAGCCCGCAGGCGGTGCACGTATACGTCGAAGGCGAGCACGGCGGACTCGTCTCCGGCATCCACACCGGCGAGGATGTCGCGCATGTCGCTGCGGCCGGCGAGTCCGGCGAGACCGCTGCGGGTGTTGAGCAGCGAGTCGAGGTCGTCGATCGAGTACCCGGCACGGCGGGAGAGGTGGACGAGGGCCGCCGGATCGATGTCTCCCGACCGCGTGCCCATCACCAGGCCCTCGAGCGGGGTGAGCCCCATCGACGTCTCCACCGAGCGCCCGCCCTCGATCGCGGTCACGGAGGCGCCGTTGCCGAGGTGGAAGACGAGCTGCCGGAGCTCGGCGAGGTCGCGCCCGAGGAACGCCGCCGCCGCCTCGCTCACGTACTGGTGACTCGTGCCGTGGAAGCCGTATCGCCGCACCCGATGCTCGGCGGCGAGCGCTGCGTCGATCGCATAGGTGTACGCGGCGGGCGGAAGCGTCTGATGGAACGCGGTGTCGAACACGGCCACGTGCGGAACCTGATCGAACACGGCGCGTGCGGCCTGGATCCCGGCGAGGTTCGCGGGGTTGTGCAGGGGGGCGAGCACCGCGAGCTCGTCGATCTGACGCTCCACGTCGGCGTCGATCAGGGTCGGGGCGTAGAAGCGCGCACCGCCGTGGACCACGCGGTGTCCGACCGCGACGGGGCGACGCTCGTCGAGCGAGGGCCCGTGCGCGGCGAACTGCTCCCGCATCACCTCGAAGGCGGCAGCGTGATCGGCGATCGGCTGCTCGCTGCGGTACGTCGCGTCGAGCATCGTCGGCACGGCGGCGGCGTCCACGGCGGGGCGGACGGTGTGCGCAACGGGACTGGACTCCTGCCCGATGCGCTCGATCAGTCCGCTCGCGAGCAGGTCCTCCTGTTCGATGTCGATCAGGCTGTACTTCAGCGACGACGACCCGCTGTTGATCACCAGGATCGCGCTCATGCCCCATCTCCCTGCGCCTGGATCGCCGTGATCGCGACCGTGTTGACGATGTCATCGACGAGCGCGCCGCGGGACAGGTCGTTGATGGGCTTGTTGAGCCCCTGGAGCACCGGTCCGATGGCGACGGCTCCTGCTGAGCGCTGTACGGCCTTGTACGTGTTGTTGCCGGTGTTGAGGTCGGGGAACACGAACACGGTCGCCCGCCCGGCGACCGCCGAGTCCGGGAGCTTGGCCTTGGCCACCGCCGCATCCGCCGCCGCGTCGTACTGGATCGGCCCTTCGACCGGGAGCTCGGGGGCACGCTCGCGGACGAGCGCGGTCGCGGCGCGCACCTTGTCGACGTCGGCCCCGGAGCCGGACTCCCCGGTCGAGTACGACAGCATGGCCACGCGCGGATCGATGCCGAACTGGCGGGCGGTCTCGGCGGAGGAGATCGCGATGTCGGCGAGCTGCGCGCTCGTCGGATCGGGGATCACCGCGCAGTCTCCGTAGACGAGCACACGATCGGCGAGCGCCATGAGGAAGACGCTGGAGACCACGTTCACGCCCGGCTTGGTCTTGATGATCTCGAACGACGGACGGATCGTGTGCGCCGTGGTGTGCGCCGCGCCGGAGACCATGCCGTCGGCCAGACCGAGATGCACCATCATCGTGCCGAAGTACGACACGTCGGTCACCGTGTCCGCCGCTTGGGCGAGGGTGATGCCCTTGTGCGCCCGCAGCCGTGCGTACTCGGCGGCGAACCTCTCGACCAGTTCAGGGTCGGTGGGGCTCAGCACCTGGGCCGCCGCGATGTCGATGCCCAGCTCGACGGCGCGGGCACGGACGGCCGCCTCGTCGCCGAGGATCGTCAGATCCGCGACCTCCCTCGCGAGAAGCGTCGCCGCGGCCCGCAGGATGCGGTCGTCGTCGCCCTCGGGGAGGACGATGCGACGGCGATGTGCGCGTGCACGCTCGATGAGGCCGTACTGGAACATCAGCGGGGTCACCACGTGTGCCTCGGCGAGCCCGAGCTGCTCGGTCAGCTCCACGATGTCGACGTGCGCCTGGAACAGGCCGAGCGCGCGGTCGTAGCGGCTGCGCGAATCCACGGAGAGGCGCCCGCGGGTGCTCATCACACGCACGGCGGTGTCGTAGGTGCCCAGATCGGTCGTGATGATCGGCACCGACGACGCGAAGCCGTCGAGCAGGCGCACGATCTGCTCGGGAAGAGGGAACGGGCCGTTCAGGATGATGCCGGCGATGCGTGGGAAGGTGCCGGACGCATCGGCGAGCAGGGCGGCCAGCAGCACCTCGGTGCGGTCGGCCGGGATCACCACGACCGCCTCCTCGGTGAGCCGCGGCAGCACGTTGACCATCGACATGCCGGCGACGACGATCGTCAGCGCCTCCCTGGTCAACCGGTCCTCGTCGCCCGTGAACAGCGTGCCGTCGACGGCGGTGAGGATGTCACGGATCGACGGGGCCACGAGCGCACGGTCCTCGGGGATCGCCCACACCGGCGTGTGGTCCTCGGGGAGCACGGCGTGGACCGCGTCGATGACGGCGTCCAGCGCATCGGGGTCGGCACGGTTCACCGCGACGGCGAACAACTCCGCACGCTCCTCCGAGAGCTCGGACAGCGCGAGTGCGGCGATCTGTCCGATCGCCGCGGCCTCACGGGCGGTCGTGGTGCCGAGCTGTTCGGCCTGGCGCTGCTGATCGCGACCGCTGAGCACGAGCAGCACGGGGACACCGAGGTTGGCGGCGATCCGCGCGTTGAACCCGAGCTCGGCGGGGCTCGCGACATCCGTGTAGTCGCTGCCGATGACGACGACGGAATCGCACTGCGCCTCGACGGACTTGAACCGCGCGACGATCGTCGACAGCGCGCTCTCCGGGTCGGAGCGCACATCGTCGTACGTCACGCCGATGCAGTCCTCGTAATCGAGGTGTACGCCGTCGTGGGCGAGCAACAGTTCGAGGATCTCGTCGCGCTCGGTCGTGGATCGCGCGATCGGGCGGAACACCCCCACCCGCGGCGAGACGCGCATCAGGGCGTCGAGCGCCCCGAGGGCGATCGTCGACTTGCCGGTATGACCTTCGGCCGAGGTGATGTAGATGCTCCGCGCCACGAGCCCAGCTTAGGCGCGGCGTTCGGGAAGCCGCCGGGGAAACCGCCGGGAGAAACGCGGGGGCTCACTCGCACGGACCGGACAGTGCGTCGACGACGGCGGCGGCATCTTCCTGGAAGCGCGCGTAGTAGTCGCGATCGGTGTTGATCTGCACCCGGTGGATCGCGTGCGAGGGCTCCAGCTCCTGCCATCCGGGCAGGCGGCCCAGCCGGTCGTAGAACAGCGTCGCCGCGGTCTGCGGATCCATGCGCTGCTCGACGCTCCCCCACCACTCCTGCTGCTGGAAGAGTCCGATGCTGGTCGTGCGCGATCCGTCGGGGTTGGTGAACCCGCTCGTCTCCCAGTCGCCGTAGTCGATGTTGCGCAGGCTGCTCTCGCCCATCGCCGTCATCACTCCGAGGATCTGTCCGTCGCGGCGGAACCCGAGGTCGCCCGCCGTACGGATGATCGTCGCGGCGTTGTCGAGCTGTTCCCCGCTCCAGCCGCGGATGCCCGCCTCGGGGAACGTCCGGGGTTCGTCGAGGCAGATCGGGGCGGGATCACGGGCGAGTCCCAGCGGGATCAGCGCGAGCAGTCCCCCGAGGACGACGACCGCCGCGGCGGAGAGCAGCACCCGTTGCAGGATCTTCCTCCGGCGCGCCCGGATCGCGGCACGTCTGCGCGCGCCGGTCTTGCGTCGCCGCGTCGCGCTCTTGCGGCTCTTCGCGGTCTTCTTCGTCGCCGCTCGACCTTTCGGCCGGGAGGCCGTGCGCCCCGGGGTCATGTCGCCACGCTGCCGCGCGCCGTGCGGGGGCGACCGGCGAACGCAGCCACACCCCCGCCGATCGCGCCGAACAGGTGACCCTGCCAGGAGATGCCCTCTGCGGCACCGAACACTCCGGCCACCATCGAGCCGCCGTACAGCGCGATCACGACCAGAGCGATCACGGCGTAGAGGATGCGGTGGGCGACGCGTCCGGGGGCGAACACCCGCATCACGACGTAGCCGAAGTAGCCGAACACGAGCCCGGAGGCGCCGACCGTCAGCGTCCCCGGAGCGTTCACGACCCAGGTCCCGATGCCGCCCACGATCGCGACGATGGCTGTGACGGCCCAGAACCTGCGGGCACCTTCGACGGCGACCAGGCATCCGAGCACCAGGAAGGGCACCGAGTTCGCGATGAGGTGCTGCCAGTTCGCATGCAGGAGCGGACCGAGCACGATGCCGCCCAGACCCGAGACATCCCAGGACCTCAGGCCGAAACCGGTGAACGACCCCGGAAGGACCGCATCGGCGAACTGCACGATCCACATCGCGACGAGGAGCAGCACCGGCGAGGCGAATCGGCCGAGCGGATGCTGCGCCTTCGGAGGCGGGGAGACGGTCACCGGACGATTGTCTCAGGTGCAGCTGACGTTCGAGTGGGCGTCACGACAGGGCACCCGCACATGAAAAAGACTCTCCGCGCACCCAGCAGAGCCCGGTTACCCTTGCTGCGTTTCCGCCCTGGGGGAATTGGCCTGGATGCTGTCACGCGGAGAGCCGTCAACCATCCTAACCCGAGCACGTGGGGTGCGACGACACCGCTCGAGCGCTCGACGGACCGGCTGGGTCACGGACGCCGCCGCCGCCCTCTCAGGGGAAGCTTCCAGAGCGGGGACCGCGCCGCCGGGTTACGATCGAGTAACGCGCACCGCAGCGCCGATGTGAGAGGGAACGCATGCCAGAGAACGCCCCCCTGATCCCGGTGATGATCGATGCCGAACGGTTCGCCGCGCAGACCTCTGCGATCCTCGGCTCCATCGGACGGGTCATCGACGGGAAGCCGGACGCCGTGCGCAGCGCCCTCGTCTGCCTCCTCGCCGAAGGGCACCTGCTCATCGAAGACGTCCCCGGTGTGGGCAAGACGATGCTCGCGCGTGCCCTCGCCGCGAGCGTGGACGCGACCGTGCGCCGCATCCAGTTCACGCCCGACCTGCTGCCCGGCGACGTCACGGGTGTCTCGGTCTACAACCCGGTCGACCAGGAGTTCGAGTTCAAGCGCGGCGCGGTCTTCGCGCACATCGTGATCGCCGATGAGATCAACCGCTCCTCCCCCAAGACGCAGTCGGCCCTGCTCGAAGCGATGGAGGAGGGGCAGGTCACCGTCGACGGGTCGACCCACATGCTGCCGACACCGTTCCTGGTGGTGGCGACCCAGAACCCGCTCGAGATGGAGGGGACGTATGCGCTCCCCGAGGCACAGCGCGACCGCTTCATGATGCGCATCTCGATGGGGTACCCGGACGCGGAGGCCGAGACACTCATGCTCCGTCAGCGCGATGTGGTGAACCCGCTCGCCGCGGTGTCGCCCGTCGCCGACGCGACCGCCATCTCCCAGCTCATCGCCTGGGCGCGCTCGGTCCATGTCGCCCCCGCGCTGGAGGAGTACACGGTCGCCCTCGCACAGGCGACCCGCTCCGACCCGAACCTTCACCTCGGTGCCAGTCCGCGGGCGACCCTGCAGCTGATCCGCGCCGCGAAGGTGTGGGCGGCATTGGACGGCCGCGACTACGTCATCCCCGACGACATCACGGCCCTGCTCATCCCGGTCCTCGCCCACCGGCTGCTGCCGGCGCGTGGTGCCCACCGTGCGGGCGCACAGCCCGTCGAGGCCGCACTCACCCAGATCGTCGAGCGGGTGCGCGTCCCCGTCGCGACGCGTTCCTGATCGGGTCGATCATGCGAAGACGCCGACCTCTCACCGGCCGTGGAGCCGGCGCGCTCGTCGCCGCCCTGTGCTGCGTGATCGCCGCCAACGTCTTCGGCACCCGCATCCTGCTCTACATCGGGCTGCTCCTGGCCGCCCTCACGCTCTTCTCGCTCCTCGCCGTCCGCCTGCCCCGCCGCTCGGGGACGGTCACGCGTCAGATCTCCACCGATCTGCTCACCGTGTCGGAGACGTCGCGCGTGACGGTGCGGATCTCGCTCCGCGCGCTGCGGGTGCCGCACGGGCTGTGGCACGACATCCTCCCCGCGGCGGTCGCCGGCGATTCCGGCGGTGAATATCCCCCCGAGTCGGGTCAGCTGACGTACCCGATCACCGGTGTGCGACGGGGTGTCTGGCCGCTCGGCCCGCTGATGCTGCGCACCGTCGATCCGTTCGGCCTCGCACAGCGCGAGCAAGCGTTCGGCGAGACCCGCAGCATCACCGTCGTCCCCGAGGTCTTCGCCCTCGCCCCGCTGGCCGTGCGCGTCGGAGCCGCCGGCGGAACCGCGCACACCTCGTCGACGCGCCTCGGGCAGGGCAGCGACAACCTCTCGCCGCGGGGGTACATCCCCGGAGACTCGATGCGCCGCATCCACTGGCGTGCGACCGCCCACCGCGGACAGCTCATGGTGCGCCAGGAGGAGGAGGAATCCAGCCCCGACGCGGTCGTCGTCCTCGATCGCAGTGCGGGCCGCTGGGATGCGCCCGGCGCCGATGCCGACCCGGCCTTCGAAACCGCCGTGTCGCTCTGCGCCTCCGCGGCCGTGCACCTCGCCTCCGAGGGGTACAGCGTCGACGTGATCGACAGCGCCGGCACGCTGCTCGGTGCGCTCCGCGGGCACGAGGACGATCGCGACGGACTGCTGGTGGCTCTCGCGATGGTCGCCCCCAGGGGTGAGAGCCGTGATCTGGCGGCACTCATCGGCGGCACCCCGCCCGGGCCTCTGGTCTTCATCACCGGTCGGCTCGATGAGGAGGACGCCGCCCGGCTGCGTCCGGCCGGCGCCGCCGCGCCGATGCTGTTCAGCACGGAGCTACTCCCGGGCGCCGCGGAGGCTGCCACTCCGCACGGATGGACGGTGGCGACGCTCGGGCCCGTCATCGCGGACGCGTGGGAGGACGCCGTCTCGGCGCGGATCGGAGTCGGCGATGTTCCGCGCTGAGCAGCGCCCGAAGGCGACCACGCCCCCCGCGCACACGGCGCCGACGTGGCACCGCGACGAGGAGGAGCCGACCGGTGTCGTCGGTCCCGGTGTGCTGGCCGCGACGGCGACGATCGTGGCGATGTGGCCGTACACCTCGGTGATCTCCCCCGGAGCGTGGTCTTCTTCGGTCCTCATCGTGATCCTCGCCGTGGCGGGTGGGGGCATGCTCCTGCGGCGACTGCTGCGCCGACGGACAGCCTGGCTCCGGGACGCCGGGACGTTCCTCGGTCAGATCATCGTCGCGGTCGCGATGGTGACCCTGCTGGTGGCCGGCGATACCGCGCTCTTCGGCGTGTTTCCGACACCGACGACCTTCGCCGTGTTCGGCACTCTCGGAGCTGCGGCCCTCGAAGCGATCGTGTTCGGCTCCGCGCCGTTGGATGCCTCGCCGGCTCTCACCGCCGCCATGGCCTCCGGCTTCGCGGGCGTCGCGCTCCTGGTCGATCACCTGGTGGCGCATCGCTCCGCGGTGCTGGCGACCCTGCTGACAGGGATCGTCGGCGCCGTGCCGATGATCATCACCCTCGGCGACACGAACGTCGTGTGGTTCGTGCTGTTCGCCCTCGTCGCACTCTTCCTGTTCCGTTACACCGCGAGGCGGCATCCGGAATCCCCCCGCAGGTCCTCGCTCTCGGTCGCCGTCGGTGTCGGAGCCGCCGCTCTGGTCACGACCCTGGTGATCGCTCCCGCACTACCGGTCGCGACGAGCATGGCGGGCACCGGCGTCGGGGTCACGGTCGATGCCTCGTTGCGTCTGGGCGATGATCTGCGTCAGCCCAATCCGGTCGAAGTGCTGACCATCGCGGCGAAGACCGACGTGGCCCCCTATCTGCGGCTGACGACACTCTCCCGATTCGACGGCCGGGTGTGGCAGCCGGACCGGGGCGATCTGCAGTCGCAGGACGACGGGTTCGGCACTCCGGAGTGGGGACCGGAGATCGCGACGGAGGAGGAGAACACGTCCATCCGCGTGCTCCGCATGTCGAGTTCGTGGCTGCCGGTCCCCTACCCGGCGACCGACGTGCAGGGGCTCAGCGGCTCGTGGCGGGTGTCCCCCCTCAACCGCACCCTCTTCTCCCGCAGCGCCGACGCGGTGGGGAACGACTACACCGTCACCTCCTCCCGCCTCGTTCCGACGCTCGAGCAGATCCGTGCGATCGATGCGGCATCGCCCGTGGTCGATCCCGACGCCGAGCCGGTGGAGCTGCCCGAGATCATCGCGGAGCGTGCCGCCGAGGTGACGGCCGCCGCGAGCACCGACTACGACCGGCTGATCGCCCTGCAGAACTGGTTCCGCTCGCAGTTCGCGTACTCGCTGGAGACGCCGGTGGAAGAAGGCTTCGACGGCACCGGCGCCGAAGCCGTGGCGCAGTTCCTCGACGTGCGATCGGGGTACTGCGTGCACTTCGCAGGGGCGTTCGCGCTCATGGCGGAGAGCCTGGGGATGCAGGTGCGCATCGTCGTCGGCTATCTTCCCGGCTCGCTCACCGACGAGAAGCGCGGCAGCGAATCGGTCTTCTCCGTGACCAGCGATCAGCTGCATTCCTGGCCGGAGGTGCTCTTCCCCGGTATCGGCTGGGTGCCGTTCGAGCCCACCGCATCCTTGGGCGTGCCCACCGCGTTCCGTGCGGGAGTGACGCAGGGCGGCGAGTCCGGATCACCCGCCACCCCCGCACCGACCACGGCCCCGCAGAGCGAGGAGACCTCGGGACCGGAGATCGACCGTGCGGACGCCGGGGGCGACTCGGCCGACGGCGCCGCGCAGCGTCGTCTCGATCCGACGCCGGTCGTGCTCATCGCTTTCGGCGCCGTGGCGCTGCTCCTGGTACCGGCACTGATCCGCATCATCGAGCGTCGCAGACGATTCACACAGGCGAGGCGCGGCGATCCCGCGGCAGCCTGGGCCGAGCTCCGCGACACCCTGATCGACCTGCAGCTGCCGGTCTCCGACGCCGACACCCCGCGGGTCCGTGCTGCCAGCCTGGTGCGCGACCGTCGTGTCGACGCGGAGACGATGCGACGACTGACGCATGCAGTCGAGCAGACGAACTACGCGCGATCGGCCGAGCTGCAGACGGATCTCACCGAACCGCTCAGCGAGGTGCTGCAGGCATTGCGCCGGAGTGTGGATGGGCCGACGCGTGTGCGGGCGACGCTGCTGCCCCGGTCACTGTACGCTCCCCGCGCCGCGGAACCCGAGGTCGCCGTCTGAGCATGCCCGCACGCGGGCGAGTCTCCTGAGCGGTCACGCGGCATGGGCCGTGCAGGGCACGGCCACGCAGGTCTCGCACACCACGAACTGCGAGCGGCACGACAGGTCGGGGCAGTTCGCGGTGCGCTTGGTCGGCACCCCGCACCCGACGCACTCCCCGATGACGCGCGCATGGTCCGAGAAGTCGACCGAACCGCGGCCGTCGAACACGTAGAGCGATCCGTCCCACAGCCCGTCGTCGCCGTACTTCTCGCCGTAGCGGACGATGCCGCCCTCGAGCTGGTACACCTCGCCGAAGCCGCGCGCCGTCATCAGGCTCGACAGCACCTCGCAGCGGATGCCGCCGGTGCAGTAGGTGACGACGGGTTTGCCCTTGAGATCGTCGTAGGCACCGGAGTCGAGCAGTCTCACGAAGTCCCTGGTCGTCTCGGTGTCGGGCACGACCGCGCCGCGGAACCTCCCGATCTGCGCCTCGAGGGCGTTCCGGCCGTCGAAGAAGACCACCTCGTCTCCGCGCTCGTCGATCAGTCCGTGCAGCTCTTCGGGCGTCAGTCGGGTGCCTCCGCCGACGACCCCGTGCTCATCGACGCGCAGTTCACCGGGCGCACCGAAGGAGACGATCTCGTCGCGCACCTTCACGCTGAGCTTGGGGAAATCGAGGCTGCGCCCCTCAGCATCCAGCCCCGTCCCCTCACTCCATTTGATGTCCGCATCGGCGAACGGGCCGTAGGAGCGGAACGATCGCAGCCACTTCTTCAACACGCCGATGTCGCCGCCGAGGGTGCCGTTGATCCCGTCCTTCGAGATGAGCAGGCGCCCACGCAGGCCGAGCGCCTCGCCGAGGTCGCGTTGCCAGACACGGACGGCCTCGGGATCGGCGAGGGGCGTGAACGCGTAGAAGAGGACGATCTTGGGGGTTGCCACCTAGGGATCCTACGTCGTCACCCCGAGCGGTTCCGAACCCCGGTGCGGCTCGAGACCGCTACGTCACGTCGCGTTTCAAGAAGGTGACTCCCCCCGCGACGAGAGCCGCCAGCATCCATCCGACGACGACCGGCACAGAGCCACCGGGTCCGTCGGCTGGCGACACCCCCACAGCCGTGACGTCGAACCCGAAAGCGTCGAGCAGCGCGATCAGCGGGAAGCCGTGGGCAGCGGCGCTCCAGAACATCGCGACGAGGACGGCGCTGCCCAGAGACATCGACGCGACGAAGAGCGCCACGAGATGGTTCTGGACGACGATGCCCACCCCCAGTCCCCAGAGGCCGGCGCCTGCGCCGACGGCCAGTGCGGATCCCACCGATGCCCAGCCCACCGGGACACCGCCCATCGCGACGGCCAGCGCGATGTGGCCACCGGCGAGTCCCGCGAGAGCGACGACGGCGCCGCCGAGAGCAGACCCGAGTGTCCGGCTGAGCAGCGTCGCCCACCGGGGTTGCAGCATCAGCCGCTGCGCGACGACGCCATCCCGCCGGTCGACGGTGTAGCGGAAGGAACCGTAGACCGCCGCCAGCACCGCACCATAGGTCGCGAGCACCGCGCTGAACGGCGCACTGAGTGCGGCGCGGACCTCGGCCGGTGCCTCGACGAGCTCCGCAGGAACGCTCGTCGCCATCGAAGTCGACAACACGAAGGCGGCCGCGACCACCCAGAGGAGGACGATGTCGCCGGTCACACCGCGCGCGTGGGCTCGGAGCGCGCGGACGATCATCCCACCCTCCTGCGACCACCGGTGCACGCCACCGCGACCAGCCCTGCGGTCCACGCGAGTGCGACGACGAGCGCCGGGCCGAACTCGAGCAGGCGGCCCTGATACCCGGGCACGCCCAATGCCGCGAGCGCCAACCCGGGCGAGAACTTCGCCACCTCCGGCACCGTGCGCAGCAGTGCGAGTTCCCCCACCATCGGCAGGACGAGGACGAGGAAGGCCGTCGCGTAATAGTTGCGGGTGATCCAGCCGATGGAGCCCCCGATGAGCGCACCGAGCACGCCGCCGACCAGAGCTCCCGCGCAGAGGCGCCACCCGTCCGGCGGCAGAGTGAGCGACAGACCGCTCCGGCTCAAGAAGACGGCGACACCCGTGGTCCACACGACGAAGAGGCCGACGGACAGGGCGAGCGCGACGAGGACGCCCGCGACGAGCTTTCCGGCGAACGCACGCCGGAATCCGACGCTGGTGAGGGTCCGGTCCATCGAGCCGTAGTAGTACTCACGAGTGACGCCGTACGCGCCGACGAACGCCGCGGAGACCGCCGACCAGGCGAGAGGTTCCAGGAGACGAGTGGTCCCCGCGGCGGAATCGAGGCCGGCCACGTCGAGGCGCGATCCGTCGGAGAACAGCACGAAGGCGGGCAGGAGGAACGCGACGAGGTACACGGCGAGGAGGGAAAGCCCGCTCACGGAGCGCAGGGCCTCGCTCTGGATCGCGCCCCTCATACCGGCACTTCCTCGACGAGTTCGAAGTACTTGCTCTCCAGGGAGTCGCCATTGCTCGTGACCAGGTCGCCGAGTCGTCCGGCGAAGAGTGCTCGCCGTTTGATGACCACGACCTCATCCACGATGTGTTCGAGTTCGGACAGCTGATGACTGGCGACCAGCACGGTGCCGCCGCGTTCGGCGAAGCGGCGGAGGAACCTGCGCAGCCAGCGGATCCCGTCGGGGTCCAGACCGTTCGCCGGTTCGTCGAGGATGAGCGTGGGCGGCGCCCCGATGAGGGCGGCGGCCAGGCCGAGCCGCTGAGCCATCCCCGTCGAGAACGTCTTCACGCGACGACGCGCGTCGGCGGTGAGCCCGACCTCCTCGAGGACCTCGTCGGTCCGGCCGCGCGGCGCACCGGCCGCGAGCCGACAGATCTCCAGGTGCCGCCGTGCAGTGATGCCCGCCTCGAAACCGAAGCCGTCCATGTGCACACCGACGTGCGATGCGGGGTTGTCGAGCGCCGAGAACGGAACACCGTCGATGAGGCTCTCGCCGCTCGTCGGCCGGAGCAAGCCGACGATCGTGCGCAGCGTCGTCGATTTGCCCGCGCCGTTCGGCCCCAGGAGCCCGACGATCGTCCCGCGCGGCACGACGAAGGACAGGTCTTCGACGGCGGTCCGGCGGCCGTACCTCTTCGTGAGGCCTCGGACCTCGATCGCATGTTCAGTCATCTTCCTGCCTCTCGTGCTTCTGGTCCAGAAGGGCGGACAACGGCGACACCACGCCGGTCGCCCAGAGCGTCTGCCACAGACTCCTCGTGCCGAGCGCGACCTGCGCCCGTCCGGTCGGCGGCGTGCTCCCGCCGCCGTCGTCCACGTCGACGCCGGCGATGACCGTTGCGGGGACGTCCACGCCGTCCGCCGCGACGGGGACGAGCACCGCCCAGGGGACCTCCGTCGGCATCGGCGGCTCCGGCCCGATGGTCCCCCCGGCGACCCGCGAGCTCGCGAGGAGCCCGGCGCTCATCAGCTCGACCGGGGCTCCGTCCGGCACCTCCGCCTCGGCGGCGGTGCCCGGCTGCACGAGGAGCACACGGTCACCGCGGGTGACGAAACCGTACGTCGCCGTCACCGGCAGCGGGATCACGGCGCCCACGACCACGATGCTCGCGATCAGCGTCGCGCCGACGGCGAAGAAGCGGAGCCGGGAGACGCCCGACCGAAGGACGCGGCGCAGCGCCCTCGAGAGGATCACGATGCCGACGAGCACCACGGCAGCTTCCAGGACGACGACGAGGACCCCCAGCACCGGTCCGCCTCCGGCGAGCGCTCGCACCACGCGGGAGACCGCGAACAGCACGAGCGCGATCGGGGCGACGAGACAGGCGAGACCGAACGGCACGCTCCACCACCGATCGAGGCTCCGTGCGGTCCGCGGACCGCCGAACAGGATCCGGGTCAGGAAGTCCACTCCGTCGTGAATCGTCCGGTCCCGGAGGTTCGGTTCGTCGAGCGCACTCATGAGCGCGATGTAGCCGTCGAATCGCACGAACGGAATCAGGTTGACCAGCACGATCGCGACGCAGGACACGGCGAGGAGCAACAGCGCCTGGTGGATCAGAGGGTCCGGAAGGACGAGCGCGGCGAGGAGGGCGACCGCGGCGGCGACGGCGTGCACGGCCGGCCCGGCGAGCGCGACCGCGACACGTTGCCAACGGTCGGAGAGGCGCCAGCCGTCGGTCACATCGACGAAGAAGGCGGGGGTGAGGTAGTAGAGCATGAAACCCGCGCGGCGCGGTTCGCCGCCGAACCGTGTGAGCGCGAGCCCATGAGCGCTCTCGTGGAGCAGCGTCATGACGGACAATGCGATGACGACGCCCACGAGTCCGGGCAACGACACCGGCATGGTCAGAACGTCCCACACCTCACCTGTCTGCAGGGCCGCAGCGCCGAAGCCGAGGCAGAGCACCACCAGAAGGGATGCCAGAACCCCTCGGCGTGAGAGCGGGACGATCAGGCGATTCCAGCGGTCGAAGAACGCGGGTGCACGCAGCGTCGCGAACTGCAGCGTGAACGGGGGCCGATAGGTGACTCTGCCGGGCGGGGGCTTCGTGTCACCGGCCAGGAGCCCGCGGGCGCGGAAGCGCTGGATGAGCAGGAGGAAGTCCTCCCGCGGCTCGGATGCGGCGAAGCGCGTGTGCAGGTCGCGGAGCGTGGTCTCGCCGTCCATCGCCGTCAGCAGATCGACGACGGCCCGCGAGACCCTCGACGAGGGCACCCCCAGCAGCAGCGCGATCCACACCCCGGCCTCCCCCACTTCCTCGAACACGACACCGGGGGCGAGTAGCGGACGATCCTCGGCCGTGAGCGGCACCGGGGCGCGAGAGTCTCGCCGCCGAGCGAAACTAGGCGGTGTCATCGTCACGCGCCCGATCCCGGGTTCCGACCCACGTCGTCGTGAGGAGAAGGATGTCCGCTCCGGGGTGCGTCCGCACGGACGAGACGGCAGGTTCAGCGAAACCGGCGTCCACGAGCTCGCTGGAGAGGAACTCGTGGCTGAGCACACGCAGCCGACTCGTGAGCACGCGCACGTCGCCGCCCGCCACGACATCGGCGAGGCGCACCCAGTTGACCAGGCGAGCCCCGCCGTCCTCCTCCATCTGCTGCGAGAACAGATAGGTCTCCTCGCCGCCGGGTCCGGGACCGGGCCCGGGGACACGGATCTCCTGCTCGCTCGGCACCGTCAGGCTCTCCGCTGCGGCGCCTCCGGCGACGGAGAAGGCGAAGACCCCTCCCGGCGCGAGGTGGCGTCGCACACTCGCGTACAGGCGCGCCCTCCCCTCCCTGTCCAACAAGGTGATGGAGGTCGCACCGAGGACCACGAGGTCGTACGGACGCGGCAGGCTGAAGTCGCGCATGTCGGCGATCACGCAGTCGAGCCTCGGATGGTCGGGCAGGGCACGACGAAGGTGCGAGAGCATGTCGTCGGAGAGATCGAGCGCGGTCACCGATCGGCCGGAGCGCACCAGCGGGATCGTCAGCCTCCCGCTGCCGGCGGCCACATCGAGGACCGGACCCGCGGCTTCTCTCGCGAGCGCCAGCACCTCTCGGATCTCCGCGGCATCGGCGCCGACCAGTCGCTCGTAGAAGTCGGTCCCCTCGCCCGTGTACAGGTCCTGTTCCCGAGGGACCGCACCCGCCCGGTCGAGTCGCGCCGCGATGGCTTCGGTTATCGTTCCTGACATTCACCACACCTCTCCGCGGGAGTGAGGGGGTGCGGGCGCGCGGAACCGCCCGCACCCCGACCGGTCACGTCGCGATCGCCGCGGCACCGCCGACGATGGCGATGATGTAGCTGACGTGCTCCCACCACTCGAGTGGCGCGTCGATTCGTTCGAGTTCCTGGAACTCCAGCAGATCAGTCTGCATTTCGTACCTCCTTCATCACGTGGCGATGCGCTTCCTAGGTCAGCGCGAGAATTCCGATGATGACGCCGACAGCGAAGCCCCGCACGAAATCATCGGTGTTGTTCAGAGCGTCCATCGCCTCGAGTTCAGTGAATTCGAGCCTCTGCACTTCGGTGTTCATACCTCTCTCCTTCCTCGTCTCGATCTCCGTCGGGCGACGGGATCACGTCGCAGCGGCAGCGCCGATCCCGATGAGGATCAGCGCACTGATGGCGCCCTGATAGAAGCTCTCCCAGCTGGGAGCCTCCATGTCGTCCAGCTCCTGGAACCGGAGTCGCTCTTCCACGTCCTTGATCATCTCTTCACCTCCTCTGCACGGCAGTCGAGGGCCGGCGTTGATCGCCGGCACACGGATCGCTCCACCGGGAACCGCGGAGGACCTCACGGATGTCGTCGGCGACGAGGCCGGTGAGCATCGGGCGGCGATCTCCCCACGACGCCTCGGTGGACATCGAGATGCGGCCGACCTCCCGCGTGGTCGGTCGCGACGGAAGCGGGATATCCCAGCGCTCGAGGAGGGCGGCGATACCCGCGGCCGGTTCGAGAGGCAATGCCACCCCGCTCGCGACCCGCGACCAGAAGTCCTCGAGACTCTGCCGATCTCCCCAGCGGGTGTCACCCGCGCAGATACGACGCCAGACCGCGGCGATCACCGCTGCCGTGGCGACCATCTTGCGAGTCCTGAGCACGAAGGCCACTTCGTTCGCGACATACCAATGGCGAGCGCTGTAGGGATCCTGTCCGCGCAGAGCCGCACCACGTTGGGTCGCTGCGCTCAACCGTGCGAGGCGCAACCGCCCCGCAGACGAGCCGGCGTCCTGGGTGGCGGTCTCGAGGAGGGCTCTCCCGAGGATGACGGCCTCGCTGTTCCCCCGGGCGCTTCGTCGCGAACTCGTCGACGTACCGGCAAGACGCAGGAATGCCTCCAGCGCTCCCTCACGGACGGCGCCGTACGTGAGGGACTCCAGGCTGCGTGGATCGATGACGGCATGACGGGGTCTGAGCGAGCGTCCGACGATGAGCCGATAGCCGTTCCCGTTCTTGAGGATGCCGACGCTGTTCGTCTCCGACGAGGTGCCCAAAGTCGTCGGCACAGCGATGATCTCCACGGGCGGCGGCGCATCCGGCAGCACGGTCAGCGCGGACCTCTCCGCATGACCGATGGCATAGTCGAAGACCTTCCCCGGAGCGAGCGCGAGCGCGGCGATCTTGCTGGCGTCGAGCACGCTGCCCCCGCCGACGGCCACGATGACCTCGGGCGACCGACGAACGATGTGCCGCGCGATCCTGGAGACCGACGCGACATCCACCGACGGCGCGTCCACCGTGATGGTCCTCACCGCAGACCCGGCCCGGAAGGGAACCGTGACCGCCGAGTCCGCGATCACGAGGACCTCTCGTCCCGCGATGAGGTGCGTCATCACCTGATGCGCGACGCCGGGGCCGTGCCACAGGGTCGGGACGCGTCCGGTGAAGTGCGCGGTCATGCTGCCGCTTCCTGCACTCGCGCGAGGCCGGAGCGCACGGCGGCTTCCACCGTGCGGAGCTCCTCCGAGGTGAATCCGTAGGCCGGGATCAGCTCGATGGAGCTGGGGCCGGGCTGCACCAGGACGCCGTGGTCGGCGATGGCGGAGACCACACGGAGAACCTCGGAGGAGGACAGCCGGCGCTCATCGTGGTGTCGGAGCCCCATCCCCACGAAACAGCCCCGCCCCGTGACCTCCGTGATCAATCCGTCGGACTTCAGCGCCGTCGCCAGACGGAACAGCTCGGCCCCGAGTGCCTTCGTCGTCGTCTCCACGTCGATCCGACGCAGTTCCTCGAGCACCGCGGTGATGGCCGCCGCGCACACCGGCGTTCCCGCCTGCGTCTCCCCGTGGACGAAGGTCCACCCGCCTCGCGCGAACTCGGAGGCGACACGGGGACCCACGAGGATCGCGGCTGCACCCGTCGCGCCGTTCGTCAGTGCTTTCGAGAGGAGGAGCACGTCGGGAGCGGCCGGCCACTCGTCGGTGGCGAGCATCGCGCCGGTGCGCCCGAATCCCGTCGCGACCTCGTCGGCCACGAGCAGGAACCCGTATTCCTCGCGCAGCAGCACGAGGCGATCGATGAACGCCTCGGTCAGGGCATATGCGCCACTGCCCAGGACGGGCTCCACGACGACCGAGGCGACTCGGGACCCTTCCCGCTTCAACAGAGTGGCGAGCTCTTCACCGTCATCGCTGGACGAGACGTGCCGCACCGACCTGCGATCGACCGAGTAGACGGATTGCAGGAGGTCGTCTCCGCTGAGCGCGTGGCTGCCGTACATCGTGCCGTGGTAGCTGCCTTTCAGCCCGACGATGAGGGATCGGGATCCTGCGCCCTTCTGCGCCCAGTACTGTCGTGCGAGCTTCATGGCGGCATCGTTCGCGGCGCCGCCCGAGGTGGAGAAGATGACGCGGCTGTACCTGGTCGGGTCCGCGAGGTCGAGAAGACCTTCCGCGGCGGCTTCGGCATACCGATGCGACGCGCGGAACAGGGTCAGGTACGACGCATCGTGTGTGGCTCTGGCCACGGCCTCGCCGACGACCGGATTCCCGTACCCGAGAGGAACGTTCCAGAGCCCGCTCGTCGCGCACAGGCGTGTGGATCCGTCGGCGAACTCGATGCGATGTCCCGCGGCGCGGACGGCGACGCGATCGGGAGGGAAGGTCGCATCCGCGGGGAGCATCGAGCTCCACACGGCGTTCGGCACGCTCAACGCCGGATACCGTTCGCCGGGCGAGCGAGGCCCGCTCGGGTACCGAAGCGGATGTTGAGGATGGTGACGGCCTCGAGGCACAGGGCTCGCGCGTCGGCCACGGAGCCGCCCAGCTGCCGAGCCACGCGCTCCGCTGCGACCTCCGGCGTCGTGGACGTCTGCGTGACGGCGACCACCTGCGCGGCCACCGGGGACAGCAGCTGTCGACGCAACGTCCGCGTGTCTGCGAGGACGAAGCCGTCCGCGGTCTCGATCAGGAACGGATCCGCGGCCCAGGGATCGGCATCCGCGAGGCCGTCGTCGACGAGCGCCCACCCGAACCCCGAGATGCGGGCTTCGCCGTTGGCCAGGCGGAGCATCTTCACGAGGTCCGTCGCGCAGAGGTATCGCGTCGTCCCCTCGCGCAGCGTCCGATCGGCGACGAACGCCTCTCGAGGCACCGATCCTCCCAAGGCCACGGCCCGGGGTCGCGGCACGGCGAGCACGGCGGGCAGCTCGTCGACGGTTCCGAGGGGATCGCCCTGGACCCCGACGCTGACGGCGCCGTCCGCCCGCACTCTGATCGCGCTCGGGGTCGCGAGCTCGCCCGGTTCCGTGAGTGCGCCGCGGTCCGCCAGGAGGACTCGCGGATCGATCAGTGCCGAGGGAAACACGCCCGTCCGTCGCGCGAGCTCGGCATCGTCGAGGAGAGCCTGCCAGCTGACCGCGTCGAAGAGGCTGAGAGCGGTCGGCCCGGTGAACTGCAGGAATGCCGCAGCGACGTAGTCCTGGAGTTCGACGCCGCGCTCACCGAAGAACAACTCATCCCCGATGTCCTGCAGCGCGCCGGTGTACCGAACGACACGGGCCGGGCCGGCACAGGGCCTGCTCCCCTCGGGCAGAAGAATCACATCGTCTCGTCCTGCTGCGCCTGCGACACGATCCGCCTGCGCGCCGCTTTCGACCAGGAACACCCGCGCGTACCGGTCCGGCATCCCGGTGATCCACTCCCGGAGCGCCCGGGCTCCGACCAGGTCCGCCCCGGGCCCGCGGTGTGCGTCGCGCATCAGACGCGGTCCCGTCGACTCGCCGTCACGAGCGACACGTACAACTCGATCCACGGCCGATCGTCGAGATCCGCCTCGAGGACCCGCGGGTCCACGATGCGCGCGAATGCTCGACCACGACCGGCGTTCTCGGTGGCCACGGCCTCGATGTCTGCGCGCCCGTCGCCCACCCGTCCGAGCAGGAGTCCGTCAGGGCCGTCCCGGTACTCGCCGTCCGCGGTCACGTGCACGCGCACCAGAGAATCCGGTACCGGATACGCGCGGGTGAACGACGCGGCGGAATCCAGCAGCAGAGCACCGTCGAGGAGCCGTTCGGCGAAGATGCCGGTCGCCCGGGCCGTGTCGGCATCACGGAGGAATGCAGCGAGTCCTTCCGCAGACCCTTGTCGGACGACCGTGAGCCCGCCGCGGAAGCGGAAGCGACCGGCGAGGTAGTCCTGCAGCTGGAACGCGTGGCGCCCGCCGAAGCTCATCTCGTCGCCGGGCGCGTGAAGCGCCCCGGCGAACGGGACGACCCGAGGATCCACTTTCGGGAGGGACCCTGCAGGGACGAAGATCACATCGTCGCGTTCGGCGAGCGCCCGCACCTCGTCGAGGTGCACTGCGGACTCGAGGAAGAACACCGCGCACCCCGGAATCGCGCGCTCCGCGGTCACGTACTGCTCGAAGGCCGCCACCGTGCGGTGACTGTCCGGTCGTGCCGTGGTCGAGCTGGCGCGCATAATCTCCCCCAGTAGCGTCGGATGCGGTACGGCGTTGTTCCGTCCTCATCTGAGGCTATTGAGCACTCACACAACTAGCAATATATTCCATACGCGTCATATTGGTCATGACAGGATCGCATGCTGGGCGTCGTCACAGCGCTCTGTCACGTCGCGCTCCGCCGATCGGATAGGATGGACAGGTTGTTCCTTGGTGACGTGTCCGAGCGGCCGAAGGAGCACGCTTGGAAAGCGTGTGTTGTGCAAGCAACCGCGGGTTCGAATCCCGCCGTCACCGCCACACATGAAAGAGCCTCCGCGTCAGCGGGGGCTCTTTCATGTTTACCCGGATGCGGGGATTCGGGGAGGAGCGAGCGCAGTGAGCACCGGAGTCCCGCCGTCACCGCCACACGCGAAAGAGCCTCCGCGCCAGCGGAGGCTCTTTCGTTCATCCGGATGCGGCGTTCAGGCGTCGAAGCGCACGCCGTAGGTCTGTCCGCCCGGTTCCGCCGGGAGTCGCGTCATTCCGAGCCGTTCGTAGAACGCGGCGGCCCCCGCGTTGTTCGGGTCGATGCCCAAGTGCAGACCCTGGATGCCCCGACGCGTCAGCTCGGCGAACAGGGTCTCGATGAGGGCACGGCCGAGCCCTTGTCCCTGCGTCTCCGGAAGAAGGTCGATGTGCAGGTGGGCCGGGTGGTCTGCGGCATTCGGCTCGATGCCGGGCGCGCGACTGTAGCCGTAGTCGACCATCCGATCCTCGCGGGTGACCACCTCGGCCGGCCGGGGGTACCGCTCCTGACGCGTCGGCCACCACTCATCGCGGAACCAGGTGTAGAAGGCGTCGGTGTCGTCGGTCGCCACGATGTAGCCGATCGTGCGCCCGTCGTCGCTCTCGACCACCCAGGAGAGGTCCGGATGCCGCTCGGCGTAGGGGACCGCGAACAGGTCTCCCCAGAGCGCATCGTCGGAGAGCACCCCGGTCGCATCGACGCCGGCGTCAGCCGTCTTCACGCAGATCTCGTACAGCGCGGCGCGGTCGGTGGGGCGGTAGGGACGGATGCGCGACACGAAGGACTCCTCTGGACGACGGGCCCGTTCAGCCTATCGGCGCCGCGACCTCGGACCTCGGTTGCCGCACCCACGGGAGCAGCCACGCGGCCAGGACCAGGACCACCCCGGCGCCGACGAGCGCGCCGCCGAGCGTGTCGCTGGCCCAGTGCACCGACAGGAAGGTGCGCGAGAGTGCCATCGCGAGCACCCACAGCACGCCGAGGACCGCTGTCCAGACCCGCGGGAACAGCACCCAGACCACGAGCGCGATCGTCGCGGCGTTCGCCGTGTGGCCCGAGGGGAAGGAGCCGTAGTCGCTCACCACCAGCATGTCGTCGGGGCGGGCCCGCCCGAAGAGCAGCTTGAGCAGTTGCACCGCACCGGCACTCGCGGCGAAGCAGAGGGCGGCGAACGCCGCAGCCCGCCATCGGCGAGCGAGCACGAGAGCGATGATGGTCAGCAGCGGCACCGCGAAGATCGCCACCCAGCCGCCGCCGATCCAGTTCAGGACGAGGGCGAAGTCGACCATGCCGTCGGCACGGGCTGCGGCGATCATCTCGTTCCACCACCGGTCGAACCCCGGCGTCTCCGGATACGCGAACACGACCAGCGCACCGAGCGCCGTTGCGAGCGCGAGGAGGCCCACTCCCCACCACAGCAGCATCCGCCTGTCCATCGTCCTATTCTGTCGGACGATGCCTGGGCACTCAGGGAGTGAGCATCCCCACGGTGCGCGGACGCACGATGAACCACAGCGACAGGACACCGATCGCCGCACAACCGACCATCACGGAGGCCATGGTCGTCGCCGTGATCCCGGCGTCGTGCGAGAGCCAGCCCGCGAGCGGCGAGATGAGCCCCGCCACTCCGAAGTTCGTCGCCCCGATGATGGATGCCGCCGTCCCCGCAGCTTTGCCGTGCCGGTCGAGCGCCAGCACCTGCACGTTGGGGAACGTGAAACCGCACGCCGTCATGAAGACGAACAACGGGATCACCGTGCCCCATAGCCCGAGTCCGAGCTGGTCGGTGACGATGATCGCGACACCCGCCAGGAGCAGCACAGCGGTCGAGTAGGCCATGACCCACTGCGGTCCGAAGCGGGCGGCGAGCCGTGAGGCCGTCTGCACCCCGGCGACGACACCGAGCGAGTTCACGGCGAACAGCAGACCGTACTGCTGGGCGTCCAGCCCGTGGGTCACCTGGAAGAGGAACGGCGACGCCGAGAGGTACGAGAACAATCCGGAGAAGGTCATGCCGCCGATCACGAGCACGCCGAGGAAGACGCGATCAGAGAGCACCGAGCGGTAGCGCTGCGCCATCGTGGCGCCGCCGCCCTGCCGACGCGCGACCGGAAGCGTCTCCGGGATGAACAGGAGCGTGGACAGCAGCATCACGACGCCGTAGGCCGCGAGCACGCCGAAGATCCCCCGCCAGGGCATCAGGGTCAGCAACCAGGAGCCGATCAACGGTGCGATGACCGGTGCGACACCCGACACCAGCGCGAGACGCGAGAGCATGATGACCAGTCGCCGCCCGCCGAACAGGTCGCGCACGATCGCCATGGCCACCACTCCACCGGCGGCCGCTCCCACCCCCATCAGCACCCGAGCCGCGCTGAGCAGGCCGAGGTCCGGCGCGAGGGCCGCCCCCACGCTCGCGAGGACGTGCAGGGCGGTGACCACGATCAGCGGCACCCGGCGCCCGACCTTGTCGCTGAGGGGCCCGACGACGAGCTGACCCAGGGCGAAGCCGATCATCGTTCCGGTCAGGGTCAGCTGGATCGCGGCAGCCGTGGTCTGGAAGTCCTCCTCCAGCACCGGGAAGGCCGGGAGATAGAGGTCGATCGTGAACGGACCGAGCGCGGTCAGAGCTCCGAGCAGGACGATGTAGAGCGTCCGCCTGCCGAGGGAGATCGCATCTCCCGGGTGCAGCATGATCGGCGCCGTCGCGGGATTCGCGCCGAGGGTGCGGATCGCTCCGGTCGCCGTGGAGGTGCGGATGCTCCCGGTCGCGGTGCGCGCGGGCTGCGGAGTCTCTTCGGACTGCTGCTCCGACGAGGCGACGGGGATGGAGTCAGTGCGGGGCGCGTCGGACACGACGTCCTTCCAGAGTTCAGGGCTTTTGCGGATCGAATCGATTCGCCGCAGGAAGCCCCCATGCTAGCGCGTCCGTCTCCCCCGTCGCGGGATCAAATACGTCCCTCGCGACGACCCCGCAGGCACGTTACTGCTCCCGCACGCGCCTCACGCGCGCCAGCGCCTCGTCGAGGTCGGCGATCAGATCTCCGAGGTCTTCGATGCCGACGGAGAGCCGCACGACGTTCTCCGGGACGGCGAGCTCCGTTCCGCGCACCGACGCATGCGTCATGTCCGACGGATAGCCGATGAGCGACTCCACGCCGCCGAGCGACTCGGCGAGCTGGAACACCGAGGTGCTCTCGGCGAAGGCACGGGCAGCGTCGGCGCCGGCAGCGAGCCCGAGCGACAGCATGCCGCCGAAACCGCTCATCTGCGCGGCGGCGATCTCATGCCCGGGGTGCGAGGCGAGTCCCGGGAAGTACACCTGCGAGAACTCCGGCTTCGCCGCCGCCCACTCCGCGATCGCCTGCGCGTTCTCGGAATGCTGCCGCATGCGCAGCGCGAGTGTCTTGATGCCACGGGTCGTCAGCCACGCATCCATCGGCGCGGACACCGCACCCACGGCGAACTGCTGGAACTTGACCTGCTCGACGTAGCGGTCATCGCCGAACACGACCGCACCGCCGAGCACGTCGGAGTGCCCGCCCAGGTACTTCGTCGTGGAGTGCACGACCAGATCGGCACCGAGCGCGAGGGGCTGCTGCAGCGCAGGAGAGGCGAAGGTGTTGTCCACGACCACGATCGCACCGGCCGCGTGCGCGAGCTCGGTGATCACGGCGATGTCGACGATCTTCAGCAGAGGGTTGCTCGGCGTCTCCAGCCACACGATCTTCGTCTCCGGACGGATCGCGGCACGGAGCAGGTCCACGTCCGAGAGCTCGACCGTCGTCGTCTCCACACCCCAGGGAGCCAGCACCCGGGTGAGCAGACGGTAGGTGCCGCCGTACACCTCGTTCCCGAGCAGGACATGATCTCCGGGCTTCAGGATTCCCCGCAGCAGCGCGTCCTCCGCCGCGAGCCCCGAGGCGAAGGAGAGCGCGCTCACTCCGCCTTCGAGAGCCGCGAGCTGGGTCTCGAGGGAGGAACGCGTGGGGTTGCCCGCACGGTTGTACTCGTAACCCTCGCGGAAGCCGCCGATACCGTCCTGCACGTGCGTGGAGGACTGGTAGATCGGCGGGATGATCGCCCCCGTCGTCGGGTCGGCAGCTTGTCCTGCGTGGATGGCGCGGGTGGCGAAGGCGTGGTCGGACATGACCTCAGCCTACGTCCGCGCCCGGAGCCGCGGACGTCCCGTTACGCCACGGGTCGCCGCTCCGCGGAAGACGTCAACGGGACAGGTACGCGAGCAGGTCCTGGCGGGTCAGCACCGTGTGCGGCTTGCCGCCCTCCGTCACCAGCAGCGCGTCGGCCTCGGCGAGCGCGGCCCGCGCCTGTGCGACCGAGGCGTGGATGCCGACGAGCGGAAGCCGCTCCCCCACGTGCTCCCCCATGGCGTCGGTCGCGTTCGCCTCGCCACGGAACAGCAGGTCGAGCAGCCTCTTCTCGTCGACCGCGCCGAGCACCTCGCCCATCATGACGGGCGGCTCGGCGCTGAGCACGACCAACTGCGAGACGTCGTACTCGGTCATCATGCCGATCGCCTCGAGCACGGTGTCGGTCGGATGGGCGTGCACGAGGTCCGGGATCGCCGCTCTCCGTCTGTGCGGACGTGCCGCGAGCACGTCGGCGACGGTCTCCCCGTCCTCCACATCGCTGAACCCGTAGGAGCGCATCCATCCGTCGTTGAAGATCTTGCCCAGGTAGCCGCGGCCTCCGTCGGGCAGCAGCACGACCATGACGGCATCCGCCGGGAGGTCCCGTGCGACGCGCAGCGCACCGACCACCGCCATCCCGCTGGATCCGCCGACGAGGATGCCCTCCTCGCGGGCGAGGCGCCGCGTCATCGCGAAGGCATCGGCGTCGCCCACCGCGACGATCTCGTGCGGCACGGTGGGGTCGTAGGCGCCCGGCCAGATGTCCTCCCCCACGCCCTCGACGAGGTACGGCCGTCCGGTACCCCCGCTGTACACGCTGCCCTCCGGGTCGACACCGATGATCCGCACCCGGCCCTCCGAGATCTCCCGCAGGTAGCGACCGGTGCCCGTGATCGTGCCGCCCGTGCCGACCCCGGCGACGAAGTGCGTGACCCCGCCGTCGGTGTCGCGCCAGATCTCCGGACCCGTGGTCTCGTAGTGGCTGCGCGGGCCGTTCGGGTTCTCGTACTGGTTCGGCTTGAACGCGCCGGGGATCTCCCGCGCTAGCCGATCGCTCACGCTGTAATACGACTCCGGGCTGTCGGGTGCGACCGAGGTCGGCGTCACCACGACCTCCGCCCCGTACGCGCGCAGCACGTCGATCTTGTCCTCGCCCACCTTGTCGGGCAGCACGAACACGCAGGTATAGCCGCGCTGCTGGGCCACGAGCGCCAGACCCACACCGGTGTTGCCGCTGGTCGGTTCGACGATCGTCCCGCCCGGCTTCAGGTCGCCGGCGGCTTCGGCGGCGTCGATGATCCGCGCGGCGATCCGATCCTTCGACGAGCCGCCCGGGTTCAGGTACTCGAGCTTCACGAGGACCGTGCACGCGACGCCCTCGGTGACGTGACGGAGCTTCACGAGGGGCGTGTCGCCGACGAGGTCGACGATGGAGTCTGCGTACTTCATGCCTTCAGGGTAGACGCGCGGATGCCGCGGGCGGGGTTGTGTTTCTCCCGACCGCGGCATCCGTTCTCACGAAAGGCCCCTCTGTCTTCCGAAGTGTGTCAGCCCTTCGTCGATCCGGCCAGCAGGCCTCGGACGAAGTAGCGCTGGAGGGCGAAGAACACGATCAGCGGCACGATGATCGAGACGAAGGCGCCTGCCGTGAGCAGGTACCAGTCATTTCCTCGCGTGCCCGTGATCTCGGCCAACAGCTTCGTGATCGGCGCCGCGGCTCCGTCGGCGAACACCAGCGCCACGAGCAGGTCGTTCCAGACCCAGAGGAACTGGAAGATCGCGACCGAGGCGATCGCCGGCATCGTCAGCGGAAGCACCACACGGAAGAAGATCTGCCCGCGGGATGCACCGTCGACGCGTGCGGCCTCGATGATCTCGCCGGGGATCTCCGACATGAAGTTGTGCAGCAGGTAGATCGCCAGCGGAAGCGCGAACATCGAGTGCGCGATCCACACCTGCGCGTAGCCCTGGGACGCATCGAGCGGCAGTGTGACCTGCAGCCCGAAGAGGTTGAGCCCGCGGGAGAACGAACTCAGCAACGGCACCAGGGCCATCTGGATCGGCACGATCTGCAACGCGAACACGAAGATGAACAGCGCGTTGCGGCCCTTGAAGTCGATCCAGGCGAACGCGTAGGCCGCCATGGAAGCGATCATCAGCGGCACGATGGTCGCCGGGATCGTGATCGCGATCGAGTTGACGAACGACTCCAGGATGGTGAGCTGCGTCGTGCCGGACTGCAGCACGTCGACGTAGTTCTCGATCGTCACCTGCGGATCGGCGAAGAACGTCCACCATCCCGTGGTCTGGATCTGGTCCCGCGGCCGGAACGACGAGATGAACAGTCCGAGCGTCGGGATCGTCCACAGGAACGCGATGACGATGGACGCCACCGATGCCCACGGCCGCGACAGCTTCTTGCGAGTGCGGCCTGCGGCGCCCTCGAAACCGCCGCCGGTGGTGATCGCGCGCGTGCTGAGGGCGGCGTCTGACTTCACGGTGTCGGTCATCGGATCTCCCGCTGCTTCTTGATCTGGCGTGCGTTGTAGATCACGATCGGCAGCACCAGGATGAACAGGATGACGGAGAGCGCGGCACTGCGCCCCGCCTCGAACTTCGAGAACTGCGTGTACATCTCGTTCGCGAGAGTCGAGGTGCCGTAGTTACCGGCGGTCATCGTCCGCACGATGTCGAACACCTTCAGCGATGCGATCGAGATGGTCGTGAGGACCACGATGAGCGCGGGGCGGATCGCGGGGACGGTCACCGACACGAACCGCTGCCAGGCGTTCGCGCCGTCCAGCTCTGCCGCCTCCAGCAGTTCCGCCGGTACTCCCTTGATCGATGCCGACAGCACGACCATCGCGAAACCGGTCTGCACCCAGATGAGCACGACGATCAGGAACAGGTTGTTCCACGGCTCATTGAGCAGCCATTGCTGCGGCGTGCCCCCGAGCCACACGAGGATCTGGTTGAGGAGACCGATCTGCTCGTACTGCGGCCCGCGGTACTCGTAGATGAAGCGCCAGATGATGCTCGCCCCGACGAAGGAGATCGCCATCGGCATGAAGACCAGGACCTTGTAGATCTTCTCGCCGCGGGTGCGGTCGATGAACACGGCGTAGGCGAGGCCGACGATCGTGGAGATCGTCGGCACCAGGAGCACCCAGACGATCGTGTTGATCACGGCCGTGATGCCATCGGACTGCGTGAAGATCCACAGGTAGTTGTTCAGACCGACGAACTCCTTGCCCGAGGAATTCATGAACGACGAGAACATCGTCTGGATCGACGGCAGGACGAGGCCGACGAGCAGCAGCAGCAGCGCCGGAGCCATGAAGGCCACGAGCTGGATCAGATACCCCGCGCCATCGCGGGAGCGATAGTCGAGCCAGAAGAACAGAGCGCCGACGGCGACAGCCACTCCCATCGCCCAGTAATAGGAGTTGAAGAAGAACATCACCACGAGGGGGATGAGCAGGCACATCGCCAATCGGACGAAGGTGTAGAGCTTTCCCCTGCGCGGAGCGATGTCCACCAGGAGCAGGATGATCGCCACGACCACCGCGAAAGCGATGACCACGGCGACGGCCTGCAGGACCGGCGGGAGCGAGCCGATCCAACGGAAGAAATTAGTCGCGTTCACGGATTCCCCTTCATCACGCGGACCGGATCACCGGCGCGCACGTCGGTGTGCGCGCCGCGGGGGCTGAGGGGCCGCCCCGTGCGGGACGGCCCCTCCCCCGGATCAGCTGCTCGGCCAGCCGGTCTCGATCTGCGTGAGCACCTCATCGGTCGAGGTGCCGTTGACCCACGCGACCATGCCCTTCCAGAAGGTCCCGGCGCCGACGGCACCAGGCATCAGGTCGGACGCGTCGAAGCGGAAGGTCGTGTCCGGGTCCTGCAGGATCTTGATGGTCTCCTGGAGGATCGGGTCCTTCGCGTTCGCGGGGTCGAGTCCGTTGTTGGCGGACGTGACGCCACCGAGGCTGACGCGGCTGTTCGCCCACTCGGGGCTGGACAGGTACGCGAGCACCTTCTGGGTCGCCTCGGAGTCGCTGAACCCGCCGACGATCTCACCGGCACCGGTCACGGCCGTGTCACCCTCGGACTCACCCGGGAGCATGAACGCCCAGATGTCGCCGTCCTCAGCGATCTCCGTGCCCTCCGGGAAGAAGCCGGAGAGGAACGATGCCTGGTGGGTCAGTGCGCAGTCGCCCGCAGCGAGAGCAGGAGCGACATCACCGAATGCGGTCGAGTTGATCGAGCGCACGTCACCGAAACCGGCGTTCACGTTCGCCGGATTCAGCAGGATCTCACCCACGGAGTCGAACGCCGACTTGATCTGCGGGTCGGTGAACTTGACGTCGTTGGTGACCCACTGGTCGTAGACGTCCGGGCCGGACTGACGCAGCACGTAGTCCTCGACCCAGTCCGTTCCCGGCCAGCCGGTCGCCGTTCCGGACTCGAAACCGGCGCACCACGCGGGAGTACCGGTCGCCGTCTGGATCGTCTCGGTCAGCGCGGACATCTCGTCGAGCGTCTTCGGAACCTCGACGCCCCACTCCGCGAACTTCGCCGGCGAGTACCAGATCCAGCCCTTGACGTTGGCCATCAGCGGCGCCCCGTAGAAGGTGCCGTCGACGGTGCCGTAGTTCACCCAGTCCTCGGTCCAGTACTCGTTGGCGTTCTTCTCGACCTCTTCGGGAGCAGGCTTGAGGAAGTCGCGCTTGGCGAAGTCGGCGAACAGACCGGGCTGCGGGAAGATCGCGATGTCCGGCGGGTTCCCGCCCTGTGCGCGGGTACCGAGCTGCGTCTCGAAGTCCTGGCTGCCCTCGTACTTGATGGTGATGCCGTTCTCGTCGGCCCAGTCCTTCCAGGACTCCTGGAGGAGCTCCGCCTCCGAGTCGACGATCGTGCCGTAGATCGTGACAGTGGCGTCGCCACCATCACCACCGTCTGTGCCCGGCGCACCGCCGGGAGCCCCGCAGCCTGCGAGCGCGATGCCCGCGACCCCCAGCAGGGCGATCGGCGCGTAACGCCGGGAACGCTGTGACAGAGCCATGTGAATTCTCCTCTTCGAGTACAGGTTCCCTCCTGGTGCGACGCCACCCCGCGGCATCGTTAGGGAACCGATTCCAGGCCAACCTACTGTCCCTGTGCGCCCCCGCACAACACGCAAGGGTCACAAGCTCGCAACCATTCGGCGCACGGAACCTCCGGGCTTGGGAGCGCTCCCTCACCTCGGGCCTGGAACCGGTTCCTTTTTCCCCGCCCGCGGGCTACGCTGACACCCGGCGCGCGCTACGCCGCCGCCCACGAAACCGCGTGATCAGGTCGAGGAGGACCGATGAGCACGATCGCGGATGTCGCGTCGCGTGCCGGGGTGTCGAAGGCCACAGCGAGCCGCGCCCTGAGCGGACGGGGCTATGTCTCGGACGAGACACGGACGCGCGTCGAGGTCGCCGCCCGCGAACTCGCCTACGTCGCGCACTCCTCCGCGACGAGTCTCGCGACGGGGCGGACGCAGACGGTCGGGATCGTCATGCCGCCCGTCGACCGCTGGTTCTTCGCCGAACTCCTCGCCGGGATCCAGGAGTCGCTGTTCGCCCTCGACTACGACCTCTCCCTCTACGGGGTGCCCGAAGGGTCGCAGACCAGGGAACGGCTGTTCGAGAACGTGCTGCCCGGCCGTCGTTTCGACGGGATCATCGCCGTCGGCATCCAGCCGAGCGCGCATGAGCTCGAGCGCCTGCAGCGCACCGGAAGACCGCTGGTGAGCGTCGGGCCTTACGGCGAGGGCTCGAGCGCGGTCTCGATCGATGATGCGGCGGCCGCACGCATCGCGACCGAGCATCTGATCGAGCTCGGCCACACCGAGATCGCCTTCGTCGGCGGCCCGACAGACGCGACGGGACGGAGCTTCGGCGACACGCGACGGCTCGACGGCTACCGCGACGCGCTGAGCGCCGCGGGACTCGCTTCGCACGCCCGGGTCGCGGGCACGGCCCCGACCATGCCCGGCGGCTACACCGCGGCGGCGGGGCTGCTCGGCGATCGGCGAAACCGACCGACCGCGATCGTGGGCGTGTGCGACGAGGCCGCCATCGGGGCGATCATCGCCGCCCGCCGCCTGGGCATCGCCGTACCCACCGAGCTCAGCGTCGTGGGTATCGACGACCACGAGCACGCGGACATGTTCGCCCTCACCACGATCGGGCAGTCCCCGAGGGAACAAGGCCACGAAGCCGTTCGCCTGCTGATGCAGCGGATCGAGCGACCGGACGCTCCGCTGGAACATGTGGCTGCCTCATCCGCCCTCGTGGTGCGCAACTCGACCGCTCCCCCGCGCTGACGGCGGCCACGCGCGGCCCGGAACGCACGAAGGCCCCGGGCGAACCCGGGGCCTTCGCAGAAAACGCTGAAGCGTGATTACTTGAGGGTAACCGTCGCGCCGGCCTCTTCGAGAGCAGCCTTGGCCTTCTCGGCGGTCTCCTTGTTGGCGCCCTCGAGGACGGCCTTCGGGGCACCGTCGACGACAGCCTTGGCCTCGCCGAGACCCAGCGAGGTGAGCTCGCGGACGGTCTTGATGACCTGGATCTTCTTGTCGCCAGCGGCCTCGAGGATGACGTCGAAGGAGTCCTTCTCTTCCTCAGCCTCTGCAGCGCCTGCGCCACCCGCAGCGCCGGCAACGGCGACGGGAGCAGCAGCGGTGACCTCGAACTTCTCCTCGAACGCCTTCACGAACTCGTTGAGCTCGATGAGGGTCAGGCCGGCGAACTGCTCGAGCAGTTCCTCGGTGGAAAGCTTCGCCATGATGTATCTCCTAGATAGATGGGGTTTGTAGACGAGATCGCAGGTCGCTTACGCGGCCTCTGCGGTCTCCAGCTTTTCGCGAAGAGCGTCGATGGTGGCGGCAGCCTTGCCCATCGTCGCCTTCATCATGCCCGCAGCCTTCGCCAGCAGAACCTCACGGCTCTCGAGCGCGGCGTACTTGTTGACCTCGTCCGCGGTGAGGGCGTTGCCCTCGAAGATGCCGGACTTGATCACGAGAAGCGGGTTGGCCTTGGCGAAGTCACGCAGAGCCTTGGCGGTGGCGACGAAGTCACCGTGCACGAACGCGACAGCCGACGGACCCTTGAGGTCGTCGTCCAGCGCGGAGATGCCAGCCTTGTTGGCGGCGATCTTGGTCAGCGTGTTCTTCACCACGGCGTACTCAGCGTCCTGACGGATGCTGTTGCGCAGCTCCTTGAGCTGGGCAACCGTCAGACCGCGGTACTCGGTCAGCAGAACGGCAGTCGAGTTCTCGAATGACTTCGTGAGCTCGGCGACCGATGCATCCTTCTGCGCCATGGTCACTCCTTGGTGTGTACGAGGCGCCGCACGGTGGTGGGGCGCCGACCTGGACCACCTGCATAGAAAAAGCTCCGGCGCAAGCGCACAGAGCTTTGGAAAGTTCGTGTCCTGCGCGGGCCCCTGCTGTGCAGAGCTTCGATCGTTGTGCGCATGTGCTCACGACGATGACCAGCGGTCTTCGGTTACGACAACTGTACCCGACGCATCCCCCTCCCCCAAATCCACTCCCCCCTCCTCCTCCTCCCGGTCCCCGAATGCCGGTCTCCGAATGCCGACACCCCCGCTGAGCGCCGAGGCCCCTCCTGCGCCCCGCGAACCCGACGGGGTCTCGGCGGCGTGCGGGGGCGTCGACGCGGGCTACCCGGGAGGGCGGATGCCGTACGCGGAGAGCGTGGCGCCGAGCGCATCCGGGGAGGCGATGTCGGACGACCCCCACCGGACCATCCGCCATCCGGTCACCCCTCGAATCGCGTCTTCCCGGCGCTTCTCCTCGAGCACGACCTCCTCGACGCTCCGTCCTCGGCGAAGAATGGCGTTGCGGTACTTGTCCTCTCCGTCGAACTCGCCGAAACAGTGCGAGCGACGGAACCCGAAATCGACCCAGTAGTCCTCCCCTCCCGGCCCGCGCACGTGCACCTGCAGCTCGGGCGCCGCGAAGCCGAGCCTGTGCAGCTGCAGACGGCTGACGCTCTCACCCGGCAGCTGTGCGCGTCCGTCGGCGAACTCGATCACCCGTCGCGCCCGGCGCACGCCCCGCGAGTGCGAGCGGAGCGCTCGCACCATCATCCGTGCCCGCCAGCCCTCGACCGCCACGGAGTCCTGGACCTGACCCGAGACGGCCTCGCGACGGAGTGCGGCATCCGCGGCGGACAACCCGACCTCCTCGCGGCTCGAGCAGGCCAGGTCGAGGATCGTGCGGTCGAGCGACGTGCACCTGATGCCATCGACGTCGACGACCCCCGCGGGAGGAACCTCGACGTCGTGCCACATCACCCCGGACCGGGTCCTCCCATGCCGGGCCCCGGCGATGACCGCGTGGACCTTCCGGGGCGCCAGCCGATACAACGGAAGGCCGTGCAGGACCGCGGCGGACGGCCCCCAGAACACCGGCCCCGGACCATCGGAGTTGAGAGCGGTCGCAACCACTTCGACGAGATGACGCCCCTCGTTCCAGAGCCCATCCCATCGGTCGGCCTCGATGTAGCGACCCCGGCGCACTCGGCGGAGGGACCCCGCAGCGACACGCGATCCGATCTCCCGTTCCGCGTGCCCCTTCACGAGCAACTCGCCCCGCGTTCTGAGGAGCGAGCGGACGTCGGTGACATCGATCCTGTTCGGCATCCCGTCATCGTGAGGCCTCCGACGCCCCCTGCCATCGTCGCTCACAGGGTCGATCCCAGGTCTCGAGGTCGACCGATTGGTGCAGGAAGAGTCGCAACCGCCCCACACCCCCTCTGACCGTCCGCACCTCCGCTGAATCGCGCAAGCATGCGGGGGCGCGGACGAGCAGAGGGGGCGTCGACCGAAACGGGGAGGGACGGGAGGGACGGGGAGGGAGGGAGGGACGGGAGGGGAGGGACGGGGCGGAGGCGGGAGGGAGGACGGCGTGTGGGAGGGGAAGGGTCGGCGAGCGGGGTTAGGGTCGAAGGGTGACCCCGGAACTCGCTGCACGCATCGTCGCGGACTCTCGCGATCGCGTGGCATGGATGCGGGCTCGCTCGCGCGGGATCACGGCCACCGACGTCGCCGGACTCACCTCCGAGAGGTCGATCGCCCGGGCTGCGGACTCGAAACTCGGCGGCGGCCCACGCTTCGGCGGCAACGCGTACACCGACCACGGTCGCCGGCGCGAACCCGAGATCGCCGCCTGGGTCGCCGCGACCCACGGCATCCTCCCCTCCTCCGCCCTCTTCCGCGCCGAGGTCGAGCACCGCCACCTCGCCACGCCCGACGGCATCGCGGTCGACGCCGAGGGCCGCGTGAAACTCGCCGAGATCAAGACGACGAACAAGGCGTTCCGCGGGATCCCGCGCACCTACCTGCGCCAGGTGTGGTGGCAGCAGCACGTGCTCGGCGCCGAGCGGACGCTGTTCGTGTGGGAGGAGCACGTCGACTTCGCCCCGATCCACGACGAGCCCCGGTGCGTGTGGATCGACCGGGACGACCGTGAGATCGCCAAGCTCGTCGGCCTCGCGACCGATCTCATCGACGAGCTCTATCGGCGCACGACCGGCCAACAGGTCCCGAGTCGGACCGCGGACCCTGCGGTGAGCCGCCGCGAGCAGCTGCGCGAACGAGACGCCTTCCGCGCGCTGGCCCTCGCCGACTGACGCTCGCCGACCCCTGCGCGGGAGAGCAGGGCCCGGCTCAGGTGCAGGTGTTGTTGCCGCCGAGCCCGAGCAGTCCGCCCACGGACAGGGAGCGCGTCGCCGCCGGTGAGACCCACGATGTTCCGGGGTAGATGGTCTCGACCCTCACTGTGTTGGTCGAGCCCAGGAGGCTTCCCAGGAGCGTGTTCAGCAATCCGGAACTGATCGTCGACGAGTACGTGTAGGGGCCGGTCCCGGTCTGCGAGACGTTCGCGTTGTCCACGATGACGCCGTTGATGGAGAAGCGCTGTTGGAGCTTCACGGCGGGCGATGTCCACGTGATCGTGAACCCGGTGAAGGTCCCGAGGAAACTCGTCACCGTGCAGGATGCGACCACCGGGGTCGGGAGGGTTGCCGCGGTGAAGGCTCCCGCGCCGTACTCGCTGTCGGTGAACCTCGCCTCGGTCGAATCCACCGGCGGGAACGACGCGACTCCGACCAGGATCGCGACGCCGACCGCTCCCGCGAGGATCCGCCGCCGCCCGCCTCTCATGGCAGCTCTCCGAGTTCTGTCTCCGCCCGACGCCGGCGTGTGACGGCGAGCGCGCCGCCCCACACCGCGAGGAGCACACCGCCGACGACCGCCCAGCGGGCCCCTGGCGCGGGACCGGTGCTCGCGAGGCCACCCCCGGGCCCCACGTCCGCGGTCTCCCCCGCACCCGTCGCGACCACACGGATGTCAGTGCTGCCCGCACCGTCGGCGGGGTCGAGAGTGATGGAGAGCCGCAGGTGGGCGGTGTCGGTGTCCGTGATCTCCGCGAGCGGCACCACGGCACCGTCCCGCGGAATCCGCCACTCCGTTCGGAGCGCCGTCTCCGACCCCGGGCATCCTGCATCGCCCCAGGCCCGCGAGCAGGTGGAGATGTCGACCAGCAGTCGGGCCGTGCCGGTCGCACTCACACCGATCCGCACGACACCGGGGTCGGGAGCATCCGCGCTCACGGCGACGTCCCATCGCACGGGCGCCCCGGGAAGCAGGCCGGCAGCGGCATCCCAGTCCGCCACCGAGACCAGGCGGAGCACCTCCCCCTGGATGACCTGCGTGGTCGGAGCCGCCCAGGCAGCGCTCGGCGTCACGACCGCGGCGGCCGCGATCGCCATGATCACGATGGCACGCCTCATCCGCCCCTCCCGCCCGCACCGACACGACCACTCTGATCCGCACGAGGACGCGTGCGGGGCCAGAAAGCCCAGATGACCAGCGTCGTCGCCGCCAGGGTCAGCGTGCCGAGCACGACGGGGTTGCCCATGCCGGCGATCAGCGTCGCGACTCCGGGGACTGAGAACAGGACGATCCGCGCGCTGGAGACCGTGTACGGGAAGGGATCCTCCGAGGCGTTCGCATCTCCGCGCATCGTGATGATCCGCTCTTCCGGCACGACACCGGGTGCGACGGTCGTGACGCGGTGCGTCACCGGAAGCTCTCCCGCGCGGTCCACGGTCACGACGTCTCCGACCTCGATCTCACTCGCCGGGATCCGCTGCACCACCGCCACGGAACCGGCGGGGATCGTGGGCGACATCGACCCCGTCCGGAACATGATCAGGGTGATCTGCGCCGTGAACGCGAGCACCACGAGGACGATGCAGATCACGCCCGCCAGGGCGGCGAGCCAGAGGAGCACATCGCCGACCATCCGACCGGGCCGGGGTCGGACACGTGCCGGGGTCCGGACGTCGGCGCCGTCGTCCGCGCGAATCCCTTCCGCCTGCGCGCGCGCACTGCGCCGGGTCAGCTGCGTCACGACGACGTCCCCTGGATGTGCCAGGTCTGCGTCATCGTGAGCCCCTGCGCGGCGTTGAGCGCGGTGGTCGGCAGCGTGACGGCGATGCAGTAGTTGACCTGCGCGGCACCGTTGGCGCTCACCGCCTGGGTCGAGGCGCCTCCTGCCGTGAGGGCGGAGCCGTCGGTCACGACGGAGGTTCCCGCGGCGTACGTCGTCGCATTGCACGCGGTCCCGGCGATCGTGCGCACCCCATAGGTCAGATGCGCTGCCAACCCGGTGCCACCGGGGGTCCCGGCCGTGAACTGCAGGGTCCCCGCCACCGACGGGTTAGCGGTCTTCACGCTGAGCAGCGCATAGGTCGTCGTCCCCGGCGCCATCGCGGTGGGCGGAAGCTGGAAGCTCAGAGTGGATGCCGTGCCGGTGGTCGCGTGGCTGGAGAACGTCGCCCCATCCGCAGCACCGACGATGTCGAACCGTCCGGCGGTGAACGTCGCTGCGCCGTACTCCGAGTCGTTCCAGGCGGCGAGGGTCGCGGCCGCGCCGACGCCGAGCACCAGTCCGCCCGCGAGGAGGGCCCGGATGCGACGGGAGCGCAGTCGCCGCTTCTCCCGCATCTCTCTGCGGGTGACCATCAGAGGACTCAGTTCGTCGACGTCGCCGTGAACTTCCACGTGGCGTCGGTCACCAGTGAGGGTTCGAGGTCGGCGTCCGCGGTCACCTTGATGCACAGCTGCACGTCGACGCCGGGATCGATCGCGGTCGCCCCGGGAGCGAGCGCCACCGCGGTCACCCCGGTCTGCGCGTCGAGGGTGGCGCCCGTCGCGATCGGCGTGCCGACAGCGGTCGTGGCGTCGCAGGTGTCCCCGGGTGCGAGCTGATAGATCTGATACGACAAGTGGTCCGAGTTGGAGGTGCCTGCGGCGTCTGCCGTGGTGCCGTCGGCCTCGAGATCGGCCGCACTCGTCGTCCCCGCCGCCAACCGCACCCAGAAGCCGGCGTAGACCGAGTCGGTGGGCGACATGTTGTCGACGACCCCCGCCGGCAGGCTGAAGGCCAGCGTCGCCGCCGCGTCTCCGTCGTCGGTGTTGTGATCGCTGAACGTCGTGCCGTCCGTCGATCCCTCCAGGTTGAAAGCGCCGGCGGTGAAGGTGCCGTTGGCGAACTCGGAGTCGTTCCACGCGGCGAGCGTGACGGCGACGCCCACTCCGAGGACGAGTCCGCCTGCCAGGACCGCGAGAACCTTGCGCTGTGTCTCTTTGCTAGCCATCGGTGTCCCCCTCAGGAATCAGGCGATCGCGTGGATGTCCGAGAACGGCTGCCCCTCAGAAGCCCCGCATCCCCGCTGTGCCCTCATCCTCATCCACGCCTCCGAACAGGACAAGGCGATTTCGCGCATGCTCCGCGCTCATCGCGCGCAGTCCCTCCGCGGTCGAAGATGGTTGACGTAAATCAACGATCGACGTATAGTTGACCCAGTTCAACCATCTCGTTCGCGCCAGAGCCGTCGCCGCATCCCCGTTCACGACAGCGAAAGGTCCCGCATGACCACGGACTCCCCCGTCAAGATGACGCACCGGCAGGTGCTCGAGGCCCTCACCGGGCTCCTTCTGGGCATGTTCGTCTCGATGATCGCGACGACGGTGGTGTCCACCTCGATGCCGGTCATCGTCCACGACCTCGGCGGAGACCAGGCCGCCTACACCTGGGTCATCACCGCGACGCTCCTCACCACGGCGATCTCCACACCGATCTGGGGCAAGCTCGCCGATCTGTTCAACCGCAAGCTGCTGATCCAGCTCGCCCTCGTCATCTTCGTGGGTGCGACGGCCGCCGCCGGGTTCGCGCAGGACACGAACACGCTCATCGCGTTCCGCGCCATCCAGGGCATCGGCGGTGGCGGACTGGCCGCCCTCAGCCAGGTCATCATGGCCGACATCATCAGTCCGCGTGAGCGCGGCCGCTACATGGGCCTGTTCGGCGCCGTGATGGCCGTCGCGACCGTGGGCGGCCCCCTGCTCGGCGGGTGGATCACCGACGTCGCGAACTGGCGCTGGAACTTCTTCGTCGCGCTCCCCTTCGCCGTCGCCGCCCTGATCATCCTGCAGAAGACGCTGCGCATCAGCACCGAGCGCACGCGCAAGGTCTCGATCGACTACGTCGGCATCGTGCTGCTTTCGGCCGCCGTCTCGCTCATCCTCATCTGGATCACCAACGCAGGCTCGACCTTCGACTGGTGGGGCACCGAGACCGTGCTGATGGTGGGTGGGGCGATCATCGCGACCATCGCGTTCATCATCGTCGAGCTCAAGGTGCGCGAGCCGCTCATCCCGCTCACGCTGTTCCGCGGCCGCACGTTCACCCTGTCGGTGCTGGCATCGATCTCCATCGGCGTCGCGATGTTCGGAACCTCGGTCTACCTCGCGCAGTACATGCAGCTGTCGCGCGGCGCCACCCCCACCGAGGCCGGACTGATGACGCTGCCGATGATGGCCGGCCTGCTCATCTCCTCGATGGTCGTCGGTCAGCTGGTGACCCGCTTCGGCAAGTGGAAGGGGTACCTGATCCTCGGCTCGGTGCTGCTGATCGCGGGCTCCGTGATGCTGTCGACGCTGCACTACGACACGAACTTCATCCTCGTCTCGATCTACATGTTCGTGATGGGCGCGGGCGTCGGCATGACGATGCAGAACCTCGTCCTCATCGTCCAGAACGTCGCGAAGCCGAGCGAGATGGGCGTCTCCAGCTCCGGAGTGACGTTCTTCCGCAGCCTCGGGGGCACGATCGGCGTTTCCGTCATGGGCGCCGTGCTCGCGAACAGCCTCACCGGACTGTTCTCCGACGGCAAGGAGCGCATCGGCGCGGCGATCGCGAAGCTCGGGGACAAGGGCGCCGAGGTCGCCGCACAGCTCTCGTCCGGCACTCTTCCCCAGGTCCGGCTGCTCCCCGAGCCGGTGCGCTCGATCATCGAGGACTTCTACGCGCAGGCCATCTCGCACGCGTTCCTGATCGGCATCCCGCTCGCGGTGATCAGCCTGATCGCGATCCTGTTCCTTCCAAACCGTCCGCTCACCACGATGACGACCTCCGAGCGCGCACGGGCGGATGCCTCCGAAAAGCAGACGCTCGACGGTTCCGTGGAGGATGCCGCAGACGTCGCGATCGCCGACGCGGAGGCGCTTTCCGGAGCATCCACCGGTTCCGTGACCGTGATCAGCCGATCCGGCGACGACCGCGGCGATACGGCATCCGATGCCGGCCGCTGACGAGGTGCTCGACACTCCGGAGGCGCGGGCCGAGGCGGTCCGCGCCCTCGAAGCGGAGTTCGGCGAACTGATCACGCACTTCCGTCGTGTGATCACCGAGAACGCCAACCGGGTGAGCCCCGGGATGCTGCCCGGGGCCTACAAGATCTTCACCACGATCGCGCGCTGCGAGATGGTGACGGTGTCGACCCTGTCCGAGCGGATGCTGACCGACAAGGGGCAGGTCAGCCGGACGGTGCGGGAGCTGGAGGAGCTCGGCCTGATCGAGCGCTCGGCGGATCCCACCGACGGCCGTTCGTTCCTGCTGCAGCTGACGGCGATGGGTGCACAGCGCCTCGCTGCCGCCCGGCTTCCGCAGGAGGGCCGGTTGCTCGAGACACTCGCGGAGTGGAGCCTCGCCGACATCGGGAGCCTCACCCGGCTGCTGCACGCCCTGGCCTCCGGGGCGGCTCCGGACGAGAAGCCGGCTGCGTGACCCCGGTGCCGCCGAGCACACGGCGGGCCTCGGCGGCGACCTCCCCGGCGATGGTGTCGAGCAGTTCCGAGCGCAGGTTCCACTGCTGCCAGTAGAGCTCGACGCGCAGAGTCGGCCCACCCAGCGGAACCAGGCCCGGTCGCTCTTGGAGCAGCGGGACCATTCCCCAGCCGAGGCCCAGACCGACCGCGAGCGCGTAGTCGTTCGAGGCGGGGACGTAGTGCCGTGGCACGCCCTCCTGCCCGACCGACATCGCACGCAGCCACTCGTGCTGCAACGTGTCTCGACGGTCGAAGTCCACGAAGGGGGCCGACCCCAACGCCTCCGTCGTGACCCCCTCGGGGAACCAACGCGCCGCGAACCCCGGCTCCGCCATCGCCCGGTATTCGAGCACCCCGAGCGGCGACACCGAGCACCCGGCGACGGGAGCCGCCTCGCTGGTGACCGCAGCCATCACGGTGCCCGACTCCAGCAATCTGGCGGTGAAGTTCTGATCATCACGATGCAGATCGAAGTCGATGTCATGCCCGGCGGACAGACGCGCGAGCGGAGCGAGGAACCACGTCGCCATCGAGTCGGCGTTCACGGCCAGCGGGATGCTGATGCGACGCGTCCCGCCGGCCTCGTCGATGCCCACGCCGAGCAGAGCATCGTGTTCGAGCAGGGCGACCTGTCGCGCCAGCCGCACGACCGCTTCTCCCGCCTCCGTCACCCGCGCGGGCTTGGCGCGCACGAGCAGGATGCGGCCGAGCTGCTGCTCGAGCATCTTCAGCCGCTGACTCACCGCGGACGGCGTGATCCGCAGGCGTCTCGATGCGGCGTCCAACGTCCCCTCATCGACGATCGCGGCGAGGGTGGTGGCCAATTCCGGGTCGATCCTCACATTACGGATACTAATGGTTCTGAAGAAACCATCGCTTCCTCTCATGTCCAACGGTTCCTAGGCTGAACCCGTGCTCACCGTCCTCGCCGGGCTCGGACTCGGACTCTCTCTCATCGTCGCCATCGGCGCGCAGAACGTCTTCGTACTGCGTCAAGGGATCCGCCGGGAGCACGTGCTCGCCGTCGTGATCATCTGCGCCGCCTCCGACGCCGCCCTGATCGTCGCCGGGGTGGCGGGGCTGGGCTTCGTCCTCTCGGCGGCCCCATGGCTCGTGGCCGTGGCCCGGTGGGCGGGCGCACTGTTCCTGCTGACCTACGGCGTCCTCGCCGCACGTCGTGCGTGGCGCGGCGGCGAGGAGCTCCGGGTGGACGGGACGGAAGCCGTGGATCCGAGCGCACCGCTCCCCCACAGCGCGACGCCGACGCTCGTCCGCCCACGACTGGCACCGGTCGTCCTGACGACCCTCGCGCTCACATGGCTCAATCCGCACGTGTACCTCGACACGGTTCTGATGCTGGGATCGATCGCGGCCACGCACGGCGACGACCGCTGGCTGTTCGCCGGCGGAGCGATCGCCGCGAGCATCCTGTGGTTCACCGCGCTCGGCTTCGGCGCGCGCTATCTCGGACGCTGGCTGCGCACCCCGCTCTCCTGGCGCATCCTCGATGCCGTGATCGCCGTGGTGATGATCACGATCGCGGTCAGCCTCGTGCTTCCGGTGCTTGGGGGCTGACTGCGTTCACGCTCCGTCGATCTGTGCGAGCCGCGCCCGCACGAGGCTCTCGAGCACCGCGGTCAGGATCGGATGCTCGGGCTGGAATCGGATGGTGCCCTTGTCGACGCTGATCCCGGGACTGCCCTCGAGCAGGCCCGCGACCGCCGCGACCGCGTCCGGGCTGAACGGGTAGATGCCGATGTGCTTCTTGGCGCGCATCACCGAGAGGAGTGCCTTGCCGCGGTGCACGAGTGCCGGCATGCCGTATCCCTTGCCCTGCTCCGCATCCGGAACCTCCCGGCGGGCGACCGCGTAGACCCGGTCGATCGCCTCACGATCCGCGGGGTCGAGTTCAGCGAGGTAATCGTCGATGGTGCCCATCACGTCATCCTTCCAGCCGTCGCCCGCGACCGCGAGTGGTCAGGCGCCGTCGAGCGGGCGCAGGATGCGCGTGAGGAAACGCTGCGTGCGCTCGTGCTTCGGCGCGCGGAAGAGCTCGGCGGGAGGCCCCTGTTCGACGACCACCCCGCCGTCCATGAACAGCACATGATCCGCGGCCTCGCGGGCGAAGCTCAGCTCGTGGGTCACGACCGCCATCGTCCAGTTCTCGTCCGCGAGCTCCTTGATGACCAGGAGCACCTCGCCCACCAGTTCCGGGTCGAGCGCGCTGGTCGGCTCGTCGAACAGCAGCAGGTCGGGCTTGAGGGCGAGTGCACGCACGATGCCCACCCGTTGCTGCTGCCCACCCGAGAGCTGATGCGGACGCGCATCGGCCTTGTCGCTCAGCCCCACCCTGTCGAGCAGCACGAGCGCCTCGGCGACGACCTCGGCCTTGGGGCGCCCCTGCACCCGCCACGGCCCCTCGATGACGTTCTCGAGCACGGTGAGATGCGGGAAGAGGTTGTGATGCTGGAACACCATCGCGGAGCGGTCCCGGAGCGCGAGCCGCTTGCGTTTCTGCTCCCGCGTCGACGGCTTCGCCGACGGGGCGAAGTCGAGGTCGGGGCCGCCCGCGACCACGATCGTGCCGGCATCCGGGGTCTCGAGTCCGTTGAGCGCTCGCAGGACGGTGGTCTTGCCGGAACCGCTGGGGCCGATGAGCACGACGACCTCGCCGCGGTGCAGCGTCAGATCGATGCCCCGCAGCACCTCATTGTCGCCGAAGCTCTTGCGGAGGCCGCGGGCGGTGAGAAGGGCGTCGGTGGTGTTCTCAGTGGGCGACACGGCTGTCAAGCCTCCTCTCGAGGGCGCTCTGTCCGAAGGAGAGCACCAGGCAGAACACCCAGTAGACCAGCGCGGCCGCGAGGTACACCACCATGAACTCGAGGGTCGTCGCGGCGATCTGCTGCGCCACCTTGAACAGTTCCGTGACCAGGATCAGCGAGGTGAGAGAGGTGTCCTTGACGAGGGAGATGAAGGTGTTCGACAGCGGCGGCACCGACACCCGCGCCGCCTGGGGCAGGATGATGCGCGTGAGCGTCCGCGTGCGATTCATGCCGACCGTGTACGCGGCCTCCCACTGCCCCTTCGGGACGGAGAGGATCGCCGCACGCACGACCTCGGCACCGTAGCCGCCGACGTTGAGCGACAGTGCGATGATCGCGCTCGGCCACGGGTCCAGCGTGATCCCTACCGACGGCATGCCGTAGAAGATCACGAACAGCTGCACGAGCATGGGCGTGCCCCGGATCACGGAGATGTAGAAGCGCGCGACCCCCGCGACCACCGGATTCACAGAGATCCGCATGAGCGCGACACCGACCGCGATCGCGAGTCCCAGCGCGAACGACAGCAACGCGAGCGGCACCGTCGCCGTCAGACCCGCCCAGGCGATCGGCCCGAGCGCATCGAGGAACAGCTGCCAGGGACTCTCCATCGGCTACTTCGTGACGTCTTCGCCGAAGTACTTGTCGCTGATCTCGGCCAGGGTGCCGTCGGCGCGGAGCTCCTCGAGCGCGCCGTCGACGGCCTCGACCAGCGCTTCCTTGTCTTTGGCGAAGACGAAGGCCTGGGTGCCGGCCTCGTCCGTCTCGGCCGCGATCTTCAGGCCGGTGGGGCTGTTGGTGGTCTCGTAGTCGAGGAAGGTCAGCTTGTCGTTGACCGTCGCATCCACACGCCCCTGGCGCAGCAGCTCGACGGCTTGAGCCCAGCCCTCGACCGCTTCGACCTTGGCCCCCGAATCCGTGGCCAGCTCATACCAGTTGCTCGTGAGCGACTGCGCGGTGGACTTGCCGTCGAGGTCAGCGAAGGACGAGATCGAGTCGTCGTCGTCCGCCACCACGATGACGCCGGGCGAGACCGTGTACGGCGTGCTGAAGAGGTACTTCGCCTCGCGCTCGTCGTTGACCGACACCTGGTTCGCGATGACGTCGAACCGTCCCGCATCCAGCCCGGCGAAGATCGCATCCCACTGCGTCTCCTGGAACTTCACCTCGAGGCCCAGCTTGTCGGCGACGGCCTGGATGATCTCCACGTCGAAGCCCGTGAGGTCGCCAGCGCCGCCGTCGTCGTGGAAGCTGAAGGGCCGATAGGTGCCTTCGGTCGCGACCGTGAGCGTGCCCTCCTGCACCAGCCCGAAGTCGGCGTTCGCGGATCCGTCTCCGCCGCCCGGAGTACTCGCGGGGGTGCTCGACCCGCTGCAGGCGGTGAGCACCGCGGCAGCGGCGACGAGTGCGGTGACGGCGATGAGACGACGGGACATGGACCCTCCTGGGGTGTGAAGCGCGGTGCGAGTTTACGTGACCGGCGCGGGAACTTCCTCACAGTACGCGGGGGCCGGCGGTTTCCCTCATCCGATGACGTTTCGTTTCACCGCGCACGCCGGGCCGGGTGCAGGGACGCGAAAACGCCCCCGGGCGAACCCGGGGGCGTTCTCTGCGAGTCAGACTCAGATGGCGTTGACGTCCAGCGGGATGCCGGGGCCGAACGTGGTCGACACGGCGCCCTTCTGGATGTAACGGCCCTTCGAGCTCGACGGCTTGAGGCGGACGATCTCCTCGAGCGCCGCGCCGATGTTCTCGCCCAGCTGCTCTGCGGTGAAGGAGGCCTTGCCGACGACGAAGTGCACGTTGGCGTGCTTGTCGACGCGGAACTCGATCTTTCCGCCCTTGATCTCCTCGACGGCCTTGGCCGGGTTCGGGGTCACGGTGCCGGTCTTCGGGTTCGGCATCAGACCGCGCGGTCCGAGCACCTTTCCGAGACGACCGACCTGGCCCATGAGCTCCGGGGTGGAGACCGCGGCGTCGAAGTTGGTCCAGCCGTCGGCGACCTTCTGGATGAGCTCGGCGCCGCCGACCTCATCCGCACCTGCGGCGATCGCTGCCTCGGCCGCGGGGCCGGTGGCGAAGACGATGACGCGGGCGGTCTTACCGGTGCCGTGGGGCAGGATGACGGTGCCGCGCACCATCTGGTCCGCCTTGCGGGGGTCGACAGCGAGCTTCAGCGCGACCTCGACGGTCGAGTCGAACTTCGACGAGCCGGTCTCCTTCGCGAGGGCGACGGCCTCGGCCGGGGTGTAGAAACGGTCTGCCTCGATCTTCTCGGCGGCAGCCTTGTAAGCCTTGGACTTGGTAGCCATGATTATTCTCCTCAGCCCTCGACCGTGATGCCCATGGAACGGGCGGTGCCGGCGATGATCGAGATAGCGGCCTCGACGTCGTTCGCGTTCAGGTCGGCCTGCTTGGTCTCTGCGATCTGACGGACCTGGTCCTTGGTGATCTTCGCGACCTTGACGGTGTGCGGGGTCGAAGAACCCTTCGCGACGCCAGCGGCCTTCTTGATGAGCTCCGCGGCGGGCGGGGTCTTCAGGATGAACGTGAAGCTGCGGTCCTCGTAGACGGTGATCTCGACGGGGATGACGTTGCCGCGCTGCGACTCGGTCGCGGCGTTGTACGCCTTGCAGAACTCCATGATGTTGACGCCATGCTGACCGAGCGCGGGGCCGATCGGCGGCGCCGGGTTGGCTGCACCGGCGTTGATCTGAAGCTTGATCAGGCCGGTCACCTTCTTCTTCGGTGCCATTCTCTTTCCTTTCATCGAATCGGATGCCGGAGCATCCGCTTCTCCCACAGATCCGGCGTTTCCGAACCGTGGTCGTCTCTGCGCACGCCGAAGCGGCACACAAACCACACAATCCTACCTCATCCCCCGCCCCCTCCCGTCCCGTTCCAGCCCCCGGATCGCCCCCCGCCCCTCCCATTCCAGCCGGTTGCGGGATCAAAACCGTTCCTCGCGGAGGGTTCCCGGGCGCGTTTTTGATCCCGCATCGGACGGGGGGCGGGAGGACGCGAGGACGCGAGGACGGGAGGACGCGAGAACGCGAGAACGGCCGCCCCCGGAAGGGGACGGCCGTTCTCGTGAAGGATGTGTGCGTCAGACCATCTTGGTGACCTGGTCGAACGACAGCTCGACCGGGGTCTCGCGCTCGAAGAGGGAGACGAGGACCGTGAGCTTGCCGCTCTCGGGCTTGATCTCGCTGATCGAACCGGGAAGCCCCGCGAACGAGCCTTCCTTGATCGTGATGGTCTCGCCGACCTCGAAGTCGACCTCGGCGGGGAGCGGACGAGCGACGGCGACGCCGCCCTTCGACGCGATGTTCTTGGCCGTGGGGACGTCCTTGACCTCGACGAGCGACTTCAACATGTTGAAGGCCTCTTCGAAGCGCAGCGGCGTCGGGTTGTGAGCGTTGCCCACGAAGCCGGTGACACCCGGGGTGTGACGCACGACCGACCAGGTGTCTTCCGTGAGCTCCATGCGCACCAGCACGTAGCCGGGGATGCGCACGCGGGTGACCATCTTGCGCTGGCCGTTCTTGATCTCGACCACGTCTTCCATCGGGACCTCGACCTGGTAAATCTCGTCCTCGACCTCGAGCGTCGACTTGCGCTGCTCGATGTTGGCCTTCACCTTGCGCTCGAAACCGGCGTAGGAGTGGATGACGTACCACTTGCCGGGGAGCATGCGCAGGTCCATACGGAAGGCCTCGTACGGGTCTTCTTCCGCACCCTCGTCCGCCGAGGAGTCCTCGTCGCTCTGGACTTCATCGGCACCGACCTCGGGACCGTCGTAGGGGGTGACCTCTTCGGCCGCAGCCGCGTCGTGGTCGGCGGCCTCTTCGGCCACAGATTCGTTGAGGACCTCAGCGGCAGCCTCAGACTCTGCCGCTTCGTCCAGGTTGAGAGCGTCGTTCACGATCGCGTCCGCCTCCGGGTCGTCGATGTCGATGTCGATGTCTTCCGTGCCGTCTTCTTCGCCGTCTTCGCCTTCGACGTGGACCGCGACGTGCTCGGCCGAGGTGACCGAGAGCTCCTCCGCGGCGAGGACGTTGCCCTCCTGGGCCTCGTCCTCCTCGCTGGACTGCTCTGCGGCGGTCGCCCAGTCGGCGTCGTCGGAATATCGTTCAGACACGTTGCTTCTTCTCCATAGCTGCGGCGTGAGCCGCGGGGGTCATCAGCCAGGGATTCCGAACACCCAGTGCGTCACGAATGCGAACAGCGTGTCCAAGCCGTAGACGATGCCCATGACGATGATCACGAAGACGAGCACGACACCGGTGAACTTGAACAGCTCCTTGCGAGTCGGGGTGACGACCTTGCGGAGCTCGGCGATGACCTGGCGGATGAACAGGGCGATGCTCCCGAAGAACCGGGAGAAGGGGTTGCCCTTCTTCTCGCGGGTGGCGCCGGCCGCGACGACCTCGCCGCGCGGTTCGTCCTGATCCATCCTGAATGTACCTTTCGTGTGTCAGCGTTGCGCTGACGCGCAGGGCGGACAGGAATCGAACCTGCAACCTGCGGTTTTGGAGACCGCTGCTCTGCCAATTGAGCTACCGCCCTAGAGACCGGGAGGTCTCGGGGTGTTCTCCCCATTCTGCCGCCGTGACCGTGGTCGGGAGACCCCAGGCATGGCGAAAGAATGCAGACAACAACTGCCCCACAAGCATACGGCATCGATCCGGTCGCGCCGAACCGGGATCGCGATGGCGTGTTCTTGTTAGGCTCGGCGAGCGTGTGCAGGAGGAGGGAGCGCCGGTGAGCGCTGAAGTGCAGCAGTTCCAGGTGGATCTGCGCGGAGTCGTCGATCTGCTCAGTCGACACATCTACTCCAGCCCCCGGGTGTACCTGCGGGAGCTTCTGCAGAACGCCCGCGACGCGATCACGGCGCGTCGCGAGGTCGACGGCGGGGGCGGACGCATCCGGATCACTCCGCTGACCGCCGAGAGCGGCGAGTTCGTGCTGCGCGACGACGGCGTGGGGCTCACCGCGACCGAGGTCGCCGATCTGCTCGCGACCGTCGGCCGAAGCTCCAAGCGCGACATCTTCGACCTGCCGCGCAGCGACTACCTCGGACAGTTCGGCATCGGACTGCTGAGCTGCTTCATGGTCGCCGACGCGATCGTCATCCGCTCCCGCAGCGCCCGCGGCGGGGCCTCCGTGGAGTGGACGGGAAGCGCGGACGGCACGTTCCAGGTGACCGAGATCGACGAGGAGCTGCCGATCGGCACCAGCGTGCATCTCGTCCCGCGCTTCGACGCCGGAGACCTGCTGCGCCCGGCCAGCGTGCACGAGCTGGCGACGACGTTCGGGGAGTTCCTGCCGGTGCGGGTCACGATCGACACCGCCTCCGGCGACATCGACATCACCCGGGATGCGCCGTTCCTCGAGGCCGCGCAGGACCCGGAGGCCGCCGTGAGCTACGGACGCGACCTCCTCGGGGCCGGCCCTCTCGATGTCATCGAGCTGAGCGAGCCGGCCACCGGCACCCGCGGCCTCGCCTACGTGCTGCCCTACGCCCCGCCTCCCGGTGCACGTCAGGCGACGCGCATGTATCTGGGACGGATGCTGCTCTCCGAGCGCGTCGACGACGTGCTGCCCGAGTGGGCCTTCTTCGTCCGCGCCGTGGTGGATTCCACCGGGCTCGCACCCACCGCGAGCCGGGAGTCGCTCGTCGAGGACGACGCCCTGGAGCGCGTGCGCGAGCAGCTCGGCGCCGGCATCCGCCGCTGGGTGCTCGAGCTCGGACTGAGCGAGCCGCACCGCCTGGCGCAGTTCGTCGCCGTGCACGAGGTCGGGCTGAAGTCGCTCGTCCGCCACGACGAGGAGTTGGCCCGTTTCATCTCCCGCTGGCTGACCGTCGAGACGACGCACGGCACCCTCCGGATCGGCGACCTCGTCGAGCGTCACCCGCACATCCGGTACGCGAACACCGTGGACGAGTTCCGCCAGGTGGCCGGCATCTCCCCCGGCGGCGAGGTACTGGTCAACGGAGGGTATCTCTACGACGCCGATCTGATCCGGATGCTTCCCGACCTGTACCCGCACGTCACGGTCGAGCAGGTCGATGTGACCGCCGAGCTGGACCGCCTCGATCCTCCGCCTCTCGACGACCGCGATGCCGCCGTCGCGCTGGAGGCCCGCGCCGAGGCCGTGCTCACGGCATCCGGATGTTCCGTGGTGGTGCGCTCCATCGACCGCCCCGACCTCGCAGGGCTCTACGTCGCCGACCCCGAGGTGCTGCGCGCGATCGACCGCGGCCGCACCAAGGGCGTCACCGGGGCGCTCTGGGGCGGGGTGCTGGACCGCATCGACCGGACGCTGTCGTCCGGACGCCAGGAAGATCTCCGTGCGCGTCTGTGCCTGAACTGGTCGAACCGTGTCGTCCGCGCGCTGGTGCGCGTGCGCGACGATGCCGTGTTCGCCCGCACGGTGCAGCTCCTCTACATCCAGGCACTGCTCGCGGGGCACCATCCGCTCGCCGACGCCGACCGCGCACTCATGACGAGTGCGCTCGCCGATCTCGTCTCGCTCTCGGCCGGCCTCGAAGGGGATCAGATCCCCTTCGAGGACGTCCGCTGACTCTCCATCGAAGGGTTCCGTCCATGGCACGTCCGAAGAAGCGCTTCCAGCAGCTGATCGAGGAGATCGATCGCACGCCCTGGGGCCCCGCCGAGCAGGCCCTCGTCGCGGAAGCCGTGGCGTTGGCGGTCGAGGTCGGCGACGAGCGCCTCGAGTACGAGGCGCGGATGCGGCAGACGGCTTCGGCCAACATGGGCGGCGCGACCGACGTGATGCTGAACTCGTTCGCGTGGTGCCTCGCGCACCATGATGCGGATCCGCAGCGGTTCCCCGCCGACCTCGACAACGGCGGCGCTGACCTGATGTGGCAGTTCAAGTGGATGGCCTCCTCGTTGCGGTCCTCGCCCGCGTTCTCGCAGGAGCAGATCGCCGCCGTGCTGGACGATATGGAGGCGCACTACCGCGCCGCCGGACTCGGCCTGAGCGGCGTGCTCACCGCACGCTTCGAGGATGCCTGGGACGCCGGTCGCATGGACGATGCCGAGGCGCTGCGCGTGCAGCTCGAGGCCACTCCCCGCGACGACCACAGTCACTGCGACGCCTGCGGTCGCAGTCAGGTCGCCGGTTTCTATGCGGACACCGACCGCGACGACGAGGCGATCCAGCTGGTCGAGGAGATGATCGAGGGCGGCTTCTCCTGCGGCGAGGAGCCGGAGCATGCGCTCTCCCGGGCCCTGCTCCCCTACCTCCGCGCCGGACGCCCGGCGGAAGCGAAGACCGCCCACCTGCGCAGCTACCGCCTGGCGAAGGACAACCCGGACAACCTCCGCATCGTGGCCAACAACATCGTCTTCGCCGCGATCACGGGCAACGAGGCGCGGGCACTCGCCATGGTGGAGAAGCACATCGCCTGGCTGGCGCACGACGGACTGAACGTCGACGCGCATTTCGCCGCCCTCGCCGCCCTCGCCGTGGCCCTGGACCGGGTCACCGCCGCGGGGCACGGCGACACCCCCGTGCGCGGTGCGGACGCTCCCTCCCTCGTCCCGTTCTTCGGCGAGCACGACGGTCCATGGAGCGCGACCGACCTCGCTGCGGCGGCCTGGTCCGCCGCAGAGCGGATCGGCGCCGCGTTCGACGAGCGGGACGGGACCCGGGGACACGCCCGCAGTCTGGACCGGATGCGCGCCCTCGCCACGGAGCAGTACGACGTGCCGATCCGCTCGGATGCGTTCGTCGCCCCGACCCCGTCCGCCGCCCCGGTGGATGCGGACGGCTGGTTCGAGCGCGCGATGCAGCTCGCCCAGTTCGGGGCCGAACACGAGACCCTCGACGCTCTTCCCCGGGCTCTCGCGGTGGAGGAACCCGACAAGCGCGCCCAGCTGCTGTCGATGCGTCTGGGCATCCTGATCGCCCTCGACCGCGCCGAGGAGGCCCTGCAGCTGCTGCCCGAGCGCATCGCCGCGCTCCGGGCCGCCGGACGCGAGGAGCAAGCCGCACTGGAGGAACGCCTGGAGCTCGCGACCTTCGGGCTGAACACCCCCGAGACGACCGCCGCGCTGGAAGAGGCGATCTCCGACGCGGCTTCGGCCTCGCTTCCCGCCTGGTCGCGCGGTGACCTCGCGATCAGCCGCGCCGCACTGCACCTGCAGGCCGGCGAGGCGGATGCGGCACTGGATCTCGCAGAGGTCGCCGCCCGCTCGTTCGCCGAGGCCGAGGACGTTCGCCTCTCGAACACCACGACCCTGCTGGCGATCTCGGCGGTGCTCAGCAAGGGCGACCTGGAACCGGCGATCACATTGCTCGACGGCTTCCTCGCCCAGGAAGACCTCAGCATCGGACACCGGGCACAGGCCCTGCAGATCAGGGCGCGGGTGCGTGGCGGCACCGACAACTACGTCGAAGGCGCCACGGATGCAGACGAGGTCTGCCGGCTGCTCGCCGAGCTGGGAGCGACCCGCGCGCTCGGCGATGCGCACCTGCTCGCCGGGGCCCTCTGGGAGGACGCGGAAGAGCCCGAGAAGGCCGTTTCGCGCTACCGTCTCGCGTCGCGGATCGCTGGAGAGGCCGGGGGCGACTCCACCGGTGTCGACTTCCGTCTCGCGCGCGCCATGCTGCGGGTCGGGGATGCGGAGGAAGCGGCGGAGCTGTTCGGCGATGTGCTGCAGCGGGAGGAGAACGCGGAGGTGGCCGCCGGCTCCCGCGCGATGACGGCATCGATGCTGGCCCGCGCCCTGGGCGCGGCCGGTGAGTTCGGCCAGGCCGTCGGGGCGCACGGCTACGCCTCCGAACTGTTCGGCCAGGCTGAAGAGCACGCCGATCAGGCGATGTCGATGACCGAGCAGGCCAAGATCCTCGCACGCTTCGACGAACAGGAGGACGCGATCGGGCTGCTGGAGGCGGCCGCCGAGATCGTGCGCCGCGCACCCGACGCCGTCGGAGCGCTGACCGAGGTGCTGCACAGTCTCGGGCAGGCGTACGGCGGTCGTGGTGACGAGCGGGCGTTCGCGCTCTTCGACGAGGTCGCCGCGCTCGCGCAGCAGCACGAGGCGGAGTGGCTCCTCGCCGATGTCACGGATTCGCGCGGTCGCGCTCTCGCCGAGCTCGGCCGGATCGACGAGGCGGTCGCGGCCGCGCTCACCGCCGCCGACGGGTTCGCCGCGCTCGGAGACCTGGGCTCTGCAGGGAGCTCTGAGCTGTTCGCCGGACGCGTGCTCGCCGGAAACGACAGGTCAGCCGATGCAGTACCCGTCTACCGCAGTGCGATCGAGCACGCCGCCGGCCACCCTCCACTGCTGCAGGTGGCCGCACTCGAACTCGGCAACGTCTTCGAGTCGCTCGGTCGGCACGGTGAAGCCGCCGAGATCCGTTCGCACCTGGAGAGCTGAGCGCCCGCTCAGAAGAACTGGCGCCAGTTCGCCCTGGCGAGATCGAGGAGCTCGTCCCCGCGCCCGGACATCACCGTGCGGATCGCGTACAGCGCGAAGCCCTTGACCTGGGCTGCCTCGATCGCGGGCGGCATCGACAGCTCCTGCCGTTCCGTCACCACGTCCAACAGGGCGGGGCCGTCGTGGGCGAGCACCTCGCGCACGGCCTCCGGCAGATCCTCGCTGCGCTCCACACGACGGGCGAAGATCCCCATCGCCTCGGCGATCGCGGCGAAGCTGGGGTTCTCCAATCCGGTCCCGTACGTCACGAAGCCCGCGGCCTTCATCTCGAGCTCCACGAAGTTCAGCGACGAGTTGTTGACCACGATGGTCTTCACGGGCAGTTCGTTCTGCGTCAGGGTCAGCAGCTCACCGAGCATCATCGAGAGACCACCGTCACCCGCGAGGGCCACGACCTGTCGGTCGGGGTGGGCCACCTGCGCCCCGATCCCGTGCATCAGCGCATTGGCCATCGAGCCGTGCGTGAACGAACCGATCAGCCGGCGGTCCTGGGTCATCGACAGGTAGCGGGCCGCCCACACGGTCGGCGACCCCACGTCGGCCGTGAAGATCGCGTCGTCGGTCGCGTACTCGTCCAGGAGCCGAGCCAGATACTGCGGATGGATGGGGCGGTCGCCCTTCGCGGGCACCGCCAGCTCGTCGAGCTTCTTGCGTGTCTTGCGATAGTGGGCGGTGGCGTCATCGAGGTGGCTCCGGTCGTCCTTGCGTGCCAGACGCGGCAGCAGGGCATCGGCGGTCGCGCGCACGTCACCGACCAGCCCCAGATCGAGGGGATGCCGCTTCCCGAGCTGTGCACCCCGGATGTCGACCTGGATCGTCTTCGCACCGTCCGGATAGAACTGCTCGTAGGGGAAGTCGCTGCCCAGCACGAGCAGGGCGTCGGCGGCCTCCATCGCGCGGAACCCGGAGGCGAAGCCCAGAAGCCCCGTCATCCCGACGTCGAAGGGGTTGTCGTACTCGATGAACTCCTTGCCGCGGAGGGCGTGCACGATCGGCGCGCCGAGCGTGTCGGCGAGGGCTATGACCTCGTCGTGGGCGCCCTCCACACCGGCACCCGCAAGGATCGTGACGCTGTTCGCCGCGTTCAGCAGCGTCGCCGCCTTCTCAAGCTCCGCAGCGCTCGGCACGATCACGGGGTGGCTGCGCTCGATCACGACGGCGCGATCGTCGGCGATGTCAGCGAGGGCGACGTCCCCCGGGATCACGAGCACCGCGACGCCGCGCTCCTCGATCGCGGCGCGCATGGCGATCTCCAGCAGGCGCGGCATCTGTGCGGGATCGGCGACGTACTCGACGTACACGCTGCACTCGCGGAAGAGCTCCTGCGGATGCGTCTCCTGGAAGTACCCCGTGCCGATCTCGGTGGTGGGGATCTGCGCGGCGATGGCGAGCACCGGCACACGCGAGCGGTTCGCATCGTACAGTCCGTTGATGAGGTGCAGGTTGCCCGGTCCGCAGGATCCTGCGACGACCGCGAGCTCTCCCGTCGTGGCGGCATCCGCAGCGGCGGCGAACGCGGCGGACTCCTCATGGCGCACGTGCACCCATCGGATCGTGCCGTCCTTGCGCAGGGCGTCCGTGAAGCCGTTCAGCGAGTCCCCGGGGATGCCGTAGACCCGGTCGATCCCATTGGCGTGCAGAGTCTTGACGATGTTCTCAGCGACGTTGGCCATGCTTCGACCCTACGCCCGGGCACCCACACGAAGGAGATCTCATGCTCTGAAGGAGCGAATGCTGTCTTCGCTCCTTCAGAACGGGAGATCTCCTTCAGAGCGTGAGTTCTCCTCCAGGATGTGAGATCTCCTTCAGGACGGGAGATCTCCTTCGGGACACGCGCCGCGCAGTGCCGGTGCGGTCAGTACTCCTGGGGACCGTCGCGCTCCGGCTCGGCACTGCGGCGGAACGCCCGCCCCGAGACCGAGGTCGGGGCGATGCGCACGAAGACACGCTTGAGGGTGGGGATCCAGGGCCGAAGCCCCGCGGCCTCCGCCCGCTGCACGTCGGCATCCGACTCCAGTGCGGTGGCGTACCCGCGGATGATCACGCTCCAGGCATCCGTGTCGGTGTGGTCGTCGACCTCGAACAACACGTCGGTGTTGACGGTCAGCTCGAACAGCTTGCTGCCCGGCGCGGTGCGGAACAGGATGCCTTCGCCGTCGACCACGTAGTTCACCGGGAAGATATCGATCGTGTCGCCCACATGGGTGACGAGTCGTCCCAGTTCCTGCGTGCCGAGCAGCTCCCAGCTCCGGTCCGAGGTCAGGGTCTCGATGGGGTCGGTGTGCGCGCTCATGCCGCCATTGTCTCCCACTCGATGTCTTCACCGACAGGCCATTCGTCACGCGTTTCGATGACCGCACGCGAACGGCCCCTCGCGGTCTGCGAGGGGCCGTCCATCGTGGCGCTCAGCCGATGCGGATGAGCTTCTTGTTGACGAACTCGTCGGCGGCCAGGTGGCCCAGCTCGCGGGCCGTGCCGCTGCGCTTGACACCGCCGAAGGGCAGCTCGGGGCTGTCAGCCAGCACGAGGTTGACGTAGACCATGCCCGCCTCGATCTTGTCGGCGACGCGCTCGGCCTGCTCGGCATCCGTCGTGAAGACGTACGAGCCGAGCCCGAACGTGGTGTCGTTCGCGAGCTCGACCGCAGCGTCCTCATCCGCCACACGGTAGACGACGGCAGCGGGTCCGAAGAGCTCCTCGCGGTACACGTTCATCTCGGGCGTCACGTCGGCCAGCACGGTCGGAGCGAAGAACGTGCCCTCGCGCGTTCCGCCGGTGAGCAGGGTCGCCCCCTGCTCGATGGCCTGGTCGATCTGCTTCTGCAGGGTGACCGCGGCCGTCTCGGAGGACACCGGACCGAGGACCGTGTCGTCGAGCATGGGGTCGGTCGCCTCGACCGCCGCCATCGCTGCCGTGAACTTCTCGACGAAGGCGTCGTACAGCCCGTCCACCACGATGAACCGCTTCGCGCCGTTGCAGGCCTGTCCGTTGTTGTCCAGACGAGCATCGACGCCGGCCTGCACGGTGGCGTCGAGGTCGTCGGTGGAGAGCACGATGAACGGGTCGGAGCCACCCAGCTCCAGCGCGACCTTCTTGAGGTTGCGGCCGGCGATCTCGGCGACGGCGGCGCCGGCGCGCTCGGAGCCGGTGAGCGAGACACCCTGCACGCGCGGGTCGGCGATCATCGTCGCGATCTGCTCGTTCGTCGCGAGCACGTTCTGGTAGGCGCCCTTCGGGAAGCCGGCATCGTGGTAGATCTTCTCGATCGCGGTCGAGGACTCCGGGCACTGCGGCGCCGGCTTCAGCAAGATCGTGTTGCCGACGATCAGGTTCGGGGCGGCGAAGCGGACGATCTGGTACGCCGGGAAGTTCCACGGCATGATGCCGATGAGCGGCCCGAGCGAGGAGCGGCGGATGACGGCCGAGCCCTCCCCCAGGATCGCGATCGGCTGGTCCGCCATGATCGACTCCGCCTGATCGGCGTAGTAGTCGGCGATGTCCGCGGCGAAGTCGACCTCGCCGAGCGCGGCCTCACGGGGCTTCCCCATCTCGCGCACGAAGATGTCGGCGAGCTCTTCCCGTCGCTCGCGGTGCAGCTCGGCAGCGCGGTGCAGGAGCGCGGCGCGCTCGGCGACGGTCGACGAGCGCGACCACTCGCGGTGGGCGTCGTCGGCGGCGGCGACGGCCTCCTCGATCTGGGCGTCGGTGAAGGTGTCGAAGGACGCCAGCGTCTCTCCGGTGGCGGGGTTGATGACGGCGTAGTCGGTCATGACATGTCCTCTCGTGTGGTGGGGCGGGACCCGACGGCGCGGGCCCCGCGCATCGGAATCAGGAGACCGGGATCAGCGTGTACTTGGTGGACAGGTACTCGTGGATGCCCTCGAACCCGCCCTCGCGGCCGACGCCGGACTGCTTGACGCCGCCGAAGGGGGCAGCTGCGTTGGAGACCACGCCCACGTTGAGACCCATCATGCCGGTCTCGAGCTTGTCGATCATCCGCTGTCCGCGCTGCAGGTTCTCGGTGAAGACGTACGAGACGAGCCCGTACTCCGTGTCGTTCGCGAGGTGCACGGCTTCATCCTCGGTCTCGAAGGTCGCGATGGCGAGCACCGGTCCGAAGATCTCCTCGCGGAGGATCGCGCTCCCGGCGACGACATCGGTGAGCACGGTGGGTTCGTAGAACGTGCCCGTGCCCTCGACGGCCTTGCCACCCGCGAGGAGGGTCGCACCGCGTCCGACCGCGTCGTCGACGAGCTCGCCGGCCTTGGCGACGGCATCCGCGTCGATGAGCGGACCGATCGCGACGCCGTCCTCCGTGCCCCGACCGATCTTCATGCTGTTGACACGTTCGGTCACGCGCTTCGCGAACTCGCCCGCGACGTCCTTGTGCACGATGAAACGGTTGGCCGCGGTGCAGGCCTGTCCGATGTTGCGGAACTTCGCGGCGAGCGCCCCGTCCACCGCCTTGTCGAGGTCGGCGTCGTCGAACACCACGAACGGCGCGTTGCCTCCGAGCTCCATCGACACGCGCAGCACGCCCTCCGCCGCCTGAGCGATCAGCTTGCGGCCGACTTCGGTCGAACCGGTGAACGACAGCTTGCGCAGACGCGGGTCGGCGATGATGGGTGCCGAGAGCGCGCTGGACTTCGACGTCTGCACGACGTTGACCACGCCCGCGGGCAGTCCGGCCTTCTCCAGCAGCGAGACGAAGAAGATCGTGGTGAGCGGCGTGAGTGCCGGGGGCTTGATCACGACAGTGCAGCCGGCGGCGAGCGCGGGGGCGATCTTGCGCGTCGCCATGGCGAAGGGGAAGTTCCACGGCGTCACGAAGAAGGACGGTCCGACCGGGCGCTGCGACACGACCATGTGGCCGGTGCCCTCCGGGTTGATGCCATATCGGCCGCTGATGCGCACGGCTTCCTCGCTGAACCACCGCAGGAACTCGCCGCCGTAGCCGACCTCACCCCGGGCCTCGGCGAGCGGCTTGCCCATCTCGAGGGTCATGAGCAGGGCGAGATCCTCCTTGTGCTCCTGCACGAGGTCGAACGCCCGACGAAGGATCTCGCTGCGCACGCGAGGAGCCGTCGCAGCCCAGTCGTCCTGAGCAGCGACCGCGGCGTCGAGCGCACGGATGCCGTCTTCGGGCGTCGCGTCGGCGATGGTGCGGATCACGGCACCGGTCGCGGGGTCCTGCACGTCGAAGGTGCCGCCGGTCTCGCCGTCGATCCACTGACCGCCGATGAAGAGACCGGTGGGGATGCTGTCGAGGAGGGCCTGTTCGGTCTGGGTGCTCATGATTCTCTTTCTGTGAGGAGGGCTAGGAGCGCGGGCGCCGGCTGGGCGGTGCGTCGATGCTCAGCGTCTGTCCGCGGAAGAACGCGGGCCGTCGGACCGCGTTCCAGATCATGACGACGATGCCGACGACGATGATCAGCATCCCGAGGATGAAGACGATGCCGACGCCGCCGATCTGCGAACCGGACCCGTAGGCGGGGTCCATCGAGTCGATCAGCGTGGTGAAGAACAGCACCGCGAGGATCGCTCCGCCGACGAGCGGGAACAGGAACGTGAAGAAGAAGTTCCGCGTCGAGTCGAACCACTGCTTGCGGAAGTACCAGACGCACGCGAAGGCGGTGATCCCGTAGTAGAAGCAGATCATCATGCCGAGCGTGAGGATGGTGTCCCACAGCGTGTCCTCGCTGACCACGCGCATGACGGCGTAGAAGGCCGATGCCACGATCGCCGAGACGATCGTCGCGTACCCGGGCGTGAAGAAGCGCGGGCTGACCTTCGCGAACGACTTGGGCAGCGCGCCGTAGTGCCCCATCGCGAGCAGCGTGCGCGCCGGTCCCACGAACGTCGACTGCAGCGACGAGGCCGAGCTGGTGAGCACGGCGAGCGAGACAAGGAACGCGAGCGGACCGAGGATCGGGCCGGAGAGGTGGAAGAAGACGTTCTCCTGGATGTCCTCGTTGCCGAGTCCCAGCGCACCGGTTCCGACGCCGGCGAACATGATCATCGCGACGGCGAGCAGCAGGTACAGCGAGACGATCGTGAGCACCGTGAGGGTGGCCGCACGCCCCGGGGTCTTCTCGGGATCCTTGGTCTCCTCGTTCATGGTGAGCGTGACGTCCCAGCCCCAGAAGATGAAGATCGAGAGCGAGAGGCCGGCCGCGATCGCGCTGAACGACGAGATCGCGAAGGGGTTGAACCAGTTGAGATCGAACGGCTGGTAGTCGAAGCCGTTGCCGGCGACGGCCTGGACGATCGCCGAGATCGCGAAGAAGACGAGGACGAGGATCTGGAAGCTCACCAGCCAGTACTGCAGCTTCTGCGTCGTCTGCATATCGCGGTACGAGACCCAGGTCGCGCCGAGCATGAACAGCAGGCACACGCTGATGTTGATCCACGTGACGCTCGCCAGCCCGGCGATGTCCGGATTGCCGGTGATCTGCGAGATCAGCAGGAACAGGAAGTCGACCGCGATGCCGGCGAGGTTCGACAGCACCAGGATCGTGGCGACCACCAGGCCCCAGCCTGCCATCCAGCCGACCCACGGCCCGAAGGCGCGGGCAGCCCACGTGAACGAGGTGCCGGAGTCGGGCATCCGGTTGTTCAGCTCGCGATAGCCGAAGGCGACCAGGAGCATCGGGATGAACCCGACGAGGATGATGGCGGGGATCTGCGACCCCACCGTGGACGCGACCGGGCCGACGGCCGCGGTGAACGTGTATGCGGGCGCGATGCACGAGATGCCGATCACGACCGCGCCGATGAGGCCGACCGTTCCGGCGCTCAGGCCCTTCGTGGAGATACCGGTGGTGACACCGGATTCGGGCTCCGTCGCCCGGTTGGTGCTGCTCATCAGCGTTCTCCTGCCTCGTTGCGGGTGCGCGGGACGACGATCATGGGGACGGGGAGCTCGTGCAGCATCTTCGCTGCCGTGGACCCCAGGAAGAGACGACGGGGCTGGGCCAGGCGGCTGGAGCCGACGAGGACGACCTCCCCGGGAAGCCAGTGGAGCTGCGCGACGGCATCCTCGACGGAGTCGCCCGGTGCCTTCTCGACCGCGGCGGTGCGACCGTCCGGCAGCAGCTCCGTCGCCACCGCCAGCACCTCCTGCGCGTGCGTGTCGCCGACCGTGCGGATCGCGCCCGTGTCGAGCCCCGGAGGCACGTCGAACGGCACGAGGGACACGAGTCGGAGATCGACACCGCTGTCGCCGGCGATGGCTACGGCCTCGTCGAGAAGGGCATCGGCGCCCGGCCGCGAGCCGACCGCGACGGTGACGCGCGGGATCACGTGGTCGTCCTGCTGCGCGGTCCCCACGGGGGCGAGGGCCACCGGGATGGTCGACGAGTGCAGGAGCTCGGAGGCGACGCTGCCGAGACGGTGGCGTCCGAAGATGCCACCACCCGCTGCGCCGATCACGATGACCCTGGCGCCGAACTCCTCACCGGCGGCGATCAGTCCTTCGGCGAACGACTCGGAGAAGCGCACGTGACCGCTGCGGGTCAGCTCCTGCGGAAGGCTGACCACGGCCTCGCCGAGCCACTTCTTGGCCTGCGCCCTGATGTGCTCTTCGTAGGCCCGCTCCGGCGGCACCGCGGCGTTGCGGGTGCCCTCGTTGGGAAGCACGATCACCAGGTGCAGCGTCGCGCCGAGGCTGCGGGCGAGCCGCGCACCGAGGGCGGCAGCATCCGCTCCCGCATCCGTCGCCGTGTACCCCACGACGACCGAGCCGCTCATCAGCCGACGCTCTCTGCGGAGCCGTTCTCACGGCTTGCTTCGACGATGTTCGAGGCGACCAGGTGCCCCATCCGGATCGCGCCGTCCACGTGCTGGTACCCGGCACCGGCGATGTCGCTGCAGGCGAAGTGGATCGGGCCGACGGGGGTGCGGAGATCAGCGCCGTACCGGTGCAGGCCGCCCATGTCGAAGCTCGCGGCATAGGCGCCGCGCGTCCATTCCTCACTGCCCCAGTCGCTCTCGTAGTAGACGACCGGGTTCTTGGCCTCGGGACCGTAGTAGTGCGACAGCGACTCGAGGATGCGCTCCTTGCGCTCCTCGGCCGAGAGCTCGAAGACCCCGTCGGCGTTGGCGTCGGACACGAAGCCGACCAGGGTGCCGCGCTCATCGCCGTGGTTCGTGTTGTCATAGGCCTCGTGCGAGAGCTCGTACGGGCTGAACGCGGTGCCACTGAGGCCCTGCTCGCGCCAGAACGGACGGTCGTAGACCGCGTGCACCTTGATGACGAAGCCCATCGAGAGGTGCTGGTGCAGCTGATGCTGGCGGCGCGGCAGCGGCGGCACGAACGAGATGCGGCTGTACAGCACCGGCGCGTGGGCGAGGATCGCGTGGCGGGCACGGACCGTGAGGTCGTCGGTGGTGGCGACGACGCCGGCATCCGACCACTCGAGGCTGCGCACGGGCTGGTTGAGGAGCACATCGTCGCCCAGACGCTCGGCGAGACGCAGCGGCACCTGCTGGAGCCCGCCGACGACCCGCTTGTCGAGGATGAAATCGGCATCCACGAGGTTCGAATAGGAACCGGCGGACGAGGCCATCAGCAGCGACTGGAGCAGGGAGAACGCGTGCGTCGGCTTGGTGAGCATCGCGGATCCCGTGGCGAAGGCCAGGTTCCGCACGGCCTCGTCATCGTCGGTCTGGTGACGCAGCCACGCGTCCCAGGTGATGGAGTCCCAGTCGGCGGCGCTCGGGTGCGCCCAGGGACGATCCGGGTCGATCTCGGCGACGAGCGCATCCAGGATGTCGGTGATCCGAGCGATCTCCGCCTCGGTCTCCGGGGCGACGGGGAACATCTCGCCGGTGAAGCGGTGCACCTGCCCATCGGGTCCGATGTAGACGCTGTCCCCTTCGCGGTAGCGGCTGTAGGTCTCGAGCCCCAGCTCCTCGATCGCGTCCTTGAGTGCATCCTGATCGGGCGAGACCCACTGGCCGCCGATCTCGAGCATGGCGCCGTCGATGACGTCGGTCCACAGTCGTCCGCCGACGCGGTCGCGGGCTTCCAGCACGGCGACCGACAGGCCGGCCTTCCGGAGGTCGTTCGCCGCCGTGAGCCCTGCGGCTCCGGCACCGACGATCAGTACATCGCGGGTGATCTCAGACATCTGCAACTCCTTCGTTGGGAAGTAGTGCCGGTCGCGACCCGAAATCCCCCGATTGGGGTCGCGACCGGACAGGGGGTCAGGCCACGCGGCAGCGCGGCCTGCACATCATTCCGTGGCCGCGGCGAGGGCGGCGGCCACGACGTCGAGGCCTTCGTTCAGCAGGTCGTCGCCGATCGAGAGCGGAGGAAGGAAGCGGATGACGTTGCCGTAGGTTCCGCAGGTGAGGACGATGACGCCCTGCGCGATGCAGGCCTTGGCGACCGCGGCCGTGAGAGCGGCGTTCGGTGCCTTGGTCTCGGGGTCGACGAACTCGGCCGCGATCATCGCACCGTGGCCACGGATGTCGCCGATGCGAGGGTCGCTCTCCTGGATCGCGGTGAGGCGGTCCGTGAGGATCGTGCCGATCTCCCGGGCACGCTCGATCACCCCGTCGTTCTCGAACACGTCGATCGACGCGAGCGCCGCGGCGCACGCGATCGGGTTCCCGCCGTAGGTGCCGCCCAGACCACCGGAGTGCGAGGCGTCCATGATCTCCGCGCGGCCGGTGACGGCGGCGAGCGGAAGACCGCCGGCGATCCCCTTGGCGGTGGTGATCAGGTCGGGCTCGATGCCGAAGATCTCGCTCGCGAACATGTGCCCCGTGCGGGCGAATCCGGTCTGCACCTCGTCGGCGATGAAGACGACGCCGTTCGCGCGGCACCAGTCGACGATCGCCGGCAGGAAGCCGTCGGCGGGGACGATGAAGCCGCCCTCGCCCTGGATCGGCTCGATGATGACCGCGGCCAGGTTGTCGGCGCCGATCTGCTTCTCGAGCTGGAGGATCACGCGGGCAGCGGCCTCGCCACCCTCGAGCCCGTCACGGAACGGGTACGACATCGGCGCGCGGTAGACCTCGGGGGCGAACGGGCCGAACCCGCTCTTGTAGGGCATCGACTTGGCGGTGAGCGCCATGGTCAGGTTGGTGCGGCCGTGGTAGCCGTGGTCGAAGGCGACGACCGCCTGGCGACCGGTGTGCTTGCGGGCGATCTTGATGGCGTTCTCGACCGCCTCCGCTCCCGAATTGAACAGGGCGCTCTTCTTGGCGAATCCACCGGGGGTGACGCGGTTGAGTGCTTCAGCGACGTCGACGTACGACTCGTAGGGCGAGATCATGAAGCAGGTGTGGGTGAACTGCGCGGCCTGGGCGGCGACGGCGGCGGCGACCTTCGGGTGCGCGTTGCCGACCGTGGTCACGGCGATGCCCGAGCCGAGGTCGATGAGGGAGTTCCCGTCGGCATCGACGACGACTCCGCCGCCGGCCGCGACGGCGGCGATCGGCACGGTGTGACCGACACCCGCTGCCACGGCATCCGCCTTGCGCGCGAGCACCTCGGCCGAGCGGGGCCCGGGGAGGTCCGTGACCAGACGACGCTCCTGCGGGAGGTCGGGTCCGCCGAGAGGGACTGCGGGGGCTGCGGTGTCGAGGAGTGCCATGTTCGCGAGCGTACGGCGGTGCCGAAGACCCCCGCACTCACCGAGACGTACAATCTGATGAGAGAATTCGCCACGTTGTACATGCGGGAGGACGCGCCGTGCCCACAACCGAGCAGCCGACACTGCGCGCCCTGCTGCGTCGCCGCGATCTCGGACTCGCACTCGTCCCCCGCGAGGCCGAGCTGGCGGACGGAGCTCTCGACCGTCCCCTGCGCTGGGTGCACAGTTCGGACCTGGCCGATCCGACACCGTTCCTCTCGGAAGACCTCGCCCTGCTGACCACCGGCACACAGTTCGACGAGGCCGTCGGCATCGACACCTACGTCGGTCGCCTCGCCGATCGGGGTGTCCTCGGACTCGGTTTCGGCACCGAGGTGCACCGCTCGGGCGTTCCGGACGAGCTGGTCGCCGCCTGCGCCACGCACGGCATGCCGCTGTTCACCGTGCCGTACCGCACACCGTTCATCGCGGTCGCCCGTGCCCACTCCGAGGCGATCGCCGCGCAGGCCTATGCCCGCCGATCCTGGGCGCTGGACACACAGCGCGCCCTCGCCCTCGCCGCCCTGCGTCCGAGCGGACTCGATGCGACGATCGCGGAACTCGGACGACGGCTCGAGGTCTGGGCGGGGATGTTCGACGCCGCGGGAACGGTCGTCGCCTCCCACCCCCGAGACCGCCTCGACACCGAGGTGCGCGACGCCCTGGGCGAGCGGGTGATGGAGATCCTCACCCGTGGGCTCGAAGCCGGGCAGTCGCTGGTCCTCGGCGAGCACACGTTCATGCTGTTCACCGTCGGTCGCGGCGGGCATCTGCGCGGGGTGATCGCCCTCGCCATCGACGCGCTGGACCCGGAAGCACGGTCGGTCGTGACATCGGTGATCGCGATGGCCGGACTCGCGATGGAGCAGAGCGAACAGCTCGCACGGAGCCGTCGACGCCTGCATGCACAGCTCCTCGGCTCGCTCCTCGCCGACGATCCGGGCTTGGCCAGAAGAGTGCTGGGAAGCATGCCGCCCGCTCCTGTGGTCGTGGCCGTCGCCGCTGATGCCCCGGCCGGCCCGCTCGCGGACTGGTGGGAGCGGAACCGGGTCGAGCACGGCACCGCCGTCTTCCTGGCCGAGTCCGAGGACGGCGTGACGATGTGTCTCTCCGTCGGCGATGAGTCCCTGCTCGATGAGGCGGCCGCGCGCTTCGGCATCCGCATCGGCGTCTCCGAGCCCGAGGGGTACGGCTCCTTCTCCCGGGCGCACGCTCAGGCACTCACCGCACTGCGGCAACAGGGCACCCACGGCGTCGCACGCTATGCCGACACCGTCGGTTCCCGCATCCTCACCGCACTCGCGACGGATGAGGCACGCCTGGTCGCGGAATCACGCCTCGCACCGATCCGTGAACACGATGCCCGCACCGGTGCCGAGCTCGAGCGCTCGCTGCGCACCTGGTTGGAGCACGACGCCAAGGCCGAATCCGCCGCGATCGCACTCGGGGTGCATCGGCACACGCTGCGCACCCGCATCGCCCATGCGGGTGCGCTGCTCGACATCGATCTGTCGACCTTCCCCGCGCGCGCCGAGCTCTGGACGATCCTGCAGACTGCTCGCGACTAACCTCGGCGAGTCACTCCGGTCGCAGTTCGTGCCGCCAATCCGGCGCATTTCCGAGAGAGAGTGCGATCGGAACGATCAGCCGGGACCGATCGGCGGCGCGCCCAGCACGGACCGGCAGCGGACCACGTCGTCCGCGGTCTGGGCGATCAGGTCGTCGACGCGGTCGAACCGGAGCGTCGGACGCAGCAGCGCGATCAGGGTCACATCCAATCGTCGGCCGTACAGGTCGATGTCCGCGTCGTGCAGATGCACCTCGACCCGCCGCTCACGGTCGCCGTCGAAGGTCGGGTTCGCTCCGACGCTGACGCTCGCCGCCCAGGGATGCGCGGCTCCATCGATCCGGACCCATGCCGCGTAGATGCCGTCGTCGGGGAGGCTGTCGTCCGCAAGCTCCAGGTTCGCCGTCGGGAAGCCGAGCTCCCGTCCCCGACCGTCCCCGGGGACGACGAGGCCGGCGATCGCCCCGAGCGGCTGAGCGCTCACGCGCTCTCGGGGGCGGCGATGGCGCGATAGCGGCTCTGGTGGAAGACGAGGGGCTCGACGTCGTCGAACAGCGTGAGATCGGCGATCTCGTACAGCGCGATCTCGTGATCCCCGCCGTCGAATGTGCTGTGCAGGCGGCCGGTGAGCCAGAGCGCGGCATCCGAGATGAGCACGGCCCCACCGTCGGTGCGCTGCCACTCGTGACCGCCGAACCGGTCTCCCTCACGCGCCGACAGCGAACGACTGAGCGGCTCGTGGTGCGCGGCCAGCACACTCATGCCGAGCTCGGGGACCTCGCGCAGCACCGGCCAGGTCTTCGAGGTGCGCGCCGCGCTGATGGCGACGAGCGCCGGTTCGAGCGAGATCGACGTGAAGGAGTTGACCGCCATCCCCACAGCCCGATCGTCGATGTGCGCAGCGAGGGCGACGACGCCGGTCGGGTATACCGAGAACGCCCGGCGGAGGGCGAGGTCGCGCGGGAGGGCTTCGGTCACGGCAGACGTCATTTCGGCTTCCTTTCGTTAATCAACTTTGACTAATTTCGATAATAGGCAACTTTGATCATGCAAACAACCGGAATCTTGGACCCCAGCCGTTAGCATGAGGGGCATGTCGACCACCCGCCTCGTCGTCCTCGGCGCCGTGAAGCAGTTCCAACCCGTACACGGGTACTTCCTCCGCCGAGAGCTCATGACATGGCATGTCGACGAGTGGGCGCACATCCAGCCCGGATCCATCTACAACGCCCTGCGCGCCCTCGAGGTCGACGGCTACATCGCCGAGAGCGGCACCGAGGCCGAGGGCAAGCGCCCCGCGCGCACGACCTATCGCATCACACCGTCCGGCGAGGTCGAGCTCCAGCGAATGCTGCGGGAGAACCTCTGGAACGTCGCCGCCTTCGACACCCAGGCCATCATGACCGTCGCCTCGTTCATGTTCGTGCTGAGCCGGCAGGAGGTCATCGCCGGCCTCGAACATCGCCTCATCAAGAGCGACGCGATCATCACCCAGAACGGCTTCGACGTGCAGGACACGCTGCGCTCCGAGACGACCCCGAAGTATGTGCGCGAGATCTTCGACCTCTCCACCGCCCGCCTCACTGCCGAGAAGCAGTGGCTGCTCGACCTGCTGGAGCGCCTCCGCGGCGGCGAATACACCTTCGCCGGCGAGACGGTGAGCACGGACGACGACGCCGCCCGCACGGAGTAGCGACTCAGCGCGAGGCGACGAGCGTCGCGATCGACTCGGCGGACAAGGCCGCGGTGGTCGCGCCGCGGTGCTGGGCCACGATGGCTCCAGCCGCGGAGGCGCCGATCAGGGCTTCCTCGATCCCGTCGCCGCGGGCGAGGGCCGCGGCCAGGGCCCCGCAGAACGCGTCGCCGGCCCCGGTCGTGTCGACCGGGTCGATCCGGAAGGCCTCGGTGTGCAGGGGGTCGCGCCCCGCGCGGTGGAGGACCACTCCCCCGGCGCCCTGGGTGAGCACGATGGTCCGTGCACCCGCCGCATGCATCCGGTCGATACCGCCGAGCTCGGCGCACTCCGTCTCGTTCACCACCAGAACATCGACATCGGGGAGCATCTCGACCGCCGCAGGGTGGGCGGGCGCGGCGTTGAGGATCGTCAACGCGCCGGCCATCCGTCCCGCATGCAGCGCGGCGGACACGCTCGCGGCCGGTACCTCCAGCTGGGCGAGCACGACCGCTGCGCCCTCGATCCCGGCGATCGCATCGTCCGCGTCGAGCTCGGCGTTCGCACCGGCGGCCACGATGATGCTGTTGTCTCCGTCAGCGAAGGCCAGCACGTGGGCAACCCCGGTGGGAGCTGCGGCGCTGCGGCGCAGGACAGTCGTCACGCCGGCGTCCGACAGCGTCCGCTCGAGCACGTCAGCAGCCTCGTCCTGCCCGACGACGGCGCAGAACCGTGTGGGAGAGCCGCTGCGCGCGGAGGAGACGGCCTGATTCAAGCCCTTCCCTCCGGAGAAGCGTCCGCCGGCTCGACCGAGCAGGGTCTCACCGACGAGCGGGGGGCGCGAGACCTCGACGACCAGGTCGAGGTTCGCGCTCCCCACCACGGCGACACCGGTGCGGGTGTCAGACACGCGACATCGTCCGCCGGTACTGCGAGCCCGTGTGCGAGTCGGCGAGCGCAGGAGTGGGCGTGCCGATCAGACGCTCGCGCAGCGACTGCGACTCGGACGAGGGGTCGACCACCGCACCGCGCTCCTTGAGGATCGGCAGCACGTGCTCGATGAAGTCGACGGTCGAGGCCGGCGGGATGACGGGGGCGAACAGGAAGCCGTCGAGGTCGGCGCCGTCGGCGAGCTCGATCATCCGGTCCGCCACCTGCTCGGGGGTGCCCACGATCGGGCGGGCGCCGACGCCGTGCGCGTGCCAGTCGCCGAGCACGTCGCCCACGGTCTTGTCAGCGAAGCGGGCCACCTGTGTCTGCGACAGCTCGGTGCTCAGCTCCGACATCGGGGTGCTCGGCGCGTAGGCCGAGAGGTCGAGCCCGGTGAACCAGGCGTACGAGGCGACCGTGACGTCGGGGTTCTGCGCATCGGCGACCTCGGCGTACTTGCGCTGCGCCTCCTCCTCCGTGCTGCCGACGATCGCGGCGAACGCCGACATGATCTTCACCTCGTCGGCCGCGCGGCCGTTCTTCACCGCCTCCTCACGGATCGCGGCGGAGTGGGCGCGGAGCTGCTCGACCGAGCCGCTGCCGACGAAGATCGCCTCCCCGTGCTTGCCTCCGAACTCGCGGCCTGCGGGTGACGCACCGGCCTGGAACAGCACCGGAGTGCCCTGCGGCGAGCGCGAGGTGTTGCCGTAGCCGTGCGAGCGGAAGTAGGGGCCGTCGTGCGCGATGCGGTGCACCTTGGACGGATCGGCGAAGCGGCCGGACTTGTCGCGCTCCAGCGCGCCCTCCTCCCAGGCCTGCTCCCACAGCTTGTACACGACCTGCATGAAGTCGTCGGCCATGAGGTAGCGCTCGTCGTGGCCGACCATCGGCACACCGAAGCCCTGCACCGCGGTGTCGGCGGTGCCCGTGGTGACGACGTTCCAGCCGATGCGTCCGCCGGAGAGGATGTCGAGCGTCGCCATGCGGCGCGCGAAGGCATAGGGCGGCTCGAGCAACGTCGACCCCGTGGCGACGAGTCCCAGTCGCGTGGTCTCGGGGATGAGGGCGGCGAGGATGATCGCGGGGTCGAGGCGCGGCAGGTCCAGACCCTCCACCGAGCAGATGTCGGGACGCTCGCCGGCGACGTCGGCCCAGCCCCAGGCATCCGCGAGGAAGAGGAAGTCGAACCCGGCGTCCTCGACCATGCGCGCGGTGTCGCGCCAGTACTCGAGCTTGTCGAACAGGTAGCGCCCGTTGTCGGGGTGTCGCCAGGTCGCCGTACCGGAGTCGTTCGCCTGGGCGTTCTCGAAGAGGCCGAGACGCAGCGGCTTGACGGTGTTCTGATCGGTCATGTGCGGGTGCCTTCCTTGTGGGTGGTTCTGGTCGTTCTGAGGTGGTTCCGGGCACGCCGGAGGAACCCCGGGACGAGTCGGGGGCTCCCGTCCCGGGATGAGGGGGTGCGGCGTCAGCCCTTGGCGGTGACCTCGCCATCGCTCCACCAGAGCACACGCTTGCGCACCAGGGCGAGGACGATGATCAGCAGCACACCGAGCAGACACAGCAGGGCGATGCTGGCCCAGGTGACGGGCAGGTTCGCCTGCGCGGCCGAGGTGGTCACGAGCGAACCGAGGCCGGCCTGCTGACCTGCCGCCACGAACTCGGCGACCGCCGCGCCGACGACCGCGAGCGGCAGGGCGATGCGGAGCCCCGCGAACACGTAGGGCATGCTGCCGGGGAAGCGCAGCTCGCGGAAGATCTCCCACCGAGAGGCGTGCAGCGTCTTGAAGACGTCGAGCGCCTTCTGGTCGACATCACGCAGACCGGCGAGCGAGTTCACCAGCATCGGGAAGAAGACCACGAGCCCGGTCACGATGAATTTCGGGACCATCCCGAAGCCGAAGGCCACGACCAGCGCCGGGGCGATCGCCACGATCGGCGTCACCATCACGATGATCACGAGCGGCATCACAGCCCGTTCGATGATCTGGAACTCCGCCATCACCACCGCCAGCAGGAAGCCGGCGAGGATGCCTGCGGCGGCACCGACCACGACCTCGAGCAGGGTGACGAGGAAGTTCGACCAGTACATGCCGGCATCGTCGACGAGACTCCCGCCGATCGCCTCGAGTGTCGGAAGCACATACGGGTTGGTCCAGGCCACGATCTGCCACAGCAGTGCGGCGATCACGAAGGTGATCAGGGTGGGACCCCACGACCCCCAGCGCAGCCACGGCGGGACGCCCCGGCGCGGCTGCGCCTTCAGGCGGGCGGTCGCGAGGGTCGCGGTGGTGTCTCTCATCGTCAGCTCAGACATGGGCCTTCTCCGTCTGCGCGCGCAGCGCACCGCGCACGACTGCCTCCAGCTCGCGGAACTCGTCCGTCGCATAGGCCTCCTCGGTGCGCGGCCGCGGGAGGTCGACGTCGATCACCTGGGCGATGCGCCCGGGGTGGGCGGCCATCACCACGATGCGGTCGGAGAGCATGATCGCCTCCGGCACGGAGTGCGTGACGAACATGACGGCCTTCCGGTTGGACTGCCAGAACTCCAGCAGGGCGATGCGCTGCAGGTCCCGGTTCATCTCGTCGAGGGCCGAGAACGGCTCGTCCATCAACATGATGGCGGGGTCGAACACGAAGGCCCTGGCGATCGCGGCACGCTGCTGCATGCCGCCGGACAACTGCCCGGGGTACTTCGTCATGGCCTGGCCGAGACCGAACGTCGACAGCAGCTCCGCCGGGTCGCGCAGAGCTCTTCCGGCGTTCGCCTTGGCGTTGATGCGTACCGGGAGCTCGACGTTCTCGCGCACGGTCTTCCACGGCAGCAGCGCGGGCGACTGCGGCACGAGGCCGATCTTCTTGTCCCGCGATGCCGCCGTGACGCTCTCACCGTCGATCGTGACCGTGCCGGAATCGGCCTCGAGGAGACCGGCGACGACCTTGAGCAGCGTGGACTTGCCGCAGCCGCTCGGGCCGATCACCGACACGAACTCGCCCATGCCGATCGTGAGGTTCACGTCGTCGAGCACCGTGACCTCGGCGCCGTCGACGCCGAACGACTTCGAGACGTTCCTGACCTCGACGCCCGTGCCCTGTGCGACCGACATCACTTCGCCGGCCATGTCAGAGTGTCGCCGTCGTAGAGGTCGGCGACCAGGTCGGCGTCCATCATGTCGGCGATCGCGGGCAGGTCCTTGACGCCGCCGTACTTCTTCACGAGGGCGTACTCGGGCTCCCACATGGACTCGTTCTGCACGCCGGGGTTACCGCCGGCGCTCTCCCGGACCCATGCGGACTCCACTTCCCACGTGCGGGCGAGCTGATCGCGCGGGAACGCGGCGCCCTGATTGTTGTCCTCGGCCAGCTTCGCGAGCGTGTCGATGCAGGCATCCGACTCGTCCAGGCAGTACTGCAGCGCCTTGAGACTCGCCCGCATGAAGTCCGCGGCGACCTCGCGGTGCTCGTCGAGGAAGCGAGAGTTGACCTCCATCACGTTGTACGTGCCCTCGACGCCGAGGTCGGAGGGGAGGAACTCGCTGAACGGCAGGCCCTGCGCCTTGAGCGACTGCGGCTGGTTGGACGCGTAGCCGACGATGGCGTCGACCTGCTCACGCACGACGACGGTCGGGTCGTAGTTGGTCATCTTGACCATCTCGACCTTCGACACGTCGACACCGGCCTCATCGAGCATGGCCGAGGCGATCGGGGTCAGGTTGATGAAGTATCCGAGCGATCCACCCTCGAGGTCGGTGAGGCTCTCGAGCTTCTCGTTGCCGAAGATCGAGAACGGCGGGGTGGTGCCGTAGGTCGCGACCGCTGTGAGGTTCTTGCTGTTCGCCGCTGCCAGCATCACATCGGATGCGGAGCCGAGAGCGGTGAACTGCGCCTGGCCGGATGCCACGAGCTGCTGCCCGTTCGCACCGGAGGCGTTGATCTCCACGTCCAGGCAGAGATCGTCGAAGTAGCCCAGCTCCTCGGCGAGGAACACGTCGAGCTGCCCGGCGCTGGCGGAATAGCCGTAACCGGAGATGTAGGTGATGGTGCCGGCATCCTGATTCCGCTTGCAGGCGTCGGTGTCGCTCGCACTCGTGGGGGCGGTATCGCCGCCTGGCGTCTGCGCGGAGCATGCTCCGAGCGTCAGCGTGGCGGCGAGAACGCACGTCAGGGTGGCAGTGATGCGGAATCGGGTTTCCGCAGAGGAAGTAGCCATGAGGGTCCCTTCTCGGCCGTTCGTCGTTGATGGCTCGATGAAAGTAACATAGTCAAGATTGACTAAGCAAGATCGAACTAACTTTTGACGAACCGCGCGAGGGCGGCAAGGACTCAGCGAGGGGCGTGGGCCTCCAGGAACTCGTACACGTCGGTCGTGTCGACTCCGGGGAAAGACCCGGTCGGCAGGGTCGCCAGCAGGGTGCGCGGAGTCTTCACATTGGGCCAGGAGTTCTCGCGCCAGCGCTCCTCCAGCTCGGCGGGCGCTCGACGACAGCACACCTCGACCGAGTGTTTCGAGACGCCGCGGTGCGAGGTGTCGCGCCCCACGAACCACCGCGTGTCATCGAAGCGCACGCCCACGCTGACCGAGTGCAGTCCCTCGCTCGACGCCTCGACCCGCGCGGTGCACCAGTACGTCCCGTTGCCGGTATCGGTGTACTGGTAGTACGGGTTGAAGCGGTCGTCCTCGTCGAACACCACTCGCGACGTCCACTTGCGGCAGCACATCTGCCCCTCGATCGCCCCGAGACGGTCGGTGGGGAAGTTCACGTCGTCGTTCTCGTACGCCTTCGTGATCGTGCCCGACTCGTGCACCTTGAGGAAGTGCACCGGGATGTCGAGATGCCGCGTCGCGAGGTTCGTGAAGCGATGCGCCGCCGTCTCGTACGACACCGAGTACGCGTCACGCAGATCCTCGATCGAGATCGCCCGCCGCTGCTTGGCGTCTTTCAGCGCCGGGACCACGTGCGCCTCGGGGATGAGGAGCGCACCGGTGAGGTAGTTGGTCTCGACGCGCTGCCGCAGGAACTCGGCGTAGCTGCGCGGCTCGGAGTGCCCGAGGATGCGGCTCGACAGCGCCTGCAGCACCGCGGTGCGGGCATCCCCCTTGGCCGGCACGCTGCTGGACAGGTACAGCCTTCCGTTCGCGAGGTCCGCGACGCTGCGGGTGGTCTGCGGCAGGTCGGGCGCGTAGTGCAGCGTGAACCCGAGGTACGCCGCGATCTCGGAGGCGGTGCGCTGGGTGAGGGGGCCACCGGGGTGCCCGACGGCGGTGAGGATCTCCGCGGCCTTAGCCTCGAGGTCGGCGAAGTGGTTGTCCTGACGACGCATCAGGTGCCGCAGCTCCACGTTCGCCCGCCGAGCCTCCTCCGGCGTGGCGGCCCGCTCGTCCCTGAGCCGGTCGATCTCGCCGTGCAGCGCCAGCAGCGCCTTCAACGCGTCGGTCGGCAGGCTCTTCGCGATCCGAAACGGCTCGATGCCGAGGGCCTGGAACGTCTGCCCCTTCATCGCCCGCTCCAGCGCGATCTCGATCGCGCTGCGTTCGTCGAGCGGCTCCCCCTCCAGCAGCGCGTCGATGGTGACGCCGAGCGCGCGGGCGATCGTCTGCAGCTGCGTGAGCTTCGGCTCTCGCTTGCCGGTCTCGATCATCGACATCTGACTGGGGGCGCGATCGACCGCCGAGGCGAGGTCGTCGAGCGTCATCCCTCGCGCGGTGCGCAACTGTCGGATGCGTCGACCGATCGTGAGGGCGTCGGTCTCTTCTGCGGTATCCATCCCACTCCTCTTTTGCTCGCACCCCGTGCGGGATCAGAAACGCCCCTCCACGAGGCACTTCCGGCGCGTTTTTGCACTTCGACCGCCGATGGTCGGAGTGCAAGTGGAGGCGATTCTGTCACAGAAGCAGAAGAATGACGAAACTTCTGCGTGGAATCGGTCATTCAGATGCCTGAACTTCACGCACAGTGGAACCACGCCACACCGGCACCGCAGCCGGATCCACCGAGGAGACACCATGACGAACACCGCCCACAACCCGACGCCCCGCCCCGCCGGTCTGCGAGCCGGCGACCAGGTTCAGACGGCCGCCGAACTCCAGGAGATCTGGGACACCGATCCCCGCTGGGACGGCGTCGAGCGCACGTACTCGGCGGAGGACGTCATCCGCATCCGGGGTTCGGTCCGCGAAGAGGCCACGCTCGCCCACCGAGGCGCCGACAACCTCTGGAACCTCCTGCACACCGAGGACTACGTCCGGGCACTCGGCGCCTACACGGGCGGCCAGGCCGTGCAGCAGGTGCGGGCCGGTCTCAAGGCCATCTACCTCTCCGGATGGCAGGTCGCCGCCGATGGCAACCTGGCCGGACAGACCTACCCCGACCAGTCGCTCTACCCCGCGAACTCGGTGCCGGCCGTCGTGCGCCGCATCAACAACGCGCTCCTGCGTCAGGACCAGCTCGAGCACGCGGAGGGCGAGACCACCCAGGACTGGCTCGCCCCGATCGTCGCCGACGCGGAGGCCGGCTTCGGCGGACCCCTCAACGCCTACGAGCTCGCGCAGTCGCTCATCCAGTCCGGTGCCGCCGGCATCCACTGGGAGGACCAGCTGGCCAGCGAGAAGAAGTGCGGCCACCTCGGCGGCAAGGTGCTCGTGCCCACCCAGCAGCACATCCGCACTCTGAACGCCGCACGTCTCGCGGCCGACGTGGCAGGCGTCCCGACCGTGATCATCGCCCGCACGGACGCCCTCGCCGCCGACCTGCTCACCAGTGACGTCGACGAGCGCGACCAGGAGTTCACCACCGGCGAGCGCACCACCGAGGGGTTCTACCGGATCCGCCCCGGCCTGGAGTCGGTCATCAGCCGCGGCCTCGCCTTCGCTCCCTACGCCGATCTGTTGTGGGTCGAGACGGGCGAGCCCGACATCCAGCTCGCCCGGGACTTCGCCGCGGCCATCCACGCACAGTTCCCCGGTAAGCTCCTGGCCTACAACTGCTCGCCGAGCTTCAACTGGAAGAAGCACCTCTCGGACGCCGAGATCGCGACGTTCCAGCAGGAGTTGGCAGACCTGGGCTACAAGTTCCAGTTCATCACCCTGGCCGGCTTCCACGCCCTGAACCACTCGATGTTCGACCTCGCCCGCGGCTACGCCGATCGCGCCATGAGCGCCTACGTGGAGCTGCAGGAAGCCGAGTTCGCCGCCGAAGCCCACGGCTACACCGCCACCAAGCACCAGCGCGAGGCGGGCACCGGATACTTCGACGTCATCTCCACCGCGCTCAACCCCGAAAGCGCGACCCTCGCCCTGGCCGGCTCCACCGAGGCCGCACAGTTCCACTGATCCGTCAGCCGATGCCGCCTCCGTCGAGGCCCCCTCTCCCCGTCGAGACCCCCGCCCTCCCACGCGAGCCGGAGGGGGTGTCGACGACAGGAGGGGGCGTCGACCTTCTCTCGGCATCCCCGCAACGCAAAGGACCCACGATCATGACCACGCCCACCGCTCCCCCGACCACCGCTCCCCCGACCACGGGCCCGATCCAGACGACCCAGCTGGGCCCTGCGATCGAGGTCACCGGCCCCCTCCGCGAGCGCTACGAGGAGATCCTGACGCCCGAGGCGATCGCCTTCCTGACCGAACTGCACCACCGGTTCGCCGCCCGTCGCCATGACAGACTCGCCGACCGGATGCGTCGGCGCTTCGAGATCGGCAACGGACACGACCCGCGCTTCCGCGAGGACACGGCACACATCCGGGAAGACCGTGACTGGCGTGTCGCCGGCGCAGGACCCGGTCTCGAGGACCGGCGCGTCGAGATCACCGGCCCGACCGACCCGAAGATGACGATCAACGCGCTCAACTCCGGCGCACGCGTGTGGCTCGCCGACCAGGAGGATGCCACGAGCCCGACCTGGAAGAACGTGATCGAGGGGCAGCTCTCACTGCGCGACGCCATCCGCGGCGAGCTGTCGTTCACCTCCCCGGAAGGCAAGGAGTACCGCGTCACGGCGGAGCGCACCCCCACGATCGTGATGCGCCCGCGCGGATGGCACCTGCCGGAGAATCACATCGCGTTCACCGACCGTGCGGGTCGTCGCACCTCGGCGTCCGGCTCCCTCGTCGACTTCGGGCTGTACTTCCTGCACAACGCTCAGGCGCTGATCGAGAGCGGCCGCGGACCGTACTTCTACATCGCCAAGCTCGAGTCGAGCGAGGAGGCGAAGCTGTGGGACGACGTCTTCTCCTTCAGCGAGGAGTACATCGGCATCCCGCACGGCACCATCCGCGCGACCGTGCTGATCGAGACGCTGCCCGCCGCGTTCGAGATGGACGAGATCCTCTACGAGCTGCGCGACCACTGCGCGGGGCTGAACGCCGGGCGGTGGGACTACATCTTCTCGATCATCAAGAACTACCGGGGTCGCGGCGCGCGGTTCGTGCTCCCCGACCGCAGCGAGGTCACGATGACGGTGCCGTTCATGCGGGCGTACACCGACCTGCTCGTGCAGACCTGCCACAAGCGGGGAGCCTTTGCGATCGGCGGCATGAGCGCGTTCATCCCGAACCGTCGTGACCCCGAGGTGACGGCGCGTGCCATCGAGAAGGTCACCGCCGACAAGAAGCGCGAGGCGGGCGACGGCTTCGACGGCACCTGGGTCGCGCACCCCGACCTGATCCCCACGGCGCAGGCGGAGTTCGACGCCGTCCTGGGCGTTCGTCCGAATCAGGTCGACCGTCAGCGCGACGATGTGCACGTGGAGGCGCGCGATCTGCTCGACCTGCACATCGGACGGCCGATCACCGCGCAGGGTGTGCGGGACAACGTCTCGGTCGCCATCCGCTACCTCGAAGCCTGGCTGCGCGGACTGGGCGCCGTGGCCATCGACAACCTGATGGAGGATGCCGCGACCGCGGAGATCAGCCGTTCGCAGGTGTGGCAGTGGATCCACCAGGACCGCACCACCGAGGACGGCACCCCCATCACCGCCGAGTACGTCGAGGGACTGATCGCGCAGGTGCTGGCTCAGGCGACGCGCAGCCACGGCGACCGCTTCGACGATGCGGCGGAGATCTTCCGTGAGGTCGCGCTGCGGGAGGAGTTCCCGACCTTCCTCACACTCGGTGCCTACAGCCGGTTCCTGGTCGACGAGGACTGAGCGATAGACGAAGAGCCCTCGGGGTCGCGGCGGACACCGCACCCGGGGGCTCTTCCCGGTCCCGAGCCGGGCCGATCGGGCGGGCTGACCGGGAAGGCTTGGCCGGGAGCGCGGTACGGCGCCTGACTCGCGAGCCTGCTCAGCGAGCCTCGCCCGGCTCGGCGTCGAGGCGTTCGCGGATCTCCGCGTCCAGCACGAGATCCGCCGCACCCAACGCCTCCTCCAACTGGGCGAGCGACGACACCCCGACGACCGGGATCACCGGCACCTGTGCACCGAGGAGCCACGCCAGGGCGACCTGGTTCGGTGTCGCGCCGATCTCCCCGGCGACCTCGTGCAGCAGCGCACGGCGAGCATGACTGGACGGATGATCGACGCCGCCCCACAGCGGCTTGTCGAGACGCGCGATCCCTCCCTGATGCAGCGGTGAGTACACAGTGACGGCGAGCGGCGGACGCTCGGCGGTGCCGGTGGAGGCCGCGTAGTCGAGCAGCCCGGGGGTGACGAAGTTGTTCCGCCCGAGGCGTGGCGCGGGGTACAGGTAGCTGTACTGCTGCTGCACTACGCCGTAGGGCGCGATGCCGAGTCGCCGCGCTTCCTCTCGCGCCTCCACCACCCTCCAGGTCGGGACGTTGGAGATGCCGGTGATGCCGACGAGGCCCTCCGCCTGAAGTTCGCCGAACGCGCCGACCGTCTCAGCGAGCGGAACCTCGCTGTCGTCCACGTGCCCGTACAGCACGTCGATGTGATCGATGCCCAGGTGCCGTGCGCTCTCGGGAGCCTGCCGTCGGATGACCTCGGCGGAGAGCCCCTCGAAGTTCGTCGGCGGGGTGTTCGACAGGGGCTTGGACGGATCCTTCTGCGCGGCGCCGAGTTTGGTGGCGATGCGCAGCGCGTCACGGTTGCCGCGGTCACCCATCCAGCGCCCGAGCAGATCCTCGCTGTCGCGACCGGTGCCGTTGCCCCAGAGGCTGTAGTTGTTGGCGGTGTCGATGAACGTGCCGCCCGCCTCGACGAAGCGGTCGAGGATCGCACGCGCGGTGGCCTCATCGGTGCGGGTGCCGAAGTTCATGGCCCCCAGGCACAGGGTCGAGACGTCGAACGAGGTACGGCCGTCGGAGAGGGTGCGGTATTGCATGGAGGTCCTTTCTCGGGGGATGGCTCCACGCTAGAGACCAATCGGCTCGGGGATACACTCCAATCACGATGCAGAACACCAGACCGATTCTCGCGTGGGAGACCCTCCTCGACCTGGGCGCCGAGAGCGGGTCTTCCGTGCGCCTGCCGCTACGGGATCGGGTGGAGTCAGCCGTACGCCGAGCGATCGACGAGGGACGACTCTCCCCCGGAGCCGCGGTGCCGCCGAGCCGGGCCCTGGCGGAGACGCTGGGAGTCTCACGGTGGGTGGTGACCGAGGCCTACGGGCAGCTCGTCGCCGAGGGCGTGCTGGAAGCGCGGACCGGGTCCGCGACGAGGGTCGCCGAACGGCCGGTGATGCCGAACGCCGCCCGCCTCCCCGATCGTCCGTGGCCGCGCGACCTCGCACCGAGACCCGCAGAGGCCCCCGCGTCACCCATCCGCTACGACCTGCGCCCGGGCATCCCCGACCTCCGCTCCACTCCTCGATCACGGTGGGCGGCAGCCGTGCGCGCCGGTCTCGCCGACCTCCCCGATCGCGACCTCATCGCCGCGCATCCCTTCGGATACGCTCCCGCCCGCGCCGCCGTCGCCGCCTACCTCGCCCGATCGCGCCATGCGGATGCCGAACCCGATCGCGTCTCGATCACCCACGGCGCGACCGACGGCATGGACATCCTCACGCGGGAACTGCACGGGCGCGGGCACCGGACGATCCTGGTGGAGGACCCGAGCTGGCCACGACTGCGCGCGGTCGCCGAACACAACGGACTGCGTCCGGTGCCTGTCCCGGTCGATGACGACGGCGTCGACACCGAGATGCTCGCCGCCCTCGCCGCTCGCACGGGCGCACGTGCCGCGCTCGTGACTCCGGCGCACCAGTTCCCGCTCGGAGCCGCGCTCGCGCCCGCCCGTCGCGAGCAGCTGGTCCGCTGGGCGCGGGAGTGCGCGGGGCTGGTCATCGAAGACGACTACGACGCCGAGTTCCGCTACGACCGGCGTCCTGTCCCCGCGCTGCAGCGACTCGCGCCCGACAGCGTCGTGCTGATCGGTTCGCTGTCGAAATCGGTCTCGCCCGCGCTGGGCCTCGGGTGGATGGTGCTGCCGCCGGGCCTCACCCCCGCGCCGTCCCCGAGTGCGCCGTCACTGATCGATCAGGCCGCCCTCGCGCACTTCCTCACCCAGGGTGACTTCGAGCGACACCTGCGATCTTCGCGCACACGGTTCCGTCGTCGGAGGCAACGGCTGCTCGACGCGCTCACGGCCGAGCTCCCTGAGCTGCGGGTGTCGGGCATCGCCGCCGGCATGCACCTGGTGCTGACATTGCCGACCCACGCCCGTGCGTCCGCCGTGGTCGACGCCGGGTCCGCCGAGGGGCTCGCGCTCACCCCGCTGCACCGCTACACCGACGCGGCCGATCCTCCGGATGCGCTCGTCCTCGGGTACGGAAACCTCGATGATGCACTCGTCGAGGAGGCGGTGGCTCGCTTGGCGGCGGTCCTGGACTCCCCGCTCGTCCGCTGACGACTCACTCCGCTCAGTGGAACGACGCGGCCACCGAGTTGCGGTGATAGTCGAACACGATGCTGGTGCGGGTGGAGGCGACGCTGCTCTGGGCCGACAGATGCTCGAGCACGAACTCCCGCATCTCCGATGAGTCGGCGACCGCGATGTGCAGGAGGAAGTCGTCGTCACCGCCGAGGAAGAACACCTGGATCACGGGCGGGAGGACACGCACCCGGTCCGCGAACTCGACGATGCTCTCCCGGCGACCGCTCGGACGCAGGGTCACCCCGATGATCGCCTGGAGCCCGGCCCCCAGCTTCCGCTCGTCCACGCTCGCGTGGAACCCGGTGATCACCCCCCGATCGATCAGCGCGCGCAACCGCGTGTGGGCCGTCGACGGTGCGACCCCGAGCCGAGCGGCGAGCTCCGCATTCGTCATCCGTCCGTCGGCGGTGAGCAGCTGCACGATCCTCGCGTCGATCGCATCGAGCGCGGGCGCCCGAACGCTGTTCGGCCCCGGGGCGTCAGAAGGCATCTCCATACGAAGCATTATTCAGGATTTCGGGCATCGACGAATAGTCTTCAGTGATTCTGTTGATCTGGCGATGTTTCTGCGATCCTGGGTCGGTCACCTCATCACACCCCTGGAGGATCAATGAAGATCGGCGTCCCCACCGAGGTCAAGAACAACGAGAACCGCGTCGCCCTCACCCCGGCCGGCGCCGATCGGCTGGTCCACGAAGGCCACCGCGTGCTCGTGCAGACCGGCGCAGGGCTCGGCTCCGGCATCACGGACGAGACCTACCGCGCCGCCGGCGCCGAGATCGTCGCGACCGCCGCCGAGGCCTGGGGCGAAGCCGATCTGCTGCTCAAGGTCAAGGAGCCGATCGCCCAGGAGTACGGCTTCCTGCGGCCCGACCTCACGCTCTTCACCTACCTCCACCTCGCCGCCGACCGCGCGCTGACCACCGCGCTCGTGGATGCCGGGACGACGGCCGTCGCCTACGAGACCGTGCAGCTGCCCGACCGCAGCCTGCCGCTGCTCGTGCCGATGAGCGAGATCGCCGGACGACTCTCCGTGGTCATGGGCTCGCACTCGCTGCTCCGCTCGCAAGGTGGTCGCGGAATGCTGCTCGGTGGCATCGCCGGCACCCCTCGCGCCAAGACCGTCGTGATCGGAGGCGGCGTCGCCGGTGAGCATGCCGCCGCGAACGCCCTCGGACTCGGCTCGAACGTGACCGTGATCGATGTCTCCCTCCCGCGCCTGCGCGAGCTCGAGCACCGCTACGGCGGCGCGCTGGAGACCCGCGCCTCGAGCCGCTACGACATCGCCGAAGAGCTCAGGACCGCCGACCTCGTGATCGGATCCGTGCTGATCCCCGGCGCCGCTGCCCCCAAACTCGTCACCGACGACATGGTCGCCGCGATGAAGCCGGGATCCGTGCTCGTCGACATCGCGATCGATCAGGGCGGATGCTTCGAGGGCTCGCGCCCGACCACTCACGACGACCCCACGTTCGCCGTGCACGACTCGATCTACTACTGCGTCGCGAACATGCCCGGCGCGGTTCCCGAGACCGCGACCCGTGCGCTGACCAACGCGACGCTGCCCTACGTCTCGGCGATCGCCGGCAAGGGCTGGGAGCGTGCCGCGTCCGAGGATGCCGCGCTCGCGAAGGGACTGAACGTCCAGAACGGGCACATCACCCTCCCCGCCGTCGCGCAGGCGCACGGCTTCCCGACGGACTGACCTTCCAGACCCGAAAGAACCTCGGATCTTGGCGACATCCCACACCTCGCGCGCCGCATCGACCCGAGTACGCTCGTAGTCGTGACCGAACGCGCTCCTCTCTCCCGCAAGCTGTCCGCCATCGCCGAATCCGCGACCCTCAAGGTCGACGCCAAGGCCAAGGCCCTCAAGGCCGAGGGCAAGGACGTCATCTCCTACGCCGCAGGCGAGCCCGATTTCGCGACGCCGCAGTTCATCGTGGACGCCGCCGCGGAGGCACTCGCCGACCCCGCGAGCTACCGGTACACGCCCGCTCCCGGCTTGCCTGCGCTGCGTGAGGCGATCGCCGCGAAGACCCTGCGCGACTCCGGCCTGGAGGTTTCCCCCAGCCAGGTCATCGTGACGAACGGTGGCAAGCAGTCCGTCTACCAGGCGTTCCAGGCCGTCGTGAACCCCGGCGACGAGGTGCTGCTCCCCGCGCCGTACTGGACCACGTACCCCGAGGCCATCCGTCTCGCCGACGGCACCCCGGTCGAGGTCTTCGCCGGCGCCGACCAGGACTACAAGGTCACGGTCGAGCAGCTCGAGGCCGCGCGCACCGCACGAACCACCGTGCTCGTCTTCGTGTCGCCGTCGAACCCGACCGGATCGGTGTACACCGCGAAAGAGACGCGTGCCATCGGACAGTGGGCGCTTGAGCACGGCATCTGGATCATCAGTGACGAGATCTACCAGAACCTCACCTATGAAGGTGTCAAGGCCACCTCGATCGTCGAGGCGGTGCCCGAGGTCGCCGGTCAGACGATCCTCGTCAACGGGGTCGCGAAGACCTACGCCATGACCGGGTGGAGGGTGGGCTGGATGGTCGGCCCGACCGACGCCATCAAGATCGCCGGGAACCTGCAGTCGCACCTCACCAGCAACGTGAACAACGTCGCGCAGAAGGCTGCCATCGCCGCGCTCAACGGTCCGCAGACCGAAGCCGAGCAGTTCCGCGAGGCCTTCGACCGCCGCCGTCGCCTCATCGTGTCGGAGCTGTCGAAGATCGACGGCCTCGTCGTCCCGAACCCCCTCGGCGCGTTCTACGTCTACCCCGACGTGCAGGGCCTGCTCGGTCGGACCTGGCGCGGCGTCACGCCGACCACCTCGCTCGAGCTCGCCGACCTCATCCTCGACGAGGCCGAGGTCGCGGTCGTGCCCGGCGAGGCCTTCGGTCCCTCCGGCTACATCCGCATGTCCTATGCGCTCGGCGACGACCAGCTGCTCGAGGGCGTGCAGCGCCTCCAGCGCCTGTTCGCCTGACGCGGTCCCGCTCCGTCCGGTCCCGCTCCGACCGGTCCCGCTCCGTCGGCCGAGACCCCCGCTGACCGTCGAGACCCCCTCGCAGCCGCGGTGCTGCGAGGGGGTCTCGACGTGTGGCGGGGGTCTCGGCGGTCAGTCCTCGGGATGGAAGCCGATCAGCCAGCGGATGCCGTAGCGGTCGACGAGCGTGCCGTCGTAGTCACCCCAGGGGCGCTTCTGCAAGGCGTCGAGCACTCGCCCGTCGGCGGCGAGCTTGTCGAACCACTCGGTGAGGGTCAGAGCGTCGGCCGTGCCGAGGAGCGACAGGAACATGCCGCCCATCTGGACGGCGTCGTCGTCGGCACCGGCATCCGCGCCGGCGAGCTCGACGAGTCCGCTCAGCTGCCCGTGCGCGACCGCATCGCCCGGGCCGTCATGACGCCCGGCTGCGGCGTAGTCGAACAGCTGCAGGTCACCCCCGAACACGCCCTGGTAGTGATGGAGCGCCTCTGCGGCGTTGCCGGGGAACAGCAGGTACGGGATCAGTCCGCTCATGCCGCGAGTGTATCCGCGACCGTCGAGGTCCTACAGGTCGACGCCCACCAGCACGGGCTCCGGCTGCAGCACGAGACCGAACTCGGCGTGCACCCTGCTCTGGATGAACCGTGCGAGCTCGGAGACCTCTGCCGCCGTCGCACCACCGCGGTTGGTCAGGGCGAGCGCGTGCTTCGTCGACACCGATGCGCGTGAGCGCGGGAGCTTGAACCCCTTGCGGATGCCGGCCTGTTCGATCAGCCAGGCCGCGCTCACCTTGACATCGGAGACGGTCGCGGGCTTCGACGGCGGAACCTGCCCGTCGTAGGCGGCGAGGGGGATCACGGTCACCGCATCGAGGTCCGGGGCGACCGGCCAGCGCGGGCACTCGGGCGGCAGCGACCTGGCCACCGCCGCGGTCACGATGGCGTTCTGGAAGAAGGATCCGACGCCGTGCGTGTCAGGATCCGCATCGTCCAGGATCATCCCCTTCGACGCACGGGTGGCGAGGATCCGCTCCCTGACCCAGCTGAGCGGGACCGGCGTCTCGTCGACGAGCCCGAGCGCACGCCGCAACTGCTCGCCGCGGACCACGCGCTCCCCAGCGATCAGCAGGTCGACGGTCACCGTGAGGATCACGGCGCGACGCTGCGGCACGCTTCCGTGGTGATGCTTGAGCACCGAAGTACGGAAGCCGAGGCCCAGGTCGGCCGCTGGAACGGTCGAGATCTCGCCAGTCGACTCGTCGATCAACTCGACCTCGACCAGCGTCTCCTGGATCTCCTGCCCGTACGCGCCGATGTTCTGCACGGGGGCGGCGCCGACGGTGCCCGGGATTCCGCTCATCGCCTCGAGTCCCGCGTAGCCGCGGGCCACCGCGTAGGCGACCAGGTCGTCCCAGCCGTGTCCGGCCTGCGCGCGCAGACGGATGCGACCCGGGTGCGGGGAGGGAAGCTCTTCGATGCCCTCCGTACGCACTCGGATCACGGTGCCTTCGAAGGGCTCGTCGCCGACGAACAGGTTGGAGCCGCCGCCGAGGACGAACCACTCGTCGCCGTGCGCCCACGTCTCACGAAGGGACTCGACGAGACCCTCGGTCGTCGTCGCCTCGAACATCCGCTCCGGCGCTGCGCCCGTGCGGAGCGTCGTCAGCTCCGCCAGACGGACCGGCTCGATCTCCCGCATCAGACCGCCCTCATCAGACGGCGACGCGCAGCTGCGCCTTGACGAGCACGGTGGTCTCGCCGAACGTGACCTTGAGGTCGATGCGTGCGACCTGCTCGTCGACCGCACCGACGGTCGCGACGACCTTCACGTCCGCACCGTCGACCGGGTCGACGACGACCGGCTTGGTGAAGCGCACGCCGTAGTCGAGGATCCGCGTCGCGGGGTCGAGGGCCGCGACGACGACCGAGGACGCGATGCCCATCGTGAGCATGCCGTGGGCGAGGACGCCCGGGAGCCCGACGGACGCCGCCACATCGTCGCGGTAGTGGATGGGGTTGAAGTCTCCGGATGCTCCCGCGTAGCGCACGAGCGATTCGCGGGTGAGGTGCACGGTACGCTCGGCGATCACGTCTCCGACGGTGTAGCCCATCAGACGGCCTCCCCTTCATCCGTGCTGTCCGCGCCGACCAGCAGCACGCTGGTCGCGGTCACGACGTGGGCACCCGCGGGGTCGGTGATCTCCGCCTCGCTGGTGATCATCGCGTTGCCCCCCATCATCCGGATGCCGGTCACGCGCAGCTGTGCGGTGAGCTCGTCGCCCGCGACGATGGGCCGCGTGTACGTGAAGCGCTGCTCCGCGTGGATGGTGCGCGCGAGTACGATGCCCGAGTCCTCCTGCCCCAGCAGCTGCTGGAGCGTGAGGTCCTGGATGACCATCGCGAAGGTCGGCGGCGCCACCACGTCGGAGAAGCCCGCCGCGCGGGCCGCCTTGACGTCGGTGTGCTGCGGAGCGTCGGCGAAGACGGCACGCGCGAACTCGCGCACCTTCTCACGGCCGACGAGGTACGGGGCCGTCGGCGGGAACTCCCGGCCGACCAGTTCTTGGTTCACTGCCACCCCTCGATCCTACCGAGGCCACCTCTCGGTCAGGCGCGCTTACGTCCTCTGACCGCCTTGATCGCCATCTGCACGGCGATCACCACGAGATATGCCGCGAACAGCATGTTGCCGAGGGTCGGATCGACGATCGTCGCCAACCACGCCCCGAGCGCGGTCGTGGTGCACGCGGAGACGCCGATGAGCAGCGCGGCGAGCAGGTCAACATTGCGGTTGCGCAGATTCCCCACCGTGCCCGAGATCGCCGTCGGGATCATCATGAGCAGCGAGGTGCCCTTCGCGACGAGGTCGCTGGTGCCGAAGGCGAGCATCAGCACGGGGACGACGATGACGCCGCCACCCACCCCGATCAGACCGGCGAGGATGCCGGTGCCGATACCGACGCCGACCAGGGCGATTCCGGTCAGCCAGGTGAGCTCGAACGCGGCGTCGCGCGAGGGGATGACGAGGAAGAGACTGACGATCACGACGAGGAGGAAGCCGACGAAGCCCCAGCGCAGGGCTGTCTGCGAGATGCGCGGCAGCAGGCGCGTACCGATCTGCGCGCCGAGCACGGCCCCGGCCGCGAGGATGATGGCGGGGATCCAGGCGACGGATCCGGTCGTGGCGTATGAGATGACGCCGACGCTGGCCGTCGGGACGATCGCCGCGAGCGAGGTTCCGGCCGCGAGGCGCTGGTCGAAGTGGAGCAGAAGGACCAGCAGCGGGACGATGACCGTGCCGCCGCCGACGCCGAAGAGGCCGGAGAGGAGACCGGCGAGAAGGCCGATCCCGATGAACGTGATGTAGGCGCGAGGCCCTCGTGCCCTGGCCTGTACGTCACTCACCGGATCAGCCTACTCCCGGCCTCCTCCCGTCCCGAACTCAGACCTCCGAGTCCGCCTTGATCGGCACGGCGATCGACTCGGTGAGCGCCTGCTCGTAGCGACGCTGCCGACGACGCAACCACAGCCCACCGATGATCAGCAGAGCGAGCACCCCGTAGGCGATGGCTGCGAACGGCTGCATCACCAACGTGCTCAGGTCTCCCTGGCTCAGTTGCAACGCCTTGCGCAGCTGCTCCTCGGCCATCGGCCCCAGGATCATCCCGACCACGAGCGGCGCCACCGGGTATCCGTACCTGCGCATGAAGTATCCGAGGATGCCGACGATGAGCAGGATCAGGATGTCGGTCGGGGAGCTGTGCAGCGCGTACGCCCCGAAGACGGCGAACAGCAGGATCCCCGCGTACAGGTACGGCCGCGGGATCTGCAGCAGCTTCACCCACATGCCCACGAGCGGCAGGTTGAGCACGATCAGGATGACGTTGCCGATGTAGAGGCTCGCGATCAGCGCCCACACCAGGTTCGACTGGTTCTCGAACAGCAGGGGTCCCGGTTGGATGCCGTACGACTGGAACGCCGTGAGGATGATCGCCGCGGTCGCAGTCGTCGGCAGCCCGAGTGTGAGCAGAGGCACGAGCACACCGGCGGCAGCCGCGTTGTTCGCGGACTCCGGCCCGGCGACGCCCTCGATGGCACCTCGTCCGAACTCCTCGCGGTGCTTCGACAGCTTGCGTTCGGTCGCGTACGAGAGGAACGTCGCGACGTCCGCGCCGCCGGCGGGGATCGTGCCGATCGGGAAGCCAATCGCCGTTCCCCGCAACCACGGCTTCCACGACCGGCGCCAGTCCGCCTTCGTCATCCACGAGCGCCAGCCCCGGGTGACCGGGATGACGTCGACGCCGCCGTGACGTAGCCGTGCGGCGATGTAGAACGTCTCCCCCACGGCGAACAGTCCGACCGCGACCAGCACGATGTCGACGCCGTCGGACAGCGCCGGGATCCCCAGCGTGTAGCGCTGCTGCCCCGAGAGCCAGTCGGTGCCGACGAGTCCGAGGAACAGCCCGACGCCGAGCGAGAGCATCCCCCGGGAGATCGAGCTGCCGATCAGCGCACCCACCGTGATGAACGCGATGACGATGAGGGCGACGTAGTCGGCCGGTCCGAGGTTCACCGCGAACTGTGCGAGCAGGGGCGCCAGCAGGGTCAACCCCAACGTGGCGAGCGTCCCGGCGATGAACGAGCCGATGGCCGCGGTGGCGAGTGCGGCTGCGCCCCGGCCCATCCTGGCCATCCTGTTGCCTTCGATCGCGGTGACGATCGACGCCGACTCCCCCGGGGTGTTGAGCAGGATGCTCGTCGTCGAGCCGCCGTACATGCCGCCGTAGTAGATGCCCGCGAAGGTGATCAACGCCGCCGCGGGGTCCAGCGTGTACGTCAGGGGAAGCAGCAGGGCGACCGTCATGGCGGGACCGATCCCCGGCAGCACGCCGACCGCGGTACCGACGAAGACGCCGAGGAACGCGAAGGCGAGGTATTCGGGTTGCAGCGCCGTCGCGAAGCCTTCGAGGAGCAGCGTCCAGCTGTCCATCAGAACATCCTTCCGAGCCAGCCGAGGGCAGGACCCCACGGGAGCGAGAGACCGAGCAGGCCGCCGAAGGCGATCTGAATCACGACCGCGACCACGATCCCGATCAGGAAGGCCATCCACCAGCGCTTCGCGGCGAGGGACCAGGCGACGCCGCCGAACAGGAGGGCGGCGGCCGGCGCCCAGCCGAGCGGCTCGATCAGCAGGAGGTGCGCGACCACCAGACCCACCAGCTTGGCGAGCGTCACCCAGTCGGTCGGCAGTGTGGTGTCGACGTCCTCCGCCTCCTCGGCACCGCCGCGCTCACCGCGCAGCACGCCGATCAGCACGGCGACTGCAGAGGCGAGCAGGATGACCGACACGAAGATCGGGAACACGGTGGGGCCGGCCTTCATGCCGACGGGGACATGGATCAGGAAGATGCCGACGACGGCGAAGACGCCGAGCGCGACCATGATGCCGGCGAACACGAGTTCGCCGAGGGGGACCCTCATGTCACTGCACCAGCCCGATGTTCTTCAGCGTCGCCGTGACCTCCTCGATGTTGCCCGTGAGGAACTCGTCGAACTCGTCTCCGACCAGGAAGGCGTCGGTCCAGCCCTTCGTCTCCAGCTGTTCGGTCCACGCCGCCGATTCGTGCAGCTCGGTGATGACGCGCACGAGCTCGTCCTTGGCGCCGTCGGAGATGCCTCCGGGGGCGATCACACCACGCCAGTTGGTGAGGACGACGTCGTACCCCTCTTCGGTGATGGTCGGGACGTCGGGGAGCTGTTCGACCGGCTCCTCGCTGGATACGGCGAGCGCCTTGAGCGCACCGCTCTCGACATGCTGGGCGAACTCGCCCACGCCCGAGATGCCCGCGGACACCTTGCCCCCGATCAGCAGCGGCACCGCCTCACCACCACCGGAGTTGGGGGTGTAGTTGAGCTTCTCGGCGATCTCCGCGTCGTCGAGGCCCGCTTCTTCGAGCATGAGCCCGGCGAGGATGTGGTCGGCGCCGCCCGCCGACCCGCCGGTGATCGTGACCGACTGCCCGTTGTCGACGATGTCCTCCACCAGGTCCTCGAGCGTGTCGTACTTCGAGTCGGCGGGGACCACCACGACGAGGGGCTCATCCGTGAGCCGGGCGATCGGTGTCGTGTCCTCGATGCGCACGGCCGAGGCGTTCGTCTCGACAGCTCCGACCATCACGAGGCCCATCACCATGAGCGTGTTCGGGTTCTTCTCGTTGGCCAGCTGCGCCAGGCCCACGGTGCCGCCGGCTCCACCGACGTTCGTGACGGGCGCAGAGCTGACGATGTCGTCCTCCGTGAGCACCTGGGACAGCGCACGACCGGTCTGGTCCCATCCGCCACCCGGATCGGCCGGGACCACGATCGAGACGTCGGTGACCGCGGCGGCCTCGGCGTCCCCACCACCGCCGTCGTCCGTCGGTGCGCTGCCTCCGGCGCAGGACGTGAGGGTGAGTGCGGCCACCGCCATGGCGGCCAGGACTCCGATGCGTGCGTGCTTCATGTGCGCTCCTCCTTGAGCGTTCGTGGTGCTGTGCGTCCACCCTGCGAGCCGGAGAGCCCTCGCTCAAGCTTCGGAAACCATTGGTCGGAGTTTCGAAACTATTGGTCGAGGACCGTGCCGTCCCTCGCGCGCACGGCCCGCCGTCTGGGGCGACAATGGTCAGGTGGCCTCAAAGATGACGCTCCGCATGCAGCTGCTCGTGCTGCAGGCGCTGATCGTGTTCCTGGTGACCCTCGCGACCGGCATCGTCGCCGGGGCGTTCCAGGAGCAAGCGCTCCGCGAGGCCTACAAGGACCGGATGCAGGCCGTCGCCCAGTCGATCGCAGCCCTCCCCGCCGTCCTCGCCGCGTTCGACGACGTTGAGCCGTCGACAGCGATCCAGCCCATCGCCGAGGTCATCCGCGAGGCGTCCGATCTCGCCTACGTGGTCGTCGCCAACGAGGAGGGCATCCGCTACTCCCACCCGAATCCGGACCGCATCGGAGAGACCGTCTCCACCGACCCCTCCATCCCCCTCTCCGGCGAGGTGTACGTCGGCACGCAGACCGGCACGCTAGGCACGTCCTGGCGAGTCAAGGTGCCCATCCGCGACGACCATGACGAGGTGATCGGCACGGCGTCCGTCGGCATCCTCGAATCCGAGCTGAATGAGGAGTTCACGTCCAACCTCGCCTGGCTGATCTCCGCCATGCTCGCCGCGGCGGTTCTCGGGGTCTTCGGATCCGCGTGGGTCACCTCGGTCATCCGACGGCGCATCTACCGTCTCGAGCCCCACCAGATCGCCGCACTCGTGAAGAACCAGGAGACGACGCTGCACGGCCTCAGCGAGGGCGTGATCACCGTCGACGACGAGGGCCGGATCACGCTCGTCAACGACGCAGCGGCGCGGTTCCTCGACCGCGATGCCGCCGAACTCGACGGCTCCCCCGCTGCCGACGTGCTCGGCGAAGAGCTGACCACGGTGCTGCGCGAGGGCGAGTCCGCCGGACGGCCGGTGATCGTCGGCTCCCACGTGCTGGTCGCCCGCAGCACCGGTAGCGAGGGCGAGGACGGCGGGATCGGGGCGACGCTGCTGCTGCGCGACCACACCGAGCTCCACGATGTCGTGCGCAGAGTCGAGGCGGCCGATGCGATCATCGCCTTCCGTCAGCGCTTCGGCATCCCCAAGGGGCTCAGCGCCGAGACGCTCGACCGGGTGTCCGCCGCCCTCGCTGCGCGTCCCGACGCATCCGCCACCGAGATCGGCGCGGATCTCGACATCTCGCGGGTGAGCGCACGACGCTACCTCGAGCATCTCGCGAGCTCCGGACGCGCGGTCCGCGCACTCGACTACGCGACCAAGGGTCGCCCCGGCACGCGCTACCGCGTGAACGGGACGATCTGAATCTTCCCCTGGGACGCAGTGCCGTTGTATGCGACACTGGATCGCACTCGACGACGCCGTCAGCACACCCAGGATCGAAGGAGATCTCATGGTTCGCAGCACCTACCCCGATGTGGAGATCCCCGAGGTCTCCATCCACGAATTCCTCTTCGGAGGTCTCGGCGAGGAGGAGCTCGACACGATCGCTCTCGTCGACGGAGTGAGCGGGGCGACCACCACCTACCGACAGCTCGTAGGCCAGATCGACCTCTTCGCCGGTGCCCTCGCCGCTCGCGGAGTCGGTGTCGGGACCACGATCGGAGTCCTCTGCCCCAACGTCCCCGCGTTCGCCACGGTGTTCCACGGCATCCTCCGCGCCGGAGCAACCGCGACGACGATCAACTCCCTCTACACCGCAGAGGAGATCGCGAATCAGCTCACCGACGCCGGGGCGACATGGCTCGTGACGGTGTCTCCGCTGCTGCCCGGCGCCTCGGCTGCCGCGGAGAAGCTCGGTTTCGCGGCCGACCACCTCATCGTGCTCGACGGCGCCGAGGGGCACCCGTCGCTTCCGGCGCTGCTGGGCGAAGGCCACCCGGCGCCGGACGTGTCGTTCGACCCGGCGACGCACCTGGCCGTGCTGCCGTACTCCTCCGGCACGACCGGTCGCCCGAAGGGTGTCATGCTCACCCACCGGAACCTCGTCGCCAACGTGTCGCAGTGCCGTCCGGTCCTGGGCGTCGAGGCGAGCGATCGCGTGCTGGCCGTGCTCCCCTTCTTCCACATCTACGGAATGACGGTGTTGCTCAACTTCGCGCTACGGCAGCGCGCGGGCCTCGTCACGATGCCCAGGTTCGACCTGCCGGAGTTCCTCCGCATCATCGCGGAACACCGGACGACCTGGGTGTTCGTCGCTCCCCCGATCGCGGTCGCGCTGGCGAAGCATCCGATCGTCGACCAGTACGACCTCTCCGCCGTGAAGGTGATCTTCTCCGGAGCCGCCCCGCTCGACGGGGCCCTGGCCTCGGCGGTGGCGAACCGTCTCGGCTGCACTGTCACGCAGGGCTACGGCATGACCGAGACGAGTCCGGCGGTGAACCTCATCTCCGAGACCCGTGACGACATCGATCGTTCCGCCATCGGCCCGCTCGTGCCCAACACCGAAGCACGCCTGGTCGACCCGGACTCCGGCGAGGACGTGGCCATACCGGCCGAGGGTGCCAGCGAGCCGGGTGAGCTGTGGGTGCGCGGACCGCAAGTGATGGTCGGCTACCTCAACCGCCCCGACGCCACGGCCGAGATGCTCGACGCCGAGGGCTGGCTGCACACCGGAGACGTCGCGACCGTCACCCAGGACGGCATCTACCGCATCGTCGACCGGCTCAAGGAACTCATCAAGTACAAGGGCTACCAGGTCGCACCGGCCGTCCTCGAGGCGGTGCTGCTCGAGCATCCCGCCATCGCCGATGCTGCTGTCATCGGCGCGCTCGACGCCGACGGTCAGGAGGTCCCGAAGGCCTTCGTGGTTCGACAGCCGGACGCCGACCTCGATGCGGAGGCCGTTATGGCGCATGTCGCCGCCCACGTCGCGCCGCATGAGAAGGTGCGACAGGTCGAGTTCATCGAGGTGATCCCGAAATCGAGCTCCGGAAAGATCCTCCGCAAGGATCTGCGTGCACGCTGACCGGCCCGGAAACGAAGAAGCCCGCCACCCCGAATGGGGCGGCGGGCTTCTTCGTGAGCGAAGTGCTTACTCGGACTTCTTCTCGACAGCGTCCTCGGCGGCAGCCTCGGCGGCTTCGCCCTCGGCCTGCGACTCGGCACCGGCGTCGGCGGCGTCCTCGGCGGGAGCCTCCTCAGTGGGAGTCTCCTCGACGACCTCAGCCGGCTCCTCGACCTTTTCGGTCTTCGGCGCTGCGGCCTTCTTGGTCGACTTCGCCTTCGGGGTGACGGGCTCGAGGACGAGCTCGATCACGGCCATCGGAGCGTTGTCGCCCTTACGGTTGCCGACCTTCGTGATGCGGGTGTAGCCACCCTCGCGCTCGGCGACGAGCGGCGCGATCTCGGAGAAAAGGATGTGCACGACTTCCTTGTCACCGATGACCGACAGCACGCGACGACGCGCGTGCAGGTCGCCACGCTTGGCGAAGGTGATCAGACGCTCAGCGAGGGGACGAAGGCGCTTCGCCTTGGTCTCGGTCGTCTTGATCGACTTGTGGGTGTAGAGCGCCGCCGCGAGGTTGGCAAGCATGAGGCGCTCGTGTGCGGGGCCGCCTCCGAGGCGGGGACCCTTAGTGGGCTTGGGCATAATCGTCTAACTCCTGGTCAGAAAGGTCGGGTATCAGAAGGACTCGTCTTCGCTGCCGCCGTAGAAGTGGGAGCCGTCGAAACCGGGCACCGAATCCTTGAGCGACAGACCGAGCGAGATGAGCTTGTCGCGCACCTCGTCGACCGACTTCTGGCCGAAATTGCGGATGTTCATGAGCTGCGTCTCCGACAGGGCGACGAGCTCAGAAACGGTGTTGATGCCCTCACGCTTCAGGCAGTTGTACGAGCGGACCGACAGGTCGAGGTCCTCGATCGGCATCGACAGCTCGCTGGAGTTCACAGCCTCCACCGGCGCCGGGCCGATCTCGATGCCCTCGGCCTCGACGTTCAGCTCGCGGGCGAGACCGAACAGCTCGGTGAGCGTCTTGGCAGCCGAAGCGACAGCGTCGCGGGGGCTGATCGCCGACTTGGTCTCGACGTCCAGGACGAGCTTGTCGAAGTCGGTGCGCTCCCCGGCACGGGTCGCGTCGACGCGGTAGCTGACCTTGAGGACCGGCGAGTAGATCGAGTCGATCGGGATCTGACCGGCCTCGGCGTACTCGTTGCGGTTCTGTGTCGCGGAGACGTAGCCACGGCCACGCTCGATCGTGAGCTCGAGCTCGAACTTCGCGGTGTCGTTGAGCGTCGCGATGACCAGCTCGGGGTTGTGCACCTCGACACCGGCCGGAGCCGAGATGTCGGCGGCGGTGACTTCGCCCGCTCCGGTCTTGCGCAGGTACGCGGTGATGGGCTCATCGCGCTCCGAGGAGACGACGAGCTGCTTGATGTTGAGGATGATCTCGGTGACATCCTCCTTCACGCCGGGGATGGTGCTGAACTCGTGCAGCACGCCGTCGATGCGAACGCTGGTGACAGCAGCACCGGGGATCGACGACAGCAGGCTGCGGCGCAGCGCGTTGCCGATCGTGTAACCGAAGCCGGGCTCCAGAGGCTCGATGATGAACCGGCTACGGTTCTCGACGATCTTTTCCTCGGTCAGTGTGGGACGCTGTGCAATAAGCACTCTGTGTTCCTTTCGATCACATGCCCGCTATATGACATGTGGTGGGGTGAGGTCTTGAGTTGTGGAAGTCGATGCCCGTACGCGGGCGTCGAGCCGCTCGGACCATGGAGGGCCGAGCGGCTCGAAGCGCGTATCAGACGCGGCGACGCTTCGGCGGGCGGCAACCGTTGTGCGCCTGCGGAGTGACGTCCTGGATCGAACCCACCTCGAGGCCGGCGGCCTGCAGCGAGCGGATCGCCGTCTCGCGGCCGGAGCCCGGACCCTTCACGAGGACGTCGACCTTCTTGACACCGTGCTCCGCGGCCTGACGGGCTGCGGACTCGGCTGCCATGCCGGCGGCGTACGGGGTCGACTTGCGGGAGCCCTTGAAGCCCACGCCACCCGACGATGCCCAGGCGATGACGGCGCCGGACGGGTCGGTGATCGAAACGATGGTGTTGTTGAACGTCGACTTGATGTGGGCCTGGCCCAGCGCGATGTTCTTCTTTTCCTTGCGGCGCGGCTTGCGCGCGGCGGCCTTGGGTGCAGCCATGAAAATGTTCTCCTAGTCCCTGGGGCCGCGCTTAGCGGGCCTTCTTCTTGCCTGCGACGGTGCGCTTCGGGCCCTTGCGGGTACGGGCGTTGGTCTTGGTGCGCTGACCACGGACCGGGAGACCACGACGGTGGCGGATGCCCTCGTAGGAGCCGATCTCGACCTTGCGGCGGATGTCTGCGGCGACCTCGCGGCGCAGGTCACCCTCCACCTTGTAGTTGCCTTCGATGTAGTCGCGGAGGGCGATCAGCTGGTCGTCGCTGAGGTCCTTCACGCGGATGCTCTCGTCGATCTCCGTCGCCTTGAGGATCTCGACCGAGCGGGTACGGCCGACGCCGTAGATGTAGGTAAGGGCGATCACCACGCGCTTGTCGCGCGGGATGTCAACGCCGGCAAGACGTGCCATGCGGTTCTCCTGGGTGTTGTGGAGGTGTGGGACAGGATCGGTGCCCGGGCCTCCGCCCGAGGTGTCCCCCGCTTCCGCGGGTTCTGATCCTGCCGTCGTGTGTGTTCAGTTGTGAGATGTGCGTGAGCGATGCCGCACAGCGAGGGACTCAGCCCTGGCGCTGCTTGTGACGCGGGTTGCTCTTGCAGATCACCATGACGCGGCCGTGACGGCGGATCACCTTGCAGTGATCGCAGATGGGCTTGACGCTGGGGTTGACCTTCATGATGTTTCCTGTTCGCTGTCTTCGTACCGCCCCGGACAGGGGCAGGCCGTTACTTCTCGACCGATCAGCGGTAGCGGTAGACGATACGGCCGCGGGTCAGGTCGTAGGGGCTGAGCTCCACGACCACACGGTCCTCGGGAATGATACGGATGTAGTTCTGCCGCATCTTGCCGGAGATCGTTGCAAGGACCTTGTGTCCGTTGCTGAGCTCAACGCGGAACATCGCGTTGGGCAGAGCCTCGGAGATCACGCCCTCGATCTCGATGACACCGTCTTTCTTAGCCATAGCCTCGCTGACGCTTCTGCAGATCGGTCGATCTGCGGTGGGTGAATGGGTTGTGGTGCTGCACCGACGGACACGCCGAATCAAGGCACAAAGCACCAAAGATCTATGTTAGACGCTCGATTACCATCCGGCAACTCGGGCGTCCGGGGCGCGAAGCCGACCGGTCAGCCGATCAGCTGCTCCATCTTGGAGATGTCCCCGGCCTGGAGGTCGAGACGCTCGCCGTTGACCTCGATGGTCGGCGTCCCGGCGATCTCGTGGGCCTTCGCCTGCGCCGCACCGAACTTGCGGTACGTCTCGTCGGTGATGCAGGAAACCGCGTCATCCGCACCGACCTGTGTCGCGAAACCGGCGATCTGGTCGTTCGTGAGACCGGAGGAGTTCTCCGCCGGCTGGTTCTCGAACAGCGTCTTCGCGAAATCGAGGTACAGGTCAGGGTTCGACTCCGCGACGCAGAAGGCCGCACCGGCGGAGCGCGACGAGAAGTCCGTGCCCTGCGAGAAACGGTCGAGGATCGCGATCGGGTGGTACTCGAGCGTGATGCGCCCGTCTGCGGCAGCCGCCTCCAGCTGCTCTCCGTACTGTTCCTCGAAGCTCTTGCAGATGGGGCACTGGAAGTCCAGGAACACCGCGACGGTGTCTTCACCGTCCCCGAAGGAGATCGCCCCCGTCTCCGGGTCGAACGTGTCATTGGCACTGGGTGCGGCGCCGGGCGAGGTCGCCTGGTTGTTGAGGAACACCACGAGTCCACCGATCGCCACCAGCACCACGACCACGGCGATGGAGACGCCGATCGCGAACCAGTTGGTGTTGCTCTTCGCCGCTGCCATTACTTTCCGATCTCTCGAGGCTCGACCCCGAACGGGGCGAGTCCGGCTCTTCCACCATCGGGCGCCGTCAGCACCCAGATACCTCCATCATGCAGGGCGACGCTATGTTCCCAATGGGAGCCGTCGGTTCCGTCGACGGTCGTGACGGTCCAGTCATCCTCTTCGATGAAGGTCGCTTCTCCGCCGGCGGTGACCATCGGCTCGATCGCGAGCACGAGTCCCGGTTTGACGTCTTCCCCGCGATCGGGTGTGCGGTAGTTGAAGACGCTGGGGGCCTCGTGCATCTTGCGCCCGATGCCGTGACCGACGTACTCGCGAAGGATGCCGTACGGCTCACCGGAGACCGCGGAAGGGCCCTGCGCCTCGATGTACCCCTGGATGGCCGCACCGATCTCATCGATCGACGACGCGGATGCCATGGCGGCGATTCCGGCCCACATCGAGCCCTCCGTGACGCGGGAGAGCTCCTCGCGCTGTGCGACCAGTTCGGGCCGCTCCGGATCGGGCACCACGACGGTGATGGCACTGTCGCCGTTCCATCCCTGGAACTGCGCACCGCAGTCGACGGAGACGATGTCCCCCGGCTGCAGCACCCGCTCCCCCGGGATGCCGTGGACGACCTGCTCATTCACCGAGATGCAGGTGGTGTGGTGGTAGCCGCGCACGAGTTGGAAGTTGGACTCCGCACCGCGTGACAGGATCGCGCGGTTCGCGACGGTGTCGAGCTCCAGCGTGGTGATGCCGGCCTTGATCATCGGGCGGACGGCGTCGAGTGCTGCGGCGGTGATGAGCCCGGGCTCGACCATGGCTCGCAGTTGAGCCGGGGTCTTGTAGATCGACCGGCGGAACATCTCAGGAGGCGGAGGCCGCGAGACGCAGACCGCGCGCGGCCAGAGCATCCGCGATGCGCTCGGTGATCTCGTCGAGGGAGCCGACACCGTCGATGCGGTCGACGATGCCCTTGGCGCCGTAGACCTCGAGGATCGGCGCGGTCTCGCGCTCGTAGATGTCGAGGCGGTGGCCGATGGCCTCCGGGGTGTCATCCGAACGTCCCTGCTCGGTCGCGCGCAGGGACAGACGCGACAGGCTCTCCTCGCGCGGCACGTCGAGGAGGATGACGGCGTCGAGGGCCTCCCCCCGCTCCGCGAGGAACGACTCCAGGTGAGCGACCTGCGCGGTGTTGCGCGGGTACCCGTCGAGCAGGAAGCCCTGCGCGGCGTCGGGCTGCGAAAGCCGGTCGCGCACGATCTCGCTCGTCAGCTCGTCCGGAACGAGGTCGCCCTTGTCGAGGATCGCTGTGACCTGCTGGCCGAGGGGCGTGCCCTCCTTGATGTTCGCGCGGAAGATGTCACCGGTCGACACGACCGGGATGCCGTAGGACTCGGCGATGCGCACGCCCTGCGTGCCCTTTCCGGAGCCCTGCGGGCCGACGATGAGAAGACGTGCGGATGCTGTCATCGGAGAAGCCCTTCATAGTGACGCTGCTGGAGCTGCGCATCGATCTGCTTGACCGTCTCGAGACCGACACCGACGATGATCAGGATCGACGCGCCACCGAACGGGAAGTTCTGGTTGGCGCCGACCGTGGCCAGCGCGATCAGCGGGATGAGCGCGATCAGACCGAGGTACAGCGAGCCGGGAAGCGTGATGCGGGTGAGCACGTAGTCGAGGTACTCGGCCGTGGGACGCCCTGCACGGATGCCCGGGATGAAGCCGCCGTACTTCTTCATGTTGTCCGCGACCTCGACCGGGTTGAACGTGATCGCCACGTAGAAGTAGGTGAAGCCGATGATCAGCAGGAAGTACGCGGCCATGTAGACCGGGCTGTTGCCCGTCGTGAAGTTCGCGCTGATCCACGAGACCCAGGCGGGCGGCGTCGAGCCGTCCTGTGGGGTGTTGAACTGAGCGATGAGCGCAGGGATGTACAGCAGCGACGACGCGAAGATCACGGGGATCACACCCGCCATGTTGACCTTGATCGGGATGTAGGTGTTCGTCCCGCCGTAGGTGCGGCGACCGACCATGCGCTTGGCGTACTGGACGGGGATCCTTCGCTGGGATTGCTCGACGAAGACGACGAGCCCCATCACGACGATTCCGACGAGCAGCACCAGGAGGAAGACCTCGAAGCCCTTGGTCTGCCAGATGAGCCCCATGGCGCCGGGGAACGTCGCGGCGATCGAGGTGAAGATGAGCAGGGACATGCCGTTGCCGATGCCGCGCTCGGTGACGAGCTCGGCGAACCACATGATCAGACCGGTACCGGCCGTCATCGCCATGATGATGAGCAGCTGCGCCCACCACACGTCGTTGGTCAGGAGCTGCTGGCAGGCGGCGAGATCTGTCGTCCCGAAGAGCTGACCGCTGCGCGCGACCGTGACGAGAGTCGTCGACTGGAGCAGCGCGAGAGCGATCGTGAGGTAGCGCGTGTACTGGGTCAGGCGGGCCTGACCGGCCTGGCCTTCCTTGTGCAGCGCCTCGAAGTGCGGGATGACCACGCGCAGGAGCTGCGTGATGATCGTCGCGGTGATGTACGGCATGACACCGAGCGCGAAGATCGACAGCTGCAGCAGCGCGCCACCGGAGAAGAGGTTGACCAGTCCGAGCAGACCATCGGTGCCCGCGTTGGCGGCGAGACACTCTTCGACGTTCGGGAAGTTCACGAACGGTGCCGGGACGTTGGAGCCGAGCCGGTAGATCGCGATGATGGCGAGGGTGAAACCGATCTTCCGACGCAGGTCGGGGGTGCGGAAGATCCGCGCGATGGCGCTAAACAAGGACGTTCCTCCTGAAAAGGTTGCCGATTCCCGAAGGACGGCTGAAAGACCAGGGTAACGCAAACCGGGCTTCCCGGAATTCGCCACCGATACCAGGCCCGCCGGATGCGGCCCCAGAGCGAGGTCTCGGAGTGTGAAACCACAAGAGGGGCCGGAGAATCTCCGGCCCCTCTTGCACTGCGGTTACTTGACGGATCCGCCCGCCGCGACGATCTTCTGCTCGGCGGAACCCGAGACCTTGTCGACCGAAACGGTGAGCTTGACGGCGATGTCGCCGTTACCGAGAACCTTGACCTTCTCGTTCTTGCGAACGGCACCCTTGGCGACCAGGTCGCCCACGGTGACGTCGCCACCCTTGGGGTACAGCTCCGCGAGCTTCTCCAGGTTCACGACCTGGTACTCCACGCGGAACGGGTTCTTGAACCCGCGCAGCTTCGGGGTGCGCATGTGCAGCGGCATCTGCCCACCCTCGAAGCCGACGCGAACGGTGTTACGCGCCTTGGTGCCCTTGGTACCACGACCAGCGGTCTTACCCTTGGAGCCCTCACCACGGCCGACGCGAGTCTTGGCGGTGTTGGATCCGGGGACGGGACGCAGGTGGTGCACCTTCAGCACGCCGGGGCGGGACGCCGGGGCGTCCTTCGCGGGCGCAGCCTTCTTGGCAGCCGGCTTCTTGGCGGGAGCCTCAGCCTTGGCGTCGGCTGCTGCGCTCTTGGCCGGAGCCTTCTTCGCAGCAGGCTTCTTCTCGGCGGCAGCCTTGGGAGCTGCAGCCTTCTTCGGGGCCTTCTCAGCCTCGACGGCCTCGTTCTTCTCAGCCATTAGTCGATCTCCTCAACCTTGACGAGGTGGGCGACGGTCTTGACGTAACCGCGCGTCTGCGCGTCGTCGGGGCGGACGGTGGTGTCACCGATCCGCTTGAGACCGAGGCTGCGCAGCGTGTCGCGCTGGTTCTGCTTCTCGCTCACCTTGGACTTGATCTGCGTGACCTTCAGTCGCGCGGCCATCAGGCACCTACCTTCTGTGCGGCGATGGCCTCGGCCTCGGCGCGGACGAGACGCGCAGGGGCGACCTGGTCGAACTCGAGGCCACGACGTGCGGCGACCGCACGAGGCTCCTCGAGCTGCTTCAGGGCGGTGACCGTCGCGTGCACGATGTTGATCGTGTTCGACGAGCCGAGCGACTTCGACAGCACGTCGTGGATACCGGCGCACTCGAGCACGGCGCGGACCGGACCACCGGCGATGACACCGGTACCGGCAGCGGCCGGGCGGAGCAGGACCACACCAGCGGCGGCCTCACCCTGCACGGGGTGCGGGATGGTGCTGCCGACGCGCGGAACGCGGAAGAAGTTGCGCTTGGCCTCTTCGACACCCTTCGAGATGGCCAGGGGGACCTCACGGGCCTTGCCGTAGCCGACGCCGACCAGACCGTTGCCGTCACCGACGACCACGAGAGCGGTGAAGCTGAAGCGACGACCACCCTTCACGACCTTCGAGACACGGTTGATGGTGACGACGCGCTCCAGGAACTGGTTGTCACCACGGTCGCGCGAGTTGCGGTCGCGGCCACCCTGGTTGCGGTCACCACGGCCACCACGGCGGCCGTCGCGCTGATCGCGAGTCGGCTCTGCCTGCGTGGTGCCTGCAGCCGTCTCGGAAGTGGCAGCAGCCGCTTCGGTCACTTCGTTCTCCTTGTTGTCACTCACAGTGCCAGACCCCCCTCACGGGCGCCGTCGGCGATGGCGGCGACACGACCGGCGTAGCGGTTGCCGCCACGGTCGAACACTGCCTCGGAAACGCCTGCGGCCTTCGCGCGCTCGGCGAGGAGCTCGCCGACCTTGCGGGCCTTGGCGGTCTTGTCACCCTCGAGCGAGCGCAGGTCGGTCTCGAGCGTCGAAGCCGACGCGACCGTGTGACCCTTGCTGTCGTCGACCAGCTGCACGAAGACGTGGCGGGCCGAACGGTTGACGACGAGACGCGGACGCGCCTCGGTGCCGACGACCTTCTTGCGAAGGCGGGCGTGACGACGCGCGCGGGCGTCAGACTTTGACTTGAGAGCCATGGTTACTTACCACTCTTTCCGGCCTTGCGACGCACGTTCTCGCCGGCGTAGCGCACACCCTTGCCCTTGTACGGCTCAGGCTTGCGGATCTTGCGGATGTTCGCAGCTGCCTCACCGACAGCCTGCTTGTCGATCCCGCTGACGGTGAGCTTGGTGGTGCCCTCGACCGTGAGCGTGATGCCGGCGGGCGGGTCGACCAGGACCGGGTGCGAGAAGCCGAGGGCGAACTCGACCGAGCTCCCCTTCTGCTGCACGCGGTAACCGGTGCCGACGACCTCGAGACCCTTGGTGTATCCCTGGGTCACGCCGATGATGTTGTTGTTGATGAGCGTGCGGGTCAGGCCGTGAAGCGACCGCGACTCGCGCTCGTCGTCGGGACGGGAGACCAGAACCTGGTTCTCCTCGACCGCGACCTCGATGGGGCTGGCCACCGTGAGGGTGAGCTCACCCTTGGGGCCCTTCACCGCGACCTCACGGCCGTCGACCGAAACGGTCACGCCCGCAGGAACGTCGATGGGAAGTCGTCCAATACGCGACATTTCGAATTACCACACGTAGGCGAGAACTTCTCCGCCCACGCCCTTCTGCTCAGCCTGACGGTCGGTGAGAAGACCGGAGGAAGTGGACAGGATGGCCACGCCGAGGCCGCCGAGGACCGTGGGCAGCTCGGTCGACTTCGCGTAGACGCGGAGACCGGGCTTCGAGACGCGCTTGATGCCGGCGATGGAGCGCTCACGGTTGGGACCGTACTTCAGCGTCAGCGTGAGGTTCTTCCCGACGCGAGCGTCAGAGGTCTCCCAACCGGCGATGTAGCCCTCCTGCTGGAGGATCTCAGCGATGTGCGTCTTGAGCTTGCTCGACGGCAGGGTCACGGAATCGTGGTGCGCCGAGTTCGCGTTGCGCAGACGGGTCAGCAGATCTGCGACCGGGTCTGTCATTGTCATTGTTGTTTTCCTTTGTTCATGAGGTTCCGGCTGCCGTTACACGACAGACGGCCTGCGATGACACGCAATTTTCAATTGTACGTGCACATCGACGGGCTCAGTGACACGAGACCACTGAGCCCGTCAAGGGTGTTACGCCTGTGCGTCTTCCGAGCGGAACGGGAAGCCGAGGTGGCGGAGCAGTGCCCGACCCTCGTCATCCGTCTTCGCGGTGGTGACGACGGTGATGTCGAAACCGCGAACCCGGTCGATCTTGTCCTGATCGATCTCGTGGAACACGCTCTGCTCCTGGAGACCGAAGGTGTAGTTGCCGTTGCCGTCGAACTGCTTGGCCGAGAGACCGCGGAAGTCGCGGATACGGGGCAGAGCGAGCGAGACGAGGCGGTCGACGAACTCCCACGCGCGGTCGCCACGGAGGGTGACGTGCGCGCCGATGGCCTGACCCTCACGCAGCTTGAACTGCGCGATGGACTTGCGGGCCTTCGTGACGATCGGCTTCTGGCCGGTGATCTTGGTGAGGTCGTCGACCGCGCCATCGATCACCTTGCTGTCGCGAGCTGCCTCGCCGACACCGGTGTTCACGACGACCTTGACCAGTCCGGGGATCTGCATGACGTTCGAGTAACCGAACTCTTCCTGCATCGCCTTCTTGATCTCGGTGTTGTACTTCTGCTTCAGGCGCGGCTGGATCTTGCCAGCCGGCGCGGCAGTGTCGGTGCTCATCAGAGGTCCTTACCGCTCTTCTTCGCGTAGCGCACGCGGACGGTGCGCTTCACGCCGTCCTTCGTCTGCTCCTCGACCCGGTGGCCGACCTTGGTCGGCTTCTTGGTCGAGGGGTCGACGAGTGCGACGTTCGAGATGTGGATGGAGGCTTCGACGGTCTCGAGGCCTCCGGTCTTGGTGCCACGCTGCGTCTGTCCGACGCGGGTGTGCTTGGTGACGTAGTTCACGCCTTCGACGATGACGCGGTTCTTGTCGGAAAGGACGTCGAGGACCTTGCCCTGCTTACCGCGGTCGCCGCCACGCTCCTGCGTGGCGCCCGTGATGACCTGAACCAGGTCACCCTTCTTGATCTTCGCCATGATTAGATGACCTCCGGCGCCAGCGAGACGATCTTCATGAACTTCTTGTCACGAAGCTCACGACCGACCGGTCCGAAGATACGGGTGCCGCGGGGCTCCCCGTCGTTCTTCAGGATCACGGCGGCGTTCTCGTCGAACTTGATGTAGGAGCCGTCCGGACGACGGACCTCCTTCTTGGTGCGGACGATGACCGCCTTGACGACGTCGCCCTTCTTGACGTTGCCACCGGGGATCGCGTCCTTGACGGTCGCGACGATGGTGTCGCCGAGGCCCGCGTAGCGGCGCTTCGAGCCACCGAGAACGCGGATCGTGAGCAGCTCCTTGGCGCCGGTGTTGTCGGCGACCTTGAGTCGGGATTCCTGCTGGATCACTTGGCCTTCTCCAGAATCTCCACCAGGCGCCAGCGCTTCGTGGCGCTGAGCGGGCGGGTCTCGTTGATCAGGACCAGGTCGCCGATGCCGGCGGTGTTCGCCTCATCGTGCGCCTTGACCTTCGAGGTGCGGCGGATGACCTTGCCGTAAAGCGGGTGCTTCACGCGGTCCTCGACCTCGACCACGATGGTCTTGTCCATCTTGTCGCTGACGACGTAGCCGCGACGCGCCTTGCGGTAACCGCGTGCAGCGGTGTCGCGGACGTCGTGCTCGGACGACTCGTGTCCTGCGGCCTGCGTCTCCGCAGTCGCTTCCTTCTTGGTGGCCATCACTCAGCCTCTTCCTTCACGGCGTCGTCGGCGGAGTCCGCCTTCTTCGCCTTCGACTTGGTCGCCTTCTTGGCCGGAGCCTCGACCGGAGCGGGCGTCGCACGGATGCCCAGCTCGCGTTCGCGGATCACGGTGTAGAGACGCGCGATGTCGCGCTTGACGGCGCGGATGCGGCCGTGGCTCTCCAGCTGGCCGGTGGCCGACTGGAAACGGAGGTTGAACAGCTCCTCCTTGGCCTTGCGCAGCTCCTCGACGAGGCGCTGGTCTTCGAATGTGTCGAGCTCTGCCGGGGCGAGCTCCTTGGTGCCGATCGCCATTACGCGTCGCCCTCCTCGCGCTTGATGATGCGTGCCTTGAGCGGCAGCTTGTGAATTGCTCGGGTCAGAGCTTCGCGAGCGAGCTGCTCGTCGACACCCGCGACCTCGAAGAGGACACGGCCCGGCTTGACGTTGGCGACCCACCACTCGGGGGAACCCTTACCGGAACCCATGCGGGTCTCGGCAGGCTTCTTCGTGAGCGGACGGTCGGGGTAGATGTTGATCCACACCTTTCCACCACGCTTGATGTGACGGGTCATCGCGATACGAGCGGACTCGATCTGACGGTTCGTCACGTAAGCGGGCGAAAGCGCCTGGATACCGTACTCGCCGAAGGAGACCTTCGTGCCGCCGGTGGCCTGACCCGAGCGCCCGGGGTGGTGCTGCTTGCGGAACTTGACCTTACGGGGGATGAGCATTATGCCGACGCTCCTTCTGCGACAGGTGCCTCGTTGCGCGGGGCACGGCGGCGGTCGCCACCACGGTCGTCACGACGAGCCTTGGGTGCGTTGGCCTGCTCGCGAGCGAGCTCCTTCGCGGTCAGGTCGCCCTTGTAGATCCAGACCTTCACGCCGATGCGGCCGAAGGTGGTCTTCGCCTCGTAGAAGCCATAGTCGATGTTCGCGCGCAGCGTGTGCAGCGGCACACGACCCTCGCGGTAGAACTCCGAACGGCTCATCTCGGCGCCGCCGAGGCGGCCGGAGACCTGAATACGGATGCCCTTGGCGCCGGCGCGCTGAGCGCCCTGCAGACCCTTGCGCATCGCACGACGGAACGCCACACGAGCAGAGAGCTGCTCGGCGATGCCCTGCGCGACGAGCTGAGCGTCGGCCTCGGGGTTCTTGACCTCGAGGATGTTCAGCTGGATCTGCTTGCCCGAGAGCTTCTCGAGGTCGCCGCGGATGCGCTCGGCCTCGGCTCCACGACGACCGATCACGATGCCCGGACGGGCGGTGTGGATGTCGACGCGGACGCGGTCACGGGTGCGCTCGATCTCGATGTTCGAGACACCGGCGCGGTCGAGCTGCGTCTTGAGCAGGTTGCGGATCTTGATGTCCTCGGCAACGTAGTCGGCGTAACGCTGCCCCGGCTTCGTCGAGTCAGAGAACCAACGCGAGACGTGGTCCGTCGTGATGCCGAGACGGAAGCCGTACGGGTTTACCTTCTGTCCCATTACTTGCTCGCCTTCTTGTTGCTGTCGCCCGTGGCGGCCGGAGCTGCCTCAGGCGTCGAGAGCACGACCGTGATGTGGCTCGTGCGCTTCTTGATCTGGAAAGCGCGACCCTGTGCACGGGGCTGGAAACGCTTGAGCGTCGTGCCCTCGTCGACGTACGCGTTCGCCACGTACAGGTCCTGCTCGTCGAGGAATTCGCCGTCGCGATCCGCCTTCACCTGCGCGTTGGCCATGGCCGACGCGACAAGCTTGTAGATCGGCTCGCTGGCGCTCTGCTGCGCGAACTTCAGGATGGCGAGAGCCTCCTGAGCCTGCTTGCCCTTGATGAGCGCGACGACACGGCGAGCCTTCTGAGGGGTCACGCGGATGTGTCGCACGCGTGCGATCGATTCGACCATTAGCGGCGCCGCCCCTTCTTGTCGTCCTTCTCGTGACCGCGGAAGGTGCGGGTGGGCGCGAACTCGCCCAGCTTGTGACCGACCATGGTCTCGGACACGAACACAGGGATGTGCTTGCGTCCGTCGTGGACCGCGATCGTGTGACCCAGCATGGCCGGGATGATCATGGACCGACGGGACCAGGTCTTGATGACGTTCTTGGTGCCGGCTTCGTTCTGCACGACCACCTTGCGAAGCAGGTGATCGTCGACGAAGGGGCCCTTCTTAAGACTGCGAGGCATCTTCTCTTACTCCTACTTGCGCTTCTTGCCGGCGTTACGACGACGCACGATGTACTTGTCGCTTTCCTTGTTGGCGTGACGGGTACGACCCTCCGCCTGGCCCCACGGGGAGACGGGGTGACGACCACCGGAGGTCTTACCCTCACCACCACCGTGCGGGTGGTCGACCGGGTTCATCGCGACACCACGGACCGTCGGGCGGACGCCCTTCCAGCGCATACGGCCGGCCTTGCCCCAGTTGATGTTCGACTGCTCGGCGTTGCCGACCTCGCCGATGGTCGCGCGGCAGCGCGCATCGACGTTGCGGATCTCGCCCGAGGGGAGACGCAGCTGGGCGTAGGGGCCGTCCTTGGCGACGAGACGGACGGATGCACCGGCCGAACGTGCCATCTTCGCGCCGCCGCCGGGGCGGAGCTCGATCGCGTGGATGACGGTACCGGTGGGGATGTTCTTCAGCGGGAGGTTGTTACCCGGCTTGATGTCAGCCCCGGCACCCGACTCGACGATGTCGCCCTGCTTCAGCTTCGCCGGAGCGAGGATGTAGCGCTTCTCACCGTCGAAGTAGTGCAGCAGCGCGATGCGCGCGGTGCGGTTGGGGTCGTACTCGATGTGAGCGACCTTGGCGTTGACGCCGTCCTTGTCATTGCGACGGAAGTCGATGACGCGGTACTGGCGCTTGTGGCCACCACCGATGTGACGGGTCGTGATGCGGCCCTGGTTGTTGCGACCACCGGTCTTCGAGAGCGGGCGCAGCAGCGACTTCTCCGGCGTCGATCGAGTGATCTCGGCGAAGTCAGCCACCGACGAGCCGCGACGGCCCGGGGTCGTGGGCTTGTACTTGCGAATAGCCATGATTGTCCTTATCCCCCGGATCAGCCGATTGCCGTGAAGATGTCGATGGTGCCCGACTTCAGGGTGACGATGGCGCGCTTGGTGTCCTTGCGCTTGCCGGTTCCGAAGCGGGTGCGGCGAGCCTTGCCGACGCGGTTGAGGGTGTTGACCCCTGCGACCTTGACGCCGAAGATCTTCTCGATAGCGAGCTTGATCTCGGTCTTCGAAGCGCGCGGGTCGACGAGGAAGGTGTACTTTCCTTCATCGATGAGCCCGTAGCTCTTCTCGGACACGACCGGCTTCAGGATGATGTCGCGCGGGTCCTTGTTCAGGGCCGTCTGGAGAACAGATGCCTGCTCGCTCATGCGGAGACCTCCTGGTTGGCGCCGGACTTGGAGGCGATGAAGCCCTCGAGCGCGGCCTGGGTGAAGACGATGTCGTCGGAGACGAGCACGTCGTATGCGTTGAGCTGGTCGAACGTCAGCACGTGCAGGTTCGACAGGTTGCGGATGCTCTTCAGCGTCACGTCGTCGCCCCGCTCGATGACGACGAGCACGTTCTTCGACGAGACGACGTTGGTGAGGAAGCTCACCGCGGTCTTGGTCGAGGGCGTGCCGTCGATCCCGAAGGAGTCGATGGCGTGGATGCGGTCTCCGCGGAAGCGGTCGCTGAGCGCGCCCAGCAGGGCGGCGGCGATCATCTTCTTGGGGGTGCGCTGCGAGTAGTCACGCGGCTTCGGGCCGTGGACGATGCCACCACCGGTCATGTGCGGCGCGCGGATGGAACCCTGACGGGCGTTACCCGTGCCCTTCTGCTTGAAGGGCTTGCGGCCGGCACCGGAGACCTCGCCACGACGCTTGGTCGAGTGCGTGCCCTGGCGTGCCGCCGCGAGCTGCGCGACGACGACCTGGTGGATGAGCGGGATGTTCGTCTTGGCGTCGAACAGTGCGGCGGGAAGCTCGATGGAGCCTGCCTTCTTGCCGTCTGCCTTGAGGACGTCGAGCGCGAGAGTGGAGTCAGCCATGATCAGGCACCCTTCACTGCGTTGCGGACATAGACGATGCGACCACGAGCACCGGGGACGGCGCCCTTGACGAGCATGAGTCCCTTCTCGATGTCGATGGCGTGCACCGTGAGGTTGAGGACGGTCACGCGCTCGCCACCCATACGGCCGGCCATGCGCATGCCCTTGAAGACGCGGCTCGGGGTCGACGATGCGCCGATGGAGCCGGGCTTGCGGTGGTTGCGGTGTGCACCGTGCGAAGCCGAGACGCCCTTGAAGTTGTGGCGCTTCATGACACCGGCGAAGCCCTTGCCCTTGCTCGTGCCGACGACGTCGACGAGCTGGCCTGCCTCGAAGGTGCCGTCGACCGTGAGCTCCTGGCCCAGGGTGTAGTCGCCGGCGTCCGCGGTGCGGATCTCGGTGACGTGACGACGCGGCGTGACGCCGGCTGCCTCGAAGTGAGCGGAGAGCGGCTTGTTCACCTTGCGGGGGTCGATCTGGCCGTAGGCGATCTGCACGGCGTTGTAGCCGTCCTTCTCGGGGGTACGGACCTGGGTGACCACGTTCGGTGCCAGCTCGATGACGGTGACGGGAACGAGCTTGCCGCTCTCGTTCCAGACCTGGGTCATGCCGAGCTTCGTGCCGAGCATGCCCTTGGAAACCTTGGAATTGATGTCAGCCATGTCGAACCTCAGAGCTTGATCTCGATGTTGACATCGGCCGGCAGGTCGAGACGCATCAGCGAGTCGACAGCCTTGGGCGTCGGGTCGACGATGTCGATCAGACGCTTGTGGGTGCGCATCTCGAAGTGCTCGCGGCTGTCCTTGTACTTGTGGGGCGACCGGATGACGCACACGACGTTCTTCTCGGTCGGAAGGGGCACGGGGCCGACGACGGTTGCGCCCGCACGGGTCACGGTGTCGACGATCTTGCGTGCGGACGTGTCGATGACCTCGTGGTCATACGACTTCAGGCGAATGCGGATCTTCTGTCCCGCCATTGTCTGCTCTCTCTCTTTAGGCGTCTTACCGTCCGGGACCGGGTGGCCCTGGGGCATTGGACGCACGTCGGCGCTGTTCGCGCCTCGGCACGAGAACGGCTCTCACGAGTCGATCTGCTGCACCACTGTTCTTCTGTCAGCCGGAAGCCGTGAGGCGACCGGATGCCGACCTTCCACCGCGCACGGCGGAACCCTTCATGATGAGGGGGTGTCGGGGTGTGTTCTGCTACCCGCGGCCTAGAACCCTGCGCCGTCCCGGAGGAGGCGCCGTCTATGCACTGCCCTGGCAGTGATCCGTTGCACGCACAGCGGCAACGGAATATCGAACCTGTCTATTCTGCCACGGCCGATTTCACTTCTGCAAACCCGGGCGTGTCGCGGTCGTCTCGGGGCCCCTCAGCCGCGCAGCGGAGACCTCAGATCGCAGGAGATAGCGGGGCGAGGCATCCCCATGCCTCGCCCCGCTTGGGGAGGGCGTTCAGTGCGAGGGGGCACACCGAACGCGAGTAGCCCGGCGTGAAGGGACGCCGAGCTCCTCGACCGAGGGCGCGGCGGAAGACCCGCCGCGCAGGCAGGGAGACGCTCAGGCGCAGTGACTGCGCGCGTCGCACGATGATCCCCAAGATCGCATATCCCCAGTTTGGACGCGGATGACCGCGTGTTCCCGGAAACCGAACCCCTTCGGCTTCCATGACCGCAAGATCCCCAGGCGGTCGAGACGATCCTACTCGATGCAGGAGTGAATCCGCCACATTTGACACCGGGTCTCACCGCCCGGCACCGAAAAGCGGCGCCCCACCACCGGTGGGGCGCCGCTCAGCGACGACGGGCGAGGCTACTCGTTGCCGACGGCCTTGTCCGCGCCGTCCCGGATCTCGTCGATCTTGTCCGCCGCGCCGGGTGCGATCTTCTTCGCGAAGTCGGCGACACCGTCGAGCACCTTGTCGCTGATGTCCTCCGCCTGCTCGCTCTTCACGGCTTCGGCGATCTTGTCCTTGTTCTGCTCGTAGAGGTCCTTGCCCTTGTTCACGGCGTCCTCGATACCCATGTGACTCCCCTTCTGAGACGTGTGCGGTCGTCCGATCGGGGCGACCACACTCATTGTGCATGTCCACCCCGCCGAAGGGAACCCTCGCCCCCCGTCCACGACAAAGGGGCCGGACCCGAAGGCCCGACCCCTTTGCGAGGAAGCAGATGCTTACTTGATGATCTTCGTGACCGTACCGGCGCCGACGGTGCGTCCACCCTCACGGATGGCGAAGCCGAGGCCCTCCTCCATGGCGATCGGCTGGATCAGCTCGACCGTCATGTCGGTGGTGTCGCCGGGCATGACCATCTCGGTGCCCTCGGGCAGCGAGATGACGCCGGTGACGTCGGTGGTGCGGAAGTAGAACTGCGGGCGGTAGTTCGTGTAGAACGGGTTGTGACGGCCACCCTCGTCCTTCGACAGGATGTACGCGGTGCCCTCGAAGTCGGTGTGCGGCGTGACCGAACCCGGCTTGACGATGACCTGACCGCGCTCGACGTCTTCACGCTTGGTACCGCGGAGCAGCAGACCACAGTTCTCGCCGGCCCAGGCCTCGTCGAGCTGCTTGTGGAACATCTCGATACCCGTGACCGTGGTCTTGACAGTCGGACGGAGTCCGACGATCTCGACCTCGGAGTTGATGGCCAGCGTGCCACGCTCGGCGCGACCCGTGACGACGGTTCCACGACCGGTGATCGTGAAGACGTCCTCGACGGGCATCAGGAACGGCTTGTCGCGGTCACGCTCCGGGTCCGGAACGCTGTCGTCGACGGCCTGCATCAGGTCCAGGATCGCCTGGACCCACTTCTCGTCGCCCTCGAGGGCCTTGAGAGCGGAGACGCGGACGACAGGAGCGTCCTCGTCGAAGCCCTGGCCGGCGAGCAGCTCGCGGACCTCGAGCTCGACGAGCTCCAGGATCTCCTCGTCGTCGACCATGTCGGACTTGTTCAGCGCGACGAGCAGGTAGGGAACGCCGACCTGCTTGGCGAGCAGCACGTGCTCACGCGTCTGAGCCATCGGGCCGTCGGTGGCGGCGACCACGAGGATCGCGCCGTCCATCTGAGCCGCACCGGTGATCATGTTCTTGACGTAGTCGGCGTGGCCGGGAGCGTCGACGTGCGCGTAGTGGCGCTTCGGGGTCTCGTACTCGATGTGCGAGATGTTGATGGTGATACCACGCTGGCGCTCTTCCGGCGCCGAGTCGATGGAAGCGAAGTCACGCTGCACGTTGGTGTCGGACGGGTACTTGTCAGCAAGCACCTTCGAGATCGCTGCGGAGAGCGTGGTCTTGCCGTGGTCGACGTGACCGATCGTTCCGATGTTGACGTGCGGCTTGGTCCGCTCGAACTTGGCCTTAGCCACTGGGTCCTCCTCAGGACGTCGTTGTAGAGGTGACCGGGCACTGGTTTGCGACCGGTTCTCTACGGGTTAGGTTCTCAGTTTAGTAGAGAGGGAATGTGAAGTTGTAGGTGACCTGGGAACCCCGCGGCGCTTCGCCGTGCTCGGCGCCGCGGGGAACCCAGAAGGGTGATTACTCGCCCTTGGTCTTCTGGACGATCTCGTCCGCCACCGCGCGGGGAACCTCAGCGTAGCTGTGGAACTCCATCGAGTAGACGGCGCGGCCCGAGGTCTTCGAGCGCAGGTCGCCGATGTAGCCGAACATCTCGGACAGCGGCACCTGAGCGCGGACGACCTTGACGCCGGCGGCGTCTTCCATCGACTGGATCTGGCCACGGCGCGAGTTCAGGTCACCGATGACGTCGCCCATGTACTCCTCCGGAGTACGGACCTCGACGGCCATCAGCGGCTCGAGCAGCACGGGGTTGGCACGGCGAGCGGCCTCCTTGAAGCCCATGGAGCCCGCGATCTTGAACGCCATCTCCGAGGAGTCGACGTCGTGCGCTGCACCATCGACGATGGTCGCCTTGACGCCGACCATCGGGTAGCCCGCGAGCACACCGACGTTCATCGCGTCCTGGAAACCAGCATCGATCGAGCCGATGTACTCACGAGGGATGCGACCACCGGTGACGGCGTTCACGAACTCGTAAGTCGTCTCGGAGTCGAGCTCGAGCGGCTCGATGTTGAACTGGATCTTCGCGAACTGTCCAGAACCACCGGTCTGCTTCTTGTGCGTGTAGTCGTGCTTCTCGACGGCCTTGCGGATCGTCTCACGGTACGCGACCTGCGGCTTGCCGACGTTCGCCTCGACGCGGAACTCGCGCTTCATGCGGTCGACGAGGATGTCGAGGTGCAGCTCGCCCATGCCCTTGATGGTCGTCTGACCGGTCTCGGGGTTGAGCTCCGTGCGGAAGGTCGGGTCCTCCTCAGCGAGCTTCTGGATCGCGAGACCCAGCTTCTCCTGGTCGGCCTTGGTCTTCGGCTCGATCGCGACCTCGATCACGGGCTCCGGGAACGTCATCGACTCGAGGACGACCGGAGCTGCCGGGTCGGCGAGGGTGTCACCGGTGGTGGTGTCCTTCAGGCCGATGACCGCGTAGATGTTGCCGGCGGTCAGCGAGTCGACGGGGTTCTCCTTGTTGGCGTGCATCTGGAAGATCTTCCCGATGCGCTCCTTCTTGCCCTTGGTCGAGTTGACCACGGCGGAGCCCGAGTCGAGGTGACCCGAGTAGACGCGCACGTAGGTGAGGCGACCGAAGAACGGGTGCACGGCGACCTTGAACGCCAGCGCCGAGAACGGGTCGTTGGCGTCGGGGTGACGCTCGATGATCGTGTCGTAGTCCTTCGGGTCGTGCGCCTCGATGGCACCGACGTCGAGGGGGTTCGGCAGGAAGTCGACGACCGCGTCGAGCATCGGCTGGACACCGCGGTTCTTGAACGCGGAGCCGCAGAGCACCGGGTAGATCTCGCTCGCGACGGTCAGCTTGCGGATCGCGCCCTTGATCTCGGCGACGGTGAGCTCCTCGCCACCGAAGAACTTCTCGAGCAGCGCGTCGTCGGTCTCGGCGACGACCTCGAGGAGCTGCTGACGGTACTCGTCCGCCTTCTCCTTGAGGTCGGCGGGGATCTCCTGGACTTCGTACTTGGCGCCCATGGTGACATCACCCTTGGAGTCGCCGGGCCAGACCAGTGCACGCATCTCGATCAGGTCGATGACGCCGACGAAGTCGTTCTCCGCACCGATGGGCAGCTGGATGACCAGCGGCTTGGCGCCGAGGCGGCTGACGATCGTGTCGACCGTGAAGTAGAAGTCGGCACCGAGCTTGTCCATCTTGTTGACGAAGCAGATGCGCGGCACGTTGTACTTGTCGGCCTGACGCCACACGGTCTCGGACTGGGGCTCGACGCCCTCCTTGCCGTCGAACACGGCGACAGCACCGTCGAGGACGCGGAGCGAGCGCTCCACCTCGACCGTGAAGTCCACGTGACCGGGGGTGTCGATGATGTTGATCTGGTTCTTGTTCCAGAAGCAGGTCACGGCGGCAGACGTGATCGTGATGCCGCGCTCCTTCTCCTGCTCCATCCAGTCGGTGGTCGAGGCGCCGTCGTGCGTCTCGCCGAGCTTGTGGTTGACGCCCGTGTAGAACAGGATGCGCTCGGTCGTCGTGGTCTTGCCGGCATCGATGTGCGCCATGATGCCGATGTTGCGGACCTTGCTCAGGTCCGTGAGCACGTCTTGTGCCACAGGAGTGTCCTTATCTTTTGGAGCAGTCTTACTGCGAAGAGGGGGTGCCCGTCCCCCGACGGGAGGCCGGAGGACGGGCGAAGCTGTTTACCAGCGGTAGTGAGCGAACGCGCGGTTCGACTCGGCCATCTTGTGCGTGTCCTCGCGGCGCTTGACCGCGGCACCCAGGCCGTTGGACGCGTCGAGGATCTCGTTCTGGAGACGCTCGGTCATCGTCTTCTCACGACGACCCTTCGCGTAGCTCACGAGCCAGCGCAGAGCGAGCGTGTTGGCGCGGTGAGGCTTGACCTCGACCGGCACCTGGTAGGTCGAACCACCGACGCGGCGGCTGCGGACCTCGAGGGTCGGGCGCACGTTGTCGAGCGCCTTCTTGAGCGTGGCGACGGCGTCCTGGCCGTTCTTCGCCTCGACACCGCGGAGGGCGCCGTAGACGATCGACTCGGCCAGCGACTTCTTGCCGTCGACGAGGATCTTGTTCACCAGCGAGGTGACGATCGGTGCGCCGTATACCGGGTCGTTGACGACGGGGCGCTTCGGGGCGGGTCCCTTACGAGGCATCTAACTCAACCCTTCTTCGCGCCGTAGCGGGAACGAGCCTGCTTACGGTTCTTGACTGCCTGGGTGTCCAGGGCGCCACGGACGATCTTGTAACGCACACCGGGAAGGTCCTTGACACGACCGCCGCGCACGAGCACGAGCGAGTGCTCCTGCAGGTTGTGGCCCTCACCGGGGATGTACGCGGTGACCTCGGTGCCGTTGCGGAGCTTCACACGAGCGACCTTGCGCATCGCCGAGTTCGGCTTCTTCGGGGTGGTGGTGTAGACGCGGGTGCAGACCCCGGCCTGCTGCGGGTTCGACTTGAGCGCCGGCGCCTTGGTCTTGGTGACCTTGGGCGAGCGACCCTTGCGAACCAACTGCTGAATGGTTGGCACGTTCTCTCCTCATAGTGCTGCACGGTGACAGCGTGATGGGTTTCACATCATGACCCACCGGCACGCCGGAATCGACGAGCTTTTGGTGTGGTGGGTATGCCGTGGGGGCGGACCGGCATGGTGCCGACGCCCAGCGCGCACGTCGAGACGTGCACACACCTGGTCAAGTGTAATGCCGCGTAACGTAGCGGTCAAATGAGTGTGCGACCGCGAACCGTCGCGAGGATCAGGGGATGTCGGGATCGAAGGGCGAGTCCAGCGACTCGGTCAACTCCGCCAGCAGCGCCTCGATCTGAGGCTCGACATGCTGGGAGATCGCCGCCTGGATGACGATCCGGTGCCCGAGCAGCATGTTGCAGATCTCCCGGCCGACCATGTTGGCGTACTCGTCGGCGAGGGCGACTTCTTGGCGGAGGGCGATCTTCGCCTCCTCCGTGAGCGGCGGCAGCGCCGGGAGCTCTGCGGCGGAGTCGTCGGCGAGGCCGGCGATCGTGAACAGGAACGGTGCTCCGGGTACCGGCTCCGGATCGAGCGGGAGCCCGTCGAACTCGGGATCGAGGTCTTCGGCCGGTCGGTAGCTGCGGGCGCGATTGCGTGCGGCCTGCTGGTCGAGCTCTCGCTGCAGCATCGGGAGGTTCTGCGCCGTGTACTCGGCGACCGCGTGGTCGACGATGGTCTTGATCCGGGTCGAGAGCCCATGCTGCACGCCGTGGGGCGCGTTCGCGCCGATCCCGGCGGCGGCGAGGATCGGAGACCCCAGACAACGACGGCAGGGCGCGACGCGGCCTCGATGGGTCGCCGGCTCCCAGCGCGGCACCCAGCGCAACCAGGCCTCGACGGCTTGGTCCACCTGCGTCTCCAGTGAGCGCTCCACCCCACCAGCGTACGGCGCGTCGCCCTTCACCGCGTCGATTTCCCCTTCCGCGGCGGGGCGTGGAAGGTCACTCGTCCTCGTCACGCTCCCAAGGCCAACGCGGATGCTCAGCACGAGTGCGTCGGAGAGCGATGCCACCCCACGCGGCGATCAGCGCCGCCACGAGCAGCACCGCGCTCACTCCACCCCGGACGAGGTCCCCGGCGACCGCCGTGGCGATCACGATGTCCGACGTTCCGAGGAGAACGGCGAACCACACGACCGCGAGATGCGCGAGGACAGTGACGAGCGCGATCGTGATCGTGGAGACGAAGGAAGGACGCCGGGTCCGGAGGGTCACCCCCAGGAGCACCGCGAAGGCGACGACCGCGGCGAGCATCCCCGCCACCCCCGGAGCCTGACCGAGGTCGGGGGTCGAGATGATGTCGGTGTCGGTCGCCACGCTCAGGGCACCGAGCCCGAACACCGCGAGCGCGAAGAAGCTGATGGTGGCGAGCACCACCGCCAAGACAGCCGAAACCCCCGCGGACTCGGGCCCGCGGGGGTTCGGCGTGGTGGAGTTCGTGATTACCTCGACAGCGTCGGACCGGCTTCGAGGGTGCGCTCGTACTCGCGCTGCGCCTCGGCGTTCAGCTCGGTCTTGCGCGCACCGCTGCGGGACACCCATGCGCCGAACCAGATGGTCAGCTCACGGGCGAACACGAACGCGGCGATGGCCAACGGCGCCAGCAGCTGTTCCCCGACGAGGTCGAGTCCCTGCGAGGCGGTGAGCTTCCAGAACGGCGCCTCGAACAGCTGCCCGAGGATATGGCCGGCGTACGCGATGACGCCGACGATGAGACCGAACACGACCCAGAGGCCCCAGCGTCCGCGGTTGATGATCGCGCCGAGCAGCCAGAACCCGAGGAAGAACACGACGACGGGCGTCCAGTATCCCCACGTGAGCAGAGGCGCGAGCGCCGCTTCACCGATGTTCTCGCCCGTGACATCACCGGCGACCGCGCCGAATCCCAGCGCCGCGCCCAGGTAGAGCACGGCGAAGACGAGGGTCGCGAGCAGACCGATGAGCCCGGCGGTTCCGCGGTTGCCGCGATCACGCGGCGGCTCCGGGGCCTGCACGAAGATCGGCTGCGGCTGGGCCGCGGCCGCACCCGCGCTCGCGGCGACCAGCGGCTCCGACGGGACGATGCGGGTGTCGGCCTCATCGCCATACTGCGCGTAGGCACCCCCGGCCATCCCGGACTGTTCGTGGCCGAACGGTGCGGGCTCGGCCACGACCGGTTCTGGGAAGAAGGAAGCACTGTCGGCGTCGGCCTCAGCGCGGACATCGCGCACGTCGGGGTTCGATGCGGCGGCCGGCGTCGCTGTCGCGGCGGGGGGCGGAGGAGCGAACGTGCCGGGGTGCTCCCGCTCGGCCTCTTCGAAGGCGGCGAGGTCGGGGTCGACGGGCGCGGCGACGGGGTCGACGGGACCGTCGTCCACGCTGTCGTTCGCGCCGGGAACATCCGCGCCCGCGGCGGCGGCGTCTGCGAGACCGGCGTTCGCGCTGCCGACGACGTCGTCGACGTCAGCCGGCTTCTCGGGCTGGGGGCCGTCGGGATCACTCATGGGGTGCGCCTCTCATCGGATATGTGCATTGCGAGGGTACCGCCGCGTGAACGGCCGCTCACGCAGGCGTGCCGACGTGTCGCCATGCGGGTGAGGACGGGCCGGTCGCCACCGCTCAGGGGAGGGCGGTGCGCAGGGCGTCGCCCGCGAACGCGGCCAGCACGGGAAGGATCGGGAGCGACAGCCAGACGAGCGCCCCGATGATCGCGGCGCAGACGACACCGGCGAACCAGCTCATCGCGATGCTGCGCCCAGCCACTCGTGCCATAGCCCCACGCTACGACGAGCAGGGCGAACTCGCGGGCCGCAACGCCGAGCGATGACGCGGTCGCTGCACGGTCTCACGCGGCGGTGCGCCCCCGCAGCCTCCAGAGCAGCCACAGGCCCGATGCGGGGATGAGGAGGAAGCCGAAGAGGAGCAGGAGGTGCCAGATGCTGAGACTCGGCACCAGCGGATTGTTCGTGACGTCGTCCGGCCCGGGACCGGACCCGGAGGAGCTTCCTGAGGAGGCGAACTCCACGAAGCTCATGAACTGCAGGAGCAGCAGCGACAGGACGCCGAAGACGAACGGCACGACGATTGCGACGACCTTCTCCCACGTCTTCCAGAGGGCGCTCAGCGAGACGAGCACCGCTCCGACGAACCACCCGAGTACCGGGACGATGAATCCGCCGAAACTCAACGTCAGTGCCGCCGTGATCGCGAACCCTCTCGTCGACGTCGATGGGCGGCGCGGCGCCGGCGGGGCGGAGACCGGGGCGGCGACCACGATCCTCGGGCTGTCCGGGACTTCGTCCTGGGCCTCGCGCGCGATCGCGGCCGGATCCCCCAGCCGCGCGATCCGTGCGGCCATCGCTTCGGCGTCGAGCCCCTCGAGCTCTTCGACGATGCCGCCGCGGATGTCGGAGGCGACGCCGTGCGGGAGGTCTCGCATGGCCTCATCGAGCCGCGTGAGGTAGTCGTCGCGCAGTGCGTGTGCGTCTGTCTGTGTCATGGTCGTCCCTCTCCGACGATGCCCGTGACGACACGGGCGAACGGTGTCCATTGGGCGCGGAAGCGCTCGAGCTGCTGCACACCCGCCTCCGTGAGCCGGTAGTACTTGCGCACCGGACCGCTCTCGGACGGCTGGTCGAACGTGCTGACCCAGTCGGCGTCGCGCAGCCGCCCCAGAAGCGGATACAGCGTGCCGATGCTGGCGATCAGTCCGGCGCGTGTGAGTGCGTCCGCCAGCTGCCAGCCGTACATCGGCTCGCGCGCGAGCAGGCCGAGCACGCAGTACTCGACGACCCCCTTGCGCATCTGGGCGCCGACGTCAGCTGTCATGCATCACAAGATAGCATGCGACACAAGCTACCGCGACCGGCGGATACGCGAGGCGGGCCGAAGGAGGTCAGCCCTTGGTCGCGCCCGCGGTCAGTCCGCCGACGATGTACTTCTGCAGGAACAGGAACAGGATCATCACCGGGATCGCCGCCATCACGGCACCGGCGGAGAACGCCGACCAATCCGCGTAGCGCGGGTTGGCCACGAGCTTGGTGAGCCCGACGACCAGGGTCTGCTGGTCGACGTCGACGAGCATCACACTCGCGATCACGTATTCGTTGACGGTGCCGATGAAGGACAGCAGCCCGACGACGGCGAGGATCGGCGCGACCAGGCGCAGGATGATCGTGAAGAAGATCCGGGCATGTCCGGCGCCGTCGATGCAGGCGGCCTCGTCGATCTCCTTGGGGATCGTATTGAAGAAGCCGTACATCAGATACGTGTTCACGCCGAGCGCGCCCCCGAGGTACACCAGGATGAGTCCCGTGTGGGTGTTGAGCCCGATCGCCGGGAACCAGTCCCCCAGCGTCGACATGAGCAGGAAGATCGCGACGACGGCGAGCAGCTGCGGGAACATCTGCACCACGACGATCGTGACGAGTCCGACGCGGCGCCCGGCGAATCGCATGCGGGAGAACGCATATGCGGCGCACGCGCCGATGAAGACCGTGACGGCGCCCGTGACGACCGCGATGAGCAAGGTGTTCAGGAACCAGGTGCCGTAGGGGTTCTGCGGATCACTCAGGATGCGCACGTAGCTGTCGATCCCGATCGCCGAGAACAGCTGATTCGATCCGGTGAGCGTCCCCTTCGGGTTCAGCGAGGCCGACACGACGTACAGGAGGGGGAACAGGGCGAATACGCTGACGACGATCGCGACGAGGTGACGCCACCCGGTGTCGGCGAACCAGGCGCCGAGAGTGCGTCGGCGCGCGGCGGGGGCGTGTGCGTCGGTGGCGGGGCTGGCGGTGCTCATGTCAGTTCAGCTCCTCGAGGGCCTTGGTCTTGCGGAAGCTGATGATCGAGATGGTCGCGACCACGATGAAGATCAGGATGGTGAAGGCGGATGCGAGGCCGTAGTCGCGCGTTTGCCCGGTGAAGGCCACCTTGTACACCATCGAGATCAGGATGTCGGTGTGTCCCACGGGGATCGACACGTCACTGAATCGCGGCCCGCCCTTGGTGAGCATGTAGATCAGGTTGAAGTTGTTGAAGTTGAACGCGAAGGACGAGATCAGCAACGGCGCGACCGTGACGAGCAGCAGGGGGAGCTTGATGCGCCGGAACACCTGCCAGGGGTTCGCGCCGTCCATGACGGCCGCCTCGTTCACGTCCTCCGGGATGCCCTGGAGGGCACCCATGCACACCAGGAACATGTACGGGAAGCCGAGCCACAGGTTGACCAGCAGGACCGACACCTTCGCGAGCGTCGGATCCGTGAGCCACGGGATCGCCGCACCTCCGAACAGGACCTGGTTGATGAAGCCGAAGCTCTCGTTCATCATCCCGGCCCAGACGAGTGCGGAGAGGAACGCGGGGAACGCGTACGGCAGGATCAGGATGATCCGGTATCCGTTGCGGAAGCGCATCCGGGTGTTGTTGAACACCAGCGCGAGCAGGAGCCCGAGGAAGAACGTCGACGCGACAGAGATCAGCGCGAACGCGAACGTCCACAGGGTGACCGAGATCAGCGGCCCACGGATCGAGGAGTCGGTGACGGCACGCACGAAGTTGTCGAAGCCGACGGTCGTCTGCCACCCGGGCAGCAGCTGCGCCCCGTTCGCCGCGGTGAAGGCTCCGTCACCCTCGTCGGAGTAGACGGTGCCGGTGGTGGTGTCCGTGATCGTGTCGGCAGCCGCGTCGTACTCGAGCGTCGAGACGTACAGATACCCCTTCTGGCCGTCCGGAGCCCGCAGGCTGCCGTCGTTGGGGTCATCGCTGAACGGGACGGAGAGCTTCTCGAGCTCTTCCGAGAGTGTGAAGACGGTCGCGAGCGGGAGCGTCGTCCAGCCGTCGACCGCGACGGCCTGACCACCCGCGAACTCGGCGTCGACCTCTTCGAGCGGCTGCTCGGACGTGCCGAGGAGGGCGTCGCCGGACTCCGGGTCCGTCACGAGGAACCCGTACGTCCCGAACTGCTCGACGACGGTGACGGGGTAGGTGGGCGAGTCCTCGACACGCTCCTGCGCCGAGGCGAGGAGCGAGGAGATCGCCTGCTCCTTCGTGCCGTTGTGACCGGTGCCGTAGTTGGTGAAGCCGATGTACCCGGTGTAGAGGAGCGTGAACACCTGGAACACGACCAGGAAGATGATGCCGGGGGTGAGGTACTTCGCTGCGATGCGCTTGCGCGAGAAGTAGATGTAGTTGACGAGGACGGCGACCGCGACGACGATGCCGAGGATCAGCCACTCCTGGTTCGCGAAGAGCACGAACGCGGCGTAGAGCGCGATCGCATCGACCACCGCCAGCAGGAGGATCTTCAGCAGCATCCAGCCGATCGGTCCGGATGCGGCCTCCGCGATCTTCGCGGCCTGGCGCTGACGTCGGGTCGGAGGAGCCGTGCGCTCGTCGGTGTCTGTCATGTCGTCCTCGTCATGATCCTGCCGGGGCGGGCGGTGTTCGCCGTCCGCCCCGGCAGGGCCCGTGTGATGGCTGTTACTTGATCGCTGCGGTGACGTCGTCGACGAGCTTCTGCCACGTCGTCGTCGGGTCCGCACCGTTGATGATCGCCGCCTCGGCGACACCCCAGAACTGCCAGACCGAGCCCATGGCCGGGATGGCCGGCATCGGGACGGCGTCGGCACCGACGGCCTGGAAGCCGGCGATGATCGGGTCCGATGCCGCCGTGTCGGCGGCCGCAGTGAGCGCGGGCAGAACGTTGCCGGCCTTGAACAGCTCGAGCTGGACGTCTTCCGTGCCGAGGTAGTTGACCAGGAAGTCGTTCGCCGCGACCTTGTTCTTGGACTCGGAGCTCACGAAGAAGCCCTTGACGCCGGCGAACGGCGATGCGGTCTCACCGGTCGGGCTCGGGATCGGGTCGATCGCGACGTTGATGCCGGCGTCGGTGGCCGCCCCCACGTTCCAGGGACCGGTCAGCCAGAAGGCCGCGGTGCCGTCGAGGAACTGCTGCTTGGCGATCTCACCGTCGATGTCGGTGTTCAGCACGCCGGCCGCACCCTGCACGCCGAGCCAGTCGGCGAAGGCGAAACCGCCCTCGCTGCCGAGCTGGAGGTCGGTGGCGTCGTAGCTGCCCGTGTCATCCGTGCCGAAGACCGGGGCGCCGAACGCCGTCTGGAAGGGGTACAGGTGGTACGGGTTGCCCTCGGCGCCCTGCTCCACGACGAACGTGCCCTGGGCGATCATGTCGTCGAAGCTGGCCGGTGCGGTCGGGACCAGGTCGGCGTTGCGCAGCACGGCGATGTTCTCGACGGCGTAGGGAAGCATGTAGACGGTGCCGTCATACGTCGCGGCCTGCAGCGCGACCGGGAGGTAGTCCCCCGCGCTGTCGCCGAGCTCGATCGGAGCGACGACGCCGTTCGTCGACAGCTCCCCGAGCCAGTCGTGCGCGCCCATGACCACATCGGGTCCCTTGCCGGTCGGCACCTGCTGGATGAAGTCGTCCTTCATGTCGTCGACGGACTTGCCCAACAGCTCCACCGTGACCCCGGTCTTGTCCTCGTATGCGTCCGCGGCCCCCTTCAGGGCGTCGACGCGCTCGGCATCGACCCAGACGACGAGCGTGCCGCTGTCCTCGGAGCCGGAGGTGTCATCGCCGCTGGTCCCCGTGGAGCAGCCGGCGAGCGTCAGAGTCGAAACGATGGCGATCGCGCCCGCGGCGGCGATGCCCCTCTTGTTCACCTTCATTGGTGTGTGCCTCTCTCAGTGCTGGGTGGCCTGCACAGACTGCAAGCGCTTACAGTATGCATCGAAGCAAGGGCGATTTGCAACGAAGAGAGCGGGTGATATCAACCTGTGACCGGGGCGAACTCGCAGTATCGGAGTGAAAACGCTTCCACGCCGGCAGAAAATTGGGAGGTAGCGGCACGACGCGTTACCGTCGAGAGATGCGGAAAATCCGACGCTCGTGGCTGCTCGGCGGTATCGGACTGATCTCGTGCGGCATCGTCGGCATCGCGCGGAGTTCCGTCTTGGGTGCTCCCGGAGCGGACGTCATCCTCGCGCTTCTCAGCGACCTGCTCTGGGCCGGCGCGATCCTCCTCCTGTCCATCGGCCTGAGTCGCGAGGCGAGCGTCGTCGCACGAAGCCCCCTGGGACTGAGCGCCTCCGCGGTCGTCGCCCTCTGGCCCGTGACGGCCACAGTCCTCGGCCCGCTCGTCCTCCCCCAGGAGCCGACGGCGACGGAAGCATGGCAGATCTGGGCGTATCTGTCGGTGCTGATCCCGCTCATCTCCGGGTTGATCGCCGCGATGCAGGTGGCCCGCGCGCGTACGGTGCCAGCGCCCTGGAACTGGGCTCCGCTCTGGGCGCTCGGCGTTCAGACGATCGTCTGGGTGGTTCCGCAGGCCGTCGGCGCGAGCTCCCCGCGCGCGCTCATCGAGATGGCCGCCGTTCTCCCCGCGCTCGGGCTCCTCGGCTTCGTGGCAAGCACTCTCGGGCTCGGCATCGTGGCGGTGACGCTCGCCGGCCACCGTCGGGTCAACACGGTGCCTGTGTTCGAATCATCGGGTCCCGACACACCCGTTGCCTAGAATTGCAGAATGGCAAACGACTCTAGCTTTGACATCGTCTCGAAAGTGGATCACCAGGAGGCTGAGAACGCCGTGAACCAGGCCCGCAAGGAGGTCGAGCAGCGCTACGACTTCAAGGGCACCGGGGCGTCGATCGCCTGGAGCGGCGAGCAGATCCTGATCACCGCGAACACCGAGGAGCGGGCGAAGGCCGTGCTCGACGTGTTCCAGTCCAAGCTCATCAAGCGCGGCATCTCCCTGAAGAGCCTCGAGTCGGGCGACCCCTTCGCCAGCGGCAAGGAGTTCCGCATCGTATCGACGCTCAAGGACGGCATCTCCTCGGAGAACGCGAAGAAGATCGGCAAGATCATCCGCGACGAGGGCCCCAAGGGCGTCAAGAGCCAGATCCAGGGCGACGAGTTGCGCGTCCAGTCGAAGAGCCGCGACGACCTCCAGGAGGTCATCGCGCTCCTCAAGGGGGCCGATCTCGACCTCGATCTGCAGTTCATCAACTACCGCTGACCCCGGCGGCTGGTACGCAAGAGGGGGCTGGATGCCACGGCATCCAGTCCCCTCTCTGCGTATGTCTCCGAATGAATGCAGATGTACTGCTCGTGTTGGCGCGAGGGTGGAGATCTTCGGGATCCACGCGACCTCCTGGTGCAGTGGCCCTCCGAGCCTGAACGTCGGCTGCTCGGGACTCAAGCGTACGGGGAGCGCATCCATGCGGAACATCGGATCGACATCGACGGGCATCGGTGAGAGCAAGCAGCTTCTGGCGGAGGAGGTCTTCCGGCACATCGGCACGCAGATCGTCACGGGCACACTGACGGAGGGCGAACGCATCCGCGACGTCGACGTCGCCGAGGAACTGCACGTCTCGCGGACACCGGTGCGAGAGGCTCTACAACGTCTCGAACGGCTCGGCATGGTGATGATGTATCCGAGCCGGTACACCGAGGTCACCTCCGTGACGGCGGAGACCGAGGCGCAGTCGCTCGTCTTCGCCGGCTGCCAGGCCGGCATCGCCGCACGTCTGGCGGTCCCCCGGCTCAGCGCGACGCAGCGCGCACACGTCGTCCGCCTCGTGGCGGCGATGTACGCCACACTCGACGACGGCGCGAAGACGTCCGACGCCCGCTGGGCGGTCTTCTCCTACCTGGGTGAGCATTGCGGCAACACCCAGCACCGGGCGCTGATGGAGGACGCGAGCATGGCTCTCCTCCGCAACCTCCGGAACTGGAAGATCACGCCGACGGACCGCGACCGCATGCGGCAGATCTACCTCGACTTCCGCGACGCCGTCCTCGACGGTGACGGGGGACGCGCCGAGCAGCTCGTCCGGTCGATGCACTACCTCTGAGGAAACTCTGTACCTCTGAGGAAACTCAGTCGGCCGCTCGCCAGCCCGTGACCCATCGGTCCAGCCGCCGGTACGCGTCTTCTCGCGCCTCGTGACGTGAGAGGAAGACATCGTGCAGAGCTCCGTCGATGCGCTCCACGGTGACCGTCGAGCCCAGGCGGAGGGCCGCACGGGCGATGTCGTCGACCACCAGCACGGAGTCTGCCGACGTCAGCTCCTCGGACCAACGTGTCGGAGGCACGAACCTCGCGGACAGCAGCACGCACACCGGAGCGGTGATCGAGAGTCCCCCGGCGACGGTCTTGTGACCCGAGAGGATCGCGTGCAGCCATCCGGCGTAGACCGCCATGGTCTGCACCGGGCGCCAGAGGGGGTTCACCTCCATCGGGTCGTCAGGGTCGGCGACCTCCTGCTGTGCCCGGGTGTAGAAGCCGAGGTCGACCTGCGGCGCGGCCTCCATCGGACGGATCCACGCCTGGAACTCGACCATCGGCGCGATCGCCGCCCTGGCGGGGGCGAACTGGAACTCCAACCACGGGCTGTTCAGGATGACCGCGTCGGCCACGCCCGGATGCCGCGACGCCCACAGACTGAGCGTGAGGCCGCCCGTGGAGTGCCCGAGCAGGACGAGGCGCCGGTCGGATTCACCCCCGCCCTCCCCACGTCCCATCTCCGTCAGAGCCGCGGCGATGTCCTCGTCGTAGGTGGCCAGGTCGGCGACGTAGCCGGGCGTCTGCCCCTCGCGGAGGCTGCGCCCGTACTTGCGGAGATCGAGGGCGAAGAAGCGCGCACCCCGCGAGGTCCAGAAGCGCGCGAGTCGCTTCTGGAAGAAGTAGTCCGACCACCCATGCACGTAGAGCACATCGACGCCGTCGAGCTGCGGCGACTGGCGGCGCAGGCGGTCCCACCACCCCGGCTCCGCGGGAAGGGCGCGCACCAGCGTCGCGACGACCGGCCCTTGGTCGTCCGCGCCGAGGTCGAGCGTGAGCTGCTCGAACTCGTCGCCGAGCACGTCGGGCGTCCAGTCGGCCATGCGGTCCTCCCCCGTCATCGCCAGGCTAGCCCAGGCGCGACGCCGAGAGCGGGTCCGGCGCTATTCGCCCCGGGAGACGCGGACCATCTCGTCGCGCGGGACGACCTTGACGCGAGCGCGCTCCTGCGGCGCACCGAGGGCGATCTCGTGCTCGTCGAGGCGGTGCCAGCCGTCCAGGTCGGTCCACTGCACGCCGCGCTCCTGCAGGAGAGCGACGATCGCCTCCTCCGACGGGTCCTCCGGGTGCCACCAGGAGCCCTGATCGTTGATGATGTGCCGCACGGTCTCCATGGCGTCGGACTTCGTGTGGCCGATCAGACCCACCGGGCCGCGCTTGATCCACCCGGTCGCATAGATGCCGGACACGCGCTCGTTCGAATCCTTCGCGAGCACCTGGCCCTCGCGGTTCGGGATCACACCGTGCTTCTTGTCGAAGGGCACACCCGGCAGCGGCGAACCGAAGTAGCCGATGGCACGGTACAGCGCCTGGAGCGGGACCTCGCGCATCTCGCCCGTGCCCACGGCGCCGCCCTGTCCGTCGGGCCGCGTGCGCTCGTACACCAGCGCCGCCACGCGACCGTTCTCGTCCTTGCGCACTTCGACGGGGCGCGCCCAGAAGTGCAGGTGGAGGCGCCGTGAGGCCGTGCCTCCCGCGTTGTTGACCGAGTCGCGCTTGCGCCAGGACTGCAGGATGCGGTCGATGACCATGACCTGCTTGTTGCTGGCGACCGCGTCTTTCGAGGCCTCGTCGTAGTCGAAGTCCTCGTCGTACACGACCATGTCGACGTCGCGCAGCTCTCCGAGTTCGCGGAGCTCGAGAGGCGTGAACTTGACCTGAGCGGGGCCGCGCCGACCGAAGACGTGCACATCCGTGACCTCGCTGGCCTGGAGCCCTTCGTACACGTTCTGCGGAACCTCGGTGACGAGCAGGTCCTCCGCGTGCTTCGCGAGCATGCGTGCGACGTCGAGCGCGACGTTGCCGTTGCCGAGTACGCCGACGGACGCGGCGTCCAGCGGCCACTCGCGCGGAACATCGGGGTGACCGTCGAACCAGCTGACGTAGTCCGCCGCTCCGTAGGAGGCGACCGCATCGATGCCGGGGATGTCCAGCGAGGTGTCGCGGATCGCGCCGGTCGCGAAGATCACGGCGTTGTAGTGCTTCTTGAGGTCGTCGAGCGTGATGTCCTCGCCGAAGCGCACGTTGCCGAAGAGGCGGATGTCGCCGCGGTCGAGCACGTCACGCAGAGCCGTGATGATGCCCTTGATGCGAGGGTGATCGGGCGCCACGCCGTAGCGCACGAGACCGTACGGCGCCGGAAGCTGCTCGAAGAGGTCGATTGACACATCGAACTTGCGCTCGGCCTTCAGAAGGATGTCCGCGGCGTAGATGCCGGCGGGGCCCGCACCGACGATGGCCAGTCTGAGCTTGGTCATGGAGGTCCTTTCGTATGCCGTCGCAGCCGGCGCGCGGCCCGACGGGCCGCCCGCGCAGATCAGCTGGATCGTTCGGCGAGGGTCTCTGCGAATCGGGTCAAGGCCTCGCGCACCGTGCCGCGCGGCAACGGACCGAGGGCGTCGATGGCGTCCTGCGTCCAGGCGTGCGCGAGCTCGAGGGTCTTCTGCGTCACCGGGTGGTCGCGCAGCTCGTCCAGGGGCTCGTCGAGGATCGCCGGGTCCGCACCATCCGCGATCCGGGCGACCCCGTCATCGATGCGCGCAGCGAGGTCGGCGGACGCCTCGTCGGCTTCGGCCTTGAGCAGCAGATACGGCATGGTCGGGACGCCGGCGCGCAGGTCGGTTCCGGGCACCTTCCCCGTCTCCTCCGGCTTGGCCGAGAGGTCGATCACGTCGTCGAGCAGCTGGAAGGCGACGCCGATCTTCTCGCCGTACACCCGCAGCGGCTCCTCGTACTCGCTCGGGGCGTTGGAGAAGATCACACCGCCCTGCGTGGCCGCGGCGATCAGCGAACCGGTCTTGTCGGCGAGCACCTGGATGTAGAACGCGATCGGGTCGTCGTTCTCCTGCGGGCCGAGAGTCTCGTGCATCTGCCCGAGCACGAGACGCTCGAACGTATCGGCCTGGAGCCGGATCGCGCGCTCGCCCAGCCGGGACATCAACTGGCTCGCGCGGGAGAACAGGATGTCCCCCGTGAGGATCGCGATGTTGTTCCCCCACACGGCGTGCGCGGCCGGGACGCCGCGTCGGCGGTCCGCCCCGTCCATGACGTCGTCGTGGTACAGCGAGCCGAGATGTGTGATCTCGAGCGCCTTGGCGACGTCGATGACCTCGCGGGTGTTGCCGTCGCCCAACTGCGCGGCGAGCAGCGTGAGCACCGGTCGGATGCGCTTGCCGCCGGCCTCGTACAGGTAGCGGCTGGCCGCGTCGGCCAGCGGATCGGCGACGCGGACGTCCTCGGCGAGTCCGGTCTCGACCAGCTCCAACCCGTCTTCGATGGCGCGCGCGACGCGGCGGGCGGCGGGGCCGATGAAGACGCGATCGCTGAAGCCGAGACGGCTCGCCAGTCGCGAACCCGGGGCGATGGGGCTCGAAGTCACGTTCCCAGCCTACCTTCGTCGGGTGCCGCGGTTTCGCGCGGAGGAATCACTCCGGCTTGCGTGCTCTGTGCAGGGCGACGATGCCGAACGTGAGATTGCGGTACGCGACGTCCGTCCACCCCGCCTCACGGATCCAGGCCGACAGCTTCTTCTGGTCGGGCCACTCCCGTATCGACTCGTTGAGGTAGTCGTACGCGTCGCCGTTCGTGCCGGCCACGCGTGCGACGCGCGGCAGGACCTGGTCGTTGTAGAGCCGGTAGGCGCCACGGAACAGCTTCCCCGGAGGGGTGGAGAACTCGTTGATCACGAGCCTTCCTCCCGGCTTGGTCACCCGGTACAGCTCCTGGAGAGCCTTCTTCGGGTCGTTCACGTTGCGCAGTGCATACGACATGGTGACGGCGTCGAACTCGGCATCGGCGAACGGCAGGGCCGTGGCGTCCGCCTGCACGAACGAGAGGTTGCGCATCGCCCCGTGGCGGCGCTGGCCCTCGGCGAGCATCCCCGGCGAGAAGTCGGCCGCGACCACGTCGGCTCCGCTGCGGGCCAGAGAGGCCGACGACGACGCGGTGCCCGCTCCGAGGTCGAGGATCCGCTCCCCCGGTTTCGGCGCGACCGCGCGGGTCGTCGCCGCCCGCCACAGGATGTCGTTGCCGAAGGTCATGGCCGTGTTGGTGCGGTCGTACCCTGCGGCGACCTGGTCGAACATGCCGCTGACGCGGGCGGGGTCCTTGCCGAGATCGGCGCGGTTGGCTTCGTTCGGGGTCACGGCTTCAGTCTAGGCGCGAGACCCAGGGCTTCGAGGCGGTCGAGCCAGGGATCGGCGGTGGCATCGTCGAACGGGGCGGTCTGCGCACGCACCCGCTCCTCGAGGTCGAGGGCGAGCGCCTCGAGATGCGTCATCACGTCGGCGGGATAGCCGTACCGGGCGCTGTGCTCGGCCCACTCGTCGCGGTCGTCGACCCAGGTCCCCCGCGCACCCGCCACCCGCACGACGTCGAGGTCCATGTCGATGCCGGTCGCGAGCAGCGGGTCATCGGACCAGCGGATGTCCCACCCCAGGTCGATGTAGATGCGCATCCCGCGGCGGTGACGGCGGTTCACGGTCACCGCATGGTCTCCGCTGGCGGGGATGAGCGTCACGTTGGGGCCGCCCGCATGGAACGCGGCCCCGGGGCGCTCGCTGTGCCATCCCACGGGTTGCCCGAGCCAGTCCCCCCACTCGTCGGCCCCGAGGTAGACGCATTCGTGGCGCCAGTGCGGCGAGCCGTCCCACTTTCGCCACTGGAAGACCATCTCGGTGCCGGGTGCGGGGCGTGCATCACTCATCCGCTCACCCTACGACGGCGCGAATCCGTGCCCCCTGAGCGGCATAGGCTGGAACCGTGCACACCACCCCCCTGGTCGTGGAGACCCGAGAGATCGACCCGGTCGAAGATCTGCTCGCCTACACGGATCCCACCCGCCCGCTCGCCTGGCTGCGGCGCGGGGACGGGATCGTCGCCGTCGGCGAGACGCTCGCGGAGATCCGCCCGCCGGCGCGTCCCGGCGGATCACGCGTCGAAGCCCTCGCGACGGCCTGGCGAGGGCTGGCCGCCGGGGCCGAGATCACCGATCCGATCGGGCTCCCGGGCACCGGGCTGGTCGCCTTCGGTGCCTTCACCTTCGATGAGGAGTCGACGGCCGACAGCGTGCTCCTGGTGCCGACGCGCGTGCTCGGCCGACACGGCGACCGGTTCTGGGAGACCCGCATCCGCCTCGCCGACGCAGCCGTCCACGAGGATGCACTCGCCACGGAGCCGTACGGACCCCATTGGGCCGGCACGGTCGGACCGGGCGCGCAGACCCCGCAGCGCTACCAGGACGCGGTGCGCCGGGCCCTGACCCGCATCGCCGACGGCGAGCTGAGCAAGGTCGTGCTCGCGCGCGACCTGACCGGCAGCATCCCTGCGGGGTCCGACCTGCGTCGCCTCGTGCGAGCCCTCTCGACCGGCTACCCCGACACCTGGGCCTTCGCGGTCGACGGCCTGATCGGGGCGAGCCCGGAGACCCTGGTCACCGTGCACGACGGCACCGTCACGGCGCGTGTGCTCGCCGGCACGATCGGGCGCGGGGCCGACGCCGACGCCGACACCGCGGCATCCGCACACCTCGCTTCGAGCGTGAAAGACCTCGACGAGCACCAGTACGCGGTGCAGAGCGTGCTCGCGTCGCTGCGCTCCCACACCAGAGCCCTGGCCGCGAGCGAACAGCCCTTCCTGCTGAAACTGCCCAACCTCTTCCACCTGGCGACCGATGTCGAGGGCGAGCTGGCCGACGGCGAGTCGGCCCTGGACCTGGTGCGCGTCCTGCACCCGACCGCAGCGGTCGCCGGCACCCCGACCCCGACGGCGATCGCCGCGATCCGCGACCTGGAGCCCTTCGATCGCGGACGCTACGCCGGACCGGTGGGCTGGGTGGACGCGGCAGGCAACGGAGAATGGGCGATCGCCCTCCGGTGCGCGCAGTTCACGGCAGGCACCGACGCGATCGGGGTGACCGCCTACGCGGGTGCCGGGATCGTGGCCGGCTCCGACCCGGAGAGCGAGTTGCTCGAGACCCGGGTCAAGTTCCGCCCGCTCGTCGACGCCCTGGCCTAGCTCGCGGCGAGGCGCTCCTTCTCGGCCTCGACGTCGAAGTCGGCGACCGGCCACTGCGGATCGATGTCCTCGAGGGCCGCGAGCAGCAGCTCCTGCACCGCGAGGCGCGCATACCACTTGGCGTTCGCCGGGATCACATGCCACGGGGCGGCCTCCGTCGAGGTGCGGTCGAAGACCCTCTGGTACGCCTCCATGTACTGCGACCACAGGAGCCGTTCGTCCACATCGCCGGGGTTGTACTTCCAGTGCTTGTCCGGCCGGTCGAGTCGCTCCATGAGCCGCGACTTCTGCTCCTCCGGCGAGATGTGCAGCATGACCTTGATGATGCGGGTGCCCGATGCTGCCACCCGCGCCTCGAACTCATTGATCGCGTCGTAGCGGCGCTCGATCTCTGCGGCGTCCGCGAGCCCGCGCACCCGTCCGATCAGGACGTCCTCGTAGTGGGAGCGGTCGAAGACGCCGATGAACCCCGGCTCGGGCAGGCGCTTCTCGACGCGCCACAGGAAGTCGTGGGCGAACTCTTCCGGAGTCGGGGCCTTGAACGCGGCGAGCGCGACCCCCTGCGGATCGACACCCCCTACGACATGCCGCACGATCCCACCCTTGCCTGCCGAGTCCATCGCCTGCAGCACCAGCAGCACCGCGTCCTTCGTCACGCCCACCCGGCTTTCGGCGAACAACCGCTCCTGCAGATCGTTGAGCGCGTCGAGCCCGGCCGCGAGATCGCGCACTCCGTGCGACTTGCCGCCGACATAGCCGGGCTTGGTGTCGGGGTCGAGGTCAGCGAGGCGGAATCCCTCGTCGACGCGGAGCCGCTGCGTCCAGGTATGCGCGTTCATAGGCACATCCTGCCAGTCAACGCGGCAGCGGCACCTCGATGATCTGACGTCCGCCCCGCGGCGTGGTGAGCGCCTGATCCAGCGCGGTGCGGGTCGTGACCCGCTGGTACTCCCAGCCGTACGCCGATGCCAGATGTTCCAGTCGCACGGTGTGCGGGGTGTAGAAGGCGCGATCGAGGTCGGCCGGGGGTGCGGAGGCGGCGACTTCCAGCGCGTCGAAGATCGTCCCGCCGCCGTCGTTGCCGACGATGACCTGGAGACGCGGTTCCGCCTCATCCGGCGGCAGCAGCAGGGCACCGACGTCATGCAGGAAGGCGAGGTCGCCCAGCAGCACCCTGGTCACGCCGGGAGCGCCCGCGGCCTGGCTGGCGAGGGCGATACCGGTCGCGGTCGCGATCGTGCCGTCGATCCCAGCGAGACCGCGGTTCGCGTGGACGGGCACCTTCTTGCCTCCGAGCACCTGGTCGGCCACGCGCACCAGCCGCGACGAGCCGAAGACGAGCCGATCGTGCGGCCAGGTGGCCCGCCACACGGCATCGACGAGCAGCTCGCGATCGAGCGGGCGCCGGACCGCGTCGAGTTCGGCCTTCACGGCTTCCCGACGGGCGGCGAAGTCCGTGGAGGCGAGGCCTTCCGGATCCGGGGCGTTCTCGCTCAGGTCGACGGTCTCGGCGGCGGAGGCCTGGAGCCACGCACCGAGCCACGCACGATCGGCGGCACCGGGGGCGACCGTGACGGCCCCGACGGCGCGCGTGCGGTGGTTGAGATTGAGCTCCTCCCCTCCACGACGGACGGCCACCACGTCGACATCCTGGCGCGAGAGCAGGGCCGTCGCTTCCCGGCTGAGGGTCGGGTGACCCAGCACGACCACGCGCTCGATACGTCCACCGAGCTCTTCCTGCGCGAGGAGGCGGCGATACCCGTGCACGATCTGCCGACCGAACCGGGCCCCGCTCACGATCTCGGCGATCAGCGGCCACCCACCGGTGTAGGCGATCTCCTCGGCGTCCGGCCCGGCATCGGCACCGGCCAGCACGACGGTGCGCGGACCCCGGGCGAGCTCGAACGGGTCGGCCGCGCGCAGGACGGGCGTATCACCGGGAGTCACCACGACCCCGGGGAATGCACCGGAGAGCGGCTCGCGCGACGGCAGGTTCAGGTGGACGGGTCCTGCGACGCCGGGAAGCGCGTCGACGTCGCGCACGCCCATCGCCGCGGCCACCGCACGCTCGGCGAGCCCTGCCCACTCGCCGTCTCCCGGAACCGGCGCGTCGACCTGATCGCGCACCCAGGGGTGGAACAGACCGTTCTGCAGCGTCGCCTGGTTGGCACCGACGCCCCGCAACTCGGGTGGGCGATCAGCGGTGAGCAGCAGCAGCGGCACGCCCGAGTGGAACGCCTCCATCACCGCGGGCAGCAGATGCGCGACGGCCGTCCCCGAGGTGCAGATCACCGCGGCGGGGACCTGCGTCTCCCTGGCGATGCCGAGCGCGGTGAAACCGGCGACCCGCTCATCGATGCGCACATGCACACGGAGGTGACCCTCATCCGCCAGACGCACCGCGGCGAGCGCGAGGGCCTGCGATCGCGAACCCGGGGAGACGACAACGTCGCGGACTCCATGGGCGACGAGATCGGCGAGCAGGGACGCCGCCGCATCCATCGCCGGCGACGAGCTCACGGGCGCGGGTCCGAGGCGGGAGGCTCGTCGGTCTCCTCGTCCAGGCGCGCGAGCTCCTCTTCGAGACGGCGGATGCGCGCATCCTGCTCGGTCTTGTCGATGCTGCGCAGGAAGGCGGGATCGTCATCCGGGGCGATCACCGGGCGAGCACCGGAACCGTTGGCCCGCCGACGACCGATCACGAACCAGAGGATCCCCCCGATCACGGGGAGGAGCACCACGATGGCGATCCAGGCGGCCTTGGGCACGCCCCGGTGCCGCGTCGCCGGCTGCACAGCGCAGTCGACGATGCTGAACACCCAGAACACGGCGGCGAGGAAGCCGCCGATGATCAGTAGTCTCGCCACCCCTCCAGTGTAGGCATGTCCTCAGCGTCCGGGGTTCGGGGGAGGCAGAGGCGCCGTTGCTAGACTGCGCGGGAAATGCTGCCCTCATCGCCGGATCGGATGCCGCGAGCACGGGCCGAGCGGACGATGATCGCGCGTGTGGTCCTCGCCGTCGGTCTCGCGCTCCTGCTCGTCGTCGGCGCGTGGTCGACGTCGCGCGGCTCCGCCGAGGTGCACGCCACGCTCTGCCTCGCCTCCGGCATCACGGCGTCGACGGGCACGGAATCCGGCACCGCCGTGGCTGACGGCGCGACCGCGGTCGACGTCCTCACCGCCGACGCCGGGCTCTGCCTGGTCGTCGCGCTCTGCTGCGTCGCACTGGTGCTGCTGTTCCGGCGTCTCCGTGGTCGCGGCACACGGCTGCTCGTCTCGCGCGCCCCGCGCACAGCACCGCCGGCGCGCGCCGGACCGCATACCCTCCTCTCCGCACTCTCGCTCACACAGCTCTCGATCTCCCGCACCTGAACGCCGACGCGTCCCTCGGGCCGCCTTCGCGCGGCATCCCCTTTCCCGTCGTACCCGTGTGTCTGGAGACCCCATGAAGAACTCTGTCAAAGCGACCCTGATCGCCATCGCCGTCGCCATCGTCCTGCTGATCGTCGCCCTCGTGTTCGCGCTCAACCAGCGCGCAGCCCCCACGCCACCCGAAGGCGCGGGGCAGCAGACCGTCCGCACCGACTCGCACGTGCTCGACGACGGGGGCAAGGGCGCCGTGACCGTCGTCGAGTTCCTCGACTTCGAGTGCGAGGCCTGCGGGGCGTTCTATCCCGTCGTCGAAGAGCTCAGGGAGAAGTACGACGGCGAGATCACGTACGTCGTCCGCTACTTCCCGCTCCCGGGCCACATCAACTCCACCCAGGCCGCCCTCGCCGCCGAGGCGGCGGCGCAGCAGGACCGGTTCGAGGACATGTACCACCGGCTGTTCGAGACGCAGGCGCAGTGGGGCGAGCAGGGCGAGGAGACGCCCGAAGTGTTTCGCGCCTTCGCCGAGGAGCTCGGACTCGACATGGCCGCCTACGACGCGGCGATCGCGGACCCGGCGACGGCCGAGCGCGTGCAGGCGGACAAGACCGACGGGGAGAAGCTCGGTGTGACCAGCACCCCGACCTTCTTCGTGGACGGCGAGAAGGTCGTGCTCGAGACCTGGGACGACCCGGAACAGGCGATCGAGAAGGCCCTGAACGGCTGAGTCCTGGCGCCCGTCACGGCAGCCCCGCCGAGGGTGAAGGCCGGACACGAACCCCGATACTCTGAGATCAGATTCAGGGAGAGGGCCCGGACGACGATGGAACTGACTTCGCTTCTGCAGGGGACGCACAACGCCCGGGAACTCACCGGGTTGCCGGTCTCGGGAGGCGGGACCATCGCGTCCGGGCTCTTGTTCCGAGCCGATGCTCTCGTCGGACTGACCGACGACGGACTGCGGGCTCTGACGGATCTCGGCATCGGCACCGTGATCGATCTGCGCACGGATGCCGAGCGGTCCCGTGCAGCCGACCGTCTCCCCGCGGACGGCAGCGTGACGCTTCTGCCGTTGCCCATGCAGGGCGGAGCGATGGACGAGATGGTGAAGCATCTGCTCCCCGCGGCCGGCAGCAAGAGCCTGTCGGTGACCCAGGTCGCCCAGCTCCTGAAGCAGGTGCCGACCCTGGAGGAGCTGTACATCGCGATCCTCACGGACAGCGCCGCGCAGTTCGCGACCGTGGCGCGCACGGTGCTCGACGCTGCGCGCACACCCCGCCCCGGCGTCCTGTTCCACTGCACCGCGGGCAAGGATCGGACGGGTCTCGCTGCGGCGATCCTGCTCTCCGTCGCAGGCGTGCCGCGTGAGGCGATCGTCGACGACTACACGGAGACCGAGAAGAACCTCGCGCTGGGATTCGCGGAAGCACTCACCGGCCTCATCACCTCGCTCGGCGTTCCCCTGACCCCCGGACTCAAGACCCTGGCGACCGAATCGCCCGCCTCGGCCATCGAGACGGCCCTGGACTGGATCGACGCGACTCACGGTGACGTCGCGGGCTACCTCCGCAGCGGCGGTCTGACGGACGACGAGGTCGCCGACCTGCGGCGGGTGCTTCGCGGCGAGTAGTCCCCTCCCCGCATCACCGGAGCCGTCGCTACGCTGATCGCATGACTGAGGAGCGCTCCCCCTCGCTGCACCCGCTGCCGGCGTTCGCGCGGCGGATCCCCGCGACGCTGACGATGGTGGTGCTGATCCTCGCCGTCGGGGTCATCTGGCGCGGCCTGTGGACGCCGTTCGAGGACAGCGACCTGTTCCCTACCGTCGCCTACGGATTGCCCAATCTCGCCGAGGGGAAGTGGTGGACGCCGCTGACGGGCACGTTCTTCGTGAACCAGCCGTGGGTCTACGTGTTCACGATCGCCGGGTTCTGGGGCATGGCCTACCTGGAGTTCCGGCGCGGAACGCGCGTCGCCATCGCGTACTACGCGGTCGGCCAGCTGTTCGCGATCTTCGCCACCGCCCTGGCGCTCCTCGTGCTCTCCTCGTTCCCGTGGGCGTGGGCGACCACGCAGGCGCAGGCGCTCGATGTCGGGGCCTCCGGAGGCACCATGGCCTGCATCGCTGCGGCGGTGGGCCTGTTCCGGCCACCGTGGCGGGTGCGCGGGTGGCTCATCCTGCTCGGCTTCGTCTTCATCGCGATGCTGTTCTGGGGCAAGCTCGCCGACCTCGAACATCTGCTCGCGGTGCTGCTGATCCTCGTGGTGGACCGCACCCTGCGTGTGCGTCACACGACAGTTCGCGAGCAGCGGCTGATCGCGGTGATGGCGATCCTCGTGCTCGGCGCGGTCGAGATCATCACCACTCTCCTGCCGACCGACGGTCCGTTCGGTCCGACCGAGCCCGCCTCGGGCGGCTTCATCGACCTCGCCATCGACCTGGTCGTGATCCTGGTGCTCGTGAACGGGCTGCGTCGCGGACGTCGCTGGACCTGGGTGCTCGCCCTCCTACTCGGGATCCTCAACATCGTCACGGCCGCGCTCGTGCTGACGCTGATCACCGTCTTCAGCCAGGCCCAGGTGGACGTCCGCTGGGACGGCGAGACCGAACTCGCCCTCGCGAACGGCTTCCTCTGGCTGATCATGCTCGTGTACCTGATCTGGGTACGCCGCGCGTTCCATGCCCGTCGGAAGTCGAAGCTCGGCATGCAACCCTCCCCCACCGCGGACGACATGAAGCACGAACTGCGCACGCACGGCGGCGGCACCCTCTCGTGGATGACGACCTGGGACGGCAACAGCTACGCGCGTGTGCCCGGCGGCATCGTGGCGTACCAAAGGCGCAACGGCGTCGCGCTCGCGCTCGCCGACCCGATCGGCCCGGCGCATGCCCGTGCCGAGGCGGTGCAGGATTTCATCCGCACGGCGGAACTCGCCGGTCTCGTCCCGTGCTTCTTCAGCGCGGACGAGGCCACCCGCGCCGCGGTCCCCTCGACCTGGCGGAGCATCGTCGTGGCGGACGACACGATCGTCGACCTGCCGGGACTCGAGTTCACGGGAAAGCGGTGGAACTCGGTGCGCACCTCGCTCAACAAGGCCGGGCGCGAGGACATGACCTTCCGGATGACCCACTTCAAGTCGGAACCGTGGGGGGTGCAGCAGCAGCTGCGGGCGATCTCGGAGGCATGGGTCGGCGACAAGGATCTGCCCGAGATGCGCTTCACCCTCGGCACGCTCGACGAGGCCGAGGATCCCGAAGTGCGGCTCGCCCTCGCGCTCGCCCCGAACGGCGACGTCGACGGCTTCCTCTCCTGGCTGCCCGTGTACGGCGACGACGGCGAGGTGCGGGGCTGGACCCTCGACCTCATGCGCCGCCGCGAGGGCGGGTTCGGCCCGGTGATGGAGTTCCTGATCGGCTCCTCCGCCCGGCAGTTCTCCAACGAGGGCGCACAGATCATGTCACTGTCCGGGGCGCCCCTCGCCCACGACTATCCCCCGGATGCCGGCGTGATCGCAGCACTGAGCGACCGCCTCGCCGAGGCCTTGGAACCGGTGTACGGCTTCGGTTCGCTCCACCGGTTCAAGCAGAAGTTCCATCCCCGCTACGAGACCATGTACCTGCTCTTCCGCGACGAGAGCGACCTCACCCGCATCGGCGGTGCCCTCACCAGGGCGTTCCTGCCGGATGCGACTCTGCGGCAGTTCGCCGGCGCGGGGCTCGAACTCGTCCGCGGCGGCGGGAAGGACTGAGCCCATGCTCGATGAAGGCCGCCTCCGCTCCATGGCCGACGACCTGGGCCGCGTCCCCGGCGTGCGCGCGGTCGCTCTGGGCGGCAGTCGCGCCCGCGGGACCCATCGCCCGGACTCCGACATCGACCTGGGACTGTACGTGGACGCGGACGTCGACCGCGCCGGTATCGCCCGCGTCGCGAGCGGCTGGACGGGCGAACACGTCGAGGTCGCCGAGCGAGGCGGATGGGGCCCCTGGGTCGACGGCGGCGCCTGGCTGATCGTGGACGGCGTGCCCGTGGATCTCATCCTCCGAGACGTGGAGCGGGTGACGGAGCAGTGCGCCCGCGCCGTCCGGGGCCAGTTCGCCTTCCATCCCCAGCCCGGGCACCCGCTCGGCTTCCTCGACGTCGCATACGCGGGCGAGGTCGCGACGAGCGTGCCGCTGCGTGATCCGGACGGGCTGCTGGTCGCGCTCGCGCGCGGAGTGACCCCCTACCCCGATGCGCTGCGGGAGGCGTTCCTCGCGAACCTCTGGCAGGTCGACTTCCTGCTGAACGCCGCGATGAAGGGCGCGAAGGCCGGCGATGTCGCCTACGTGTCGCTGTGCGGCACCACGACGACCATGCTCACCGCGCACGGGTGGCATGCTGCCGCCGGCACCTGGGTCACGAACGAGAAGGGTCTCGTCCCGAACGTGGCCCGCCTTCCGATCGACACCGGCGGGTTCAGCGCGGCCGCAGCTGCCGCTCTCGGGAATCTGGGCACCTCCGCCAAGGAGTTGCTCGCGGCAGTCGGCCGGTTGCGGGAGCTCCCACGCCCCGGCGGCTCCGCAGCCGACTGACCGGCAGAGGGGCGGGTCACCCCCGGGCGCGCTCCTCGAGGTAGCGCTTCTCGACCTCATTGGCGGAACTCGCGGCGGCCTCCGCGAAGCCGGCCCGCGCCGCGCACCGAAGGCACGGGAGACGGCACGTTCAAGAAGTGAGCGCAGGCGTTCCCGTCGCACTTTCGACGGCTATCGGGCCGTTTTGCGAGCGAAACTGCGACGGGACCGCCGGGCGGGACCGCTCAGGAGTCGCGAGGCGGTCGACGCAGGTTCTTGGTCTCAGTGCGGCGCTGCTTCGCCTTCAGCCGACGCTCTTTCGATCCGCGAGTGGGTGCGGTCGGGCGACGCGGAGGAGCCGGCGGGCGCAGCGCCTCGGCCACCAGCGCGACGAGCCGATCCCGCGCGGCGTCTCGATTGCGCAGCTGTGCACGGTGCTCGGATGCCGCGATCGTGAGCACCCCGTCGACCAGACGCCCGCTGAGCCGGTCGAGCAGCCGATTCCGCTGATGCGGGGAGAGCACCGCCGAGTTCGCCGCATCCCAGACGAGCTCCGCCCGCGAATCCGCGGTGTTGACACCCTGCCCGCCGGGTCCCGACGACCGCGAGAAGCGCCACGACAGCTCGGACTCGGGGATGGTGAGACCCGACGAGACCCGCAGACCGGGGCGATGGGCAGAAGGCATACCTCCATCATCGGCCCTTGCGAGGCCGTACTCGACGTCGCGCGGTCGTTCCCGACGGATGGGGGTTCTCACTGCACGACGAGCTCGGTCCCCTGACCCGCGTCGACGACGACCCCGATGTACGAAGGCACGGTCTCGGCGATCTCCTCCTGGAGGTCGTCCAGCGGCGGAGTCGAGCCGTCCGGGGTGGTGAGGGAGACCGTGGCCGTCAGGCCGCTCCACTGCACCGGCCCGTGGATGTGCCCGCCGCTCTCGTCTCCGAGCCAGTCGGCCGTCACATTCCGGATGCTGACCGACCAGCGGGCGACCGCGATCGAGGCGATCGAGTTCGCCGCGAGCGGGAGAGCGATGATCAGGGCCAGCGTCACGACGATCGCATAGGCCCGGCGCCGATCGGCGGTGGGCGATGACCCGGGGTCCCGCGCGTACCCCGCCACCGTGAACACGATGCTGCCCGCGATCACCAGCGCGAACACGTTCGAGAGGAACAGGACGAGAGCACCGAGCGCCTCGGGCCACTGCCCCTGCCCCGCGCACACACCGACCACACCGAGCGGCGGCACGAGGGAGATCGCGATCGCGACGCCCGGCATCACCGCGCTCAGGTCCTTGCGGCACATCGCGAATCCGCCGGCGAACCCGGTCGCCAGCGCGGCCATCAGATCCATCAGGCTCGGCGAGGTGCGTCCGATCACCTGCGAGTTGGTGGACAGGCTCTCCGGGGTCGCGACGAAGACCGCGAACACCAATCCGAGCGCGACGACGATGACGACCCCGCTGAGGACCCACAGGATTGACGAGAGGACCCTCCGCGGATGGCCGGTGACGATCCCCCAGGCGATGCCGAGGATCGGTGTGCCCAGCGGGGCGATGATCATCGCCCCGATCACGGTCGCCGTCGAGTCGGTCAGCACTCCCGCGATCGCGATCACGCCGGAGAGCGTGAGCATGATGAGGAATCCCGTCCGCTTGCTGAGGGCGTCTCCGGCGCCCAGGTTCAGCGCATCGTCCAGGGCCTCGGCCGACAGCCGCTGCGACGGCGGGATCAGAGTCTGCGTCAGTCTCGACATGCCGCGGACCCCGTCTCCGCGCCTCGTGTTCTCGTCATGACCGAAAGCTAGGCACGCGGACCCCTGCGCGCAAGATCCCCTCGCCCGCACGGGAGGAGGTGTGGCGGGCCGTCGGGAAGAAGTGGACGCGACGGCGGGAGTCGAACCCGCAACGCCGTCAGGTATGAGCTGAGGCCCGGGACCACCCGGATCGCCGCGATGCGAACGACGTTACCCGGCCGTGATCTTCCTCGCTAGAACCGTTTCCTGGGATGACGCTCCGAGTCTGTGGATGACCGGCCGTCACTCGAGTTCATCCGGCGCAGCGGCGTCGAGGGCGCGCAGCAGCCGTCCGACGGCCTCGCGCAGCTCGCTGCGGTGCGGCTCGGCCAGCGCCACCGTGTACTCGACCCCCTCGGGGATCCAGAGCAGTCCATACATAGCCTCCCGCCAATCGGAGCCGCCGACCGGCCAGTGCGTGCGGTCGTCGCCCACGGGCGTCGCCCCCTCCCACCACGGCCCGAAACGCTCCTGCACCTCGGCGAGCGGCAGCTCCATCACGGCCGCGGCCGTGACGTTCTGCGGCGACCAGGACGCCGCCACGAGCACGCGCGCTTCGATCTCCTGTTCGGTGATCTCGTGCCGGCTGAACAGCACGCGGGTGTGCTCGACCGACACGATGCGGTCCACTCGGAAAGTGCGCCAATCGTCACGATCGAGATCCCAACACAGCAGGAACCACTTGCGGCCGGCCGGTGCGAGAGCATGTGGCTCGACCCGGCGGACGCTCTCCTGCCCTTCCCCGTCCACGTAGCGCAGCCGCAACCGTTCTGTGTCGCGCGTGGCCAGGGCGATCTCTCCGAGCACCTCCGGCGAGACCACCGGAGCATCGCCGATACGGGGCGCCTGCACCGACGCGGCGAGCGCGTTGACCCGCTGTCGCAATGCCGAAGGCAGCACCTGTTCGAGCTTCGCGAGCGCCGTGAGCGTGACATCCGGCCCCCCGACCAGCTGCTGAGTGGCAGCCACCCGCAGCCCGATGGCCATGGTCACCGCCTCATCGTCGTTGAGCAGCAGCGGCGGCACGGCGCTCCCGGCCTCCAATCGATAACCACCCGCCGCCCCGGGCGTCGACTCCACCCGGTAACCGAGCTCCCGCAGACGATCGACGTCGCGACGCACTGTGCGCTCGGTGACGCCCAGGCGTGTCGCGAGCTCGGCTCCCGGCCAATGTCTGTGCGTCTGCAGCAGATTGAGCAGAGCGAGGGCGCGGGTGGTCGTGTCGGTCATGCGTCACAGATTGCCAGACAACGAGGACGAGATCTGTCCGCATTTCTTTCTACGCTCCCCCTCATGAACGAATCCCTCATCGAGACCGAAGGCCTGACCAAGGTCTTCACCGTCAAGAAGACACCGGTGCACGCGGTGACCGATGTCTCCTTCACCGCCGTGCGCGGCGAGCTCGTCGCCTTCCTCGGCCCGAACGGCGCAGGCAAATCGACCACCCTCCGGATGCTGACCACTCTGATCCCGCCGACCTCCGGTCGCGCGACGGTCGTCGGACACGACATCCGCACGGACGCAGCCGGGGTGCGCGCGCGCATCGGCTACGTCGGGCAGCTGACGAGCGGCAGCTTCTCGCAACGCGTTCGAGATGAGCTGCTGAGCCAGGGCGCGTTCTACGGGATGTCTCGCCGGGACAGCGCACGGCGGGCGAGCGAGCTCATCGAATCGCTCGATCTCACCTCTTTCGCGAACCGCAGCGTGCAGCAACTCAGCGGCGGGCAGAAGCGTCGACTCGACATCGCGCTGGGGCTCATGCACGCGCCGCCCCTGATCTTCCTCGACGAGCCCTCCACCGGACTCGACCCGCAGAGCAGGGCCAACCTCTGGGAGCACATCCTCGACCTGCGCACCCAGCACGGCACAACCGTCTTCCTCACCACGCACTACTTGGAGGAGGCCGACCGTTACGCCGAACGAGTGATGGTCATGGACAAGGGCCGCATCATCGCGGACGACGACGCCACCTCCCTCAAGGCGAAGCTCGCCGGAGACGTGCTGACGTTCGGATTCGCGGATGCTGCCGACGCGGCGAGCGCGCGGGGCGTGGTCGCTCGTCTCAGCGCGGCTGAGGTCACGGTCGAAGACTCCGAGATCTCGCTCGCGGTCCCGGAGGGCGACAGGCTGCTCCCGGTGGTCGTGCGAGAACTCGACGCCGCCGGCATCACCGTCCATCGGGCGACCGGAGTGCCACCCACCCTCGACGACGTGTTCCTCGCCCTCACCGGACGCACCCTGCGCGAGGCCGGAGAGGGCGCCGAGGCCGCCGTCGACTCGCCCGATCCCGCACCCTCCCTCTCGGGGAACGACATGACAGGAGTCCACTCATGACCGACAACGACACACGCGTGCGCCCGAACCTCGCGCGCGACACCGGCAATGTGCTGAGCCGGGAGCTCAAGCCCGTTCTGCGCGACCCGTTCACGCTGATCTTCAGCCTCTTGCAGCCGCTCATCTTCCTGGGATTGTTCGCCCCGCTGTTGATCGGCGACTCCGGGCGACCGGCCGGCGAGACCCTGGACTGGTTCGTGCCGGGCGTGCTGGTGATGATCGTGCTGTTCGGCACCGGGTCCACAGGATCGAACCTGCAGTACGAGATGATGACCGGCTCGCACGAGCGCACACTGGTCGCCCCGCTCGCCCGCTCCTCGCTGCTGATCGGCCGTGCACTCAAGGAGATCGCGCCGATCGTCGTGCAGGCACTCGTGATCGTCCTGATCGCGTGGCCCTTCGGATTCACGGTCGACGTCCCCGGCCTGCTCATCGGGCTGGCCTTGCTGGCCGTGTTCGGGGTGGGCCTCGGCTCACTGTCGTACTCGCTCGCGCTGGCGACGAAGGACCGGGAATGGCTCTTCTGGGGTGTGCAGCAATCGTTGATCTTCCCGCTCCTGATCCTGTCGGGGATGCTGTTGCCGCTGGACGCGGCACCTGGATGGATGCGAGTGGTCGCCTCGTTCAACCCGGTGAACTGGGTCGTGCAGGCTGAGCGCGCACTTTTCGCAGGCGACCTCGGGGATGCGACAGTGATGTGGGGCTGGCTCTCGGCGCTCGCGGTCGCGGTCGTCGGACTCGCCGTCGGCGTACGCGCCATCCGTCGCAGCAGTTGACGCGAGTGCGAAACCCGGACGCGGCGTCGGCCCGTCAGCAAGTCGTCCCGCGACACACCGACAACCGCACAACGCGTCTGGGTTTCGACAACGCCCTCGGATCAGGGACGATGAGGAGCATGCTCTGGCCCTTCGGATCGACCTGGCGCCCGGTGCGGTGGAGACGGCGCGACGCCCTCGAGCTGCGCTGGCTCTCGGCCCGCACGTGGACCCGCCGCTGGTATCCCCAGGGCATCGACCTCGGCAGCTGGCGCGACCGCCCCACGATCGCCGTGAGCTGGTTCCGGCAGCGCCTCGACGGCGTCCATCTCGCCTCACGCGTCACCCTCGTCGACCGCGAACGCGCGCGACACCTGGACATCGTCCTCGCGGTCACCGGGGACGAGGGCGAGCTCGAGCCGGCGCCGATCCACGCCGGTGGCCTCGCCTGGTTCGAGGATCGATTGTTCGTCGCGGCGACGGGACGCGGCATCTGGGAGTTCGATCTCTCCGACATCCGCCAGGTCCGCGGCGCCGACGCCCGACGACTCGCCGGAGCGCGCGCCCGCCGGAGCCGTGCCACCGTGCTCGTGGCCGTGCGCACCGTCGTGCATCCGGTCGCTCTGCGCTGCTCCTTCCTCGGCCGGGTGTTCGACGACGACGGCTCTCCCCTCCGACGCGTGCTCATCGGCGAACACCGCACCGACGGCAGCGGCCGGATCGGTGAGTTCTCCATCCCCGAGGACCCCGAGGACGCCTTCATCGAAACGGACCGCTTCTCCCCCGACATCGCCCGCATGCAGGGGGCGGTGCGGTGGGGCGACCGCTACTTCGTGTCACAGTCCGACCAGTTGCACCCCGGCGTGCTGTGGAGCGGTCCGCAGTCCGCGCTCACCCGAGATCGCGCGGCACTGCCGGTCGGCTGCGAGGACCTCGCACTCGACCTCGACGCCGAGCTGCTGTGGACGCTGGGCGAACACCCCTGGCGGCGCGTGGTGCGTGGCATCCCCTTCGCTCACCTGGGCATCGGCGACGGAGGCACGGCGCAGCGAACGTAGACTGAAGAGGTGAAGAAGCCCGCCCCTTTCCTCGTCTACACCGTGCTGCGGCTGCTGGCATTCCTGGTGCCGCTCGCCATCCTGTGGTTCTTCTTCCCGATCTTCCGCGAGTTCTGGTGGCTCGCGGCGATCTTCGCCGCCCTCATCGGGATGAGCATCTCGATGCTGTTCCTGCGCACACCCCTCACCGACGCCTCCGCCCGCTTGCAGGAGCGTCGGGAAAGCCGCTCCTCCGGCGGTCAGGCCGACGCGGAGGCTGAGGACCGGGCCATCGACGATGCGAACGAATCCGTCGACGACGACCCGCGGGTCTGACCTTCGCGCGCTGGATCAGCCGACGAACGCCCAGAAGAGAGCGCCCGCGTAGAGCAGCGCGGTGAGCGAGGTGAGCGCCAGCGCGGTCACCAGCTCCTTCGGCTGCCGGTATGACCAGACGATCGCGATGGCGGGGAGACCTGCGAGCAACGCCAGCAGCGAGATCCACGCGATCGGGAACAGCAGCGCCAGCACGGCCGCGATGCCGAACGGCACCAGGACGAACAGCGTGAACAGCACCTGGGTGGCCCGGCGCCCGATCAGCACGGTGAGCGTGCGCTTGCCGACCTCGCGGTCCTGATCGATGTCTCTCAGGTTGTTGGCCAGCAGGACGGCGCATGCGAACAGGCCGGCGGCGATCGCCCCGAGCCAGGCTTGCTGCGGCAGGTCGAACACCTGCACCCACGTGGTGCCGAGCGTCGCCACGAGCCCGAAGAACACGAACACGAAGACCTCGCCCAGGCCGTAATAGCCGTAGGGACGCTTGCCCCCGGTGTAGAACCACGCTGCGATGATGCACGCGGCACCGACGGCGAGCATCCACCACTGCCCCGTGCGGATCACGATCGCCAGCCCGACGGCTGCGGCAAGCGCGAAGAAGCCGAGACCGATGATCAGCACGGTGCGGGGCTTCACCCGTCCGGAGGCGGTGAGCCGGGCCGGGCCGACGCGGTGGGCGTCCGTCCCGCGGATGCCGTCGCTGTAGTCGTTCGTGAAGTTCACGCCGATCTGCAGCAGCACCGCGACGGCGAGACAGGCGAGCGCGATGACCCAGTGGAACTCGGGACCGGTGCTGCGTGCCGCCCCCGTGCCGATGACCACCGGCGCGATCGCGAGCGGCAGCGTGCGCAGCCGTGCAGCCCCGATCCAGTCGGATACCGTCACCGGCCCCGCTTCGACGACCGGACGCTTCGCCGGGTTGCCGCTTCTGCGGGTCGGCGTGCGCTGGGCACTCGGGGCCTTCTTCTTGCGCTGGGAGGATGCTGCCACGCAGGGAATCCTACTGGCCGGGACGATGCGCGGCCTGCGCGTGCGGAGGGATCAGGCGTTCGGATTGCTGTCCTTGCCGTCGAGCCACAGGGTGTCGGAGGCGTCCCCGTGGGCGCCGCCCTTGCCCACGTGCTTGTCGCTGATCTGCGGACCCTTCGTGATCACGTGCACGAGCGCCATCGCGTGGCCCTGTCCCAGCTGATAGTCCTCTTTGAGCCAGGCGACGATGGGCGCGGCCTTGGTCGTCTGGTCGAAGCCCTTCTCCGTGGCGCGTTCGATGAACTGTCGCGGGGTGAGGCCGGTCTTGGTCTCGATGTTGTCGAGGTATGCCTGGAAGGACATGGGGTCTCCTACGGTGTGTCAGTCCTCGTCGAGGAACGTCTGGATGATGGTGGCGGAGGCGTGGATACCGATGATCTTGAGAACCCCGTCGCCCGCATTGGTGAAGCGGTGCGGGATGAAAGCGGGGCCGGTGGCTGTGTCTCCGGCCTCGGCGACGAACGTCTCCTCGCCCACCGTGATCGAGGCGACGCCCTCGATCACGACCCAGGTCTCAGGATAGGGATGCCAGTGCAGCCCCGGCCCCTCGCCCGGTTGATTCTCGACGAAGAAGTACGACACCTCGGCGCCGTGTTCGACCCCGACGAATCGGCGGCTGCGACCCGAGCCGATGCGGATGTCCGCGCCGGCGACGACCCCGACGGGAAGAGATGTGCTGTTCATGACCCCAGTCTCGACAGCGAAGGACGTACCCCCTAGAGTTTCGATGTGCATCGAAACTCCGGTCCGATCGAGGGCATCGAGCATCCCGATCATCGCGTCGAGTTCCATCTCACCCCCGGCGACGTCGAGGCGGTGCGGTTCGGCATCTCACCCGGTCACGAACTGGCTCACGCGGTACGTGTGCTGCGGCGTCCCGCCGCGCATCCACTGCAGTGGGGATGGCTGCGGGCCGTTCGCGATCGTCTTCCGCGCGACGACTTCGCCCTGCTCACCACCGTGATCGGAGATGACGGCTACCTGCCCGACTTCCTGACCACCGCTCCACGGTGGGATCTGACGCCCGAGGTCGAGCTCGAGGAGCTGCGCGGCGCACCGCTCGAGCCGATGCGCGTCGACTTCGGGAAGATGGTGGTGCGTTCGACCGGCGCTCGACGACAGGCGCTGCGCGAGATGCAGGATCACCCCGAGCGCGCCCGCGGCCTCATCGCGGACGCCTGCGCCGCCGTGTGGGACGCGGCGCTCGCCCCGGTGTGGCCGCAGCTCGAGCGCCTGCTGCGCGCCGACATCGCCGTCCGCACGCGCGCGATCGCGAGCACGGGCATCGCGGGGATGGCCGGCGACCTGCACCCTCAGGTGACCTGGGGTGCAGGTGCCGTCCGTGTCTCCCTCCGCCGTCACAGCGAGCAGGTCGACTGCCGGGGAAGCGGTCTCGTCCTCGTCCCCTCGGTCATGTCGTCGTGGGGGTGCATGGTGCTCACCGAACCTCCCGCGCAACCCACCCTGTTCTACCCCGCCCGAGGCGTCACGGCCGGCTGGGCGCGGAACGCGACCGACATCACCGATGCCCTCGGCGCGCTGCTGGGGCCGGCCCGCGCCGGCATCCTGCTTCGGGCCGGCACCGCCCGCACGACCTCCCAGGTCGCCCAGGAGGCCGACCTCGCGATCTCCACCGCCTCGCATCACCTCGCCGTGCTCCGAGGCGCCGGCCTGATCGCCAGCGAACGCGATGGCCTCAGGATGCAGCACCTGCGCACCCCGCTCGGCGAGGCGATGGTGGGCGCCGTGCTCTGAGTCGCGCGGCTACTCGGTCGAGCCCACCGGGATGATCGGCCGGTGCTCGTAGTAGGTCTGCAGCACCACGGTGGTGCGCGTGCTGACGTTCGCCGCGAGGCGCACGTCCCGCACGAGTTCCTCGAGCGCCCGCGGAGTCGGGACGCGGACGAACAGCATGTAGCTCGCATCGCCGGCGATGGAGTGGCAGGCCTCGATCGCGCCGAGGTGCTCGAGCATCTCGGGCGCGTTGTCGGGCTGAGCCGGATCGAGCGGCGTGATCTCGATGAAGGCGGAGAGCGGCGTGCCCACCTGCTCGGGGTCGAGGATCGCCCGATATCCGGAGATCACGCCGCGCGTCTCCAACCTGCGCAGGCGGGACTGCACCGCCGAGACCGAGAGGCCGACTGCATCCGACAGCTGGGAGAGCGTGGCACGCCCGTCACGGGAGATCGCGGTCAGGATCGCGCGGTCGACAGAATCATCCATAGCTGTAAGATTATCGTCAGGATTCCGATTATGCAGGAATCTTTCCGTCCAAATCCCTGATCGGAGGTCCCGATGTCCCTTCTTTCCGCCAACAGTTCCGCTGTTCAGGCCATCGTCGGCGAACCCGAGGTCGTCGAGGACGCAGCGATCGCCGAGCAGTCCGCCGCCTGGGCGCAGCTCAAGGACGCCGCGATCGCGATCCGCGAGATGCAGATCAAGGACGGCTCGATCCCCGACGCCGCGCACCACGCCGCAGCCCGCGAGCTCGTCGGTGCGATCACCGGCGCGATCCGCGCACTCGCCCCCGCCTTCCCGCATGACGCCGAGTACCTCGCCGCATCGGTGGTCGACTTCGACCGGTGGGCATCGGAGGACTTCGGCGTGCCGGACTTCCTCGACTCGCTCGTGGCCTTCCAGCCGCAGCAGCACCGAGTCGACGGCATCCGCCACCTCGTCGTGTTCCCGATGTACACCCAGAACGGCTCGAGCGATCGCCTGGTCGAGGCTTTGATCGTCGAGACCATCTGGCCTGAGTTCATCGCTGCTCTCGAGGCCGGCGACTACGGCAACAAGCTGTTCGTCTCGCTGCGTCTGGTCGATTTCACGCCCGGCTACGACACGAACTCGGCCGTGCTGTTCCCCGAGACAGTCGCGATGCGCGAGATCCCGACCTTCACGTGGGGCGCGATCTTCCAGGACCGTGAGGCGGCCCGCTACCGTCGCGTCACCCGTGCCGCGGCCGAGATCACCAACCTCGAGCTACCGGAGCGCGCGGCCGCGATGCTCGACGACCAGCAGGTGGCGGAGAAGACCTTCGTCATGTGGGACATCATCCACGACCGCACGCACATGCGCGGGGACCTGCCGTTCGACCCGTTCATGATCAAGCAGCGGATGCCGTTCTTCCTCTACTCGCTGGAGGAGATGCGCTGCGACATGACGGCGTTCCGCGAGTCCGTGAAGATCGAGCGCGCGCTCGCAGCCCGCATCGCCGCCGGCGAGGAACTCACCGAGACCGAGCAGGAGATGCACGACTACGCGCACCTCGTGCAGTACGCGGTGATCTTTGACCGCATCTTCCGGTTCGCCATCACGGGCACCCGCACCCGCAACTACGATGCCGTTGGCGGCCAGCTGCTGTTCGCCTGGCTGCACCAGCGCGGTGTGCTGCACTGGACCGACACCGCCCTCGCGTTCGACTGGGACAACGTGCCCGATGCCGTGGTCGCTCTGGGAGATGCGATCGACGACCTGTACTGGCACTCGATCGACCGCCCGAAGGTCGCACACTGGCTCGCCGCATACGAGCTCGTCCGCGGCACGCTGACCCCGCACCCTGCCTCGCAGTGGGCGCGCGGTCTGTCGGACGAGATCCTCGCCGGCGCACCGAAGGGCTACACGGACGCGGTGATGGACGACGAGTTCCCGCTGTCGATGTTCTTCGAGACCCTCCACAAGAAGATGAAGCCGGTCATCGAATCGACCGTCGGCATCCGCGGCACGGACGACTGATGACCACGCGCGCACCGCGCGCGTTCCGAGTGTGACGCTGGGGCGCACCGCGCTGCGGCCGGAACCTGTTCTGCGAATTCTTCCGCGGGTTCCGGCCGCAGAAGCCCCTCCGACGCGGAAGAGTGGAAGACATGGCTGAACAGACGGATTCGAGACTCTCCGGCCGCAGGGTCGTGCTGGCGGGAGCGACCAGCACTGCGGGTCTCGCGGTCGCGCGTGCCCTGCACGGAGCCGGTGCGCACGTCATCGCCACCGGTCGCTCCGCCGACAGACTGCAGGAGCTCGCCGATGTCGGCGCCGAGGTCGTGGTCGCCGATGCGACCTCCCTCGCAGAGATGGCCGCACTCGCCTCCCGGTCGGGCGCCGTCGACGCGGTGATCCCGCTGGTGGGCGGCTGGCGCGGCGGCGGCGGCCTCGCCGGGCAGTCGGACGAGGACTTCGCCGCATTGCTGCCCGCCCTCGAATCCGTGCGCGCCACGAGCCGGGCCTTCGATGCCGCGCTGCGCGCCTCCGAGGCCGGACGATTCGCGATCGTGTCGTCGACCGCCGTCGCACGACCCCTCGCCGGCGGAGCGAACTACGCCTCCGTCAAGGCCGCCAGTGAGGCCTGGGCGCGGGCGGTTGCTCAGGGGTACGCGAAGGCCGCGCGGGAAGCCGGCGAACCGTTGCGGACCGCCTCCGTCGTGTTCCGTGCCAAGGCGCTCGACCCCGAGGCTCTCGCGACCCGGATCCTTTCCCTGTGGGACGCGGACGCCACCGACCTCAACGACCGGGTGTTCGACCTGGAGTGAGTCCGGACGGGATCCCCGCCGCGCTCAGCGGGGTTCCGGCGGTATGCCCGGCACGACGGGCGGAGCCTCCACGTGCCGGACCTCGGCGTGCTCTTCCGGCTCTTCTCCCCCGCTCGCGTCCGGGGTGTGCGGCGCCGACCCCTGGGCGTCTCCCTCGGGCGTCGGGATGTCCTGCTCCGGCGCCTGCGCATAGAGCTCGGTGAGCTTGCGGTACGAGCGGGTGAAGAAGGCGAGCGTCGCGGCCACCACCATGACCAGCCCCGCGAAGAGGCAGATGAGGGCGATGCCCCGGGCCTCGCCCTCTCCGAGGAGCCAGCCCCACTGCTGCTGCCCCCCGGCGGTGTTCATGTACGGGATGATCAGGAACTCCGCGATCGGGGCGATCAGGAACGCGGTGATCGGCGCCGCCGCCGCTTCCATCGCCGCCGCGACCCCGAACACCCGCCCCTGTCGCTCGAACGGGACGACCTTCTGGATCACGGTCTGCTCCGCGGCCTCGACCGGCGGCACCAGTGCCATGTACACCCACATACCGACCACGTACAGCGGCCACCACTCGCGCAGCATGAACACCGAGCCCAGCAGTCCCATCGCGATGACCACGAGCAGCATCGTGCGCATCGGCTTGGGGCCGAGGCCGAACTTCGCCACGAGCGCACCACCGATCAAGAAGCCGGTCGACGCGAACGCCAAGGCGAAGCCCCAGGTCTGCGCGTCGAACAGGGTCAGCCCGTACGGATCCATCAGCGCCATGTAGACGCCGCCGATGAGGTTGTTGAACGTGGAGAAGATGATGAGCGCGAACAGCCCGGGGGCGAGGCGGATCGCCTTCACACTGCCGCGGAAGTCGAGTGCGCTCGACGCCTCGGGGTCGGGCTTCGGCGTCCCCTCGGGGATGCGGATGAAAAGCAGGTGCGCGAAGGTGAGCGCCATCGCAGCGATCGCGATCGCGAGGGTCCAGCCCATGCCGAGGAACCCGATCGAGAGCCCCGAGAACACGCTGGTGACCAGGAAGGCGATGCCCTGCACGGTTCCCACGAGGCCGTTGGCGTTCGCGCGGCGGTCTTCAGGGATGAGCAGGGTGACGGTGGTCGAGAGGGCGATGTTGCGCAGCTGCTCGATCACTCCGCCGAACAGGATCACGCCAGAGAACAGCCAGAACCACGGGCCGCCCAGATCGAGGAGCGCTGCTTCGGGCTGCCAGAGATACAGAGCGCCGGCGACCAGGAAGGCGGCCGCCGAGATGACGCTCGAGATGACCATGACCGTGTGTTTGCGGTTGCGGTCGACGATGGTGCCGAACGCCATCGCGAAGAACGCGATGAAGAGCATGTACGCACCGCCGATGATGCCCGTGGCCAGCACGGACTGCGTCTCGATGTAGACCCAGAACGTGAGCGCGAACCAGAGGAAGCTCGTCGTCACGTTCGCAATGAGCGTGTTGACGAGGACGTTGCCGAAAGCCCTCTTGGCTGCGGTGCGCTCCATGGGTTAGAGGGTAGGGCGGGGCGGGGACATTCGGTAGGGCGATTAGGCTTGAGCGGTGAGCATCCAGCATGATCCCGCGATCCGCGGCTTCGCCAGTGACAACTACTCCGGCATCCACCCCGACGTCCTCGCGGCGATCGCCGCGGCGAACGGCGGTCACCAGAGCGCCTACGGCGAGGATGCGTACACCGCCCGCCTGCAGGAGGTCTTCCAGGCGCACTTCGGCGACGGCGTGGAGGCGTTCCCCGTGTTCAACGGCACGGGTGCGAACGTGACCGGCCTGCAGTCCATGCTCCCGCGCTGGGGTGCCGTGATCGCGGCGTCGACTGCGCACATCAACGTCGACGAGGCTGCCGCCCCGGAGAAGATCGGCGGCTTCAAGCTGTTGACGGTTCCCACCGACGACGGCAAGCTCACCACCGAGCTGATCGACCGCGAGGCCTGGGGCTGGGGCGACGAGCACCGGGCGCAGCCTCTGGTGGTCTCGATCACGCAGAGCACCGAGCTGGGCACCCTGTACACCGCAGAAGAGATCCGCACGATCGCCGATCACGTGCACGAGCGCGGCATGAAGCTGCACCTCGACGGCGCCCGCATCTCCAACGCCGCCGCCGCCCTCGACCTGCCCCTGCGCGCCTTCACCCGGGACGTCGGCGTCGACGTGCTCACGTTCGGCGGCACCAAGAACGGTGCGATGCTCGGCGAGGCGATCGTGGTGCTGAACCCCGACGCCGCCGAAGGCCTCAGATTCTCGCGCAAGTTCAACATGCAGCTGTCGTCGAAGATGCGCTTCGTCTCGGCCCAGCTGATCGCGCTGCTCGAAGGCGACCTCTGGCTGCGCAACGCCCAGCACGCCAACGCCATGGCGGCCCGTCTGCGCTCCGAGATCGAGGCCGGCATCGCCGAAGGATCCATCCACGGCGTCGGCTTCACGCAGCCGACCCAGTCGAACGGCGTCTTCGCGACGCTGCCCGACGGCGTCGCCGACCAGCTCCGCGACTCGTTCCGTTTCTACGACTGGGATGCCGCCCGCAAGGAAGTCCGCTGGATGTGCGGCTTCGACACCGAGGAGGCCGACGTCGACGCGTTCGTCGCCGAGCTCTCCCGCCTCACCCGGCGCTGACCCGGGCGACCTCGGCGCGGTGCAGGGCTCGGAGCCGCAGGTACGCCCCAGACCCCCGTTGCGCGCCGAAACCCCCTGCTACTGACGCGGACAGGGCGGGGTCTCGGCGCGCAGGCGGGGTCTCGGCGCGCAGGCGGGGTCTCGGCGCGCAGGCGGGGTCTCGGCGCGCAGGCGGGGTCTCGGCGCGGGGGTGCCGGGCGCGAGTGCTAGCGCAGAAGACCCAGGCTCGCGAGAGCCTGACGGATCAGCGTGCCTCGACCGTTCTCCATCTCGGCCGCGACCGCGTCGGATCCCGCGGCCTCCGGCGAGAACCAGGTGACCTCGAGCGCATCCTGGCGCGGCTCGCACGTTCCAGTGACGGGCACGACGAAGGCCAGCGAAACGGCGTGCTGCCGATCGTCGTGGAAGGCGCTGACGCCGGGGATCGGGAAGTACTCGGCCACCGTGAACGGCAGCGGCTGCGGCGGGAGCAGCGGGAAGGCCATCGGGCCCAGGTCGTTCTCCACGTGTCGGAAGAGCGCCTCGCGGATCGTCTCCCCGAAGCGCACACGTCCGGAAACGATCGTGCGCGTCATCTCCCCCATCGGGGTGGACCGCAGCAGGATGCCGATCTCGGTTACCTGGCCGGAGCCGTCGGTGCGCACGGGGATCGCCTCGACGTAGAGCATCGGCAGTCGCCGCCGCGCCTCCTCCAGCTCGAACTCGCTCAGCCAGCCGGGGTTCGCATCCGGAGCCGGCGGGTTCGCGTCTCGGAAAGCGCCGAGACCTTCGTCTTCGGGCTCCGGGTCGGGATCAGGTGTACGGACCGCCATGTGTCCTTTCTACCAGCCGCCTCCTCGGACCGACACCGGCCCCTCTCCACCGCACGCTTCCCGCGTGCGCTCCCCCGTGCGCTTACTCCGTGCGTGCGGCCCGACGTGCACCGTTTCGCCGGCCGACACGCCAGATGTCGGACGTTGCCCACTCCTCGGTCCCACATCTGGCGTGTCGGCGGGGATCGTGTGTCGGCGGCTGCTGGCAGGATGACGGTGTGAGCGAGAACCCGACGATCGACGACACCGCGACCCGATGGTCGTCCCTCGACCGCGGACGGATGCCGCTGCTGGTCCTTCTGCACGGCTACGGGGCGGACGAGCACGACCTCTTCGGGCTCACCCCTTATCTGCCGGAGGGCATCGCCGTGGCTTCCGTCGCTGCACCCCTCACCCCTCCGTGGCCGATGCCGGGCCGCTCGTGGTACCCGATCGAGGGACTCGAAGGGCGCGCCCCCGAGGCCGTGACCGCTGCCGGGGAGGCCTTCCTGCAGTGGCTCGCCACGGCCGTCGGAGATGCCCCATCGGTCGCTCTGCTGGGCTTCTCGCAGGGCGCCGCGGTGGCGCTGCAAGCGCTGCGACTCGCGCCCGAGCGCATCGACGCCGTGGTGGCGCTGAGCGGATACGCCGCACCGGGCGAGCTGCCGAACGACGAGGCGCTGACCGAACTGCGCCCCTCCGTGTTCTGGGGCCGCGGCACGAACGACGACGTCATCCCGACCGCACTGATCGACCACACGGCACAGTGGCTCCCCGCGCACTCCGAGCTTTCCGGACGGGTGTACACGGGTCTGACCCACAGCATCTCCGAAGAGGAGCTGGTCGACGTGCATCGGTTCCTGGCGAAGTGGCTCGACCGGATCCCGTCACCCTGATCAGCGCGGGGGCCGATCCCCGTCGGCATCAGGCTCGCCCGTGGGAGAGCCCCCTTCCCCGTCCTCGGATTCCTCGTCCTCGGCCTCACCCTCGGCAGGGCGGCGTGACGTGCCGCCGGACGTGATGGCGACCGAGAGCGCGATGCCGATCGCCATCCCGATCCCGATGCCGAGCGCCCAGTTCTGCAGCGCGGAGCCGAGGGACACGCCGATCGCCATTCCGAGTGCGAGGCCGACGCCCAGCCCCATCCGCGAACGGGACTCCTGGGGACTCGGACCTCGATCTGCCATGCCTCCACGCTACGCATCCCTGCGCACGACGGCATCCCCCGCGCGACGGATGCGCGACACGCCCGGGTTGCGCGGCACCGACACGCCCGGGTATCGTCGGGGAGTCCTGTCCGCCGTGTCTGGAAGTCCTTTGATCTGATCCGTCGCCTCCGCGCCTCTCTTCCCGCGCGCTGACCCGACGATCGCCGACTCCACGGCAGACCCGCTCCTCCGCGACCTGTGACTTCACACGTCCGGCCGGTGCTCGGTGTCAGTGCACCCTCGCACTCGACAGGAGACACCCATGTCAACACCCACTTCCCTTCACGCGTCGGTCACCCTCGACCGGCTCGCCTTCGCCTGGCCGGACGGCACGATCGCGCTCGACGACGTCTCCGGCAGCTTCGGTTCTTGTCGCACGGGCCTGGTCGGTCGCAACGGCGCCGGCAAGTCCACACTGCTGCGGCTGATCGCCGGCGAGCTCGACCCCACCTCGGGCATCGTCACGGCGTCCGGCGATGTCGCGTATCTCCCGCAACAGCTGACGCTCGATGTCGACCGTCGGGTCGCGGAGCTTCTCGGCGTCTCCGCGGCGCTCGACGCCGTCCGGGCGATCAGCGCGGGCGACATCGATCCCGCGCACTTCGATGCCGTCGGCGACGACTGGGACATCGAGGCGCGCGCCGAGGCCTCGTTGGCGGAAGCCGGCCTCGCGCCGGATTTCCTCGATCGCAGCGTCGGCGAGCTGTCCGGCGGCGAAGCGGTCCTGGTCGCGATCGCCGGCATCCGCCTGCGCCGCGCGCCGGTCACGCTGCTCGACGAGCCGACCAACAACCTCGACCGTGACGCCAGGGCGAAGCTCGGCACGATGGTGCGCGCCTGGAAGGGCACGCTCATCGTCGTCAGCCACGACCTGTCCCTGCTCGAGTTGATGGACGACACCGCGGAGCTGTACGCCCAGACGCTCAGTGTGTTCGGCGGACCGTACTCGCAGTGGCGCGCCTGGCTTGATGCCGAGCAGGATGCGGCGAAACAGGCCGAGGTCACCGCCGCCCAGGCGTTCCGCAAGGAGAAGCGCCAGCGGATCGAGGCCGAGGTGAAGCTCGCCCACCGCGCACGCACGGCGAAGAAGGCCGAGATCGAGAAGCGGGTCCCGAAGATCATCGCCCACGGCCGCAAGATGGCTGCCGAGGTGTCGGCCGGCAGGCTCCGCACCGAGGTCGGGGCGAAAGAGGATGCCGCACGGTCGGTGCTCGACGACGCCGGGAGACGCGTGCGCTCCGAGGCGTCGATGAAGATCGAGTTGCCCGACCCCGGGATGTCGCGCAGCCGCCGGATCGCGACGATCGGCCATCACGAGCGGGCCTGGGTGATCCAGGGCCCCGAGCGGGTGGCGTTGATCGGGCGCAACGGTGCCGGGAAGACGACCCTGCTGGAGCGGTTGGTGGCCGGCGGGGTTCACAACTCCTCAGAAACCGCCGCCCCTGCCCCGGAAACGGGCGCTTCCACCGCATCGGCCGAGGATCTGAGGAGTTCTGAACGCCCGAGCCTGCATGCCGAGGCCCACACCGACCTGATCGGCTACCTGCCGCAGCGGGTCGACGGTCTCGACGAGGAGCACTCGGTGTTCGAGAACATCGCCGCCGCGGCGCCGCACGTACCGGAGAAGGAACTGCGCAACCGCCTCGCCCGGTTCCTCATCCGAGGGGCCACCGCGGACCGCCCGGTGTCGGCGCTGTCCGGCGGCGAGCGCTTCCGTGTCGCACTGGCGACGCTGCTGCTCGCCGACCCGGCGCCCCACCTCGTGGTGCTGGACGAGCCGACGAACAACCTCGACCTCGACACGGTCGACCAGCTGGTCGAAGCCCTCCGCGCCTACCGTGGTGCGGTGCTCGTGGTGAGTCATGACGACGCGTTCCTGCGGCGGCTCGACCTCGACCTCACCCTCGAGATCGACGGGGACGGCGCGCTGCGGGAGGTCCCGCTGGAGCCCTGACGCGCGGGAGGACGGCCCGGATGTCCCCGGCCTCGACGAAGATGGAGACATGAGCGATGTGCTCGACCGCTTCACCCCGGCCACACAGGACTGGTTCCGGGGTGCGTTCCCCGCGCCCACCCCGGCCCAGGCGGGTGCGTGGGAGGCGATCTCCGCCGGAAAGCACGCTCTGGTCGTGGCGCCCACGGGCTCGGGAAAGACGCTGTCGGCGTTCCTGTGGTCGATCGACAGCGTCTTCCGAGAACGCACGTCAGAGGCCGCGCTCCCGGCGAAGGGCGAGCCTCGAACCCGCATCCTCTACATCTCCCCCTTGAAGGCACTGGGCGTCGACGTCGAACGCAATCTGCGCTCCCCGCTGATCGGCATCGGCCAGTCCGCGCGCCGCCTCGGCGTGCCCGCGCCCGCGGTCACGGTGGGAGTGCGTTCGGGCGACACCACGTCGAGCGACCGCCGCAAGCTGGTGTCGGATCCGCCCGACATCCTGATCACCACCCCCGAGTCGCTGTACCTCATGCTGACGAGCCGCGCGGGCGAGACGCTGCGGGGCGTCCACACCGTGATCATCGACGAAGTGCACGCCGTCGCCGCCACCAAGCGCGGCGCGCACCTGGCCGTGAGCCTCGAACGCCTCGACGCGCTGCGCCACGCGAACGGGACCGAGACGCCGGCGCAACGGATCGGGCTCTCGGCCACCGTTCGTCCGATCGACGAGGTCGCGCGGTTCCTCGGCGGGTCGGCTCCGGTCGAGATCGTGGCACCGCCGGCGTCCAAGACCTTCGAACTCGGGGTCGTCGTACCGATGGACGACATGACCAATCCGCCGCCCCCGCCCGGTGTCGCGGGCGAGACCGTGGATGCGGAGTACACCGAAGTCACCGGCTCGGTCTGGCCGCATGTGGAGGAGGCGATCGTCGACCGCATCCTGCAGAACAACTCGACGATCGTGTTCGCCAACTCGCGGCGCCTGGCCGAGCGGCTCACAGGTCGTCTCAACGAGATCCACTCCGAGCGGATCGGCGTCGAGCTGCCCGCGGCGACGGTCCCTGCGGCCATGATGGCGCAGGCCGGAGCCACGGCCGGCGCCGACCCCGTGCTCGCCAAGGCACACCACGGATCGGTGTCGAAGGAGCAGCGCGCCCAGGTCGAGGAAGAGCTCAAGTCGGGCGTCCTGCGCTGCGTCGTCGCGACGAGCAGCCTCGAACTCGGCATCGACATGGGTGCGGTCGACCTCGTGATCCAGGTCGAGGCCCCGCCGTCGGCGGCTTCCGGCCTGCAACGCGTCGGACGCGCAGGACACCAGGTGGGCGAGATCAGCCGTGCCGCGCTCTTTCCCAAGCACCGCGGCGATGTGCTGCACACCGCGATCGTCACCGAGCGGATGCTGGCGGGGAAGATCGAGGCGATCCAGGTGCCGCGCAATCCGCTCGACATCCTCGCCCAGCAAACCGTCGCGGCGAGCGCCCTCGGTGCGATCAGCGTGGAGGAATGGTTCGAGACCGTCCGTCGTTCGGCACCGTTCCAGTCCCTCCCGCGTTCTGCGTACGAGGCCACGCTCGACCTGCTGGCCGGACGCTTCCCGTCCGATGAGTTCGCCGAGCTGCGTCCGCGACTCGTCTGGGACCGCGACGCGGGGACGCTGACCGGGAGGCCCGGCGCGCAACGCATCGCGGTGACCAGCGGCGGGACGATCCCCGACCGCGGACTGTTCGGGGTCTTTGTGGCCGGCGAGACCACCGGTGCCCGCGTGGGCGAGCTCGATGAGGAGATGGTCTACGAATCGCGGGTCGGCGACGTGTTCACGCTCGGCACGACCAGTTGGCGGATCGCCGAGATCACCCACGACCGTGTCAACGTGATCCCCGCCTACGGACAGCCCGGCAAGGTGCCGTTCTGGCACGGCGACGGCATCGGCCGGCCGTTCGAGCTCGGCGAGGCGCTCGGCGCCTTCGCGCGCGAGGTGTCGACGGCACCTCCCGAGAAGGCGGCACAGCGACTGATCGATGCGGGCCTCGACGAGCAGGCTCGAGCGAACCTCCTGGCGCACCTCACGGAGCAGCGCGAGGCGACGGGCACGCTTCCGACCGACCGCACGCTCACGGTGGAGCGGGGTCGCGACGAGGTCGGCGACTGGCGGATCATCCTGCATTCCCCGTACGGCATGAAGGTGCACGCGCCCTGGGCTCTGGCGATCAACGCCCGCGTGCGCGAACGCCTGGGCGTCGAGGGATCGGCGGTCGCGAGTGACGACGGCATCATCGTGCGGATCCCCGACGCGGAGGCGGAGCCGCCGGGCGCCGAACTGTTCGTGTTCGAGCCCGAAGAGCTGGAGCACATCGTGACGGAGGAGGTGGGCGGCTCGGCCCTGTTCGCCTCCCGCTTCCGCGAGTGCGCGGCACGCGCGCTGCTCATGCCCCGCATGAACCCGAACAAGCGCACCCCGCTGTGGCAGCAGCGGCAGCGGTCGGCGCAGCTGCTCGAAGTGGCCAGGCGCCACCCCACGTTCCCCGTGATCCTCGAGACACTGCGCGAGGTGCTGCAAGACGTCTACGACCTCCCCTCCCTGCGCGCCCTCGCGACGTCGATCGCCGACCGCCGGATTCGCCTGGTGGAGACCGAGCCCGGCCAGCCGTCGCCCTATGCCCGCGATCTGCTGTTCGGCTATGTGGGCGCGTTCATGTACGAGGGCGACTCGCCCCTCGCCGAACGCCGGGCAGCCGCGCTGTCGGTCGACCCTGCGCTCCTCGGCGAGCTACTGGGCACGGTGGAACTGCGTGAACTCCTCGATCCCGAAGTGCTCGCCCAGTTCGAGCGCGAGGCCCAGCGGCTCGACCCCGACCGTCGCGCGCGTGGCATCGAGGGCGTGGCCGATCTGCTGCGTATGCTCGGGCCACTCGATGCGGAGGAAGTGGCCCTGCGCCTCGACCCGGAGAGCGTGCCCGGCGCAGCGGGAGACACCGTCGGGGCGGATGCCGCCGCCGCACTGCTGGGCGACCTGGTCGCGGCCCGGCGCGCGATCCCCGTGACGGTCGGCGGGATGAGCCGTGTCGCCGCCATCGAGGATGCCGGACGAGTGCGCGATGCGCTGGGCGCCGCGCTCCCGACGGGGATCCCGGTCGCGTTCCTCGAACCCGTCGCCGATCCGCTGGGCGATCTCATCGCCCGGTATGCCCGCACGCACGGCCCGTTCACGACGGACGCCGTCGCCACCCGGTTCGGACTCGGCGCCGCGGTCGCCCGTCATACGCTTCAGCGCCTGGAGACCGCGGGGCGCCTCACCAGCGGGTATTTCCTCCCCGAGGCCGCCGGGAGCGGCGACGCGATCGAGTGGTGCGACGCCGAGGTGCTCCGCCGACTCCGCATGCGCTCGCTCGCCGCGATCCGCGGATCCGTCGAACCGGTCTCCCCCGAGGCCTACGCCCGTTTCCTCCCCGACTGGCAGCACATCGGTCGCCCTCTCGAAGGCGTCGACGGCGTGCTCACCGTGATCGAGCAGTTCGCGGGTGTGCCGATCCCTGCGAGCGCGTGGGAATCGTTGGTGCTGCCCTCTCGCGTGCGCGACTACACGCCCGCCCTTCTGGACGAGCTCACCGCAGCCGGCGAGGTGATCTGGTCTGGCCACGGCACGCTCCCGGGACGCGACGGCTGGGTGTCGATGCACCCCGCCGATCTCGCGCCGTTCACGCTGCCGGAGCCCGATGCCGAGATCGCCTCCGATTCCTTGGAGTCGCGGATCCTCATCGCCCTCGACGTCGGTGGCGCGTACTTCGCAGGGCAGCTGAAAGACATGGCAGCCGCCGAGAACGAGCAGTCCGTCCTCGAAGCGCTGTGGTCGCTGACCTGGTCGGGCTACGTGACCAACGACACTTTCGCGCCGATCCGCTCGCTGCTCGCCGGCGGCTCGCAGGCGCACAAGGTGAAGCGCCGCGCCCCGCGCGCCCGCACCTACCGCGGTGTGTCCTTCACCGGTTCCGCCGCGCCGAGGCCGCCGTCGATCGGAGGCCGATGGTCATTGCTGCCTCCCGTCGAGAAGGATGCCTCCCGCCGGGCCACCGTGACCGCGGGCCTCCTCCTCGATCGCTACGGTGTCGTCACCCGCGGTGCGGTCCAGGCGGAGGGCCTCCCCGGCGGCTTCGCCCAGGCGTACCGCGTGCTGGCCGGCTTCGAAGAGGCCGGGCACTGTCGTCGCGGCTACGTGATCGAGAAGCTCGGGGCCGCCCAGTTCGCCGCGTCCGGAACGGTCGATCGTCTGCGCACCTATGCGGGACTCGCCGATCCGCCCCCACGCGGTGCCGTGACCCTCGCCGCCACCGACCCCGCCAACCCCTACGGTGCCGCTCTCGGCTGGCCCAAGCTCGACGGGGTCTCGCACCGCCCGGGGCGCAAGGCCGGCGGGCTCGTGGTCCTCGTCGACGGAACACTCGTCCTCTCCCTCGAGCGCGGCGGACGCACGGTGCTGGCCTTCAGCGAAGACGGCGACGTGCTGCGGGCCGCGGCCACCGATCTCGCGGCGACCGCACGCGCACGCCGGCTCGACACCCTCACGGTCGAGAAGATCAACGGCGAGGGCGTCTACGGCACCGAGCTCGCCCTCGCCCTGCAGGAGGCGGGCTTCGTGGCGACGCCCCGCGGCTACACCCTCCGCAAGGCCACCTGAACGATGCACCTACGCTGGAAGCCATGATCCGAGAGTTCGCCACCGGCGTCCGCACGCTGTTGCACGGGTTCGGATTGTGGCGCACGCGCCCCGGGCTCATGATGCTCGGTCTGATCCCTGCGATCATCGCAGTCCTGATCCTCGCCGCAGCGCTGATCCCGCTCGTGATCGCCATGCCTTCGGTATCCGCGTGGCTCACGCCGTTCGCGGAGGGATGGATCGAGCCGTGGAAGGGCCTGTTGCGCGCGGCCGTGGGCTTCGTGGTCGTCGCAGCCGCCCTCGCCCTCGCCAGCGTGGTCTTCAGCGCACTGACGCTGACCATCGGCGACCCGTTCTACCAGCGCATCTGGCACGCCGTCGAGGTCGATCTCGGTGATGCTCCCCCTGCCGACGGCGGCAGCTTCTGGACCACGATCGGCGAGGGGCTGCGTCTCGTGGTGCTCGGCATCCTGATCGCGATCCTGGTCCTCCTGATCGGCTTCCTCCCTGCCGTGGGGGGATTCCTCGGCGCGATCGCGGGTGTGGTGCTGACCGGCCGACTGCTGGCGCGCGAACTCACCGGGCGTGCCTTCGACGCTCGTGACCTCAGTCCGGCCGACCGTGCCGCCCTGTTCTCGGGCAGCCGGGCGCGGGTGCTCGGTTTCGGCGTCGCCACCCAGCTCTGTTTCCTGATTCCCGGTGGTGCCGTCGCGGTCATGCCGGCTGCGGTCGCCGGCAGCACCGTGCTGGCGCGCGACATGCTCGCTCGTGCCGCCGTCACGGCCTCCCCTCACCCCCCGCTGCTCCCGCCTCCACCCGCGCCGTCCGAGGCTCCCTGATGCCCGAGGGTGACACGGTCTTCCGCACGGCGCGACGCCTCGACGAGGCTCTGGCCGGGTCCGAGGTGACCCGGTTCGACCTTCGTGTCCCCCGCTTCGCCACCCTGGATCTGACCGGTCAGCGGGTGCACGCGGTGATACCCCGGGGCAAGCACCTGCTCGCGCGCATCGGCGACAGCACCCTGCATTCCCATCTGCGCATGGACGGGGCGTGGTTCGTCTACCGCCACGGCGAGAAGTGGCGGCATCCGGCCTTCAAGGTCCGCGCGATCATCGGCACGGCCGACTGTGAGGCCGTCGGTGTCGATCTCGCAGAGATCGAAGTCGTCCCGACCCGCGACGAGGAACAGCTGGTGGGCTATCTCGGCCCGGACCCGCTCGCCGACGACTGGGATGCAGACGAGGCGAACCGGCGGCTCGGTGCCGACGCCCGCAGTATCCACGTCGCCCTCCTCGACCAGCGCAACGTCGCGGGATTCGGCAACGAGTACGCTGCAGAACTCCTGTTCCTCCGGGGGATCCTGCCGACGACGCCGACACGGGAGGTCGATGTCTCCGCGCTTCTCGACCTCGGCGTGCGCACCATCCGCGCCAACCGCGACCGCCGCAGCAGGACCTTCACGGGCATCGATCGACCGGGTCAGGGCACCTGGGTCTACGGCCGCGCCGGACGCCCCTGCCGACGCTGCGGCACCCTCATCCGACGCGGCGAACAGGGCGCGGATCCGACACGCGAACGCGTGACCTTCTGGTGCCCGTCGTGTCAGCGCTAGTCACTCGCCGTCGCTGACGAGCACGGGCCTGGCGTTCGGCGGAGGGGTTCCGACCTCCGCAACGGTGTGACCGCTGCAGGCCGTGCTCGTCAGGGTCGCCTTCTCGATGTTCGACACGACGAACCAGCGCATCGCGTCACGCAGCAGGCACCACCCGACGAGGTACCACTGTCCGTTCGTGGAGGCGAACATCACGGGCTCCACTTCTCTCGTGGTCGTGGCCCCGACGCGCGACGTATAGCGGATGCGGACCGTGCGCTGCGCGGACATCGCCTCCTCCAGGACCGATCGGACGGCGCGGGACGGCGAGGGCGAACCCTCCACCCAGACCCGACGCGCGAGGTCGGCCGCGCGGCCGCGCGTGGCGGGATCGAGGACGTCCAGGATCTTCCGGACCCCGGCCGAGGCCAGGTCGGCGTAGGGCGCGTCGGACGCCGCGGAGACAGCAGCCAAGAGCGCCACCGCCTGGGCCGGCGAGAGGGTGATCGGCGGCAGATTCGCGCTCGCGGCCAATCCGTACCCTCCTCCGGGTCCGGGTCTCGACCAGACGGGCGCACCACTGCTCGCCAAGGCGGCGAGGTCTCGCTTGACGGTTCTGACGGACACCTCGAACTCCGCCGCCAGCCGCTCGGCCGGGTAACCCCTGGTTCCGCCGCGACGCAGCATCTCGGACAGCGCATGAAGTCGTTCGCTCCGCCTCACTCTGCACACTCCGATGAATTCATGACAGAAATAGTGCCATACAGCTGTCCGCACACAGTGCGAGCATCGGGTCATGACGACAGCATCGAGCACTCCGACCATCCTCCTGATCGCGGGCCACTGGCTCGGCGCATGGGCCTGGGACGAGGTGCGCACACACCTGGCGGCGGACGGATCGGACGCCATCGCGCTCACGCTCCCCGGCCTGGACCCGGACGACCCCGACCGTTCCTCACGGACCCTCGACGAGCAGGCGGCGGCGATCGAAGCGGCCGTCCTGCGCTCCGGAGCCACGGCGGAGCAGCCGGTCGTGCTCGTCGGGCACAGCGGAGCCAATGCCCCGGTCAGCATCGTCCTCGATCGACACCCCGCGCTCGTCCGCCGTGTGGTGTGGGTCGATTCCGGCCCGGTCGCGCCGGGAAGCGTGTTCGCACCGGACCTCCCGGAGACGGTGGAGGCGCTGCCCCTGCCACCGTTCGACGTTCTCGGACAGCAGGCCAGCATCGAGGGCCTGAGCACCGCGATGCTCGACCGCTTCCGCGAACGCGCGGTCCCCGAGCCGGGACCCGTGCTCCGAGCTCCGGTGCCCCTCTCCGACGATGCGCGCCGCCGGATCCCCACCACCATCGTCTGCTGCTCGATCCCGAGCGCGCAGCTGCAGGAACTCGCCCGCGCCGGACACCCCATGTTCGCCGAGGTCGACGCACTCGAGAATCTGGAGCTCGTGGACCTGACCACCGGCCACTGGCCCATGTGGAGCCGTCCCGCGGATCTCGCAATGGCGATCCGCGACGCGGCCTCGCGCGTGGGCTGAGCACCGCGGACACCGAGGACATCCATCCGAGGGAATGAATCCACCCCTGCCGTGGTTGTTGGTATATCCGGAAGAGACTCCGGAGCACGGGAGGAATCGTGGGTAAGAACTACGTCGACATCGAGAACGACCAGGGAGCGACGCTGCGGTACCGCAAGCACGCGAACGGTCGGGGTCTCGTCGCGCATGGCGCGAAGGTGCATCCGAAGGCGCATATCGAGGCGGGTGCCTACATCGAACCGGGCGCGCGCGTCGGCGCCGGGGCGACCATCGCCCGCGGCGCCTGGATCGACGAAGACGCCGTGGTCGGAGAGGGCGCGTTCGTGGACGCACACGCGCACATCGGCCAGGGGGCCGCGATCGGCGACCACGCCTACGTGGGTGTCCGCACCGATGTCGGCGCCGGAGCGCGCATCATCCGAGGTGCCAGGATCGGCGACGACGAGACCGTCGCGGCCGGACTCACCATCGCGACGGATCAGAAGGGGCTGTGGCTCGCGGCCTGACCGCGTGAAGGCCCGGCCGGCTCATCGGGCCTGCGTACGACTACAGCAGGCGGCGCTCCGACGCCCACGCGGTGAGCTCGTGGCGGGAGGAGAGCTGCAACTTGCGCAGCACGGATGACACGTGTGTCTCGACCGTCTTGATCGAGATGAAGAGTTCCGAAGCGACCTCCTTGTAGGCGTAGCCACGGGCGATCAGACGCATGACCTCCTGCTCGCGCGCGGAGAGGCGATCCAGTTCGTCGGTGGCCGTGGCGGTCTCACCGGCCACCGCCCCGAACGCGTCGAGCACGAACCCGGCGAGCCGTGGTGAGAAGACCGCATCCCCGTCCGCCACCGCATGCACGGCGCTGCTGACCTCGATGCCCGATGACCCTTTGGTGATGTAGCCGCGGGCACCCGCCCGGATCACGCGCACGACGTCGGCGGCAGCATCCGAGACGCTGAGCGCGAGGAACCGCGCCGCCGTGGCCGACCCGCGGATCACCGCTTCTCCGCCCGCGGCATCGTCGCCGCTCCCACCCGGCAGATGCACGTCGAGCAGGACGACGTCCGGCTGTGTCTCAGCGATCACGGCGATCGCGGTCGGCACGTCCGCCGCCTCGCCGACCACGTCGACACTCGCATCGAGGTCGGCACGCAGGCCGGAGCGGAAGATCGAGTGGTCGTCGACGATCACGACGCGGATGCTCTCAGGCATGGTCGTCCTCCCGGGTGGGGATCGGTCGCCCCGCCGCCCGGTCGTACGGCGGGGCCGCCAGAATGCTCAGATGCACTTCGGTCCCGTTCGCGTCACTGCGGACCGCTCCGGTACCACCGGCACGACGCATCCGGCCGATGATCGACTCCCGTACCCCGAGGCGATCGCTCGGCACATCGTCGAGGTCGAAGCCCTCGCCGCGGTCCCGGATGAAGACGTCGACGCCCGCGGTGCTCCCTTCGATGTACACCGAGATGTCCCCGCCGGCATGCCGCGCGGCGTTCAGGATCGCCTCTCGGGCCGCCGCCGCGAGTTCCCCGCTGGCGCGCTCGGTGGAGAGGCCCGCCGACACGACGTCGATGCGCACCGGATAATCGAGCTCGAGGGCTCCTGCGTAGTCACGCAGATCTGTCGGGAGGTCGCTGTCGGCCGGTGCGTCGCCGTCGTACAACCATGCGCGCAGCTCGCGCTCCTGTGCCCGGGCGAGGCGGGCCGCCTCGCTGGAGGCTCCTGCCCTGTTCTGGATCAGCGCCAGCGTCTGCAGCACGGAATCGTGCAGGTGCGCGGCCATCTGGCTGCGCTGCTCCTCGCGGATGCGGCGCACCCGTTCGCCGGACAGTTCGCGCCATCGCGGGATGAGGGCCGAGGAGATCACCGCAGCGAGCCCGGCGAGAGGGAGGAGCACGAGTGCCACCCCCGAGCGCGCGACGGGCCAGGAGAGCAGCACGGTGAACAGCAGGGCGAGCAGCACGAGAGCCAGGATCCGGACGGTCATCGTGTGTCGCGGTCCGCGCGCGGTGTCGGTGCGATCGATCAGGGTCGCCCAGAGCCCGGCGCCCGTCGCGAAGCCCACGGTGCCGCCGACGACGACCGCGGCGAGATCGGGCGGGATGGATCCACTCAACCAGTCGCTGCCGCCGCGCCAGGCCAGCACGATGAGGATCCCGACACCGGCGGGAGCGAGCAGCAGCCAGGCGACCGGTACGCGTCTGGTCGGGGCCTCCTCCCCCTCGCTCCACGGCGTGAAGGCCCAGCACCAGGCGTAGAGGAGAATCCCGGCGCCGCCGCACAGCGTGAGCGCGAGGAACAGCGCTCGCACCAGCCCCACCCGCACGCCCAGGTGTCGCGCGAGGCCCGCACTCACCCCGGCCACCAGGCAGTCGCGATCACGGGTCAGCGGCGGGCGCGGCGCAGCGATGGACGCTGATCGCACGGGAGCGTGCGCCGAAGAGGACATGTCGCCCATCCAATCATCCGCATGGGCGCTCCGGGTCCTCCCCTGGCCAGAATCAGGGGTCGCTCAGGGGTTCCCCCCATGGCAGGGGACCGACGGATGACGCCAGGATCGAAGCATGACGATTCCGACTGCACCCCCGCCTCCTGCCGACCAGGCCACTCCGGCCGTCGGCGCACCGGGCACCGGCATCCCCCGCGGAGCCGAACGCTTCCTCCTCTGGGTCGCCGGCCTCGGCGTCGCCCGGTCCGAGGGCTGGCTGGGCGGTGTCGCCGCGGGGATCGCTGCCCGGCTGCGCATCGATCCGCTCATCGTCCGCGGGATCCTCGTGGTCGCGGCGCTCTTCGGCCTGCCGGTGATCTTCCTGTATGCCGCGGCCTGGGCACTGCTGCCCGACATCGGCGGACGGGTCCACCTCCGCGATCTGTTCCGCCGCGACTATCAGCCGGCGCAGTGGGGCATCCTCGCGATGGCCGTCATCGGTCTCTTCCCGACCGCACCACTGGCCGGACGTCTCTTCGGACTCGGCTACGACGGGTGGTCGGCCCTCTCCGTCGTCAGTTGGATCGTCGGGCTCGTGCTCGTCGCCGGTCTGCTCTTCCTGATCGTGCGCGCCATGCGCCGCACCCCGGGTGCTTCCGCGCCGGATCTGCCGATGGCTTCCGCAGATTCGGCGGCCCCGGCCGCATCCGACCCCCTCAGCGATTCGGGTACCGCTGAGGGGGCGGATGCCACTCTCGCCGATGAGGTCTCCGACACCGCGCTCGCCTTCACTCCCCCGGAACCGCCCGCCCCCCTCCCGCCCGGTTCACAGGACCCCACCGCTCTCGAGGCCTGGCGCGCACAGCATGCGGCCTGGAAGGAACAGGATCAGGCCTGGCGGCGCCAACAGCAGGACATCGAGCGGGCCGCCCGCGACCAGCTGCGCCGTGAGCGCCAGGCCGAGGCTGCGGTGTTCGCGACCGAGGCCGCGGAGCGCCGACGCCTCCGCCGTGCCTCGAACCCCCGGGCCGGCTTCGCGTTCGCCGCGACCATCGTCGGCCTCGCGATCATCACCGGCTCTGCCGTCGGTCTCGTCACGGGCGGTGAGGCCCTCGGCGGCGCGCTGGGACTGCTCGCGGCGGCGCTCATCCTGGCACTCGGGATGATCGTGGCCGGGGCGTTCCGTCGGCGCAGTGGGTTCCTGGCCTTCGCGACCGTGGTGACGCTGATCGGCGGACTCGTCGCCGGCGCTTTCTCCGCCTTCCCGGGCGTCACGCTGGGCCACGTCGCGCTCGGCAACAACGAATCCGCGCACGTCCGGCAGCCCTTCGGCGATACGTTCCTCACGCTGAATCCGTTCGAGGATGGTGCGCGGTCGATCGTCGTGGACAAGGGATCCGGCAACACCTACATCGACGTCCAGTCGGGCGTCGAGCTCGATCTGCGCGCCGTCGTCGGGTCGGCGACCGTTTCGTGGACCCGAGTGGATGAGGAGACCGGCCAGATCACTGCGCACGGCACCTGGACTCCCGTGCGCAGGAACGGGGAGTCGGTCGTCCTGCAGAAGGTCGCCGCTGAGGACACCGAGCCCACCCTCGTACAACCCGTCACGATCGATCAGACCAGCGGAGTGATCTCCGTCACCCTCTACGAGCCCGCGAAGGAAGAGCAGTGATGAGTACGCCGACGATCGTCGAAGCCCCCTCCCCTCCCCGCACGCGCTGGGCCGCCATCATCTGGGGCCTCCTGTTCGCCGCGATCGCCGCGATCGCCCTCTGGATGCTGGCCGACGCCGACCGGAGGGACACCGTCGCCGATGGGCTCCTCGCGCTGACGCCGACCGCGATCGTCACGATCCTCCTCCTGACCGTGGGCGTGCTGATCCTGGTCGGGGGAGCCGCAGGGCTCATCCGCCGTGCGCAGCGGAAACTCGCGACAGCGGCGGACCCCGTCGCACAGGCGGACGTGCCGGTCTCCCCTGCCGAGTAGCCTGGACCCCATGGCGAATCAGGGAAGGCGGCCCGGGAAGGGCGCAGGGCGAGGTACCCCTGTGCGTCGCAACAAGGCCGCCCCCGCCGAGCGGTTCCCGCCGCAGAAGCCGAAGAAGAAGACGGCCAAGGTCGTCTTCGATGCCCCTCAGCCCGAGCCCGAGGCACCGCGAACCTTCCGTCTGGGCGCGGTGCCGGGCGCGACACCGGGCAAGTGGATCGACGCGTGGAAGCAGCGCATGCCGAGAGTGCCGCTCGAGCTCGTCCCGATCGAGGTCGCCACCCAGCGCGAGGCGCTCGACGCGATCGATGCGGCGCTGGTCCGTCTGCCGCTCACGGACGAGTCCCTGCACATCATCCCTCTGTACGACGAGGTGCCGGTCGTGATCGCCGCGGTCGACTCGCACCTGATGGCGGCCGAAGAGCTCTCCGCCGCGGATCTCGAGGGCGAGGTCGTGATCGGGCTGTCCGATGACGTGCTGGGCCCGCTCGACCTCCCCGGCACACTCCCGGCCGCCTTCGCCGCACTGCCGACCGGAGAGGCGATCGCCACGGCGGCCTCCGGCGTCGGCATCGTGATCGTCCCGATGTCGCTGGCTCGCCTGCACCACCGCAAGGATGCCGACCACCGCGTGCTCGCCGATGGCCCGACCTCCACGGTGGCGCTGGTGTGGCCTCGCGATCGCACCACGCCTGACGTCGAGACCTTCGTCGGCATCGTCCGCGGCCGGACCGCGAACTCCTCCCGGTGACCGCGTCGGCTCGGCCCCGCGCGCTCGTTAGAATCTCCTGATGGCCTCGCTTCTCTACGTGTGCGTGCGACCCGAGATCGGGGCGGCGGACGCCGAGCATGCGTCCTTCCGACGGGCGCTCGGCGTCGACGTCGTCGATCGACTCGACCTGCTGCAGACACCGCTGCACATCGAGCGTCTGCGCGGATACCGCGGCGTCGTGGTCGGGGGCTCGCCGTTCAACGTCTCCGACACTGTGAAGTCCGCGGAGCAGTTGCGGGTCGAAGCCGACCTCCGCACACTGGCCGACGCGGCGATGGCCGCCGAGATCGCGGTGTTCTTCACCTGCTTCAGCATCGGTGTCGTGACCCGCATGCTCGGGGGCGAGGTCGTGACGGACACTCCCGAGCCCGCGAGCGCCACCGTGATCGATGTGACCGAAGCCGGCGCCGCCGATCCCGTCTTCGGGCCGAGCGGCCCCGCCCTCACGGTGTTCACGGCGCACAAGGAGAGCGCGGCGAGCACCCCGCCCGGCGCGGTGCTCCTGGCGACCAATGGGGCCTGCCCGGTGCAGGCCTACCGCGTGGGCACGCACCTGTATGCGGCGCAGTTCCATCCGGAGCCCACCCCCCGCGACTTCGCCGATCGGATGACGTTCTACCGCACGACCGGCTACTTCGACCCGGAGGAGTTCGACGCGGTGCAGCAGCAGGTGCTCGCCGCATCGGTGACCGAGGGCGCCGCGCTTCTGCGCCGCTTCGCCGAGACCTTCGCCTGACTCAGCCTTCTGCCGAATCCCGCAACAGGGACACGCGCTCACGCAGGTATGCCTCCAAGGGCATGAACCCGCCGGCCGCGCTCCACCGCACCGAGGGGACGCCGTCGACGAGCGCCAGCGGACCGGAGGAGCCGCCCGCATCCACGGCGTCGACGTCGATCACACTCCATCCCACGTGGACGACATCGCCCTCGTCGAAGCCACCCCGCAGGGCTTCGGCACGACGTTCGGCGCGTGCTCTGGCCGACTCGGCCGTGTAGCCGCGGCGTCCGGGATCAGCCGCGCGGAGCACCTCCGCCGTGGCCAGCGCGTGCGTGTCGGTCAGCAGCAGCACACCCAGATGCCATGCTTCGCCGACCCGCACGATGCGGCGCCCGCGCCACCGCGAGACGCGCTGCTCGCCGAGTCCTTCCTTCGCGATGCCGTCGAGGCTCTGAACCGTACGGGTCAGGAGCGCCGACGCACTCGTCACAGCTCCCCCTGGACAGCGTCGCCCGCACGGGCGGGCCCGACGACGTCGGCGCGATCGCCGCGCAGGGTCATCCCGATCAACGGATAGAGCAGCACCGAGAGCATGCCCGCTCCGACCAATGCCGCCGCGGTGCCGGTGTCGAGCATTTTCTCGTCGACGCCGATCGCGGTGACCGCGACGATGATCGGCAGTCCGGTGGCGGCGAGGAGGCCGAGGGCCGCACGGTCGCGGACACTCATTCCTACTGGGGCCGAGAGCTGCGCGGCCGCCCCACGGATGGCCAGAAGCGCGATCAGGAAGATGGGCACCAGGGCGAGGGCCGTCGGCGAGGTGAGCAGGGCCTGCAGATCGAAGGTCACGCCCGTGTAGAGGAAGAAGATCGGCACGAGGAATCCGAATGCGATCGCCTCGATCTTGCTCTCGACCTCCTCGGCGGATTCCTTCGGTGCCCGCGTCATGATGATGCGCCACACCGCTCCCGCGACGAACGCGCCGAGCAGCATGTCGAGGTCGAGCATCACGCTCAGGCCGACCAGCGCCGCGATGAGTAGGATCACGAAGCGCACCCCGAACTGGTCGGACGTGTGCAGCGTCGCACGGACGATGCGGTGCAGGCGCCCGTGCGGCACGCGGTGCGCGAGCAGCACGGCGAGCCCGGCCAGCACCACGAACGTCAGCAGGACGGCCGTGGCGATCGGTGTGGTGCGCGTGCTGAGGAAGATCGAGATCGCGATCAGGGGCAGGAACTCGCCGACCGCGCCGATCGCACTGATCGCACGACCGAACGGCGTGTCCAGCTCGCGGGCGTCGCGCAGGATCGGCATCAGCGTGCCGAGCGCGGTGGAGCTCAGCGCGATGCCGATCACGACCATCCCCTCACCGGGGGCGAAGAAGAAGCCCAGGCCGATGCCCAGCAGAACGCTGAGGAGCCAGCCGAGGGAGGCGCGGGCGAGCGGTTTGCCCGCCACGGTCTTGAAGTCGATCTCGGTGCCGGCGACGAAGAACAGCAGCGCCAGACCGAAGTCGCTGAGCTTCTCCAGCAGGGGGCCCGGTTCGACCCAGCCGAGCACCGCCGGCCCCACGAGGATCCCGAGCACGAGTTCGAACACCACGATCGGCACCCGCACCACCGGGCGGACCCCGCGGGCGAGCAGGGGCGCGGCGACGGCCAGCAGGGGGATCAGCACCAGGCCGAGATCGCTCGCTTCCACGATTCTCAGAGTAGCGAGTCGCCTCCCGCGATTCGCCCCCGGTGTGCATCCACGGCAGAATCGATGCACACCCTCGAGGAGCCTCCATGTCCCAGCCCGATACCGCCCGCCTGCTCATCGCCTGTGACGACCAGCCCGGGATCGTCGCCGCCGTGGCGGGCGTGCTCGCCCAGCACGGTGCGAACATCATCTCGCTCGACCAGCACTCGACGGATTCCGAGGGCGGACGCTTCTTCCAGCGCACCGTGATCCACCTCGATGGACTCGCCGCCGCGCGCCCCGCGCTCGAAGCCGACATCGCCGTCGTCGCCGAACGCTTCGGCATGGAGTGGTCGCTGCACGACGTCGCCCGCCGCAAGCGCGTGGCGATCTTCGTCTCGAAGTACGACCACTGCCTGATGGAGCTGCTCTGGCGCACACAGCGCGGCCAGCTCGACATCGACATCACGATGGTCGTCTCCAACCACCCCGACCTGGCCGAGTCGGTCCGCTCCTTCGGCGTACCCTTCGTGCACATCCCCTCGGGCGACAAGGCCGCCATGGAGGAGCGACAGCTCGAACTGCTGCGCGGGAACGTCGACCTCGTCGTGCTGGCGCGCTACATGCAGATCCTCACCGACGACTTCATCACCCGCCTCGAAGCGCCGGTGATCAACATCCACCACTCCTTCCTGCCCGCGTTCATCGGGGCGAACCCCTACGCACGCGCCAAGGACCGCGGTGTGAAGCTGATCGGCGCGACCGCGCACTATGCGACCGCCGACCTCGACGAGGGGCCGATCATCGAGCAGGACGTCACACGCGTGACCCACTCCGAGTCAGCGGCCGAGCTGCAGAGCCGCGGGGCCGATGTCGAGCGACTCGTCCTCGCCCGCGCCGTGCAGTGGCACGCCGAGGACCGTGTGATCGTGCACGGCAAGTCCACCGTCATCCTCTAGGCCCTCCTCCGGTCGCACTTTCGCACGCTAAACCGCTGTTTTGAAGGCGAAAGTGCGACCGGAGCGCCGGTAGAGAGCGATCAGGAGGGGCGCGGCACGCCGGCGGCCAGCTCCGCGAACACCTCGGCGGCGCTGTCATGGCGTGCGAGCGGCGCCGCCTGCCCCATCCACAGCGACTGGAGCTCCCCGAGATTCTGCTCCCCCGCCGCGGCCCGGAAGCGTCCGGTGAGCCAGTTCTGCATCGGGAACGGTGCGATAGTGCCGCTCGCCTCGATCGCCCGCACCGCACGGTTGCGGGCGCCTCGGGCCAGGCGACCGCTCATGGCACGGGTGAGCACCGTCTCCTCGGCGGCGGTCGCACGGATCGCGGCGCGATGCGCGGGCGTAGCCACGGATTCCGCCGTCGCGAGGAAGGCCGTCCCGACCTGCACGCCGGTCGCCCCCAACGCGAACGCCGCGGCGACTCCCCGTCGCTCGGCGATGCCCCCTGCCGCGATCACCGGCACATCCACCGCATCGACCACCTGCGGGACGAGCGCGAACGTGCCGACGAGCGAGTCCTCAGCCGGACGGAGGAACGACACCCGATGCCCGGCCGCCTCGGCACCCGTGGCGACCACCGCATCCACCCCGGCGTCGGCGAGCGCGACGGCCTCGGCGACGGTGGTCGCGGTGCCGACGATGCGGATCCCCCGGCGCTGTGCCTCCTCCACCACCTCGGCCGACGGCACCCCGAACACCGTGCTGAGCACGGCGGGCCGGATCTCCCAGATCGCGTCGAGCTGCTCCTCGAGCGACGGGACGTACCGCTCCGGGCGCGCCGGGAGATCGATGCCGACCGCCTCGTAGAACGGTTGCAGCGCCTGCGCGAACACCGCGTGCTGCGGATTCGGCTCTACCTCGTCGCCGGTGGGGAGCCAGAGGTTCACCGCGAACGGACGATCGGTCGCCGCCCGCAGTGCCGCGCCGGTCGCACGGATGCGGTCGCCGTCGTAGCCGTAGAGTCCGAACGAACCGAGGCCGCCCGCAGCACTGACCGCAGCCGTGAGGGCGGTCGAGGAGAGCCCGCCGAACGGGCCGAGGATGATCGGTTGCTCGATCCCGAACAGGGCGCGAAGGTCACTCATGCTTTCGACCGTACGCCCCGTCGGCTTTCGAATCGTGCACTGTGCGGCATAAGTGGCCGGGAGCGCACCATTCGCGCGATTCGAAAGCGGCGGCCGCCCCCGGTGCTACCCTCACAACAGGAAGGGAGCGCGCATGAGCGAGTGGTTCGGGCAGATGCTGAGCATCGTCGCGACCGCGCTCGGCCTCGTGTCGGTGCCGGATGCCACGGCTCTCGGCCTCGCCGTCGCCCTGCTCGCGGTGACCGCACTCACCCTCGCGATCGTGCTGAGTGTGCGCCCCGAGGCCTCGACCGGTGCCCCGCATCCGTTGCGCGCCATCGACGTCGGCACCCTCCTCACGCAGAGTGATCCTGATGCCGCCGGGCATCCGCGCCCTCGGGCGCCGGGAGTCGCGACCGCCGCGTAGTCCGCTCTTTCGACGGGACCGCGCGGCCTTCGCCGACCCTTCCCGACACCTCGAACGGACACTTCCATGGACCCCTTTGCCTTTCCACCCCTCGCCGCCCTCCTCGACGCCGCCTACGGCGCGCTGACCGGGCTCTCCGACCTGCTCACCCCCATCGCCGGTGCCTCCGCCGCCGCTCTCGCCGTCGTCCTCGTCACACTACTCGTGCGGGTACTGCTCATCCCCGTCGGCATCTCCCAGGCCAAGGCCGAGCAGACCAGGGCGCGTCTCGCGCCGAAGCTGCGCGAGCTGCAGCGCCGCCACAAGAAGAACCCCGAACGTCTGCAGAAGGAGACGCTGGCGCTGTACCGCGCGGAGAACACGTCGCCGTTCGCGGGGATGCTCCCGGTGCTCGCACAGGCCCCCGTGGTCGGCATCCTCTACACGCTGTTCCTCCGGGCCGAGATCGCGGGACACCCGAACGAGCTGCTCGCGCACGACCTGTTCGGCGCACCGCTGGGCACGAGCCTGGTGTCGGCGCTGTTCGGGGGCACCGCGACACCCGCCACCTTCCTCGTGTTCGGGGTGCTGCTCGCGGTCATGCTCGCGGTCGCCGAGATCACCCGCCGCGTGTTCCGCCCGACGCCGGTCGATGGGGACGACTCACCCCTGAACTCCCCCACCCTGCTGCGCGTCGTCTCGGCGATGCACTACGCGACCGCGGTCTTCGGCGTGTTCGTGCCTCTCGCCGCTGCGCTGTACCTGACGGTCACGGTGGTGTGGACGCTCGTGCAGCGAGTGATCCTGCGTCGCCGGTACCCGCTGCCGGTCCCCGCGGTCAGTCGGGCAGCGGTATCGGCGCGGTGAACGGGCCGGAGGGACCGTCGTCGCGGCGTTCCCTCCGCACCCCGAGCGTGGTCCCGACGCTCGCGGCGATCACGAGGGCGACGGCGAGCATCCGCAGCGGCGTGGCGTCCTGCCCGAGGATGAGCCAGCCGGCGAGCGTCGCGAACGCCGGTTCGAGGCTCAGCAGCACACCGAACACGCGCTGCGGCAGACGGCGCAGCGCCGCGAGCTCGAAGCTGTAGGGGATCACGGACGACAGCACCGCGGTGATCGCAGCGAGCAGGAGCAGCTGCGGATCCATCGCCACCGTCGACGCGGCCGGGATGCCGACCGGGATGAGCAGCACGGCAGCGACCACGAGTCCCATCGCCAGGCCGCTGCTGCCCGGGATGAGGGAGCCGACGCGGGCGCTCATCCGGATGTACATGGCCCAGAAGCCCGCTGCGATCAGGATGAACAGCACACCGAGCGGATCGAGCGGCTCAGCACCGATCAGGCCGTCGATGCCCAGCACGATCATTCCGAGGAGGGCCACTCCGACCCAGACGAAGTCCGTGACCTTCCGGGTGAGCACGGCCGCGAGCACGAGTGGTCCGAGGAACTCGATCGCGACGGCGGGGCCCAGGGGGATGCGGTCGATCGCCGCGTAGAAGAAGCCGTTCATCGCGGCCAGCGAGACGCCGAAGAGCACCGCGGCGAACCACTGCGGGCGGGTCCACTTCCCGGGCCGCGGGCGCACGATGACGACCAGGAGGACCGCGGCGATCGCGACGCGCAGTGAGGTCACCCCCCACGGACCGAGCACCGGGAAGAGCTGGGCCGCAACGGCGGCGCCGAAAGGAAGCGAGAGGCAGGAGCCGATGACGAGCGCGACTCCGACGAGGGGACGGGACGCGGTCGGCTTCTGCACCCCACAAGCTTAGGCGGCGGCTCCCCTCGGTGCCGCCGCCTGAGCACGTGTCAGAGGCCCTTGCCGCCGGTGACCGCGATGACCGAGCCGGACGTGTACGAGGATTCCGCCGATGCCAGGTACACGTAGGCGCCGGCCAGTTCCGCCGGCTGACCCGCCCGCCCCAGCGGAGTGTCGGCACCGAAGGTCGCCAGCCGCTCGGCATCCCATCCGGTCGCGGGGATCAGGGGTGTCCAGACCGGTCCCGGCGCGACGGCGTTGACCCGGATCCCGCGGGGTCCCGCCTCCTCGGCGAGCGCTTTGACGAACGCGATCTGCGCCGCCTTGGTCATGGCGTAGTCGATCAATCCCGGTGAGGGGTTGTAGGCCTGGATGGAAGCCGTCACGATGATGCTCGCTCCGGGCTGGAGGTCGGGGTAGGCCGCCCGCGCCGAGAACAGCATGCCCGCCAGGTTCGTGTCGAACACCCGACGCATGCGGTCCGTCTCCAGACTCCCGAAGTCGTCGATGTCGTGCTGATAGCCCGCGTTGAGCACGAGCACGTCGAGCCCACCCAACTCACTCCGCGTGCGGGCGACGATGTCGGTCGCGAAAGCCTCTTCTCGCAGGTCGCCTGCGAAGCCCACACCCGTGCGCCCCGTCTCGCGGACCAGGGCGAGCGTGTCCTCCGCGTCGTCCTGCTCCTCGGGCAGGTGCGCGATCGCGATGTCGGCGCCCTCCCGTGCGAAGGCGATCGCGACGGCCCGACCGATCCCGGAGTCACCGCCCGTGATGAGAGCACGGCGACCTTCCAGGCGCCCGTGGCCGACGTAGGTCCCTTCGCCGTGGTCCGGTTCGGGGCGCGTCCGCTCGGTCAGCCCCGGCTGGTCCTGGTGCTGGTCGGGAAAGCCCTCTTCGCGGTGCGCGTGTCGGGGGTCGGTGGTGTCGTCGGTCATGGCCGATCCTCCTCGTCTCGTCGAACGAGGCCCACACTTCCACCCTTGCCCGCCCGTGGTCAGGGGCTTGACATCCCGGGCTCGGAGCCGCGGTCCCGGCTCAGAGCGGAGGGGTGACCGGAACCTCACCGGCACCGGGCTCGTCGCCGGCCTCGGCGGGTTCGGGCACGAGGTACAGCCCGCTCGGCGCGTTCGCGGTGAAGGCGAGTGCCTCGATCCACGCCCGGTTGATGGACGGCTGACGGCTGCCGAAGTACTTGAAGACGAGCGAGCTCCCCGGCTGGATCCACACCGTGGTGCGCCCGCCGCCGACGCTCGCATCCTCACGCCAGCTGAACGGGAAGGGCTCCCCGCGGCGCAGCTTCGCGGTGATGACGAGCTGAAGGTGGGTGAGGGCGCGATCCTCGATCTCGGTCTTCACGCCGCCTTCGTAGACGAATTTACCCATGGGTGGTGCTCCTTGGTCGCTGCCGGGCCGAGACGACGGCTCACCTCATTCTCCCGTACTCGGGAGAAGGTTATCGCCTCCGGGGGCGGTCGACCGCGCGCTGACGACTCGCTGCACCGAAGTCAACCCCCTTCGGCGGAGCGACGGCAGGACCCTAGCCTCGGGACACGCGATTCGAGGAGGACTGCCATGAACGACCGACACATCGACGACCGCCCGGATGACGGATACACCCCCACGACCACGCATGCCGAATGGGGCGCGGGGAACCCTCGATTGCGCATCAGCCGAGACGACGAGCGCACCGAGTTCGCGCTCGAGGTCGACGTGGTCCGGATCGGGTCGGCCGAGGGCAACGAACTGCGCCTCCCCGAGACCGACCCCGTGCACGCGACCATCACGCACGACGACCGCGACGAGTACGTACTGACCTTGAACGGGGAGGGCGAGACCAACGCGAGTCTGGGTGTCGACGCGACTCACGCCGACGAGTCCTCCGAGACGCTGCGCACGGGCGCGCACTTCACGGCAGGCCCGTGGACGTTCGTGTTCGCACGCGACGAGTTCGCCGACCATGGACGTCCGTACGGCGGACGCTCGGGCGGGGAGTACTCCGATCAGCCGCTGCAGCCGCCGCGTCCCGACTACGACGAGGGCGAAGAGCGATGACCACCACGCGTGACCTCACGAGGGCGTCGGCATCCGCGCTCGGGGTCAGCCAGCCTGGCCGCATCGCGGCCCGTTGCCGCTGACGCCGTGGACACCGCTGACGCCGAGACCGACGACGCGAGCGCGGTCACCGGCACGCAGAACGACCTCACACGATTGAGCGACCTCGCCGCCGAGCTACGGCTGCGGGTCGGAGTGGCGGAGTCGCTCACAGCCGGCCTGCTCGCGCACACGATCGGTGCCGGCGACTCTGCCTCGGACTGGTTCTCCGGCGGCATCGTCGTCTACCGCACCGACGTCAAGGAGCGCGTTCTCGGACTGACGCCGGGGACGGATCCGTGTTCCGCAGCGTGTGCGGAACAGCTCGCCTCGGGCACACGACGCCTCTTCGACGCCGACATCGCCGTATCGACGACGGGCGTCGGAGGTCCCGACCCCCAGGGAGGTCATCCCCCGGGTACGGTCTACCTGGGTTGGGCCACCGCCGACGAGGTCGGGCATCGGAGACTCGCTCTGGTCGGCGAGCCTGAAGACGTCCTGGCCGCGACCGTCGACGCCGCTGTCCGACTGCTCGTCATCCGCTCCGCAGGTCTACGCCCACCGGGACCGCTGCGGGGTCAGGCGACCGAAGGCTAGTTCCGACACTCGTTCCGGCTCAGCGCCCCGGAACGAGTCCGATGCGCAGAGGCGCAGCCGGAGTGGCAGCTTCCGCGAGAGCCGCGTCGATGTCGGAAAGGTCCCGCACTGCACCGACCGCATCCACGAACGGGTACGCCCGCCCCCGTCCGGAGAGAAAGGCCACGGCCTCCGCCAGCTCGGCGCCCGTGTAGTTGTGGACGCCGGCGACCGTCACGAGGCGCCGCACGATGCTCTCGGCGTCGAAAGGCACCGGGTCCGCGGGGAAGACGCTGCCCACGAGCACGACCGTACCGCCGACTGCGACGCCCTCGAGCGCGTCGTGGACGGCATGGCCCGAGGCCTCGATCACGATGTCGGGCTCGCGGTCCACGGCGATCTCGGTCGCCCCGAATCGCGTGGCGAGTTCCCGCCGCTCCGGGTTCGGGTCGAGCACCTCCACGGTCGCGCCCTGCTCGACGGCGATGGCGGCGGCGGAGAGCCCGACCAATCCCGCGCCGTGGATCCGGACGGCCGCGCCATCGAGGTCTCGGCCCTGAGCGGCCCTGGCCACCGCTGCCCAGGCGGTCGCCGTGGCGCACGAGGCGGGAGCGAGCACGGCGGCGGGGAGTGCCTCCGGCACGCGGACGATCGCGGTGCCGGTGCGCAGCTGCACGTGACTCGCGAAGGCGCCGGTGAGGTCGCCGTGGACACCGACCCGGTCGTGACCGTACTTGCCGAGGTCGCGGCACTTCTGCGGTATCCCGCGCAGGCAGCGGTCGCAGCTCCCACAGGAGACGGTCACCGACCACACCACGCGATCGCCGATGCGCAGCGGGGTGCCGTCGACCCCGCTCGCCCCGGCGTCACCGGTCGCGATCACACGCCCGACGCTCTCGTGCCCGAGCACCAGCGGCACCGGGGCGGAGCGGCGCCCCTGCACGGTGTGGACGTCGGAGCCGCAGATGGTCGACATCTCGACCGCGACCAGCACGTCGCCATCGGCGAGCGCCACTCCCGGCACCGCGATCGTCTCGTGCGGGTGTCCGGCGCCGATCCAGACCATCGCGGTCGCCGCCGGGCGCAGCGCGACGTCTCTGCGGTGCCCGGGAGGACGGATCAGCAGCGTTCCCATGTCACGGTCTCTCAGGAGGTCGTGACGAGCGGAAGCAGCTCGCGCTGGGCGAGCACTCCGCGCAACGCGGTGACGTCGGCGAGCACGGCATCGGCGCCCGCTGCGCTCAAGGCCGGTCGATCATGGGCACCGGTCAGCACACCGGCGACGAAGCCGGCGCCGGCCCGGCGTCCGGACTCGACATCGCTGACGGTGTCGCCCGCGACGGCGACCGCGGAGACCGACGAGGTCTGCGTGCGCAGCAGCGCCGTGAGCACGAGGTCGGGAGCGGGGCGCCCGCGTCCGGCATCGATCGGCGACAGCGCGAGGTCGACGAGGCCGCGCCAACCGAGACCGTCGAGCAGGGCCTCTCGGGTGATCGGAGCGAAGCCCGTGGTCAGCGCGACCCGCAGTCCGGCGTCTTTGAGGCCCTGGATGGCGTCCGCCGCACCGGGGATCTCGGAGACGCCCTGCTCGGTGATGATCTCGGCGTAAGCGCCCTCGAAGGCCGCGGTCGCCCGTGCCGCGGCATCGGCATCGCCGCCGGAGAGGTGCGTGAAGACGTCGATCTTCGACTGCCCCATCGTGGCACGCACGTGGTCGAGTGCCTCCGCCCACGGCATCCGATCCGCGACGCCCGTGCGCTCGGCCGCGCGTTGGAACGCCTGCTCCACGACGCCGTCGTCGAGCACCGTGGTTCCCGCCATGTCGAGGACGACGAGTTCGATGGGAGTGGTCATGTTGTTCCTTCCCTTGCTGCCGCCCATCCGAAGGCGGCGGTGAGATTGTGTTCCGCGAGACCCAGGCCCGTGGTCATCCCGATCCCGGTCGTGGCGGCGAGCACGAGCACACCGTCGTCGCCCCGATCGATCAGGAACTCCTGCCGACCCTTGGCGTACACGCCCTGCCAGCGTTCGATCACCCGCGGCGCCGGCGCATCGAACAGCGCTTCCGCCTCGGTGAGGAACGCGGTGAAGGCGGCCTCGGGCTGGAACGGCGAAGGAGCTGCGGCGGTCGCGTGTGAGTCCCCGATGATGAGCGTGCCGTCGGGGACTTGCGTGTACATCTGGTTCAGGTCGAGCGCGGCGAGATCAGGCCGTTCGGCGTGGAGACGTTCGCGCAGCACGGCGGCCTCCGGTCCGTCGGAGAAGCGCCCGTACCGCACGAGCGACCATCCGGTGAGCAAGGGCGCCGCGAGCGGATACCGGAACGACACGGCCGCACGCATCATGTCGAGGGCGCAGCGGACGATCCCGTGCCGTTCGGCCACCTCGGGCAGCAGCTGGTCGATGTCGTGGTTCACGGCGACGACCACGCTGCCGCAGGTGAGGGGCCCGCGGGTGGTGTCGACCCGGCCGCGCCCGACTCCGGTCACGCCGGTGCGGAAGCGGAAGTCCACGCCGAGGGCTGCGAGGTGGCGGACGATCGCAGACGCCGCCGTGCGCGGATCGGTCTGCAGGTCGCTCTCGATGTGTGCGCCGCCGACCAAGCCATGGGCGCGCAGCGGTGCGAGTTGCAGGAGCTCGTCGGCCTCGAGCATCCGGATCCCGCCGTCGTGAGCGGCCGCCTCGAGCACCGCGATCTCGTCGTCGTGGCGGGCGGCGACCAGCGTTCCCGACTCGCGCAGCCAGAAGCCCGCGTCCTGGGAGAGGCGCAGCCACAGCTCGCGCGAGGCGTCGGCATACCGCCGGGCCTCCCCGCCCTGCGCTCCGATGCAGAGGTGTCCGAAGTTGCGGATCGTGGCACCGACCGGTGCATCGGTGCGGTCGACCACGATCACCCGCAGCCCGCGACGGACCGCCGCGTAGGCCGCGCCGAGACCGACGATCCCGGCTCCGACCACCACGACGTCCGCAGAGTCCGCAGAGCGATCCGGGTTCATCGGAACACCTTCCGCATCCACATGGCGAGGCCTTCGACGACGAGCACGGTGGCGAGGATCATCAGCACGATCGCCGTCACGGTCTCGTAGCGCGACCCCTGACTCGCGTTGAGCAGGTAGTAGCCGACCCCACCGCCACCGACGATCCCGAGGATGGTCGCCGCACGGATGTTCGTGTCGAGCATATAGAAGCTGTGACCGATCAGCGCCTGGGTCCCCTGCGGCACCGTGGCCGAGGCGTAGGTCTGCAGACGCGTCGCCCCGACGGCCCGGAGGGCGCGCTCGGGTCCGCGATCCACCTCTTCGAACGAGTCGGCGATGAGCTTGCCGAGGAGCCCGATCCCGCCGATCGCGAGGGCGATGACGCCGGCCTGCGCGCCGAGCCCCGTGATCACGACGAGCACGATCGCCAGGATCAGCTCCGGGATCCCGCGGATGCCGACGAGCAGGAGTCGTGCCGTCCCCCGTGCTCCGGAGTTCGGCGCGACGTTGCGGGCGGCGAGCGAGCCGAGCACGAGCGAAGGGAGGAGGGTGAGCACCGTGGCGGCGAGCGCGATCGCGACCGTCTCCCGCATCGCCTCGAACATGGCGCTCGCGTCGTAGTTCCCGAAGGAGGGCGGCCAGAACAGCGCGGCGACCTCGGGCAGCTTGGCCCAGAAGGTGATCAGGTCCATCCAGTTGATCTGGCTGACCACGATGCTGCCGATGACGACGAGCACCGCCACGACGCCGGCGACGGTGTGGCGCACGCGTCGGGCGGTCCAGGGGCGACGCACGGCGGTCTCGGGGCTCGTGGCCCAGGCGGGGCGGCCGACCGGCGCGGCTGCGGTGTTCGCTCCGAGGCGCGGGTGGAGGATCCGGTCGATCCACGAGCGGGTGTGCTTCTGCTCGCCCAGCATCGCGCCGCGAACCATGCTGGAGATGACCTCCATCGCGATGCACAGGAGGAAGATGACGAGCGCGATGCCGAGACCCTTGCCGTAGTTCAGCGACTTGAACGCGTACGACATCTCCAGGCCCAGACCGGCCACCCCGACGTAGCCGAGCACGACGCTGCCTCGCAGGTTGATGTCGTTGCGATGCAGCACGGTGGCCACCCAGCTGGGCAGCACCTGCGGGAGGATCCCCGCCGAGAACTCCTGCATCTTCGAACCGCCCGCGGCACGGATCGCGAGGCGGGGGCCCTCGTCGATCTGCTCGATCGCATCGGCGAACATCTTCGAGATCATGCCGATCGAGTGGATGCCGATGGCGAGGATGCCGGGAAGGGTGCCGAGCGAGAACATCAGCACGAAAGCCATCGCGAGCACCACGTCGGGGAGCGCACGGGTGAGCACGCCGATGAATCGAGCGGCGGCACGCCAGCCGTTGCCCGGAGTCGTGTTGGACGCGGCGAGGTAGGCGATCGGCACCGAGAGAACCGCGGCGAGCAGGGTTCCGACGAGCACGAGACCGACGGTGAGTGCGATCAGCCAGACGAGATCCCCGGGCGCGGGGAACGTGAGTCCGCCGATGCGGGCCATGAAGTTCTCGGCGTTGCCCCAGCTCTGCACCATGGCGGGGATCGAGATGTCGACGTCACGGACGGCGATGATACCGAGGACCAGGAGCGCGACAAGGGTGAGGGATGCGGCGATGCGTTCCGGGGAGACCACCCGCTTCGGGGCGCGCTCCCTCACCTGTCCCGCCTGCCGAGAAGCCGCCCCGCCGCCCCGCGTCGAGGAGTCCGTCGACGCGTCGAGAGCCGTCATGATGCGGCCACCTGTGCTGCCGCCTCGACGAGTTCTTCCTGGACGGCACGGATCTCGGCGGTCGTGGTGGCGACGCGGCCGTAGATCTCCATGACCTCGGCCTTGGTGAGGTCGCCGGTCGGGGTGTCGAGCACGACCTGGCCGTGGCGGAGTCCGACGATGCGGTCGGCCCAGCTGATCGCGAGGTCGACCTGGTGCAGGCTGCACACGACGGTGAGTCCCTCGTCGGCGGCGATCTCGCGGATCAGTGCCATCACCTGTTCACTCGACTCCGGGTCGAGCGAGGCGACCGGTTCGTCGGCGAGCAGGATGTCGGGCTTCTGCATGAGGGCACGGGCGATGGCCACCCGCTGCTGCTGTCCCCCCGAGAGGGTGTCGCTGCGCTGGTACGCGCGGTCGAGCAGTCCGACCCGGTCGAGGTGCTCGAGTGCGGTGACCTTCGCGGCTCGCGAGTACCCCCAGAGCCCGAGGCGCGGTCCGCGCAGGTCGGAGAGCGAACCGGTGAGGACGTTCTCGAGCACCGTGAGCGAGGGCACGAGCTCGAACTGCTGGAAGATGAAGCCCACGCGGCTGCGGAGGTCGCGCAGTGCCCGTCCCTTGAGCGAGGGGACCTCGGCTCCCAACACCTCGACCGAGCCCGAGGTGGGGATCTCGAGGCCGTCGAGGTGGCGCAGCAGGGTCGACTTGCCCGAGCCGGAGAGCCCGAGAAGCACGACGATCTCGCCGCGGGACACCTCCAGCGAGGCGTCCTGCAACGCAGTGGTCGTCCCGAAGGTCTTCGTCACGCCATCGAGGCGGATGAGGGCGTCGGATGCCGAGGCGGTCATGTCGTGGCTCCTGTGGTGTGGTGAGTCGTGCGGTGGTGCCCTCCGTCTCGTCCGTGCGAGGCGGACGGGACGGAGGGCGCCGATGAGGCGAGGTGGTCAGGCCGGGCTCAGGCCTTGCACTGCTCCGCTTCGGTCTCCTTGCAGATGTCGCGGATCAGGTCGTAGTACGCGTCGTCCACCGGCTTCGTGGCGTAGAACACACTGCGGAAGGAGTCGGTGTCGGCGCTGTCGATGCCTGCGGCGATGATGTCGTCGATCGTGATCTCGGAGAGTCCGTCGATGAGCTTCTTCGAGACGTCGTCGGGGAGCGTGGACGAGTAGACGAGCGGTGCACCGGGCACCATGGTCTCGTCGATGACCTTCACCTTGTCCGACTTCTCGACTTCGGAGTCCTCGGCGAAGCCCGCCTCGCACTCGACACCCTCGCCGACCTTGGTGACGCTGACGTCGTGCTTGCCGGCGAAGACCGGGGTGATGTCGGTCTTCGGGTCGATGCCGGCCTCGAGCAGGTTGTACGACGGGAACAGGTAGCCCGAGGTCGAGGACGGGTCGACGAAGCAGACCTTCTTGCCCTTGAAACCGTCGATGCTCGTGATGTCACTGTCTGCGGGGACGATCGCCTGCGAGTAGTAGCCCGGCTCCTGGCCCTCTTCGGTCACGATCGAGGAGATGGGAGTGAGTTTGGCGCCGTTGTTGGTGGCGGTGACGTAGGTGAAGCCCGAGAACGATGCCACGTCGACCTTGCCGGCCACGGCCGCCTCGATGAGCGCGGCGTAGTCGGTCGATTCGTGGTACTCGACGGACTTGCCCGTGAGCTCGGCGATGTAGTCCATCAGCGGCTGGTAGTTGGTCTCGGTGTCGACCGAGTCGGGCACGACGCCGAAGACGAGCGTGTTCTCGTCGACCGCGAATCCGCTCGCAGAGGACGACCCGTCGGCGCCCGAGGCACCGGTCGCCTCAGCCGAGCCCGAACAGGCGGCGAGACCGAGCGCGAGGATCGCGACACCGGCGAGGGCGGGGAGAGCGCGAAGCTTCATGAGGACCTTTCAGAGTGGGAGGGGTGATCCACGGAAGACTCTGACAGGTGCCGCACCGAGATATGTACCTAACTCGGAAGAGTTCAGAACTCGTTTACCGGGCATTCGCCTGGATGAACGCTCTTGGAACGCGATCGCGTGGGTGGGCATGACGAAGTAATGTACCTATGTGGCTGAAGCTGTGTACACCCAGATCGCTGACGACCTCCGCGCTCGGATCGCCGACGGCGGGTTGCGCCCGGGAGACGACGTCCCGACCGAGGCGGAGCTCGCGCAGAGGTGGCAGACCTCGCGCGGCCCGATCCGCAATGCGTTGGCGGCTCTGCGCGCAGAGGGCCTGATCGAGACGACGCGCGGCCGCCCCGCGCGCGTGGTGGCGCGCAAGGCCAATCAGGCGGTGGACGTGTCGGTGCCCTTCACACGCTGGGCGCGCGAACTCGGGGTCTCCCCCGGCGCCCAGACCCAGGAGCTGAGCCTGCGGCGCGCCGGCGCCCTGGGGGCGGCGCTCGGCGTCGACGAGAGCGACACCATCGTGAGCGTCGTGCGACTGCGCTTCCTCGACGGGCGCCCGACCATGCTCGAGCGCCTCAACTACACCGAGGTCGCGGGGCGTCACCTGTTCGAGGTGAACCTGGATGAGGTCTCGATCACCGAGTATCTGTCGTCGGTGGGACACCCCATCGTCACCCTGGAGCACGTGATCGACGCAGTCGCGGCGGATGACCAGGATGCCGCACTTCTGCGCGTACCGCGCGGCACGCCGATCCTGCGCCTCACCCGCACCTCGCGCGACGCGGAGGGACGGATCTTCGAGGCGTCGGAGGATCGCTACCTGAGTGAGGTCGTGCGTTTCACCGTCGCCGCATCGGGAATCTCCACCGATGGGCACTACATGCGAGCGGTGGGCGCGTAGCCCGGGGCCAGAACGAGGCCGGAGAATCGCGCGTTAACGCAGATGGCGATCGCGAGCGCGCAAAGTGTTTCAGAAGCCAGAAAGACCGCGCTCGCGATCGCAGCGCTGGGGACGCTTTATCTGGGGAGCCTCCAGAATACGGAGAGACTCAACCCGGAACGTAGGGCCGAACGTCGAGGTTTATCTAGACTTTTGTCCAGATTTTGCGGTCATCGACGAAGCGTGCTCACACACTCTAGAGCATCAGACGACCGGAAGGCGGGCCGACACGACCCAGGATCCTTCCTCTTCGCCGGCACTGAACTGTCCGCTCGCTCCCATCACACGCTCCGCCATGCGGGTGAGACCCGTACGACTCGAGGAGAGCTCCCGGCGTGGGGTGGTCGGAAGAGGACTCCGGAGGATGAGATGTGCGACCTCGTCGTCGACCGCGAGGTGCATCTGCACTTCGCCGGGGCCGGCGTACTTGAGGATGTTCGTGGCGGACTCGCGTGTGATGCGCGCGAGGACGATCTCGACCGCACGCGGGATGCGCTCGTCACGAGGATCTCCCACGCGGTCCACGGAGTGACCTGCAGCCTCGAATTCTTCTTGGGCCTCGTCGATCGCCGCAGCGAGGTCACCGGTCTGCACGCTCGAGGATTGTGGTCCGTCGTCGGCCAGCTCGATCACGAATCGGAGATCGGTCATCGCCTTGCGCGCGGCGACGCGAATCGCCTCTTGCGAATCTGTACTTGTCTGGGGGTCTTCGAGCATCTGCACGTGCAACGACACCACCGTGAGGTGGTGAGCGATGCTGTCATGCAACTCACCGGCGATCCAGCGCCGCTCGGCGAGTACTGCTTGGCGCTCCTGTTCGGCCGCCGCCTGGAGTTCGCGCTCAAGGCGGCTGCCACGGGCGAACGCGAGCCGAAGGGCGAACCCGACGGCTCCGGCCACCGTGGCGAAGACGAGGAAGAGACCGACATTCACATCGGCATCAGCGTCGCCGTAGGCGACGACTGCTGTCGCGATGAGGAACGCGCCGGTGTAGGCGAGGATCAGGGAAGTCCACCCCAGCCTCATGACCAGACCCGACGCGACTGCGGCGGCGGTCAGAACCTGGGACTCGGTTCCCACGAGAAAGGATGACGCGAACACGACGCCGAGGGCGCATGTCGCAAGGAGCGGCTTCCAGAGATAGAGGGCGAACGCTGCAGTGGATGCGACGCTCACCACCAGGGCGGCCGGGTTCACACCCGGCGTGGTGAAGAAGCCTATGACGTCGGTGGCGATGGTGATGCCGAGTATGACCAGGACGACGATCCGCTCGATCGTGCTGAGCTTCTCGCCTCGACCCAACCGGAACGAATCCGCAGATCGTCGGGGGGACTGGTCGAAGGCCATACTTCACTATCTCCTATTCGCCAGGTACGCTAGCGGACGAGACCAAAAAACTTGCCAACCTGCTGCCAGAAAGTCATTGCGTTCACCTCCATTATGTAGTCGTTCGTCGATGTCTGTATTCATCTTCTCGGTGATCTTCCCGGGGCACATCTGCCTCAAGTCCAGACCTTTTTAGCCAAAGGTCTATATGCGGTCGTCGAGCCGCTCACGCCGTTAGGCTTCCCTCTATGCAGGAAATCCGTGTCCTGATCGTCGACGACGATCCGCTGGTCCGCTCGGCGCTGTCTCACTTCGTCTCCCGTGACCCCGAGATCACCGTCATCGCCCAGGCGGAGGACGGACTCGAGGCGATCGCCACCGTCGAGCGCGAGCAGCCCGACGTCGTGATGATGGACGTGCAGATGCCCGAGATGGACGGCATCGAGGCCACGGGGGTGATCGCCGAACGTTGGCCGCACGTCCGAGTGCTCGCCGTGACGACGCTGGACGGGAGTGACACGGTCCTCCCCATGCTGAGCGCAGGCGCCTCCGGCTACCTCCTCAAAGACTCCAGCGCCGAAGAGATCGTCATCGGGGTGCGCGAGGTGCACAGCGGAGCGAGCTCGCTCTCCCCCCGGATCGCATCGATGCTCATCAAGCACGTCCGCGACTCCACCCCGGCGACCGCCGATGCGGATGCCCTCGAACCTCTCACTGAGAGGGAGGCGGAGGTGCTCCAGTGCCTCGCGAAGGGCATGTCAAACGCCGAGATCGCCAAAGCACTGATCGTCTCCGAGGGGACAGTGAAGGCCCACCTCGGACGCATGATGTCGAAGTGGCACCTGCGCGACCGGGTGCAGATCCTGGTCACAGCCGCGCACGCCGGCCTCGTCAACTTCCGCTGAGAACCAGCGCGTCCCTCCCCTCGACAGTCGGTCGACGGGAGGGACGCGGGGCTCAGGCGCGAGAGGGGTCAGCCGAAGATGCTGACGGTGTCGCCGCCGGAGCCGCTGGACGCACCGATGAAGGGGCTCAGCGAACCCGCGAAGGCCTCGACGTTCCGGGTCTGCATCAGAACGACGCCCGGCCCCGTGAAGTGCGCGACGAGTCCTTCGGCGGAGGTGACCGAGCGGAACAGGCTGCTCGCAGCCTTCTTGGTCTTGTACTTCAGGCTCGAGTCCCAGGCCGCAACGTGCCCCGTGTCGACGATGTACTCCTCGCCCGCAGCGAGCTTCTTCTGGTGGAGCGCGCCGAACGCCGTCAGGAACATCACTCCGGAGCCGCTCGCACGCAGGATGAACAGGCTGTTGCTACCGAAGAAACCCGCGGAGCCGCCCCACCGGGTGTCGATGTCGATCGCCGGTTCGCTGGCCAGGTAACCCGAGGCCGCGATGAGGTACTCACCGTCGAGCCGCACGGGGACGACGTCGCCGAGGGTGGCCGGTGCGAGCACGACCTCACCGCCTTCACGTCCCGCGGTAAAGGTGGAGACGAACGCCGAGCGGCCGGCGGCGGAGCGCTTGATCGCCCCCATGATCCCGCCCTCCATCTTGGAGGTGAGTTCGACGGACGCGCTCATCGAGACCATCGCCCCGGCCTGGGCTGCCATCGACGCGCCGGCGGCAAGACCCACGGTGGCCATGGGGAAGGCGGGGCGGTAGTCGACGCGGTAGCCGAAGCCGGTCGCGGCGCCCTCGTTCGGAAGAAGTTCAAAGCTTGACATGCAGCAAGGATAACTGCTATAGGGCGTGCAAAATGAGGGATTTGGCGATATACCGGAATGCGTTCTTCCGCGACGCCGATCACTGAGAGACGCCGATCACTGAGAGACGGCGATCACTGAGCGAGGCATGTCCCCGCAACGCTCGACGGAACCGGACGATGGGGAGCGCGCCAGCGACGCCCCGGATCCCACCACGCGGGACCGCGGATCTGCGGAAGCCCCTCGCTCATCCTGATCTCCCATCCGGAGGTCTCCAGCGAACGGTGATGCCACCAGCACAACGGCACGCCGTTGTCGGTCTGGGTGGGGCCACCCCGGGCATGTTCGACCACGTGGTGGATCTCGCACCAGGACGCGGGAACGTGGCACCCCGGAATCAGGCACTCCCCGTCGCGCGCGACGATCGCGCGCCGCTGGTGCACGGTGAACACCCGATCGCTGACCGTCACGCCGATGATCCGCCCCTCGTCGGTGAGGACACGCTGGATCGCTCCCGCGCACGCGACCTGCGAAGCCACTCCGAGAGGGACCGGCGCCTGCGTGTTCGCGATCGTGGCCCATCCCGTGCCGGTCGCCACACTTTCGGCCCCCACCTGCACGACCAGAGTCGGGGCGGCGCCGCCCAGGCTCGGCATCTCGTCATGGCGCGCTGCGATCCCCAACGCGACGGTCAGCGCATCATGTCGCTTCTGCGCCGCGGAGCGCCCGTCGATCACGTGCCGCGGATCCGTGTTCCACGGCTCAGCGTCCGGCGCTTCTCCCTCGGAGTCGCGGAAGACGACGCCGGGCGGAACCGGAGCGCCGGTCTTCGGATTGCACTGCGCGTCGAGGATCAGCTGCAGCTGCGCCGCGGCATCCGGCAGCAGATTGCCTCGCAGCGGATGCACCCCGTCGCGGAGGCGCCCGACCGTCACGAACCGCTGCTGCTGTGCCCGGAGGTCGGACGGCTCAGCGCCATCCGGATCGAGCGTCATGGCCAGCACCTGCGCGAACTGACGAAGGTCGTCGGGTGTCGCGGGCGGCGCGGAGTCGGCATCCGCGACGTCGTCCGCAGTGGGGCAGCCGCGGGCGATGTCTGCCAGCGCCGCGTCGGCCACCAGCCGCTCCGCGGTACCGATGCGATCGCCCGCCTGATCGATCGGGGTCGTGGCCGCGAGTACGCCGGTCACGCCGATCGCACCGTCGAGGAGTGCCTCACGCAGCGCGGGGTACCGAGCGGGCAGTCGCTCCCCCGCCGACAACGACACCTCGCGACGCACGGCGGAGGCTGCCTTCACGACTCGCGAGGCCCCCGGCGCGTCGAGCCGCAGCACCCTCTGCAGCAGTTCGTTCAGTGAGCGGCACCCGAAGCCGTCGGAGAACCGCTGGTCGGTCGATGCAACCGCCTCCACGATCACCGCCTCCACCCGCCGCAGCGCTTCTCCTGCGGTGCGGAGCACCTCCATCCGCCCGGCATCGGTCTGCCCCGCCAACCCTCCGCTGGAGAGCACTCGATCGAGGTCGGTGACCACCTGATCGAGAGAGTCCAGAAGCGGGTGCATGCCCTCATTCAACGCCCGACCACTGACATTTCGAGCCCGAAACAGGCCTGTTCAGGAGGTGTTTCGCGATATCCCGGAATGCGTTCGGCGGGGAGCGGACCACGACGCTCAGAGCGCGAGCAGCACGATCCCCGCGACGACCACGAGCGATGCGGCGATCCGCCATCCCGGACGCGATTCCCGCAGGACGAAGACCCCGAAGAGGCTCACCAGCACGACGCTCACCTCGCGCAACGGTGCGACCAGCGCGACCGGGGCGATCTGGATCGCCGTCAGCACCAGGATGTACGACAGCGGGGAAAGGATCCCGAAAGCGACGATGCGGCGCCACTGCGTGCGGCCGAGCGCCCACACCGCACCCCAGCGGCGACGAACCGCGATCGAGTAGAACGGCACTTGCAACACCGTGGTCCCGACCATGAACGCGACGGGCGAGAGGTCCCACGTGCGCACCGCGTGAGCGTCCCAGATCGTGTAGATCGCGATCGCGACGCCGGTGAGCAGGCCGAACACGATGCCGGGATCGATCCGCCCCGTCCCCGCCCCTCTGCCCCGATCGACGAGACCGACGGCGACGACCCCGACGATCACCGCCGCCACGCCCACGAGCGCGACCGCCGACGGGCGCTCCCCCAGCACCAGTACGGCGACGATCACGGAGAGGAAGGGGCCGGTGCCGCGGGCGGTCGCGTAGACGGTGGAGAGGTTGCCTCTCTGATACCCGCGCTGGAGGACGGCCATGTAGCCGACGTGAAGGATCGACGAGACGACGACACCGAGGGCGAAGGACCCCACGTCGTCGGTACCGAGGCCGCCTGTGAACGGCACGGCTCCGGCCCACACGACGGTGCTCCCGACGGCACCCCACCACAAGAACGGCGCTCCGGCCCTGCTGATGCCGTGCGCGATGATGTTCCACGCCGCGTGGGCGATGGCGGCTCCGAAGACCAGGACGAAGGCGAGAGGCGACACCGCGAGACCCTTCCGTCCGACGCACGGCGCGACGAACAGGGTCCTCCGGGCTTTTGTCCTGTCAGATGACGGCTCTCCTGCGGAGGAGTGCCGTGGCGCCGCTCGGACCAGACGGGTGCGAACCCCGGAACCCTAGGCGCTATCGAGAAGACCCTACCGCGCCGTGGTGAACACCCGGGAACGCGAAGCGCCCCGCTCGACCCTGGAGCGGGGCGCTTCGCGCGGCAGAAGCCGGGTCAGACCTGGATCTCGCGGCGACGAACGCGCGCGATCAGAAGCACGAGGGCTCCGACCGCGAGCAGGGCGAGAGCCCAGCCGAGCCCGGTGATCACGCCACCGGTGGCCGCGAGCCCGTTCAGGTCGACCGTCGTGGTCGCGGCGGCGGTGACCGTCACCGTCCCGCCGATGCCGCTCACCGTCGCCACGTTGACGACTGTGCTCGCCGCGACATCGGCCGCCGTGAGGACGTACGTCACCGGACCGCAGTCCGCCGTGGCCCCGGGTGCGAGATCGGGGATCGTGCAGTCGACGAGGCCGCCGAGCTTCCCGTCGTCGATCTGAACGTCCGTCAGCGTCACTGCTCCCGTGTTGGTGACCGTGAACCGGAAGGCGATGGTGTCTCCCGCGGTCACCTTCACGTCGCGATCGACGTCGACGTAGTCTCCGCCGGTCTTCGTCAGCGCGATGGCCGGCTGTGCCGCGAGCGGGGTCACCACGGTATCGGTGGCTACGGGCGGCACATCCGAGGTGCCCGTCCCCGTGGCCGTGGCCGTGTTCTCGATCTCCCCGGTGTCGATCTCGGCCTGCGTGAGCTCCGCGGGGGCTCCGGCGGAGCAGACCGTCGACTCCCCCGGCGCGAGCTCCGTCGCATCGCAGGTGACGGCAGCGCCGAGGCGCGGGTCATCGACCGTGACATCCGAGAGGGTCGTGGTGCCCGTGTTCGTCACGGTGAACGTGTACGCGATCGTGTCACCGGCATCCGTGCGTCCGCTGTCGTTCGCATCGACCACGGCCGCCGCAGACTTCAACAGAGCGATGTCGTCCGCCCCGACGACCGGCACATCGACCTCCGCATCGTCTTCCGCACTGCCGTTGCGCGACTGCCCCTCGACAGTGGCCACGTTGTGCACGACGCCGTCGTCGACATCCTGTTGCGTGAGCGTGTAGTCGACCGGCCCGCAGATCACTTCATCGCCCGGGTCGAGCGCCAGTCCGTCGAGCGCAGCGCACGCGACCGAGCCTCCGAGCGGCGGGTCGTCGAGCACGATGTCCCGGAGAATCGTCGTCCCCGTGTTGCGGATCGTGAAGGTGAAGCCGACCGTATCGCCGGCACCGGCCCGGCCGTCCGCTCCGAGCGCGATCGCACCCGCCGTCTTGCTCAGCTCGATCGCACTCGTGCCGGTGATCACGACGTCGGCCGAGGCGTCGTCCGTGACCGGCCCCAGGGGGCTGGTGCCGGTCGTCGTCGCCGTGTTGCGGACGATCTCCGCCTCCACGTCCGCCTGCGTGAGCGTGTAGGTGAAGGTGCCGCAGGCGGATGATGTGCCGGGCGGGAGGGTGCCGATCGTGCACAGTTCGCCGGCCCCCAGCAGTGGGTCCGAGATCGACACTGCGCTCAGAGTCGTCGTTCCGAGGTTGCGCACCGAGAACGTGTAGTCGACCGTATCCCCGGCACCGATGAATCCGTCGCCGTTCGCGTCGAGCACCCGCCCGACGTTCTTGAGCAGTTCGATCGCGGCGGTCCCCGTGATGTCGACGTCGGCCTGCGCGTCATCGGTCACCGTACCGATCGGAGCGTCCGCCGTGACGGAGGCCTCGTTGTGCACGAGCCCGGCGTCGATGTCGTCCTGCGTGAGCGTGTAGGTGATCGGCGTACACGAGACCGACTGCCCGGGTGCGAGCTCTGCGCCGCTGAGTTCGGGGCACGTGACGGTGCCGCCGAGCATCGGGTCGGTGATCACGGCGTCGCGCAGTGTCGTGGTCCCGTTGTTCGTCACCCGGAACGTGTAGTCCACGGTGTCACCGGCGCCGACGGCCGAATCGTTGTCCACGTCGACCACGGTCGACGGGGTCTTGGCGAGGCTGATGCTGTTGGTCGCCGCGATCGTGACGTTCGCCTCAGCATCGTCGGTCGCCGGCCCCTGAGCGGACTGCGCGGTCACCGAGGCGGTGTTGTTCACGGTCCCCGCGTCCGCGTCCGCCTGCGTCAGCGTGTAAGCGACCGGCGCACAGGTGACGGATGCCCCCGGCACCAGCGGTGCGGAGAACGCCGCGCAGGCCACAGCGCCGCCCAGAAGCGGGTCGGTGATGACCGCGCTGGTGAGCGTGACGTCGCCGGTGTTGCGGATCGTGAAGGTGTAGGCGACGGTATCGCCGGCACCGATGCGGTCGTCCCCGTTGGTATCCGTCGGAGCGCCGGCACTCTTGACGAGCTCGACCTGCGGGGTGCCGGATACCGGGACGGTCACGGTCGAGGTGTTGTCGTCCGTATCGGGGTCCGGCGTGTCCGAGGTCACCGTCGCCGTGTTCGACAGCGCCGTTCCCGCGGTCGACGGGTCGACCGTACCGGTCACGGTCACGGTGAAGGTGGCGTCGACGGCGAGGGTCGGCTGCGTGCATTCCAGCTGTGATCCCGTGATCGCGCAGTTGGGAGTGGTCGTCGACGGGTTCAGCAGTTCGACGGGGAGCGCGTCCGACACGACGACGGCCGATGCGGGGCTCGGGCCGTTGTTGGTGACGACCAGCGTGTAGGTCACGGCGCCGTTGAGCGGTGCCGGATCGGCGGAGATCGTCTTCTCGATCGCCAGGTCAGCCGACGGCGTCACCGTCACCGTCGCGGTGCCGGTGTTGTTCGACGTATCCGGATCCGGCGTTCGTGAACTCGCGACAGCCGTGTTGACCAGAGCGCCCTCCATGGTGGCCGTCGCCGTCACGGTGATCGTCGCCGACTCCCCAGGCAGGAGCGTCCCCACCGTCCACTGCGCGTCTTCCATCGACCAGGTGCCGACGGAGGGCGTTGCTCCGGTGAGTGTGAAACCGGCGGGCATGAGCTCGTCCAGCACGACGCCGGCGGCCGCGGACGGACCGTCGTTGGTCACGGTCACCTCGAAGGTCGCGGTTCCCTCGAGCGGGACCGTCGGGGTCGAGGTGGTCTTGACGACGCTCACATCGGCGTTCGGTGCGAGCGTGACATCGGCGGTCGAGGTGTTGTTGTCGGTGTTCGGGTCGGGGGTCGCCGACGTGGTCGTCGCGGTGTTCGAGACGACCCCGATCGCCGTGGTGCTCCAGGTTCCGGTGACCTCGACGACCACCGATCCTCCCGGCGCGATGTCACCGAGTTCGCACCCGACGGTGCCCCCGACGATGGAGCAGCCGGGGTCGTCGACCGTGGCATCCAGGAATCCGGCGGGGAGCGTGTCCGTGACGGATGCACCGCGCGCGACGGACGGACCGTCGTTCGTGACCGTGAGCGTGTAGGTGAAGGCGCTGCCGGGCTCACCGGTGGCCGGCGCCGTCTTCTGGATGCTGAGGTCGGCGCTCTGCACGACCTCGACGTCGACGGAGCTGGCGTTGTTCGTGGTGTCGCGGTCGTCCGCGGGAGCGGCCACCGCCGCGGTGTTGGTCACCGTCCCGATCGGGGCGTCCGCGGCCACGACGGCGTGCACGACCACGTTCGCAGGGCCGCCGACCGGGAACGACGCCCAGTCGCACAGGATGGAAGTCCCGGTGGAGGTGCAGTCCGCTCCCGAAGGGCCGTCGACGCCGGTCACGCTGAATCCTTCGGGCAGCGTGTCGGCGAGCACCACGTTGACTGCGTCGGAGGATCCGAGGTTGCTCACTGCGAGCGTGAAGTCGATCACGTCTCCCGCGGAGACCTGCGCCGCGGATGCCGTCTTCTCGACAGCCATGTCTGCGATCACGTCGGGCTGGAAGCTGACGGAGGAGACGTTGTTGGCGGGGTTCGTGTCGGTCGTGCTCGTGGTCACCGACGCGGTGTTCTGGAGGACGGCCGTCGCGCCGGGGTTGATCTCCACCACCACGAAGGTCTCGACGGAGCTGGCGCCGGGCGCGAGCGTTCCCACCTGGCAGGTCAGGAGCGACGCCTGGGCCGAGCACGTCCCCTGTCCGGGATCGGCGCTGATGAAGGTCGTGTCCGGGTCCAGAGGGTCGGTGACCACGACGTTGCGCGCCTCGGACGGTCCGGCGTTGAAGACCGAGAGCGTGTAGGTCACCTGCTCGCCGGCGACCGGTACGGACGGGGAGAAGGTCTTGACGATCGACACGTCGGTAGCCGCGGACAGCGTGCTCACCACGCTGGCGGAGTTGTTCGCGAGGTTCGGGTCGGTACGGGTACCGGTGACCGTGGCCGTGTTCGACACGGAGGCGCCGGGGTCGGCCGAGGGCGACAGCGTGCCGGTCACCTGTATCTGGGTGCTCTGACCGACGGCCAGGTCGGGGACGGAGCACGTCACCGTCGCCGCGACCGTGCATGCGCCGGCTCCGGGGTCGGCTGTGACGTTCGTCATCCCTGCGGGGAGGGGATCGGTGACGGTCACGCCCGTCGCGGTCTGCGGTCCGTTGTTCGTCACCCCGATCGTGAACGTGACGGGCTCGCCGGCGACGAGCGGATCCGTGTCGATGCTCTTGGTGATCGCGAGATCGGCGGCCGGGTTCACCGGCGTCTGGGTCTCCTGGCTGACCGAGGTGCGGTCCTGTCCGACCACGTTGTCCCGGAAGGCCACCCGGGCCTCGTTGATGATCGTGGTCGCCGCGGACGAGACGTTGACCTTGGCGTCGAAGGTGTAGCTCGTGCTGGCGCCGACACCGATGGATCCGCCGACGGTGGCGTTCCCGCCGTCGCCGAGGCGCACCTGCACCGTGCGGTTGCCCGAGGTGTAGGTGCCTCGGTCGTCGCCGGCGGCGTCGGTGAGGGTGCCTATGCCGGCACCGCTGATGATCTTGAGGGAGCCGGGGACGAAGTCGATCCCGGAGGCGAGCACGTCGGACGACACCGACTGCGTCGCCGGGTTGCCGCCGCCGTTGTTCGTCGTGACGGTGTAGCGGAGCGTGTCGCCCACCTCAGCGGTCGTGCCACCGCGAGTGAGGTTGGTCACCGACTTGGTCGTGATCAGGCAGGGCCCGGTGCCGAAGGTGATGTCGTCGAGGAAGTTGCCGACGGAGGCGTTGCCGCCCGAGGAGCTGACCGCCTCGAATCCGAAGCGCGTCACCGTCTGGCCCGCCGGGACGACGTAGGTGCCGGTGTGCGTGCCCCAGGCGCCGGTTCCGTCGGAGAGGTTGGGACCACTCTGGACGAGGGCGCCGGTTGGCGCGCCGATCACGACGCGCATCACGTCGGTGCCGACGCGTCCCCGGTGCTTCAGCGACCAGGAGAGCGTCTGCCCCGGCGTCGTCGCCACGTCCTGGAAGAGCCTGCTCGGGCTGTAGGCGTTGAGCTCGGCGAACTGACGGCCGGCGGCCGCGGTGACGCCGTTGAAGCCGCTGCTCCAGAGCTCGATGGCGTTCTGCGTGTCCGTGGTGAACCACGCGGGAACTTGGGACTGATTGAGCAGCGACACCGAGGCGTTCGGGATGACCGGCGCCTCGAACCCGCCGTTCTGGAGCGCGACGGTTCCTTGACAGCTGGTCGGATCCTGCGCTGCCGACGCCGATGTCGGTGCGACGGCCTCCGTCACGATCGTGAGGCCCGCTGCCAGCAGCAAGGCCGATGTGGCCGCCGCGACGGCGCGACGGACGGACAGACGTGTGTTCGCACGCATGTGAAGTTTCTCCCCGGTTCCCGGAAGACCCCGAACCGGCGTCTCCCCCGCTGGCAGGCTAACCCGGGTGAGCGGAATCGCGGTAGCGCTGATTCCGAAAGGAGGCCCGGACTACGCTCGAAGGACCGCACATCCGAAGGAAGGTCACGACATGCCTGTCACCCCCGCCGCGCTCGCCCACGCCGAGGATCTCGCCGACTTCGTCGCCGCTTCTCCGTCGAGCTATCACGCGGCGGCGGAGGTCGCTCGACGCCTGGAGAGCGCAGGGTTCACCCGGCTGCGTGAGGAGGACGCCTGGACCGCACCCGCAGGCGGGCGGTATGTGGTGGTCCGCGACGGCGCGGCGATCGCCTGGACCGTGCCGGCGGATGCCACGGCGACGACACCCGTGCAGATCTTCGGCGCCCACACCGACTCCCCCGGCTTCAAGCTCAAGCCACAGCCGACCACCGGGTCGCGCGGCTGGCTGCAGGCCGCCGTCGAGGTCTACGGCGGCCCGCTGCTGAATTCCTGGCTCGACCGCGAACTGCGTCTCGCCGGACGCCTGGCCCTCGCGGACGGACGCGTGGTGCTCGCCGACACCGGCCCTCTCCTGCGCCTGCCGCAGCTCGCGATCCACCTCGACCGCGGCGTCAACAACGGCCTCGCCCTCGACAAGCAGGTCGAGACGCAGCCGGTGTGGGGCCTGGGTGACGCGAGTGAAGCCGACATCCTCGCCGAGCTCGCCGCCTCCGCCGAGGTGGCGGCCGCCGACATCCGCGGATACGACGTGGTGATCGCCGACAGCGCACGCGGCGCCGTGTTCGGCAAGGACGACGCCTTCTTCGCCTCCGGCCGTCTCGACGACCTCGCCTCGGTGCACGCCGGGGTGGTCGCGCTCGCGACGCACGAGCCGAGGGCGGGCGGCCCCATCGCCGTGCTCGCCGCCTTCGACCATGAAGAGCTCGGTTCCGAGTCGCGCTCCGGAGCGGCCGGCCCGTTCCTGGAGGACGTGCTCGAGCGCCTGTATGCCGGGCTCGGCGCCGATGCCTCCGAGCGGCGCCGAGGGTACGCGTCGTCGTGGTGCCTGTCGAGCGATGTCGGACACTCCGTGCACCCCAACTACGCCGCCAAGCATGACCCCGTCGTGCAGCCGGTGCTCGGGTCGGGGCCGATCCTGAAGATCAACGCCAACCAGCGGTACGCGACGGATGCCGTCGGCACCGCGTCCTGGCTGTCCTGGTGCGAGCAGGCCGGGGTGACGGCGCAGGAGTTCGTGTCGAACAACAGCGTGCCCTGCGGGTCGACGATCGGCCCCATCACCGCGACGCGCCTCGGCATCCGCACGGTGGACGTCGGCATCCCGATCCTCTCGATGCACTCCGCCCGCGAACTCGCCGGGGTCTCCGACCTCCACGACCTCACGCGCACCGCACAGGCGTTCTTCACCGGCTGAGCCTTCTGGCGCGGTTCGACCGCAGAAGTCCGCCCGGTGACGGGGCGGCAGTGCCAGGATGTCAGCATGACGGACATCAAGCCGGCTCTCGTCGAGCGTGCGGGCATCGAGATCATCCCCGAGGCGGAGCGCACCGCGCGACCCCGCGACCTCTTCTGGCCCTGGTTCGCAGCGAACGTGTCGGTCTTCGGCATGTCGTACGGGTCGTTCGTGCTCGGCTTCGGCATCTCGTTCTGGCAAGCGACCCTCGTGTCGGTCCTCGGCATCGTGGTGTCGTTCCTGCTCTGCGGGCTGATCGCGATCGCCGGCAAGCGCGGCTCGGCGCCGACCATGGTGCTCTCGCGCGCGGCCTTCGGCGTGCAGGGCCAGAAGGTCCCGGGCATCGTCTCGTGGCTGACCTCGATCGGCTGGGAGACCTTCCTCGCGATCATGGCCGTGCTCGCCACGGCGACCGTGATCACCCAGCTCGGCGGTGACGGAGACAGCATCGGACTCAAGATCGTCGCGACCGTGATCGTCGCGGCGCTGATCGTCACGGCATCCGTGCTGGGCTATCACACGATCATGCGGATGCAGTCGGTGCTCACCTGGATCACCGGCGTCGTCACCGTGATCTACATCGTCCTGGCGGCGCCGCAGATCGACCTCGCCGCGGTGCTGGCCCGCCCGGACGGCGGCATCGGTCAGGTCATCGGCGCACTCGTCATGGTCATGACCGGGTTCGGACTGGGCTGGATCAACATCGCCGCCGACTGGTCGCGATACCAGAAGCGCACAGCGTCCGACGGGGCGATCGTGGCCTGGAACACCATCGGCGGGTCGGTCGCACCTGTCATCCTGGTCGTCTTCGGTCTGCTGCTCGGCGGGTCGAACGAAGAGCTCATGAACGCGATCGCCGCCGACCCGATCGGCGCCCTCGCCTCGATCCTGCCGACCTGGGTGCTCGTGCCCTTCCTGCTGACGGCCGTGCTCGCCCTCGTCTCGGGGGCGGTGCTGGGCATCTACTCCTCGGGGCTGACCCTCCTCAGCCTCGGCATCCGCATCCCCCGTCCGTCCGCCGCGGCGATCGACGGAGTGATCCTCACCATCGGCACGGTCTTCGTCGTGTTCTTCGCCACCGACTTCCTCGGGCCGTTCCAGAGCTTCCTGATCACACTGGGTGTGCCGCTCGCTTCCTGGGCGGGCATCCTGATCGCCGACATCCTGCGCCGCCGGAAGGACTACGACGAGGATGCCCTGTTCGACAGCCGCGGCCGCTACGGCGCCTGGGACTGGACTTCGATCGGCACCATGGTCGTGACCAGCGTGATCGGATGGGGGCTGGTCGTGAACAACTTCGCCGAGGACGCGGCCTGGAACAACTGGCAGGGCTATCTGCTGTTCCTGGTCGGCGGCCGGGACGGGGACTGGGCCTACGCGAACCTCGGGGTGTTCTTCGCGCTGGTGCTGTCGTTCCTCGTGACGTACTTCGCCCGGGCCGGGAAGATCCGGCGCCAGGAGGACGCGTGAGTGCGGGCCTGCTCGACGACACCTGGCTGGTGGTGATCGATCCGCAGGCCATCTTCGCCGCGCCGGAGTCCGCCTGGGGGTCCCCCTTCTTCGACGAGGCGATGCCCCGCATCCGCACCTTGGCCGACGCCTTCGGCGACCGCGTCCTCGTGACCCGCTGGATGCCGACCGCCGACCGGACGACGTCGTGGGGTGCGTACTTCGACGCCTGGCCGTTCGCGGATCAGCCGCCGAGCGATCCGCTGTTCGCGCTCGTACCGGAGGCGGCCACCGTGAGCACCCACCCGACGATCGACCTGCCGACCTTCGGCAAGTGGGGGCCCGAGCTCGAAACCGTGGTCGGACGCGGAGGCCGCGTGGTGCTGGCCGGTGTCTCGACCGATTGCTGCGTGATCTCGACGGCGCTGGCCGCCGCGGATGCGGGTGCCCACGTCACGATCGCCGCAGACGCCTGCGCCGGATCGACGGCGGAGAACCATGAGGCCGCCCTGCAGGTGATGAGGCTCTATCCCCCGCAGATCACCGTCAGCGACACGGACACGATCCTCGGCTGAACCAGGGCGTCGCCCGCTCAGGCCGCCCGCACGGCCGCTGCGATCTCGGACGGCGTTCCCTGCCACGGGGCGCCGTGTCCCGGCAGCACCCAGGAGGCCGACACCGCGGCCAGGCGATCGAGCGAGGACAGAGCGACCTCCGGCTCGTCCGTGAAGGGCGCGGGCTGTGCGCCGGTGCGGCCGGTGAGCACGTGCCTCGTCGTGAGCGCATCCCCCACGAACACGGCGTCGACGACCGGGACGTGCACCGCGATGCTGCCCGGCGAGTGACCGGGCATCCCGATCACGACGGGAGCGCCCGGCAGGTCGAGCACGTCGCCGTCCCCGACCTCCGTCACCACGGAGACATGCGGTGTGCGCAGGGCGTTCTTGCGGAGGGCGTAGGCGAAGAACCCGAGCGTCGGCCCGACCCTCGCAGGCCCCATCGCCGTCTTCGGCTTCTCGCCCGTGCGCACGCGGTGACTGTCCGCCGCGTGGATGAAGACCGGCACCCCCGCCTCGGTGCGCAGCCGCTCGGCGAACCCGATGTGGTCACTGTCGCCGTGGGTGAGGACGAGGCCGCGGACATCGGACAGCGGACGGCGGAGTACCTCGAGCTCGCGCTGGAGGTCGTGCCAGTGCCCGGGAAGACCCGCATCGATCAGGGTGATCCCCTCGGGCAGGTCGATGAGGTAGGAGGCGACGATGTCGTTGCCCAGTCGGTGCAGGTGGGGTGCGAGCTTCATGGCGGATCCTCTCGGGGCTGTTGCGATAGCTACGATACGTAGCTATCATGGCTAATGTCAATAGCCATCCAGGAGGACCGATGCCGACCCCCGAACGCACGTCCATCGCGGAGATCGTCGCCGCCGGACGGGAGATCCTCGAAACCGCCGGACCAGCAGGCCTCACCATGCAGGCGGTCGCGACTCGCGTCGGCGTGCGCGCACCCTCGCTGTACAAGCGGATCCGCGATCGGGACGCCCTGCACACCGCGGTCGCCGTGGCCACGATCGACGCCCTCACCGCACAGCTCGAGGAGGAGGGCGACGACCTCGCCGGCCTCGCGCACGTCTATCGCGGCTTCGCGAAGGAGAACCCCGAGGGTTTCCGGCTGATGTTCACGATCGCGGCCCCGCAGGATGCCCTCGCGCACTCCGCCGCGCCGGTGATCCGCGCGTCCTCGGCTCTGGTCGGCGACGACGACGCCCTCGACGCCGCCCGTCTCTTCACGGCCTGGGCGACCGGCTTCCTGCAGATGGAGCTCGCCGGCGCCTTCCGCCTCGGCGGCGACGTCGACCGCGCCTTCGAGTACGGGCTGACGCGACTCATCGCCGGCATGGGCGGCTGATCTCTCGCCCTCGAGAGCCGTCCCACACCCGGCGCCCGCTCCCGCACCCGGCGCGCGCTCCCGCACCCGCACCCGCCGCCGGTACGGCGGTCGGGAGGAAGGACGGATGTCGGGAAGATCGGGCCGACTCCCCCGACATCCGGGAATCCTCCCGACATCCGACACGGCCATCCGGGCGGCGCACCCGAGAGCTCGGCCTACTTCATGGTGTCGAGGATGCCGGTGAGGTCTTCGAAGGTCGTGAGCGGGTTCAGGATGGCGAAGCGCGTGTTCGGCCGACCGGCGTGCGAGCTGGGCACGACGAAGGCGCGCTGGGAGTCGAGCAGCTCCGCCGACCAGCGGTCATAGTCGGCGCGCTCCCAGCCGTCGCGCTCGAACACCACGACCGACAGCTGCGGATCCCGCACGAGGCGCAGCTCCGGGCGGCGGGAGATCTCTGCGGCGATGCGCTCCGTGAGGGCGATGGTCGCGCCGATCGCTTCGCGGTAGGCATCCACCCCGTAGGTCGCGAGCGAGAACCACATCGGAAGCCCGCGCGGGCGACGCGTCAGCTGGATCGAGTAGTCCGAGGGGCTGAACTCATCGGCGTCGGTCAGCGTGTCGAGGTACTCGGCGTGCTGGGTGTGCGCGCGGCGACCCTGGTCCGGCTCACGGTAGATCAGCGCGCAGCAGTCGAACGGCGCGAACAGCCACTTGTGCGGGTCGACGATCACCGAGTCGGCACGCTCCACACCGCGGAAGCGGGAACGCGCGGCAGGCGCGAGCATCGCGGTGAGCCCGTAGGCACCGTCCACGTGCAGCCAGAAGTCGTACTCGTCCTTGAGCGCGGCGATCGCCTCGATGTCGTCGACGATGCCGAAGTTCGTCGAACCCGCGGTCACGACGACGGCGCAGATCTCGTCGCCGTGGGTGTCGAGCGCCTCGCGCACCGCGTCGGCACGCAGCATGCCGTCGTCACCCGCGGGCACGAGCACCACGTCGGCATCCATCACCCGCGCGGCGGACTTGTTCGAGGAGTGGGCCTCCGCACTGCACACGATCTTCCAGCGCGCCGGGAGCTCCTTGCCCTGGGCGACCAGTCGGGCCTTGGCGGCCTCCCGCGCCGCGACGAGGGCCGACAGGTTGCCGATCGTGCCGCCCTGCACGAACACACCGCCCGCGGTGTCGGGCAGCCCGAACTCCCCCGCGAGGAACGAGAGCACCTCGTTCTCGGCGTGCACCGCGCCCGCACCTTCGAGCCAGCTGCCGCCGTAGAGACCGGATGCGGAGACGACGAGGTCGAACGCGATGGCCGCCATGGTCGGGGCGGTCGGGATGAAGGACAGGTAGAGCGGGTGGCTCGTGGTGAGACAAGCCGGCGCGAGGATGTGCTCGAACACGCTGAGCGCGCGCTGGGCTCCGAGCCCGGCGTCGGTGATCGTCGCCCCCACGAGACGGTTCAGTTCCGCCTCGGTCTGGGGCTTGTCGAGTGGCACGTCGGCGGCGAGCATGCGACGGCGCGAGTAGTCGAGCACGGCATCCACGATCGCCGTCGATTCGGGCGAAGCCGCGTGCATGCGCACAGCATCCATGAGCGTTCCTTTACTGGTCTTCGGTGCGGGGTTCGGTCGGGGAAGCGAGGGAGATCGCGTGGGGTGCGGCACTGTCGAGGACGGCGGACAGCGCGCGGCGGGCGAGGTCGGCGCGATCGCTCGGCGCCCACTTCACGAGCGAGTGCGCATTCATGCCGTCGACCATGGCGAGCAGGAGCCACGCGGCGGTGTCGGAACGGCCGTCGGCGATCACTCCCGCCGCCGCCGCTCGGACGAAGATCTGCTCGAGAGCGCTCTGCCACCCGTCCATCTCGGAACGCACGCGGGCAGCGAGGATGTCGTTGCGGGCACCGAGCGCCCAGGCCTGCACCCAGATCAGGGTGACGTCGTCGCGCTCGCCGTCGAGGAGGGTCTCGATCAGGTCGTGCAGACCCGCGCGGATGTCACCCACACCATCGAAAGCTGCGATCACCTCATCGCGCTCGGCCGCGACGATGTACCCGAAGATCTCGGCGACGAAGGCGTCCATGACGGGCCGATAGTGAGCGACCAGGGCCGGGGTGACACCGACGCGCGCCGCCACCGCACGCACCGTGAGCACCTCGAGTCCGCCCTCGCGTGCCAGGGCGATCGCGCCGTCGACGATCGATCGCTCGCGCTCCTCCGGGGGCATCCGCCGCGGCGCGGTGCTTCTTGACGTGATCTTCATCGCGGGCTACGGTATCACTCGTTGATCACGTGTTCAACAGCGGATTCCGTCCGCCCGAGATCGTCGACGAGGAGATCACGATGAGTTGGCGCATGCCCGCCGAGACGGCACCTCACGAGCGCACCTGGATGGCGTTCCCCGCGGAGGGCGAGACGCTCGGCGCCACGGATGCCGAGCGCGAAGAGGGGTACGCGACCTGGACGGCCGTCGCCCACGCCGTCGCCGAGTTCGAACCCGTGACGATGCTGGTCGACCCGAGCGAGATCCCGCGGGCCCGACGCATGCTCGGTGCCGGCATCGAGATCCTGGAGGCACCGGTCGACGAGTTCTGGATGCGCGACTCCGGCCCGACCTTCGTCGTCGACGACGAGCGCCCGGGCGTGCTCGGCGCCGTCGACTGGATCTTCAACGGCTGGGGCGCTCCCGACTGGGCCGAATGGCGCAAGGCCGCACAGCACGCCCGCATCGTGGCCGGCGCCGTCGGGGCGGAGCTCGTGAGCTCGACGCTCGTCAACGAGGGCGGCGGCATCCACGTCGACGGCGAAGGCACGGTGCTGCTCACCGAGACCGTGCAGCTCGACCCGCGACGCAACCCCTACGCCGACAAACAGCGGATCGAGGCCGAGATGGCCAGGACGATCGGCGCGACGAAGGCGATCTGGCTGCCGCGCGGGCTCACTCGCGACTACGACGACTTCGGGACGAACGGCCACGTCGACATCGTCGCCACGATCGTCTCCCCCGGCCGGCTCCTGCTGCACGACCAGCAGAACCCGCAGCACCCCGACCACGCCGTCTCCCGCGACCTTCGCGCCCTCCTCTCCGAGCAGACGGATGCCGCCGGTCGCCGCGTGGAAGTGATCGACCTGCCCGCGCCCTCGACACTGAGCGACGGCGAGGGGCCCGTCGACTGGAGCTACGTCAACCATCTCGTGACGAACGACGGTGTGGTCGCGTGCGGGTTCGGCGACGAGAAGGCGGATGCCGCGGCCCGCGAGATCCTCGCGGACGCGTACCCCGGACGCCGCGTGGTCACGGTCGACGCGCGCCCGCTGTTCGACCGCGGCGGCGGCATCCACTGCATCACGCAGCAGCAGCCTTCCGTGGACGGGTCGCGCTGATGTTCGACGTCGTCGAAGCCTCCATCGCCGATCTGCGCCGCGCGCTCGAGAGCGGCACCGCGACCGCGGTCGACCTCGTCGACGCCTACCGGGCTCGCATCGCCGCCTTCGATGCGCCGGGCACGCCGACCGCCCTGAACGCGGTGGTGGTCGCGAACCCCGACGCACGCGCCGAGGCTGCGGCCTCCGACGCCCGCCGTGCCCGAGGCGAGGTGCTCGGCCCCCTCGACGGCATCCCGTACACGGCGAAGGACAGCTACCTCGTGCGGGGGCTCACCGCCGCAGCCGGAAGCCCGGCCTTCGCGGATCTGATCGCCCAGCGCGACGCCTTCACGATCGAGCGCCTGCGCGCGGGCGGAGCGATCTGCCTCGGGCTGACGAACATGCCGCCGATGGCCAACGGCGGCATGCAGCGTGGGGTCTACGGCCGAGCGGAGAGCCCGTACAAAGCCGCGTTCCTCACCGCACCCTTCGCGTCGGGCTCCTCCAACGGCTCCGGCACCGCGACCGCCGCGAGCTTCGCCGCTTTCGGGCTCGGAGAGGAGACCTGGTCCTCCGGTCGCGGCCCTGCGACGAACAACGCCCTGTGCGCCTACACCCCCTCCCGCGGCGTGATCTCGACCCGGGGCAACTGGCCACTCGTTCCCACGATGGACGTGGTGGTGCCGCACACCCGCTCCATGGCCGACCTGCTCGAAGTGCTCGAGGTGATCGTCGCCGACGACCGCGACTCCCGCGGCGACTTCTGGCGGGCACAGCCGTGGGTCCCGATCCCCTCGGCCGCCTCGGTCCGACCGGACTCGTATGCGGCCCTCGCCAGCGGCACCCCGGCAGCGCTCGACGGCATGCGGATCGGCATCCCGAAGATGTACATCAATGCGGATCCGGATGCCGGAAGCGCGCAGGCCCCGGGCATCGGCGGCCCGACGGGTCGGCGCATCGAGACGCGAGCGAGTGTGATCGAACGGTGGGAGGCGGCACGCCGCGACCTGAGCGCCGCCGGGGCGACCGTGATCGAGGTCGACTTCCCGGTGGTGTCCAACTACGAGGGAGACCGCCCGGGCGCCCCCACCCTCCCGACGCGTGGACTGGTGTCGCCCGAGTACCTGCGACGCGAGATCGTCGACCTCTCGGCGTGGGCGTGGGAGGACTTCCTGCAGGCGAACGGCGATCCGGCTCTCCGCACGCTCACGGAGGTCGACGGGGCCACGATCTTCCCGCACCCGGAAGGCGCCCTCCCCGACCGCTACACCGGCTTCGACGACGACATCGCCGAGTATCCGGACTGGGTGCGGAGCCACCCCGATAGCCCCTTCACGGACATGCCCGAGCTCGAAAACGGGTTGCGGGGCCTGGAGGAGACGCGTCGCCGCGACCTCGAGGAGTGGATGGATGCGCTCCACCTCGACGCCGTGGTGTTCCCCGCGGTCGCGGATGTGGGTCCGGCAGACATGGACGTGAACCCGGAGTCCGCGGACCTGGGGTGGCGTAACGGCACCTGGATCGCGAACGGTAACCTCGCCATCCGTCACCTCGGCATCCCGACGGTCACGGTTCCGATGGGGCTGATGAGCGACATCGGCATGCCGATCGGCCTGACCTTCGCCGGACGAGCGTACGACGACACGATGCTGCTGCGCCTGGCCGTGGCGTTCGAAGCTACCGGTGCTCCGGGCACGCGACGCACTCCCCCGCCGCGCACACCGGCCCTGCCGTCGGACGACTGATCCGGATCGAGAACATTTCACACCTGTGACGCTCGCCACAGAAGTGATATGTTCGGCGCATGAGCACCGAGAACGAACGCGCCCTCGAATCCGGGATCGTCACCGATCTGTCCGGACGGATGACCTACGGGTCGTACCTGGCGCTGGACCAGCTGCTCACGGCACAGCACCCGGTGAGCGAGCCGCAGCACCACGACGAGATGCTGTTCATCATCCAGCACCAGACCACCGAGCTGTGGCTCAAGCAGCTGCTGCACGAGCTTTCGTCCGCTCGGGAGCTGCTCGCCCGTGACGACCTGCGCGAAGCACTCAAGCGCATCGCCCGGGTCAAGCGCATCCAGGACGTGATGACGCAGCAGTGGTCGGTGCTCGCCACCCTCACGCCTACCGAGTACGCACAGTTCCGCGGAGCGCTCGGCAACTCGTCCGGGTTCCAGTCCGTGCAGTACCGCGCGGTGGAGTTCGCCCTCGGCAACAAGAACGAGAAGATGCTGAACGTCTTCGCCGACCACCCCGCGAACCTCGCGCTGCTCACGGCCGAGTGGGAGAAGCCGACCCTGTACGACGAGTTCCTGCGGTTCGCCGCCCGGCGCGGACTGCCGGTGCCGTCGTCGATCCTCGACCGCGATGTGCGCGAGCCGTACCGCGAGACCCCGGAGCTGGTGCCCGCGATCCGCGAGATCTACCAGGACCCGAACCGGTACTGGGACCTGTACGAAGCGTGCGAAGACCTGGTCGACCTCGAGGACAACTTCCAGTTCTGGCGCTTCCGGCACCTCAAGACCGTCTCCCGCACGATCGGCATGAAGGTCGGCACCGGCGGCTCCAGCGGCGTCGGCTTCCTGCAGCGCGCCCTGGATCTGACATTCTTCCCCGAGCTCTACACCGTGCGCACCGAGATCGGCAGCTGATGCACGCCGCGACGTTCTTCGACGGGGTCGGCTGGCGCGAGGGCGTCGTCGAGCTCGTCGACGGGCGGGTGCGGCTGAGCGATGGGCACTCCGACGCCGACCTCCCGCGCCTCGACGGCGTCGTGCTGGGCGGGTTCACGGACCACCACGTGCACCTGCAACTCGTCGACCACTCGCAGTTGTCGGGTTCGCGCCTGGGACGCGTGGTCGACCTCGGCGGCAACCCGGACGTGCTGCGCCGACTCGCGCGTGGCGGGATCAATAACGCGCCTCCGACCCGCGATTCCGGCACGTTTTCGATCCCGCACCCGCGCGCGCTCGTGGTCGAGTTCGCGGGGGCGTTCGTCGCCGCCCCGGGTGGATACCCCTCCGACCGCGAGTGGGCACCGGAAGGCTCGGTGCGCGAGGTCGCGGACGAGAGAGCAGCAGCGGACGTGGTGGCCGAGATGGCGGCTACCGGGGCGTCGTGTCTCAAGGTCACGAGCAACAGCACGGCCGGACCGGTCTTCTCGGACGACCTGTTCCGCACGATCGTCGGCATCGCCGCGAGCCACTCCCTCCCGGTCGTCGCCCACGCCGAAGGACCGGGTGAGGCGCAGCGCGTCGTCGCACTCGGCGCTGCCCGCCTCGCCCATGCCCCGTTCACGGAACGCCTCGACGATGAGGAGATCGCTCGGCAGGCGGCCTCGACATCGTGGATCTCGACCCTCGCCATCCACGACGGCCGCGCGCGCGCGATCGCGATCGCGATCGACAACGTCCGCCGTTTCCACGCGGCAGGAGGGACCGTGCTCTACGGGACCGACCTGGGCAACGGGCCGATGCCCAACGACCTGAACGCCCGGGAGATCGCCGCCCTCCGCGAGGCCGGCCTCCACTCCGATGCGCTCCTGCACGCGCTCTCCCCGATGGATCCGCTCGCCCCGTCGGCGACGCTCCTGTTCCTTCCCGGTGCCTCTCCCGCAACAGCCGACCCGCTCGCCGCCCGCCCCCTCATCCCCGCAGACCTGAAGGTGTGACATGACCGACCCCCTCGACCGTGAATTGCTCGACCTCGCCCGCACCCTCGACGCCGCCGACCCGCTGCGTGCGCACCTCGACGCGTTCGCCGACGCCCCGGGCGTCACGGCCTACCTCGACGGCAACTCCCTCGGCCGTCCGCTGCGCGACATCCCCGAGAAGCTCGCCGCGTTCGTGCGCGAGGACTGGGGCACGCGGCTCATCCGCTCCTGGGACGAACAGTGGATGGCGCTGCCGATGGAGTTGGGCGACCGCATCGGACGCGTGGCACTCGGAGCCGGCGCGGGCCAGACCGTCGTGGCCGATTCGACCAGCGTGCTGATCTACAAGCTCATGCGTGCCGCCGCGACCGCCGATCCCACCCGGACGGAACTCGTGATCGAGGCGGGGAACTTCCCCACCGACCGCTTCCTGGCCGAAGGCGTCGCCGCCGAGACCGGCCTGACGCTGCGCTGGCTGGAACCCGACCCCGTGGCCGGCGTGACCGTCGCCGACGTGGCCGCGGTCGTCTCGGAGCGCACGGCCCTGGTGTCGCTCAGCCACGTCGACTACCGATCCGGAGCCCTGGCGGATATGCCCGGCATCACTTCGGTCACGCACGAGGCCGGCGCGCTGATGATGTGGGATCTGTGTCACTCCGCCGGCGTCGTGCCGATGCAGCTCGACGACTGGGGCGTGGACCTCGCGGTCGGCTGCACGTACAAGTACCTGAACGGTGGCCCGGGATCCCCCGCCTTCGCGTACCTCCGCCGCGGGCTCCACGGCGTGCTGCGGCAGCCGATCCAGGGGTGGTGGAGTGCCGCCGACATCTTCGCGATGGGCCCCGAGTACGTGCCGTCCGGCGATATCCGCCAGCTTCTCAGCGGCACGCCGCCGGTCACATCGATGCTCGCGATGCAGGGGATGCTCGACCTGATCGAGGGGTCGACGATCGAGAGCGTGCGTGCCAAATCCCGGTCCCTGACCGATCTGGCGGTCCGCGCCTACGATGCCGTCCTCGCGCCCCTCGGGGTGCGCTTGCTCAGCCCGCGCGACGCAGACCTCCGGGGCGGACACGTGACGATCGGCCATGCCGACTTCCGGGACGTGACGCGGAAGCTGTGGGCGGAGGGGATCATCCCGGACTTCCGCTTCCCCGACGGCATCCGCCTCGGCCTCTCCCCGCTGAGCACCTCGCACGTCGAGACGATCACGGGTGTGCTCGCCGTCCGCGACGCGCTGGAGTCCGGTGACTTCTGACTTCCCGGACGCCCCCGTCCTCGACGACATCGATGCGCGTCCCGGCAGCACGGCCTCACTGCTGCGGACGTTCATCGGCGTCTTCCTGCGTCCTCTCGGCGGATGGATCTCGGCGGCGGACCTGGTGGCGCTCGCGGGCGACCTCGGCATCCCGCCCACGCAAGCCCGCACCGGCATCACCCGCCTCAAGCAGAAAGGGCTGCTGCTCGCCGAGCGCGACGACACGATCGGCTACCGGTTGAACCCGGCCGCGATCCCGATGCTGGAGCGCGGCGACCGTCGCATCTTCGAGATGCGCGAGATGACGGATACCGACCCGTGGTGCCTGGTCTCCTTCTCGATCCCGGAGAGCGCGCGCAGCACCCGTCATCAACTGCGTCGCCGACTGCAGTGGATCGGTGCCGGAGTCGTGTCGCCCGCGCTGTGGATCTGTCCCGGGCACCTTAAGGACGAGGCCCTGCAGATCCTCCACGAGCTCGACGCGCGGCGCTGGGCGACGCTGTTCCTGGCCTCCGCCCCTGCCCCAGCCAGCACGCTCGTCGAGGCGGCTGCCCAGTGGTGGGACCTCGACGCGCTGCGCGCCGAGCACCTCGCCTTCCAGGCGTCTCTCGCGACGTTGCCGACGGAGCCCTTCGCCGCGTCTGTGCAGCTGATCGACCGCTGGCGGGTGCTGCCGTACACCGACCCGGGCCTGCCGCCGTCGATGCTGCCGACGGAGTGGCCCGGTCGGCGCAGCTTCGACGAGTTCGCCCGCCGGTCGGCGGCTCTGGCGGAACCTGCGTGGGAGCACGTGCGCGCCCGGATCACCGAGCGCGCACGTTCCGTCTAGTCCGCGCGCCCGCCGACTTCGGCGAGGAATCCCGCCACGTGTTCCTGCAGGCGCAGGATGCGCAAGTCGCGCGCGAACTCCCGGTCGAAGCCCTGATAGGCCAGCGGCGGCAGGATGCGCACGTTGCGGTTGCAGCCGAACTCGGCGCACGTGAGGACGCCCACGGAGTCGCCCTTGCGCCCCGCAGGTCCGGCTTTGCGCGCGACGTACAGCTGCACGTCGTTGCGGAGCGTGACGTCTTCGCACCACGAGCACTGGGCGCGGGCGAGCACCCGCTGCTCGGCGCGCTGCAGGAAGACGCCCACCACGGCGTCGTCGACCCAGGTGACGACGTAGGCCCGACGGGGGATCTTCGGGTCGACCCAGCCGAGGAAGTCGAGCCGCTCGAAGTCGATCTCGGCGAAGCCGGGCGGAAGGGACAGGTCGGAGACCTCCTTGCGGGAGGCGTTGAGGAAGGAGGCGCGGATGGCGCGCTCGTCGATGGGACGCATGGGAGCAGTGCTTTCAGGTTTTCGCCGCGACGGGCGAGTCGATCGGAGTGAGGAGCCCGGACAGGGAAGCCGGGTACGACGCGACACCGGCGACGGGGTTCCGCCTCCGGCCGGTCCTCAGCCTCTGTCTGCGGCGCGAGGGGCGCCTGCAGCTCCGCTCTGCGCCCGAGGGGCGCTCATCGACGACAGCACCCGGCGATTCTACACCCATATGTTTCGCCGCATGTCGGGCCGCCTGGCCCGGGATCGGCAGGCGACCTACTCTTTTCAGAACATCGATCCGAAGGAGACCACCGTGTCCACGCCGCTCAACCGCCTTTCGCCCGTCCCGGTGCGTGAGCGTGCGGCGTGCATGTGCAGCAACGGCGGCCGCTGCTCGTCCTTCGCTCCGGGTCACGCTCTGCACCTGATCCAGGCGCGCATCGCCTCGGCGACCTCCGCGGAATGGGTCGACGGCATCGTGGAGGCGTCCGACCCGGTGGCGGGCGTCCTCGTCGTGCGCACGCTCGACGGCGCCGTGCACGCGCTGTGGAACGCCTCGGGCGCGGCACTCGAGGCGGGGCCCGGAACACCGGTGGCGCTGCACGCCCGCTACGCGGTCCTCGCCGTGGGACGCACGCAGTTCAACGTCGCCGCCGTCTGAGCCGACCGCGGCTCAGGCACCCGCCATCATCATGTCCCTCATCGCCGCGCACGCGTCCATGCACGCCTGGCAGGCCTGAGCGCACAGACGGCAGACCTCACTCATGTCGGCGTGCTCCATGCACTCGTCCATGCAGGTCTGACACATGGCGATGCACGCATCGAGCATCGCCATCATCGAGGCCGGCGTCATCCCCTGCATCCGCAGCATCGATCGCATCATCGTGCTCGCCATGTCCGCGCAGTTCATGCAGGCCGGAGAACAATCCATCATCTGCGTCGAACACACCGTGCAGGCCTGTTCGCACGCCGCACACGCGTCCATGCACGCCTGCACCACCGACATGTCCATCATCTGCATGTCCGGCATCGACTCCATGTTCTTCGACATGGCGCCCATCATCATCGCGTCCATCGCACACCGCTTTCTCGGTCGGGTCGACGGGCAGGACCACCCGCCTGGCGCCAGGCTAGTCCTCCGCGCTCGCTGCGTCGATGGGGGCAGAACGTTGACACGACCCGTCTCGATTGTCAATCCCGTAGCTGCTTCCGCGCCCGCGTGGAAAGGTCGGACACAATCGAATCCGCCCACGAGAGGAGCAGAACATGAGTGCTGCAGACGACATGAAGCACGCTGCCGAGAAGGCCGCCGGAAAGGTCAAGGAAGGCGTCGGAAAGCTCACCGACAACGAGCGACTCGAGGCCGAGGGCCAGGCGGACCAGGTGAAGGCTTCGGCCAAGCAGGCCGGCGAGGAAGTGAAGGACGCAGCCGGCAAGGCCGGAGACAGCGTCCGCGACGCGTTCGACAAGAAGTAAGGACCGGTCCCCCGGACACCGAAGAGGTGAGGTCCGCCGATGGGCGGGCCTCACCTCGATGGGTCAGACGTTGTGAGTCGTCAGACCTTGCGGCTGCCGCTGATCGCTCGGATCAACCAGGCGATCACAGCGATCGCGAGGAGGACGAGCCCGACCCACAGGAGGAACTGGAGCGACTGCACCAGTCCTCCGGTGATCGCAAGGATCACGGCGACGACGATGACGATGATCAGGAGGATGTTCATCGGTCTTTCCCTTCTTTCGGCAGGCGCGGACGCCCGACTGCGGTGCCCTCACGCTAGCCCGAGAAGACCATCTGCCCGAGGGGGTTGACTTCCACCCTCCGAGTGCGCGAAGGAGACGAGCACATGCCAGGAAGACGCGAGAACTCGCTGAAGGATCCCGAACTGTACGAAGAGCTTCGGAACGACGGGGCATCCAAGGAGAAAGCCGCCCGCATCTCGAACGCCGCCGCGAAAGAGGGCCGCAGTGCGGTCGGGCGCCGCGGCGGGGAGCACGGCGACTACGAGGACTGGACGGTCCCCGAGCTGCGCAGACGCGCCAAGGAGCTGGGCCTGACCGGCTACAGCGGAAAACGGAAGTCGGAGCTGATCTCCGCGCTCAGGGATCACTGAGGCTGCGGATGACGCGCTTCGGCATCGAGGAGGAGTTCCTCTTCGTCGATGCGCACTCCCTCACCGCGGTCTCCCTGGCCGCAGGGACCCGCGAGCGCATCACCCGACTACGGACGGGCGGCGAGGTCACGAAGGAGTATCTGACCTCGCAGATCGAATGCCTCACGGAGCCGGTGTCGACCGCCACGGATGCGGAGGCGCAGTCGACCCATCTCCGCGGCCTGATCGGCTGGCACGCCAGCGAGCAGAGCGCGATCGCCGCGGGTACCGGCACCCCCTTCGCGACGACCCGTTCCTCGGCGGTGTCTCCCTCCGCGCACTACGACGACGTCGCGTCGTGGCTCGGCCACCTCACCCGCGACCACGAGGTCAACGGCCTGCATGTGCATGTGGAGGTGCTCGACGACGAGGAACGGGTGCGCGCCCTCAACCGGGTACGGGGCTGGCTCCCGGTGCTGCTCGCCCTCACCGGCAACAGCCCTTTCGCGGGCGGGCGCGACTCGAGCTTCTCGAGCTGGCGAAGCATCCTGATCCGCCGGTTGCCGGGATCGTGGAGCCCACCCCGGTTCCGCGACTTCGACGACTACCGCACGCAGGTGGAGCGGCTCGTCGATCTGCGGGCGATCACCGACCCGGCGGCCCTCTCCTGGGCGGCGCGGATCTCGGATCGCTTCCCCACGGTCGAGCTTCGGGTCTTCGATGCGCAGCTGACCGCGGAGGATGCCGTGTTCGCCGCCGTCCTCTCCCGCGCGATCGTCCTCACCGACGAGCAGCCGCACGGGGACGCCGGGATCGACGGCCTCGACGCCTCATTGTGGACGGCCGCCCGCCACGGGATGGACGCCCGCATGATCGATCCCACGACCGGAGCGGTCGACGCCGCCTGGGCGGTCGCCGATCGGATGCTCGCCGTCATCGCCCCCACTCTCCGTGACCTCGGTGACGACGAGCGGGTCCGCGAAGGGATCGCCCGACTGCGGGCGGTCGGCACCGGCGCCGACCGGCAACGTCGGGCCCTCGACCGGGGCGGGACGCCGATGCTCGCCCGGCTGCTCGCCGCAGGCACCCCGGCGCCGGTGGCCTGACCTCCACCGCCCCGGGGTCCGTCACCGGGAGTAAGGTCGCCCTGTGGCATCCTTCGCCCCTCTCCAGCGCCTCGTGATCTCGATCGCCGTGCTCGCCTCGTTCGTGACGTTCCTCGACGGCACGGTCGTCAACGTCGCACTGCCGGCGATCAGTCGTGAACTCGGCGGCGGCATCACCACGCAGCAGTGGGTGGTCGACGCGTATCTGATCACTCTCAGCGCCCTGATCCTGCTCGCAGGCTCCGTCTCCGACGCGTACGGACGCGTCCTCGTGATGCGCATCGGCCTGATCTCCTTCGGCATCGCCTCCATCGCGGTCGCCGCCGCCGTCGACCCGCTGATGCTGATCGTCGCCCGGGCCGCGCAGGGCGCCGCCGGAGCGCTGCTGGTCCCGAGCTCGCTCGCGCTGATCACCGCGACCATGCGCGCCGACGTCCAGGCCCGGGCCATCGGGGTGTGGACCGCGTTCACCACGGGGGCGCAACTAGTCGGGCCGCTGCTGGGCGGCTTGTTCGTCGACTTCATCTCCTGGCGGTTCGTCTTCCTCATCAACGTCATCCCCATCGGGATCACCCTGTTCCTGCTGGCCCGTCTGCATCTGCCCGAGCATCCGCGCGGCATCAAGGTCGACTGGTGGAGCGGTGCCCTGTGCGCGATCGGGCTCGGCGCCGTGGTGTTCGCACTGATCGAGCAGCCCAACATGGGATGGCAGTCGCCCGCCATCTGGATCCCCGCGGTCGCCGGCGCCGCCCTGTTCGGGTTGTTCCTGTGGCGTCAGCAGCACTCCACCTCCCCGCTCATGCCACTGTGGCTGTTCCGCGTGCGCGACTTCGGGTGGGGAAACCTCGCCACCCTCTTCGTGTACGCCGCCCTGTCACTCAACGGCTTCGTCGTCGGTGTCTACCTGCAGCAGGGTGCCGGGCTGAGCGCGACGGCCGCCGGTCTCGCGAGCCTGCCGATGACCATCCTGATGATCCTGGTGAGCTCGCGCGCCGGTCGCTGGGCGGGCAGGTGGGGTCCGCGCATCTTCATGACGGTCGGACCGCTGATCATGGCCGTCGGCGCCCTGATGCTCCTGTCGGTCGCCGACGATTTCGACTACTGGTGGCAGGTGCTGCCCGCGATGATCGTGATGGGTCTCGGTCTGTCCCTCACCGTGGCCCCGCTGACCGCCGCGATCCTCGGTGCGATCGATGAGAACCACTCCGGCATCGCCTCGGCCGTCAACAACGCCGTCTCGCGCGTCGCCGGACTGCTCGTGGTCGCGATGCTCTCCACGATCGTCGGCGGACAGCTCGACCTCGATGGGTTCCACAGTGCGGCGTGGGTCACCGCGATACTGCTCGTGATCGGCGGCGTGGTGTCGTGGATCGGCATCCGTCGCAATCCGGCCGAGCCCGTCCCGGCGGACATCGCGGCCTCCGGCACGGATCCGCATTGACCTCCTCGAGGGGCCCGCGCAGACCCGACGGCCGGACGCGCCGGGGCGCGCTGCTCTCCGCCGTCGCGGCACTGGTGCTCACGCTCGGAGGGTGTGCCGATGCCCCGGCGACGCCCGAGTCCGAGCGCGCCCCTGTGCTCCCGCCGGCCGGTGCCGTTCCGGACTATCAGCTCGGTGGTGCCTATGATCCCGCGCCGGAAGTCGGCATCGTGGGGCGCGACCGTGGTGCCGATCCCGCACCGGGCGTCTACTCGATCTGCTACGTCAACGGTTTCCAGACCCAACCGGCTGAGCTCGGTTCCTGGCCCGACGATCTCCTGCTGCGACACGACGGCGAGGTCGTGTTCGATCCGGACTGGCCGGATGAGGCCCTGCTCGACACGGCGAGCGCCGAGCGCCGCGAGCGGATCGCCGACACGGTGACCGCGTGGATCGAGGGCTGCGCCGAGTCCGGTTTCGATGCCGTGGAGTTCGACAACCTCGACTCGTACTCGCGGTCGGACGGCGCGCTCTCGCTCGAGGACAACCTCGCGCTGGCGACCCTCTACGTCGAGGCCGCCCACGCGGCGGGGCTCGCTGCCGGACAGAAGAACGCCGCGGAAGACGCTTCCACGCTGCACGAGCGAGCGGGCTTCGACTTCGCGGTCACCGAGGAATGCGCGGTGTACCGGGAGTGCGGCGCGTACACAGCGGTCTACGGAGAACACGTCATCGACATCGAGTACACGGATGAACTCCCCCTCCCGTTCATCGAGATGTGCGCAGACGGCGATGCGCCCTCCTCGATGGTGCTCCGCGACCGTGATCTCGTCACGCCCGCTGACGACGGGTACGCGTTCGAGACCTGCCCTTAGAGAGGCGTCGGAGCCTCCGCGTCAAGTCCCTGTACCTGTCACAGGTTTGCGCACAGGATGCTCCTGTCCCCATCGTCAGGAGCCCGACCTATGACCGCATCCACCCTCGTCGCCCCCACCGCCCTCGCCTTCCGCGATCGAGGCCCGCTGAGCCGCGCAGTCATCGCACATCTCACGGAGGGCACCGCGTCCGACCACACCGCACTCGCCGCCGACGCCGTGGCAGCGAGCACCGAGGTCGTGCGCGACGACGACATCCAGCTCGCGCTGTTCGTCCTCTACGCCTCCGCCTACGGATCGCTGCCGCAGCTGGACGCCGACCTCGAGTGGGAACCCGCGCTCCTGCGAACCAGACAGGTCCTCGAGGCGGCGTTCGAGAGGTCACTGCGCGCGCGCATTCCGACGCCCGACTTGCCGGACCCGACCGTGGATGCCGTCGGCCGCGCCCTCTTCGCCCTCGCCGAGGCCGACACCGGGCCGAGCCTCTCGCGCTACTTCGTGAAGAAGGCGACCGAGGAGCAGGCGCGGGAGATGCTCATCCAACGTTCGGCCTACACGCTGCGCGAGGCCGACCCGCACTCGTGGGCGATCCCGCGGCTGGACGGTCGCGCCAAGGCAGCGCTGGTCGAGATCCAGTCCGACGAGTACGGAGGCGGGCGTCCACAGCGCGTGCACGCCACGCTCTTCGCTCGTGCGATGACGGCCGCGGGTCTCGACGCGACCTATGGCGCGTGCATCGACGATCTGCCCGCGCTCACCCTCGCCTCACTGAACATGATGTCGCTGTTCGGCCTCAACCGCCGCCTGGTGGGAGCGATCGTCGGACACCTGGCGGCCTACGAGATGACCTCCTCCATCCCCTGCCGCCTGTACGCCGACGGCTTGCGTCGTCTGGGCTTCGACGCCGCGGTGACGGCGTACTTCGACGAGCATGTGGAAGCGGATGCGGTGCACGAGCAGATCGCCGCCCGTGATCTGGCGGGAAGCCTCGCCGAAGATCATCCGGAGTTGCTCCCCGACATCATGTTCGGGGCCGCCGCCTGCCTGACGGTGGACGGCTGGGGTGGCACCGCCACACTGGAGGCGTGGACGGCGGGGGCCTCCGCGCTCCGGCAGCGGGCGGGCGTATGAGCGCCGCACGGGAGCCTGTGACGATCACGCCGTACCCCGACGGCCCGCTGCTGGTGCGGGGTGACATCGAGGTGCTGACCGTCGAGGGGGATCCGATCGCGCCGCACCGCCGGACGGTCGCCCTTTGCCGCTGCGGCCTCTCCGCCCTCAAGCCCTTCTGCGACGGCACGCACAAGGCGGCCGGCTTCCGCACCGACGACTGACCGGGGGAAGGGGTGTCGACTCGGTCACTCACTGTGCGCGTCGGAGGCCCCGTGCACGATAGGAGAATGACCGACGGCTACGACCCGGACTTCCTCGGCACGCCACTGCCACTTCCACGCCCCGCGCAACCGAGCCGTGAACTTCCCTACCCGCGCTTCACCGTGCTGCTCGACCCCGCACGCAGACTGGCTGCAGTGACGGCGGTCAACATCGACGGTGCCCGGCTCCGGGAACTGCCCCGCACGGGCGAGTGGCGGCTCGATCCCCGCATCCCCGCCGATGAGCAGACGGGACCGGCGGTCTACGCGCGCAACGATCTCGATCGGGGCCACTTGGTGCGGCGGCGCGACCCGGGCTGGGGCGAACTCTCCGAGGCGAGGTCGGCGGCGGAGGCGACCTTCTTCTATCCCAACGCCGCACCCCAGGCGGCGGCGTTCAACCAGTCCAAGGAGCTCTGGCTCGGCCTCGAGGATCACGTGCTCGCCTACGCCGATACCACAGACCAGCGCGTGTCGGTGTTCACCGCGCCGGTCCTCGCCGACGATGACCCGCCCTACCGGGGTGTCCGGATCCCGCGCCGCTTCTGGAAGATCGCCGCATGGCGCAGCGGAGACGAGCTCACTGCGGCCGGCTTCGTGCTCGATCAGTCCGCGCTGGTCGACACCCGTGAGACGACACTCGTCGTCCCGCCATTGGCGGCGTTCCGCACGTTCCAAGTGCCCATCTCCGACATCGCCACCCTGACCGGGCTCGGCCTCGGGCCACTGCTCGCCTCCGACGTGCTCGTGCAGCCGGGAGCACGGGAGACCGGATGGCGACCTCTCGACACGGCCGGTGACATCGTGCTCTGACGACCGTCGTCCGCTCACATCTCGTAGACGTCACGCCGGTGAGCCACCCGGAATGCGGCGACGATTCTGTGGATCCAGCTTGCGGACCTCTTTCGCGGCCGCCGTCGTGAACTCGACCCGATACGCAGTCACGCAACTTCCGAGCGCAGTTCATCCAGCGTGACGCGCTGCCCATCATCGGCCGTGCGCGCCGCGGCGAACTCTGCCGCATCGCGGGCGGCCTCGAGCTCCTCAAGCAGCTCGAGGTCGTCCACACTGATCAACACGGCAGTGAGCTTTCCGTGACGCGTGACGCCCACGCGCTCCGAACCGTAGGCGACGCCCCCGAGGACGTCAGCGAGGCTGTCGCGGAGATCCTTCGATGGGACACTGCGGCTGATCGTGTTCATAGCGACATTATACAATTTATGTACATAAGTTACGTAAAGTGCATTGATTCCGCGTGCTTTCGTTCGTCGACGTCCGCCGGGAACAGCGGGTCACGCTCCGACGCGCACCGACTCCAGCGACGGGTAGTCGGTGTATCCCTCCGCGGTCCGGCCGTAGAACAGCGCGGGGCGGGGTTCGTTGAGCTCGGAGTCCTGACGCCAGCGCTCGATCAGGTCGGGGTTGGCGATCACCGGACGACCGGCAGCGACCGCATCGGCGATGCCATCGGCGACGAGTGCCTCTGCGGCTTCCCGCGTGGTCTCGATGGAGAAGCCGGTGTTGACGATCAGCGGGGCGCCCGCCGTGCGGCGGATGTGTTGCACGAGCTCGCCGGCAGGATCGGCGTTGAGCACGTCGATGAATGCGAGAGCGAGCGGCGCGAGCCCCTCGGCGACGGCCGTGTAGGTCGCGTGGACGTCGGCGTCGTCCTCTTCCAGCACTCCCTGGATGTTGTGCTGCGGCGAGAGACGGACGCCGGTGCGATCGGCTCCGACGGCGGCGGCGACGGCCGCGACGACCTCGACCGCGAAGCGTGCCCGGTTCTCGGGAGACCCGCCGTACGCGTCGTCGCGGACGTTCGACACGGGCGAGAGGAACTCGTGCACCAGGTAGCCGTTGGCGCCGTGCACCTCGACGCCGTCGAAGCCGGCGGCGATCGCGTTGCGTGCGGCCTGAGCGAACTGCTCGACGACCTCGGGTATCTCCTCCAGCGTGAGGGCGTGGGCGATGGGCAGATCGGCCTTGCCCTCGGGCGTGCGGGTCTGTCCGGGGGCGGCGAGCGCGCTGGGTGCGACGACCCGGGGCTCTCCCGAGATCGCGGGGTGGCCCACACGACCGCCGTGCATGAGCTGCATCACGATCGTTCCTCCCTCGGCGTGGACCGCCGCGGTGATCGACTTCCACGCCTCGATCTGTGCGGGCGTGACGATGCCCGGCTGCCCGGGGTAGGACTTGCCTTCAAGAGCCGGCCAGACACCTTCGGAGATGATCAGTCCCTGCCCTGCGCGCTGCCGGTAGTACTCCGCCATCGTCGCGGTCGGCACACCGTCGTCATCGGCACGCGTGCGGGTGAGCGGCGCCATGACGACGCGATTGGTCAGCGGGAGGGCGCCGAAGCGGGCCGGTTCGTAGAGATTCACAGTGGGAGGTAAGGCCCGGAGCGCTCCCCGTATTCCCTCAGTTCCCGCCGAGCGCCGCGAGCAGGTCGGCGAAATGGTCGAGGTCGGCTGCCGTCCACCTGCGCAGCCGCTCCCCCATGCGCCCCTCGTACTGCGACCGCGCGAGCGCGACCCGCTCCTGGGCAAGTTCGGTGGCCACGAGGACCCGGGCGCGTCGGTCCTCGGGATCGGGGATGCTCTCGACGAGGCCCAACTGTTCGAGCTGCCGTACCTGGCGGCTCACAGCCGACTTGTCGGTCTGCAGGCGTTCGATGATCGCGCCGGCGGACGTCGCCTTCCCTGTCGCGATCGAGGTGAGCACCTGGTAGCCGAGCGGCTGCAGGTCGGGGTGCACGGTGGCCGCGGCCTCACGCCAGCTCACCCGGATCCGTGCGAAGAGACGCCCGAGTTCCTGTTCGACCCGGGTGATGGCGTGGTCGAGCTCGGCCTCCCCCAGCAGTTCCGCGTCGGCGTCGGATGCGGGGGTCTCGGCGGGGGCGTCGGAGGAGGCGCTCATGCTCGCCAGTGTACGGCGAAGGGGGTGGCCAGCTGCTGCGCTACTGTCCCACCATGAGCATTGCTCGTCACCTGCGCCGCAGCATCGCAGCAGCGGCCACCGCCGCTGTCACGGCGCTCGCGCTCACCGCGGGTTCGCCCAGTTCCCCATCACCGGATGAAGACCCAGCGGACGATGGGCCTGCCACACCGGTACGTGACGGTCTGTAGTCGCGCCGCGAGGGCGACGTCGGTGCCGGTTGAGGACGTTCGAGGGGCGGAGCGGCCCGGAGGTCAGTGCTACATTCCGTTCATGAGGGTGTGGATTGTGCACTTGGAAGATACTCCTGGTTTCATCGGTGTTTTCGATGTCGAAGATGACGCGTACGAATTCCAGGACAAATACGCGGCTGATAGCGGACTCCCAGTTCTGCTTACGCCTGTTGCGGTGCCCTATCGGGCCACGGGACTAGATGCGGCTCTCTATTCGGAGTAAACACGACAGAGCGCGCAACACGCGTCAAGCGGTGCGTGCGATCACCCTGGATACGCAAGAACGAGCGGCATGGTGTAGCTCGTGAGGCGGGGTGAGGTCCCCTACTGATGGGTTCGCCGCACCAACGCAGCCAGAATCCGATCCTTCACAAGGTGAAGCTCGCCACGGGCATATCGGATCTGGATGTGACCGTCGATGTCGGGTACGGGCCGCGAGCCCCCGCCACGGACTGCACGAGAACGCCAGTGTACGGCGAAGCCCCGCTGTCGATCGTGACAGCGGGGCTACGTCTCACACTTCTGCGAGCAGCCGGAAGACCTTGGACGCGGCCCGGATCTCCTCGGGGGTGAGCTCATCGATCACGGCTTGGAGGCGGGAGCCGTACTCGCGACGGACCTCCGCGAGCGCCGCACCCGCACCAGCCGTGACCGTCAGCACCCGGAGTCGTCCGTCGCGCTCATCCGGTCGTGACTCCAGAAGCGCCAGCTCCTCCAGCATCCGCACCTGGCGACTGATGACCGATTTATCCATCTCGAACCGGTCTGCGAGCTCGTGCGCGTTGGCCGTACCCGCTCGATCGATGAACGTCAGCAGCTTGTAGCCGGCGACCTGCAGCTCGGGGTGGACCCGAGCGGCAGATTCCTTCCACAGCGACCTGGTCCGCGCGAAGATGAGGTTCAGATGCGCTTGCAGGTCGCCGAGCGCACTATCGACATCCGTCGAGGCGACCGCTCCCGGGGACGACATGTCAGCGCTCCTGGTCCCGATCTTCGCGTTCGAGCACTCCCACCGAACCGGTCTTCGGAGTCGCGGACTCCCCGCCGTCGATCCGGATGGCTCCGGTCGAGAGCGAGGCGCCGACCTCGGCCTCAGAGACCTCGATCACCGACTCCTCCGCCTGCTCGAGCATCTGCTCCGCGGCGTTCTTCGTCGACAGCGGCTTGTTCTTGATGAACGCGATGGCGATGATGGCGATCACGGCGAGCGGAATCGCGACGATGAAGGCGTCGGCGATGCCATGACCGTAGGCGCTCTCGACGATCGAGCGGATCGTGTCCGGCAGCTGCCCGACCTTCGGGACGTCACCCGAGGCGAGGTGCTTCAAGGCGTCGACCTCTTCCTGCGAGGTCGGCGTGAAGCCGGAGAGCCCGTCCGTGACGTACGTGCCGACGCTGGTGGACAGGAGCGACCCCATCACGGTCACGCCGATGGTGCCCGCGATCGTGCGGAAGAAGTTCACGTTCGACGAGGCGGCCCCCAGCTGCTGCGGGGCGGTGTCGTTCTGCACGATGAGCGTGAGGTTCTGCATGACCATGCCGAGTCCGGCACCGAGGACGAACATGTACACGGCGACCAGCGGGAACGGGGTGTCGTAGCGCAGCGTGGACATCAGGCTGACGCCCACGGTCGCCAGGACCGAACCGGTCAGCATCCAGCCCTTCCACTTGCCGAACCGGCTCACGAGCTGGCCGATGATGATCGAGGCGCCCATCTGACCGATGATCATCGGGATGGTCATGAGACCCGACTCGGTGGGCGTGGCGCCCCGAGCGAGCTGGAAGTACTGCGCGAGGAACACCGACGTGGCGAACATCGAGACGCCGATCGCGATCGACGCGATGACCGACAGCGTGAAGGTGCGGTTGCGGAACAGCGACATCGGCACGATCGGTTCCTTGACGAAGAACTCGACCGTGATGAACGCGGCGATGGCGACACCGGCGGTCACGGCGAGCATGATGCTGGTCGAGGAGTCCCAGTCGAACTGGTTGCCGCCCATCGAGACCCAGATGAGGAGGGTCGAGACACCGACCGCGAGCAGCACGATGCCGAAGTAGTCGATCGACACCTTCGAGTCACGCTGCGGCTTGGGCAGGTGCAGGGTGAACTGCAGCAGCACCAGGGCGAGGATCGCGAAGGGCACGCCGACGAAGAAGTTCGAGCGCCAGCCCCACACGTCGGTGAGGAGTCCGCCGAGCAGCGGGCCGCCGATGGTGCCGAGGGCCATGATGCCGCCGACGACGCCCATGTACTTGCCGCGCTCACGCGGGGAGATGATGAGAGCCACCGCGATCATGACCAGCGACATCAGGCCGCCGACGCCGATTCCCTGGACGACGCGGACAGCGATGAGCATGTTCGTGTCGGTCGAGAAGCCGGCGATCACGGTGCCGACGGTGAAGAGGATGAGGGAGATCTGGACGAGCACCTTGCGGTCGACCAGGTCAGCCAGCTTGCCCCAGATCGGGGTCGAGACCGCGGTCGCCAGCAGGCTCGCCGTGATCACCCAGGTGTACTGCGACTGCGTGCCGCCGAGGTCGGCGATGATGACCGGCATCGAGGTCGACACGACCGTGCCGGAGAGCACGGCGACGAACATGCCGACGACGAGCCCGGATATCGCGGTGAAGACTTCGCGTGCCGAGCGCACGGCTTCGGGTGCGGATGAAGTATCTGTCAAGGGGAAACGCTCCTGCGTAGAAAGTTGATCGAGGTCAACCATACGCCTTTAGTTGCCAAAGTGCAACTAAAGGCTCCGGTGGGGTGGTCGCTGAGAGAATCGATCCATGACCGATTCCTTCGAGGCACTGATCGAAGCCGGAAGGACCGCCGACGTGACGGGATGGGACTTCGGCTGGCTGGACGGAAGAGCCACCGAGGAGAGACCTCCGTGGGGCTATGCCCGCCTCCTGTCCGAGCGCCTCGGCGGTGCGTCCGCGTCGCTCGACATCCAGACCGGCGGCGGGGAGGTTCTCGCCGAGGCCGCGGCCTTCCCGCCCGCCGCCGTGGCGACCGAGTCCTGGCCACCGAACGTGCGTCGCGCGACGCGGCTCCTGCATCCCCGTGGTGTGGTGGTCGTCGCAGACCCCGACGAGCCGCCGCTACCGTTCGGCGATGAAGCCTTCGACCTCGTCACCAGCAGGCATCCGGCGACGATCTGGTGGTCGGAGATCGCACGGGTGCTGGCGCCGGGCGGAACCTACTTCGCACAGCACGTGGGGCCAGCGAGCGCGTTCGAGCTGATCGAGTTCTTCCTGGGCCCCCAGCCGGAAGCACGCCGCGGACGCCACCCCGACGACGAAGCCGACGCCGCTCGGGCTGCGGGGCTCGAGGTCATCGATCTGCGAACCGCGAGGCTTCGCATCGAGATCCACGACGTCGCCGCGGCGGTCTACCTGCTCCGCAAGGTGATCTGGTGGGTGCCCGGGTTCACGGTCGAGAACAGTCTCGACCGGCTCCAAGACCTGCACGACAGGATCCAGGCCGACGGACCGTTCGTCGCGCATTCGACGCGTCACCTGATCGAGGCCCGACGCCCGTAGCGGCGCCCCGGCGCTCGGGGCTCGGGGCTCGGGGCTCGGGGCTCGACGCCTCAGCAGTACACGGTCCCCATCGCCTCGCGCACCTCGTCCAACGTCGTTTCCGCCTCCGCATTCGCACGCTCGTTCCCGCAGCGCAGGACCGAGCGCACCAGCTCGCCATCTGCCGCAAGACTCCGCCGGCGCTCACGCATCGGCGCCAGGAAGTCGTTCACCGCCGCGGCGGTCACGGTCTTCAGCGCGTTGCTTCCCGCGTCACCGACGTCGTCCGCGAGCTCGGCGGGCGTGACATCCAGGCACAGGGCAGCCGTCGTCAGCAGTGCGGAGACACCGGGACGCGCTTCGGGATCGAACGTGATCCGCCGTTCCTGATCCGTCCGGGTTCGGCGGATCGCCGCGACGGTCTCCTCCGGTGTCATCGAGAGGGAGATCGCGTTGCCGTAGCTCTTCGACATCTTCCGTCCGTCCAACCCGGGCACCTCCGGTGTCGCCGTGACGAGCGCATCCGGCACAGGGAAGAGCTCGCCGTAGCGCTCGTTGAACCGTCGGGCGATGACCCGGGTCATCTCGACGTGCGGCAGGTTGTCCTTCCCGACCGGAACGAGGTTGCCCTTGCAGAAGAGGATGTCGGCAGCCTGGTGCACCGGATACGTCAGCAGCAGCCCGCTCAGCGCGCGACCGGACGCCGCGTACTCCGACTTGACCGTCGGGTTCCTGTGCAGTTCCGCCTCTGTGACGAGACTGAGGAACGGCAGCAGCAGCTGATTCAGAGCAGGGATCGAGGAGTGCGTGAAGATCGTGGTGCGCTCCGGGTCGATTCCGGCGGCGAGGTAGTCGAGCACGGCACCGTGAACGTTCTCACGGACGTTGTCCGTCGTATCGCGGTCGGTGATGACCTGGTAGTCGGCGAGCACGAGAAACGTCTCGACTCCGGCTTGTTGCAGCCGGACGCGCTCCCGTATCGTCCCGAAGTAGTGGCCCAGGTGCAGCGGTCCGGTCGGCCGCTCCCCCGTGAGCACTCGGAACCGCTCCGGGTGTCGGTCCACGGCGGCCGCGACCTCCGCCGAGCGCTGTGCCGTCGCAATGAAGGACTCCGATGCTAGCGCGCAGCCTCGCCAGCTCCACGCCTCGGCCGCATTCTCACCCGGACAGACCCGCGATCGACAGCGCCTGCGGGCCGAGCCTCGCCGACGAGCACCGCCGCCACGCCCACCGCGCAGAGGAGGAAGCCGAGGAGCGTCACGATCGTCAGCGGCTCACCGAGAAGGACGGCACCCGCGAGTGCCGTCGTCGGCGCGATCAGGAAGAGCAGGGCGTTCAGCGCCGTGATGCCAACCCGACGTAGCAGCCACCAATACAAGCCATACGCCGCAAGTGTCGGGAACACAGCCGCGAATCCGGCGGCGAGCCAGAAAGAGGCGGATGACGGCGGTGCGAGCGCCTCGAAGGCCGCAGCGACCGGCACGAGCACCGCGGCAGTGACCGTCACGTGGATGGTCAAGGTGACGAGGGTGCCCGTCCGTGGTCGGGACCGACGCTGGAGGAACGTGCCGATGATGAGGCAGGCCATCGCCGCCACAGGCCACAGAAGCGCGGCCGGATGCGCGACGGAGTCGTCAAGCTGCGAGCGCACGATCAGGAGGACCCCGACCGCGCCGACCAGGAGTCCGGCCCACTGCGCCGCGCGCACCCTCAAACCGAGCAGTGGGCCGACGAGGACCGCGACGATGAGCGGCTGCACGGCATCGATCAGGGCAGTGGTACCGGTAGCGACACCGGAGGCGATCGCTCCGTAGACGGCGACGCAATAGCCGAACTGGGCGAACAGGCCGATGAGCGCCTGACGCCGCACGTCGGCCGCGGAGAGACCCCGGGCCGCACCGGTGAACCCGACCACGGCCAGCAGGATCACAGCGAGAGGCACGAACCTCCACACCAGCAGTGTCAACGGCGAGATTTCCACCGCGGCGAGCGCGGGCACGAGGAAGCCGGAGCTCCAGGTCACGACGAACGCCACGGAGGCCGCGACCGTCACACCGATGTGAAGTATACCGATCTGTTTACTCATCTGCTCGACTATACAGGTTGGTATACTCGGTGTCATGGCCGTCCCCATCCCTGAGCTCGCTCCCCTCACACCGGGTGCCACCCGCGTGCTCGACGCCGCATCAGCGCTCTTCTACGAACGCGGCATCCACGCCGTCGGAGTCGACACGATCGCGGAAGCCGCCGGCGTCACGAAGAAGACGCTCTACGACCGGTTCGGTTCGAAAGAAGTCCTGGTCGTCTCCTACCTGCAACACCGCGATGCGCGCTGGCGCGCCCACGTCGCCGAGCACCTCGCTCGTGTCCCGGATCCGGGACAGGAGCGCGTCCTGGCTATCTTCGACGCCGCGATCTCCTGGTCGGACGCCAACAGCCCGAAGGGGTGCAGCGCGATCAACGCGCGCGCAGAGATCGGTGACGGCCATGACGGCCACCCCGTCTTCCCCGAGGTCGCTCGGCAGAAGAGCTGGTTGCTCGAACTCTTCGCCGAACTGTGCGATGAAGCGGGCGTCTCGAACCCGGAGAAGATGTCGCAGGCCATGATGCTGCTCTACGAGGGGGCGATCGTCACGGTCGGCATGGAGACCTTCGACCGACCATGGGACTCGGCCCGCAACCTCGCCCGGATGATGCTGGAGCAGGACCGGGCACACTGACCCGCCCGCGCATCTCCCGGCGCGCGCTCCGCCCGCGCACCGGAGCGCGGGAGTACCGTGTCAGCGTGTCGACGGATTCGCGAAGTGAGCGGGCAGCCGGATCCGCCGCCGCGCTCGATGCCGCGATCGGTGACATCGATTGGACGATTCCGCCCGCCGGCTCAGTGAGGTCATGGTTCTCGGCGCCGAGCGGTGAGCTGGCCGTCGTGTCGCTCGGTGATCCGACGCATCCTCGTGCGGTCCTGGTGCCGGGTGCGACGGGATCCAAAGAGGATTTCGCGCTGATGCTGCCGCTTCTGGCACAGGCCGGATACTTCGTGCAGTCCTTCGACCTCGCCGGCCAGTACGAGTCGCATGCCGCCGGCGCGGACCGGGCCTACACGTACGAGCTGTTCATCGACGACCTCGTCGCGTTCCTCGAAGCAGGCGCCCCGGCCCATCTGCTGGGCTATTCGTTCGCGGGCACGATCGCGCAGTCCGTGGCGATCCGCCACCCTGAGCTCGTCCTCTCGCTCGCCCTTCTCACGACTCCCCCGGGCGCCGGCAACGTCTTCGCCACCATGAAGTGGTTGGGTCCGATCGCCCCGATCGCGAGCCCGCGGCGCGGCGCCGGCCTGATGATCTGGGGCATCGTGACGAACAAGAACCGGGTGCCGCCCATGCGGCTCGAGTTCGTGCGATCCCGGTTCGCCCTCACACGGAGGCGCAGCGTCGACGAGATCATCGGACTGATGATGGCGACGCCCGACCTGCGCAGCAGCGTGCGCGCACTCCCGGTGCCCAAACTCGTCGTCGCCGGCGCGCACGACCTGTGGCCGCTGACCGCCCACCAGCGGTTCGCCCGCGACATCGATGCCGATTTCCGTGCTTATGCGACAGGGCACAGCCCCAGCGAGACCACTCCGCACCAGCTGACGGCGGATCTGCTCGACCTGTACGCTCGCGCCCGCGGCTGACTCACCGGCCGCGCGCCGACGCCTCCTCCCGCCGCCGGGCCTGCCGTCGCCGATACAGCGGCTCCTGCGGCAGATGCAGCCGCACGGTCGGAAGCACGTAGCTCAGCCGACGTCGAAGCGAAGCCCAGTCCTGGAACGGCCGCGCCGAGACCTCGACGACGAGACGACGGTCACGCAGCACGGTCATCCCGGGTCGGATGTGGAACGACAGGTCGAAGTCGTCGTGGATGTTCTGCGGCTCGCGGTGCACCTCACCGCTCAGGATCCGCCAGGTCTCGGCCCGCATGGCCATGTTTGAGCCGAAGAGCGGCGCGTGTCCGAGCAGCGGAGTGAGGGCGGCGTACATGCCACCAATGTAGAGGCGTTCTCCCACCCAGTGCACGAGCGGCGTCGAGCCGTAGAAGCGCGGGTCGCCTGTGACGAAGTCGAGGTCGTCGCGTTCGCGGAACGTCCGCTCGATCCGCTCGATCCAGTCCGGTCCGGGGCGGGAATCGGCGTCCAGGCGCGCGATGATGTCGCACGACGCCGCGTCATAGCCGGCCGACGAGGCGCGAGGGATCCCCTGCACGGGTTCCGACACGACGCGCGCTCCGTGCCGTTCGGCGACCGCAACGGTGTCATCCGTACTGCCGTTGTCGACGACGATGACTTCATCGGCTCTGCGCGTCTGCCGCTGCAGGGCGCGAAGACACTGTTCCAGAAAGAGGGCGTCGTTGCGCACCGGGATGACGACGGAGACGGAACGAGGGAACACGGTCGTCATCGCTCTCCTGTTCTGCACATCTGCGCACTCAGTCACAGTCTCCCCTCGTTCCCCCGCAGGTGCGGGGATTGAGAGAGGATGGACGGATGATCCGTCCCGCGCTGTCCGACGCGCGCCGGAGGATCCTCACGGCCGCTGCGAGCGTCGCCCTCCTGGCAGGCACCATCGCTGTGATGTATCGAAGGATCATGTATCCGCCGGTCCCCCGCCTCAGAGAAGACCGGATCCGAGTCGCAGCCGTCGGCGACAGCAACACCTACGGCGCGGGCGTGCTGTTCCGAGGCCGTGCGCGGCGCGCGTACCCCGGCCGCCTCCAGCAGATCCTCGGCGACCGGTATCAGGTGCTCAACTACGGCGTGAACCGGCGCACCCTGCAACGCGACGGCGACTGGCCGTACGACGAGACTCCGCACGCCGCAGCATCGCTCGCGTCCCAGCCCGACATCGTGCTCATCATGCTCGGCTCGAACGACGCGCGCGGCGACAACTGGAATCCGGAACGATACGCGTCGGAGCTGGCCGACTTCGCCGAACGCTACCGCGCACGGGGAGCGACCGTGTTCCTCCTGACGCCACCCGTCGCCTTCGAGAACCGCCGCGGCGTCGATGAGCGGATCATCGCGAGCGAGGTCGCCCCGCTGGTGCGACGCGTGGCGAGCGACCTCCGCATCGACCTGATCGACGTCTTCGAGGTCACCGCCCGGACCGTGACGAGCCACCGCGACGGCATCCACCTCGGCGCCCGCTCCAGCGCGCTCGTCGCCGCCACGGTCGCCGGCGCGATCCGGCTCAGCCGCAGAACGCCGACGCCGACTCCTTGAGCTGCTCGACCGCTTCGATGGTCTCGGGTGCCCGCAGATCGGTCATCCCGCTGATCTTCTCGGCGCCGGAGCGGATGGCATCGCCCAGCGCCCCGTCGACACCGTCCGCGAGCCCGTCGAGCGACGCGACCAGTTGATCCCGCGCCGCATCCGCCTGCTCCGCCGACACCTCGCCCTGCTCGAGCAGCGCCTGGTACTGACCGTAGGCATCGTCGATCGTCGCGCACGTCGCCTGCACGTCGACGCCGAGAGCATCACCGGCCAGCTGCGTGACCTGCGAGCATCCGGCGACGAGGAATCCGGCAGCGAGCACGAGGGGCAGAACGAGGAGACGGCGCATGTGACTGAGGGTAGCCGGGGATGCTGGGGCGGGCATGGGAGCCAGCTTGCGGCAGTGCGCGGATGCGGGGCGCTGGGCACCCCGCATCCGCCGACGCGACTACCCGGCCGTCACGGTGAAGCGGACCGTCGTCGCGTTGCCCGCGATGTCGTACACGACCAGCGTGTTCGCCCCTTCCACCGCACCGAAAGCACCCGGCTTCACGGCGTTGAGATCGGACCACGCGTTGTCCGTCAGATCCTTCGCCACCCCGTTGAGGGTCAGGCGATCCACCTTCCCGGCATCGTGGAGCTTGAACGACACCAGACTGTACGTGCCGTTCGCACCGACCGTGAAGGAGCCGCCCGTTTTGACCGTAACCGTGGGAGCCGTCGCATCGAGGGTGAAGCGGACGGTCGTCGCGTTGCCCGCGACGTCGTACACGACCAGCGTGTTCGCGCCTTCCACCGCGCCGAAGGCGCCGGGCACCACCGCGTTCAGATCGGACCAGGCGTTGTTCGTCAGATCCTTCTCGACGCCGTTGAGCGTCAACCGGTCGACCTTTCCGTCATCGTGGAGCTTGAACGACACCTTGCTGTAGACGCCGTCCCTCCCCACGGTGAACGTCGCGCCGCTCTTCACGGTCGCCGTGGGCGTGGTGGTGTCTGTCGCCGCCATAGTGACCGACAGATCACGGAGGCGTCCGAAGTTGTCGAATGAGCCGAAGCCCACACGCCCCTCGGTGAACGTCTTGTCGTTCGCCGTCATCAGCGGTGTGTCGATCCCGTCCACGAAGACGGCGATGTCACCGCTGTCCGCGCATCGGAGCAGCCGCACCTCGTGCCACTCCTCGTCGGTGACAGCCGGTGGCGCTCCGACCGTTCCATCCCACTGGTCGTCGATCCGCTCGCGGTCGGCACCATTGACCTTGAAGATGCCGTTGTGGGCATAGATGGAGTTGTCCTGCGAGAGATGCGCGTAGTAGTACTCCGTGTCGGACTTCCACCCGAAGACGATGATCACATCGCGGTTGTTGACCGACGCCTTCTCGTCGAGGCGCACCTGGCCGGTGAGATCGAACGAACCGAGCTCCGGGCCCTCGGTGAGCACGGCGTACTCGAACGGACGGCGGATCCCGTCGTTCGGGTTCGTCCCCGCTTCCGTGAGGATGACCTGGTCACCGGGGAAGTCCCACTTGGCAGGGGTCTTCGGCGCCCAGTCATCCTGCGACATCACATCGGTGATGACGGTGCCGTCCGGCGTGCAGGTCGGCGGCGTCGGAGGCTCGACCTCCGGCACGTCGTACAGCGCATACTGCGCGGCCACCTGCTCGGCCGTGGGCACCGTGTCGAGCAGCATGATGTCGTCCATCCGTCCGTTGAACGGATTGGCCTCTCTGGTGTTCTGCGGGAAGCTCCCGCCGATCTTGATGCCCGCAGGCGCGGTGTCGGACGTCGCGCCCTCACCCCACGGATTGGCTGCGGTGTACTTCCCCGCGAGCTCCTCGCCGTTCATGAAGAGCTTCATCTCGCCCTTCCCGAAGTCGAAGGTCGCCGCCAGGTGCACCCATTGCCCCTTCTTGAGAATCTCGTTCCAGGGCAGATCGGCCGCGAACGTCCACGAGCCGGCACCGTCGACGCGTCGCCCGAGCGCGACGAGCTTGAGCTCGCCCCCGACCGTGATGACCTCGAGCAACGCGCGCACCGCGTGTCCGTCCGACGTTCCGGTGAGCACCCCCGCGAGACCGATCGCGTTGTACACGTCGTCCGGATTCGTCGTGCCCGAGTTCAGCGCCGGGTGATCGCCGGTGGGCTTGAACCAGCCCATGACGGACGCCTTGTCCGTGCCGGCGAACCTGTCCAGCGACTCGACACCGTCGGCGTCGTAGATGCCCGCCTTCCAGTCGTCGTTCGACGCCGTCCGCGGACTCATCTGCTGCGTCTGCAGCGCCTCGCCCGCGCCCGGATAGGCACGATCGGCGACCCGCATCTCGATTCCGCCGTTGATCAGGGAGATGTCGGTACCGGAGCGACCCTGATCGGTCTCGGTGGTCGGCTTCGCCGCATCGGGGTGATCGAAGTCGTAGTGCGTGACGAGGTTCGGAGCGAGCGCCGGGAGCACGAACGGTGACGAGGGCTCGTCGACGGTCCGCGCACCGGTGACCTTCCAGATCTTCCCGTTCGCCTTCGACACGAGGTAGAGCTCGCCGTCGGCGTCGGAGCCGAATCGCAGATCGACGCGCTTGTCGCCGACCAGGTCCTGGAACGTCGTCTCCTCGCCGTCTGCGAACACCCGCAGCTCCTCGATCGTGGCGAGGTCACCGATGTCGCCGTCGTTGCGGATCATCTCCTCCGCATCGGTGGAGAGCACCCACCCGCGCACCAGATCGGTGAAGAGGTAGCGCCCCTGCAGCTCCGCGATCTCGCCGCGGTAGACGAATCCGCCGTTCACGGCCACTCCCGCGTCGCCGGTCTGACCGGGATCGCGATTGTGATCGTAGGCCGCGACGGGATAGGTGAAGCCGTTCTCCGCATCGTCCTCCGGAAGCGGGAAGATCTGCCGGTTGTCGGCCACGAAGGATCCCTCGCGAACAGACCAACCGAAGTTGTCCCCGGGTTCGACCGCGTAGATCGACTCGACCTGCCATTCGCCGATGTGGGCGAGGTACATCGTGTGGTCGCCCTCGGGGTCCCAGCTGATGCGGTGGGGGTCCCGCATGCCGACGGCGAAGATCTCCGGAAGGGCATCCGACTCGTCGACGAACGGGTTGTCCGTCGGCACACCGTATTCGCCGTTCGCGCTGTCGTCGCCGGTCGGGTCCACCCGGAGGATCTTGCCCTGCGGTGTGGCGAGGTCTTGCGGATTGCCGTTGCCGACCCCGTTGCCGCCGTCGCCCACGAGCACGTACAGGTTGCCGTAGTCAGCGTCACCGGCCGAGACGGTCGGGTTGAAGGCGATCTGCTGCACGGTGTGGACACGACCGGCGAACGGGATCCTCATCACCTCGCGGTGCGTGCCCGCGAAGGTCTCCGCAGACGGGTCGTCGGCCTTCCACTCGGTGATCACACTGTGGAAGGCGGTGTTCCCGAAGGCGGGGAAGTCGGGAGTGTCCTCCGTGAGAGCCGACCCGCCCTCAGTGTGCACCGTGTAGAAGAGCCCGTTCTCGGCGAAGTCGGGGTGGAACTCCGCCGACCCCAGACCGGTGCCGAGGCCTGCGCTGTTGTGGAAATTGTCGATGAACTCGTCGCGGACGTTGAGGTAGGGAACGTACTCGCCCGACTCCTTGTCGACCAGGTACAGGATGTCGTTGTTGTCCGGCACCATCAGCCGACCGGAGCCGTCGGGCACCTCGTCGAGGTGCGTGATCCGGTTGTGGCGCACGAGGCGCTGGTCCTGCGTGGCCGGGGTCGTGTGCGACTCCGGCAGCTGCGCCAGCTCGGTCACCTCGATTCCGAGGTCGGCGAGCGCGGGATCGGGGAGCGGGTTGAGCAGGGGTTCGGTCGCGGTGCCTCCGGGTGCGCAGTCACCCGGGTTCCCGGTGGCGATCGCGAGGTTCTCCCCCGTGGTGTCGACAGCCACGTCGTCGAGCAGCAGTCGTCCTGTGCTCGATGCGCCGTTCTTCCAGAAGAATCGATCGAGTGCGCCGTTCACCGCCTGACGGAAGCCGAACTGCTGCTCGGTGCCTTCGGGCAGCCGCGTCCTCTCTTCGTACGCACCGCCCTGGCTGTAGACGGTGACCTTGTCGGTCGCATTGTCGGCGACGATCCAGACGCACTGCCAGGCGTCACGAGACCAGACACCGGCAGATTTGAACGCTCCGCCGTCACGCACGCGAAGGATGTCGTCGTTCTGATTGTTCACGTAGGCCCGGCTGTGCACGTAGTCATTCGGCGCGTCCACATCGGTGAGGCCGAACGAGGTGTCCACACTCCCGGTGCGCAGGAACCGGAAGAACAACGTGCCGGTCTCTCCCTGCGCGATCGCGGGGATCTCCCGGTACGACTGCTGCCCTCCGCCGACGGATTCGACGACCTGGTTGTTGCCGTTCAACGGGTCGGCGACCACGCGCGGGGCCGTCGAGGCCACCCACCCGTCCTGCCCGTTCAATGCGACCCGTTCATAGGCCTCGAAGTCGATCAGCTCGGTGAAGGGTTCCGCGGCGGCCGCAGGAACCGCCGTCAACAGGGCTCCGGCCACGGTCGCCGCGGCCACCACGGCTGCAGACCTTCGAAGTCTTAGGGAGCGCGGAGGCGCATCCCCTCGGGTCTCGCGGTTCGCCGGTCGCAGGGTTCGTTCGTGCATCACAGACCTCTCAACGTCATCGTCGTGCGGTGTCGTGCCGATAAGTACCGTGCATCTCCTCCGGGGCGGCACTGCAGCGGAGGAGCAGGAGCGAAGGGCCTCAGCCCGCGTCGGTGACCGAGGGCTTGCCGCCCAGGTACAGAGCGGCGAGTGTCGGATCTGCGAGAAGCTCGGAAGCCGGACCGGAGATGTGCACGCGACCGAGATCGAGGACACAACCGATGTCCGCGGTCTCGAGCGCCCTCCGCGCGTTCTGCTCGACGAGCAGCACGGCGGTGCCGGCATCGCGCATCCGCACGATCTGCTCGAACACCTTCTCCGTGGTCTTGGGATCGAGTCCCATCGACGGCTCGTCGAGCAGCACCACCTTGGGGCTGACCATGAGCGAGCGTGCGAACTCGACCTGCTTCTGCTGACCGCCGGAGAGGAGACCCGCGAGCTGCTTCCACCGTTCCCCGACGATCGGGAACAGGTTCTGGACGAACTCGATGCGCTCCTGGATGACCGTCTGGTCCTTCAGCGTGAACGCACCGAGCATCACGTTCTCGCCGACCGTCATCTCACGGAACACACTGTGCCCCTGGAGGACGTGTGCAAGCCCGTGACGCAGCATCGACTGCGGTCCTTCACCGGTGATGTCGCGGTCATCGACGCGGATGCTTCCGGACCGCGGCTTGAGCATGCCGCTGGCCACCTTGAGCACCGTCGACTTGCCTGCTCCGTTCGGACCGACCAGACAGACCACCGACCCGGGCGGCACCTCGACCGTGAGACCGCGGAGCACGAGGGCCGCACGGCCGTATCCGGCCTCGATGTCGCGCAGCTCGAGCAGATTCTTCGCTTCAGACTCCAAGGTAGGCCTCCAGGACTCGGGGGTCTTGCTGGATGATCTCCGGGGTTCCCTCGGCGATCTGGCGGCCGCGGTCGAAGACCACGACGTGGTCGCACAGGCTCATGACCATCTCCATGTTGTGCTCGACGATGATGAACGTCTTGCCTTCTTCGTTGAGCTCGCGCACGAGCGTGGCGATGCGGCCGATGAGCGCGGGGTTCACCCCTCCGGCGGGTTCGTCGAGCATGATCGTGTCGGGCTCCCCCATGAGCACACCTGCCAGCTCCAGGAGCTTCTGCTGTCCGTAGCTGAGGTTTCGCGCCTCGGCGTGCTCGAGGTGGTCGATTCCGACGCGTCGAAGCCAGTTGCGCGCCCGCTCGAGCTCCTCCGGATCGTGCGCCGAACGGAGCTGCTGACGGATGTTCGTGCTGCGCACCGCGACGAGCAGGTTCTCCATCACCGTCATGCGCGGGAACACCCGGCACAGCTGGAAGCTGCGCCCGATGCCGGCGCGCGCGATGCGGTCGGGCGACTTGCGCGTGATCGCCTGCCCTCGGTAGCGCACCTCTCCGGAGTCGGGTTTGATCATCCCGGTCACGCAGTTGAAGAAGGTGGTCTTGCCCGAGCCGTTCGGCCCGATCAGACCGTTGACCTTGCCTTCCTGGAAAGTGACCGTGGCGCCGTCGACCGCGGTGACGCCGCCGAACGACTTCGTCATCGAGACCGTGCTCAGGCTTTCGAGTGTGGTCATGGGCTGAGCCGTGGGGGCGTTCATGACGACGTCTCCTTCGTCGAAGCGTCCGCTGTTCGCGTCTTGTTCTGCTCGAGCAGCTCGCCGGCGGTGACCTCACGGATCGAGGCCGCGTTCGACGAGCGGGTGAAGAGCCCCTTCACGGCCGGGATGATGCCGTCCGGCATGAAGAGCACGACGATGCCGAGCAGGATGCCGGTGGCGATGAGGTGGAACTGCGTGTCTCCGAACTCGAGCTTGAAGTACTCGAGGGCGACCCCGACCACGACAGCGCCGAGCAGCGGCCCGAAGAGGTTCCGCACCCCGCCGAGCAGCGCCATGAGCACCATGTAGGAGCCGATGAGGATCGAGAACTGGAAGATCGGATCCAGGTCGCCGAACCACAGCGCGTACAGACCGCCTCCGAGCGCCACGAAGAGCGCGGACAGGACGTAGGCGATCAGCTTGTACCGCGTGGTCGGAACACCGAGCGACTGCGCCTTGTCCTCGTCTTCGCGGACCGACTTGAGCGCTGTGCCGAACTTGGACCGATCGATGATCCACCACACCACCAGCGCGAACGCCAGGAGTCCCGCGAACAGGTAGTAGAAGATGCGGTGGTGCTCCGGCCGCAGAACGTCGAACGGACGCGGGACGTTCAGGCCCTCGGATCCACCGGTCACGTCGCGCCAGCTCTGGAACACCAGAAGCATGATCAGCACGAAGGCGATCGAGACGATCACGAAGGACGCACCGCGGACGCGAAGGGCGGCGATGCCGATCGGGATCGCGATGATCGCCACGACCACGGCTGCCACGATCCAGGCGAGGAATCCGGGAAGGTCGAGGAATTTGATCAGCAGACCGGTGCCGTAGGCGCCGAGCCCGAAGTACGCGGCATGTCCGAGGGAGATGTATCCCGTGAACCCGCCCATGAAGTTCCACCCCGTCGACAGCACGGCGTAGTTGAGGATCACCACGCCCGCCGAGAGGATGTACGGGTTCGGGGCGATCGTGGGGAAAGAGAGGACGAGCGCGGCTCCGACGACGAGGAGGACGAGTTTCACCCACGTCGTCGACTTTCTCCGCACGGGAGCGGGTGGCGCGATCACGACCGTCTCGGTGGCGATCGGCTCTCTGCTAGAAACGCTGGGCAAGACGACCTCCGAAGAAACCTTGCGGACGGAACATGAGCGTGGCGAAGAGCGCGACGTAGAAGACCGTCTGCGCCCAGGTCGGCCCCAGCGGAAGCTGGAGCAGGCTCTGCGCGACGCCGAGGATGAGCGCCGCGATCGCGGCACCGGGGATGCTGCCGAGCCCTCCGACGACGATGATCGCCATGAGCGGTCCGATCCAGTGCCAGTGGAGCGAGGGGTAGATCGTGGCATCGAGTGAGAGCGCGGTGCCGCCGATCGCCGCCGTCGCGAGTCCGAGACCGAACCCGTAGCCGGCGACACGATCGGTGTTGATGCCGACCAGCCGTGCGGCTTCCGGATGCTGGATGGTCGCCCGCAGCGCCTGACCGAACTTCGTGTACTTGAGCAGGACGAAGAGGAGAGCGAGGGCCACGGCCGCCAGACCGAAGGCGATGAGCTTGACCACCGGCACCTGCGCGCCGAACACCTCGAGGCTGGCGCTGGCGTACGGCAGCGGGATGCGCCGCTGGGTACCGGTGAAGAAGAACCCGAGCGCTCCCTCGATGATCAGCGCCACCGCGAACGTGAGCAGCACCGACATCATGGTCAGCGTCAAGGGCTTGAGCCTCGACACCAGCAGCCGCTGCATCACCACACCGGTCACGAAGAACAGGGGCACCGTGACGACGAGCGACACGAGCGGATCGATCCCGGTCTCCCTGTTGAACCACCACGCGAGGTAGGCGGCCAGGATGAGGAAGGCCGAGTGCGCGATCATGACCACGCGCATGATCCCGAAGTACAGCGTGAGCCCGGCCGCCAGGAGGGCGTAGAGCCCTCCCAGCAGGACACCGAGGATCAGGCTTTGCAGCAGCAGTGCTCCACTCACGATGTGCGGATCACCACGTCGGCTTCGGGTAGAGGAACTCGGCTTCCTTGACGTCCTCGGGGAGGACGATCAGGATCTCGCCGTCGATCCACTGCTGGATCAGGTGCGCACCCGTGGGCTTGCCGGTCTCATCCCAGCTGAGTTCTCCGACGACCGTGTCGACGGAGTTGTCCCGCAGCCAATCGATGAGCTCCTGCTGGCAGTCCCCCTGCTCGGCGCAGCCGACGGCCTCGACCGCAGCCGCGACGACCTGACCGGTCGTGTAGGCATTGGCTTCGTCCTCAGACGGCGGGTTGCCGTGCATCTCGGTGTACTTCTCGACGAACTCGATGTTGCTGGGGAACTGGGACTTCGGCGAGTACCCCGTGGGGGCGAGGATGCCTTCGGTCGCACCACCGATCGCGGCGGCGAACTCCGGATTCGTCGGAGCGGTCGAGAACGCCGCGAGCTCCGGCTGATAATTCAGCTGCTGCAGCGCGATGATGAGGTTGACGGCATCCTGATACTGCGTGCCGCCGATCACGATGTCGGCGTCCGACTGCGCGATCTTCGCGGCGATCGTGGAGAAGTCCGTGGTGTTCGGCGGGTAGACCTCGTTCACGAGAATCTCGACGCCGGCCTCTTCGAGCTTGTCCCGGAGTCCGTAGGCGGTGCCCTGGGCGAAGGGGTCGTCCATGGCCGCGACCGCGGCCGTCTCCGGCCTCTGGTCCTCAGGAAGTGCCAGCAGATAGTCCGCGAGGTTGTTGTAGTGGTCGTTCGCGATGGCCGGTGCCGCGTAGAAGAGATTGTCGAAACCCTGCTCGAAGACCTCCTCGGCAGCGCCGGCCGGCTCGACGAACAACATCCCGTACTCCTGCGCGACGCGCGCCGAGGGCACGACCAGTCGCGTCGAGAACGGACCGAACACCAGGTCGACTCCGTCCTGGGCGATCAGCGACTCGTAGTCCGAGACCACCCGGTCGGCATTGGACTGATCGTCGAGGATCTTCAACTCAACCTGACGGCCCAGGAGACCCCCGCTCTCGTTCACGATGTCGCGCCAGGCCTCGTAGCCTCGCTCGACACCCTTGCCCGGTTCGGAGAAGTCGCCGGTGAGCGGCAGCGAGATGCCGATGACGATGGGATCGTCCGAGCCACCTCCCTCCGCCTCATCGCCGGGGGCCGAGCAGGCCGAAACCGTGAGCGCGGCGATCGACAGCGTCCCGATCGCCGCAGCGATCCGTCGACCGTGTCTGGGTGCAGTCATCCGAGTCTCCTACGTCATCGTAGCGAAAGCGCTTTCGTAAGCGCTTCCGCCACTATAGTGGGATCGAAGAACGAAGAGCAACCTACCTCGCAATCAGCGTTGATCTTGCTCCACAGGGGGAGGTTTCGTGAAGCGTGAAGGCGCGCCACGACTCATTGATGTGGCCGAAGCCGCAGGGGTCTCCCTCGCGAGTGCGTCGCGGGCGATGACGGGCGGACCGGGGATATCGCCCGAGGTCGCCGAACACGTGAGAACGGTCGCTAATCGGCTCGGCTACGAACCGAACATGCACGCGCGAGGACTCGCCGGCGGCCTCGTCCCGACGATCGGCCTGGTCGTGCACGAGATCGGCGACCCCTACTTCTCGGACATCGCGAGCGGTGTGATCCGCAGCGCGACGCTCGAGAACCGCTCCGTGCAGATCGCACAAGCCGACCGCACGCCCGACAGCGAGCTCGCTCAGGTCAAGTCCCTGCTGCGCCAGCGCGTGGGATCCATCATCATCGCCGGCTCCGGCTACGCCGACCACCGCCGCGAGCTGGGCATGTCCGAAGCCCTGTTGGACTTCACTCTCGCCGGTGGCCGCGCCGCCGTCATCGGTCGACACCATCTTCCGGTCGACGCCGTGCTCCCCGACAACCACCGCGCCGGTATCTCCGTCGGCCGTCACCTCGCCGAGCTGGGACACCGCCGCATCGGCGTCGTCGCCGGGCCCCTGGACCTCAACACGGTCGCCGACCGCATCGCGGGCCTGCGCGAAGGCACCGCCGACACCGACGTCGAACTCACCGTGGTCTCGCAGGAGTTCACCCGGGAGGGCGGCATCGCGGGAGCCAGAGACCTGCTCGATCGGGACGTGACGGCCATCGTGGGTCTCAACGACGCCATGGCCATCGGCATTCTCAGCGAACTGCGCCAGCACGGCATCCGCGTGCCGGAAGAGATGTCGGTGGTCGGCTTCGACGACATCGCCGTCGCACCGGATGTCGCGCCCGCGCTCACCACCGCGCGGATCCCGATGTTCGAGATGGGGCAGCATGCGGTCTCGCTCATCCTTCGCCCGGCGAGCGATGAGGCCCGTACGATCACGACCGCGCACGAGCTCATCATCCGTCAGTCCTCCGGCCCGCCCCGGAGCTGACCCCGCTCCGCCCCACTCCGGTCGCTCCGGTCGCGATATGACAGCCTCCGGGCCACTTCTGGCTGCCATATCGCGACCGGAACCTTGAGGGAGGGGGCTCAGGAGCTGCCGGCGGTCGACGCCTCCAGCTTCTCCATGACCTGGTTGATCGTGAACGACGCCGATTCCTGCCGGGCCGGGAATTCCACGAGGGACTGCAGCATCCGCGCCACGTACGCCTGCGCCGGCACGAACAGGAAGACCCGGTCGAGCACCCAGTCCCAGTAGGTGTTCGACGTGATGTCCGCCCGCTCGTAGGGATCCGTGCGCAGGTTGAACAGCTTCGGGAATCGCAGCTCGATGTACGGTTCCTGCCAGATCTGCAGGGTCCCGGAGGCGCGCTGCTCGAGGAACACGAGCTTCCAGTTGTCGAAGCGCAGTGCGGTGAGGTCGCCGTCATCCGAGACGTAGAAGAAGTGTCGGCGCGGACTCTGATCGACGGCACCGGTGATGTAGTCGAGCTGGTTGTTGCCATCGAGGTGCACCGTGAACTCGGTCCCGTGCAGTTCCGTGCCCGACTTCAGCCGCTCCGCGATGTCCGTGTCGCCCGCAGCCGCGAGCAGGGTCACGAACCAGTCATTGTGGCTCACGATCCCGTTGAGCGTCGTCCCGGCCGGGATGCGACCCGGCCAGCGGACCATCGCGGGCACGCGGTAGGCGCCCTCCCAGTTCGAGTTCTTCTCGTTGCGGAACGGCGTCATGCCGGCATCCGGCCAGCTGTTCATATGCGGACCGTTGTCGGTGGAATACATGACGATCGTGTTCTCGGCCAGTCCCAGCTCGTCCAGGAGGTCGAGCAGACTGCCCACGACGCCGTCGTGATCGATCATCGTGTCGTGGTACTCCGACTGCCAGCGTCCGGCCTGCCCCTTGCTCTCTTCCTTGGTGTGGGTGCGGAAGTGCATGTGGGTGGAGTTGAACCAGACGAAGAAGGGGGTGTCGTCGTCCGCCTGCGTGCGGATGAAGTCCGCCGCCGCATCGCGGAACTCCTCGTCGACCGTCTCCATGCGCTTCTTGGTCAGCGGTCCGGTGTCTTCGATCCGCTGCGTTCCATCGGCGTTCGCCCAGCTGTGGAGCACACCCCGCGGGCGGAACTTCTCGCTGAAGCCGGGGAACTCCTCGTCGGTCGGGTAATCCGGATGCTCGGGCTCCTCCTCCGCGTTCAGGTGGTACAGGTTGCCGAAGAACTCGTCGAAGCCGTGCGCGGTGGGCAGGTGCTCGTCTCGATCTCCGAGGTGGTTCTTGCCGAACTGCCCCGTGGCGTAGCCGTGATGCTTGAGCGCGTCCGCGATCGTGGGGTCTTCGGGCTGGAGGCCCAGCTTCGCGCCGGGCATCCCCACCTTGGTGAGTCCGGTCCGATAGGGGTTCTGTCCGGTGATGAAGGCCGCACGTCCCGCCGTGCAGCTCTGCTCGCCGTAGTAGTCGGTGAACTTCACGCCCTCATCGGCGATCCGATCGATGTTCGGCGTCCGATAGCCCATCAGACCGTCGGAGTACGTGCTCAGGTTACTGATGCCGATGTCATCGCCCCAGATGATGAGGATGTTGGGCTTCTCGGCCATGGGTGACTCCTTGCTTCAACCGGTGAGAGGGGGCGGATGCCCGCGATCGAAGCCAAACAGGTCACCGACCTGAAGCCCAGTGACGCCTCACTCGGAGCGGGTGAGGCGGAAGCCGATGTGCGACATGCCCGTGTCCTCCGCCTGCGGCGAGCGCGCGGCAGGCCGGAACCGCAGGCAGTAGTCCGGCGAGCACAGGTGGGATCCACCTTTGAGCACGCGACGGGGAATGCCGGGGAAGCCTTCCTGCGCGCTCGCTGCGGCGAGGAGGTTCGTCCGCTTCCCCGCATCGACCGGGGTGTCGGAGAGCCGCAGGTGCCGCGGGGTGTAGAAGTCGGTCGTCCACTCCCACACATTCGCGATCATGTCATACAGGCCGTAGCCGTTCGACGGATAGGAGCCGACGGGCGCTGTGCCGCCGACACCCTGGTTGTCGTAGGGGAAACGACCGAGCCAGGAGTTCGCTTGGGCGACGCCGCCCGGGTACGGCTCGTCCCCCCACGCGAACGGCGCGCCTTCCAGGCCGCCGCGCGCCGCGTACTCGTGCTCGGCTTCCGTGGGCAGCCGCATCCCGACCCAGTCCGCGTATGCCACCGCGTCCTCGAACGCGACGTGCACGACCGGATGCTGCATCCGGTCGTCGATCGAGGAGTCCGGTCCGAAGGGTCGACGCCAGAAGGCTCCGGGCTGCCAACGCCACCAGTTGCGCCAGTCCCCGAGATTCGTCGGTCCGGACGTCGGAGTGAAGACCATCGCTCCGGGCACGAGATCGGCAGGGTCGGCGCCCGGAAACGCGGCCGGATCGAGCTCCCGTTCGGCGACGGTCACGTACCCCGTCGCGTCCACGAACTCGGCGTACTGCGCGTTGGTCACCGGATAGCGGTCGATGAAGAAGGAGGCGACCTCACGCTCGTGCACCGGGCGTTCATCGGGGTAGAAGTCCTCGGACCCCATCAGGAACGTGCCGCCCGGGATGTGGACCATGTCGCGCGAGTTCGTCACGTGACTCAGCGTAGTGTCCGACTCTCCGCGGCTGCAGGGGTGTTCTCGGAGGGGGTGTCAGATGACGCGGGCGGTCGTCCATGCGAGTTCGGCGGCACCCAACAGCAGGCGGTCTGCCGCGAGGGAGGCGGGGAGGATGCGCAGACCTTCCGCGTTCTCGGTCATCGCTCGAGCTGCCACGTCCGCGGCGAAGCACTCCACGTCGACGCTCGCGAGGAGGGCGAGGAATCCGCCGAGGACGACGACGGAGGGGTTCAGGATGTTGACGGCGTCGGCGATCGCCTGCGCGAGGAAGGCCCGCTGGCGGGAGCACTCGGCGCGGACGGCATCCTCATCGGCAGCCGCGGCGAGCGCGCTGGCGAGCGTCGCCTCGTCTGCCAGCGCGAGACCGAGCGCCGCCAGCAACCGCGCCCTGCTGACGACGTCTTCCAGGACCGCATCGGAGGAGACGTCGACGCGGTTCTGGCCGAACTCACCGGCGAATCCGCCCACACCGCCCACCGGCGCCCCGTGCACGATGATCCCCCCGCCGATGCCGGAAGGGCCGCCGTTGAGGTAGACGAGATCGTCCACGCCCTGGGCGGCACCGAACAGGTGCTCGGCGAACGCACCGAGACTCGCATCGTTGCCCACCGCCACCGGGAGCCCGGTCGCCGCGGCGATGGATGCACGCAGCGGCAGATCGGTCCATCCCAGGTGCGGCGCATTGCGCACGAGTCCGTCCGCGGCACGCACCAGACCGGGCACCGCCACCCCCACCGCGATCACGCGCATCCCTGCGAGCGCACCGCGTGTCCAGCGGTCGATCACTCCGGCGATGAGGGGCGCCACCTCATCCGCACCGAGCAGTGAGGTCGACTCGATCCGTTCCCGCACCGCGATCGTACGCGCGAGGTCGATCGCTGCGATCTCGACCGCGTCGACCTCGGGGTTCACGGCGATCACGACCGTCGTCGGAGCTGCGGCGACCACGGGCGACGGGCGCCCCACCCGGCCCACCGGTCCCGGCTCGCGCTCGACGACCCAGCCGTCACCGGCGAGTTCTGCGACGAGGTCCGCGATGGTCGAGCGGTTCAGTCCGGTCGCGGCGGTCAGCTGGGCGCGCGACTGCTCGCCGCCCAGATGGACGAGACGGAGCACACGGGCGAGGTTGCCGGCACGCACCCCGCCGTTCGCGTCCTTGGCTGCGGCGCCCTCCCCGGGTTCGGTCACGTGGTCCTCGCATTCCCGCTCGGTGTCTCAGTCTAGGAGGCTGGACATCCTGCTCTTCTCCGTATAAGTTGCTGTCAACAACATATACGCGCACGCCGCCGTGCGCCCGTGCGAAGGAGCATCATGAGCCTCACCCCGACCCGCGCCGACAAGTTCTCGTTCGGTCTCTGGACCGTCGGATACAACGGCTCCGACCCCTTCGGCGGTCCGACGCGTCCGGCCCTCGACGTCGTGCACGCCGTCGAGAAGCTGGCGGAACTCGGCGCCTACGGTCTCACCTTCCACGATGACGACCTCTTCGCCTTCGGGTCGACGGATGCCGAGCGCCAGACGCAGATCGACCGCCTCAAGGGCGCGCTCGCCGACACGGGTCTCGTCGTGCCGATGGTCACCACGAACCTGTTCAGCGCCCCCGTCTTCAAAGACGGCGGCTTCACCTCGAACGACCGCCAGGTGCGCCGCTTCGCGCTGCGCAAGGTGTTCCGTCAGCTCGACCTAGGCGCAGAGCTCGGTGCGCGCACGTTCGTCATGTGGGGTGGCCGCGAGGGCGCGGAGTACGACTCGGCGAAAGACGTGCGTGCCGCGCTGGAGCGCTACCGGGAGGCCGTCAACCTGCTCGGCGACTACGTGACCGACAAGGGCTACGACATCCGGTTCGCGATCGAGCCGAAGCCGAACGAGCCGCGCGGCGACATCCTGCTCCCCACCCTCGGCCATGCGATCGCGTTCATCGACTCCCTGGAGCGCCCCGAGCTCGTCGGCGTCAACCCCGAGGTCGGACACGAGCAGATGGCGGGTCTCAACTTCACGGCCGGCATCGCCCAGGCTCTGTACCACGGCAAGCTCTTCCACATCGACCTCAACGGCCAGCGCGGCATCAAGTACGACCAGGACCTCGTGTTCGGCCACGGCGACCTGCACAACGCCTTCTCCCTGGTGGACCTGCTCGAGAACGGCGGCCCGAACGGCGTGCCCGCCTACGAGGGCCCCCGTCACTTCGACTACAAGCCCTCTCGCACGGAGGACGAGACGGGGGTCTGGGACTCGGCTGCCGCCAACATGCGGACCTACCTGCTGCTGAAGGAGCGTGCTGCGGCCTTCCGCGCCGACCCCGAGGTGCAGGAGGCGCTGGCCGCCGCGAAGGTCGCCGAACTCTCGACGCCGACCCTCGACGAGGGCGAGTCCTACGACGCTTTCCTGGCCGACCGCAGCGCCTACGAGGAGTTCGATGCCGACGCCTACCTCGGCGGCAAGGGCTTCGGGTTCGTCCGCCTCCAGCAGCTCGCGACCGAGCACCTGCTGGGCGCCCGGTGATCGGCTGATGGCGCTCGCCCTCGGCGTCGATTCGTCGACGCAGGCATGCAAGGTCGTCGTCGTCGACGCCGAGACGGGAGCGGTGGTGCGCAGCGGTCGCGCCCCTCATCCCGACGGCACCTCGGTCGATCCTGAAGCGTGGTGGTCCGCACTGACCGCCGCGATCGAGGCTGCCGGGGGTCTCGACGACGTCACGGCGTGGGCCATCGGCGGGCAACAGCATGGGATGGTGGCGCTCGACGCCTCGGGCGCCGTCATCCGCGATGCGCTGCTCTGGAACGACACGCGCTCCGCGGAGGCAGCGGCCGACCTCGTCGCCGAGTTCGGTGCGCAGGAGCTGGCCGAGCGCACGAACGTGGTGCCGGTGGCGTCGTTCACGATCTCGAAGCTGCGCTGGCTGCGCGACCACGAACCCGAGAACGCGGCTCGCGTGGCGGCGGTCGCCCTCCCCCACGACTGGCTGACGTGGCGACTCCGCGGCTACGGACCGGCAGGCGCCGAAAGCGCGCCTCTCGGACCCGCGCTGGATCAGCTCGTGACCGACCGCTCCGATGCATCCGGCACCGGATACTGGAGCCCCCCGACCGGAGGCTACGATCGCGAGCTGCTGATCGCCGCCCTCGGACACGACGTCCTGCTGCCGCGCGTGCTCGGTGCGGACGAATCCGTGGAGGATGCGAGCGGTCGCCGGGTCGGGCCGGGGGCAGGCGACAACGCCGCGGCCGCACTCGGACTCGGCGCGGGCCCCGGCGACGTCGTGGTCTCGATCGGGACCAGCGGCACGGTCTTCGCGGTGAGCGCGGAGCCCTCCGCCGACCCGTCCGGCATCATCTCGGGGTTCGCGTCGGCCGACGGCCACTTCCTCCCCCTGGTCTGCACGCTCAATGCGGCACGGGTGCTCGACGTCACGGCGGCCCTGCTCGGAGTCGACCATGACGAGCTCAGCAGGTTGGCTCTGTCGGCGTCGGCCGGAGCGGCAGGACTCTCGCTCGTCCCCTACTTCGAGGGTGAGCGCACCCCGAACCTGCCCGATGCCACGGCGACCCTCAGCGGCATGACCCTCGCCTCGACCACGCGCGAGAACCTGGCGCGCGCCGCGGTGGAGGGCATGCTCTTGGGGCTCCGCGCAGGACTCGACGCCCTGCGGGAGGCGGGAGTGCCGCTGCGGCGAGCGCTGTTGATCGGCGGCGGGGCGCAGTCGGAGGCCGTGTGGGAGATCGCGCCGCAGGTGTTCGGCATCCCCGTCGAGGTGCCGGCCGCGGGTGAGTACGTCGCCCTGGGCGCTGCCCGTCAGGCCGCCGCGCTGCTCTGACCCGCCCTTTCACGTCCGCTCCCCGTCCTCCACAGCCGATCCGCATCCCGTCCTCCACAGCCGATCCGCGTCCCGTCCTCCACAGCCGATTTTGTCGGCGCACGCACCCCACGCTCCGGTCGCGAGATGTCAGCCAATTCGCCTCCCAGAGCTGACATATCGCGACCGGAGGAGGAGCAACCCTGGGGAGAGCCGTCCACGCGGCACGCGTCCGGTGCCAGCGTCGAGGGATGGGACGCACACGAGACCCCCTTCCTCCGAACCTCGGCAACAGTTTCAGTCTGCGAGCCGCATATCGCGCGGGGGTCGGACGAGGCCGACTCAGCGGTGACGATCTGGAGCGCCCGTTCCCGGCCGTACGGCGGCGACTCCCTCCAGACCGCTCAGAACAGCCGGACCCGTACCGACGCCAACGGGATGCGCGTGTCACCGCCGCCCGGGCCTACGCCCACCGCATGCACGAGCGGCAGCACATCAGCCATGAATCGGCGGCTGCGCTCTGGGGTGCTCCCTTGCCCCTGACCCGCACCCTGGAGGGGGCTATCGCGGAGGCGGACGCGCTCGGCGTACATGTCACCACGATCGGCACGGGCCCACTATCCCGGGTCCGCGGCGTGGTCAGGCATCGCGGGAAGGAGGATCGCACGGCCACGACGAACCTCGAGGGCATCCGTCTCTCGGATCCCGCGACCACCTGGGCCGCTCTCGGCCGACTGCCCATCTTCGATCTCGTCGCACTCGGCGACTACTTCTGCCGCGCCTGGCGCTCCGGTCATGGTCGCCCTACACCGGGGCGGGCACCGCTAACGACGATCGCTGAGCTCGAAGCTGCCCTGAGCACAGGCCGCCGCGTCGGAATCCGCAACCTGAGGGAAGCGCTCCCGCTGATCCGCGAGGACTCCTGGTCGCCGCGTGAGAGTCGGGTGCGCTGCCTCCTGGTCCAGGCCGGACTGCCGGAGCCCGAGCTCAACGTCGACATCGTCGAGGATGGTGTCTTCCTGGCCTGCGGTGACCTCGTCTACCGCCGACACCGGGTGCTCATCGAGTACCACGGCATGATGCACGGCGCGCAGTGGGCGGCGGACGTCGAGCGTGCCGCGGCGCTGCGTGCGGCGGGGTGGACGGTGATCGAGGTGACGGCGCCTCTGCTCGCTCAGCCCGAGGTGCTCGTGCATCGCGTACGTGCCGCCCTTCGCTCCGGTCGCGGAATGGCACCGAATTGAGCCGGGAGCCATGCGTTTTCGCGACCGGAAGCCGCTGATCGGAGGCCACTGGACGTTAGATCCCGAAGATCCGCCACGAGGCGGCGTGCGCCTCGCCCGGCGCCAGGGTCACCAGGTCGACGCCGGAGTTGAAGGCATCGGGAGGACACGTCATCGGTTCGACCGCGAGTCCGATGCGATGGGTCGACGCAACGGCGGGGGTGTCGGCGGTATGCACCTGCACCCACGGGCACCGCCGGTCCCACGCGATCCCGACGCCCTCCCCCGCAGCTGTCACGACGCGGACCTCCGCGATCTCGTCCGCACGAGCGAGCGAGGTGAACGCGTGGTCGATGAACACACCGCCGATCCGCCTCCCCTCGCGGAAGTCCCATTCCGGGTGCTCCGTCACGGACTCCACGGTGACCGGGCTGAGCCGCTCCGGGGTCACCGTCAGCACCTCGGATGCCGGAAGGGTGAGCGTCCAGTCATCCACGCGTCCGGGCCCGGCCACGAGGTAAGGATGCGGTCCGGTACCCCACGGCGCCGTATCCGCACCGAGGTTGCGCGCCGTGACGGTCTGGTGCAGCCCATCGACATCGAGGCGATAGTCGACCTCGACCTCGATGCGGAACGGGTAGCCGGCCTGAGGCTCGATCACGGCGGCCAGGGAGACGCGGTCCTCCGTGACGAGGCGATCTTCGAACTCCACCCAGACGAGGAGTCCATGGAGGGCTTGGCCGCGCTCCGGTTCGGTCAGTGCCAGCTGGTGCTCGGCACCGGCGAACCGGTAGCGTCCGTCGACGATGCGGTTGGGCCAGGGAGCGAGTGTCGCCCCACGATAGGCCGGGCGCACCTCATCCGCATCGAAGGGGACAACCAGGTCACGCCCGTCGAAGGTCAGCGTCCGGAGAGTAGCGCCGACGCTCGCGATCTCCGCCGCATAACCGTGGCCGGTGAGACGCCGCTGTCGACCGGAGCGAGGCGCCACCATCAGAGCCCCTGCGCCAGGCGGTAGTACGCCTGATTCCAGCGCACCTGCTTCTGGAACTCCGGCAGCGTCGTGCTGTCGTCGATCACCAGCAGTTCGACCTCTGCCATCTCGGCGAAGTCGCGGAACGCCTCGATGCCGACCGCGGTGGACATGACGGTGTGGTGTGCGGCTCCCGCAGTCAGCCACGCGGCGGCGCTGGTGGTGAAGTCCGGTTGCGGCTTCCAGACAGCACGCCCGACCGGGAGCTTGGGCAGCGCGGCGCGCGGTGGCACGTTCTCGACCACGTTCGCGGTGAGACGGAAACGGTCGCGCATGTCGCTGAGGGCGACGACGACCGCGGGCCCCGGGTCCGCCGTGAAGACGAGTCGCACCGGGTCGTCCTTGCCGCCGATGCCGAGCGGATGGATCTCGAGCGTGGGCTTCGCGGTGGTCAGCGACGGCGAGACCTCGAGCATGTGGGCGCCGAGGATCAGCTCGTCGCCGGGCGTCATGTCGTAGGTGTAGTCCTCCATCAGGCTCGCGCCACCGGGGAGGCCGGAGCCCATGACGTTGGCGATGCGCACGAGCACCGCGGTCTTCCAGTCTCCCTCGGCACCGAAGCCGTAGCCCTCCGCCATCAGTCTCTGCACTGCGAGACCCGGCAGCTGCGTCAGGGCGCCCAGATCTTCGAACGAGGTCGTGAAGGCGCCGAAGCCGCCCTCTTCCAAGAAGGACCGCAGTCCGAGCTCGATCGCGGCACCGTCACGCAACGAGGAATGCCGGTCGCCGCCGCGCCGGAGCTCGGGGGCGACCTCGTAGAGTTCCTCGTACTCGGCGACCAGCGCGTCGATCTCACCGTCGGATGCTGCCGCGACGGCATCCGCCAGCTCGTTCACGCCCCAGGTGTTGACCTGCACGCCGAAGCGCAGTTCCGCCTCGGTCTTGTCACCCTCGGTCACGGCGACGAATCGCATGTTGTCCCCGAAGCGCGCGAGCTTCAGATCGCGGGATGCCGCCAGCCCGGCGGCCGCACGCTGCCAGGTGCCGAGCTCCCGGCGCACGCGCGGGTCGGAGGCATGCCCCACGATGGTCTTGCGCGGCACGCCCAGGCGCGTCTGGATGTATCCGAACTCACGGTCGCCGTGCGCGGCCTGGTTCAGGTTCATGAAGTCGAAGTCGATGTCGGCCCAGGGCAGCTCGACGTTCGCCTGCGTGTGCAGATGGGCGAGGGGCTTGCGCAGGGCGTCGAGGCCGGCGATCCACATCTTCGCAGGGCTGAAGGTGTGCATCCAGGCGACGAGACCGATCACCCGATCATCGGCGTTGGCTTCCCGTGCCGTGCGCGTGATGGCCGCCGCATCCGTGAGCACCGGCTTCCAGACGATGGTGACCGGGATCTCGGCGGACTCATCCAGCAGCCGGGCGATCTCCTGGGACTGCGCCGCGACCTGCGCGAGCGTCTCGGGGCCGTAGAGATGCTGGCTGCCGGTGAGGAACCAGACTTCGTAGCCGTCGAGCGAGGTGGTGAGAGCCATGGGCGTGCCTTTCGAGGTGAAGCGCAGATGCGTCAGAGGGATGCGACGGCCGCGGCCTCGACGGCCAGGCCCGCGCGGTAGCGATCGAGGTAGGACGAGAAGCCGGCGACGTCCGCCGGATCGGGGTCGACGACAGCGACGGATGCCGAGGCGAAGACCCGCTGGTCGAGGTAGTCCCCCAGCGTGACCTCGTCGGCCGCGGCGAGGTAGGAAGCGAGCACCGCGATGCCCCATGCCCCGCCTTCCGAGGCGAGGTCGCCGACCGCGACCGGAGCCGCGAGCGCCCCGGCGAGGAACCGCTGGGCGACCCCGGCGGTGCGGAACATGCCTCCGTGGGCGAGCATCCTGTCCAGCTCCACGCCCTCTGCGGTCAGAACCTGCATACCGAGGGCGAGGGTGCCGAACACGCCGTACACCTGCGCACGCACGAAGTTGGCGAGGTGGAAATCGCTGTCGGGCGTGCGGACGAACAGCGGTCGCCCGGCGGCGAGCCCGGCGATCGGCTCTCCGGCCAGGTGGTTGTAGGCGAGCAGCCCGCCGGCGTCGGCTTCTCCTGCCAGTGCCTCGCGGAACAGCACGTCGAACACGGCGTCCTCGTCGAGAGGCTGCCCCGCCGCCGCGGTGAAGCGTCCGAACAGCCCCGCCCACGCGGCGAGCTCACTGGCCCCGTTGTTGCAGTGCACCATCGCCACGGCGTCTCCTGCCGGGGTGGTGACGAGGTCGAGTTCATCGTGCTGCTCCGCCAGCGGCCGCTCCAGCACGACCATCGCGAAGATGCTCGTGCCGGCACTCACGTTTCCGGTGCGCGGAGCCACGGCGTTCGTCGCCACCATCCCGGTTCCGGCGTCACCTTCGGGCGGGCAGAGGGGGATGCCCGGCCGCAGCGCTCCGGTGGGGTCGAGGAGGGCGGCACCCTCGTCGGTGAGCGTCCCTGCTGCCGCCCCCGCCGCCCGCACCGCCGGGAGCAGCGCGGTCAGCGGGGCGGGAAGCCGATCGCCCGCGAGCTCGGTGTAGGACCGCAGCATCCCCGCGTCGTAGTCGGCCGTGGCCGCGTCGATCGGGAACATGCCTGAGGCGTCACCCACCCCCAGGACGCGCTCGCCGGTCAGTGCGTGATGCACGTACCCCGCGAGCGTCGTGACGAAGTCGAGGCGGGGCAGGTGCGGTTCCGCATCGATCACGGCCTGATGCAGATGCGCGATCGACCAGCGCAGCGGGATGTTCACCCCGAGAGCCGCGCGGAGCTCGGCGGCGGCGGGCCCCGTGTTCGTGTTGCGCCAGGTGCGGAACGGGACGAGCAGCCCACCGTCGGCGTCGAGGGCGAGGTAGCCGTGCATCATCGCCGAGATCCCGATCGCCCCGAACGTCTCGGGGCGGAGGCCGTGCCGCCGCTCGACGTCGTCCACGAGCCCGGCGTATGCGGCTCGCAGCCCGGTCCAGACGTCGTCGAGCGCGTAGGTCCACAGGCCGTCTTCGAGGCGGTTCTCCCAGGAGAAGGTTCCGGTGGCGAGCACCTCGGCCGGGTCGGAGCCGACCAGGCAGGCCTTGATCCGCGTCGACCCCAGTTCGATGCCGAGACTCGTGCGGCCGGCGGCGATGTCGTCGCGCGCGCTCATCGCCGGGAGTCCGTGCTCTGGCCGTAGACGTGCTGGTAACGCTCGTAGAGGCTGTCGATCGCTGCTTGCGGAATCGGGATCAGGGGCCCCGCCTCCCGGGCGAGATGCACGGTGCGAGCGACGTCTTCCACCATGACCGCCGCCTTCACCGCATCCTTCGCGTCGGCGCCGATGGTGAACGGCCCGTGGTTCTGCATGAGCACCGCCCGCGACCGATGGCCGCGGAGGGTCTCGACGATGCCACGACCGATCGAGTCGTCGCCGATGATCGCGAACGGCCCGAGCGGCACGGGACCGCCGAACTCATCGGCCATGGCGGTGATGACGCAGGGGATCTCTTCGCCGCGCGCCGCCCAGGCGACCGCATAGGGCGAGTGCGTGTGCACGACGCCGCCGACCTCCGGCATGTGCCGATAGACGTAGGCGTGCGCGGCGGTGTCGCTCGAGGGCGAGCGTTCACTGCCCTCGGTACCGGGGATCACGTTCCCGTCGAGATCGCACAGGATCATGTTCTCGGGCGCGAGGTCGTCGTAGCTCACCCCGGACGGCTTGATCACGAAGAGATCGGCACCGGGGACGCGGCCGGAGACGTTGCCTCCGGTCCAGACGACCAGCCCGTAACGGACCAGTTCGCCGTGCAGGCGAGACACATCCGCACGGACGGTGGCGATCGCCCTCTCGATGTCGGGGGCGAAGGTGGGGGCGTCGTCGCTCACGGCTACCTCGATCGTCGTGACCGGTCACTGTGACCGGTCACGGAAGTCTGTCACGGCTGCTCGGTACCCGTCAACCCGCCGCCCCCGGCGAGCGCAGCTCTCAGCGCGGAGGAGCGATGGAGGCGCGCGAGACCAGCACCGGCGCCACGGCGGCGAGATCGGAGGGGGCCGCGGCTCCGTCCCCGATCACCGCAGCGACAGCCCTCCGGGCCAACTCGTCGAAGTCCTGGCGCACGGTCGTGAGCGCGGGCCAGTAGTAGGCGGCGTCAGGAGTGTCGTCGAACCCGACGACACTCACGTCGTCCGGGACGTCGAGCCCCGCCTCGTGCAAGGCGCTCAGCAGCCCCAGCGCCATCTGGTCGTTGGCGGCGAACACCGCGGTCACGCCGGACCGTCGCACCGCTTCGACCGCGGCATGCCCCGACCCGGCCGACCAGTCCCCCGCGATCACGGGGCCGGGCGTCAGGCCACGGGCGGCGAGCTCCGCGGCGAATCCGTCGGCGCGCGACTCCGCCTCCAGCCAGTCGGTCGGCCCGGCCAGGTGCGCGATCCGCGTGTGTCCGGCGTCCGCGAGCGCGGCCACCGCCAGTCGCGCACCCGCGACCTGATCCACCGACAGCCCGGTCTCACCGAGCCCGGCCGAGTGCAGGGTCACGACGGGCACCCCGATCCGGAGCGCGGCGAGCGCCTCGAGTGTCTGCGCGTGCGGGGCGACGACGACGATCCCCTCCACACCCTGCACGACGAGGTGATCGACCGCGGCGACCACGGCCTCCGCATCCGCCGCGTCGGCGAACGCGGCACTCACCCAGTAGCCGGCCTCCCGCGCCGACGCCTCGAGCGCGGCAAGACTCCGCGACGGACCGTACTGCAAGGCGTCCGACGCCAACACCCCGAGAGTCCGGGACCGTCGGGTGCCCAGCGCCCGGGCCGCGTTGTTCATGCGGTACCCGAGCTCCGCCATGGCCGCTCGCACGCGCTCCTGCGTCTCGGGAGCGACGTCCGGGTGGTCGTTCAGGACGCGCGACACGGTCTGACGAGACACCCCGGCCCGGGCGGCGACGTCACGGACGCCGATGGATCGGCCGCGGCCGTTGCTCGTGTCACTCACGCCGACGAGTGTACGGCGTGGACGTCCGCCGCTCCGTCGGCATGGCACCCTGGTGACATGCGCATCGCTCTCACCGGTTCAACGGGCAAGCTCGGACGCGTCGTGGCACGGGAACTCCGTGCGAGCGGCCACGAGGTCATCGGAATGGACGTGGTGGGGGGCCGAGAGCCCGACTTCGTACAGGTCGACCTGACGGACTACGGCCAGGTCGTCGACGCGTTCGCGGGGGTGAACGACACGCACGACGGCATCGACGCGGTGGTGCACCTCGGAGCGATCCCGGCCCCCGGCATCCGCACCGACGTCGCCACGTTCCACAACAACATGCCGGCGACGTTCAACGTGTTCTGGGCCGCCGTGCGGCTCGGGATCCGTCGCATCGTCTACGCCTCGAGCGAGACCGTCCTGGGGTTGCCGTTCGACGCGCCGCCTCCCTACGTGCCGGTCGACGAGGAGTATCCGCCGCGTCCGGAATCCGTGTACTCGCTCGTGAAGACGCTCGAGGAGCAGCTGGCGACCGAACTGGTGCGGTGGCAGCCGGAACTGTCGATCACGGCCCTGCGGTTCTCCAACGTGATGGCGCCGGAGGACTACGCGGAGTTCCCCGACTTCGACACCGATGCGCTCCGCCGCAAGTGGAACCTGTGGGGCTACATCGATGCCCGCGACGGGGCCCAGGCGATCGAGCGGGCGCTCGAGAACGCGCCGGTGGGCTTCGATCGGTTCATCATCGCGGCGGCCGACACCGTGATGTCGCGGCCGAACGCCGAGCTGCTCGCCGAGGTCTTCCCCGACGTGCCCGTCACCCGCGCAGTGGCTCCGAACGAGACCCTGCTGTCGATCGACAAGGCCCGCCGCGTCCTGGGCTACGCCCCGCAGCACTCCTGGCGCGACCACGTGTGAGCCCCGCTCCCGCCCCGCACCGCCCCGTCCGCACCTCCCCGGTCCGTGCTCAAGCCCACGCTCCGGTCGCAATATGGCAGCCAGAATCGCCGTTTCGGCTGCCATATTGCGACCGGAAGGTTCCCGGCGACCGGGAGACCCCCTGAGACCCCCGGCGACCGGAAGCCAACTGGGTGGGTGCTACTCCCGTTTGCGCGTCACCACGCGCTGCAGCAGAACGAAGACCAGCAGGATGCCACCCGTGATGATGGTCGTCATCTCGGGCGGGATACCGCCGTCACGGGTGATCAGCACGTTCATGAGACCGAGGACCAGTGCCCCGACCACCGAGCCGAGGACGTACCCGTAGGCGCCGGTGAGGACCGTGCCCCCGATGACCGCGGCGGCGATCGCGTCGAGTTCCCACCCGATTCCCGTGATGTTCTGCGCAGTTCCGAGGCGGGCGGTGTAGAGCACCGCGGCGAGGCCGGCGAGCGCTCCGCTGATCACGTACACCAGGACCTTGGTCCGCCAGACCGGAAGCCCCATCAGGAGAGCAGAGCTCTCCGACCCGCCGATCGCATACACGGTGCGTCCGGTGCGCGTCCGGTGCAGCACGAAGAAGGCCACGAGCACGACGATGACCGCGACGATCACTGCCGGGGTGATGACGAGATCATTCACCTTCGGGCCGTCGATGATCTTCAGCTGCACCCCGATCCAGCGGATCGGCGAGTCCTCATCCAGCCGCTCGGGCGTGGTGCTGAGCAACGAGGCGAGTCCGCGGCCGAGGAACATCATGGCCAGCGTCGCGATGAACGGCTGCACGTTGAAGTACCTGATCAGGATGCCCGACACCAGGCCGCACGCCCCACCCGCACCGATCATCACCGCGATGACGGCGTAAGCGTTCCAGCCCGCATTGGCGAGCATCACCCCCGCGACCGAGGAGAACGCGATGATCGATCCCACGGAGAGGTCGATACCGCCGGTGATGATCACGAACGTCATCGCCACGGCGAGGACGATCAGGTGGGCGTTGTTGATGAGCAGGTTGGACAGGGTGTTGAACTGCACCACGCGTCCGTAGGCGACCTCACCGTAGATGACCATCGCGACGAAGATGACGACCGATGCGATCGTGGGGAGGACGGACGGATTCGCGAGAACCACCCGCCGGACGCGGGTCACCAGATCCGCGCGCTCGTGCTGCTCGGGGGCAGCGATCAGAGCGGTCATGCCTTCGCCTCCTCTTTGATGGCTTCCTGGGCGGGGGTGACGGTGACGACCCGTCGTCGTGTGCGGAACCAGCTGCGCACCCGTTCGGACTGCAGCAGGCACAGCACGACGATCACGATCGCTTTGAAGGCCGGGGTCGCCGACGACGAGACCCCGAGGAACAACACGGTCTTGTCGAGCGTCGCGATGAGCAGTGCCCCGACGAATGCGCCGCTGAGCGAGAACTTCCCTCCGGCGAGGGACGCCCCTCCGATGACCACCGCCAGGATGGCGTCGAGCTCCAGCTGATAGCCGGTGCGGGAGATGTCGACGGTCATGACGCTGCCCACCGACATGATGCCCGCGACGCCGGCGAGGATGCCGCTGAGCACGTAGGCCGTGAGCAGAAGCCCCGCCGGCTTGATGCCCGCCATGCGGCTGGCCTTGGGGTTGATGCCGATCGCCTCGATCATGAGGCCGAGCGCGCTGCGGCGCACGACCATGCCGACCGTGAGCACGATCAGGACGGCGATGATGAACACGACCGGGATCCCGATGAGGTACCCGTTCGAGATCCAGCGGAACGGCGCATTCGAGGCGGATGTGTTCTGACCGCCGGTGATGACCTTCGCGATCCCGCGCCCGGCCAGCATCAGGACGAGTGTGGCGATGAACGGCTGCAAACCGATGTACGCCACCAGGACGCCGTTCACCGCCCCCAGTATCGCGGTGACCAGCAGCGCGAGGCCGACGGCGGAGAAAGCGATGCCCACCGACTCGGAGTCGCCGGCCGCGCTGAGGAACTCCATCGAGACGGCACCCGCGACCGCCATCAGCGAGCCGACCGAGAGGTCGATGCCTCCGGTCGCGATCACGAGCGACATGCCGATCGCGATCATCATCACCGGGGCCGCTTGGCGAAGGATGTCGATCACGTTCCCGACGAGGTTGCCGTTGTTCGGATTGATCGTCACCGCGAGGTAGGTCGGGTCCTTGACCACGTTCAATGCGAGCAGCGCCACGATCGCGACGATGCCCCAGAAGAACGGTTTGCGGATCAGATCATGCCAGAAGGTCGTCCCTGCTGCGGCGGTCATCGCGCGCCCTCGCTCTCGGTCGTGTGGGTGACGGCATCGACGACTGCGCCGTCAGCGTCGTCGAGTGTCTCGGCGGCGGCGTCCAGACCGTGCGCGGCGATGACGTCGACGATCTCCTGAGCGGTCACCTCGGGACCGTTCTGGATCTCACCGATCTTGCGGTGGTCTTTGAGGACGATGATGCGCTCCGAAAGCCGCACCACCTCCTCGAGTTCGGAAGAGATGAAGACCACGGCGACGCCATCCTCGGCGAGCTGCGCCACGGCTTCCTGGATCTCGGCCTTCGCGCCGATGTCGATCCCGCGGGTCGGCTCATCCAGGATCAGCAGGTCCGGGGAGGTCGCGAGCCAGCGCCCGAGCAGCACCTTCTGCTGGTTGCCACCGGAGAGGTTCTTGATCATGCGATCGGGATCCGCGGGGCGCACGTTGAGCGCGGCGATGTACTTGTCGACGATCGCGTCCTGCTCCTTGCGCGACATCGGTCGCGCCCAGCCGCGCTTCGCCTGCACGGCGAGGACGATGTTCTCCCGCACGGTGAGGTCGCCGATGATCCCCTCGTCGCGGCGGTTCTCGGTCGAGAACGCGATGCGGCGGGCGAGCGCATCCGAGGGGGACTTCAGATCGGTCCGGGTGCCGTCGAGAGTGAGAGTGCCGTCGTCCGCCCGGTCGGCCCCGTAGAGGAGACGCGCGAGTTCGGTGCGTCCTGCGCCGAGCAGACCCGCGAAGCCGACCACCTCGCCCCGTCGGATCTCGAGGTCCGTCGCCTCGACCGCGCCGCGTCGCGCGATCCCGGATGCCGTGAGCAGGGGCTTCTCGTCGGGGTCGCGCGACTCCCGTCGACGGTTACCGCCGAGCGACTTGAGAGCGTCGAGATCCTTGCCGATCATGGTCGAGATCAGCGCGTGGCGATCAAGCTCACTGGTGAGGAACTCGCCCTCGTACCGTCCGTTGCGCAGCACCGTGAGCCGGTCGCTGATCGCGTAGATCTGGTCGAGGAAGTGGGAGACGAAGAGGATGGCGACGCCCTGGTCGCGCAGGGAGCGGATCACTCCGAACAGCCCCTCGACCTCGGCGGCGTCCAGGCTGGACGTCGGCTCATCGAGGATCAGGACCTTGGCGTCGATGGCCATCGCTCGGCTGATCGCGACCAGCTGCTGCATCGCGATCGAGAGCGTCGCGAGCGGCTTGTGGGTGTCCAGGTGCTCGAGCCCGAGTCGGCGGAGCGCCGCCGTCGCCGCCCGATGGGTTGCTCGCCAGTTGATGTCGAACAGGCCGCGCACCTCGTGCCCCAGCATCACGTTCTCGCCGATGGAGAGGTTCGGGGCGAGGTTGACCTCCTGGTAGACGGTCGAGATCCCCGCGGCCTGCGCATCGCCCGTACCGCTGAAGCTGCGCTCTTCCCCCGCGACCGTGATCGTGCCCGAGTCGATCGTGTAGACGCCGGTGAGGGCTTTGATCAGGGTCGACTTGCCGGCGCCGTTCTCTCCCATGAGGGCGTGCACCTCGCCGGGGAAGAGGCGGAAGTCGACGCCGTCGAGTGCTTTGACGCCGGGGAACTCGATCGAGATCCCGTGCATCTCCACGATGGGCCGTTCTTCGTTCATCGCTGTCTCTCCGTCTGAGAAGCCGGGTGACGCAGATCGCGCTGCGCCACCCGGCGTGAGGCCGAGGCCTCGGTCTGATCAGTACTTGCGGTCGGCCAGAACGGCCTGGGCCGCCTCGGCGGAGTCGAACGCCTCGCTGGGGACGATGATGTAGGACTCGACCGATTCGCCGGCAAGGGTCTTCTTCACCACGTCGAGGGCGGTCTCACCGAACAGCGGGTTGTACTCGTGCACATAGCTGAGCTGTCCGTCCGCGAGTGCCTGCATCGCATTCTTGGTGCCGTCGATCGTCGCGATCTTGACGTCCGTGCCGATGACCAGACCCGCCTCTTCCGCGGCCTGCGCCGCGCCGAGACCCATCTCGTCGTTCTGCGCGAACACGAACTGGATGTCGTTGCTGTTCGCCTTCAGCATGGTCTCGAAGACGCTCTTGCCCTCTTCCGCCGACCAGTTCGCGGTCTGGGCATCGAGCTTGTTCAGCGACGAACCTCCGAGGCCCTCGTCGAAGCCCTCGTTGCGCTCATTGACGACGCCGACGCCGGCCGGTCCCTCCAGCACGACGTAGTTGCCACCGTCGGGGAACGTCGCTGCGGCCCACGTGCCGACTTCCTTGGCGACCTCGACGTTGTCGGGGGCGATGCGGGTGACGTAGAGGCTGTCGTCGTCCGGCTCGATGCCGCGGTCGAGCAGAATCACGGGAATTTCCGCCTCCTGTGCACGCTTGAGCGAGTCCTCCCAGCCGGATGCCTCGGTGGCCGAGAGCAGGATCACGTCGACACCGGCGTCGACGAACGACGTGAACGCGTCGATCTGCGACTTCTGGTCCAGGTTCGTCGCGGGCGCGTACTTGAGGTCGAATCCGGCGTCCTCCGTGAAGGTGTCCTGGATGTTTCGCTCGTTCGCCTCGCGCCATGCTCCCTCGGGACCGACGGCGACGAACCCGACGGTCGTGAGCTCTCCCGCGTCACCGCCGTCGCCGCTGCCGCCGTCACCCGATCCACCGGTCGAGCAGGCCGCGAGACCGATCGCGAGAACTCCTGCAGCTGCCAGGCCCATCGCCGTGCGCATGCGCTTCTTCACGGACATTTCTCCTCCTTGAGACGCCGGGATGAACCCGGCAAACCGTTTCGGACCGATCGTGGTCCTGGTGATTGCAGGACACTGTCGTCGTGTCCCGGAGCCGATGTTACCGGGAACAAAGACTGGAACACAACGCGTAACTCGAATACCGGGGCTAGATCGTCATCCTCATCGTGTTACCGGGCACAATCATCACAGCCGAGACTCCACATCCGCCGCGATCATCTCAACCACGGTGTCGACGGTGACACCAGGCCCGTTGCTGAGCTCGCCGATCTTCTCGCGGTCCTTCAGGACGATGATGCGGTCGCTCACCCGCACGACCTCCTCGAGCTCCGACGAGATGAACACGACCGCGACCCCTCCGGCAGCGAGCTCGCTGACACGGCGCTGGATGTCGAGCTTCGCCGCGATGTCGATCCCCCGCGTCGGCTCGTCGAGGATCAGCACATGCGGGCGCACTGCGAGCGCACGGGCGAGGAGGACCTTCTGCTGCGCACCACCGGAGAGCATCTTCACCGGGCGATCGAGGTCGACGGGATCGAGATGCAGGCCCTCGACGTAGGAGTCGATCAACGCCGCGGACTCACCCGCCGACAGCGGCCTCGACCATCCGCGCAGAGCCTGCAGCGACAGCAGGATGTTCTCTCGCGCGGTGAGGTCGCCGATGATGCCCTGGGTGCGCCGGTTCTCCGTGGACATGGCGATGCGATGACGCAGAGCCACCGAGGGGCTGCGCAGCTCCACCCGCTCCCCCTCGACCCAGACCTCACCGGAGTCCGCGCGGGCGACGCCCGAGAGCAGGCTCGCGAGCTCGGTCCGACCTGAGCCGCGCAGCCCGGCGAAGCCGACGATCTCGCCTCTCTGCATCTCGATGTCCGTCTCGGCCAACTCGCCACGACGTCCGATGTCGAGGGCTTGGAGGGCGGGGAGGGCATCGGAGACGTAGTGATGCGACTTCCGTTCCGACTTCAGGGCGCGCAGACTCTCGATGTCCTTGCCCAGCATCTGGGAGATCAGCTCTGCCCTGTCCAGATCACGGGTGGCGTTCTCGCCGATCAGGCGACCCCCGCGAAGGACGGTCATCCGGTCGCTGATCGCGAACGCCTGCTCGAGGAAATGCGACACGAACAGGATCGCCACCCCCCGCTCGCGAAGGTTGCGGATGACCCGCATCAGGGTGGCGACCTCCGCCTGGTCAAGACTCGAGGTGGGCTCATCCAGGACCAGCACGTCGGGTTGATCCACGACCGAGCGCGCGAGCGCGACCAGCTGCTTCTGCGCCGGCGACAGCATCGAGACCGGTGTCCGCGGGTCGAGGTCGTCCAGTCCGAGTCTGCCCAGCGCCTGTGCCGCATCGGCCCGCGTGCGACGCCAGTCGATCCCGAACATCCCTCGACGCTCGTGGCCGAGCATCACGTTCTCCGCGACGCTGAGGTTCGGGCTGAGCTGCGTCTCCTGGAACACGGTCGCGATGCCAGCCGCGCGGCTGTCGGCGACACCGGACAGCCGACGCTGCTCCCCCGCGATCGTCACGGTGCCCGCGACCGGCGTGCAGGTTCCCGTGAGCACCGCGATGAGGGTGGACTTGCCTGCGCCGTTCTCGCCCATCAGCGCGTGCACCTCGCCGGGGAACAGACGGAAGTCGACGTCTTCGAGCGCGCGCACACCCGGAAAGTCCACCGTGATCCCGGAGAGCTCGACGATGGGCTCCGGTCCGGGGGCGGACATCACCGCACCTCCCGCGGTGGCCCGGTCGAGGCTCGGGCGACGATCTCGGTGGGGATGCGCGTGAACGCAGGGATCTCACGTTCCTCGATCGCCGCACGCAGCATCTCGACCACGGCGACTCCGAGGGCGTGGAAGTCCTGGCGGATGGTGGTCAACGGCGGCAGGAAGTGCCGCGCGAGGGGCACGTCATCGAAACCGACGACGCTGAGATCGTTCGGAACACTGAAGCCCTTGTCGTGCAGTCCGTGGATGAGACCGATCGCCATGTCGTCGTTCGCGGCGAATACGGCGGTGTAGTCGGGCAGCCGGTTCAGGCCCATCGCGAAGTCATAGGCGAAGTCGGCGGTCCAGTCGCCCACGACGATCGGACGTTCGCGGATGCCCCAGGACTTCGCCCTGGAGTGGAAGGCGCGCTCGCGGGCGCGGGCGTCGAGCCAGTCCAGGGGACCGGAGATGTGCAGGATGTCTCGATGGCCGAGGGCTACCAGATGATCCACCAGCAAGGTGGTCCCGGCGTGCTGGTCGATCGACACGGTCAGGAAGGTGGGATCGGCATCCGCCTTGACCACGAGCATCGGGACGTTGATGACGACCCGGCGCAAAGCCGCCACCGAGGAGGAGCGCGGCGCGATCACGCACAGCGCATCGACGCCCTGCGTCATCAGGCTCTCGACCGCCTCCTGCGGCGAGAGACCATCGCCCTCGTGCAGCGCGATCTGGGCGACGGAGTAGTCCGCGCCGCGGGCGGCCAGCTCGACCGCGCTCAGGATGCTGGTCGGCCCGAAAGCGCCGGGGCTCTCGACGAGCACGCCGATGCGGCGGGACCGCTGCGTCGCGAGCGCACGTGCCACCAGATTCGGCCGGTAGTCGAGTTCCTCGATCGCCTCCAGCACGCGGCGCCGCGTATCGGGCTTGATGTTGGGATGGTCGTTCAACACCCGCGACACCGTCATGTGCGACACCCCGGCGATCACGGCCACCTGTCGGATGTTGGGTTTGTCCGAGCCGACGTTCACCATGCGCACCTCCGTCGGCCCTGTCTGAGCGATGTTACCGAGAACAGTGGGAACCACGCAACGACAGAGGGACCCGCCCCTTCCTGCTGCGGGGAGCCAGGAAGGGGCGGGCCGGGAGCGGAGGTCACCGCGTGCGAGCGGCGACCTCACCTCACTCCCTCTCGACCTCCACGACCGCGCGGCCGCGGCGACGCAGGACCCAGAAACCGGATCCGAGCGCCAGGAGCAGCACCCCGAGCCACATCGCCGTCAACGACGCGCTGGCGTCGCCACCGGTGTTCGCGAGGGAACCGTCGGAACCGCCCGCGCCTCCTCCGGCGGAGGAACCGCCACCGGTGCCGCCACCAGCGCTCGACCTGGTGATGGTGAGCGGCACCCGTGCGAGCTCGGTCTCGCCGTCTCGGAGCACGATGTGATGTGCACCCGCCGCCATGTCGGCAGGGATCGTCACGGTCTCCTGGATCCGGCCGGCCACCGCCGTCGCGGTCGCGAGCGCCCGATACGTGCTCTCGATGCCGATCTCGACCTCGTCACTCGTCACGCCGGTGGCGATCACCGTCACCGTGCTTCCTGCGGCAGCGGTGTCGACGGACAGCTGGACGTTCAGCTCGGTGCCCGGATTGTCGTCGATCGGGGTGAACGCCCAGTTGTCGACCTCGAACACGTCGGTCTCGGCGTCCGCGCCCTCGGCTGCGGCGAAGACGAAGAACACATCGTGCTCGCCCGTCGCACCGGTGACCTCGGCCTCGACCGTCGTCCACTCCCCGATCGTGCCGTCGACGGGGATCTCCGCCACGACCGCGCCGTCGACATCATCCAGACGCACCTGGATGCTGCCTCCGGCGGCCAACGGCTTCACCGTCGCGGACACCTTCCGGGCACCGGAGCCGAAGTCGACGCCGGAGATTCCGGAGAAGTCACCGTCGTCGACGCCGGACAGCACCATGTTCCCTGAACCGTTGTGCTCGGGGAACTCGACCGAATCGGCATCCCCCTCGATCGTCGTGATGCCCAGCTGCCAGGCCAGGGTCTCCGCTTCGAAGGTGCGGTACGGGTCGAAGCTCTCCACCTGCTCCACCCCGGCACGCGTTCCGACGATCGGCTTTATGGTGCCGTCCTGGTTGAACTCGAGCTTGTCGATGTGGACCGAGCGGTACCCCTGTGTCGCTCCGGGCGTTCCGAGCGCGGCCGCCCACGCCGCCCCGCGCGTCTGCGCGTGGTACGTGAAGTAGGTCCCGCCCTTGTAGGTGAACATGTCGGAGTGGTTGTTCCCACCGTTGCCCGCTCCGAAGAACGTGCCCTGGTTCTGGAAAGCCACCCCGGCGTACTCCGAGGAACCGAGCGTCATCGGGTCATCGGTCATCATGTAGGCGATCGCGCCGCGCGACGGGTACTGCCCAGGAGCTTCGTTCACCTGGAAGTTAGACGAGTACGAGTAGTAGTACTTGCCGTCCCGCTTGAACATGCTCGACGCTTCGAACATGCCGGGGGCGTCGATCTCCACCGGGTCGCCGTCGAGGGTGACCATGTCGTCCTTAAGCTTCACGACGCGGGTCGACTTCGGGTTCTGCGGTCCCTGCACGTCCGGCGCGGTGCCGATCTGCGAGTTGCCGCCGAAATACAGGTAGCCCTGGCCGTCGTCGTCGATGAAGACCTCGGGATCGAAGAGCCACATGCCTGCCGGGAATCCGCCTTCGGCGATGTAGTCACGTGAGACCGTGTCCGGGATGATCTTCTTGCCGAGCGGGTCCTCCCACGGGCCCAGTGGCGAGCCGCCGACGACGACCGCCGTGCCGGTTCCGCTGTCGCAGAAGTAGAGGTAGACCTTGCCGTCCTTCTCGATCGCGGCCGGTGCCCACGAGTTCCGGGCCCAAGGGGCGGCGCCGCCCTCGCGGGCGACCGGCACCGAGCCGTGATCGACCCAGTTGACCATGTCCGTCGTGGACATCACGTTGAGTCGGGTGATACCGCCGTAGCCGTTCGACTGGGTCGGCAGACCGTTCTCGTCCTTGGTGTTCAGGTCGTACTGCTGGGTGTCATCGGTCGAGTAGATGTAGAGGCGGTCGTTGTAGACGAGGTGGTGCGGGTCGGCGCCGAACTTGTGCCCGACGAGCGGGTTGTGGTCACCGATCGGCTTGGTCTGCACCTTCTCCAGGTTGGTGAAGACGGGGCCCTCCGGGGCATCCGCGATCTTGACGAGCGACAGGTCATCGACGGAGAAGTCCTGCAACGCATCGGAGCCCCAGGGGGTCTCGACGAACAGCCATCCCGCCGCGACGTGCCTGGCCTCGGCCGTGAACTCCTGGGAGAACGTGCCCCATTCCCCCTTCGTGAACGTGTGACCGTAGTCGGCGCACCCGTTGAAGTTCGTGGGGCAGAAGGTGAAGTTGAACTGCTGGGTGGGGTTGCCCTCGTCGTACTTGAGCGTGCCGGTGAGCCGATAGGAGGCACCCAGCTCGAGCTTGTCCGCGACGCTTGCGAACGGACCCGACTGCGTGTTCTCCCGGCCGGTGACCTTCAGGGAGTGCGCCCCGCTCGCCGCGTCGTCACTGAGCGCCAGCGTGCCGCCACGGGTGTTGGTCCATCCGGTCAGGTCCGAGACGAAGCGACCGTCCGGCAGGAGGTTTCCCGGCACGGCCGGCGGTTCGGTGACCGCAGGGCCTCCGTCGCCGGTCGTCAGCGAGACATCGTCGATCACGAACGACTGCACGTCCGTGTTCCAGGGGGTCTCGACGAAGAGGATGTCGTAGTCGGCGGTCAACGGTGTGAACGTCTCCTCGATCGTCGACCACTCCCTCGCCGTCGCGGTCGTGGAGGCCACCACGTCACAGCGGCTCCGCGTCGAGGTGCACAGCACCACATTGAAGTTCTGCGTGGCCCGGCCGGCGTCGAACTTCACCGAGAGCGAGAGATCGTAGGACTCCTCCGTGTCGAGCAGCCCCGTCACCGTCGCAGTGGGGCCGGACTGGAAGCTGGAACGATCGCTGATCGCGAGAGCCTTCGCGCCGGTGCGAGCATCCAAGCTCTCGGCAAGCGTCCCGCCCAGGGGTGCGGTCCACCCCGAGAGCCCACTTTCAAAGGTGCCGTTCTCGATGATGTCGGACGCGGCGAAGGCCGCTCCCGGTCCTCCCACCGCGCTCACGGACGAGACGATGAGGGTGGCGACGCCCAGCAGCGCTGCCGGGCGCGATACGGATCGGCTGCGTTGCCGATCGGCGAATCTGAGATGTGATTTCACTGGTGTTCTCCTTGCGGATCGATTCGCCCGAGGCGCGGGCGCACACCGATGGCGGGCTTCTCCTCGCAGGAGAAGTCCGTCGAGTGTGCTGACCTCAGGCGAAGGCGGGGATACGACCGAGGGCTCCCGATGCGGCGGATCGCCGCAGGACGGGCCTCGGTCCCCTTGTGGGGTCGATGGGATTCAGGACCGGATGTCGCGGGCACGCCGAGCACGCCGCACGGACACGGAGGTCCGCGGATTCACACGTGCCGCGTGCACGGCGCGTCTGCAGAGGGAGTTCCCTCCAGGGCTCAGCGTGACGTTCGGGACTGCCCCTGCCCGAGCTCACGCTCCGGGCGACGGTGTGGAACCCGCTGACCGTGTCGACACAGTTGGATGCCGGCGACGCTGTTCATGCACTCTCCTCCTTGAGATGCCGGAGGCTCGCGGGGGCACGAGTCCGGACGGCCCGGACGGGCCGTGTGATGATCACTGCGAGCCTGATGTTACCGGTAACAGAATTCGAGCACAAGACTCGATCGCTCCGCCCCGCCGCTCCGCTCTTCACCCAGGGGCTCCAGTCGCGATATGGCACCCAAAGCGGCCGTTCTGGCTGCCATATCGCGACCGGAGCGGTCAGACGGGCGGGGCGCGAGCGGACTAGAGACCGAGCCGCTCCAGGTAGGGGTTCACCAGGCGGCGGTCCGGGTCGTAGCGGGCGGCGAGCGCGGCGAAGTCGTCTCCGCGCGTGTATCGCGAGCGCGTCTCGGCGCCGTCGAGGGTGAACACCTTGCCCCAGTGCGGACGCGCCGTGGCGGGAAGCGCTGCCTCGATCGTCGGCAGCAGAGCGCGCACGGCCGCCTCATCCGGCTTCCAGGTGAAGTGGAGACCGACCACATCCGTCCCGTACGACGGGCTGAGCCACAGACTGTCCGCGCGCACGGTGCGGATCTCGTTCACCAGCAGCAGGGGCGCGATCTGCCCCGCGAGGGTTCGCACGGCTTGGATCGCGGCCACCGCATCCTCACGCGGCACGAGGTACTCGCTCTGGATCTCGGCGCCGGCCGAGGGGGTGAAGTCGAGCCGGAAATGCGGCAGCCGCTCGAACCACGGTCCGGCGACGCCGAGCTGTTCGGTGCAGGCGATGGGGTCGACGCCGAGGATGGGATGCCGCTTGCTCACGGCAGCGACGGCCCCGAGCCGTTCGAACAGGGACACCCGGGCGGCCTCGCGCACCTCGGGCAGACGCTGCTTGACCCAGATCTGGTCGATGACGTCGGTGCGCTCCCACGTCGAGAACAGGCTCACACTGGTACCGATCGAGGTGACCTCGTCGAAGTCGGCGAGCACCGCGTCCCAATCCGGATGCTCGAAGACGTGCTGAGCGATCTCGTAGGTCGGCTCGACGTCGAGCGTCACATCGAGGACCGCACCGAGAGCCCCGAGGCTCACGACCGCGCCGTCGAAGTCGGCGTCCCCCCGCTCCAGGCTGCGGGTCTCGCCGGAGGGCGTGAGGATCGTGAGGCCTCGGACCGCGCTCGCGAGCGAACCGATGGCGTCGCCGGAACCGTGCGTTCCGGTGGCCACCGCTCCGGCGACGGAGATGTGCGGGAGTGAGGCCAGATTGGCGAGCGCGAGTCCCTCCGCGTCGAGCAGGGGCGCGATGTCGCCGTAGCGCGCGGCACCGGAGACCCGCACGGCCGTCCGGTCGGCGCTCACCTCGAACACCGAGGGCAGACGGTCGAGCGCGAGGAGCACGCCTTCGGTGTCTGCGATGTCGTTGAAGCAGTGCCGTGAGCCGAGCACGCGCACCGGCCCGCCCTGCGCGAGCAGGGCGCCGAGTTCGTCGACGGACTCGGGGTGCGCGACCGCCGAGGCCCGGTACGTCAGGTTGCCTGCCCAGTTGCGCTCGCTGCTCATTGCGCCATGATAGCCACCCGCCGATCGACTACATCGATGTACTCCGCATCAGCCGGGCTCGGCGCTAGGCTGACCGGATGACAGCGCTGCCGCCGCCCCGCGCCACCATGAAAGACGTCGCGGCCCTCGCCGGGGTCTCCCCCAAGACGGTGTCGAACGTCGTGACCGGCACAGTTCCCGTCAATGAGAGCACTCGGGCCAAGGTCGAGTCCGCGATGGCGCAGCTCGACTTCGTTCCCAACCTCAGCGCACGGGGACTGCGCAAGGGGCGCTCCGGGATCATCGCCGTCGCCCTCCCCGATCTCGCGACCGCATTCTCGGCAGAGCTCGTGCATCGCATCGTCGAGGCTGCGCACGGAAAAGGCCTCGCCGTGCAGATCGAGGAGACGGCATCCGAGCCCGAGCGTGAGAAGGAGCTGGTCTCCCGCGCCCGCGCGCACCTGGTCGACGGCCTCATCCTCAACCCCATCCGCCTCGAGGACAGCGTGCTGAAGTACGCCGACCGCCTTCCGCCGCTGGTGGTGATCGGCGAGGTGGAGCAGAACCGCGCCGACCATGTGCGCATCGACAGCCGACAGGCTGCCGCCGATGCGACGCGGCATGTGCTGGCCCGCGGCGCGACACGGATCGCGGTGGTCGGCGCCGACGACGATCCGTCGATCGCGACAGCCACGAGCCGGCTGCGCCTCGAGGGTGTGCACGATGCGCTCCGCGAGGCGGGCATCGCCCGGGATCCCGCCCTCGAGATCAATCGTCTGCCCTGGTCGATGGCCGGTGGCGCGGAGGCGGTGCGTGCCCTGCTCGATCGCCGCGTGCCCTTCGACGCGATCGTGGCGTTCACGGATTCGCTCGCGCTCGGGGCTCTGCACACCCTGCACGACAACGGCATCCGAGTGCCGCACGACGTCATCGTGACCGGCTTCGACGATGTCGAGTTCTCGCGTTTCACCTCCCCGGCACTGACCTCGATCGCGTTCGATCGACAGGCGTTCGCGATCGCGGCACTCGGCCTGCTGGAGTCCCGCATGGACGACCGCACGGCTCCGCCGCGGGCACTCACCCTCTCGCACCACCTCCTGGAACGCGCGAGCACGGAGGGCCGCCCGGCCGGCTACCGCCCCTGACCTCCGCCGGCATCGGAGCGCGATCGATGCTTGCACATCCGATTACATCGATGTAATGATGAGTCGTCCACCCGCCCTGTCACGAAGGAGTGACGATGACGCCCCCGCTCGATCTGTCCAGAAGGCAGTTCCTCGCTGCCACCTCCCTCGCCGCCGGCGCGGCCCTGCTCAGCGGGTGCGCGCCCGGTGCGGCATCCGCCACCGGCCCGCAGACCCTGCAGTTCTGGCACCTGCTCAGCGGAGGCGACGGTGTCACCATGTCGCAGCTGTTGGATGAGGTGAACGGTGCACAGAGCGCCTTCCGCATCCGCCCGACCGTGCTCGCGTGGGGCACTCCGTACTACACGAAACTCGCGATGGCGGGTGCCGGTGGTCGCGCCCCCGATGTCGCCATCATGCATGCGACCCGCACCGTCGGCTGGGCCCCGGGTGGTCTCCTCGACCCCTGGGACCTCGACCGCCTCGCCGAGCTCGGCGTCGACAGCTCGACCTTCCCCGCTCCGATCTGGGAGAAGGGCTTCGTGGGGAGCGACATGTACAGCGTCGCCCTCGACGCCCACCCCTTCGTGATGATGTTCAACACCGACATCTGTGATGCCGCAGGCGTCCTGGACAGCGACGGCGCACTGGCCGAGACCTCCTCACCCGAGGAGTTCCTCGACCAGTTGCGCGCAATCGGGGGCTCCGCCGAGGGGCATGCGCTGTCCTACGGCTACCTCGGCGACGGCGCCCAGATGTGGCGCCTGTTCTACACCTTCTACTCGCAGCACGGCGCGGCCATGGAACTCCCTCCGGGCGGGCCCGCGACGATCGACAAAGAGGTCGCCGTCGAATCACTGTCTCTGATGCGCACCCTTCTCGACGGGGAGATCGCCCTGGCACAGGCCGACTACGGCAGCGCCATCGCCGAGTTCGCCACCGGCAAGAGCGGCATGCTGTTCACCGGTGTCTGGGAACTCCGCACCATGCAGGCTGCCGGGATCCCGTTCGACGCGACGATGATCCCCACGCTGTTCGGCACACCGGCGGTCTACGCCGACTCCCACTCGTTCGTGCTCCCGCATCAGTCCCACGCCGATCCGGTCCGACGCGATCTCACCTACGAGTTCGTGGCCGACATGCTCAAGAACTCCTTCGGGTGGGCCGAGGCCGGGCACATCCCCGCGTTCCTCCCCGTGACCGAATCCCCGGAGTACGCGGACCTGATCCCCCAGGCGAACTACGCCGACGCGGCCCAGCACGTCGTGTACGACCCGACCGCATGGTTCACCGGGTCCGGTTCGAACTTCCAGTCCGAGTTCGGCGCGGCCGTCCAGGGTGTGCTGCTCTCGGGCGACGACCCGGCGACCGCGATCGACCGCTTCGAGGCGCGGGTCAACACCCTGCTCCGACAGCCGAACCCGGCAGACCCCGAGGGGACGTTCGAATCATGACCGCGCTCACCGACTCCACGCGCACCATCGTCACCGGGTCCCGTACCACCCCGCGGGGTCGCCGCGCCGGCTCGCGCAACCGCGAACAGCTCATCAGCTGGGCCTTCCTCGCGCCGTTCCTCGTGGCCTTCGTCCTGTTCCTCGTCTGGCCCATCATCCACGGCATCATCCTCAGCTTCACCGACCAGTCCCTCACCGGGGCCGGCGGCGCGTTCATCGGCTTCGCCAACTACGCGGAGGCATTCGGCGACCCGAAGATGTGGCAGTCGATGGGCAACACCGTCTGGTTCACGCTGCTCTCCACGGTGCCTCTCGTCGTGGTCGCCCTCGCGATGGCGGCTCTCGTCGACCGCGGCATCCCGGGACAATGGCTGTGGCGCCTCTCGTTCTTCATGCCGTTCCTGCTCGCCTCGACCGTGATCTCGCAGATCTGGGTCTGGATCTTCAACCCCCAAGTGGGCGCGGCGAACAACATCCTCGAGCTCTTCGGTCTCGAACCGCTCGCCTGGCTGCAGAATCCCGACACGAACATGCTGTCGATCGTGATCGCCACCGTGTGGTGGACGGTGGGCTTCAACTTCCTGCTGTACCTCGCCGCCATGCAGAACATCCCGCCGCAGCAGTACGAGGCCGCTTCCCTCGACGGTGCCGGCGCCTGGCGACAGTTCTGGTCGATCACCCTCCCCCAGCTCGGCCCGGCGACCGTCCTCATCCTGATCCTGCAGATCCTCGCCTCGCTCAAGCTGTTCGACCAGGCGTATCAGATGCTCGGCGGGGTCGCGAGCGACACCACCCGCTCCATCGTGCAGTACATCTACGAGGCCGGTTTCGTCAGCTACCGGTTCGGCTACTCGGCCGCCATCTCCTACGTGTTCTTCGCCCTCATCGTCATCCTCGGCGTCGCGCAGGCCCTGATCACGCGCCGCCGGAAGGAGCAGCTCTGATGTCCACCGCCACCGCATCCCCCGTCGTCCCCACTGCCACCGAGACGATCACGACGGCATCGTCCCGTCGTGATCGGCGGCCGCGTCTTCCCGGCCAGAACCCCTTCGGCCCACTCCGCATCGCCGCTTTCGTCGTGCTGCTGCTCCTCGCGGTCGGCTGGCTGCTGCCCTTCCTCTGGGCGGTCGCGACCGCGTTCAAGACCGAGACGGATGCCGCCTCCGGCGATCCGGGCTGGATCGGCGCCAGCGGACCCACGATCGAGGCGTTCGCGGCGATCCTGTCGCAGGGCAACGTCTACGTGTGGGGGCTCAACAGCCTGCTCACGTCCGTCGCGATCACCGTGATCACGCTGGCCATCTCCGCCCTCGCGGCCTATGCCTTCTCCCGCCTGGACTTCACCGGCCGCAAGTGGTTGTTCGTGGCGATCATCGCCTCCATCGTCGTCCCGCCCCAGGTGCTGATCATCCCGCTGTTCTACGAGATGCTCGCGTTCAACCTGGTCGACACCTACGCGGGGCTGATCCTGCCGCAGGTCGTGGCACCCGCGATGGTGTTCATCCTGAAGCGGTTCTTCGATGCCATCCCGATCGAGCTGGAAGATGCGGCACGGGTCGACGGCGCCGGACGGTTCCGGATCTTCTGGTCGATCGTGCTCCCCCTGTCCCGTCCGATCATGGCGTCGGTGGCGATCTTCGTGTTCATCAGCGCCTGGAACAACTTCCTCTGGCCGTTCCTGGTCATCAACGACACGACGCTCATGACGCTGCCGGTCGGCCTGCAGACCGTGATCAGCGCCTACGGCGTGCAGTACGCACAGGTCATGGCGCAAGCCGTGCTCGCGGCGCTGCCCCTGATCGTCGTCTTCATCATCTTCCAGAAGCAGATCGTCAAGGGAGTCGCGACCAGCGGCTTCGGCGGTCAGTGATCCCTGTCCTCCCGCACCACCCCACCCGCAGAGCCAGACCCGAGGAGAACAATGTCTCAGGCCCGCATCACCATCGACCGCGACTTCACGATCGCCGACGTCCCCCGGAGACTCTTCGGTTCGTTCGTCGAGCACATGGGTCGCTGTGTCTACACCGGCATCTACGAGCCCGGTCATCCTCAGGCCGATGAGCGCGGCTTCCGCCGCGACGTCCTGGCTCTGGTGAAGGAGATGGGACCGACCGTGGTCCGCTACCCCGGCGGCAACTTCGTGTCCGGATACCGCTGGGAAGACGGTGTCGGCCCCGCAGAGGACCGGCCGGTGCGTCTCGACGGCGCCTGGCACACCGTCGAGACGAACGCGTTCGGCCTGCACGAGTTCATGGCCTGGGCGAAAGAGGCCGACGTCGAGGTCATGGAGGCCGTGAACCTCGGCACCCGCGGTGTCGAGGAGGCCCGCGCCCTCGTCGAGTACGCGAACCACCCCGGCGGCACGTACTGGTCGGATCTGCGTCGCAGGAACGGGGCCGAGCAGCCGTTCGACATCAGGCTGTGGTGCCTCGGCAACGAGCTCGACGGCCCCTGGCAGATCGGAGGCAAGACCGCGGCCGAATACGGGCGTCTCGCGCAGGAGTCCGCCAAGGCGATGCGACTGGTCGATCCTTCCATCGAGCTCGTCGCGGTCGGGTCGTCCGGCCGCTCTATGCCGACGTTCGGCACCTGGGAGCACACGGTGCTCTCGCACGCCTACGACGAGGTCGACTTCGTCTCGATGCACGCGTACTACCAGGAGCACGACGGCGACGCCGAGTCGTTCCTCGCCGAGTCCACCGACATGGACGCCTTCATCGAGGGCGTCATCGCGACGGTGGACGCGGTGAAGGCCGCGGGCAAGCACACGAAGCAGATCGACATCTCGTTCGACGAGTGGAACGTGTGGGATCAGGTGAAGTACAACGACGTCGAGGCGAAGGAGATCGAGAAGGCCGGGTGGAGGCAGCACCCTCGGCTGATCGAGGACACCTACAACGTGACGGATGCCGTCGTCGTCGGGACGCTGCTCAACAGCCTGCTGCGGCACGGCGACCGTGTGAAGATCGCCAACCAGGCGCAGCTCGTGAACGTGATCGCACCGATCCGATCCGAAGAGGGCGGAGCGGCCTGGCGCCAGACGAGCTTCTGGCCTTTCGAGCGCATGGCGCGTCTCGCGAAGGGCCGCATCCTCCGACTCGCCGTCTCGGCGGCGCAGATCGAGACGAAGCGCTACGGCGGCGTCGACGCGGTGGACGCCGCCGCCACGTGGGAGGAGGCGACCGGTCGGGTGGCCGTGTTCGTCGCGAACCGCTCGCTGGACGAATCGAGCGACCTGACGATCGACCTGCACGGACTCGGCGACCTGCGCGTGGTGGAGGCCGAGACCCTCACGATCCCCGAGGGTGGCGACCGCCACACGTCGAACCTCGAGACCGCTCCCGACAGCGTCCACATGGTGCCGCTGGGTGCGGTCGAGGTCGTGGACGGTGCGGTGCGCGCGACCCTGCCCCCGCTGTCCTGGTCGGTCATCCAGCTCGAGGTCGCTCGCGCCTGACCCCGGCCTACGTGCGGGCGATCGCCGCCGTGGTCGCCCGCACGACCAGCCTCGTCGGCAGGGTCACGTTCATCTCCTCGATGGGCTCGCCGGCGAGCAGCGCGAAGACCATCTCCGCGGCCACCGCCCCGAGTCGACGCATCGGCTGCTGGATGGTGGTGAGCGGCAGGGCTCGGCGGGTGGCCTCCGGCACATCGTCGAATCCGACCACCGAGAGGTCCTGCGGCACCCGGAGCCCGAGCTCGTGCGCGACCTCGATCACGGCGATGGCGGAGAGGTCGTTCGCGGCGAACACGGCCGTCGGCCTCTCCGGACCCGCCAGGAGGATCCTCGCCGAATCCCGTGTCGTCTCCAGCTCGTAGCGCCCCGCGCGGATCAGATCGGGATCCACCGGGATGCCGGCGTCGGCGAGCGCACGCCGATAGCCGGCGTCACGCAGTCCCGCGGAGCGAAGGTCGGGACGACCACCAAGGAAGCTGATCCGGCGATGGCCGAGCTCGAGGAGGTGGCGGGTCGCGGTGAGAGCCCCGCCGAAGCTGTCCGACTCGACCGTCGGCAGGTCGGCCCGGCCCGTGTGCGGGTCGATCGCGACCACGGGAATCTCGGCCGAGGCCCCCACGACGGTGGGTGTGACCATGATCGCGGCATCGATGAGCGTTCCGGAGAGGCGGCTGAGTGATCGGCGCTCCCACCCCTCTCCTTGTCCGTGCCGCGACCCGCTGTACGCGAGCAGATCGAAACCGGTGCCGTGCACCGCTGCGCCGACGCCCTTGAGGATCTCGGCGCTGAACGGCTCGAAGTCGGCGAGGAGCACCCCGATCACGCCGGTGCGTCTGGCGCGCATGCTGCTGGCCACCAGGCTCGATTCGTAGCCGAGCTCCTGCACGACGTCGAGCACACGTCGGACCGTCTCATCCGCGATCCCGTAGCGTCCGTTGACGGCTTTCGACACCGTCGACACCGAGACGCCCGCCGCCTTCGCGACATCGTGGATCGTCGTTCTCCCGCTCATGATCGCCCAGCGTATCCGGCTGCGCGCCCGCCATGGAAACTGTTTTCGAAAACGTTTGACGAAGGTTCTCGACGACAGCAGACTGCAACGCGACGCGGTCGCACCTCCTGCCACCGCGGCGCCCGCAGAGACGCGCGGCGCAACTCTCGATGAGGAGAACGATCACATGAACAGCACACGGCGCTCCCTCGTGTCCCTCGCCACGATCGCCACGGTCGGAGCTCTCGCGCTCAGCGGGTGCACGGCCGGCTCGACCGACGACGGCGGAGACTCGGCGATGACCCTCTGGCACAACTCCACGACGGGACCGGGGGTGGAATTCTGGGAGCAGACCGTCGCCGACTTCGAAGAGGCGAATCCCGGCGTCACCATCGACATCCAGTCGATCCAGAACGAGGATCTCGACGGCAAGCTCCAGACCGCTCTGAACTCCGGCGATGCCCCCGACATCTTCCTGCAGCGCGGCGGCGGCAAGATGGCCGCGATGGTCAAAGCAGGACAGCTCAAGGACCTGACCGACTCGATCACGGGTGCCGCCGCGGAGGAGATCTCCGATGCCGCCTACTCGGCGAGCAGCCTTGACGGCAAGATCTACGCCCTTCCCGTTGCCGTCCTCCCCGGAGGGCTCTTCTACAGCCAGGACCTGTTCGATGAGGCGGGCATCGCCGAGAACCCGACCACGCTCGACGAGCTCGAGGCCGCGACCGAGAAGCTCAAGAGTGCGGGGATCGATCCCGTCGCCCTCGGCGCGAAGGACGCCTGGCCCGCAGCGCACTGGTACTACTGGCTGGCCCTGCGCGAATGCAGCTCGGACACACTCGCCCAGGCTGCCGATGAGATGAACTTCGACGACGACTGCTGGGTGCGCGCCGGTGAAGACCTGCAGGCCTTCGCAGCCACCGAACCGTTCAACTCCGGCTTCCTGACCACGACCGCGCAGCAGGGCGCTGCCAGCTCGGCCGGACTGATCGCCAACCACAAGGCGGCCATGGAGCTCATGGGCGCCTGGAACCCGGGCGTGATCGGCTCCCTGACGCCCGACCAGAAGCCGCTTCCCGACCTCTCGTGGTTCCCCTTCCCCGAAGTGGAGGGCGGCGAAGGCGAGCCGGGCTCGATGATGGGTGGCGTCGACGGGTACTCGTGCTCGGTCGATGCGCCGGATGCCTGCGTCGACTTCCTCAACTACCTGGGCACCTCCGAGGTGCAGACCGCCTACTACAAGGCGTTCAACGCTCCGCCGGTGAACACCGTCGCGCAGGAAGCCGTGACCGAGCCGTACCTGCAGGCCATCCTCGAGGCCTACAACGCCGCACCGTACGCCACCCAGTGGCTGGACACCGTCTACGGACAGAACGTCGGCAACGCCCTCAACGTCGCCGTCGTCAACATGCTCGCCGGTCAGGGAACCCCGGAGGACATCGTCAAGGCCGTCCAGGATGCCGCAGCAAAGGCATAGGGTCTCCGCCCGGCTGGAAGTGATCCTTCTGGCCGGGCCGGCCCTCCTCGTCTTCCTCGCCTTCGTCATCTTCCCGGTGCTGATGGCGGGCTACTACGGGTTCTTCAGCTGGCAGGGCTACGGCCCTCCGACCGACTTCGTCGGGCTCAAGAACTACCTCACGATCCTGCAGGATCCGCTGTTCCACGACGCGCTCGCGCACAACGGGTTCATCCTGGTCTTCTCGCTCGTCTTCCAGGGGCCGGCGGCGATCCTGCTCGCCCTCCTGCTCAACCGGCGGATGCGCGGTCAGTCACTGATCCGCGTCCTCATCTTCATCCCCTACGTGATCTCCGAGGTCGTCGTGGGAACGGGATGGAGCCTGATGCTGCAGACCAGCGGTGCGTTCAACGACCTGCTGGAGAAGATGGGCCTCGGGTTCCTCGCGAACGACTGGCTCTCGAATCCGGACATCGCGATCTGGACGCTGATGGTGATCATCACCTGGAAGTACGTCGGATTCGCGGTGATCCTGTTCCTCGCCGGGCTTCAGGGCATTCCCGAGGAGCTGCACGAAGCCGCCGCGATCGACGGCGCCTCGTACTGGCAGATCCAGTGGCGCATCACGCTGCCCCTGCTGGCTCCGACGCTGCGCATCTGGGCATTCCTGTCGATCATCGGCTCGCTGCAGCTGTTCGACCTGGTCTACATCATCTGGGGGCAGTACATCGCCTCCACCGCCGGGACCTCGACGATGGCGACCTACATGGTCTCCGAAGGACGCAACGCCGGCAACTTCGGGTACGGCAACGCCGTCGCGGTCGTGCTGTTCCTGATCTCGCTCGTCGTGGCGCTCGTCTACCAGCGCGCGGTGCTACGACGCGACACCGACGGCGCCCTGACCGGCGCCCCTGCACGGAAGAAGAGGACGACGCGATGACCGCCACCTCGCTACTCGTCACCCAGCGACCGGGGCGCGCCCCGCGCGCGCGGCTGCCGTGGGCCAACCCGACCGTCTACTTCGTCGCACTGATCGTCGTCGGATTGATGCTCGCTCCGATCGCGTACATCATCATCGGCGGTTTCCGCACGAACGCCCAGATCACGACGGACCCGTCAGGGCTGCCGAGCCCGTGGCTCATCCAGAACTACCTCGACGTGATCACGGGCGGCATCTTCTGGCGCCAGGTGCTCAACTCGACCATCGTCGCCCTCGCCACCACCATCGGCGTGGTCGCCCTGGGGCTGATGGCGGCCTACGTGCTCGCCCGCTATCGGTTCGCCGGACGCGGAGTGCTCTACGCGTTCTTCGCCGCCGGCCTCATGTTCCCGCTGACAGTGGCCATCACGCCGCTGTACATCGTGGTGCGGAACCTCGGCCTGATGAACTCCCTCGGTGGGGTCATCCTGCCGCAGATCGCCTTCGCCCTGCCGACGACGATCATCATCCTGGTGCCGTTCCTCCGGGCGATCCCCGACGAGATCCAGGAAGCCGCGTTCATCGACGGATGCAGCAGGATCGGCTTCTTCTGGCGCATGGTGCTGCCGCTGTCGATCCCCGGCGTGATCACCACCGGCATCCTCGCGTTCATCGGCAGCTGGAACGGGTACCTCCTCCCGTTGTTCATCCTCAACGATGCGGCCTCGTTCACGCTCCCCCTCGGCGTGCAGTCGTTCGCCTCCCAGTACTCCGTCGACACCGCGAAGGTGCTGGCATTCACATCGCTGTCGATGATCCCCGCCCTGATCTTCTTCAGCTTGTTCGAGCGTCGGATCGTGGGCGGACTGACCGGCGCCGTCAAGGGTTGACGATGTCGACCGAAGTTCCACAGAAAGAGATGGATGTGCTCTCCCCCACCCCCCGCCCTCAGCTCTCCGCACGCGTGGCGAGCCTCCTGGACCAGATGACGCTGGAGGAGAAGCAAGCGCAACTCGTCGGCTTCTGGGTCGACCAGGGCAACGAACTCGTCGCCCCGATGGCCGGCGAGAAGCGGACGTCCACGCGCTACGAGGAGGCGACCGCTCACGGGATCGGTCACCTGACCCGCGTCTACGGCACGCGCCCCGTCGAGCCCATCGAGCGGGCGAGCTGGTTGTGGGGCGAGCAGGCGCGGCTGCAGCGGGAGACCCGGTTGGGGATCCCCGCTCTCGTGCACGAGGAGTGCCTGACCGGGCTCGCCGCGTGGAAGGCCGCGACCTTCCCGACACCTCTCGCGTGGGGAGCGTCCTTCGACCCCGATCTGGTCGAACAGGTCGGGCGAGCGATCGGATCGTCGATGCATACCCTCGGGATCCATCAGGGTCTCGCGCCGGTGCTGGATGTGATCCGCGACCCGAGGTGGGGACGCGTCGACGAGTGCATCGCCGAGGACCCGCTGCTGGTCGGAACCGTCGGAACCGCCTATGTGCGCGGCATGCAGGCGGAAGGTGTGCACGCCACGCTCAAGCATTTCGTGGGGTACTCCGCCTCTCGCGCCGGCCGCAACCACGCTCCGGTGTCCGCCGGTCGTCGCGAGGTGGAGGACGTGCTCCTTCCGCCGTTCGAGATGGCGGTGCGGGAAGGCGGCGTGCGCAGCGTCATGAACTCCTACAGCGATATCGACGGCGTGCCGGTCGCCGCGGATCCGTACTACCTCGATGAGGTGCTGCGCGGACGCTGGGGGTTCGACGGAGTCGTGGTGTCCGACTACTTCGCCGTCGATTTCCTGCGCACCATGCATCATGTCGCCGCCGACTCCGCCCAGGCGGCCGCGCTCGCGCTCACCGCGGGAATCGATGTGGAGCTGCCCTCTCCCGACGCGTACACGACGCTCGCCGCACAGGTGCGCGACGGGTCTCTGCCGGAGAGCATCCTGGATCGGGCCGTCGGGCGCGTGCTCACGCAGAAGGAGGAGCTGGGCTTGCTGGACGCGGACTTCACCGATCCGCCGCGCGAGGTCGACCTGGATTCGCCCGAGCATCGTGGATTGGCCCGCCGTCTGGCCGAGGAGTCGCTCGTCCTCCTGAGCAACGACGACATCCTCCCGCTCGACCCGTCCGCGTCGCCGCGTATCGCGGTCATCGGACCGAATGCCGACAGCGCCGAGGCATTGATGGGGTGCTACTCCTTCGTCAACCACGTCCTCGCCCACCACCCCGAAGTACCCGCCGGCATCGCGCTGCCGAGCGTGCTCGACGCGCTCCGGGCGGAGCTCCCCTCGGCGACGATCACCCACGCCGTCGGCTGCGAGGTCGACGGCGAGGACCGCAGCGGCTTCCCCTCGGCGATCGCGCAGGCCACCGAGGCCGATGTCGCGATCGTCGTGATCGGTGACCGTGCCGGCCTGTTCGGACGCGGCACGGTCGGCGAGGGCAACGACGTCGATACCCTCGACCTCCCCGGCGTGCAGCGCGCACTCGTCGAGTCGATCGTCGCCACCGGTACCCCGGTGGTGGTCGTCGCTCTCACCGGCCGCCCCTATGCTCTGGGCTGGGCGCTCCCGCCGCGGGCGACCGCCGCCGGGACGAACGCGGGTCTCGGGTCGGTCAATTCCCCCGCGCCGGCCGGCCGGACATCGCCGTCGGAGCAGCCTCCCCTGCCGGCCGCCGTCCTGCACGGGTTCTTCCCCGGGGAGGAAGGAGGCGCGGCGATCGCCGCCGTGCTGAGCGGACGCGTGTCCCCGTCCGGTCGCCTGCCGGTGTCCCTGCCGAGATCCGCCGGCGCGCAGCCGTACTCTTACCTGCACGCCGCCCTCGGAGGACGCACCGATGTGACGAGCGTCGATCCGACGCCTGTGCGCCCCTTCGGATTCGGGCTCACCTACACGACGTTCGAGCACCGGGACCTGACGGCGGACGAGACCGTGACCGCGGGGCAGACGTTCCAGGTCACCGTGCGCGTGCGGAACGTCGGCTCCCGCGAGGGCACCGACGTCGTGCAGCTCTACGCGCACGACGAGGTCGCGAGCGTGGCCCGCCCCGTCGCGCAGCTGGTCGACTTCCGCCGGGTGTCCCTGGCACCGGGTGCGGAACAGGTCATCGAGTTCGCGGTCCCCACCGAGCGCCTCGCCTTCACCGGCCTGGATGGTGTGCGACGCGTGGAGCCGGGGCGCATCCGACTCTGGGTCGGGTCGGCCTGCGACGACGTCGAGACCTCCGCCACGATCGACATCACCCCTGCTCCCTGACGGGCGGGCGGTCCGATCGCGGCGCGCCCGTGACGGATCGCCTCCCGGCCGGGAGAATGGAGACATGTCCGCGAGATCCCGCCGGCCGCTGCTCACGTCGGTGCGCCGCCTGCTGCACACCGATCCCTCGGCCGTCGCGGCCACCGAGGCGATGCCCGTCATCGACGAACGCACGGTACCGCGGGTGCTGGACCTTGCGACCCGTATCGGCGAGTCGATGTTCGCGGTCGGAGCCTCCGCGCACGAGGTGACGCTCGCGATCATCCGCGTGTGCGACGCGTATGGGATGAAGGGCGTCCAGGTCGACGTCACCTACAACTCGATCACGGTGTCGTTCCACCTGAGCGGCGAGGTCTGGCCGGAGACGCTGGTCCGCGTGGTGCGGGTGACGGCTCCAGACCATGCGAAGCTCCAGCGGGTGCAGGCCCTGGTGGCGGACATCGACGACGGACTCGACCTCGAATCCGCGCGCGCGATGTTCCGGGCGATCCGACGGGTGCCCTTCCGCTATCAGCAGCCGGTGGTCATCGTCGCGCGGGCTCTGCTCGCCGTCGGCGTGAGCATCATGCTCGGCGCCTCCCCGATCATCGTCGCCCTCACCTTCGTCGCGGCGCTCTGCGCGGCGCTGACCCAGGCGGCTCTCGCCAGGATCCGGGTCCCGTTGTTCTTCAGCCAGATCGCCGGTGGCTTCGTGACGACCGGGGTGGCGGTCGCCGTGTCGGCTCTCGGCGCCGCGGGGGTCGAACCCTTCGTCGGCATCCGCCCGTCCATCATCGTGGCCTCGGGTATCGTGCTGATGCTCGCCGGACTCACCGTGGTCGGGGCGGCGCAGGATGCGATCGACGGCTTCGCGCTCACCGCGGGCGGACGCATCCTCGACCTCACGATGCAGACGCTCGGGGTCGTGATCGGAATCCTCGTGGGCCTCGAGCTGGGCAGTGTCCTGGGCTTCACGATGGACCTCCCCGACGACCCTGCGCCGTTCGGCCCGCTGCTGAACCAGTTCGCCGGTGCGATCATCGTCGCCATCGCGGTCGCCGTGTTCAACGGCGCCGGGATCCGGATCATCCTGGTGAGCGCACTGCTCAGTGCCGTCACGCTCGCAGGGTATTCGGCATCCATCGCCCTGAACCTGCATCCCGCAGCGGCGAGCGCGGTCGGCGCACTGCTGGCGAGTTTCCTCGGCATGCTGATCGCCCGCAACCTGCACGTGCCGTCCGTCGCGGTGACGACCGCGGCGATCGTCCCCCTCGTCCCCGGTGTGGCCGTGTTCCAGGGTCTGCTCGAGATGGTGCACGCAGCCGGCACCTCGACCGGGATGCTGTACGCCGGAGGTTCGCTCATCGATGCTGCGGTGATCGGCATCGGTCTCGCCTCCGGCGCCTCCCTCGGGTTGTACCTGGGCACTCCGTTGCGTGCGACCCTCGCCAGCGTCGCGAAGACGCGCGCCCGCGTCCGCCGCTGATCCCCACCCGTCTCGCAACCCGAGCCGAACGGCTCACCGCTCCGCGCGGAAGTTGACCCCGACCCGCTCGCCCTGCGCGAAGTAGTGCCGGAACGTGTAGTACATCGGCTTCCAGGCATCGACGTCGACGTAGGAGGTCCCCGGCACCGCCAGCGCCTGATGCACGTGTGTGCGCAGGACTTTCGCATGGACGATGGTGGCGTCGCCTTCCTCATCCAGCGGCGTCAGGTTCGTGACACGAGCCTCCATCTGCACGGGGCACTCGGCGATCCGCGGCGGCCCGACGATCCCACTCGGCCGTGGAGTGAACCCACCGAGCGTCCACTTGTCCGGCTCGAATCGGTATTTGTCCCGCTTGGGTGCCGGGACGTCCGCAACCCCCGTGGTGTCGGCGATCCTCTCGATCGACTCGCACAACCGAGCGTCGGGAAGGTTGATCACGAGTTCGCCGTTGTCGCGGAGATTGCGCATCGCCTTGCCCACGTTGCTCAGTCCCAGGACGTAAGTGTCGCCCAATGCCCATGCGGACGAGATGGGCGTGATGTTCGCGGTTTCGTCGCCGGCCTTCGCCGTGGTGAGCAGGGCCACAGGGGTGCCGAAGTAGAACACGGAGGGTTCGATCGCCAGAGTCGAGTTCATGAGGGCAAGTCTGTGGCTCGAACCGTTCGGGCTGGACCGAACGGTGCGGGCGATAAAATCCTCGACATGGAGGGGACGAGCAGCCCGGAGTTGGCGGCGACGGCCGCCGTGTTCGCCAACGAGGCGCGCGCGTCGATGCTTTTGCTCCTGCTCGATGGAAGGGCATGGACGCTCACGGAACTGTCCAGGGCCGCCGACATCGCTCGGTCATCCGCGAGCGAGCACGCCGACAAACTGCTCGATGCCGGTCTCGTCGAAGAAGTCCGCCAGGGACGACACCGCTACCTCAGACTCGCCGGCACCCGCGCCGCTGACCTGGTCGAGGCACTCGCCGCATTCTCCGGTCGTGTCCGGCCCGCCACGCCGTCGCTCGACGCCCAGCACCGTGACCGCGCCATCAAGGAGGCTCGTACCTGCTACCGCCATCTCGCGGGCACGCTCGGTGTCGCACTCGCTGACGGCATGCGCGCGACAGGCTACATCGAGTCCGATTTCTCACTCACCCCGGCCGGACGAACCTGGGTGGCGTCCTTCGGGATCGAACTGCCGACGCATCCGAGGCGCGCTCTCACCCGCCCGTGCCTCGATTGGACGGAACGACGCGAGCACCTCGCCGGGCTGGCCGCGGACATGCTGCTCGCGACGTTCACGGAGAACGCCTGGATCGAGCGCGTTCCGTCCAACCCCCGTGCCGTGCGTCTCACCGCAGCGGGGAGGGAAGGTCTCGCAGACCTTCTTCCGGGAGCCCCCGTCCGCCGCTGATCCTCCTAGCCGAGCTGATCGAGGACGAGCTCGCCGCGGGCGTTCAGGTTCTCCATCATGCGTTCGATCCGCTTCGAGTCGATCGCCGGCATCTCCGCGTGGTCGAACGCGAGGCTCAACGGGATGCTGGGGTGCATCCAGATCGTGAGCCGGCCGGCGGGGTTCTTCTCCTCCGGCAACCAGGTCATCATGAAGCTCTCATGACGGCGAAGCTTCGTCCCGATGACGATCTTCAGATGCGCCAGCGTCTCGTCGTCGACCACGATCGGAGGACGAGAGCTGTTGTACTCGAGGGTTCCCATGACCTGAGACTACTCGTGTCGACCGACACGGACGCCCCGGCGCGGTCAGGGAACCGGCACGGTCTGCGCGGCGAGCCGCAGCCAGGTCTCCACGACGGTGTCGGGGTTGAGTGACATCGACTCGATCCCCTGCGAGACCAGCCACTCGGCGAGATCGGGATGGTCACTCGGGCCCTGACCGCAGATTCCGACGTACTTCTCCGCACGGCGGCACGCCTCGATGGCCATCGAGAGCATCCGCAGCACGGCCGGGTCGCGTTCATCGAAGGTCGAGGCCACCAATCCGGAGTCGCGGTCGAGTCCGAGCGTGAGCTGGGTCATGTCGTTCGAGCCGATCGAGAAGCCGTCGAAGTACTCGAGGAACTCCTCGGCGAGCACGGCGTTCGAGGGGAGCTCGCACATCATGATCACGCGCAGTCCGTTCTCGCCCCGTCGCAGGCCGTTCTCGCTCAGCAGTTCCGTCACGGCCGCCGCTTCACCGAGGGTGCGCACGAACGGGACCATGATCTCGACGTTGGTGAGACCCATCTCGTCCCGCACGAACCGCAGCGCCTCGCACTCCATGTCGAAGCACGCTCGGAAGTCCGGAGAGATGTAGCGGGAGGCGCCGCGGTAGCCGAGCATCGGATTCTCCTCCTGCGGCTCGTAGAGCTCCCCGCCGATGAGGTTGGCGTACTCGTTGGACTTGAAGTCGCTCAACCGCACGATGACGGGTTCCGGCGCGAAGGCCGCGGCGATCATCGACACCCCTTCCGCGACGCGGCGCACGAAGTACTCCCGAGGAGACGCGTAGGCCGCGATGCGCTCAGAGATGTCGGCACGCAGGGACGTCGGCAGCGATTCATGGTCCAGGAGCGCGCGCGGGTGGATGCCGATCTGCCGGTTGATGACGAACTCGAGTCGCGCGAGCCCGACGCCGCGGTTGGGCAGTTTCGCGAAGGCGAACGCCTGATCGGGAGTGCCGACGTTGAGCATGATCTTCGTCGGGCTCTCGGGCATCGCATCGAGACGCGTGATGATCTCCTCGAACCCGAGCATTCCCTCGTAGACGAAGCCGTTGTCCCCCTCGGCGCAGGACACCGTGACCCGTTGCCCGTCGCTCAGAACGGTGGTCGCGTCGCCCGTGCCCACGACGGCGGGGATGCCCAGCTCGCGCGCGATGATCGCGGCGTGACAGGTACGACCACCGCGATTCGTGACGATGGCGGAGGCGAGCTTCATGATCGGCTCCCAGTCGGGATCCGTCATGTCGGCGACCAGCACGTCCCCGGGCCGGAAGGCGTCCATCTGCGCGAGCGAGGTCATGACCCGTACCGGTCCGGCTCCGATCTTCTGCCCGATCGCGCGACCGACGGTGATCACCGTGCCCGACTCCTCGAGCACGAACCGCCGCATCTCCTTGCCGTCGGCGCGGGAGACCACCGTCTCCGGGCGGGCCTGGAGGATGTACAGCCGTCCGTCGATGCCGTCCTTGCCCCACTCGATGTCCATCGGGCGCCCGTAGTGCTCCTCGATGACCAGGGCCTGCCGTCCGAGTTCTTCCACCTCGGCATCGGTGATGCTGAAACGGACGCGCTCGGCGGCGGGGACATCGGTGAAGACGGTGCTGTCGCCCGCGTGCGTGCCGTCGGCGTAGACCATCTTCACGGCCTTCTCGCCGACCGAACGCTTGAGGATCGCCGGCCGTCCCTCTCGCAGGGCGGGCTTGTAGGCGTAGAACTCATCGGGGTTCACCGCCCCCTGCACGACCGCCTCGCCCAGACCGTAGGAGCTGGTGATGAACACCGCACGATCGAATCCGGATTCGGTGTCGACCGTGAAGAGCACGCCGGAGGCCCCGACATCGGAGCGGACCATGCGCTGGATCCCCGCCGACAGCGCCACGTCGTGGTGGTCGAATCCGTGATGCACCCGGTAGGCGATCGCCCGGTCGTTGTAGAGCGACGCGAACACGCTGCGGATCGCGGCGAGGATGTTGTCGATGCCGCTGATGTTGAGGAACGTCTCCTGCTGGCCGGCGAAGGAGGCATCCGGCAGGTCCTCCGCCGTGGCACTGGATCGCACGGCCCAGGAGACCGACGCGGGCTCGGGATCGGAGTCGACGAGCGTGGCGTAGGCCGCACGGATGTCCTGCTCGAAGGCGGCCGGGAGCGGCTGCTGCTCGATCCACTCGCGGACGGTGGCGCCGACCCGCGCGAGTTCGGCGACATCCGTGACGTCGAGCGCTTCCACGGTGGATCGGATGCGCTCGTAGAGTCCTCCCTCGGCGAGGAAGTCCCGGTAGGCGTCGGCCGTGGTCGCGAAGCCGCCGGGCACGCTCACCCCGGCTCCGGAGAGGTTCGAGACCATCTCGCCGAGGGAGGCGTTCTTGCCTCCGACCTGGGCGACGTCGGCCATGCCGATCTGCGTGAACCAGAGGATGTTCGTCATGTGATCTCCAGAGAGTGGGGCGTCGTGTGCGAGGGGTGGAGACCGCGATCAGCTGCGCAGGCGCATGGACTGCATGATCACGGCGGACATCTCCTCCACGGATTTCGTGGAGGAGTTGAGGAAGGGGACGCGGTTGCGCCGATAGAGGTCTTCCGCGCGGCGGATCTCGAGCGTGCATTGAGCGAGGCTGGAGTACACCGTGTCCGGCCGCCGCTCGTGACGCACCTGACTCAGCCGGAGCGGCGTCGTCGTCAGCCCGAAGCACTTGCTCGCGAACCGTTCGACCGTCGCGGGCAGCCCGTCGGACGGGAAGTCGTCGTCGGTGAGCGGGTAGTTCGCCACCAGCAGTCCGTACTGCAGGGCCAGGTACATGGTCGTCGGGGTCTTCCCGCACCGAGAGGGCGCGATGATGATCACGTCGGCGATGTCGAGCGCCCGCATGCTCTGGCCGTCGTCGTGCTCGATCGCGTACTCGACCGCCCGCATCCGGGCGAAGTAACGCTCCATGTCGCCGACGCCGTGATACTGGCCCAGTTGCTCGGAGGCCGCACTGCCGAGGGAGGCTTCGAGCTCCCGCAGATGCCCGCCGAGGAGGTCGATCACGACCGCGCCCGACGCATGGAACTCCGCGAGGATCTGCGCGGACTTCACGGTCGTGAAGACGATCGGAGCAGCGCCCGCCGGGGTGACCCGGAGATCCCCGATCACGGCGCGGGCGCCGTCCACCGAGTCGACGAAGGGCACGGTGTGGCGGCGGAAGCGCGCGCCGGGGAAGTTCGCCAGAAGGGCGTTCCCCAGGGTCTCGGCGGTAATACCGGTGCTGTCCGAGACGAAGTACGCGTCCCGGACCTCGGCACCGGAGTCATCTCCGAGCACGCCGGCCGGAAGCACGGGCGATGAGGGCTGGCGGGTCGAAGCGTCGGACACGTTCCCGAGCCTAGGAAAGTAACTGCCTTCATCATGAGGTCTTCCCGAGAAAGAATGAGCAAATTTGCTCAGAGGGCAAGCCGGATCCAGGGATGCGGAATACCCCGGATGGGTATATGGTTGTCATGATCCGATACCCCATAGGGGTACACCAGAGGATGGGAGAGGCAATGACGACCAACGAGTACCAGGTCACCGGGATGACGTGTGGGCACTGCGAGATGTCGGTCCGCGAGGAGGTCGCCGAGGTTCCCGGCGTCGACGGGATCCAGGTCAGCGCACAGACGGGCAAGCTCGTCGTCACGAGCACCGACGGCGTGGACGACGCACAGATCCTCGCCGCTGTCACGGAGGCGGGGTACGCGGCCGTGCGCACGGCATGAACGCCGACACCACGGGCACAGTCTCTCACTGAGCCCACCGACGACGATCAGGAGAAGGATAGGACCATGGGCACATCAGCACTTCCGAGCATGGGATCGGGCGTCGAGCTCGAGATCGGCGGGATGACCTGCGCCTCCTGCGCCATGCGCATCGAGAAGAAGCTGAACAAGCTCGACGGCGTCGTGGCGACCGTCAACTACGCGACGGAGAAGGCGAGTGTCTCGGTCCCGGACGACTACGACGCAGCGCTCCTGATCGCCGAGGTGGAGAAGACCGGGTATTCCGCGGTCGTCGCTGCGCCACGGGGGAAGAGGAAGGACGCGGCCACAGGCGGCGACACCGACGACACCGATCCTGAGCTGCTCTCGCTGCGCAACCGACTGATCGGCGCGATCGTGCTGACGGTGCCCGTGATCGCGATGGCCATGATCCCCGCGCTGCAGTTCACGTACTGGCAGTGGGCCTCGCTCGCGCTGGCCGCCCCGGTGATCACGTGGGCGGGCTGGCCGTTCCACAAGGCCGCGTGGACGAACCTGCGCCACGGAACGGCCACGATGGACACGCTCATCTCGATGGGAACCTCGGCCGCCTTCCTCTGGTCGCTGTACGCGCTCTTCTTCGGCACCGCAGGCATGCCGGGCATGACGCACCCGTTCGAGTTCGCACTGGCTCCCTCCGATGGGGCGGCGAACATCTACCTCGAGGTGGGGGCCGGCGTGACGATGTTCGTCCTCGCGGGGCGCTACTTCGAGAAGCGGTCGAAGAAGCAGGCCGGCGCGGCTCTGCGCGCGCTCCTCGAACTCGGCGCGAAAGAGGTCGCCGTGCTGCGCGGCGGTGCGGAGACGAGGATCCCGGTCGAAGACCTCCGGGTGGGCGATGAGTTCGTCGTGCGACCGGGCGAGAAGATCGCGACCGACGGCCTCGTGGTCTCCGGAACGTCGGCCGTCGATGCCTCGATGCTGACCGGTGAATCCGTGCCGGTCGAGGTGGCCCCGGGCGGCAGCGTCACCGGCGCGACCACGAACGTCGGGGGGCGGCTCGTGGTCCGCGCGACCCGGATCGGCGCGGACACCCAGTTGGCACAGATGGCCAGACTCGTCGAGGACGCGCAGACCGGGAAGGCAGAGGTGCAGCGTCTCGCCGACAGGATCTCCGGGGTGTTCGTCCCGATCGTGATCGTGATCGCCCTCGTGACGCTCGGTGGCTGGCTAGTCGCGGGGTTCCCCGTCGCCGCGGCATTCACGGCGGCGGTGGCCGTCCTCGTCATCGCGTGCCCGTGCGCGCTCGGGCTCGCCACGCCCACGGCCCTGCTGGTCGGGACCGGTCGAGGGGCGCAGATGGGCGTGCTCATCAAGGGCCCGGAAGTCCTGGAATCCACCCGCCGGGTCGACACCGTGCTGCTCGACAAGACCGGAACGGTCACCACCGGCAGGATGACCCTGGTCGACGTCATCGTGGAGCCCGGCACCGACCGCGCGACGCTGCTGCGGCTGGCCGGGGCGGTGGAAGATGCCTCGGAGCATCCCATCGCGCAGGCAATCGCCGCGGGTGCCACCAGGGAGGTTGGGGCGCTGCCCACACCGGAGGAGTTCACGAACCTCGAGGGAAGGGGCGTGCAGGGCGTCATCGAAGGCCATGCCGTGCTCGTGGGACGCGAGTCGCTCCTCGCCGAGTGGTCGCAGAGGCTGAGTCCGAGCCTCTCCTCGGCGAAGGTCAAGGCCGAGGGCGAGGGTAAGACCGTCGTCGCGGTCGGCTGGGACGGACACGCACGCGGCATCCTCGTCGTCGCGGACACGATCAAGCCGAGCAGCGCCGAGGCGATCGGCCACTTCCAGGCGATGGGACTGACCCCCATCCTGCTCACCGGGGACAACGAGACGGTGGCACGGCAGATCGCGGCGGAAGTGGGGATCACGGAGGTGATCGCGGAGGTCCTCCCGAAGGACAAGGTCGACGTGGTCGTCCGGCTCCAGCGCGAGGGCAAGACGGTGGCGATGATCGGCGACGGTGTCAACGACGCCCCCGCCCTCGCCCAGGCCGACCTCGGACTCGCGATGGGCACCGGCGCGGACGTGGCGATCGAGGCATCGGACATCACGCTGGTACGCGGTGACCTGCGCAGCGCGGTCGACGCGATCCGCCTGTCGCGCAAGACGCTCGGAACGATCAAGACCAACCTGTTCTGGGCCTTCGCCTACAACGTCGCCGCCATCCCGGTCGCGGCGCTCGGCATGCTCAACCCCATGCTCGCCGGTGCAGCGATGGCGCTGTCGAGCGTGTTCGTGGTCGGCAACAGCCTGCGCCTGCGCGGGTTCACGAGCGTCACGCGACGAGGACGCTCCCGTCGAGCCACCCGCCCCGCTCTGAGGAAGGATCACGCATGAACGAGCCGCACGCGGGGCACGGTGATCACGTCGGGCAGTTCCGGCGCCTGTTCTGGATCAATCTCGTCATCGCGGTGCCCGTGGTGGCGTTCTCTCCGATGTTCGCGATGCTCTTCGGGTACGACGTCCCGGGCTGGGCGCAGTTCGTCGCTCCGGTGCTGGGCACCGTCATGTACGTCTGGGGCGGCTGGCCGTTCCTGACCGGCGCCGTCAGCGAGCTCCGGACCCGCACGCCGGGGATGATGCTGCTCATCGGGCTCGCCATCACCGTGGCCTTCTTCGCCTCCTGGGGCGCGACGCTCGGACTGCTCCACCACGAGCTCGAGTTCTGGTGGGAGCTGGCACTCCTCATCGTCATCATGCTCCTCGGACACTGGATCGAGATGCGATCGCTCGCGCAGACGACGTCGGCCCTCGACTCGCTCGCCGCCCTGCTGCCCGACGAGGCCGAGCGGGTCGAAGGGGACACGACCGTCACGGTCTCCCCCGCGGAGCTCGCCGTCGGCGATGTCGTCGTCGTCCGTCCCGGCGGGAGCGTCCCGGCCGACGGCCGCATCATCGACGGGACCGCCGCGATGGACGAGTCGATGGTGACCGGCGAATCCCGCCCCGTCACGCGGTCCACCGGTGACACCGTCACCGCGGGCACCGTCGCCACCGACTCGGGCCTTCGGGTGGAGATCACCGCTACGGGCGACGACACCGCCCTCGCCGGCATCCAACGACTGGTGACGGAGGCACAGAACTCCTCGTCCCGTGCGCAGCGCATCGCCGACCGCGCCGCCGCGCTGCTGTTCTGGTTCGCGCTGCTGTCCGCCGCGCTCACCGCCGTGGTGTGGACGGTGGTGGGGAATCCAGACGCCGCCGTGGTCCGCAGCATCACCGTGCTGGTCATCGCCTGCCCCCACGCCCTCGGGCTCGCGATCCCGCTGGTGGTGTCGATCGCCACCGAGCGGGCCGCACGTGGCGGCGTGCTGATCAAGGACCGACTCGCGTTGGAGAGCATGCGCACGATCGACGCCGTCCTGTTCGACAAGACGGGCACTCTGACCAAGGGCGCTCCGACGGTCACGGCGATCGAGCCGACCGGTGAGGTGGACGCCGATCGGCTGCTCGTCCTCGCCGCCTCCGCCGAAGCGGACAGCGAGCACCCCCTGGCCCGGGCGATCGTACGGGCAGCCGAGGAGAAGAGCCTCGCGGTCCTTCCTGCATCCGGATTCACCTCGTCCCCGGCGGTGGGCGTCACAGCGACCGTCGACGGCGCGGAGGTCCGTGTCGGCGGCCCGAAGCTCCTCGACGAGGTCGGCAGTGACGAGATCGCCGCCGCGGACGAGTGGCGCGAAGAGGGCGCCATCATCCTCCACGTCATCCTCGACGGCCGCGTGGTCGGCGGACTGCGCCTCGCCGACGAGATCCGCCCCGAATCCCGCGAGGCCGTGAACGCCCTCCACCGTCGGGGCGTCGAGGTCGTCATGATCACCGGGGATGCGCAGGCTGTGGCCGAATCGGTGGCTGCCGAGCTCGGCATCGACCGGGTCTTCGCCGGGGTGCGCCCCGAGGACAAGTCCGCCAAAGTCGCGGAGCTGCAACGCGAGGGCAAGAAGGTGGCGATGGTCGGCGACGGCGTGAACGATGCGCCGGCACTTTCGCAGGCCGACGTGGGCATCGCGATCGGGGCGGGGACCGACGTCGCCATCGCCTCGGCCGGCGTGATCCTCGCGAGCTCCGACCCCCGCTCGGTGATCTCCGTGATCGAGCTGTCGCGCGCCACGTACCGCAAGATGAAGCAGAACCTGTGGTGGGCGGCGGGCTACAACCTCGTGTCGGTGCCCCTCGCCGCCGGAGTCCTCGCGCCGATCGGATTCGTCCTGCCGATGTCGGTCGGAGCGATCCTGATGTCGTTGTCGACGGTCGTCGTCGCGCTGAACGCCCAACTGCTGCGTCGGATCGACCTCGCCCCCGACGCGCATACGCGGTCCGTCGGCGATCGCTGATCCGTCCGAGGGGACGCCACGAAGCGTCTGACGAAGGCAACCCGCGGGCGGATCGTGCACCCCGCCCCGGCGTTCGCCGCGGGGTCAGCCATCCACGTACTCCTGGCGGACTCTGCCTTCGGTCGCCAGCTCGATGTATCCGAAGTCATGGTCGGAGTTGAGGATGACGGCGTCGTTGGCGACGGCGTACGCGGCGATGAGGCAGTCGAACGCCGCAGCAGCGCGCAGGAGCCCCCTCTTCCACAGTGCCTGCTGGATATCGAGGGCATCCTGCTCAGCGGGATGCTCCCATGCGGGAAGCAACCCCTCCATGTCGCGGCGCAGCTCCGCATACTCTTCGGCGCTGCGCGCTGAGTGGCAGTACTCGAGAACCTGTGGCGGGCAGGTGATGATGAGGTTGTTCGGTGAGAGAGACCGTAGTCGGTCCGCGATCGTCGCGCTTTTGCCCGCCTTCTGCCAGATGCTGTTGTCGACAAGATAGGTGGTCACCGCGCCGAGGGCTTGTCTCGCGACACGGCAGCGGTCGGCGTGATGGTGGGTGCATCGATCTGATCGTCATCGAAGTGGCGCCCGATGATGCGCTCCACGGCGGCGGGCTGACGGCGCACGGCGATCAGCGTGCGCAACGCGAGATCCACAGTCTCCCGGTTGGAGGTCGTGCCGGCGAGCTGCTTGGCCTGCATCAGCTCGTCGGGGTCGATGTCGATGGATGTGACTGCCATGGTGCCTCCTCTTTTCTCGACTCTTATATAGATCACTATATAGTGTCTCGCTGGAGCGCGGCGGAACAGTCCGCGCTCCGGACGTGTTCTCTTCTGCATGACCGACGGATCCCGTGAAGTGGCGCCGGAGCGCGTCGTGGCCGTGTTCGACGTGCTGGGCACTCTGGTGAATCAGGCGGAAGGTCTCCGACGCCGCGTGGAGGCGACGACCGGCCTCGACCGCGAAGAGACGACCGCGATCGTCGACGAATGGCTGAGCGGAGTGGCCGAACAGGAACGGGCCATCGTCCGCGGTGAACGCGTGTTTGCGACCAGCGACCAGCTCGACGCCGAGGTGCTGGAGCAGCTCGCCTCCCGAAGCGCCCTTCCCGTCACAGCCGTCCCCGCGCTCGTCGGCGCTTCCGCTTTCAGCCCACCCTGGGAGGACTCCGCTGCGGGCCTGCGCTCCCTCGCCGAAGTCGCCACCGTCGTGGGGTTGTCGAATGCGAGTCGCCGGGTGCTAACCGGCCTGAGCATCAACGCGGGCTTCCGCTGGCACCAGGCGCTCTCGGCGGAGGACGCCGGCACCTACAAGCCTGCCGCGGCGATGTACGAGTTGGCGATGGCGAGCGTCCCGGCGAGCGGTCGTCCCCCGCTCATGGTCGCGGCCCATGCGTGGGACCTCAGAGCGGCGCGGGCTGCAGGCATGCGCACGGCCTACGTGCCTCGGCCCGACGCCGACCCGCCTTCCCCGGGCGAGCGGTTCGACATCCACGCCACCAGCCTCGCGGACCTCGAGATGCGCCTGCGGGCGGAGACGGAGTAGGTCGCTCAGATCACTCGCCCGCGCTCCAGCCGGATGACACGGTCGGCGGCGAGTACGGCAGCGTCGTCGTGGGTGACGGTGCACACTGCGACGCCGCGAGCGGCCTCTTCCCGAAGGATCTCCTGCATCCGGGCAGCACTCTCGCGATCGAGACCGGCAGCCGCCTCGTCCAGCAGCAGGACGTCGGGCTCACACACGATCCCCTGCGCGAGGAACACCCGCTGCCGCTGCCCGCCGGACAGCTCCGCCAACGGGCGGCCCGCGAGCTCCGACATCCCGACACGGTCCAGGGCCCGCTCCACCGCTCGACGCGCGGTGACGCGGGAGAGGCGTCGCCCTCGCTTCCACGTCCCGATGCGCACCACATCCGCCGCTGACACGGGCAACGCATCCGGCACGGCAGGACGCTGCACGACGAGCGCGAGGGCCCCTCGGCGGCGCACCGCACCCCGCCGAGGGACCTTCACACCGGCGAGGATCTCGACCAGTGTCGACTTGCCCGACCCGTTGTGCCCGGCCAGTGCGACGATCTCCCCGGAATGGACATCGACCGTGACGGAGTGCAGCACGTCATCGTCGGAGTACCCGAAGCACACGTCGCGCGCGGACAGCGCAGAGCTCTCATTCATCGCCTCAGCCTAGCAATTGATAATCATTCTCATTCTCATATAGAGTCTCCTCTCGTGCCCTTCCTGCTCGAACCGTTCGCCGTGGAGTTCTTCGTCCGTGCCCTGTGCGGCGGGGTGCTCGTGGCCGTGATCTGCGGGGTCGTGGGCACGTGGGTCGTGATCCGCGGCATGGCTTTCCTCGGCGAGGCGATCGGCCACGGAATGCTGCCCGGCGTCGCGCTCGCCACCGTGGTCGGCGCCCCGGTCCTGCTCGGCGCGGCTCTGAGCGCTGCCGCCATGAGCGCCGCGATCGGCCTCCTTCAGCGACGGGGCCGGCTCTCGTACGACACGAGCATCGGTCTGCTGTTCGTCGCCATGCTGTCGCTCGGCGTGATCATCGTCTCCCACTCCCGCAGCTTCGCCACGGACGCGACCGCTCTGCTGTTCGGCGACATCCTCGCCATCCGCCCCGACGACATCGCGATGCTCCTCGTCGCCGCCGTCGTCACGGTCGGTGTCGCGTCCGCCTTCCATCGCTCCTTCGTGGCGACGGCCTTCGATCCGCGCATCGCCCGCACGCTCGGGTTTCGCCCCCAGCTCGCGCACGTGGTGCTCGTCGCCCTCGTGACGCTCGCCGTCGTCGCGTCTTTCCAGGCCGTCGGAACGCTTCTGGTCGTCGGGCTGCTCCTCGCCCCCGCCGTCGCCGCCCGGGCATGGACGACGCGGATCCCCACGACCATGCTCGGGGCCTCCCTCGTGGGCGCCGCCGCCGTCCTGATCGGGCTCTTCGCCTCCTGGCACTTCGCGGTGGCGGCGGGGGCCTCGATCGCCACCGCGGCTGTGCTGCTGGCCGCTCTCTCCGCAACCGCACGTTCGCTTCTGACCCGTGCCGTTCGCCGGCACCATCCCGTCGAACACCCCGAATCCGCATCCCCGCAACCCGCATCGCCCGATGCTCCTGCCGTCGCGCTCCCCGAAAGGACCCGATGATTCCCCGACCCCTCCGGCTCCTCCCCGCCGCCCTGACGATCGTCGCGCTCAGTGCGTGCGCCTCTGCTCCGGAGAGCTCAACGCCCGCGAGCCCGGCGTCCGGAGACGGCCACGGCGCGATCACCGGCGCCGAGGAGGTCGCCGAGCCGCCTCTCGGCCTGCTGTCCATCGATGCCGCGGGGAACGCCGCCGTGCTCGACCTGCGGACCGAGGAAGCGACCACCCTCGACCGCACGGCAGCTCCGTCGGCGCTCGCGAGCGATGGACGCTACGGGTTCGTGACCACGGAAGAGGGCGTGGAGGTGATCGACTCGGGCCGATGGAGTTGGGATCACGGCGACCACTTCCACTACTACCTCGCCGAGCCCGCGCTTCTGGGCACGGTCGCCGGCGAGGGCGTCGCCACCGTCGTGACGGGCCCGCTGTCGACGGCCGGGGCCACCGGCGTGTTCTTCGGCGGCAGCCGCGAAGCGGTGCTGCTCGACAACAAGGCACTCTCCGAAGGACGGCTCGATGAGCTGTTCCGCATCGAGGTGAACGCGGACACCGGCCTGGTCGCCCCGATCGGAGAGGGCGCACTCGTGGCCGTCGACGACACGCTCGTCTATCACGACAGCGACGGCGAGCCCGCGGAGTCCCCGGTCGACTGCGCCGACGCCTCGGGAGCGATCACCACCCGCGTCGGACTCGTCGTCGGGTGCGCAGACGGTGCGGTCCTGGCGGCCTGGCAGGACGCGGGCCTCACCGTCGAGCGCATCCCCTACCCGTCAGGCGCCGTCGAGCGCGCCCTGTCGTTCGACGGCCGGAAGGGTCGTCCGACGGTCGCCGCCGTCGCGGGGACGACCGGCTTCTGGCTGCTCGACTCCCGGGAGCGCACCTGGACCCTGGTGCCCACCGAACGTCCTCTGACGCACGTGGTCGCCGTGGACGACGCCGAGGGGCATGTGGTCGCCATCGACATCGACGGGCGGATCGTCGTGCATCTCGCCGACGACGGTGCACTCGTGGGCGCCACTGATCCTCTGCTCGCCGACGGCGGCGCCGCTTCCTCGCTCACCACCGACGAGCAGCGAGCCTACGTCAGCGACCCGGCCGCCGGCGTCGTACACGAGGTCGACTACGCCGATGCCGCCCGCGTCGCTCGTTCCCTCGAGACGCCCACGGCTCCCGCGTTCGTCGCTGAGGTGGGGCGATGAGACCGCTGCGGGCCCCCTCCCTGCTGATAGCGACGACCGTGCTCCTTGCCGGCCTCGTGGGGTGCACCGGCACGGCGGCGTCGGATCGACCGCAGATCGTGGTCACCACGAACATCCTCGGCGACGTCGTCGAGAATCTCACCGGCGACGCGGCCGAGGTCACCATCCTGATGAAACCGAACGCCGACCCGCACTCGTTCGAGATCTCCGCGCAGGAGGCCGCACGGATGGATGGCGCCGACCTGCTCGTGACGAACGGACTGGGCCTCGAGGAGGGGCTCCAGCAGCACATCGATCGCACCGCAGCCGCGGGAGTCCCGACGGTCGTGGCCGGCGACGTGATCGACGTGCTGCCCTACAGCTCCGAAGACGCGAACGGGGCGGACGATCCGCATTTCTGGACCGATCCGGCGCGCATGGTCGATGTCGTGGACGCGGTGGAGGAAGCGCTGGCCGAGGTGGACGGGATCGACGTCGCGCAGGTCCGCAGCAATGCCGAGACGTATCGCGGCGAACTCGCCGAGCTCGACGAGGAGATGTCGGCTGCCTTCGCCGCGATCCCCGTGGAACGACGAGCACTCGTGACGAACCACCACGTCTTCGGCTACCTCGCGGACCGCTTCGACTTCCGCCTCATCGGCGCCGTGATCCCCGGGGGCACGACCCTCGCCGCGCCGAGCGCTGCCGACCTGCGCGATCTCACCGACGCGATCGACGAGGCAGGAGTGCGCACGATCTTCGCCGAATCCTCGCAGCCGGACCGACTCATCCAGGTGCTGGCCTCCGAGGCTGACATCCAGGTCGAGGTCATCGAGCTGTTCACCGAGTCCCTCACCGAGCCCGGCGAGGGCGCCGACACGTACCTGACGATGATGCGCGCCAACACGGACCGCATCGCCGACGGACTGACCCCATGAATGGACCCCGACCGGGGCCCGATACGAGAGGAAACACAATGAAGCGACACATGAGGATGAGTGCCGCTGTCGCGGCGCTGGCAGGCGTCTCGCTGCTCGCCACCGCCTGCGCGGGCGGTGCGAGCGGAGCAGGCGACACCGCGCCCGCGGACGAGAAGTCAGGCACCACCGCGAGCGAGACGGGACGCGTCGCGATCTCGTACCCCGGAGGGATCGCGGTGCTCGACCCCGAGACGCTCGAGGTCGTCGACGAGTTCGAGACCGAGGAGTTCACCCGCCTGAACCCGTTCGGCGACGGCCGCACCATCGCCGTCACCACCTCCGCAGGGTTCCAGATGCTCGACACCGCCGAGCCCGCCCTCACCGACGCACTGTTCGAGGCGACCGCGGCCGGGCACGTCGTCATCCACGGGGAGAACACCGTGCTCTTCGACGACGGCACCGGAACGACCACGATCGTGCCGACCGACGGCTTCGCCGACGGCTACGACGCTCTTCCCGAGACCACGACGTACACCGCCGATGCCCCGCACCACGGTGTCTCGATCGTGCTCGAGGACGGTTCGCTGCTCACCACGGTCGGCGACGAGACGTCGCGCACCGGGGCCAAGTCCTTGCACGCGCACGACGACCACTGGGACGAGGCCGCCGTCAACGCCGAGTGCCCCGGCATCCACGGGGAAGGCACCGCGGCCGAGGAAGCCGTGATCTTCGGTTGCGAGAACGGTGCGCTGCTGTTCAAGGACGAAGCCTTCACGAAGCTCGCAGCACCGGACGCGTACGGCCGCATGGGCAACGCCTTCGTCTCGGAGACCAGCCCGATCGTCGTCGGCGACTACAAGAACGACCCGGACGCGGAGGGCTACCTGTTGAATGCCGTCACGCTGATCGACACCGCCGCCGAGACCCTCGATGTCGTCGAGCTGCCTGCCGAGGTGCAGTACACCTTCCGCGACATCGCACGCGGCCCCGGCGACCTCGCCTACATCCTGTCGACCGACGGGCAGATCCACGTCCTCGACCCCGAGACGGGCGAGCTCACCGAGTCCTACCCCGTGATCGAGGCGTGGGAGGGTCCGGCCCAGTGGCAGGACGCGCACCCGGCGATCAAGGTCGACGGCGACATCGCGTACATCACCGAGCCCGCCGCGAACAGTGTCCACGCAGTGGACCTCACCACCGGGGAGATCATCGCCTCGGTCGAGCTCGACCACACCCCGAACGAGATCGCGGTGGCCATCGGCTGACCCCCGCGTTCGCGCGCACCGGCGGGCAGGGCGTCCTCATCGGACGCCCTGCCCGCTTTCGTGCCGTACGATCAGCGCGCGCTTCGGCCGAGATAGCGACCCGTGATCCATCGGTCACCGCGCCACTCGCCCGGTTCCCAGATCCGCCTGACAGGAAGATCGACCGCGTTCGCCCCCGTGAAGCGAGGCAGCGCGCTCAGACTCAGGTCCTCGCCGTTCGCGCGGCGCACGAACTCGTCGGCGAAGGTCTGGATACGCGCGGGCATTTCCCGCAGCCGCGGAGTGACCATGTCGGCCGGGACTTCGGCGACCGCGGCTTCGAACGCTCCGTGGAGGCGGGGCGCCATCGCGTTGATGGTTTCTCGCATGAGTTCACGTCGTACGCCCAGGACGTCGGCGGCGCGCGCGATGTTGCGGCCGGAGATCTGACGATACCGGCGCTCCTTGCCGTACTTCACCGCCGCGCTGGATCTGAACATGACCCGGTCTTCCTCCCAGAACCCGTGCGCCGAGATGAGATCGTAGGCCGGCGCGAGCCGCGTCGCGTTCCCGACGTGCAGCATGCTGTGGTTCTTCGCGTGAGCGTCGACGCCTGCCACGAGCAGATTGAAGACGAACAGATCGGCGAGCTCGACGTGATCCTTGCCTCGGTAGAACGGTGACGAAGCGCGGTCGACCAACTGCACCATGTCGGCCATCGTCGGACCGCCGTCCTCCTCATACTTGCGCGACGGATAGACGCCGAGCGCCTGGCAGAAGTCCTCCTGGTGGATCCTGGCGACGGCGCCCTCGGCGGGGAGGCGGCGATCGAACCGCGTCGTGACGAAAGCGCGGACGCCGGCGAAATCGAGGATCTCCACCCTTGCGACTCGCAGGTCGAGCGCGCGCGCCGCGCGCATCGTCACGTACTCGACCGCCTGGATGTGGTCGTCGGTATGGCCTGACTTCAGCACCATGCCGGGCTTCACGATGTGCGTGCTCGGCACCCGCCCGTTCGGCTCGAACCACTGCCCATCGATCCGCGCGATGGCGAACTTGCCTTGATTGCCGCCGAGCGAGAAGCGACTCTCGTCGGCGTCGGTGTCATCGACCCAGTGGTCTGGGTCGTCCAGGATGGCACGCACCCGCCGCGCGATGTCATGCTCCGTGAGGAGTGAGAGTCCGCCGGCTTGGGCAGGCACCGTGTGCTCGGGGACGACCTGGACCGACCCCGGGGCGTCCTCACCCATATGCGTGAGGAGCGTGAAGGGATCCGTGCGCCGCTCGCCGAACTTCGCAGCCCATCGTCTGCGGACCTCCTCCGCATCGGGAAGGAGGTTCGACAGCCACGGCATCACCACATCCGGACCGTGTCCGAGCGTGCTCTTGGGCATGCTGACCGAGAGAGGAGTAGCGGTGCGATCCGCGAGGTAGTCGTCGTCGTAAAGGAACTCGACCTGGTCGGTCTCGCCACGCATGAGCTTGCCGGCGAGGCGCCCGTCAAGCCAGATATCCAGGACGTCTGCCATCAGAGATCCTCGAAGATCTCATCGAGGATTGCCGAGGGTTCGTCGCGATCGAGTGAGACGACGTAGCCCAGCGCAGCTGCGACAGAAACGGCCGCACTCAATGAGGGGTCGACGTTCCCCGCCTCGAGGTCAATCACCCACCGGCGGCTCTTGCCCACGGCCTGAGCGAGCTCTTCTTGGGTCACGTTTGTGCGCAGGCGATTACTGCGGACGAACGTCGCGAACGCCGCGGTCGATGGAAGCTGCATGATCACCCCTCACGTGAAGCATAGTTCTCATGGCGATACATGGTAACTATACTGCACTTTGAGTCGCGAGGGAAGTATTCTGCACGTGGAGGTGGTTGCTGGTACGCCGAAGCCGCTGGTGGTTCAGGCGTTGGGATCGGATCCAGTCGCGATGATCGCTCGCAGCTCCCATCCGCCGTCGGTCGGCCCTGCCTGCAGGCGCCCGTGAATCTGGTTGAGGCGCTGACGCGCGCGCCTCAACCCGCGCCCACCCGACGGCAGTTTCGAGCGGTGTGACGAAGCGCCGACGTTCGTGACAATCAACGCGACTTGGTCGGGCTGACTATCGATGTGGATCCTCGCGGATCTCGATTTCGGGGCGTGCTTGATGATGTTCATGACAGCCTCGATCGCCGTCTCGATCAGAACACGCTCTACAACCGGCTGCACGTCGACTGCTGTGCTCGGCGCATCGAGCGTGACAGGGATCCCCGCATCACGCAGAAGCTCACTGAGAGCCGCGATCGCAACGATGATGTTTCCTTCGTACCGGGTCTCTTGAAGCGGCGGGGCCTCTGTGGTCGTGTCGCGCATGAGCGAGAGCAACGACTGGATGCTCTGCAGCGCCTGCTCGGCGGAGCCCTCGATCGTGGTGAGTGACACTTGTCGTGCAGCATCGTCGGGCTGGCGGGGCAGGGCGCGAGCATGGAACAGGATGAGCGTGAGATCGTGTGCGATTCCATCGTGCAGCTCGTCGGCGATGCGTTCCTGATCTTCTCGGGCAAGGGCTTCCAGGTCTCGCTCGACACGAGCGCGCTCAGCGACAAGGATCGTTTCTCTCGCGGTCACGAGCCTGAAGGCGACGCCGACGAGGAACGCGATCGTCGCGATGCCCACGATGCCGTAGACGCCGCCGGCAGCGAGCGTCGTCGTTTCGACCGCCACATATGCGGTCAGCGCTCCCAGCACCACGACGTGGACGATGATCACCCACGGCGCGCATGTCACGGCGACCAGTCCGAGCGAGATCGCCAGCTCGAGGAGATCGCCGCCGCTCCCGGTGAAGACGACGCCGACGCTACTGATCAGCATGACGGTGAACGCCGCCGTCATCGGATGCCACGCGAACGCCGCGAGCCCCAGGTAGAAGACGATGGCGAGAAGGTCGTACCGGGTGAACTCACCACCCTCGACGGCGAACCCGATGGCGACGGCCAAGAGGACGCCGATGATGACGATCAGAAGTAGACGCGCCACAGGATGGAGTGTCCGAGGCTCCCAGAACCTCGGCGACCGCAGCATCCTCCCGACCGATCCGCGCCCAGCGAAGGGCGGTTCCCGGCGACGACCGGACGGCGCGAGGCCGTCAGGCACAGATGCCCATCACCTTGCATAGCCAGTCGCCGAGGTCGGCGTTCTGCTCCGTGAGCACACGCCCCAGGATGTTCACGACATATCCGCTGATGAGTCCCACGCTGGTCTCCTTCATTCGGCCGACCACCTTCGCCGAGCCTCAGATCGGCATCGACAGGCGCTACGGCAGCTCCGTCCACCCTACGAGGGATGCTCTTCAGGTCGAGAGATCATGACCCCAGGGCTAGAGATCCAGCCCGGAGCCCGCGATACCGTGAAGACGTGAGTGAAGCCGCACGCGTTCTCGTGGTCGACGATGAAGCCCTGGTCAGGCACGCACTGCGCGCATTCCTCTCCGACGACGATCGCGTCGTTCTGGTCGGGGAAGCGACCGACGGGTCCGAGGTCGTCGACACCGCGAGAGCCACCGATCCCGACGTGGTCTTGATGGACATCAGGATGCCCGAGATCGGCGGCGTCGAGGCGACCCGCCGCATTCTCGACTGGAACCCTCGCTGCCGCGTCCTCGCCCTGACGACGTTCACCACGGAGTGGCAGGCGCTCGAGGTCCTGCGCGCCGGTGCGTGCGGGTACCTCGTCAAGAACTCCACCCCTGCGCAGATCATCGACGCCATCGTCGCCGCCCACGCCGGTGACCGGGTGGTCTCCCCCGAGGTGCAGGAAAGGTTCGTCCGCGCGGCTATCGAAGCCGGCGACGATCACGTCTCCGATGTGCCTGCGCTCAGTGACCGCGAGCGGCAGATCATCGGCTTGATCGCAAAGGGTCGCTCCAACGCCGAGATCGCCGACGAGCTCCACTACGCCGAGAGCACCGTCAAGGCGGACATCCGCCACATCAATCAGCTGTGGGACGTCGAGAACAGACTGCAGATCGTCCTCCGCGCGACTGAGCTCGGGATCATCGCCCTCTGACCTTCCAGCGCCTGCGTGGACTCGGACGTGATCGGTAGCCCTGGGGCTACGAAGCACCCGGATTCCTTGATCCGGCACAGCACAGGCACGCACGATGTAAGCGGTCATCGCCGTCGGCGACTGCTTGGCCACATCTCCGGTTCCAGAAGAGAGGCGATGATGACTCGGACCATCACCCAGCGTCTTACGATCATCCTTCCGCTCGTCGGGGTCGCATTCTTGCTGGCATCGATGCTCCTCCCCGTCCAGCTCGCCGCAGCCGCGTGGGGCGTGGCGATGACCAGCTTTCTCATCGCCCTCACGACAGCGATCGCCGTCCAGCGGCATCAGGCGCAGTTCAAGGTGGCAAGCCGCGAGTTGGCGCCCAGCAACGCGCGGCCGATGACCCTGAGGGCGGGCGTTGCAGCGGACGACGCCACGCCCTGAAGGCCGAGTCCGCCGTCGCCGCCTGAGCAGCAGCAGGCGCAACATCGATTAGGGTGAGGGCGGTCGCGATGGCGAACCCGACTTCCTTCTTCTGAGTCTCATTTCCTCCCCTGTTCTTGCGTCCCCGCGAGGGTGAAGATCGCACAGCATGCGTGGACGCACCACCCTTTCTGACTTTCGTAGCCCCAGGGCTATGAACCCGTTTCGCGTCGCGTTTCGCTCGTAGGTTGAGAGCGCAGTTCAACACGGAACCGCAGAGAGACGGAGGAGCAACGATGAAGTTCAAAACCGCTGTGCTCGGGGTTGTGGCGGCGCTCGCGCTCGGAACGATCGCCGCGCCTGCGCAAGCGTCGGAACCGCTACCTGACGATTCGATGTTCTTCTCCTCGGAAGACCTCGATGCGATGTCGCCGAACGGTGGGGCTGCACTGGACCCCGATGTGTTCCTCCAAGGACTGGAAGAGCTCGAAGCCTCGCCTGTGGAGCGAAACGAGATCACCCAAGACGGCTACACGTTCTACCAATACGTCGTACCCGAAGGCTCGCTGACGCTACCGAGCGCTGCCGATGTCCGCGCAGCGATCGAAGCGGATGCCTCGGCGTCCACGACAGTGCCGAACGACGTGATCACGCCCTTCCTCGAGGTGCGTTTCTCCGGCATCAAGATGGCCGTCGGGTTCAACACCGTCGACCAACAGGCTCTCGCTGCAGGAGGTGGAGCTGCGGTCGCCGCGGCTCTGTGTCTGATCCCGGCCGTCGGCTGGGCTGCCTGCACAGTCATCGGGATCGTCGTCGGCGTCGCCACCACCTACCTCGTCGCGAATGGGATCTGCAGCGGTGGTCGCACTCTGTGGTGGTACGACGTCCAGGGTGGATCCGTGATCAACTGTCGTTCGTCCGCACCGTTCTGAGTAGGCATCTGAAAGAGGTAGGCCCATGCGTTCTTGGCTGATCTTCACAGGAGTCGTCATCGCGGCCCTGGTACTCCTCGCGCTGCTTGCGACTGGATTTCCGTCGGCATCATCGATCATCTTCCTCATCGGCACTCCGATCGTCGTCCTCGGTGCAGGTTTGGGAGCCAAGTTCGTCCAGCGCAGGAACAGGACCATGAGAAGTGAGAACCTCTAGCTGGAAACTGGTCACCGACTAACCGCGTCGAGATGAGCCGCCCGTGGCAACGCTGCCCGGGCGGCTCTGTGGTGCTCGTGGTCAGATATTGCACCTTTCATAGCCGGGCGAGGCCGGCGAGGGTTCTGAGGGAAGGGAGCCCCCTTGTCGTTCACCGAAGTCACCCTCATCACCGGTCACCGCGAACGCGCCCGGACCGCCGTCGCGAGACGCCACGCGCCTGCTCAGCGATGTGCGCACGTGACCGCGTCCGCGCTCCGTCGCGCGCGGCACTCTCTACGTCGCGCGGGCTCTGCGGCTCGTGCAGCATGTCGAGCACGCGAGAACCGTCATGGTGACCGGCTGCCCGCACCGCACTCCGAGCAGGTCCACCAACCAGGCTGGGTCCACGTGCTCAACGAGGAGCATGACCCACACATGCGCGACGCCCGCGTGACCGCGTTCCGCTACGAGAGGCTGCGCCCCTTCCATCCCGGCCGACTGCACCGCCTTCTCAACGACGAGTTCGGCAGCGGTCGACACGGAGCGATCATCCGCTCGGCAGGATTCTGTCGACTCGCCACGCGACCCGGCCTGGTCGGCCGCTGGGATCAGGTCGGGCAGATGATCTCGCTCGAGCCGCTCGCGCGTGACGACGACTCCCCCACGCCTCCCCTCGCTCTCGGGCAGGATCTGGCGTTCATCGGCATCGACATGGATGCCGTCACCCTCTCAGGCACGCTCGACGGAGCGTTGCTCGACGATGAGGAGCTCCTGACCGACGTGCGTACCTGGATGCGCTTCGCGGACCCCTTCCCACAGTGGACGACACACGTGCACTCCGATGACTGACAACGCACCGTCCACCCACATCAGCGGCGCATCCGACGAACACGAACCCGCCGCCGCGCGGAGGACGGTGCAGCGCGACGCCGTCCTCGCGGCGCTCCGTGAGAGCCCGTCCTTCATGTCGGCGCAGAGTCTGTACGACCGTCTGCAGGACGGACCGGTTCCCGTCGCGCTGGCGACGGTGTACCGGCACTTGAACGCCTTCGCCGAGTCAGGGCTCGCCGACACACTGTGGCGGTCCGGCCACCAGTCGTTCCGCGCGTGCAGTGTCGCCGTGAGCCACCATCACGTGGTGTGCCGATCCTGCGATCGCGGCGCCGACATAGAACCGCCCGTCGACTGGCTGAACGAGGCGGTCGCACACTGGTGAGGCCGCCTCATCACTCATCACCACCCGTGCCACCGCACCAGCGAAGTCTGCACCACCGATGCACCACATCCACCCCGGATACGGAAAAACCCCCGATTTCTCGGGGGTTTCCATGGCGGTGACGGTGGGATTTGAACCCACGGTAGGGGGTTACCCTACACAACTTTTCGAGAGTTGCACCTTCGGCCGCTCGGACACGTCACCGCGGAATAGCTTACGCGAGAGCGGGCGAGCGCGCGAATCGGGCGCCGAGAGCGTTCACCAGGCGGCGGCGACCTCTGCGTGCGTTCGCAGGATGCCCTCGGTCGATCCCGCGGGCGCGCGGCCGATGCCGCACTCGGTGGCGACCCCGAACCGCTCCGCGAACGGGCGGGCGGCGGCGACACGGCGCGCGGCTCCTTCCGCGCCGTCTTCGCGGTGGACGAGTCCGAGGTACAGCTCTTCGACGGGCGCGAGGTCGGCGAGAGGGGCGAAGTAGCCCTCATCGTCGCGCTCGATCGGCACCGGCAGGTGCAGCCAGGTGAGAGGACGCGCCGTCGCCGCCAGGACCGCGTTCGCGTAGCGGACCAGGTTCGCGGAATCGGTCGGCTCGATGAAGTGCTTCTCCCCCGCGTCGCCGTAGCAGAGGTGCACGCCGGCCTCCACGTCTGCGGGAACCGCGTCGATGAGGCGAGCCAGCCGCGCGACGAGGCCGTCGAACGGATCACCGGGCCACCAGGCCTCCATGACCGCTCCGTAACCGGCTGCTCGCTCGATGATGCCCATCTCGCTGGCCACATCCCACTGCACAGCAAGGTCGTCGTGCGGGATCGCGGCGAGGATCGCATCGAGCTCACGCAGGATCGCGGCGGTGTAGACGGGCTCGATGGCCGCCCGGTCATCCCCTCGGAAGAAGGAGGAGATCACGGCGAGCGGTGTCGGCAGCGACACCTGGAAGCGCACATCGGCCGGAACCGCACCATCCTCGCGGAGGCGCGTGAACACCGCGTACGACTCGATCGCCGCGGCCGCGTATCCGAGCGCGGGAAGTTCGATGCTCGCTGCGTCCACGCCCTCGCCGATGCGCAGGCCACGGGCGTCGATCCCGGCCGGGAACGGGATGGGCTCGTCGCCGATGCGCTCGATCCCCTCGGCCTGGCCGATCACATCGGGCTGGAACATGATCCAGTGGAATCGTTTGCCGACCTCTCCGTCCGGGATGCGCCGGAGGCGGGCGCCGAGCACATCCACGGCTGTGCGGATCGTCGTCTCGGCATCGTCGAAGTTCACACTGCCCACGAGGAGGGCGCCCTGCGGCTGAGTCATCACCCCAGGATATCGGCGCGGGATTCCGCGCTTTTCCCCGGCCGGCCACCGGGCGGCGAGACGTCCGAAGAGTTAGGATGTCCTAAGAACCCGCCGCCTGTGGGGGCAGCGATGACGGGAAGGGTACGCAGCATGGGCTTCATCACCTCGGAGGCGCTGGCCGACACCGGCTATGTGGTCCTCGACGATCACTCCGCACCGGGCGACCCCGCCGAATGGCTCGACCTGGAATACGTCCGCTGGCGCTCCTCCGGCGTCACGCGCTTCGCCCCGCTCGCCAGCTACGCGGGCGACGTGGACTGCAACGGCTTCTGGAACCACACGCCGCCGCGCACCGACAAGGACGGCGTGTGGATCGACTCCCAGGTGGCGATCGCGCCCACCCTGCAGCGTCGCGCGCTGGAGCCCGGCGCGGGCATCGGACGGTGCCGCGTGATCGAGTTGCAACCGAACGAGTACGCCGATGCGATCTACAATCTGCACCAGGATGACAACAACCGCCTCAACGAAGACGGCACCGGCTGGGTCGTCCGCGGGTTCTTCAATCTGTCCGACGACACCGAGTCGATGCTCATCCTGCGCGCCGACCGCTTCGACCCGGCGACCGAGGTCCGGCTGCCGCTCCGCGCCGGCTCGCGCATCATCGTCGACACCCAGCGCTTCTGGCACGCGGTCTGGCATCGCGGCACCGCACCCCGCTACGCGCTCATCACCTCCTGGACCAGCGGCCCCGAACTCGACGCGTACATCGCGGCGAACCAAGGCGACCCGCATCCGCCCACCGTCGACCTCGACCCGCAGTTCGTCGATGAGGCGCAGGTCGAGTTGCACCGCCGCATCGAAGAGCGCCGCCGTGCCTTCGAAGCGCAGGGCATCGTGATGGAACCGCCCGTCGACATGAACGCCTGACCCGCAAGGCCGCCCTGACCGGCCCGCGTTCCTCGCTCAGAGCGTGCGTCCGCCGTCGAGTCGCACCACACGGTCGACGGTGCCCGCGGGCGGCACCACGTGCGAGATCAGCAGCACGGACTGCGACCCCGCTGCGGCCAGCAGATCACGCAGCAGGGCGTCGGACGCCTCGGGGTCAACCCCGGCCGTCGGCTCGTCGAGCACCAGCACCGGGAAGCCGCGCAGCAGGGCCCGGGCGAGAGCGATCCGCTGCGCCTGCCCGCCGGACACCAGTGCCCCACGGTCGCCGACCCGCGCATCGAGACCGCCGCGCTCCCGCGCCCACTCCCCGAGCCCCACCCGGTCGAGCACGGCGAAGAGTTCCTCATCATCCGCGGTGTCGCGCGCGAAGAGAAGGTTCTGACGGATGTCCTCGTCGAACAGCTGAGGGCTCTGCTCACACAGGCCGATGACCCGGCGCAGCGTCGGACCGGACAACTCCGTTGCGTCGCGGTCCCCGATCCGGTACTCGCCCTCCACGCGGAGGAAACCGACGAGGGCCGCGGCCAACGAACTCTTCCCGGCCCCGCTCGATCCCGTCACCAGCACCCGCTCACCGGGTCGGAGATCGAGGTCGACGCCGGAGAGCGCCGGGGTTCCCCCCGGCCAGGACGCGCGCACGTCGCGCATCCGGACCGCCGGAGTGCCGTCGAACTCGACGTCTTCACCCGCGTCGGAACGCAGCTCCTGCGGCATCCGGTCGGGGAGCACGTCGACGATGCGCTCCGCACTCGATCGGACACTCCGCCACGACGCCGCAGCGATCGGCACGGCGCCGAAGATCTCGAACACCACCATCGGCACCAGCACCGCCACGGCCAACCACGGCCCGTCGATCGCCCCGTCGACGAGGCCGGGCGACGCGGCGGCGAGCGCCCACACCGACGCCGCTCCGGCGACCGCGGAGACCACCCCGGCAGCGACGGCCTGCGCCAGCGATGCGCGGGAGACGAGCTGACGCAACTCCCCGTCGGCTGCGGCGATCCGTGCCCGCGCCTGCTCCTCCGCCCCATACGCGAGGAGGACATCGAGGCTCGCGAAGTAATCGACCAGCGCCGCCGAGAGCTCAGCCCGACGCGCGGACACGAGTGCTTCGGCGCGGGAGCCGAACACCCAGCCGAGTCCGATCGCCGCGGCCGCGGCGACCAGCAGGCAGACGGCGAGGGTGAGGGCGGCGGGCGGCGAGACGAACGCGATGAAACCGACGGCACTCACCGCGACGAGCGCCGCGACCCCCAGCGGCTGTACCACCCGCAGCGGGAGGTTCTGCAGGTTCTCGACGTCGTCGACGAGGGCCGTGAGCACTTGACCGCGGTCGGTCGAGCCGAGCCCGGCCGGCGAGAGCGGGATCAACCGACGCACCATGTCGGCGCGTGTGGAGGCGAGCTGACGCAGCGCCGCATCATGCCCGCTCAGCCGTTCGAGGTAGCGGGTGACGGCGCGCGACACAGCGAAGAACCGGACGCCGACCACGGCGATCGACAGCGGAACCAGCGAGTCGACGATCGAGGCGCTCACGATCAGCCAGCCACTGACCGCGAGCAGGCTCACGGCGGCCGCCGCGGACAGCACACCCCAGATGAGACCCGGCATGAAGCGTCCGACCGACGGCTGCGCGAGCCGAAGGATGCTGCGGACCCGCTGTCCGCGCGTCAGCTCGGTCATGCGTCCACCCCCAGCGCCACGACCTGATCCGCGATGCGGCGCGCCGACCGCCGGTGCGACACGAGCAGGATCGTCGCTCCGGCATCCGCCCGCGCCCTCAACGACTGCCACAACCGTTCCTCGGTCTCCGGGTCCAGCGCGCTCGAGGGCTCGTCCAGGGCGAGCACACGTCCGGGATCGGTCTGCTGCCGGTACAGCGCGCGCGCCACGGCCACCCGCTGCGCCTGACCGCCCGAGAGCCCACTCCCCTGCACACCGAGTTCGAGTGCCGCGTCGATGCTCTCGGCGCGTGCCTCATCCAGCGCTGCGCGGACGCGGCCGGCATCCGGTGCCGGGTCTCCGAGGGCGACGTTGTCTGCGACCGTGCCGCGCATCAGCCCCGGTGCTTGCCCTGCCCAGGCCAGCCACCCGGCCGGAGCGAGCCCGCGAAGACTCTGCCCGGCGAACACGGCCGTCCCCTCATAGTCGGCAGCGCCCCGCAGCGCCGCGAGAAGCGACGACTTGCCCGAGCCACTGGGTCCCTCGATCAGCGTGATCGTCCCCGGCGTCGCGGTGAAGGACACCGGGCGCAGATCGCGCACCTGCACCCCCTCGACCACGAGCGCCGCGCCTTCCAGTCGGTCCACCTGCACGACGGATGGACGGATGTCGGAAGCTTCGACGGCGATTCGTCCGGCATCCGTCGGAAGCTCCTGCATCCGTGCACCTGTCCGCGCCGCATCGAGCACCTCGAACACGTCCTCGGTCGCGGCGACGCCCTCGGCCGCGGCGTGGAACTGCACCCCCACCTGTCGGATCGGCAGGAACGCCTCGGGCGCGAGCAGCAGCACGAATAGCCCCACCTCGAGCGTGAGGTCCCCCGACAACAGCCGGAATCCGACCGACACGGCGATCAGGGCGACCGCGATCGAGGCCAGCAGCTCCATCGCGAACCCGGACAGGAACGAGAACCGCAGCACCTTCATGGTCTCGCGCCGGTACTCGTCTGCCGTGACCTCGATGCGGTCCGCCGCGCGCCGGTCGCGCCCGAAGAGCCGCAGCGTCGAGAGTCCCTGCACCGTGTCGGCGAACCGGGCCGCGAGCCGCTGCAACGTCTGCCACTGCCGCTTCTGCACCGTGCGCGTCGCCATCCCGATCAGGATGAGGAACAGCGGGATCAGCGGCAGCGTGATGAGAGCGGTGAGACCGCTCGGCCAGTCCTGCCACCACATCACCGCGACCAGCACGGGCGTCGCGATGACGGTCAGCACGAGCTGCGGGATGTAGCGCGCGAAGTAGGCGTCCAGCGCTTCCAGACCATGGCCGGCGGTCACCGCGAGTTCGGTCTGGTTCCGCTGCGCCAGCCACCCCGGTCCGAGCCGCCCCACCGCCGCGATCAACGCGGATCGCAGCTGCATGCCGGTCTTCGCCGCAGCACGGGTGCCCGCCGCATCGGACGCGGCGATGAGCACACCGCGAAGCAGTGCCGTGACCAGCAGCCAGAGCAGGGAAGCCGTGACGTCGCGCCCGGCGATCGCCCCGGTCACCGCATCCGTCAGCAGCCAGGCGAACACGATCACGACCGCCGTCTGGACCACGCCGATCAACGCGGATGCCGCGAGGAATCCCCTCGCGGCACCCGCGTAGCGCAGCAGTCTTGGATCGACGGGTTTCACGCGTGCGCCGGTGCCCCCTCGATGGATTTCCGAGTGACGCGCTTGCGGAAGACCCAGTACGTCCAGGCCTGGTACGCGAGCACGAGCGGCATCGCGATCAGGGCCGTCCAGCTCATGATCTGCAGCGTGTACGGGGTGCTGGATGCGTTCGCGATCGTCAGGCTGTACGCCGGGTCGATCGTCGAGGGCATCACGAACGGGAACAGCGCCGAGAAGAGCATGACCACGGCGAACATCACCGTGAGCATCCCGGAGAAGAAGGCCCACCCGTCACGTCGGACGAGCGAGAACCCGACGGCCGCGATCAGGCTGACCGCCGCGAGCACCCCGGTGCCGATGACGAGCCAGAGCAGCGGAGCCTCGCGGCCCATCGCGATCGCCACCGTCCAGATCACCGTTCCGGCCGCGACGAGGATCGTCGGAAGAGCAGCCTTCTTCGCCAGCTTCTGCGCATCCTCGTGCACCTGTCCATCGGTCTTGAGAGCGACGAACAGCACACCGTGCAGGAAGAACAGCAGCAACGTGGTGACGCCGACCAGCAGCGCGTACGGGTTCAGCAGCGAGAAGAAGCCGCCGACGTAGATGTGGTTCTCATCGATCGCCACCCCCTGCACGATGTTGCCGAAGGCGACGCCCCAGAGCAGAGCGGGAACGGCGGACCCGATCACGATCATCCGGTCGAATCCGGCCTTCCACTTCACGCTGTCGCGCTGGTGCCGGTACTCGAAGGACACCCCGCGCAGGATCAGCGCCAGCAGGATCAGCAGCAGCGGCAGGTAGAAACCGCTGAACAGGGTGGCGTACCACTCGGGGAACGACGCGAACAGCACGGCACCGGCGACGATGACCCACGTCTCGTTGAGGTCCCAGACCGGACCGATCGTGTTGATGACCTGACGGCGCGAGACATCGTTCTTGCCGAGGAACGGCAGCGACATGCCGACGCCGAAGTCGAACCCGTCGAGTACGAAGTAGCCCACGAAGAAGAACGCGACGATGAAGAACCAGAGTGTTGCGAGATCCATGATGCTCCTCCCCCTCAGTAGACGACCGACGGCAGCTGGGCCGTCTCGTCATGCGGTTGTTCTTCGGTGTCCGGGCCCTTCTGCGCGGCCTTGACGATGAGTCGGACCTCGACCACGGCGAGGGCCGCGTAGATCGCGGTGAACGCGATGAGCGATATCAGCACCTCGAGCCCGCTGACGCCCGGCGAGACGCCGTCCTGCGTGGTCATGAGCCCGAACACGATCCAGGGCTGTCGGCCCATCTCCGTGAAGACCCATCCCATGATGTTGGCGACGAGCGCGAGCGGGAACGACCAGATCGCGAGCTTCCACATCCACGGTGCCGGGGGCTTCTTGGCGCCCTTGCGGGTGAGCCACAGGCCGGCGACGGCCACGAGCGCGGCGGCCATGCCCAGGCCGATCATCCAGCGGAACGCCCAGTAGGTGACCCACAGGATCGGGGCGAAGTCCGTCAGACCGGTGGCGGCGTAGGTCTGGGCGTACTCGGCGTTCAGGTCGTTGATGCCGTGCACACACGCGTCGAGCGTATGCGTCGACAGCAGGGACAGCAGGTAGGGGACGCGGATCGAGAACAGTTCGGAACTGCCGTCCGGGGTGCCGAGGGTGAACAGGCTGAACGACGCGTCCGGTCCGCACACCGTGTTGAAGGTCGCTTCAGCCGCAGCCATCTTCATGGGTTGCGCGGCGTACATCGCCAGGCCGAGCTGGTCACCCGTGAGCACGACACCCGCGGTCGAGACGATCATCGCCCACAGTCCGAACTTCAGCGAGATGCGCATGGTGTCGAAGTGCTGTCCGCGAGCGAGGTGCCAGGCGGAGACCGAGATCACGACACCGGCCGCGAACATCAGCGCGCCGAAGATCGTGTGCGGGAACGCGGCCAGCGCGACCGGGTTGGTCAGCAGCGCCCAGAAGTCGGTGAGCTCGGCCCGGTTGGTCTCGGGGTTGAACGTGTAGCCGACCGGGTTCTGCATGAACGCGTTGGCCGCGATGATGAAGTACGCCGACAGGATGCTGCCGATCGACACGCACCAGATGGTGGCCAGGTGCAGCTTCTGCGGGAGCTTGTCCCAGCCGAAGATCCAGAGACCGATGAAGGTCGCCTCGAAGAAGAACGCCAGCAGGCCCTCGAAGGCGAGCGGAGCACCGAACACGTCGCCGACGAAGCGGGAGTAGTCCGACCAGTTCATGCCGAACTGGAACTCCTGCACGATGCCGGTGACGACGCCCATCGCGAAGTTGATGAGGAAGATCTTGCCGAAGAAGCGGGTCAGGTGCAGGTACTGGACCTTGCCGGTGCGCACCCATGCGGTCTGGAAGATCGCGGCGATCAGCGCCATGCCGATCGTCAGGGGGACGAAGAGGTAGTGATAGACCGTGGTCAACCCGAATTGCCATCGGGCGAGCGCGAGCGGATCAAGCCATTCCATGCACGACTCCTGTTCTGTGCTGCCGCTGCCTCGTGCTGTCACGCAGCTGGACGGTGCAGTCCGATGCGAGGACGGCATCGCGGACGCACTCGGCTTCGAGGGGTCCACCGGCCTCGTTCAACACGCTCTGCATGAGCTCGAGGTGCACACGGCAGAGCATCGGGCGGTCTTCGGAACGGCCCGCCGCGTGCGGGCACGGGCTGAGGTCGACCGTGAGCCGGCGGTCGTCGACCACGGGCTCGAAGCCGCTCTCCTCCAGGTGCTCCACGAGCGCGTCGAGCTGATAGGTGGCTTCACGGCCGAGGTCGGGCGCCGAGTCCGGCAGCATGCTGCGCATCAGGTCGCCCCGACGAGCAGCCGCCTTGGCCTTGTCGCGCGCGACCGGGCTGGAGGCACCCGGAGCTCCGGTGGCCGCGCTGTACAGCGTGCGCGGACGCCCCCGCGTGGTGCGGTGCTCGATCGTCGGGATCACGTACCCGCCTTCGATCAGGCGCTGCAGGTGCTCACGGACCGTGTTCGCGTGGAGTCCGGTCGCCTCGCACAGCTCCGCGATCGACACGGCGGCTCGGGTCTGCGAACTTCCCGCTTCGAAGAGCAAGTGCAGGATCTGCACCCGGGAGTAGCTCGAGATCGGCCCGCAGACGGGCCCGCCGTTGGCCATGTCACCAGTATTCCGTGAGATCGCGGGTTTACCCAGAGGTACGGGCCGTGAATAAACACCTGGCCGATAGGGATGTCCGATCCCGCCGATAGCCTGAGAGCATGGCCACCCGAAAACCCGCTCCTCCCGCCTACGTCTGCACGGAATGCGGCTGGACGACCGCGAAGTGGGTCGGACGCTGCGGGGAGTGCCAGCAGTGGGGCACGGTGCAGGAACAGGCGGCGCAGACCGGCATCCTCCGCCGCGTGGGTCCGGTCGCACCGAGCGCCGAGCGGACGGCACGACCGATCACGCAGATCACGACGCAGGACGCACCGCGGCGCTCGAGCGGGGTCGGGGAGTTCGACCGCGTGCTCGGCGGTGGCGTGGTCCCCGGCGCCGCGATCCTGCTCAGCGGTGAGCCCGGTGTGGGCAAGTCCACGCTGCTGCTGGAGGTGGCCGCCCAAGCAGCCCGCGGCGGGCGGCGAGTCCTGTATGCGAGCGCCGAGGAATCTCCGGGGCAGGTCCGCCTTCGCGCCGAGCGCACCGGAGCGTTGCACGACGAACTGTACCTGGCGAGCGAGACCGACCTGGCGACCATCCTGGGGCACATCGACGAGGTCAAGCCGCAGCTGGTGATCGTCGACTCCGTGCAGACCGTCTCCTCGTCGCTGATCGACGGTGCGGCCGGTCAGCCGAGCCAGGTCCGCGAGGTCGCTGCGACGCTGATCCGCGTGGCGAAGGACCGCGATCTGCCGATCATCATCGTCGGTCATGTCACGAAAGACGGCCAGGTCGCCGGCCCCCGGGTCCTCGAACATCTGGTCGACGTCGTCTGCCACTTCGAAGGGGATCGGCAGACGTCGCTGCGCTTCATCCGCGCTCTCAAGAACCGCTTCGGTCCGACCGACGAGGTCGGCTGCTTCGAGATGACGGGCGACGGCATCGCCGAGGTCCCCGATCCCTCGGGGCTCTTCCTCTCTCAGGGCGCGACCGAACCCGGAACCTGCGTCGCGATCTCGCTCGAGGGCCGCCGGGCGCTCCCCGTCGAGGTGCAGGCCCTCACCGTGCCCAGCAACGCTCCGAACCCGCGCCGCATCGTCCATGGCCTCGACTCCTCGCGCGTGGCGATGGTGCTGGCCATCCTCGAACGCCGCGCCGGCATCCCCACCGGGACTCTCGACGTCTATGTGTCGACCGTCGGAGGCGTGCGCTTCACGGAGCCCGCCGCCGATCTCGCCATCGCGATCGCCGTCGCCGGCTCCATCCAGCAGATCGCGGTGCCGCGAACCGTCGCAGCGGTCGGTGAACTCAGCCTCGCCGGCGAGATCCGCCCGGTGACCCAGGCCGCGCAGCGGCGGTCCGAGGCGGCGCGACTCGGATACGAGCAGGTCGTCGACGACCGCTCGAAGACCCTCCGTGCCGCGCTCGGCGATGTGCGGGCGCGCAACACCTCACGCCGATCCGACCGCGACATCCCGCCGTTCTGATCCGCCCGGGAGCCGTTCTGGTCCGCCCGGGAGCCGCTGCGCCTGCCGCAGACCGTCTCAGGCGTCGAGCGCCTTGAGCAGCTCGGCGGGATCGGCCTGCATGGGGTGCGGGCCGGCGATGTCCAGGAACACCGTCGTGATCGGGTGCGCGGAGAGGAACTTGCGCAGCCAGTCCGCGGTGTAGATCCCGACGCCGGGCGGCAGGTTGGCCGGCTTGTTCTTCGCATCGCTGAACAGCAGCAGGGCCAGATCACCCGTCTTCGGGTCGCGGTACGTCCACACCTCCCCGCTGTCGAGCGGGTTGTCGCGCGCGCCCGGGGTGATCAGCGGCACGACCGTGGTGCCGTGGCGCAGAGCGAGAGCGACCGCAGCGACATCCTGCTTCTCGAGAGCCTGAGCCAGGGCATCCGAGCGGAAGTCCTCGGGTGCGGGCTTCTTCTTCGAGGTCTTCGACTTCTTCGCTGCCATGTCTCCAGCTTATTCACGGAGGACGACGCGGCGCGCGGAATCGACCGCGGAGACGATTGGGGCCCTCTCGAGTCCCACATTGGGGACTGGGGTACTCGAGAGGGCCCTCGGACTCTCGAGCGGCGATGTCGAAGCGCTGGGGACGCTGTAGTTCGACGCCACTGGGGATGGCTTGTGCCGCATGATGCGGAGAGTCATCTCAATGGTATCCCAAAGATGAGCACCTGTCAGCATCATGCGGCGAACGATGCTCACATCGCCGCGATTCGCACCCCATAGGGCAGATGACGACGCATTTCGAATGCTTCCTGTCACCGTCGCTTCGAAGACGGAGGCCGCTAGTACAGCAGGATCTGCACGGTGCTGGGGCTCGTGAAGCCGCCGATCGACACCTCGACATGGTACGAGGCTCCCCCGCCGGGCGCGCGCTGACGATTCTCCTGGTCACAGGTCTCGACGCTCGAACGCGTCCGATCCCACGTCACCGGATCCTTGCTCGTGACGGTGGTCCCGGCGGTGAGCGTCGCGATCATGCTGCTCGGGTCCTTCTGGCAGTCGGTCGAGCGCCACCACACATCCGAACCGCTGGACACCGTGAACACCTGCGTCGTCGATCCGACGTCGATCGTGCAGTCCTTCGTGCTCTTGTTGGTCAAGGAGATCGAGAGCTTCGGCAGGACTCCGGCGGCATAGGTCTCCGCATCGGCCACCGCGGCGACTTCGACATCCTTCGCCTCACAGGCGACGATCGCGGGTGTCTGCGAGGCCGACGGATCCGGAGAAGGAGACGCCGTCCCGGGCGACGGTGAGGGCGTGGAGGTCTCCGATGAGGACGCCGACGGCTTCGGACCGGTCTCGGCGGAAGCCCACGGCTTCGCGATCAGCAGCCACACCCCGACGCCGATGGCCGCGAGGAGCAGGACGAGCCCGCCGATGACGACCAGTCGCCGACGGCGGTAGACGGCGGCGGAACGACGGGGCATATCTCCAGGCTAAGCGATCGCACCTGCACAACCGGGGAGGCCCACGGACGGTCGTCGAGCAGGAGGCGCCTCAGAGCACTTTGAGCATGCGTGTGTTGCCGAGCGTGTTGGGCTTGACGTGGGCGAGGTCGAGGAACTCCTCGACACCGGCGTCACCGCTGCGCAGCAGTTGGGAGTAGACGTCGGGGTCGACGACCTGCTCCCCGATGGGCGTGAAGCCCCGACGGCTGAAGAACTCGACCTCGAAGGTGAGGCAGAACAGGCGGGAGAGCCCAAGCATCCGCGCCGTCTCCTCCAGTCGGTCGACGATGGCCCGACCGACTCCGTGGTGCAGCCAGTCGTCGCGCACGAGCAGGGTGCGCACCTCGCCCAGATCCTCCCAGATCACGTGCAGCGCACCGCAGCCGATCAGCACCCCGTCCGCCTCCGCCACGACGAACTCCTGCACGGATCCGTAGAGCACCGCGAGGTCCTTGCCGAGCAGGATGCGCTGCTCCACGAGGGGCTGCAGGAGGTTGCGGATGCCGATGACGTCGGCGCTGCGCGCCGGTCGGACGATGTACTCGCTCACGGCACAAGCCTATGACCCATGCCCCTGCGAAAACCCAGACGGTTCGCTCGCGGTACGGCGCGTCGTGTGCATGACGCGCCCGGGCGATCGCATCCCGTCTGAGTTTTCGCAGGAGGGGCCGGGACACAGGAAAGGGGCGGATGCCGCAGCATCCGCCCCCTCGTGGTTCTGTCTGACTTACTCGCCGCTGGCGACCGCCAGGTCGGGAGTGCCGGCGATCGCACCGCCACCGGTGTTGACGCCGACCGCGACCTTCTCGCCGCGCGGGCCGTGCTCGAACAGGAACTGCCCGTCCTTCGCATCGACCTTCACGTGGTCACCCGAGTTGAGCTCGCCGTGAAGGATCTTCTCGGACAGACGGTCCTCGACCTCGTGCTGCATCGCGCGACGCAGCGGTCGGGCGCCGAGCGCCGGGTCGAAGCCGATCTCGATCAGACGCTCCTTGGCGGCCTGCGACAGCTCGATCGTCATGTCGCGGTCCAGCAGACGCTCGCCGAGGCGCTTGGTGAACAGATCCACGATCTGCACCAGCTCCTCCTTCGAGAGCTGCGGGAACACGATGATGTCGTCGACACGGTTCAGGAACTCGGGCTTGAAGTGCCGCTTGAGCTCTTCGTTCACCTTGCCCTTCATCCGGTCGTAGCTGGTCGAGTCGTTGCCCTCGATCTGGAAGCCGACGGGGCCGCCTGCGATGTCACGGGCACCGAGGTTGGTGGTCATGATGATGACCGTGTTCTTGAAGTCCACGATCCGACCCTGACCGTCGGTGAGCCGACCCTCTTCGAGGATCTGCAGCAGCGAGTTGAAGATGTCGGGGTGGGCCTTCTCGATCTCATCGAAGAGCACCACGCTGAACGGCTTGCGCCGCACCTTCTCGGTGAGCTGGCCGCCCTCTTCGAATCCGACGAACCCGGGAGGGGCACCGAACAGACGCGAGACGGTGTGCTTCTCGCCGAACTCGCTCATGTCGAGGGAGATCAGCGCGGCCTCGTCGTCGAACAGGAACTCGGCGAGGGCCTTGGCGAGCTCGGTCTTTCCGACACCGGTGGGGCCGGCGAAGATGAACGAGCCCGAAGGACGCTTCGGGTCCTTGAGACCGGCACGCTGACGGCGGATCGTCTTGGAGAGAGCGGCGATCGCCTCCTCCTGACCGATGACGCGCTGGTGCAGGGCCTTCTCCATGAAGACGAGTCGGCTGGACTCCTCTTCCGTGAGCTTGAAGACGGGGATGCCGGTGGCCTGAGCGAGCACCTCGGCGATCAGACCCTCGTCGACGACCGCGGAGGTCGCGACGTCGCCTGCACGCCACTGCTTCTCGAGGCGGAGACGCTCGGCGAGAAGGCTCTTCTCCTCATCGCGCAGGGAGGCGGCCTTCTCGAAGTCCTGCTCCTCGGACGCGATCTCCTTCTGCTCGCGCACGGCGGCGATCTTCTCGTCGAACTCCCGCAGCTCGGGCGGGCTCGACAGGATCGACAGACGCAGGCGTGCGCCGGCCTCGTCGATCAGGTCGATGGCCTTGTCCGGAAGGAAGCGGTCGGAGACGTAGCGGTCGGCGAGGTTCGCCGCGGCCACGATGGCGCCATCGGTGATCTGCACCTTGTGGTGCGCCTCGTAGCGGTCGCGCAGCCCCTTGAGGATGTTGATCGCGTGCGGCAGCGTCGGCTCGTTGACCTGCACCGGCTGGAAGCGGCGCTCGAGCGCGGCATCCTTCTCGAAGTGCTTGCGGTACTCGTCGAGCGTCGTGGCACCGATCGTCTGCAGCTCGCCACGCGCGAGGAGCGGCTTCAGGATGCTGGCCGCGTCGATCGCCCCTTCGGCGGCACCCGCACCCACGAGGGTGTGGATCTCGTCGATGAAGACGATGATGTCGCCGCGCGTGCGGATCTCCTTGGTGACCTTCTTCAGGCGCTCCTCGAAGTCACCGCGGTAGCGGGAACCGGCGATGAGCGAACCGAGGTCGAGCGAGTAGAGCTGCTTGTCCTTCAGGGTCTCGGGCACATCGCCCTTGACGATCGCCTGGGCCAGGCCCTCGACGACGGCGGTCTTGCCGACGCCGGGCTCACCGATCAGGACCGGGTTGTTCTTCGAGCGGCGGGAGAGGATCTGCATGACCCGCTCCGCCTCCTTCTCGCGCCCGATGACCGGGTCGAGCTTGTTGTCGCGCGCGGCCTGGGTGAGGTTGCGTCCGAACTGGTCGAGCACGGCAGAGCCGCCCTGGGCACCGGCCGGCGAGTCGTTCGTCTGCGCGCCGACGGAGGCCGGCTCGCGCCCCGGGGCACCGGAGAGCAGCTGGATCACCTGCTGGCGGACCTTGTTGAGGTCGGCACCGAGCTTGACGAGCACCTGAGCGGCGACGCCCTCGCCCTCGCGGATGAGGCCGAGCAGGATGTGCTCCGTGCCGATGTAGTTGTGGCCGAGCTGCAGGGCCTCGCGGAGGCTGAGCTCGAGCACCTTCTTGGCACGAGGCGTGAACGGGATGTGCCCGGTCGGCTGCTGCTGACCCTGGCCGATGATGTCCTGCACCTGCTCGCGCACGGCGTCGAGGGAGATGCCGAGGCTCTCGAGGGCCTTGGCGGCGACGCCTTCACCCTCGTGGATGAGGCCGAGCAGGATGTGCTCGGTCCCGATGTAGTTGTGGTTGAGCATCTTCGCCTCTTCTTGGGCGAGGACGACCACTCGACGGGCTCGGTCCGTGAATCTCTCGAACATGCTGTGACTCCTTATTCGCACGGGGCGAAGACGCGTGAAGCGCTTGTACATCGAGAGTAACCACCACATCGGGCGCGTATGCCCGTGTTCGCCGTGGGCATACCGGGGGTTGACCGAGTTATCGACAGTCGTTATGTTAACGAATGTCGATAACAACCAACCTCAAGGAGACAGGGATGCTCACCAGACAAGGACGCCCCTCACTCGCCGACGGGATCGCCCTCGGACTCATCGCCACCGGCGCCGTGAGCGTCGGGATCGGCGCGATCTTCGCGGTCGCCTCCGCCGCGTTCGAGATGTTCGGCGCGGCGCCTGCGGTGCTCATGCCGATCCACGACGTCGACCTGACCGCACTCGATGACGTCTCCGGCGTGAGCGCGGCGACGGTCGACTCCGCCCTCGTCACGTTCTCGACGATGACCGCCGGCGCTCGCTGGATGCTGCTCCTCGAGGTCGCGCTCCCGGCACTCGCCACGATGGCGCTGTGCGCGGGGGTCTGGTGGCTGGGCGTGTCCCTCATCCGCTCGCGACCTTTCCGTGCGTCGCTCGGGTGGATCTTCGGCCTCGCCGCCTGCCTGATGCTCGCCGGAGCGCTCCTCGGGCAGCTGGCCGGCGGGATCGGGCGGGCGATGATCGTCCAGGACCTGGCCGCCGCGGATCCCGCCGTCGAGGACGTGCTGTGGACCCTGCTGGTGCAGTTCGACCTCGCCCCGGTCGGCTGGGCGTTCGCCCTCGCCCTCATCGCCGGTGTCTTCGAGATCGGTCGACGCCTCGAACGTGACACGGAAGGACTCGTCTGATGCTCAGCACCGCCACCCCCACCCGCTCCGAAACGGCAGATGCCATCACCGTGATCCTCTACGCCGCCGCGGCGCTCATCACGGTTGTCATCGCCACGGTGCTCCGCATCGGCAGCACTTTCCGCGACTCCGGAATCGCGTGGTCGATCCCGATCGACGAGCAGCCGATCTCCGCGACGACCGACTCCGGCGCCCTCTCCATCGAGGGGATCGCGCAGGATGCGATGGTCTTCGCGACCGATGTGAACGTGGTGTCGGTCACCGCCATCATCGCCGCCATCGCTCTGTGGACTCTCGCAGCTGTCCTGATCATCGCGTCAGTGACGCTGGTCGCCTGGAACTTCCTCCGCGGACGCTTCTTCGTTCGCGGAAACGCACGTGCCTTCGACGTGATCGGCTGGACACTCGTCGCCGCCCCCATCCTGATCGTCATGCTCGAGACGATGGGGCGCAACGGCGTGACCACCGCGCTCGGCATCGGCGACGGAGAGCCCGTGCACCCGATCGAGTTCTGGACCATCGCGCCGATCTTCGCCACCGGGGTGACGGTCGGCCTGATCGCCGTCGCGTTCCGCCGCGGCATCCGTCTCCAACAGGAGAAGGCGGCGCTCCAGAAGGAGACGGAGGGACTGGTGTGAGCCCGGCGGAGAGCGACGACGAGTTCACCGGCATCCACTGCCGGCTCGACGAGCTACTCGCAGAGAGAGGCATGACCCTCACGGAGCTCAGCGCCACGGTCGGGGTGAGCATCGTGAACCTGTCGGTGCTCAAGAACGACCGCGCCCGCGCCATCCGCTACTCGACGCTGCGGGCGATCTGCGAAGCGCTCGACTGCGAGGTCGGCGACCTGTTGGTGATCGCCTCGCGCTGATCCGAGCAGATGTCTGCGCACACGCGTATGCTCATCTGTATGCGCACCACGTTGAATCTCTCCGAGGCACTCGCGACCGAAGCTAAGGCGCGCGCCGCCGCAGAGGGCCTGACCTTCACGAGCTTCATCGAAGAGGCCCTCCGCGAGCACCTGGCGAAGCGTCCATCCCCTGCGCCCAGCGAGCCCCTGCCGACCTTCGGCGACCCGCGCACATCACGGTTCCTCGTCAACATCGACGACCGTGACGCCCTGTGGGACGCGCTGGAAGAGACCTCGATCCGATGATCGTTCCCGACGTCAACATCCTCGTCTACGCATTCCGCGCCGACTCCGCAGAGCATCAGACCTACGCGCCCTGGCTCAACGAGGCCCTGACCCGCGAAGCGATCGGCGTCTCCGACACGATCCTCAGCGGATTCGTCCGCATCGTCACCCACCCCCGAATCAGCACCGTGCCCGCACCGATCGACGCCGCGATGGCCTTCGCCCACAGCCTCGTCGCCGCTCCGCGCACCCACTGGCTCACGGCCGGGGCACCGTCCTGGAACCGACTCGAAGCTCTCACCGCGGTCGACCAGGGCATCCGAGGGAACCTCGTCCCCGACGCGTACATCGCCGCGTTGACTCTGGCGAACGGTGCACGCCTCGCCACGCGTGACCGCGGATTCGGCCGGTTCCCCGACCTCAGGTGGTTCGACCCGGCGACGGACGCGCGCGCCGACGGTTCCCGGTGACCCGACGATCGTCGGGAGGAACCACGTCATCCTTCGTCATATCCACCCAGGGAATTCCCAGGGAGTCCTAGCGTTGAGCCTCATGGCGCGCACCCGGCGCACCGCGATCCTGGAGTCCCCACCCCATGAGCACCACCGCACGCGCGCAGAAGGCGCCTGACACCCGCGGACCGGTCCGGAAGCTGCTGACGTCGTTCGGCTTCCAGATCCTCGCCGCCCTCGTCCTCGGCATCGCCGCCGGTCTGATCGGCCGCCAACTCGGCGCCACCGCCGAGAACCCGACCGGCCTGTCCGCGACCCTCGACACGATCGGCAGCTCGTACGTCACGCTGCTGCGTGCCGCCGTCGTCCCGCTGATCTTCACGGCGATCGTCGCCAGCATCTCAAACCTGCGACGGGTGCAGAACGCCGCCCGCCTGGCCGGTCAGACGATCCTCTGGTTCGCGATCACCGCCTTCATCGCCGTCATCATCGGTATCGTCCTCGGCCTCGTGATCCAGCCCGGCAACCGCGCCGGTGACGGCCTCGAGCCCGGGGACCCGTACACGGTCGGCACCTGGTGGAACTTCCTCCTCGGCCTGATCCCGCAGAACTTCCTCGGCCTCACCGTCAGCACCTCGCCCGGTGCTGTCGAGGGCACCTTCTCGTCGAACGTCGGCTTCAACATCCTGCAGGTCATCGTGGTGGCGGCCGTCGTCGGCATCGCCGCTCTCAAGGCCGGCAAGAAGGCCGAGCCGTTCCTCATCTTCACCGAGTCGCTGCTGAAGGTCATCCAGCGCGTGCTGTGGTGGATCATCCGCATCGCCCCGATCGGCACCTTCGGCCTCATCGGCTCGGCCGTGATCAAGTACGGCTGGGAGAAGCTGGCCTCCCTCGGCTGGTTCGCGGCTGCGGTCTACATCGGCCTCGCGCTGGTGCTCTTCGTCGTCTACCCGGTCCTGGTGCGCACGCACGGCCTGTCGATCAAGCAGTACTTCTCCGGTGTCTGGCCGGCCGTGCAGCTCGCCTTCGTCAGCCGCTCGTCGATCGGCACGCTGCCCCTCACCGAGCGCGTCACCGAGCGCAACCTCGGCGTGCCCCGCTCCTACGCGTCGTTCGCCGTCCCGCTCGGTGCGACCACCAAGATGGACGGCTGCGCGGCGATCTACCCCGCCATCGCCGCGATCTTCGTCGCTCAGTTCTTCGGCATCGAGCTGAACTTCGTGCAGTACCTGCTGATCGTGATCGTCTCGGTCGTCGGCTCCGCCGCCACCGCGGGCACCACGGGCGCCGTCGTGATGCTCACCCTGACACTGTCGACTCTCGGCCTGCCGCTCGAGGGCGTCGGACTCCTGCTCGCGATCGACCCGATCCTCGACATGGGCCGCACCGCGGTCAACGTGGCCGGCCAGGCACTGATCCCGACGATCGTCGCCAAGCGCGAAGGCATCCTGAACGAGGAGCTCTACAACGCTCCGCGCGAAGGCCTCCCCTTCGCCGACGACTCCGGAGACGACGAGGGCACCCCGGAAGCGGACACCTCCTCCGACAAGGAGCCGGTCGGCGCCCGCTGACCGCGGTTCCGCCTCACGCAGAGCGCCCCGTCCCCCTCCGGGACGGGGCGCTCCGTCGTCCGGCACTCAGGCGCGGCTCTGCGGACGCGTGGCACCCCGGGTGTCGAGCGCGAGCTCCTCGGCATCCATCGCGGCGATCAGCTCGCGCATGACCTCCTCATCGAGGTTGCCCGCATCCCGCTCGGCGAGCAGGATCTCTCGCCGCACCTGCAGCCAGCCCTTCGTCAGGGCGACGAGGTCCTCGTACGAGGGCCGGCTTGCGGCATCCTCCACCTTCTGCACCTCGTCCGTGTCCTTCTCGACCCGGGTCATCCGCTTGGTGAACGCGTCGAAGATCCCGAGGTCGACCTCGCCGTACTTCGCCTCCCATTCGACACGCTTCGTCGCCAGGTAGGCCTTGCCGGCCTCGCGACTCTTCTCCCGGACGGCGGCGAGCGCCTCCCGGTCCTCTTCCTCGTCGACGTCGCTCGCGATCCCGAGACCGCGGATCAGCAGCGGGAGGGTGAGCCCCTGGATCAGCAGCGTGCCGACGGTCACGATGAAGGCGACGACGACGATGGCATGCGACGCCTCGGTGTCGAGGGTCGCGAGGTCGGCGGCGGCGACCGCGATCGCGAGGGTCACCACACCGCGCATCCCCGCCCAGGAGATGACGGCGCTGTCCTTCCAGCTGAGCTGCAGCCCTGCCATCCGCTCGCGCACGATATGGCTGCGCAACTCGTCGGGGGAGTAGTCCCCCCAGCGACGGGACTTCTTGTGTCGTTTCTCGAACTGCTCGGTCTCGACGCCGCGATCCCAGCGTTCGAGCCGTCGGCGATCCTGGAAGTTCGCCCACGCGCTGGTCGGATAGATGTAGAGCGGTCGCACGATCAGCACCACGAGCAACACCGCTCCCGACAGGAGCAGGATCCGCCCGACCGACTCGCTGCCCAGGTCGTTGAGCACACGCGGGAACTGCAGACCGATGTAGGCGAACACGAAGCTCTCCAGCAGCAGGTCGGCCGAGAGCCACAGCGGCTTCTCCTGCTGCCGCGTGGTGTAGTCGGTGCGCGGCGAGTTGTAGCCGACGTAGAGCCCCATCGCGACGACCGCGAGCACCCCGGATCCGAGCAGGTGCTCGGCGATCGCGTAGGCACCGAACGGGGCGAGGAGCCCGAATGTGCCGATCACCACCGGGTCGCTGATGCGGGTGCGCAGTTGGTGCAGGACGATTCCGAACACCAGACCGACGCCGACGCCGACGCCGACCGCCAGGAGGAACTGCCAGATGCCGTCCCAGACCGTCAGCGTCGCACCGGCGAGGATGGCCGCGAACACCCGGTAGAGCGTGAGGGAGGTCGCGTCGTTGATCAGGCTCTCGCCGGAGAGCACGGTCATGATGCGCCGGGGCAGTCCGAGGCGACGGCCGATCGCCGCGGCCGACACCGCATCCGGCGGAGCCACGATCGCACCGAGCAGCAGCGCGCCGGGAAGGGTGAGCGAGGGCAGGAGCCACCACGCCACGAACCCCACGGCGACGGCGGTGAGCAGCACGAGCCAGATCCCGAGCCGACGGATCTGCGGCAGGCTGCGCCGGAAGCCGACGAACGACACGTCGAGCGCGGCTGAGTACAGCAGTGGCGGCAGCACCAGGCTGAGCAGCAGGTGTCCGTCGATGTCCAGCTCGGGCACGAACGGCAGGAATGACGCGGCGAGCGCCACGACGGTCACGAGCAGCGGCGCCGGCCATCCTCTCCAACGCGCGAACGCGGCCACGGCGACGGAACCGACGAGGACGTAGAAGATGCCTGCTTCCATACGGCAACGCTACCGGGGGGAATGACGCCACCCCGCGAGACGTTGCAGGAGAGGATGTCCGCTACAGCTCTCTCCGTCCTCGATCTCGTCCCGGTGCGCACCGGCCAGACGAGCGCCGAGGCCATCGCCTCCTCCCTGTCCCTCGCCGAGACCGCCGACCGCCTCGGCTACCGCCGCTACTGGTTCGCCGAGCACCACAACATGCCGGCCGTCGCGTCCACCACACCCCCGGTGCTGATCGCCGCTGCGGCGACGCGCACGACGCACCTGCGACTCGGATCCGGTGGTGTGATGCTGCCCAACCACGCGCCCCTCATCGTGGCCGAGCAGTTCGCGGCACTCGAGGCTATCGCCCCGGGACGCATCGACCTCGGCCTCGGTCGCGCGCCCGGCAGCGACCCCGTGATCACGCAATTGCTCCGCGGCTCCGGCACCACGAGTGACGTCGAGCAGTTCCCCCGTCACGTCCAGGACATCGCCGCGCTCCTCTCGGGCGACGGCGCCACCGTGCGGTTCACCTCGGGCGGCGAGTACACCGTGCGCGCGACCCCGGCGGCGACCGGGTCCCCCGAGGTGTGGCTGCTCGGATCGAGCGACTACTCGGCCCAGCTCGCGGCCTCCCACGGACTCCCCTACGTCTTCGCGAACCACTTCTCGGGACAGGGCCTCGAGCGCGCGCTCGACCTGTACCGCACGGGCTACCGCCCGAGCGAGGAGCACCCGGAGCCCCGGACCTTCCTCACGGTGAACGCGGTCGCCGCGCCCACCTCGGAGGAAGCGGAAGCTCGCGCGCTCCCGCAACTGCGGATGATGGCACGGCTGCGGCTGAACCAGCCCCTGGGAGCGCTCGAGACCGTCGAGGAGGCACTCGCCGCGGAGACGGACGCCACCACGGATGAGGTCGTCCAGGCCGCCCGCTCCCGCTGGTTCGTCGGCACGGGAGAGAGCGTGGCCGCAGAGGTCCGCGGCTTCGCCGAGCGCCACGGTGTCGACGAGGTCATGCTGTCCCCGGTCGCCGGTGCGTACGAGTCCGAGCCGAAGGACTCCACCCTCGGCCGAGCCCAGACCCTGGAGCTCATCGCCGCCGCCCTCTGACCCCGTCCGTCCCCCGGTCCCGGTCCCCGCTCGGTTGCGGGATGAAAAACGCGCCTCCCCGGGCACCCGGAGGCGCGTTTTTGATCCCGCAGCCGGAGCGGGCGCTCTCCACAGGCGACAGTTGTCCACAGATGCCGGAGCGCGAGGCTGGAGGGCGGGACGGAGCGGAAGCTCGCGAGCGACCATGGGCGGATGCGACACCGGATCCCCCTCCCCGCCGAGCTCGGCGCGCACTTCTCCGTCCGCGATGCCGAAGCGTCCGGAGTCGGGCGCAAGCGGCACTCCGCGCGCGATCTCATCCGGCCGTATGCAGGTGTCCGCGCCGCGGAGGCGCCCGCCAGTTTCGTCGAGCACGTGGAGTGCTACGTGCCGCGGTTGCGACCGGGCCAGCGTTTCGCCGGACGGACGGCCCTGCGGCTCTGGGGAATCCCCTTCCCGGTTCGCTGGACGACGACCGAACCCCTGGACATCGCGGTGGACACGGGCCACTCTCCCCCGCGCACCGGCGGCATCCGCGGTCGTCGCATCGCCTCGGGGCGAGCGCACTCCTGGGAGATCGGAAGGGCACCGGTGGTCGACCCCGTGGCTGCGCTCTTCCTCTGCGCCGCGGAGCTGACCCGTGTGCCGATGACCGTCGCCCTGGAAGCCCTGATCACCGCGGCCGACAACTACCCCGGCCTCCACGAAGGCAGACCTTCGGTGGACGTCGAGAGGATCGAACAGCGGCTCCTCGAGTGGGGGCGCTTCCCCGGGTGTGGGCGCATCCGCAGGGCTCTCCCCCGAGTGCGCGGAGGAGTCGAGTCACCGAAGGAGACCGAGACCAGGATGCTGCTGGTCGACGCAGGGCTTCCCGAGCCGGAGATCCAGCACGTCGTCCGGGCCGCCGGACGGGCGATCGCCCGCGTCGACCTCGCCTATCCGCAGTGGCGCATCGCGATCGAGTACGAAGGGGACGGACACCGCACGAGCCGCGAGCAGTGGCGCACCGACATCCGTCGACAGCGCGACCTCGAAGCCGCCGGGTGGATCGTGGTCCGCGTCACCGAGCTCGACCTGCGCGAGGGCGGCGCCGCCCTCGTCTCCCTCATCCGCCGGGCGATCTCCTCGCGCTGACACCCGCGTCCTCCCGTGCGGGATCAAAAACGCTCCTCCCCCGACCAGCGGAGGTGCGTTATCGATCCCGCAACCGCGCCGCGGATCCCGTCAAGGGGTGTCGACAACACACAGATCGGCGTACCCTCGACGGCAGAAAGGGGGTCCGAGGATGAGCACCACCAAGACGCTCGCACTCTGGGTCGCTTACGGACGCAATGGAGTAGTCGGCAGCATCCGGCACGACGACGATGGATACCACGTCACGATGGCGGGAGCGGATGCCGAAGCCAGCACCTATCCCAGCCTCGCTTCCGCGAAGGGTGCCCTGCACGCGCGCATGGCTCCCGGCAGCGACTGGCCGCGCTTCCAGGAGCATTGACCCCAAGTCCCGCTCTCGCGGGATGAAAAACGCGCCTCCGTGACGTCCCGGAGGCGCGTTTTCGATCCCGCAACAGCCTCACGGGAGGCGGGGGCGGAGGTCAGACCTCGGGCTCGCCGGAGAGGATGCCGCGCAGCCAGTCGCGCGCCTCGACGAACACGTCGTCCGAGTAGCGGTCGGGGTACTGCACGATCTGGCGATCCGCACGCGGGTAGGAGCCGAGGAACACCACGCGCGGGCTGAAGCGCCGGATGCCGAGCAGCGCGTCGGCCATGCGCTCGTGCTCGATGTGTCCGTCCGCGTCGATCACGAACCGGTAGCGACCGAGTTCGTCGCCGATCGGCCGCGACTCGATGAGCGAGAGGTTGATCCCGCGGGTCGAGAACTGCTCCAGCATCTCGAGGAGCGAACCGGGGTGATCGTGCGGGAGCTCCACGATCAGGGAGGTCTTGTCGGCGCCGGTGGGCTCGGGGGAACGGGTCGTCCGGGTGACCAGCACGAAGCGGGTCACGGCCTGCGCATTGTCGCCGATGCCCTCCGCGAGCACGTCGACGTCGTAGTGGCTCACGATGCCCGGGGCCGCGATGGCCGCCTGCGCGGCGAGGGTTCCGTCGAGGACGCCGATCGCCGACGCCACGTTGCTCGAGGCCGGCACGTGCGAGTGCGAGGGCAGATGCTCACCGAGCCAGCCATGACACTGCGCATAGGCGACGGGGTGCGCCGCGATCACCTCGACCTGATCGAGCGTCGTGCCACGCGGGGCGACGAGCACGAAGTTCACCCGCACCAGGTACTCACCGATGATGCGCAGGCCGGGCAGGGTCGCCAGCGCATCCTGCGTGGTGGACACACCGCCCTCGATGGAGTTCTCGATCGCGATCATGGCGGCATCGCTGCGGCCCTCGAGCACGTCGGCCAGCGCCTCCCCCACGTTGTGCACGGGGCGCCACGTCTGGCCGCGAGCCTCCGCCACCTGATCGAGCGCCGCCTCCGTGAAGGTTCCGGCAGGGCCGAGATAGCTGTAGGTGCGGCGTTCAGTCACGGGTTTCACCTTAGCCCTCGGCGCGACGACGGAGATACGCATGACTTCTCGGGTGCGATCCCGCCGATCAGGGGGCAGACTGAGAGGATGACCAGCCGTGCCGGCCTCCCTGCGGAGGAAAGTGACCTGATCGACGTCGACGAACTGATCGCCGCCTACTACGACCGCACACCGAACCCCGAGGTCGCGGCCGAGCGGGTCGTCTTCGGGACCAGCGGCCATCGCGGTTCGTCCCTGTCGAACAGCTTCAACGAGAACCACATCCTCGCCGCGACGCAGGCGATCGTGGACTACCGCGCAGCCCAGGGGATCACGGGTCCGCTGTTCCTCGGTCGGGACACACACGCGCTCTCCCTGCCCGCCGAGCGCAGCGCCATCGAGGTGCTGCTCGCGAACGGTGTGGACGTGCGGGTCGATGCCCGCGACTCGTGGGTGCCGACCCCCGCGCTCAGCCATGCGATCCTGACCTACAACCGCGGACGCGCTGCCGACGACCCCGGTCGCGCGGACGGCATCGTCGTGACCCCGTCGCACAACCCACCCCGCGACGGCGGCTTCAAGTACAACCCGCCGCACGGAGGACCCGCCGACACCGACGCCACCGGATGGATCGCCGACCGCGCGAACGCCCTGATCGCCGCGGGGCTCGAGGGAGTGAAACTCGAGCGCTTCGCCGACATCGACTGGGATGCCCTCACCGGCTACGACTTCCGCGAGGAGTATGTGCGGGATCTGCCGTCCATCATCGACCTCGACGCGATCCGCACGGCCGGGGTGCGCATCGGCGCCGACCCTCTGGGCGGAGCGTCCGTGGAGTACTGGGCACTCATCGCCGAGATGCACGACCTCGACCTGGACGTGGTGAACCCCGAGGTCGACCCGACCTGGCGCTTCATGACCTTGGACTGGGACGAGAAGATCCGGATGGATCCGTCGTCGCCCTCGGCTATGGCGTCGCTGGTCGCGAAGAAGGGCGACTACGACGTGCTGACCGGGAACGACGCGGATGCCGACCGGCACGGCATCGTCACCCCGGATGCCGGGCTGATGAACCCGAACCACTACCTGGCCGTCGCGATCGACTACCTGTTCTCGCATCGGCAGGACTGGCCCCGCGATGCCGCGATCGGGAAGACGCTCGTGTCGTCGATGATCATCGACCGCGTCGCCGAATCGCTCGGTCGCCGCCTGCTGGAAGTCCCGGTCGGGTTCAAGTGGTTCGTCCCCGGACTCCTCGACGGATCGGTCGCGTTCGGCGGCGAGGAGTCGGCCGGAGCGTCCTTCCTCCGCAAGGACGGCTCGGTGTGGTCGACCGACAAGGACGGCATCCTGCTGTGCCTGCTGGCCGCCGAGATCATCGCCGTCACGGGCAAGACGCCCTCGGAGCGGTACGCCGAGCTGGAGGAAGCCTTCGGTGCCTCGGCCTACCAGCGGGTCGACGCCCCCGCGACACCGGAGCAGAAGGCGACGCTCGGAAAGCTCGCCCCCGAGTCGGTGACGGCGACCAGCCTCGCAGGGGAGAACATCACGGCGAAGCTCTCCCACGCGCCCGGCAACGGTGCGGCGATCGGAGGGCTCAAGGTGCAGACGGAGCACGCCTGGTTCGCGGCGCGACCGTCCGGCACGGAAGACGTCTACAAGCTCTACGCCGAGAGCCTGCGCGGCCCCGAACACCTCGCGGAGGTCCAGGCGGAGGCACGCGCTGTCGTGTCGGCCGCACTCGGCGACTGATCCACGCGGGCGACGTCTCAGGCTGCGGCGGAACGGGCCAGCACGGCGCCGGCCTCGCGCAGCCAGCGCGCCGGTTCGGCAAGGGCCGCGTCGGACGAGCCGGCAAGCTCGGTGAGCGAGGCGGATGCCGCGAACAGCGCGGTATCCGCATCCTCGGTGATGCGACCGGCCGCGACCATCGCGCGCGTCCCGGCCTCAGCGGCGAGACCCGCGAGGTAGGAGGGCACCTTGCCGTCGCCGGACTGCCCGTCGTAGGCCCCCTCCCCGGTGATGACCACATCGGCGTCGGCGATCGCGTCGGCCAACCCGATGAGTTCTGCGACCTCGGATGCGCCGGGAGCGAGGACTCCGCCCCACACCACCAGGGCGGCACCGGTCCCTCCGGCCGCGCCGTTCCCCGCGCCGTCCGGATCGACGCCGAGCAGTGCGGCGAGCCGGCGCAGCCCATCGTCGACGAGGACGATGTCGTCGGGGGTGCGCAGTCCCTTCTGCGGGCCGAACACCGCGGCGGCCCCGCGCGGACCGACGAGCGGGTTCGTCACGTCGGTGAGCACGCGTACCTCCGGAGCCGGGCGCAGTCCGGAGAGGTCGACCGCGGCGATGTCTCCGAGTCCCCGTGCGCCCGGAGCGACAGGAGCGCCCGCGGCATCGAGGAACCGCGCCCCCAGTGCCGACAGCATGCCGGTGCCGCCGTCGGTCGATGCGCTCGAGCCGATCCCGACGACGAGGCGCGAGACCCCGTGATCGAGTGCGGCGGCCATGGCCTGCCCGAACCCGGCGGTGTCGGCGTCCCAGGGGCGCAGCTCCGTCAGCAACTCGATGCCCGATGTCGAGCCGAGGTCGACGACAGCCGTCCCCGCGGGAGCATCCTCGGTCGGGGGAAGCAGCAGCCAGGAGGTCTCGATCCGGTGCCCCGCAGGCCCGTCGACCGTGACCGGCATCCGCACGGCCCCGGGAACCGCGGCCTCGAACGCCGACACGGTGCCCTCGCCGCCGTCCGCCATGGGCCGGTGCACGAACTCCGCCGCGGGGTCGACGGACGCCCATCCTTCGGCGAGCGCCGCCGCGGCATCGGCTGCCGTGATCGTGCCTTTGAAGCTGTCCGGGGCCAGCACGACCCGAGTCACCGCGGGACTCCCGGGGTGCTGGCGCGCACGACCACGTCGAGCGGCAGCGGCGCCTGCTCCCAGTCCGCATCCACCGTCGCACGGAAGGCCTGGTAGCCGACCTCGCTCAGCGGCACACGCACCGTCGTCAGTGCCGGGGAGACGTCGCTGCTCGCGGGCACGTCGTCGAAGCCGCAGACCGCGATATCGGCGCCGATCTCCCGACCGGCGTCGCGGATCGCGGACATCGCGCCGATCGCGACGACATCGGTGATCGCGAAGACCAGGGTGCCGGTGGGCACACCATCGGCGAGCGCCGCGGCCATACTCTCCGCGCCTGATTCACGGAGGAAGCCGCCACGCAGCGTGCGCACGACAGCTCCTCCTGAAGCCTCGAACCCGGCGCGGAACCCGGCCAGACGATCATCCGAGGTCCACACGCCCTCGGCGGCACCGAGCGCGATAGCCGAGCGATACCCCCGCTCGGCCATCCGTCGTCCCAGCGCCTCGGCTCCGGAGCGGTTGTCGATCTCGATACTCCGCTCCACGCCGGAGCCCGGCCCGAAGGCGACCACCCTGCCGCCCAGACGCGAGAACTCGGCGAGGTCGTGGGCGACATCCGCCTCGATCGGCTCCTGCGTGCCGGAGGCGGCGAGGATCAGGCCCCGCGGCCGCTGACCCCGCAGAGCTCGGACGATGCGCGCCTTCCGGGCCGGATCACGGTCGGTGATGGCGACCGTGACGACGAGCCCGTGCTCGTCGGCACCGCGCGCCACCCCCGAGGCGATCAGACCGAAGTAGGGATCGGCGATGTCGGCGACGAGCAGAGCGATGACGGGCGAGGTGCCACGCGCGGTCGCCTGGGCGGAGACGTTCGCGGTGTAGCCCAGCTCCGCGGCCGCCGCTTCCACACGCTCACGGAACGACTCGGCGACCTTGCGCTCCGATCCGTTGAGCACACGGGAGGCGGTCGCAAGCGATACACCGGCCTCGCGAGCCACGTCGTGCAGGGTGGGTGCGGGTCCCCGCGTGTGACGCTGGGCCCTGGTCGGCGCCGGCCGCTCCGCCGACGATGCGGGCTCTGTCATGCCCCAGATCCTACTTCCCCGCCCGGTACCGCGCCGACCTCGGGGGTCACGGGCGGCCCGCCGACACACCGACGCCCCATGCACGGATGTCGGGCCGATGCATGGATGTCGGACGGAAAGCCGCCCGTGCGCCCTGCATCCGTGCGCGCTCCCGACAGGTGGTGCGCCGAACCTCCGGATCGGACCTCATGCGAGGTGCGGAGAGACGGCAGCCGCGAACGTCTCCGCCGTGCGGCGCACGACGCTCTCCGGGGCATCCGCCCAGATCTCGGCGTTGAAGATCTCGACCTCGATGTCGCGGTCGTACCCGGTCGCGACGACCGCACGGGTGAGTGAGCCGAAGTCGATCACCCCGTCTCCTGTGTAGTGCCGGGAGAGCAGCACGTCGGCGGCGAGGGGTGTCTTCCAGTCGCACACCTGATAGGTCGCGATCCGGTTCTCCCTGCCCGCCCGCGCGATCTGTTCGAGCACCTGCGGATCCCACCAGATGTGGAACGTATCGACGGCGGCCCCGACCACCTCGGGCGCGAAGTCAGCGGCGATGTCGAGTGCGTGCCCGAGCGTCGAGATGACGGCGCGATCCGACGCGTACATCGGATGCAGCGGCTCGATCGCGAGCGTCACCCCCGCCGCCTCCGCCTCGGGAGCGAGGACACCGATCGCATCGCGCACCCGCTCCCGCGCTCCGATCAGGTCGCGTGATCCCGCAGGCAATCCGCCCGCGACGAGCACGAGCACGGCGGTCGAGCCTTCCGCACCGGCCGCGGCCAGCGTCGCGGTCTCCTCGATCGCCCTGCGGTTGTCATCCAATGCCGTTTCCCGGTCCGCACCGGCCGGCAGGGTGAAGAAGCCGCCCCGGCAGTGGGTGGAGAAGCGCAGACCCGAGTCGGACAGCATCCGCGCGGCGACGTCGAGGCCGACCGCATGCACGGGCTCCCGCCAGAGGCCGATCGATCGCACCCCCGCGTCGGCCGTGACCCGCAACGCGGTGGCGAGATCGGCATGCTTGATCGTCGCCTGGTTGATCGACAGGCGCGGGTCGGGGGTATGCGAAGAAGGGCTCATGCGTCCACTCCGTTCACGCGCAGCATGCGGTGCCACCGTTCCTGCGCGAGGTCGGGCTGCTCCAGCGCGAGCGAGGTGTTCGCGAGCTCGACGATGCGACTCAGATGCGGCAGGCTGCGCGCGGAATGCAGGCCACCGACCATCTGGAACGCGGGCTGATGCCCGTTCAGCCAGGCGAGGAAGGCCACGCCCGTCTTGTAATAGAACGTGGGGGCGGCGAAGATCTGCCGGCTGAGCGCTTCGGTCGGGCCCAGGATGCGCAGATACTCCTCCTGGTCACCGGCGTCCAGAGCCTGGATCGCCGCCGAAGCCACCGGGGTGATCGCCGCGAACGCGCCGAGGAGCGCGTCGGAGTGCATGTCGTCGCCCGGCGTCATCCCTTCCGCTGTGCCCCCGATCAGACGGACGTAGTTGAAGTCGTCGCCCGTGAACATCCGCACGCCTTCGGGAAGCCGTGCGCGCACCGAGATCTCGGACTCGGCGTTCAACAGACTCATCTTCACTCCCGCGATCTTCCCCGGGTTCTCGGCGATGATCTGCAGCAGCACCTCGGCTGCCTCCTGCCAGCCGTCTGCCCCGAAGTAGCCGGCGAGCTCAGGGTCGAAGGCGGTTCCGAGCCAATGCAGCACGACGGGGGTCGTCGCCCGGGACAGCACCTCGCGGTAGACGCGACGGTAGTCCGCGGCACCCGTCGCCGCGCGGGCGAGGTGCCGGGACGCCATCAGCACAGGACCGGCCCCGTGCTCCTCTGCGAAGTGCAGCTGTTCGGTGTAGGCCGTGATCACCTGCTCGAGGGAGATTTCCGACTCGGCGATGTGGTCGGTGTTGACGCCGACCACCACCGAGCCGCCTTCCTCGCGGGCGACTTCAGCGCTGCGAGCGATCAGTTCCCGCGTGGCCGCGGCGTCCAAGCCCATGTTGCGCTGCGCGGTGTCCATCGCATCGGCGACACCGAGCCCCCAGGAGAACACGTTGCGGCGGAACGCGAGCGTGGCGTCCCAGTCGATGTCGGCGGGTTGCCCGGGGGTGTTGTCGGCGTGCACCTTGGGCACGACGTGTGCGGCGGCGTACGCGACACGGCTCCGCAGCGGCGCGGTCGGACGCGTGCAGGCACCGACATCGTTGAGGGCGACGTCGGTGGTCGCGCCTGTCGGGTGCAGGAGGCGGAGTGTGGCCATCGTGCGCCTCAATCCAGGGTCAACGACTCGAGGGCGATCTTGCGGCCCTCGGCGCTGGAGGTCAGACCGGCCTCGGCGAACTGCACTCCACGGGCGCCCGCGAGCAGGTCGAACGGGTAGTCGGTGCCCTCGACGTACGACACCAGGTACTCCTCCCACTGCTGGCGGAAGCCGTTGAGGAAGACATCGTTGGTCGGCACCTGTTGCCAGTCCGCGTCGTAGTCGCGGGTGTCTTCGAGATCAGGGTTCCACACCGGCTTGGGGGTGGCGTTGCGGGGCTGGATCTTCGCGCCGAACAGCCCGACCACCGCGGATCCGTGGGTGCCGTCGACCTGGAACTCGACGAGCTCGTCCCGGTTCACGCGCACGGTCCAGGAGGAGTTGATCTCGGCGATCACGCCGCCCTCGATCTCGAAGATGCCGTAGGCCGCGTCCTCGGCCGTCGCCGTGTAGTGCTCGCCCTGCTCGTCCCAGCGGTCGGCGATGTGCACGGCCGCCTGCGCGTAGACGCTCTTGACCTCGCCGAAGAGATTCTCCAGCACGTAGTTCCAGTGCGGGAACATGTCGGTGATGATGCCGCCACCGTCTTCCGTGCGGTAGTTCCAGCTTGGGCGCTGCGCGGGCTGCCAGTCGCCCTCGAACACCCAGTACCCGAACTCGCCGCGCACCGAGAGGATGCGACCGAAGAAGCCCGAGTCGATCAGGCGCTTGAGCTTCTGCAGGCCCGGCAAGTAGAGCTTGTCATGCACGACCCCGGTCTTCACGCCGGCTTCCTTCGCGAGGCGCGCGAGTTCGAGTGCTTCCTCGAGCGACTCGGCGGTGGGCTTCTCGGTGTAGATCGCCTTGCCCGCGGCGATAGCCTTGCGGATCGCGGTGGCACGGGCCTTGGTGACCAGGAAGTCGGCGTAGATCTCCCACCGGGGGTCAGCGAGCGCGGCGTCGAGGTCGGTCGTCCAGTCCTCGATGCCGTGCTTCGCGGCGAGCTCGGCGAGCTTGGACTCGTTGCGGCCGACGAGGATCGGCTTCACGGTGATGCGGGAACCGTCGGACAACTCGATGCCGCCCTGATCGCGGATCGCGAGGATCGAGCGCACGAGGTGCTGCCGATAGCCCATGCGCCCCGAGACGCCGTTCATGATGATCCCGATCTCGCGGGTGTTCGCCTGTGCCATGGTGTTCCGTTTCTGTCTCGGGAGGCTGGTCGTGGTTCCGATCCACGGGACCGGAAAGCGCTTTCCGAGATCATGTCATGAGCTTCCACCCGAGTGCAACCACGCAATCCGACCCGGCGGCCCCTCGCCCCGATCCGGTCCGGGAGTCCGGCGTCTCGATCCGGTCCGGGAGTCCGGCGCCCCGCTCCGGTCCGGTCCAGCCTCACCACTTCCGTCGACGCCCCCCGTGCGCGCCGAGACCCCCTCGCGCGAACGACGTCAGGAGGGGGTGTCGACGTCAGGAGGGGGTGTCGACGACAGGAGGGGGTCTCGACACATGAGGAGGTCTCGACACAGGAGGGGGCGTCGACGACAGGAGGGGGCGCGGGGAGGAGGCAGCGAGGGGGCGGGAGGAGGGAGCGGGGGGGAAGGGGTGGGAGGAAGAAGCAGGGACGCGTCAGCGCGAGGATGTGCTGGCGCGCTCGACGAGCTCCGTCGGGACGACGACCGACACCGGATCTCCCGCATTACCCTCGATCGCCGCGACGAGCGACGACACGGCCCGGTGTGCGAGAGCCGCAAAATCCTGGCGGATCGTGGTCAGCGGAGGACGGTAGTTCGCCGCCTCCGGCACATCGTCGAATCCGATGACCCCGACGTCGTCCGGCACCCGTCGCCCCGCTTCGGCGAGCGCGCGCAACAGACCGAGCGCCATCTGATCGTTGGCGCAGAAGACGGCGGACGCCGCCCGCAACTCCCCGCCCGCCGCATACCCCGAGTCCGCACTCCAGTCGCCGCGGACCACCGGGGGCGGGCGGACTCCGGCGGTCACGAGGGTCTCGCGCCATCCGCGCTCACGCTCGATTGCGGCGAAGGAGTCGGCTGGTCCCGCGAGGTGGTGCACCGTGTCGTGGCCGAGAGCGAGCAGTCGGGCCGTGGCCGCGGAGGCACCACCGGCATGATCGCTGTGCACGGACGCGAACCCGGCTTCGGTCGGGGCGTCCACCACGACCAGGCGCAGTCCCTCGGGCGGCTGCGCACCGGGGACAAGCGCCGAGGCCTCGTTCAGCACGATCGCACCGTCGACCTCCTGCTCGGCGAGCCGCTCGAACGCCTGGGCGACACCGGCGGCAGCGGTCACGAGCGTGAGGGCGTACCCGCGTTCGGCTGCCGCTTCGGCGGTGGCCTGCAGCATCCGTGAGTTGCCGACCGTGGCGAGGGTGGTGACGACGAGCCCGATGGTCTGCGAACGGCCGGTGCGCAAGGCCCGAGCGGCACGGTGGGGTCGGTAGCCGAGTTCCGCCATCGCACGCTCGACCCGAGCTCGGGTGTCGGGATCGACCCGCGGGCTGCCGTTGACGACGCGCGAGACAGTCTGCCCCGAGACCCCGGCGCGGACGGCGACCATCGCCATCGACACGCGCCCCGTGGAGGAGCGTCGCCGATCGACCCTGAGGCCCTCGACCTCGCCGCGCTCGCTCACCCTGTCTCTCCGTCCACCGGTTCACAACTCCGTCATGTTGACGTTATCACGGCCCTGTGCGTACCATGTTTACGTGAACACGCACGATCTTCCTGAGTTGCGCACCGAGGACCTCGGCGCCGGCGTCGTCAAACGCACCACCACCCTCGCCGACGGCCGTGACCTCTTCTACTACGACGAACCCGGCACGACTCTGGGCGCCGAGCGGGCGGTCGACGCCCGCGTGCTCGACCCGCGCCCCGACACCGCGACCATGCGCCTCGACGTGCTCACCGGCGACTGGATCACGGTGGCCGCGAATCGACAGAACCGCGTGATGATGCCGGGCGCCGACGCCGACCCCCTGGCACCGCAGACCCCCGGGAACCCGTCCGAGGTCCCTTCGCGATACGACGTCGCGGTGTTCGAGAACCGCTCCCCCGCGTTCGGCCCCGCGCTCAGCGAAGCCGTGGGCGGTGCCCCCCAGGCGCCCAATGCACCGCGCGGACGGGACGACCTCTCGGCGCTGGGCCTCGGCCGCACCCGCGCCGCCATCGGGCGCTGCGAGGTCGTGTGCTTCAGCCCCGAGCACTCCGGCTCCTTCGGCACGCAGTCCGAGACCCGCGCCCGCACCGTGATCGAGGCCTGGGCGGACCGCACCGCTGCCCTGTCGACACTGCCCGGCATCGAGCAGATCTTCCCCTTCGAGAACCGCGGCGAAGCGATCGGCGTGACCCTGCCGCATCCGCACGGCCAGATCTACGCCTACCCGTACGTGACTCCCCGCACGACCCGCGTCCTGGAGTCGATCGACCGGACGGCCCCCGACCTGTTCCAGCACATCCTCGAATCCGAGCAGGCGTCGGAGCGCGTCGTCCTCCGCGGCGAGCACTGGACCGCCTTCGTGCCGTTCGCCGCCCGCTGGCCGCTCGAGGTGCATCTGATGCCGCACCGCCACGTTCCCGACCTCGCCGAGACGACCGCGGCCGAGCGCGACGAGCTGGCCCCGCTCTACCTGCGCCTGCTGCGCGGCGTCGATGCCCTCTACGACTCCCCCACCCCCTACATCGCCGCCTGGCATCAGGCACCAGTGCACGTCGGACGCGACACCGTGCGCCTGCACCTGCAGCTCACGAGTCCGCGCCGCGCCGCCGACAAACTGAAATTCCTGGCCGGCTCCGAGGCCGCGATGTGGGCCTGGGCCGCCGAAGTCCCGCCGGAAGCGGGGGCCGCTCGCCTCCGCGAGGCCATCGAACGCGCATCGCCGACCACCACCGGAGAAGGAGCATCCGCATGACCACGGCCCACGACGACGCGCGAGCGCTCTACACCGAGCTCACGGGACGGCGACCGGACGGTGTCTGGTCCGCGCCCGGCCGCGTGAACCTCATCGGCGAGCACACCGACTACAACGACGGCTTCGTCCTGCCGTTCGCCATCCCGCAGAGAACCTTCGCCGCGGTCGGCCGCGGCGACGACGACCGCGGCCGCGTGCGGGTCAGCTCCCGTTTCGCCTCCGATCCGGTCGAGGTCGGCCTCGACGAACTCGACCGGCTCTTCCCGACCGCGCCCGGCGCGTCTCCGGCCGTTCCCGAATGGGCGGCCTACCCGCTCGGCGTCGCGTGGGCGCTGCGCCGGGCCGCGACCGGCGACGGCCCGTTCCACGGTGTCGACATCGCGATCGCCTCCGATGTGCCGGTGGGAGCCGGGCTCTCTTCTTCCGCCGCGATCGAGGGAGCGACGGCCTCCGCGCTCGACGAGCTGTGGGGCACGGGCCTCGACGGCAGAGCCCTCGCCCGGATCGGACGACGAGCGGAGAACGAAGCCGTCGGCGCACCCACCGGGATCATGGACCAGATGGCGTCCATGCTGGGAGCGCCCGACACCGCTCTCTTCCTCGACTGCCGTTCACTCGAGACCGAACTCGTGCCGCTCGGCATCGCCGAGGCAGGCCTCGCCATCCTCGTGATCGACACCCGCGTGAAGCACGCCCACTCCACCGGTGGTTACCGCGATCGTCGCGCCTCCTGCGAGCGCGGAGCCGCAGCCCTGGGGGTGCCCGCACTGCGCGACGTATCGATCGCCGACCTGCCCCGCGCCCGCGAAGAACTGGACGAGGAGACCTTCCGCCGTGTGCGGCACGTCGTGACGGAGAACCAGCGCGTGGTCGACACGGTGCACACGCTCCGCACGGACGGCGCGCGGGCCATCGGCGACCTGCTGATCGCCTCGCACGCGTCGATGCGTGACGACTTCGAGATCTCGACCCCCGAGCTCGACACCGCGGTCGACACCGCACTCGCGGCGGGGGCACTGGGGGCGCGGATGACCGGCGGCGGCTTCGGCGGTGCGGCGATCGCGTTGATCGAAAATGATGCCGTCGAGACCGTGTCCGCAGCGGTGAACGCGGCCTTCGTCGCGGCCCGGTTCACGGCACCGCACCTGTTCACCGTCACCCCTTCTGCGGGACCTCACCGCGACGCCTGACAGAATGATCCATCGGGCCGCGAAGATTCCGCGGCAGGAGAGGAATGCAGTGTCCTGGATCGTCACCGGCGGTGCCGGCTACATCGGTGCCCACGTCGTCCGCGCCCTCGCGAGCGCGGGGATGACCCCCGTCGTCCTCGACGACCTGTCCAGCGGGGTCGCACCGTTCGTCCCCGAGGGCGTCCCGTTCGTGCGGGGCAGCATCCTCGACCGCACACTCGTCGAGAAAGCGCTGCGCGACCACGACGCGGAAGGCGTGATCCACGTCGCCGGGTACAAGTACGCGGGCGTGTCGGTGCAGCGCCCCCTGCACACCTATGCCCAGAACGTCGAGGGCACCCGGATCATCCTCGAGGCCATGGAGGCCGCAGGCGTCTCGAACATCGTGTTCTCCTCCTCGGCCGCCGTGTTCGGCACTCCTGATGTCGCGCTGGTCGTCGAGGACACGGCGAAGAAGCCGGCCAGTCCGTACGGAGAGTCGAAGCTCATCGGGGAATGGCTGCTGCGCGACCAGGCGATCGCGACGGCCGACTCCGCACACCCGCTGCGCCACACCTCGCTGCGATACTTCAACGTCGTGGGCTCGGCCGACCCCACGGTCTACGACGTGAGCCCGCACAACCTCTTCCCGATCGTGTTCGAAGCACTGCTCGAGGGCAGGACGCCGAAGATCTTCGGCGACGACTACGACACCGAGGACGGCACCAACGTGCGCGACTACGTGCACGTCGGCGACATCGCGGCAGCGCACGTCGCCGCCGCCCAGCGCCTCGCAGACGGACGGCCGATCGAGACCGCATACAACCTCGGATCCGGCGACGGACTCAGCGTCAAGCAGATCATGGATGCGGTCGCCCGAGTCACCGGCATCGACTTCACCCCCGAGATCGGACCCCGCCGTCCTGGCGACCCCGACCGCATCGTGGCCACCGGGGAGCTCGCCGCGCGCGACCTCGACTGGACCATGCGATACACCGTCGACGAGATGGTGCGCACGGGCTGGGAGGCGCGGAAGGCGGCGTCCCTCTAGGGCTCAGAGGTCGCGGGTGCGGATCGGATAGAGCCAGAAGCACAGCCACGCGAGGGCGGTGAACCCGAGCGGGATGACCGCGAGCATCAGACGGATACCCCCGTCGACGCTTTCGGGCTGGGCATCGCCGAGCGTGGCGTCGAACCCCGAAGCCGTCAGCACCACCGCGGCCACGACCGCCTGCAGTACGACCGAACCGCGCACCACGAAACCGTTCACTCCGAAGTAGGCGCCCTCCCGTCGGTGCCCGGTGCGCACGGCATCGTCATCGATGATCTGCGCGAGCATCACCTCGAGCAGCTGCAGCAGTCCGCCGACGCCGACCCCCACGGCGACTCCGACCAGCGACGCCCCGAGCACGGTCGACGGCGCGAGGTAGCCGAGCACGGCGACGCCGAACACCGCGACGCTCCACAGCACGGCGGTGCGCGGTGACGTACGACGGACGACCGCGCTCCACAGCACGATCGAGGGGATCGCCGTGACGAAGATCGCCCCGAGGAGCAGGCTCCCCTCCCCTTCCTCGGCGCGCAGCGAGTACCGCACGTAGAAGGGGACCGCGGCCAGGATGACCGCGATCGAGGTCTGGACGAACAGCGAGCCCAGCACGTAGGGGACGAACGCCCGGTTGCGGAAGGTGTAGGTCAGCTGATCCTTCCACCGCATGGCTTCCGACGCCGCCTCGGGCACCCGGCGCTCGATCATCCCGCCGAAGAACGACCACGCGAGCAGCACCAGGCAGACCGCGCCGAGCACGAGCGCCATACCCGGCCATCCGAGAGCCCCGTACAGGGCGGGGGCACCAGCCGTGCCGAGGACCATGCCGAGGATCGCGAAGATCTGCCGGGGGACGTTGCCGCGGGCGCGCTCCTCCGTGGTGCGGAAGATCTCGGGGAACAGTGCCGAGATGTTCAGCACCACGACGACGAAGGCGATGTCGTACACGGCCACGACGACGAGGAACCAGACGATGAGACCGGCGACGGGAAGTTCGGGCGGCATCCACACCAGCGTGAACGCGACGACGAGCGGCACGATGCCCAGCCCGATCCACGGGATGCGACGGCCCCAGGGGGTGCGCAGCCGGTCGGAGATCGCCCCCACGACGGGGTTCAACACCGCGTTCAGGATGCCGTGGGCGATCATCGCCACGGCCACCCACCCTGCCGGCACCGCGAGGTGCGAGACGTAGAAGTAGACGACGAACGCGGAGAAGGTCTGCGCCATGAGCTGCGTCGGGAAGCCGGAGGCTCCGAACGCGATCGCCTGCCGTCGGGTCGGAGCCGCCTCGAGACGGCGGTCGCGCAGGCGCTCGCCCACCGAGGTCATCGGACGCCTGCCCGCTGCACGTCACGCAGGGCGCGCCAGCCGACGCGCACGAGCGCCTCATCCTCGATCGCCTGCAGCACCGCGGGGTCGCGGAGCAGTCGCAACTCATAGCCGCGCTTCGTCGCGCTGAAGTCGACCGCTGACCGCAGCTCCTCGTCGTCGACCATCGGATGCAGGTAGATCTCGGTCACGCCGGCCGGAACGGCGCGCAACAGGGCGATGAAGCCGTCCCGTACCTGCTCGTAGGTCTCCTCCTCCGGCGTGCCCTCCCCGAGGAGCGGGAAGGGATGCGACCACAACCTGTCGATGATCACGACGCCGGATGCATCGGCGGCGGCAGCTGCAGCATCGAGCGTCGCCTGCAGGGCCGCGTCCTCGCCCACGCCGTCCATGCTGCGCGGCAACCGAAACGGAAGCCCGTGACGCGCGGCGAGCTCGAACACCGGACGGAGGAAGTCGCGTCCGGTCACGAGTCCGTAGACGGAGCCCATGTGATTGTCGAGGTGCGTCACATCGACACCGGCATCGAGCGCGGCCTGCAGTTGGGCGGCGAGCTCGACTGCCACGTCCTCCTCCGACGCCGCCTGCTCGACGGACGCGACGTCCATCGGGAAGAAGCCCGCCGCGTCGACCAGGCTCGTGTCCGTGCCGGTGAGCGGCCGCCACCGGTAGCGAGACCATTCGCTCGTGAGCACGAGATGCACACCGATGTCGAGGTCAGGGCGGGAGGCGGCGAAAGCGAGCGCCTCCGGGGACCACGAGCATGGCACCATCACGGTCGCCGAGTCGATCCGGCCGGCGTCCAGGAGGTCGACGATGGCGGTGTTCGCCGCATGGCACATGCCGAAGTCATCCGCGTTGAGGATGATCGCTCGTGCGCCGGGGGCGAGGCCGAGACGGTCGGCGAGGTCGGAGGGAAGGGTCATCGGTGATCCTGTCGGAAAGGGGCGGTGGGGAGGGGCGGCGATCCTCAGCGTCCCGGCTTCGCGGCCGGCGTGAGGATGCGGGTGAACAGGGTGCCGCGGAGCGCGGACGCCGCCTCGCCGACGGCACCGACGAGCGGCGCCTCGGGTCCGAACGAGGAGACGAGGAATCGCAGTGGGAGCTGCGCAGCGTATTCCTCGGCGATGCGCTCGATCGCCGCCACGAGCGCGGGGTGTGCTGCCCGGCCGCTCAGGATGAAGGCTTCGGGGTCGAGCACCAGGCCCACGCTGCCGGCCACGAGCACGATGCGTCGTCCGATCTCCTCCACGACCCGGGCCGAGGCCGTGTCCTCGCGCGCAGCGGCCTCGAGGTGGTCCGCCAGGGAGGCGTCGGGGTCGCACCCCTCGTTGAGAGCGAGATCGCGGACGACGGCATCGCTCACGATGGGTGCACCGATCGGGAGCGGGGGCTGCGGCAGGTACATGACCTCGCCCGCCACACCGGAGAATCCGCGGTGCAACGCTCCGTCGACCACGATGCCCGCTCCCAGTCCGTCGTCGAGCAGGAGCAGCGCGAAGCTGGCGAGATCGCCACCCGCACCGGCGGTGAGCTCGGCGAGGGCTGCGAGGTTGACGTCGTTCTCGATCCGGACCGGGCAGTCGAGGGCCGTGGCGAGCGCGGTGCGGAAGGCGCCGCCGTCAGGGCCGAGGTCATCCCGGATGCCGCCATCGGGGGTGACGATGCCGGGGACGCCGACGACTGCGAGGTGGACGGCGTCCTTCGTCGCCTTGACCGCACGACGGCAGCGGTCGACGAGGTCGACGATGTGCGCGACGCGGTCTTCGGTGGACGTCAGCGCAGCGTGCTGCTCGGCGCGCACGGTCCCGCTCGCGTCGACCAGGACGACATGCGCTGCGTGGTGGTCGATGTGCACGGCGGCCGCGAAGCCGAGTCGCGGATGCAGGGCGACCCGTCCGGCCGCGGGTCCGCGGGTCTCTCGATCCACGCCGGCCGCGGCGACGGCTCCTGCCCCTTCGAGCATCCGCTGCACCTGGGTGACGGCGGTGCGGGAGAGACCGGTCGTCGACATCAGCTCCGCGCGGGTCTGCGGCCCACTGCGCGCCAGGGCCTCCAGGATCGCGCGGCCGTTGAGCGTGCGGAGCAGGCCCTGCGGTCCCGCGAGTGGTCTGGACATGGGTTCCGGTGTCTCCCTCGCTCGCGCGTCCTTGACGCGGTGTCCGCAAGCATGCCACATCGCGTCGCACTCGTCGACGGTTCGCCACTCCTTTCCGCCCTCGATTTGACGCTCTCGGGGTTCGCCGCTTAGATTACAGATCGGTAACGGCGGCATCCGGGGGGATCGCCCGCCACGCACACCTCCCTCCGGAAGGATCCCGTCACGAATTCCCTGCCGCCCGAGAGCGCTCACGACGCCTCGGAAGCCCCCACAGAAACCTCCGGCACGCCGCGACCGCTTCTGCGGCGCGACCTGCGCCGTTACGCGAACGCCGAACAGCTGCCGACCGGCACCGCGAACACGCCGGGCACGGACACCCCTCGCCCGTCATCGCCCCAGGCATCGCCGGCCGAGTCCCGCCCGCGCGCCGCCCGCGAGCAGCCCCCGACGCCATCCCCGGAACCGACTGAACAGCCCCCGACGCCATCCCCGGAACCGACGCAGCCCCCGAGCGCGACGCGGACCCGTCGGCGGAAGGCCTCGGCCCCACGGATCCGTTCCCGCCGAGCGACGCGCCCGTGGGCGAAGGCCAAGGCGGTGGGAGCCACATTCGCGGTCGGCGCGATGATCACCGGGGCAGCACTGCCCGCGTTCAACCCGGAGATCACTTCGGTCGCCGCCGCCTCCGCCGAAGTCACGACCGCCGCGAGCGACTTCGCGCAGTCATACACCTCGACAGACGAGATCCGCGCGGAGATCGCGCCTCGAGGGAACTTCGCCGCGACCACGCCGGAGGAGATCAAGGAAACGCGTTCGCGTGCCGTCGCCGCCGCGATCGCCGCCGGCATGCCTCTCGGAAGTGCGATGGAGATCCCCGTCGCCGACCGCGTCGTGATGCCGATGGCCGACGGGACCTACACGTTCACCGACGGCTTCGGCGCCTCCCGCCCCGGCCGGTCACACCTCGGCCAGGACTTCGCCGCGGGGGTCGGCACTCCGATCAACGCCGCGATGACGGGCTGCGTCTCCCGCTCCACCGAGAGCTATCAGGGCTACGGAGTGACGATCCAGATCGAGAGCATCGTCGACGGCCAGGCCGTGAGCACCGTCTACTCGCACCTGAACTACGGCACCCGCGCGGTCGAGGTCGGGGACTGCGTCGACGCCGGGCAGTACATCGGCGACGTCGGATCGACGGGGTACGTGTTCGGCTCCTGCCTGCACTTCGAAGTCCACATCAACACGGTCGCCGTGGATCCCATGCCGTGGCTCGAGAAGAACGTGAGCTGACCGCACCCCGTCACGGAAAGCCGTTCGCCCCTCCCCTAGGGTGGACGGATGAGTCCGCTGGTGGTCCGGGAAGCGGGCGTCGACGACGCCGACGAGGTGGCTCGCGTGCATGTAAGGTCCTGGCAGGCTGCCTACCGCGGGCTCATCGACCAGTCCGTGCTCGACGGGCTCTCCATCGCCGAACGCGCGACGGGCTGGCGTCGCCTCATCACGGATCCGCTGCCCACGACTCTCGGACTCCTGGTCGCCGAACGCGACGACCACATCGTCGGGTGGACGTCGTTCGGCTCCGGCCGCGACCCCGACGGCTTGGCCGACGCCGAGGTGTACGGGATCTACGCGGATCCCGATGCCTGGTCGACGGGCGCGGGACACGCGCTTCTCGACGCCGCCGAACAGCGCATGGCCGACGCCGGACACGCGCGCGCCTACCTGTGGGTGCTCGACGGGAACGTGCGTGCCGACACGTTCTACGCACGCCACGGCTGGATCGAAGACGGCGCCATCAAGATCGAGGAGCGCCCCGGGTTCACCCTCTGCGAGCACCGCCGCGTGAAGCTGCTGGCACCCTGATCGCAGGGTCTCCGGCGCGGGGGGACGTCAGTCGAGGGCGCTCATCACGTGTTTGATGCGGGTGTAGTCGTCGAAGCCGTACTGGGAGAGGTCCTTGCCGTAGCCGGAGTGCTTGAACCCTCCGTGCGGCATGTCCGACACGAACGGGATGTGGGTGTTGATCCACACGCAACCGAAGTCGAGGTCGCGGGAGAAGCGCATCGCGCGGGCATGATCCGTCGTCCACACCGAGGACGCGAGCGCGTACGGCACATCGTTCGCCATCTCCAAGGCCTCCTCGTCCTCCGAGAACGACTGCACCGTGAGGACCGGCCCGAAGACCTCGCCCTGGACCACCTCATCGTCCTGTCGCACGCCCGACACGATCGTGGCCTCCCAGAAGTAGCCCTGTTCCCCCTGACGGCGACCACCGGTCTCGATCTTCGCGTGCGCGGGGAGGCGGTCGATGAAGCCCTGCACCTGCGCGAGCTGTGCGGCGCTGCTCAACGGTCCGTAGAGGATGCCGTCCTCACGCGGGCCGCCCGTACGCGCGTGGCTGCGCGCCCGGGCGACGAGTGCCTCGACGAGCTCGTCGTGTCGTGATGCATGCACCAGCACCCGGGTCGCGGCCGTGCAGTCCTGTCCGGCGTTGAAGAAGGCGCCCGTGATGATGCCCTCCACGGCATTCTCGAGCGAAGCATCCGCGAACACGATCGCGGGTGCCTTCCCGCCCAGTTCGAGATGCACGCGCTTGACGTCGCTCGCCGCCGACCGCGCGACCGCCATCCCCGCACGCACCGAGCCGGTGATCGCGACCATCTGCGGGGTCGGGTGCTCCACCAGCGCGACACCCGTGTCGCGATCGCCCAGCACGACGTTCAGCGTGCCGGCCGGCGTGTGCCGGGCGACGATCTCCGCCAGCAGCAACGTCGTCAGCGGAGTGGACTCAGCGGGCTTCAGCACGACGGTGTTGCCGGCGGCGAGCGCAGGGGCGATCTTCCACACGGCCATGTTCAGCGGGTAGTTCCAGGGCGTCACCTGTCCGATCACACCGACGGGCTCGCGGCGGACGAACGACGTGTGGCCGGCGAGGTACTCCGCTGCGGCTCGTCCTTCGAGACTCCGCGCGGCCCCTGCGAAGAAGCGCAGCTGATCGACCGACTGCATGATCTCGTCGGCCACGAGGCTCGCCCGCGGCTTGCCGGTGTCCTGCGATTCGAGGTCGGCGAACTCCTCCGCGCGGGCTTCCATCTCGTCGGCGATGCGGAACAGCGCGAGCTGTCGGTCGGCGGGCGTCGTGTCGCGCCAGAGCGGGAAGGCCGCGGACGCCGCGGCGTAGGCGGCGTCGACGTCGGCCGCGGCCGAGACGGGCGACTCCCCGTAGATCTCCTCGGTGGCAGGATCGATGAGCGGCATCCGCCCCGAGCCGTTCGCGGGCACGAAGTGTCCGCCGATGAAGTTCTGCAAGGGAGCGGAGGTCTTCAGAAGAGTGCTGGGCATGGCGTCATGCTAGCGCGTCGGATACGGAATCTGAAGATCCGGTCCGATATTTCAACTGAATCAGTTGCAGATCAGTGTGATAGCTGACAATATCGACACATGAGCTCGAAGCCTGCCCAGCCCGCACTGGATGACATCTCCAAGCGAATCGTCGAACTGCTGCAGGAGGATGGCCGCCGTCCCTACGCGGAAATCGCACGCGAAGTCGGTCTGAGCGAGGCGGCCGCACGGCAGCGCGTGCAACGGATGACCGAGGCGGGTGTCATCCAGATCGTCGCGGTCACCGATCCGATGCAGCTCGGCTTCCGGCGCATGTCGATGATCGGCATCCGCGTGTCGGGCGACCCCCGCACCATCGCCGAAGAACTCACGACCATCCCGGAACTGGCCTACGTCGTGGTCACGCTCGGCACGTTCGACATCCTCGTCGAAGCCGTGTGCGAGGACGACGAGCACCTGATCGACCTCATCGCCACGCGGATCCGCACCATCCCCGGCATCGCGCACACCGAGAGCCTGCTCTACGCGGGGCTCTACAAGGACCTCTATAACTGGGGAACGCGCTGAGTCGCACCCCCCTCACATCGGAGTGAACATGGGCACCACCGTCTTCGAACGCCGACGTCCGCCGCAGGGGGTCGTCGACGACTCCCTGCGCGAGACGGCTCTCCGCGTGTTCTGGCTCGACGACGTCGATCGGCCGACGCATCCCTCCCTGAACGGGACGGTCCGCGCGGATCTCGCGATCGTCGGCGGTGGGTACGCCGGCCTGTGGACGGCCGTGCGCGCCAAGGAACGCGACCCCGGACGACGCGTCGTCCTGCTGGAGGCGTCGCGGATCGCGTGGGCCGCGTCCGGCCGCAACGGGGGCTTCTGCGAGTCGAGCCTGACGCACGGCCACGAGAACGGTGTGAACCGCTGGCCGGAGGAGATCGACCGGCTCGAAGAGCTGGGGCACGCCAACCTCGACGGCATCGAGGAGACGATCGCGCGCTACGGCATGGACGCCGAGTTCGAGCGCACCGGACAGCTCGCCGTCGCCGTCGAACCGCACCAGGTCGACTGGTTCCGCGAGGAACCCGGATTCCTCGACCGCGAGGCGGTGCAGGCGGAGGTGCACTCGGAGACGTTCCTCGCCGGCGACTGGGACCGCGAAGGATGTGCGATGGTGCACCCCGCGAAGCTCGGCGTCGAGCTGGCACGTGTGGCTGCCGACCTCGGCGTCGAGATCTACGAGCACAGCCTGGTGCGCGCGATCGAGGGCGACGGGTCCGGCCCCATCGCCCTCGTCACCCCGAACGGCCGGGTGGTCGCCGATGCGGTCGCGCTCGGGACGAACGTCTTCCCTTCCCTCCTCACACGCAACCGTCTGATGACCGTGCCCGTGTACGACTACGTGCTGATGACCGAGCCGCTCTCCACGGAACAGCTCGCTGCGATCGGCTGGTCGAACCGGCAGGGCCTCGCCGACAGCGCGAACCAGTTCCACTACTACCGCCTCACCGCCGACAACCGCATCCTGTTCGGCGGCTACGACGCGATCTACCACTTCGGCGGCAAGGTGCGCCCGGAGTACGAGGACCGCATCGAGAGCCACCGCCGGCTCGCCTCGCACTTCTTCACCACGTTCCCGCAGCTCGCGGGCCTGCGCTTCACGCACCGGTGGGCGGGCGCGATCGACTCGTCCAGTCGGTTCTGCGCTTTCTTCGGCACCGCGCGCAAGGGACACGTGGCCTATGCGACCGGCTTCACCGGTCTCGGTGTGGGCGCGGCGCGCTTCGCCGCCGACGTGATGCTCGACAAGCTCGCGGGCGAAGAGACCGAGCGCACCGAGCTGCGGATGGTGCGGGAGAAGCCCATTCCGTTCCCGCCCGAGCCCGCCGCCTCGATCGGCGTCAACCTGGTGCGCGCGGCGATGGATCGAGCCGACCACAACGAGGGCAAGCGCAACCTCTTCCTCAAGACGCTCGACGCCCTCGGCATGGGCTTCGACTCATGAGCGGCCTCGCTGCGGGCGGCGGAGTGGATGCCATCGCCCTGGACCTCGCGCATGCTCCCCTACCCGCGGACGAGGTGATCGCCGGAGCTCCGACCACCGCCGTGCACGAGCTCGCGACCCTCGGCGGTGTCGAGGTGGGCATCTGGGAGATGACGCCGGGCACCGCCACGGACACCGAGACCGACGAGGTCTTCGTCGTGCTGTCGGGCCGTGCCACGATCGCGTTCGCCTCGTCCGGGCTGCCCGATCTCGAGGTCGGCCCCGGCTCGGTGGTGCGCCTCGCGGAAGGCATGCGCACCACCTGGACCGTCACCGAGACGCTGCGCAAGGTCTACGTCGCCTGACACCCCGGCGCGTCGTTCGATGTCAGCCGAGCAGCGGTCGCACGGAGGCATAGGCGTCAGCGACGTCGCGCGTGGGGACGTCGTAGACCCGGGCGATGCCGTGCACACCCTGGTGACGCGGCCAGCCCGGGTCGCCGGTGGTGATGAAGGCGACGGCGGCCCCGTGCACCTCATCGGCCAGCTCCTGCGGAGGGTTCGGTCCGGCGAGCGGCTCCATGGCCGGACCGTCGAGGCAGTCGAAGAAGAACGGCACGTCGAGGCAGTGCTCGGCGAAGCCGAAGTGTCCGGACGGCCAGGAGAACCGGTACAGCCAGGTCGGCGCGTCACCGCGGTCGGCCACGACCTTGAGCAGCGCCGTGCGGAACATCCGATCGGTCAGCAGCCGACCGCCCACGCGGGCATTGCCGAGTCCGGTGATGTCGGCGTTGGCGGCCAGGTACGCCCGCCGCGCGCTCTTCGGCAGCCCGAGCCGCTTCAACAGGAGCGACCGCGGCACCCAGCGCAGCTTCTTCTCGGCCCCCGCGAACACCATGGTGAACTCGTCATCGGTCGCGCCGAGCACGAGAGGTTTGTCCGCACCGACCCCCGCGGCGATCGACTCCCGGGTAGGACGCACGAGCAGATCGCCGTCGACGGCAGGGCCGAGCGGGAGGCCGTCCTCCACCACGCTGCCGAGAGCATCGGGGCCGAGCTCGGTGGCCTTCTTCTGCAGTTCGAGGACGCGGTCTTCGGAGAGGGAGGAGAACCCGGCCACGGTCGGCTTCACCCCGGCGGACGCGGCGAGCCCCCGACCGAACTCCTCCGCGCGCGCCGGAGCCACATCGGCGAGGGCTCCGGAGATCGCGTAGACCCCGTGGAACAGGTGCTGCGCCTTCTCCATGCCGAGCAGGGTCAGCACGGCCCCACCCCCGGCGGACTGCCCGGCGATCGTGACCCGCGACGGATCCCCGCCGAAGCGGGCGATGTTCTGCTGCACCCACTCCAGGGCGAGCAGCCAGTCGCGCACACCGCGGTTCGACGGCGCATCCTCGATCCACCCGAAGCCGTCGAATCCCAGACGGTACGAGAGCGACACGGTCACCACGCCGTCGCGGTTGAAGTTCCGGCCGTCGTACCAGGGACTCGCCGGGGAGCCCGCGAAGTAGCCGCCGCCGTGGATCCAGACGAGCACCGGAAGACCGGTCCCCTGCTCGGTGGTCTCCGGGCTCGGGGTGAAGACGTTCACGTTGAGCGTGGAGTCGCCCTCGATGCTCGGCTCGGGGATGAGCGTCACCCCTGGGTCGCCGCGCTGTGCGGTGGCGGCGAACTCGAGCGCGTCCCGCACGCCGTCCCACGGCGCCTTGGGCACCGGAGCCTGGAAGCGTAACGGGCCGGTCGGCGCCTCTGCGAAGGGGATGCCGAGGAAGGCCGCCGTCCGCGGGTTGCCCCGCCCTCCCGTGGTCGGGCGCCAACGACCACGCACCCGTCCTGCGGTGGTGTCCACCTCGACGAAATCGGCGGCCGTCTCGAACTCGGTATCGGTCATCACAGCATTCTCCCGGTCATTCCTGGTCATCAGCGCACTCCCTTGATCGGTGCGGTCGCGACGGCGGCGAGGATCACGAACACGATCGCGAAGATGAAGAGCATCGCATAGCCACCGAGGGACGTGATGATGACTCCGCCGATCGCCGGGCTCAGCGCCTGCGGCACGTTGGTCGCGACGTTGAGGATGCCGAGGTCCTTGCCCGCCGACACTCCCTCGTTCGGCAGCACTTCGGTCATCAGCGCGGCATCCACCGACATGTACAGACCGAACCCGATGCCGTTGATGACGCTCATCAGGATCATCCCCGTCATGTTCGGCTGCAGCACGGGCATCGCCAGACCCACCACCATCACCGCGGAGGCGACGTAGATGAACACCTTGCGACGACCGACCTTGTCGCTCCACCATCCGGACAGGCCGATCGCGATCAGCGTCGGGACGAACGCCACGAGGGTAAGGGTGACGACGGCGCCCTGCGCATCCGCGAGCGGCAGCCCGATATAGTCGGTGAGCATGTAGAGCTGGTAGGCGCTGACGACGAAGTAGCCGAGGATCAGCAGGAACCGGGCCGTGAACGCCCACGCGAAGTCCGGGTGACGGCGCGGATCGATCCAGAAGCCCCTGAAGAACGCACTCCAGCGGAACGGATCGACCGAAGCGTGCCGCGAGGACCAGTCCCGGTTAACGAACGCGAACAGCAGCGCCACCACGATCACGGCACCACCGAACACCGCGTAGCCGACGCCGATCTGCGCGGCGAAGGCACCGGCGAGCATGACGCCGACCGTCATGCCGACCTGCGTGCCGAGTCCGATCATCGCGCTCGCTCCGCCGCGCTTCGAGCGCGGGAAGCGGTCGGCGGTGATCGCGGTGAGGGGCGCCTGGAAGAAGTTCAGCGCCACCTGGATGATCACCCAGAACACCGTGATCCAGAGGATGTCCGTCAGGGACCCCATGCCGAACAGGAAGACACCGCCGACGATGGCACCGAGCACCATCCACGGCACGCGGCGCCCGAAGCGCGAGCGCGTGCGGTCGCTCAAGGCGCCCACGATCGGCTGCGCGAACAGCGTGAACACGAAGGAGATCGTGGTGACGACGGCGAGGTTGCCGACCTTGTTCGCCTCGTCGATCATCAGCACCTGGCTGGGCAGGAGGATCGCGATGAGACCGCCGTAGGTGGCGAACAGGGTGAGCGAGGCGATCAGCAGGCTGGGCAGCAGTCGCCGGTTCGCGGGCGGGCTCGCCGCCGGTTCTCCGGCTGCGGGCGGGGCTGAGCGGATCGTGCCGGTCGGGGCGAGTTCGGCGGCCGGGTCGAGAGGGGGAAGGGACATGTCGGCTCCTCGTTGAGCGGTTGCGTATGAATACCAAACGATGTTCGGTATTCATCGGACATGCTGGCAGATCGGCCACCCCTGCCGCAAGACATTCACGAACGATGTTTGGTTTTCGTGATCCGGACACGACGGATACCCTGGGGCCATGTCGACACGAGGGGCCTACGCCAAGGGCGTGGCGAAGCGCGAGGAGATCCTCGACGCGGCGCTCGCCGTCGTCGCCGAACACGGGTACCGGAAGGCTTCCGTCCGCGAGATCGCGGATGCAGCGGGACTCAGCCCCGCTGGGCTCCTGCACTACTTCGGCTCCAAGGAAGAGCTGTTCGTCGCGATCCTGCGCGCCCGAGACGACCGGGACCAGCAGCAGTACGCGGCCGAAGACGCTTCCGCAGCTTTCCTCGCGATCATGCGCCACAACGCATCCGTGCCGGGCCTCGTACAGCTCTATGCGCAGCTGGCCGCGGAGGCCGGAGACCCCTCGCACCCCGCGCATGCCTACTTCCGTGAGCGCACCGACCGCATCGAAGCCTTCACGCGCGCGCAGGTCGCCGCCGACCAGGAAGCCGGCCTCCTCCGAGCCGACCTCGATCCGGCCTGGGTCGTCCGCTCGCTGCATGCCCTGGCCGACGGGCTCCAGACCGCGTGGATGCTCGATCCCTCCCTCGACATGGCCGCCGAGATCGAACAGTTCCTCGTGTTGCTACGCCCGGTGTGACCCCGCGTCGAGGGGCGTCACCTCGGCGTGCGGCATCCGCGCCCTCATGATCCCGATCGCCTCGGGGTTGTCATCGACGAGCACGGCATCTCGACCGAGTACCGATGCCACCGCGCCGGTCGTCCCGCTGCCCGCGAACAGATCGAGCACCCGATCGCCCGGGCGGCTCGAGGCCGTCACGATCCGCCGGAGGATCCCTTCGGGCTTCTGCGTCGGATAGCCGGTCTTCTCGCGGCCGGTCGTCGGCACGATCGTGTGCCACCACACGTCGGTGGGGAGCTTGCCGCGAGCCGCCTTCTCGGGAGTCACGAGCCCGGGGGCCATGTACGGCTCGCGGTCGACCTCGTCCGAGTTGAAGACGTACGCCCGAGGGTTCTTCACGTAGACCAGGATCGTGTCGTGCTTGGTGGGCCAGCGACTGCGCGACTTCGCGCCGTAGTCGTACGCCCAGATCAGCTCGTTCAGGAAGCAGTCGCGCCCGAACACCGCGTCGAGCATCACCTTCGCGTAGTGCGCCTCCCGGTAGTCGAGGTGCAGGTAGAGGGTGCCGTCGTCGGCGAGCAGTCGCCACGCCTCCTCGAGCCGCGGCATCAGGAAGGCACCGTAGTCGTCGAAGCGGTCGTCGTAGGCACGGAGGATTCCGCGCACCCGCTCGTAGGCATGGCCGTGGAATCCGTGGCGCACCTCGGTCTCGGGCACGGCGGGCCCCGGTTCAGAACTCCTCAGTTCTGCACTGCTCACACCCTCGGCACCGCCGGATTCCGGACCGGGCTCCGCGACCCCCGCGGATTCCTGCGGAGTTGTGAACGAGCGTCGCGCGGTCACGACCTGGCGCTCCTGCGTGCGACCGGTGTTGAACGGCGGATCGAGGTATACGAGCGTGAACGACGCCGACGGCAGAGTGGCGGCGACCACGAGGTTGTCACCCTCGATGATCGTGACCGCACCGGTGATCGGGGTCGGGAGGTCAGGCTCCGGAGCCGTCACGGCACCCGATGCAGCCATGCCTCGGTGGCGAACTTCGAAGTGACGAGGGCCTCGGCATCGGCATACTCGTCCGCTGTCACCGATCCGGTCTCCGCGTCGGTCAGCGAGCGGAAGGTGTCCTTGAAGCGCTCGATGATCTCCGCACGCTCGAGCCCGGTCTGCGTGCGCAGCGGATCGACCCGCTTGGCCGCCGACGTGGTGCCCTTGTCGCTGAGCTTCTCGCGCCCGATACGCAGGACCTCGGTCATCATCTGACCGTCGATGTCGTAGGAGAGGGTGGCGTGGTGCAGCACTCCCCCGTTCGCGAGTCGCTTCTGCGCGGCACCCCCGATCTTGCCGGTCGGGCTCGCGATGTCGTTGAGCGGCTGGTAGACCGCGTCGATGCCCAGCGACCGCAGGGCCTGCAGCACCCAGTCGTCGAGGAACGCGTAGGAGTCGGCGAACGTCATGCCCGCGACGAGGGACGCCGGCACGTAGAGCGAGTAGGTGATGATCTGCCCGGCGGCCATGAGCATCGCCCCGCCACCGGAGATGCGGCGGACGACGTCGAACCCGTGCTTCGCAGCCCCTTCCGGATCGACCTCGTTCCGGTAGGACTGGAACGACCCGATCACGACGGCCGATTCGTCCCATTCCCAGATGCGCAGAGTCGGACGACGTCGTCCCTCGCCGACGCGTGAGGTCAGAACCTCGTCGAGCGCCAGGTTCATCCGGGGCGACACGGCCGCGTCGTGCACGATCTCCCAGTCGAAGTCACGCCATCCCGGAGCGGTCACGAGCGCGCGGCGCACCGCGGTGCCGACGGCCTCGGGGGTGAATCCGAGCAGCTGTGCACCGTCGGGCAGAGCTCCGCGGACGGCGGCGGCGATGGCCGAGGCATCCGACTCGGCGGGCATCCCGTTGACGGCGGCGTCGATGTCGTCCAGCGCCGAGTCCGGCTCGAGGAAGAAGTCGCCGGCGAGGCGGAAGCGAGCGATCCGGTCATCCTCGATCTCGAGGTCGACGACGACGAGCTTTCCGCCTGGAACCTTGTATTCACCGTGCACGGTTCCAGCTTAAGGCGCGGAACTCCGCCCGCGGGGCCCGTGCGGGATGGATTTCGCGCCTCGCACCGGCCCCTCAGGCGCGTTTTCGATCCCGCACCGCCGCGGGGAAGAAGCCGTCAGCGCGCCGGGATGTGCTTGTCGAGCCAGGAGAGCACGTCGGCTCGCACCTCGTCCTGCTGCAGTTCCGCGAAGATCTCGTGGCGCGCGTCCGGATAGACCAGCGTCGTGACGTCGGTGAGTCCGGACCGGTTGCGATACTCGTCGGCGAGCTTGTGCACGCTGCGGGGGCCGCCCACCGGGTCGTCGCGCCCGACCAGCAGCAGCATCGGGATGTCGTGACCGAGGTCTTTCGCGGGCCGACCGTAGAGCTTCGCCGCCTCGATCGGCCCGAAGAGCTTGAGGAGCGGAACGTCGGTGGTCAGCGGATCCTCGTCAAACGCGGCCCACACGGCCGGGTCACGGCTGAGCCATTCGAGGCCGGTGGCACCCTCGCCGGCCCACCGCGCGTTCAGGGGCGCTGCGTTGAGCGACCCCGGCATCCGCAGTGCGGACCCCGAGAGGATGACGGCGTCCCAGGCTTCGGGATGGTCGTTGACGAGCATCTGCGCCAGGAACGAGCCCCAGGAATGCCCGAGCAGCACGAGCGGCAGATCGGGGTTCTCCGCACGGATGATGCCCGTCAGCTGCCAGACGGCCTCCTCGGCCGCGCGCAACCCGCCCTTGCCCAGGCGTCCGAGCTTCTCGGGGCCGCCGTGCTGACGGATGCCGGTGCGGCCGTGGCCCCGGTGGTCATCGGCGTACACGTGGAAGCCGGCGGTGGTGAGAGCCCCGATCAGGGCGCCGTATCTCCCGGCGTGCTCCCCGACGCCGTGCAGAAGCTGCACGACTCCGCGGGGCGTCCCGTCCGCAGGATGGACGTCATAGACGATGTCGACGCCATAGGCATCGGTGAACTCGCGGGTATCCATCACGGTGCGAGCCTATCGAGAGCACGGAGGAGCGGCTACCGCGCGAGCGCATCCCGGATCGCGAACGCGGTGTCGCGGTCGGTCACCTCGTAGCCGCCGACCCCATCGGAGGCCGATCCCATCCGCACGCCGCCGTCTTCGAGCACGGCCCGCTTGGCGGAGAAGTGGAGCGCGTCGACGCCGGCGGCCGCGAGCACGGGGGCGCTGTCGACGTCGACCCCGCTGCCTGCCATGACCTCGATCTCCCCCTCGGCCGCGGCGACGAGAGCACGCAGGGTGTCGATGCCGTCGATCGCGGCGGACGCGCCCCCCGAGGTGAGCACTCGGCGCAGACCGAGCTCGCGGGCACTGCGCAGCGTCGCGACCGGGTCCGCGGTCATGTCGATGGCACGGTGCAGCGTGACGGGGGCTCCCCCGGCAGCGTCGCGAAGCCGCGCCATGGCGAACAGGTCGAGGCGTCCCTCGGCGTCGAGCGCGCCGATGACCACCCCGCTCGCACCGGCACTGATCGCGTGGCGGACGTCGCGCTCGGAGACGGCGAGCTCATCCTCGGAGTAGTGGAAACCGCCGGCGCGCGGCCGGATCAGCACATGCACCTCGGGGCCGGCCTGTCCGGCCGCCTCGACCGACAGCTCGACGGTCGCGGGCGACGGGGTCAGCCCACCGAGGGCGAGGGCCGTCGCGAGCTCGACGCGGTCGGCGCCGACTTCTGCGGCGATGCGCACTCCTGCGGGGTCCTGCACGGCGATTTCGAGAGCGATCGTTCGGGTCACCCCTCCATTGTGCCCGGCCTCGGCCGCACCCGAGAGCCAGAAAATTAGATAGGCTATCTAAGTAATGTCTGCGTCCGATGAATCCCTCCACCTCACCGCCACAGACCTGCGTATGGCCACCTTCCGCCTGGCTCGGCGCCTCCGGTGCGCACGGGCCGCGGACTCGATGAGCGACGCGCAGCTCGCGGTGCTCGCCGACCTGCGCATGAACGGTCGCCGCACGATCTCGACCCTCGCCGAGCGCGAGCGGGTGACGGCACCCTCGATGACCAGCACGATCAACGGCCTCGAGGAACAGGGCTTCGTCGTGCGCACCCCCGACGAAGACGACCGTCGACGCGTGCAGGTCGACATCACAGACGCCGGCATCGAGATCGTCGCCGAGACCATCCGGCGGCGCGACGAGCTGCTGGCCGACATGCTGCGCGAGGTGGACTACACCGAAGAAGAACTCACCACGCTGCGCGAAGCGAGCGCGTTGATGCGACGGGTGGTGGAGCGATGAGCGCGATGTTCCGTTCCTTCGCGAACATCAACTACCGGATCTGGTTCGCCGGAGCCCTGGTCTCCAACGTCGGCGGCTGGATGCAGGCGACAGCCCAGGACTGGGTCGTGCTGACCGAGCTGACCGACAACGACGCGACCGCGATGGGCGTCACGATGGCCTTGCAGTTCGGGCCGCCGCTCGTGCTGGTGAGCCTCACCGGCTGGGTGGCCGACCGGTTCGACCGACGACACATCCTGTTCGCCACGCAGTCGGCGCTGCTCGCCCTGGCCGTCGCGGTCGGCGTGCTGCTGCTGAACGGCCTGATGACGCTGCCGATGATGTTCGGCTTCGCCCTCGGGTTCGGCATCGTGAACGCTTTCGACGCTCCCGCCCGACAGGCCTTCGTCTCCGACATGGTCTCGACCGGCGACACCTCCAACGCGGTCGCCTTGAACTCGGCGTCGTTCAACCTGGCGCGGATGATCGGCCCGGCGGTCGGCGGTCTGCTGATCGTCGCGATCGGTTCCGGCTGGGTCTTCATCGTGAACGCCGCAACCTTCCTCGCGATGATCCTCGCCCTGTCGATGCTGCGCACGGGCCTCCTCGCGCCCCGCCTCAAGAGCCGCAGTCGCGGTGGCCTCTCCGACGGCTTCCGATACGTATGGGGCCGCAGCGATCTGCGGGTGGTGTTCGTCACGGTGTTCCTGATCGGCGCGTTCGGCATGAACTTCCCGATCTTCGCCTCGACCATGGCGCTCGAGTTCGGCGCCGGGGCCGACGGCTACGGCGTCCTCAGTTCCGTTCTCGCGATCGGCTCCCTCATCGGCGCGCTGCTGGCGGCGCGCCGCGACAGGGCCAGGGTGCGGGTCGTCATCCTCGCGGCCGGAGGGTTCGGCATCGCCGCGTTCGTCTCCTCCGCGATGCCGACCTACGCGTCCTATGCCGTCACCTTGACGTTCACCGGGTTCATGATCGTGACCCTGCTGACGACCGCAAACGGCTACGTGCAGATCACGACCGAACCGACCCTGCGCGGACGCGTGCTCGCCCTCTACATGGCGGTGATCATGGGATCGACGCCCGTGGGAGCGCCGATCGCCGGGTGGGTCGCCGACGTCTTCGGACCGCGCGCGGCCATCATGCTCGGTGGCACAGCCGGATTCGTCGCGTGCGCGATCGGCGTCATCTGGGTCGCGACCTCGGGGCGCCTGCGTCGCGCCGAGAACCGTCGATTCCTGCTCACCCTCGACGAGACCCGTCCGCTGCGGGTCGTCGAGGTGGACCCGATCGAGTTCAGCGACGAAGCCGCCGTGACTACGCCGATCCGCAGCCCGAAGAACCGCGACGACGATCGCTGACCCTCCGCGCCGGGTTTGTCAACGCCCTCCACGGCTGCCCCGGCCGTACGTATCGTCGTCGCATGGATGAGAACACGGAACGCACCCCCCACTCGACGGACCCGGCAGAGGGCGCACCGGAAACCGCCGTCCCGGACGAGGACTCGGGCCAGGGCGACGGCACCGGCGGAGCGATCCAGGGCGACAGCTCCCGGGGCGAGTCGACCGGTGGCGCCATCCAAGGCGACGCGGGTCAGGGCCATCGCTCGGCCCTCGGCGGTGACGAGAACACCGAGGAGCAGCTCGACGCGGACAACGAGGCCGAGGAGGACTCGCTGAAGACGCTCGACCCGGATTCCCCGCCCGCCTGAGCGCGGCAGGGGCTCAGGCCAGCACGAGCTTGAGCTGCTCCACCGCCCAGTCGAGTTCGGTCGCGCGGATCACGAGCGGCGGCGCGATGCGGATGGTCTGCCCGTGCGTGTCCTTGACGAGCACACCCCGCTCGAGCAGCTTCTCGGCGATCTCGCGGCCGGTGCCCTTCGCGGGGTCGATGTCGACTCCGGCCCAGAGACCGGCGAGGCGCACGGCCGTCACGCCGTGGCCGATCAGCGGCTGGAGGGCTTGATCCAGGTGAGCGCCGAGCGCACGCGCCCGCTCCTGGAACTCGCCGTTCTGCAGCATCTCGACCACGCGCAGGCCCACGGCCGCCGCGAGCGGATTCCCGCCGAAGGTCGAGCCGTGCTCGCCGGGCCGGATCACGCCGAGCACGTCGGCGTCGCCGACCACGGCCGAGACCGGAAGCAGGCCGCCGCCGAGGGCCTTGCCGAGCAGGTACAGGTCGGGGACGACGCCTTCCCGGTTGCACGCGAAGGTCTCCCCTACCCGCCCCAGGCCCGCCTGGATCTCGTCGGCGATGAACAGCACGTTCTTCTCGTCGCAGATCTCACGGATGCGGCGCAGGTAGCCCTCCGGCGGGATCACGACACCCGCCTCGCCCTGGATCGGCTCCACGAGCACGGCCGCCGTCTCGTCGGTGATGGCCGCAGCGATCGCGTCCGCGTCCCCGTAGGGCACGACGTCGAAACCGGGCGTGTACGGACCGAAGTCGTCGCGAGCCGTCTCGTCGTCGCTGAAGCTGACGATGGTGGTCGTACGACCGTGGAAGTTCCCGGCCGCGACGATGATGCGCGCCTTGCCCTCGGCGATGCCCTTGACGCGGTATCCCCAGGCCCGGGCGACCTTGATGCCGGTCTCCACGGCCTCGGCCCCGGTGTTCATCGGCAGCACGAGCTCTTTGCCGGCGAGTTCGGCGAGTGCCGCGGCGAACGGTTCGAGCCGGTCGCTCTGGAAGGCGCGGCTGACGAGCGTCACGCGTCCGAGCTGTTCGGTGAGCGCCGCGACGAGGGCCGGATGCCGGTGGCCGAAGTTCACGGCGGAGTACGCAGCGAGCAGGTCGAGGTAGCGCTTGCCCTCCACATCCGTCACCCAGGCACCCTCGGCGCGGGCGATGTTCACCGGCAGCGGGTGATAGTTGTGCGCGACGTGCGGCTCGGTGCCCGCGGTGGTGGTCTCGTCGAGGGCGGTCACTTCGCACCCCGCAGTTCGAGCGTGCAGCACTTGATCCCGCCACCGCCGAGGAGAAGCTCGGAGAGGTCGATCAGGATCGGGTTGTACCCGCGCTCGCGCAGCTGCTTCTCGAAGCCCTTCGCACGCGGCGAGATGACCACGTTGTAGCCGTCGCTCGCCGAGTTGAGGCCGAACACCGAACCGTCCTCATCCGAGACGAGGATCGCGTCGGGGAATCGCTCTTCGAGGATCGCGCGGCTGGCGTCGTCGAAGGCACCGGGGAGGTACGCGATGTTCGCGCGCTCGGGGCCGCCGTTCTCCGTGCCCTGCACCGGATCGAGCACGGCGATGGCGGTGTCGAGGTGGTAGAAGCGCGGGTCGACCAGGGTGAGCGAGACGACCTCGCGGCCGAAGACCTCGCCGACCTCACGGTGGCTGTCTCCCGTCGACCGGAAGCCGGTGCCGGCCAGGATCACGTCGCCGACGAGGAGGAAGTCCCCCTCACCCTCGTTGACCTCCTTCGGCATCACGGTGTCGAAGCCCGCGGCACGGAACCAGTCGGCGAAGGCCGGGGACTCGCCCTGACGCTCGACGAAGCGGAACTCGGGCACGTAGGCGCGACCGTCGATGAGGAACCCGCCGTTGGCCGTGTAGACCATGTCGGGGTATCCGGGGAGCGGATCGATGAGCTCGACCTCGTGGCCCAGCTCGATGTACAGATCGTGGAGCTTCTGCCACTGCGCGACCGCGTTGGCGGTGTCGGTCGGCCTCGTCGGCTCCATCCACGGGTTGATCGAGTAGTTGACCGTGAAGTGCTCCGGCTTGCACATCAGGTAGCGGCGGTGGTGCGCGGTGCGGGCGGGGGCGGGGGAGACGGCGGCTTCAGGCGTCGACATGGGTGCTCTCCTCGGAGGACGGGCGCGGCGGACGCTGTCCAGGGGCCCGGCGGTCCTTCGACCCTTCGCTCGTTCAGAGCGGGCGTCGGGGAAGATGCGACTCGGGCACGCCGGGGTCCATTGTGTCACCCGCCGCCTGTATGCCGCCAGAGCACCGCGCGGGTCGGTTCAGGAGCCGGAGCCGGAGCCGGTGACGACAAGCTTGCCGACCGTATGACCGGCCGCGATGCGAGACAGGGCGGTGGCGGCCTCCGAGAAGGGGTACTCCTGTTCGACCACGGGAACCACACGTCCGTCGGCCACGAGTTGGAGGAGCTTCGCGAGCACTTCCGGACGCGGAGTCGCGGCGAGGGGACGGATGCTCCGCGATCCGATCGACAGGAACACCGCGCGCAGCATCCGGGGGATCGGGCCCAGCACGTGTCCGCCGTCTCCCGTGACCAGCACCACGGTGCCTCCGGGAGCGACGAGGCGCTTCAGCTCCCGCAGCGGCATCCCCCCGGCGATGTCGACGATCGCGTCGAACCGTCCGGCGGGGAGGTCGGCCAGCGGGGACTCCCGGTGATCGAAGGTGCGGATGGCGCCCAGCCGCTCGACCAGCGGTGCGTTGCGGGCACGGCAGGTCGCCCAGACCTCGGCCCCACGGAGCGCCGCGAGCTGCACGGCGAAGGTACCGACACCACCCGAGGCGCCGATGATGAGGACACGCGGCGTCCCGGCATGCGCGAGCCCCACCCCGGCGAGGTCGAGCGCCTGCCACGCAGTCCCCCCGGCCACCGGAAGGCACGCGGCGGACTCGGGCGCGATGTCGGGCGGGATCGGCACGAGCCGTGAGGCCGGCACGCTCACGTATTCGCCGAGGCCTCCGCCGCCGACGAGCTCTCCGACCACGTCCTCCCCCAGCTCCGCGCCCACGATGTCGGGCCCGAGTGCGACCACGGTGCCGGCGACCTCCATACCGCGCACCGGATGCTTCGGACGGGTCAGGCCGTACACCGGCCGGACGAGCAGCGGATCACCGAGGAGGAGACGCACATCGCCCGCGTTCAGGGCTGTGGCGCGCACCCGCAGCAGCACCTCCCCACGACCGGGCGTCGGGACGGGGATGCTCTGCAGCGTCACGCCGTCGGCCGCCCCGTAGGTCTCCCGGGACCATGCCTGCATCGACCGGTTCATGCGGATGCTCCTGACGTGTCGGGATACTCGAAGATGTCGTCGAGGCCCACACCGAACGCGCGGGCGATCTGGAAGGCGAGCTCGAGCGTCGGCGAGTACTTCTGCTGTTCGATCGCGATGAGCGTCTGGCGCGTCACACCGACCGTGCGTGCGAGTTCGGCCTGGGTGAGTCCTGCCTGTTCGCGGTGCACACGGATGGTGTTCGAGACGCGGGTGGGCTTGACCATCAGACGAGTCCTCGCCGGTAGGCGATCACCCGCGCGATGCCGCCGACGAGCGCCGACACCGCGAAGCCCGCGAACATGGTGTTCGCGATCCAGAAGACGTCGGCTCCGACGGCGCACAGCGCGATGACTCCGAGTCCCGCGACCACGACGAAAGCCTGCTCGACCCTTCCGCCCATGCGGCTGATGTCGCGGTCGCGGATGTCCGAGCGACCCACCCCGTCCGGATCCGTCATCCCGGCGATGATCCCCCAGACGATGCTGAGGACGATGGTCGCGACGATGCCGCCACCGATCACCCACAGCATGAGCGGGAACCAGTCGACGTCGGTGAGCGGTCCTCCCCCGGCCTGCTGAAGCACCAGCGCGACGTACACGACCATCACGATCGGGCTGACGATGAGCCCCGACCAGGCATTGCGTTCTTCGTAGACCATGACGCCTCCGATGTAAAAGATTCTTGACACACTCAGCGTACGTCCGCGATATGCGTGTGTCAAGAATTCTTTACATCCGGGGCGATCCCATGCCGTTCCGGTCGCGATATGGCGCCCTATTCTCGGTTTTCGGCTGCCATATCGCGACGGGAGCAGGAGAACGGGACACCCGGACCCGACGGGGACGCGGGCGAACTCAGATCACGTCACTGCTCCACGGGTCGAGGTTGCCGTAGCGGTGCGCGGTGATCGAGATCGACTGCTCGTGCACGAACGGCAGCAGCTCGATGCGGGCCGCGCCCGTCACCTCGCCGTCGTACACCGCGAGGTCGGGATCGCCGGCGGAGGCCGTGGCGAGCTTCGCGCGCAGCGCGGCCACCCCCTCACGACCGCCGACCAGCCGCACGCGGTCGGCCACCGGAAGCGCGACGCCCTCGGGACCAGCGTCCTGCCGCTGCAGGCGCTGCAGCCACTCGTCGTCGCTCTCCAAGAACACGGGGGCGTCGAGATCGCTGAGCGCGCGACGCACATCGGCGGGCAGCCCGACCGGAGTCGAGAGGACGAACGCCGCTCCGGCGCGCACACCGGCGATGACGACGCGCAGCAGCTCCTGCAGTCCCGCATCCGCCGTCGCGCGGACCTCGACCGGCACCGGACGGTAGCGGAACAGGTTCCGCTCGACATCGAGGTGCGACACGTCGCGCACCTGCCCGAACTCGCGGTCCCAGGCCAGCGCATCGGACAGCGCCGATCGACGCAGCCACTCGAACGACTCGTAGGCGAGCGAGGACTGCGCCGACTCGATCAGAGCCGTGATGCGGGAGTCGAGTCCGCGCAGGTGCAGCGTGCTGGACGCCGGGCCGCCCGCCTGCGAGCGCCACGACCCCAGTCCGATCAGGTAGTTCGGCCCGCCCGCTTTCGCGCCGGGACCGACCGAAGACCGTTTCCACCCACCGAACGGCTGCCGTTGCACGATCGCGCCCGTGATGCCGCGGTTCACGTACAGGTTCCCCGCCTCGACCCGATCGAGCCACAGAGCGAGATCGTCCGGGTCCTGCGTGTACAGCCCGGCGGTGAGGCCGTAGGCGACCGCGTTCTGCATCTCGATGGCCTTCGCGAGGGTGGGAGCATGCATGACCCCCAGCACCGGGCCGAAGAACTCCTCCGTGTGGAAGCGCGACCCCGGCTGCACTCCGACGCGGATACCGGGTCGCCACAGTCGCCCGCTGCCATCGTCGCCCTCGGCGAGCGCAGGCTCGATCAGCCACTGCTCCTCCCCCTCGAGCTCGCTCAGCGCCCAGGCGAGCTTGCCGTCGGGTCGCTCGATCACCGGCCCGACCTCGGCCAGCGGATCGGTCGGCGGACCGATGTGCAGCGAGCGCACGGCATCCGCGAGCTGGCGCGCGAACCGCGGGGACCGGCCGACCGGGCCCACCAGGATCGCCAGCGAGGCGGCGGAGCACTTCTGACCTGCGTGGCCGAAGGCACTCTTGACGAGGTCGGCGACCGCGAGATCGAGGTCGGCGGACGGGGTGATGATCATCGCGTTCTTGCCACTGGTCTCCGCGAGCAGCGGGAGGTCCGGACGCCAGGAGCGGAACAGCGCCGCCGTGTCCCACGCCCCCGTGAGGATCACGCGATCGACCGCCTCGTGCGTGATGAGGTCGCGACCGAGATCGCCCTCTTCGACATCGACCAGCGCGAGCAGATCACGAGGGATGCCGGCCTGCCACAGCGTCTCCGCGATGACGGCGGCGCAGCGACGTGCCTGCGGGGCGGGCTTGAAGACCACGCCGGAACCGGCGGCGAGCGCGGCGAGCACCCCGCCCGCCGGGATCGCGAGGGGGAAATTCCACGGCGGGGTGACCACGGTCACGGATGACGGCACGAAGACGGCCCCGGCGATCGCATCGAGCTCGCGTGCCTTCGCGGCGTAGTAGCGGGCGAAGTCGACCGCCTCGCTCACCTCCACGTCGGCCTCCGCGAAGACCTTTCCGGTCTCCGAGGCAGCGACCTCGATGAGATCCGCCCGCCGCCCTTCGAGCGCTGCCGCCGCGCGGAGCAGCACCTCGGCCCGCTCCGCAGCGGGTCGTCCGCCCCAGGCGGGAGCGGCGCGGCGGACACCCTGCACGATCCGGTCCAACGCCGCGGCATCGTCGACCCGCCCGGCAGCGACCGTCGCGGCGCCGAGATCGGACCCGGGGATGCGCTCGCGCACCTCGCGCGCCCAGTCGCGGTTCGCGGGGAGGGCGGGGTCGGTGTCGGCCGTGTTGACGAACCCCGGAGCGCCGCCCGCGTCGTGCTCCAGTTCGCGGGCGGAGTACACGGCCGTCTCGAGGAAGGCCTCCCGTCCGCCGTCGTCGGATCCGCGGGAGATGCCGAGCACCGCCTTGGTGAGGTCGGTCTCCGGGGCGGGAGCCGACGGGACGGGCCGCACGGACTCGTGCACGGGGGCGTGCCGGTCCTGGGTGCGACGCGGTCCGGTGCGGAGAGTCGGATCGGCGGCGCGATCGAGTGCATCGAGGAACCGGTCCTGCTCGCGCACGAACAGGGACTCGTCCTCGCCGAGCCGGAGCGCCGCGGAGAGGAAGTTCTCCGCAGAGGCGTTCTCCTCCAGCCTCCGCACCAGGTAGCTGATCGCGACGTCGAACTCGGCGGGCTCCACCACGGGCACGTAGAGCAGCACCGGACCGACTTCGCGGGAAACGGCCTGCACCTGCCCCTGCGCCATCCCGAGGAGCATCTCGAACTCGACGGCGTCCCGGACACCGCGCTCACCGGCGAGGAGCCAGGCGTAGGCGATGCCGAAGAGGTTGTGTCCGGCGACACCGATCTTCACCGCCGCCGTGTGCTCGGGTCGCAGTGCCCAGTCCAGGCAGCGCAGGTGGTTCGCATCGGTGTCGAGCTTCGTGTCGTAGGTCGCGGGTTCCCATCCGTGCATCCGCGCCTCGACCCGCTCCATCGCGAGGTTCGCACCCTTGACCAGCCGCACCTTGATGCGGGCCCCGCCGTGCGCGACGCGATCCTGCGCCCAGGCGGTGAGCTCCTGCAGGGCGGGCAGCGCATCGGGGAGGTAGGCCTGCAACACGATCCCGGCTTCGAGTCCGGCCAGACGCGGATCTTCCAGGAGGCGCGTGAACACCGCGATGGTCAGATCGAGGTCGCGGTACTCCTCCGTGTCGAGGTTGATGAACGTGCCGTCCCCCGCGGCCGTGAGGTACAGCGGCAGAAGCCGTTCGACGACCTCGTCGACGACCTCGTCGAACGCCCACATCGACAGGTGGCTGACGATGGCGGACACCTTGACCGAGACATAGTCGACGTCCGGTCGCTGGATGAGTTCGTGGATGCCGTCGAGGCGACGCCGCGCCTCCGCTTCGCCCAGAACCGCCTCGCCGAGCAGGTTGAGGTTGAGCCGGGAACCGTCCGCGGCGATCCGCTCGATGGCGGCGCCGAGCTTCGCGGGGCGGGCGTCGACGACGAGGTGCCCGACCATGTCGCGCAGCACTCTGCGGGCGATCGGCACGACGGGTGCAGGGAGGATGGGGGCCACTCCTCCGCCGAGGCGCACCACGGAACGCAGGTACCACGGGAGGAACTCGGGCACGATCGGAGCGATCCGGCGCAACTGCGAGGCGGCAGCGGTCAGGCTTTCGGGGCGCATCACGCCGTCGACGAAGCCGAGCGTGAACGGGAGGCCGTTCGCGTCCTGCAACACACCCGCGAGCCGGGCGGCCGCGGGGTCGGGTTCGACGGCCGCGGCCTCGATCGCCCACCGCCGAGCGAGCTCGACGGCGCGGTCTGCGAGGGGTGCGGATGCCACGGCATCCGGCGGGGTGTCGGCCATGGATTTCAGCCTAGGTCGGGAGCAGGATCCCTCGGCCGTTCGAATCGCGCAATCGGTCGCTTTTCCCTCTCGGATGGCGTCGATCGCGCGATTCGAAACCGAGGTCACAGCGCCGCGATGATGTCCTCCACCCGCTGCTTGGCATCACCGAACAGCATCGAGGCGTTGTCGCGGAAGAACAGTGGATTCTGCACCCCCGCGTAGCCGGCGGCCATCGAGCGCTTGAACACGATGACGTTCTCGGCCTCCCACACCTTGAGCACCGGCATCCCGGCGATGGGGCTGCCCGGGTCCTCGGCCGCAGCCGGGTTCACGGTGTCGTTCGCCCCGATCACCAGCACCACCGAAGTCGATGCGAGGTCGTCGTTGATCTCGTCCATGCTGAGAACGATGTCGTACGGGACCTTGGCCTCGGCCAGCAGCACGTTCATGTGACCGGGAAGGCGCCCGGCCACCGGGTGGATGCCGAACCGCACGTCCACCCCGCGTTCGCGGAGCCTGTGGACCAGATCAGCCACCGGGTACTGCGCCTGAGCGACGGCCATGCCGTAGCCGGGTGTGATCACGACGCTGCCCGCGGCGACGAGCATCTCGGCCGCCCCCTCGGCGGTGATCTCGCGGTGCTCGCCGTACTCGGTGTCGTCCGCGGACGGTGCGGCGATCCCGAAACCGCCCGCGATGACGGAGAGGAACGAGCGGTTCATGGCCTTGCACATCACGTACGACAGGTAGGCACCCGACGAGCCGACCAGCGCACCCGTGACGATCAGCAGGTCGTTGTTGAGGAGGAAACCCGCCGCGGCGGCCGCCCAGCCCGAGTAGCTGTTGAGCATCGAGACGACGACCGGCATGTCGCCACCGCCGATCGAAGCGACCAGATGCCAGCCGAGGGCGAACGCGAGCACGGTGACCGCGATCAGGAGCCAGAGCTGCTGGTCATTCACGAACCACACGGTGAGCGCGACGAAGGCGACGAGCGCGCCGACGTTCAGGCCGTTCTTGCCGGGGAGCATGAGCGGCGCGGAAGACATCCTGGCCGATAGCTTGAGGTAGGCGACGATCGATCCGGTGAAGGTGACGCCGCCGATGAAGATCCCGATGAAGACCTCGGCGTTGTGGATGCCGACGAGCTCGGGGGCGAGCTCCGGGTGCGCGAGGTAGCCGTTCCAGCCGACGAGCACGGCGGCCAGACCGACGAAGCTGTGCAAGAGCGCGATGAGCTCGGGCATTCCCGTCATCTCGACGACCCTGGCCCGCCAGAGCCCGATGGCTGCGCCGACCAGCACGGCGGCCACCAGCAGGCCGAGACCGAGGAACGCACCGGTGCTCCAGGCGTCGGCGACGGTGAGGGCGACGGTCGCGACGAGCGCGATGGTCATGCCGGCGATGCCGTACACCACCCCCGCGCGTGCCGACTCGTGGCGGCTGAGGCGCGCGAGACTCAGGATGAACAGCAGGGCGGCGACGATGTACGCCGCTCCGACGAACGCGTCGATGGTCATTTCCGGCCACCCTTCGCGGAGTTGCCGAGGGTGAACATCGCGAGCATCCGGCGGGTGACCGCGAATCCTCCGAAGATGTTGATGGATGCCAGCAGCACGGCGATCGTCGCGAGCACCTGCACGACCGGAATCGGTGAGGTGACCTGCAGCATCGCGCCGACGACGATGACGCCGGAGATCGCGTTCGTCACCGACATGAGCGGGGTGTGCAGCGCGTGGTGCACCTTGCCGATCACGGAGAAGCCGATCACGACCGAGAGCACGAGCACGGTGAAGTGCTGCGGAAGCGGCGCGGGTGCGAACGCGTTCACGGCGAAGAGGGCGGCGATGCCCAGCACGATCAGGGTCACCCGGCGCGCCGTCGACATCTTCTTCGGCGGGGCGACTTCGACGGGATCCGCGGCGGCTCTCGCAGCGGGCGCGGCGGCGACCTGCACGGCGGGCGGCGGCCAGGTGACCTCCCCGTCGCGGACGACGGTGACCGAACGCTGCACCACGTCGTCGAAGTCGATCACGAGCCGTCCGTCCTTCGCGGGCGTCAGCAGGGCGACCAGGTTCGCCAGGTTCGTGCCGTAGAGCTGGGATGCCTGAGAGGCCAGGCGCGACGCCAGATCGGTGTACCCCAGGATGATCACACCGTTGTCGGTGACGATGCGTTCGCCCGCGACGGACCCTTCGACGTTGCCGCCCTGCCCCGCGGCCATGTCGACGATCACGCTGCCGGGCTTCATCCGGGCGACGTCGGACGCCGTGATCAGGCGCGGTGCCGCACGCCCGGGGATGAGGGCGGTCGTGATGATGATGTCGACGTCGGCCGCCTGCTCGGTGTAGATCTCGGCGGCCCGTCGGTCGTAGTCCGCGCTCGTCGCCTTCGCATAGCCGTCGGTGGACGCGGCGACCTCGACGTCGACCGGGAGGTACGTCCCCCCGATCGAGGTCACCTGGTCGGCGACTTCGGGGCGCGGATCGGTGGCGCGGACGACGGCTCCGAGGCTCGACGCCGCACCGATGGCCGCGAGCCCCGCGACTCCGGCTCCCGCGACGAGCACCTTCGCCGGCGGCACCTTGCCGGCGGCGGTCACCTGGCCCGTGAAGAAGCGGCCGAACTCGTGGGCGGCTTCGACGACCGCCCGATATCCGGCGATGTTCGCCATCGAACTGAGCACGTCCATGGACTGCGCCCGCGAGATGCGGGGCACCGCATCGAGAGCGACCGCGGTGATCCTGCGCTGCGCGAGAGCCTCGACCAGGTCGGGACGCAGTGCCGGCGACAGCAGGGCGATGAGGGTCGCCCCGTCGGCGAGGAGGGCGATCTCCTCCGGTCCGGGCGCCGTGATCGCGAGCACGATCTCACTCCCCCACGCCTCCGCCCTGTCCACGAGCACGGCACCGGCGGCTTCATAGTCCGCATCGGGGAACGACGCCGCCGCTCCTGCTCCTCGTTCGACCCTGACCGTGTGTCCCAGCCTGCCGAGCGACGCGATGGTCGCCGGGGTGGCCGAGACCCGTGCTTCGCCCGCAGGCTCCCGCACGATGCCGATGACTGCCACTGCTTCCTCCTCCACCCGTCTGCGTCGACGGGATCACCGGGGCGTCCGCGCCCCTGACTTCCCGCTCAGAGTACTGAGAGGGCGATCGGGAGCAGCCCTCTTTCGGCTCTATGACGGGGAAAGAAGCGAGGTTCTTACGGAAAGCAGAGGAGGAGATCGCGGCGAGAGCGGCTCAGCCCCAGACGCTCGGAGCCTTCACGCGCACGGGCGGGAGGGCGGATGCCGCGGCCCAGTCGTGCACCCAGGCGTCGATCTCCGGCACGCCGTCGGGCTTGCCGACCGCAGCGAAGAGCTCTTCGTTGCTGACGGTGCCCCCGGTGCGACGCAGCATCCGGGCGCGCACGATCGCCCGGGCGTAGACCTCGCCGTCGACCACGGCCCGGTGCTCCAGGAAGAGGGCCTTGTCGTCGTGTCCGATGAAGCGCGACTGCACCTCGAACCGCTGCCAGAGCTGCAGCGACTTGCGGAACGTGACCGTCTCGCTGGAGACGACCGCGTACCAGCCGCGGTCTTTCATGGCGTCGAACAGTCCGGTGCGGATCAGCTGGTCCCAGCGCCCGAGGTCGAACAGCGACAGGTAGCGACCGTTGTTCATATGGCGCAGGATGTCGAGGTCCGTCGGCAGCGTCGTCAGGGTGATGCTGCCCACCGCCGTCGGGTCGAGGGTCTTCCCCCGTCGCACGCGGCGGCGAGCGCCGAGGATCACCAGAAGGGTCCGCCAGATCACGTTCACGAGGATCGATCGTAGCCAGACGCGCACGAATCACGAACATCGTTGTGCGAACCCTCCATCCCGTGACGCCCCGTCTCCGCGGGTCTCCGCTCGATTTCCTGTTCGCGGACGCCGCGCGTAGAGTCACGAACATGAGCGCCGAAGCCCAGCCTGAAGTCATCGTCCGTCCGGTCCGTGATGTGGATGCGGAAGCCCTCGGTCGCGTGCACGCCCAGTGCTGGCACGAGACCTACGACCACCTGATCAGCAAGGCAGCGCTCGAGAAGGTCTCGCCGCGGCGGATGGCCGAGCTCTGGACGCACTGGGCCTCGCAAGGCCCCGACTTCAAGATGAACGCTGCGCTCGTCGACGGCGAGATCGTCGGCTTCGTCGGTTCGGGACCGGCCCGCGACAAGGATGCTCCGGCGTTCCGCGAGCTCTACTTCATCTACCTGCTCGACGCCTGGCACTCGACCGGCATCGGCCAGAAGCTGTTCGACGCCGCCGTCGAGAAGGACGAGCCGCTGTACCTGTGGGTCGCGGAGGACAACCCCCGTGCGCACCGCTTCTACACGCGCAACGGCTTCCACCTCGACGGCGCATCGCACACCGAGCCGTTCCTCGGTGAGACGCTGACCGAGGTCCGCTTCGTCCGACCCTGACGCGGCGCGCCCGTGCGGGATCGATTTCGCACCTCGCACGTCCCTCGCAGGCACGTTCTTGATCCCGCATGCACCACACTTCGATCCTCGTCGGACTCACCGGTGGCATCGCTGCGGGCAAGAGCACCGTCGCTCGTGAACTGACGGCCCTCGGTGCGCGCATCGTCGACGGCGATGCGGCAGCACGTGACGTCGTCGATCCTCGGACGCCCGGCGGGGCTGCGCTCGTGCGTTCGATCGCCGAACTGCTCGACACCGACGTGCTCGCCGCGGACGGCACCCTCGACCGCGCCGTGGTGAGCGCACGAGTCTTCAGCGACGCCGACCTCCTCCGTCAGTACAACGCGCTGCTGCGCCCGGCGATCCTCTCCGAAGTCGGGGCGAGGATCGAACGCGCCCGGCGGACACCTGGTGTCGTCGTCCATGAGATCCCGTTGCTGAGTCGCACGACGGCGCCGCTGCCGTGGACCTACGACCTGATCGTGACGGTCGAGGCAGCGGAGGACCTTCGGCTCCGGCGCCTGCAGGACGGACGCGGATACGCCCCCGCCGAAGCGGAGCGCCGCATCCGCGCTCAGGGTGAGGAAGTCGATCGGATCGCGATCGCCGACGTCGTCGTGCGCACGGACGGCACCCTCGAAGAGACGCGGAGCGCGACCGCATCGCTGTGGGAGCGTCTCACCGCAGATCGTCCACCGCGGTGACGATCTCGACGAGTGACCGTTCGACGTCGTCCTGGGCGTAGCCGAGCAGCGCCGTCTCGGCGGGGTCGGTGTCGTAGGAGATCACCGCACCACGACCCTGGACGATGAACCGATCGGGGAGGAACGGATGCTCCTGGTCTCGCTCCTCGATCACGCTCCCGCTCCCGCTCCCGCTCCCTGCAGCGTCCGCGAGCAGCTGGAAATACTCGCGGTAGGTGAGATTGCGATCCCCGATCAGATAGGCGCGACCCGCCTCTCCCCCATCGAGCGCGCCCTGCACGGCCTGTGAGAGCGAGCGCACCGACATGTAGTTCGTGCCCCCAGGAGGAGCGAACAGTTCTGGATCGGCGAGTTCCCCGCGCGTCCACGCGATCATGCGTGCGAAGCGACGCATCCCGCGCTCATCGGCACCCACGATCGACGGCGGGTTCAGCGTCATCGCCGCGAAGCCGTCACCGCTCAACGCCCGCGTGCGCTCATCCGCATCCCGGCGAGCGGCGACATACGGGATGCGCGCCGTCCATTCCGGATGCAGATGGTGATAGTAGCTGCCGACCTGCACGAAGCGTCCGACACCCGCAGCCTTGGCCTGCGCGGCGAACTGCGGCACACCGACACTCTGCGTGCGCGCCCAGAACGCATCGTCCTCTTGTTCAGCGGGAACATGACGGATGTCGTTGCCGGCCGCGAACACGATCGCGTCGAAGCCCTCCAGCATCCGCGGCGACGTCCCGGGATCCGTGTAGTCCCCCTGGAGCCGCGGCATGCCCTGCACCGCGCGCGGATCTCGGTCCGATGGATCCCGACGCGCCATCACGGTGACGTCGTCGCCTCGGGCGGCGAGGTCGGCGGCGACGTGGCTGCCGATCATCCCGGTCGCTCCGACCACCAGCACCCGGCTCATGCGAACACCGCCCGGCCGTCGGAGATCACGGGTACGCCATCGCGTCGGAGTTCGAAATCGCCGTCGGGCCATGATTCGACCTCGAGCGTGTCGCCGGGGAGCACCGGCCCGCTGAAACGGCCCTGCAGCGCGGTCAGGTCAGCCGGATGCGCCCGCTGCTCCGTGGCGAGCACCAAGGTGGTCGAGGCGAGGGTGCACAGCCCCTGCAGGATCGGCCTCGGCTGCCCTATGCGAGCCGACGCCTCCGGATCGATGTGGATATGGTGCCGGTCACCGGTCAGGCGGTACAGGGCTGCCTGCGTCGGGAAGGTCCGGACCACGGCGCCGATGCCCGCAGGACGTGTCACGGGCGCAGTCCGCGACGCACCGCGCTCTCCGCCGAAGCCGCCGAGACCGGGGGCGAACAGCGACCACGTGGCGGTGAATTCCTCGCACTCGACGATCACGTCGAAGATCGCCGCCGAGCCCTTGTCCCAGACTTCGCCGACCCGGCCCGAAAGTCGCAGCGCACCGGTGCGGGGCAGTGGCCGACGCACCTCGAGCGTCTGCGAACCGTGCACGGCCCGGTCGTCGAACGCGCCGGCGCCGGCGAGGACATCGGGTGCCCATTGCGCAAGCGTGAGGCCGAACGTCGGCAGCACCCGCAGCCGGTCTTCGAAGACGAGGTCGAGGTCGGTGGCCTGCGCGCCGACGGCGAGCGCATAGAGGATGACGTCCTTCTCGTCGTACCCGATGGTCCGCTCGCCGAGGTCGCGCCCTGCCCAGTCCGCCGCGCTCATGCGCCGTACACCGCCTCGGGCGCGGTGCCTTCGGTGACGAGCGCCCGGACGGCATCGCCGACCTCCGCCGCCGACCAGCGTCGATCGAGTTCGCGGACTGCGCCGTGTCGCCATCCCTCTTCGAGGCAGATACGGCCGCCCTCGACTTCGATCACACGGCCACTGATCGTGCAGTCGGCACTCGCGAGCCACGCCACCACCGGCGAGACGTTCGCAGGATCCATCCGGTCGAAGCCGCCATCCGGTGCGGCCATCGCGTCGGCGAAGGGCCCCTCGGTCATCCGCGTGCGCGCGGAGGGGGCGATCGCGTTGACGGCGACGCCGTAGCGTCCGAGTTCAGCCGCGGCGACGAGGGTGAGAGAAGCGATGCCGCCCTTGGCAGCCGAGTACGCCGCCTGCCCGATGCTGCCTTGAAGGCCGGCTCCCGAGGAGGTGTTGATGACACGCGCGAGGGGCTGCCGTCCTGCCTTGGATTCCGCACGCCAGTATGCGCTGGCGTGGCGAAGCGGGGCGAAATGGCCCTTCAGATGCACGCGGATGACCGCGTCCCATTCGTCTTCGCCGGCATTGACGAGCATCCGGTCACGCACGAATCCGGCGTTGTTGACGAGGATGTCGAGACGGCCGAAGGTGGACACGGCTTGCTCGACGAGCTCTGCGGCTTGGCCGAAGTCCGCGATGTCGGCGCCGTTGGCCACGGCGTCGCCGCCCGCAGCACGGATGATCTCCACGACCTCCTGCGCCGGACCGACCGAGACTCCGGCACCGTCCAACGTCGTGCCGAGGTCGTTGACCACGACCGCGGCACCCTGCCGAGCGAGTTCGAGAGCGTGCTCGCGACCGAGGCCGCGCCCCGCCCCGGTGACGATGGCGACGCGGCCTTCGAGGATTCCTGCCATGAGTCGACTCTCCTTTGAGGCTGTGGCTGCTGCGGACCGCTCTGAGAGCGGTGGATGCACCCGATGCTACCAACCAAGCAATTGCTAGGGCAAATGTCCACAAGGGGTTACCCTGCAAACCAAGCAAGTGCTAGGGTGCCTTGAGCAAACGTTAGGTTAGGTGTCCGATGACGATCACTTCCACCCTGCATCCTGACGGTGTCCGCACCGTCACGATGGACTATCCGCCGGTGAACGCGCTGCCCGTGGCCGGGTGGTTCGATGTCGCCGCGGCGATGCGCGAAGCCACAGCCGATGCCGAGACACGCGTCGTGATCCTGCGGGCGGAAGGGCGGGGCTTCAACGCCGGCGTCGACATCAAGGAGATGCAACGCATCGAAGGCTTCTCCGGCATCCTCGGCGCGAACCGCGGTTGCTACGAGGCCTTCAAGGCGATCTATGAGTGCGCGGTGCCCGTGATCTCGGCGGTCAACGGCTTCTGCCTGGGCGGCGGTGTCGGGCTCGTCGGCAACAGTGATGTGATCGTCGCCTCCGATGACGCCACCTTCGGTGTCCCCGAAGTCGACCGGGGCGCACTCGGCGCAGCGACTCATCTGTCACGACTCGTGCCGCAACACATGCTGCGCTCGATGTATTACACGAGCCGCACCGTCACGGCGCGACGGCTGGAGGAGTTCGGCTCCGTCGCCGCCGTCGTGCCGCGCGACGAGCTCGACGCCACCGCCCTCGCCCTCGCCCAGGAGATCGCCGCCAAGGACCCGCGCGTCATTCGTGCGGCCAAGGAGGCGCTGAACGGCATCGACCCGATCGACGTCAACCGCAGCTACCGGTTCGAGCAGGGATTCACCTTCGAGCTCAATCTCGCCGGGGTCGCGGACCAGCATCGCGACGCGTTCGTCGCAACCGGCGAGAACCTCTCGACATGAGCGTCGTGGCCTCCTCTCCCACGGAGGTCGCATCGTTGATCCACGACGACATGACGATCGGGATCGGCGGATGGGGCTCCCGTCGCAAACCGATGGCCCTCGTGCGACAGATCGTGCGCTCCGGCGCTCGCCGACTGCGCATCGTCAGCTTCGGCGGCCCCGACGTCGGCATCCTCTGCGCCACCGGGCAGGCCGCCGAGATCGTGCACGGCTTCGTGTCACTCGACAGCATCCCGATCGACCCGCACTTCGCGTCCGCGCGCCAGTCCGGCGCGGTGCGCAATGTCGAGTACGACGAGGGGATGCTGGTCGCCGGACTCCGTGCCGCCTCCCGCAGGCTCCCCTTCGAGGTCACCCGTTCCGGGGCGGGCTCGGACGCCGTGACCCGCAATCCCGATATCCGCACGGTCACCTCGCCGTACGCCGACGCCGAGGTGCTGGTGGCGATGCCTGCCGTGCCCCTCGACCTCGCGCTGCTGCACCTCGACCGCGCGGACGCGTCGGGGACAGCCGTGTGCCTCGGCCCCGACCTCTACTTCGACGACCTCCTCGCGGGGGCGGCGGCGCGGACCGTGGTCAGCGTGGAAGCCGTGGTCGACACGGCCGATCTGGTCGTCGACGCCGGGCCCACGGCCTCGGTCCTCGACCGCACGCTCACCACCCTGGTCGTCGTGTCACCCGGAGGCTCGGGGTTCACCGCCCACCCGCCGCACACCGCAAGGGACGAGCATCTCCAGCGTGCGTACGCGGAGTCCGCCGCTTCCCCCGCCGCGTGGGCCGACTTCCGTGCCCGGTTCATCGACGTCGATGACGATGCGTACCGCGCCTCGGTCGCGGCCTTCCACACGAGGCCGTCGTCATGACCGCCACCCGCGCCGAGGTCGCCGCGGTGGCCTGCAGCGACCTGTTCCGCGGCGCCGGGACGATCCTCGCCAGCACCGTCGGCATCGTCCCCACGATCGGCGCTCGGTTGGCGCGCCTGACCCACGCACCCGACCTGCTCCTCAGCGACGGCGAAGCGACGCTGTACGCCGACACACCCGCCGTGGACGAGCCGTTCCGCGAACCCGAGGCGCCCTTCGCCTACGCACGTCTGTTCGAGTTGATCGCCCGAGGCCGCCGTCACGTCGTCATGGGCGCCGCACAGATCGACCGGCAGGGCGACCAGAACCTGTCCGCTATCGGCGACCGCGACCATCCGAGCCGGCAAATGCTGGGCGCACGGGCCGCGGCGACGAACACGGTGAACCACGCCACCAGCTACTGGATCGCCCGGCACAGCCCCCGCGTGTTCGTGGAACGGGTCGACGTCGTCACCGGCGTCGGACCCACCCGCGCACGAGCCGCCGGTGCCGACCGGTTCCAGGACCTGCGGCGGATCGTCACCGACCTCGCCGTGCTCGACTTCACCGGGCCCGCCGGCACCGTCGCGCTCGTGAGCCTGCATCCCGGTGTCGCGCTCGATCAGGTGACGGCGGCCACCGGCTTCCCCGTGCACATCCCCGCCGACGTCCCCGAGACCCGGCTCCCGACCGACGAGGAGCTCCGCCTCGTGCGCGAGCGACTGGACCCCCGCGGACTCCGCGACCGAGAGGTGACCGCATCATGACCACACCCCCACAGCTGTCCACAGCGCTCACCCGAGTCACGGGCGTCGATCATCCCATCGTGCAGACCGGCATGGGCTGGGTCGCCGGCGCCCGACTGGTCTCCGCCACCGCACAGGCCGGCGCCCTCGGCATCCTCGCCTCGGCGACCATGACGTACGACGAGCTCGAACGGCAGATCATCGAGGTCGCCGAACGCACCGACCATCCGTTCGGCGTGAACCTGCGGGCGGATGCCGGCGACGCGGCGGAGCGTGTCGAACTCCTCATCCGTCACGGTGTCAAGGTGGCGAGCTTCGCCCTCGCACCCCGTCGCGAACTCATCGAGCGACTCAAGGAGAACGGCGTGGTGGTGATCCCCTCGATCGGCGCGGTGCGCCATGCGGAGAAGGTCGCCGCATGGGGCGCGGATGCGGTGATGGTGCAAGGCGGCGAGGGCGGCGGCCACACCGGTGCGGTGCCGACGTCGATCCTGCTGCCCTCCGTGGTCGCCGCGGTCGACATCCCGGTGATCGCGGCCGGTGGCTTCCACGACGGAAGGGGCCTCGCTGCCGCGCTCGCCTATGGAGCCGCTGGCGTCGGAATGGGCACGAGGTTCTTGCTCACGAGCGACAGCGCGGTGCCCGAGGCGATCAAGCAGCGCTACCTCGGCTTCGGGCTCGACGGCACGGTCGTCACCACCAAGGCCGACGGGATGCCACACCGGCTGCTGCGCACCGAGTTCGTCGAGGACCTCGAAGGCCGCGGCGGACTGCGCCGACTCGGCCCGACGCTGCGACGCTCCCTGGAGTTCAAGAGGATGTCGGGGCTGAGCTGGCCGCAGATGGTCAAGGACGCGGTGTCGATGAAGAAGGCGACCGGTCGTTCCTGGGCACAGATGACACTCGCTGCGAACACCCCGATGCTCCTCAAGGCCGGCCTCGTCGAGGGCGACACCCGAGCCGGGATGCTCGCGGCGGGCCAGGTGGTCGGCATGATCGACGACCTGCCCAGCTGTGAGGAGCTCGTCGATCGGGTGGTGCGCGACGCCGTCACCCACCTCCGCACCGCTGCGTCCTGTCTCCTCGACTGAGGCCTCCCCCGGGCTTCGATCGCCGAGACCCCTCTCACGCGCCGAGACCCCTCTCCGCCGGCGTCGGCAGAGAGGGGTCTCGGCGGGACCTGGGGGTCTCGGCGTCGTTCAGAGGCGCTCGATGATCGTGGCGTTCGCCAGGCCACCGCCCTCGCACATGACCTGCATGCCGTAGCGTCCGCCGGTACGCTCCAGCTCGTTCAGCAAGGTGGTCATGAGCCGGGTGCCGGTCGCACCGATCGGGTGCCCGAGCGCGATGCCGCCACCGTTGACGTTGAGCTTCTCGCGCGGCACCCCGGTCTCCTGCAACCAGGCGAGCACGACGGACGCGAACGCCTCGTTCACCTCGAACAGATCGATGTCGTCGAGCGACATCCCGGAACGCTCCATGGCGTAGTGCGTCGCGGGGATCGGAGCCGTGAGCATGAAGACGGGGCTGTCGCCACGCACCGACATGTGGTGGATGCGCGCCCGTGGCGTGAGGCCATGGTCCTTGACCGCCTGCGCGCTCGCGACGAGCACCGCACTGGAGGCGTCACTGATCTGTGACGCGACCGCAGCCGTCAACCGCCCGCCCGGGGTGAGCGTCTGGAGCCCCGCCATGCGCTCGAGCGAGGTGTCGCGGCGCACACCCTCGTCGTGGTCGAGGCCGTTCAGCGGCGCGATCTCGTTCACGAACCGCCCCTCGTCCTGGGCCACGGCGGCGCGCTGGTGGCTCTCCAGGGCGAACTGCTCCATCTCCTCCCGAGAGATGTCCCACTTCTCGGCGATCATCTCGGCACCCACGAACTGAGAGATCTCCTGGTCGGGGTATCGGGCCTGCCAGCCCGGCGACTCGGCGAACGGTGTCGTGAAGCCATAGGCCTCACCCGCGACCATGGCCGAGGAGATCGGCAGCTGAGACATGTTCTGCAGGCCGCCCGCGATGACCAGGTCGTTCACTCCGCTCATCACGGCCTGCGCGGCGAAGTGCACCGCCTGCTGACTCGACCCGCACTGTCGATCGATCGTGACCCCCGGCACATGCTCGGGAAAACCTGCGACCAGCACGGCTGAACGACCGACGTTGCCGGACTGACCGCCGATCGTGTCGGTCGCACCGATGATGACGTCATCGAGCGCACCGGGGTCGATGCCGGTGCGCTCGACCAGCGCCCGCAGACTGTGCGCCCCGAGGTCGGCCGGATGGATGCCCGAGAGCGAGCCGCCGCGCTTGCCGACCGGCGAGCGGACCGCGTCGACGATGTATGCCTCTGCCATGTTCTTCCTTCTCTCTGAACTCACGCGTGCTGACTGCTGACGGCGACGACCTCGCCGGTCATGTAAGAGGAGTATGCGCTCGCGAGGAACACCATGACGTTGGCGACCTCCCAGGGTTCCGCCGCCCGCCCGAACGCTTCTCGGGCCTTGAGCTCTTCGAGCAGCTCGGGCGAGGTGACCTTCTCCAAGAACGGATGCATCGCCAGACTCGGCGAGACCGCGTTGACGCGGATTCCGTGCGGGGCGAGGTCCATCGCAGCGCTGCGGGTCAGCGCCATCACCCCGGCCTTCGCGGCGGCGTAGTGTGCCTGCTCGACCTGCGCCCGCCAGCCGATGACCGAGGCGTTGTTCACGATGACTCCAGCCGTGCCTGCCGCGACCATACGCCGACCCACGGCACGGATGCACCGGAAGGTACCGGTGAGCGTCACGTCGAGCACCTTGTCCCACTGCTCGTCGGTCATGTCGAGGATCGGCACCGAGCCGCCGAGCCCCGCGTTGTTGATCATGACGTCGATGGGGCCGCCGTCTTCCGCGAGGTCGAGGAACGCCGTGATCTGCTCCTCGACGGTCACATCGCACACGGCCGTGCGCACCCGATCCGCCCCGAATCGATCACCGAGCTCCTGCTGCGTCTCGGCGAGGCGACCGGCATGCGTGTCGCCGAGGACGACGAGCGCCGCCCCTTCCTCCAGGCAGCGGATTGCCGCGGCCTGGCCGATGCCGGCGCCGGCGGCGGCCGTGATGACGACACGCTTCCCGGTCAGCAGTCCGTGGCCAGGAACGTACTCGGGTGCGGTGGGGATCATGGGCGGGCCTCTCGGGGCAGGCCGAGCATACGCTCAGCGATGACGTTGCGCTGGATCTCGTCCGAGCCGCCGTAGATCGTGTCGGAACGGCTGAACAGGAAAAGCGTCTGGAGGTCGTCGAGCGCATAGTCCGCACCGACGAGGAGGGAAGCGGGACCGGCGATCTCCATCGCGAGCTCGCCGAGCGAGCGGTGCCAGTTGGACCACAGCAGCTTCGTGACCGAAGCACCGTCGCCCTGCTCGCCGCCGAGCGCGCGCAGGGCGTGCTGTCGGATCACTTCGAGGTCCATCCTCGCCCGGACCAGCCGGTCGCGGAGCACGGCGTCGTCGATCGCACCGGTGCGCGTGGCCAGGTCGATCACCGCATCCAGCTCGCGGCGGAACGCGATCTGCTGGGCCAGGGTCGACACGCCCCGCTCGAAGCCGAGCGTCGCCATCGCGACTTTGAAACCGTTGCCCTCACCACCCACGACGAGGTCGGCGGCGGTGCGGGCATCGTCGAAGAACACCTCGTTGAACTCGCTGGTGGCGGTCAGCTGCAGGATCGGGCGCACCTCGACGCCGGGCTGATCCATCGGCACCAGCAGGTACGACAGCCCCTGATGGCGGGTGGAGCCGGGTTCGGTGCGTGCGATCACGAAGCACCAGTCGGCGTGCTGGGCGAGCGAGGTCCACACCTTCTGCCCGGTGATCGACCATTCGTCGCCCACGCGTTGCGCCTTGGTGGACACCGCGGCGAGGTCGGAACCGGCACCCGGCTCGGAGTATCCCTGGCACCACAGCTCTTCGACGGCGACGATGCCGGGCAGGAACCGGGCCTGCTGCTCGGCGGTCCCGTGAGCGATGAGGGTCGGTCCGAGCAGTTCTTCGCCGAGGTGGTTCACCCGCGCCGGCGCATCCGCCCTGGCGTACTCCTCGTGGAAGATGACCTGCTGCGCGATGCTGAGTCCGCGCCCGCCGTGCTCGACGGGCCAGGCGACGCACGTCCAGCCTGCGGACGCCATGTGGCGGTTCCATTCCAGCCGCGCCTCGAAGTCCTCGTGCTCCCGTCCGGATCCCCCGCGGCCGCGCAGGTCGGCGAAGCGGCCGGTGAGGTTCTCGTCCAGCCAACCGCGGATCTCGGCGCGGAACCGCTCATCCGCGTCGTGCTGCGTCGCGTCCATCGGTGCTCCTCATCGAGTCATGGTCTTCGGCATGCCGTTCACGTATAGTATCAATAAACCAAGCGATTGTTTGGTTGATCGCTGGAGTTCAGAGAGGAACCCGTCATGACCGTCGAATCCGCCGACGCCGTGGTCACCTACGAGGTGCGCGGGGCGACCGCGATCATCCGCTTGAACCGCCCTCAGTATCGCAACGCACAGAACTCCCGGGTCACCTACGCGCTCGACGCCGCCTTCACCCGCGCCGTCGACGACGACTCCGTCAAGGTCATCGTGCTCGGCGGCAACGGCAGACACTTCTGCGCGGGCCACGACATCGGCACACCCGAGCGCGACATCGACCAGAGCTTCGAGCGCAAGGCCGTCATCTGGTGGGACCACGTGGGCGCTCAGGGCGTCGATTCCCGCTTCGCGCGCGAGTCGGAGGTGTACCTCGGCATGTGTCGGCGCTGGCGCGAGATCCCGAAACCCGTGATCGCGATGGTGCAGGGCGCCTGCATCGCCGGCGGCCTCATGCTCGCGTGGTCGTGCGACTTCATCGTCGCCGCAGACGACGCGTTCTTCCAGGACCCTGTCGTGGCGATGGGCATACCGGGAGTCGAGTTCTTCGCGCACCCCTGGGTGACCAACCCCCGCGCAGCCAAGGAGATGCTCTACACCGGCGACCGGATGCCGGCCTCGCGTGCGCACGAGCTCGGAATGGTGAACCACGTCGTCCCGCTCGAGGAGTTGGAGGAGAGGACGCTCGAGATCGCGGAACGTATCGGACGAATGCCACGGCTCGGACTCGCACTGACCAAGAAGGCCGTCAACCAGGCCGAGGATCTGCAGGGCATGCGCGCCGGAATGGACTCGGTGTTCGGGCTGCATCACGCCGCCCATGCGCACAACGCCGAGGTCGGCGGAGACTCCCTCGGCGGGGTCGATGTCCGATCGATCAAGGCCGACGCCGCACGCGGAGGAGAGAAGTGAACCTCGATCTGACTCCGGAGCAGGAGGCGTTCGCCGCGGAGGCGCGCGCCTGGCTCGACGTGCATGTGCCGAAGAGCCCTCTGCCCTCGATGGACACCGAGGCCGGGTTCGCCGCGCACCGCGAGTGGGAGGCCACGCTCGCTGCCGGTCGATGGTCGGTCGTGTCCTGGCCGGAGCGGTACGGCGGTCGCGATGCGGGAATCACCGAATGGGTGCTGTTCGAGGAGGAGTACTACCGCGCCGGTGCGCCGACCCGCGTCGCGCAGAACGGGATCTCACTCCTCGCACCGATCCTGTTCGAACACGGGACCCCTGCGCAGCACGAACGGTTCCTGAGACCGATGACCGACGGATCGCTGATCTGGGCGCAGGCCTGGTCGGAGCCGGGCGCCGGCAGCGACCTCGCCGCGATCCGCAGCACCGCACGCCGCGACGACGCCCGTGGAGGGTGGGTGCTCAACGGCCAGAAGATCTGGAGCTCGCGGGCGGTGTGGGCCGATCGCGGCTTCGGGCTCTTCCGCTCCGACCCCGAAGCGCAGCGGCATCACGGGCTCACCTATTTCCTGTTCCCGATGGACGCCGAGGGCATCACCGTGCGGGCGATCGCACAGCTCGACGGCACGACCGGATTCGCGGAGATCTTCTTCGACGACGTGTTCGTACCCGATGCCGACGTGCTGGGCGCTCCGGGCGACGGCTGGCGCGTGGCGATGAGCACGGCCGGGAACGAGCGCGGGCTCTCACTGCGCGCCCCCGGACGCTTCCTTGCGGCGACCGACCGCCTGATCGCACTGCAGTCCGAGCGTGGAGCACCGACGGAAGATGATGCCGTCGTCGACTCGTGGATCGGCGCCGAGGCCTACCGGCTCTTCACGTGGCAGACCGTCAGCACGCTGCTCGAAGGAGGGACCGTGGGCGCGGAGGGCAGCGTCAACAAGGTGTTCTGGTCCGAGCTCGACGTGCACATCCACGAGACGGCGCTGCGCATCCTCGGCCCGGAGGGTGAGCTGCGGGGTGCCTCCGCGGTCGACGGCGGGCGCTGGGTCGACGACTACCAGTTCTCCCTCGCCGGCCCCATCTACGCCGGAACGAACGAGGTCCAGCGCAACATCATCGCGGAGCGGATCCTCGGGCTCCCCCGCGGCGGAGACGGAAGGCGCGCATGATGCGGTTCCTGCCCACGGAAGAACAGCTCGCATTCGCAGAGGCGATCGACGAGATCGTCGAGGGGAGCGGCGGCGCGGACGTCGCACGCAGCTGGGCTGACGGCGACACCGCCCCGGGCCTCGCTCTCTGGGAGCAGTTCGCCGAACTGGGCCTGCTCGGCCTGCGCGTCAGCGAGGAGACGGGTGGCTTCGGCGGCACGCTGAGCGATCTCGTGGTCGTGTTCGAGCGACTGGGGTACCACGGCGTTCCCGGCCCGTACCTCGAGACGGTCGCCCTGCTTCCCGGGCTGGTGGACGACGACACCAGGAGCGAACTCGCCGCCGGTGCGCTCGCGACGGCAGCGGTCGACGGCACAGCTCCCGCCGCGCTCGACGCTGCCCTCGCCTCACACCGATATCTCGTGCGCGACGGCGCACTGCACCACGGCGTGGCCGGAGACGAGCTGACTTCGGTCGCACCGACTCGGCGGCTCGCACGGCTCACTCCGACCGGCGACGCCGTGCCGCTCGGTCCCGGTGCGCTGGACGCAGCGCTCAACGAGGCGAGTCTCGCCGCTGCGGCGACCCTGGTCGGTGCCGGGGAGCGGATGCTGGCGGAAGCGGTGTCGTACGCGAAGGTGCGCGAGCAGTTCGGTCGCCCGATCGGCGAGTTCCAGGCACTCAAACACCAGCTGGCGGATGTGCGCATCGCGCTGAGCTTCGCGCGGCCGCTGGTGTGGAATGCCGCGCTCCGTGCCGATGAGCCCGATGAGGACCGGGCGATCTCCGCCGCGAAGGTCGCCGCCGGCGATGCGGCCGTGCTCGCTGCGCGAACCTCGTTGCAGGTGCATGGTGCGATCGGCTACACCGCCGAGCACTCGCTGCGGATCTGGCTCGGCCTCGCCCCCGCACTGAGCGCGGCCTGGGGTACTCCCGAGTTCCACCGGGCGCGCATCGCCCGCGATATCCTCCCGAAGGAGCGGTGATGTCGTTCGAACCCGACGAAGACCAACAGGAGCTCGTCGCTCTCGTACGCGGCCTCCTGAACCAGCGTGCAGACAGCGCGGCGAACCGGCGCGCACTGGAGAGCGCGGAGCGCTTCGACGTCGGCCTGTGGCGTCTGCTCTGCGAAGAGATCGGCATCGCCGGCATGGCGATCCCCGAGGAGTTCGGCGGGGCCGGGTTCACTCTGCGGGAAGCGCAGCTCGTCCTCGAGGAGATCGGATACTCCCTCGCCCCCTCTCCCTATCTCGGCTCGGTCGCGATCGCCGCGCAGGCGATCCTCGCGACGGGCGACGTGGATGCTGCTGCACGACTCCTGCCCGGCATCGCGGAGGGATCCTCCTCGGCAGCGCTCGCCTGGGCCGCCCCCGACGGACGCTTCGCCCCCGACCGCGTCGACCTCCGCGCCGAGGACGGCGATGGCTGGAGACTCAGCGGCACGTGCGGGTTCGTGCTCGACGGCGCCCTCGCCGATGTGCTGCTCGTGATCGCGCAGACGAGGGAAGGCCCGCGGCTGTTCGAGGTGCTCGACCCTGCGGCCGTGGTGCGCGAGGATACGCCGGCCATGGACCCGACGCTCCGGCTGGCCAGCCTGCGTTTCGACGCTGTCGCGGCACGGCCACTCGGCGCCTCTGAGCCGGCGATCGGAGAGTCCCTGCGCGCGCTGGCTCTGACGGCGATCAGCGCTGTACAGGCAGGCACCGCCGCCCGAGCGCTCGACGAGACCGTGGCCTACGCCAAGCAAAGGGTGCAGTTCGGCCGCGCCATCGGCTCGTTCCAGGCGATCAAACACCGCCTGGCTGACATGCACGTCCGAGTCGAGATCGCGCGCACCGCGTCGCGTGCCGCCTCCGATGCCCTCACGACCGGCGCGGCCGACCGGTACCAACTCGCGGCCATAGCCAAGGCCATCTGCTCCGAAGCACTGGCCCATGTCGCGGCGGAGACCATTCAGCTGCACGGCGGCATCGCGATCACGTGGGAGCACGACGCCCACCTGATCTTCAAGCGCGCCCATTCCCTCGGTCAGCTCTTCGGCACCGCGCGGGAAGAGCGCGAGCGCGCCACGAGCTGGGCACTCGGCTGCGGCTGAGATCGAGTCGGTCGCTCGTCAGCGACTGTAGACGTCGCGACGTGGGCCGGCGTGCACGACGACGACGGTGAGCACGCGATCCTCTATGCGGTACACCACGCGATAGTCGCCGCTGCGCACCCGCCACTCGGCGCGAGCCGTGAGCTTCTTCGCCGCCGGAGGGCGCGGATCCTCCGCCAGCAGACCGATGACCGCCTCGACGCGACGCTTCGCCTCAGGGGGGAGCTTGCGGATCGCACGAACAGCGACCGGGAGAACCTGGACGGTATACGTCACGAAGTCAAGCCGAGGTCTCGCTTGACGTCGTCCCAGGGGATCGGCGTCTCACCGAGACGCTCCGTCTCGTCCCACGCCTCATCGACGGCACGGATGTCGGCGAGCTCCTCGGCGTCTTCGAGAAGACGCTCGAGGAGGGAAGCGTCGACGATGGCCGCGACCGGAGGACTGCGTCGCAACGCCGCCTGCTCCGTCCAGTCGGTGTACTTGCGCCGCTCCTGGAACAGCCAGCGTCCGTCGAGACGGACGAGCGTGTCGTCGTAGCGGTCTGCGAGGGTGAAGCGCACCCGCCCCTCGCCCGTCTCGCTGATGTGGTGCGACATGCAGGTGGTGTGCGCCCGCGCGGTGCCTCCGCCGATCTCGACATCGCTCGGCGACAGCGCATGAGTCGTCACGGTGAACGCGGCGAGCGCGCTGAATGCCGCGATCAACTCCTCCTGGCCCTGCGGCGATTCGGCGGGTTCTTCGGCGCGCGGACGGAACATCAGCATCCGCCCGTCCGGCACGAACAATCCCGCCATCTCCGTGAAGCGCCGCTGATCCGCGAACCGCGCGTAGCGGGCGATCACGCGGGTGATGGCGAGCCAGTCGGCGAATCCCACGCTCACGAGGCACCCCCGTCGCGGTGACGGTGCAGCGGGGTTGCCGCCTCCGCCGACCACGAGGTGCGACGACGGTCCGGCTCGACAGCGGCGAGCGGCTCGACGGGCCGAAGGGTCTCCCGGCTGCGGCGGGCGAGTTCCTGGTAGATCCGCACGCCGTTGCGCTTCCAGGCGAGCGCCTGTTCGTCAAGCGGGCCGACCACGCGTGCGGGCGTGCCGAGCGCTTTCGTCCTCGGGGGGATCACGGTTCCCGCCATCACGACAGCGCCGGCGCCGAGGAGTACCTCCGCACCGATCTCCGCGCCGTCGAGCACTGTGGCACCGATGCCGATCAGCGCGAATGATCCGATGCGACATCCGTGCAGCACGGCCCCATGCCCGACGTGACTGTTCGGCTCGAGCACCGCATCGGCGCCGGGGAAGGCATGGATGACACAGGAATCCTGGACGTTCGAACCTTCGCCGACGAGGATCCGCCCGAAGTCGCCTCGCAGACTCGCGAACGGTCCGATGTAGCACCCGGGACCGATGATGACGTCGCCGATCAGGCTGGCAGTCTCATGCACGAACGCAGTCGGATGCACGACAGGCACGACCCCGTCGAAGGCATAGGCGGGCATCAGGCGACCTGACCGCCGTCGATCACGAAGTCCTGCCCGGTGCAGTAGCTGCTGGCGGAGCTGGCGAGATACGCGACCAGATTCGAGATCTCCTCCGGGCGACCGGCCCGAGGGATCGGGATGCGCGAGATGAAACCCACTCCTGCACGCGTGTCCTCGGTGATCATGGGGGTGTCGACCGCGCCGGGGCACACGGTGTTCACGCGGATCCCGTTGTCGGCGAGCTCGCGGGCGAGCGCGCGCGAGACGCCGCGCAGACCCCATTTCGACGCAGAGTAGGGGACGCGGTTTGCGTATCCGGCGACACCGGCCGTGGACGCGATGTTGACGATGGACGCCCCCTCGCCGAGGAGCGGGAGCAGAGCCTGGACGCCGAGCATCGGTCCGATGAGGTTCACATCGAGGGTGAGGCGGATGACCCGCTCCGGGGTTTGCGCGAGCGGGCCTTCGGGACAGAAACCGGCGTTGTTGACGAGCACGTCGACGCGCCCGAACCGCTCCTTCGCGGCCTCGGCCACCCGCGCCCACGCGTCGGCCGAGGAGACATCGTGCGCGAGACCTATGGCTCGCTCCCCGAAAGCTGCAGCGACGTCGGCGACGGCCGCACCGTCGAGGTCGGTGAGCACGAGGTCGGCGCCGAGCTCATGGAAGAGCGCGGCGTGTGCGCGACCCTGTCCACCCGCAGCCCCGGTGATCACGGCGACGCGGCCGGTGAGATCGATGACGGGCTTTGCATTCATGTTGTTCCTCCGCGATAGTTAGCAAACAAGCATTTGGTTTATTTAGGGAGACAGGATGCCGCGACTGCATCACATCGGGATCACGGTGAGCGACACGGCGACCGCGACCGCCTTCTACCGGACCGCGACCGACGGCGAGGTCATCGGTCCGCTCGTCAAGAGCGGTCCCGCCGTCGAGGCCGCCACAGGCTATCCCGGCGTCGAGATCCTGCTGACGTTCATCCGTCTGGCGGATGGCGTCTTCCTCGAGCTCGCCGAGTACCGCGGCGCGGACACCCCGCGCATCGATCCCGACAACGGGCACACCGGCGCCGCGCATCCGGCCATCGTCGTGACGGACATCGAGGCGAGTCTCGCCCGCCTGGCAGCACTCGGACACCATCCGCTGTCGCCGACGATGACGGCGACAGCGGGCCCCCTCGAGGGCTACCGCTACGTGTACGTCCTCGGCCCGGATGAGGTACGCGTCGAGCTGCTGCAGGAACCTCACTGACCCACTCCCCGGAGTCCCGTGCCGAGCAGGCGCAGATCGTCGTCATCCAGCGCGAGGTCGACCGAAGCCGCTGAATCGCGCACGCTCTGGGCGCGACTCGCTCCCGGAATCGGGATCAGAATCGGCGAGAGGGACAGCAGCCATGCCAGCACCACCCGCTGCGGACTCACTCCGTGCCGCTCGGCGACCATCCCGGCGGAGGCGGCAGTGCCGCCGAGCTCCTTGGCCGCGCGCATGCCGCCCAGCGGGCCCCAGGCGAGGAAGGCGAGTCCGAGTTCCTCGCAACGGCGCAGCACAGGTTCACTCGACCGCTCCTGCACCGAATACTCGTTCTGAACACTGACCAGGGCATCGCCGAGCACGCGCCGCGCGATCTCCAGCTGCGCCACATCCACATTCGAGACGCCGACCCGCATCACCACGCCCTCGTCCACGAGCTGCCGCATCGCCCCCATCGATTCCTCGAAAGGCACGCGCACATCGGGCCGGTGGTGCTGGTACAAGGGCAGCGCGTCGAGACCGAGCCGCTGCGCCGACGCCCGGGCGGCGGCAGCCAGATGCTCCGGCGAACCGTCCACCCACCAGGTCGCGGCCGGTCCGCGCGTATGCCCGCCCTTGGTCGCGATCACCACGCGCTCGAGGGCATCCGGATGACGTCGCAGCGCCTCGATCAAAGCGCACTCGTTCACCCCCATCTCCCCCGTGGGTCCGTACGAGTCCGCCGTGTCGAACAGCGTGATGCCGGCATCCACCGCGGCATGCACAGCCCGGACGCCTCGCTCGACATCGGCGTCGGGCACCTGCGTCAGAGTCATCGCCCCCATGCCGATGGCCGAGACCCGGAGGTCTCCGATCGCACGGTTCGGCATCATCGCCCCACGACCGTCCATCCCCCGTCGACGGGGAGGCACTGCCCGATCACGTGCGTGGCGTCGCGCAGCATCCACACGATCGCACCGGCGATCTCGGACGGATCCGCGAGGCGTCCGCGAGGCGTCCGCCGCTCCACCGCCGCCAGGTCGTAGCCCCCGTCGACCATGTCCTGCACCATCGGGGTCAGCGTGTGCCCCGGAGCGACGGCGTTGACCCGCACACCGAGCGGCGCCCACTCCACGGCGAGGTTCTCCATCAGCTGCCGCTCCGCCGCCTTCGCGGGCCCGTAATCGGCCTGGTTCGCCCAGCCGCGGTACGCCGTCGTGGACGACACCAGGACGATCGAGGCCGGCGCTCCGTCGAGGCGCCGCACCAGAGCACGAGAGACCGCGAGCGTGCCGACGACATGCACGTCGTAGAGCAGGCGCAGGCGGTCGAGGTCGATCTCCAGGGCAGGCACGAACGCACCGCGGATGCCGTGGCAGGCGACCAGTCCGGTCACGGAGCCACGGGCCCATGTGCGCCCCATCGCCGCCTCGACCGCCGCCTCGTCGTGCAGGTCCACGACCTCCGTCTCGACCCCGGGGCGCCGACTCGACGCGAGATCGAAGACGGTCACCCGACAGCCGCGGTCGAGGAGCAGCTCGACGACCGCGGCACCGATGCCACTGGTGCCACCGGTCACGATCACGTGGTCACCTGTCGACTGTCGCGCCATATGCAGCCCCCTCGCTGTTCACCCTTCCGGGCATGCTACTGTGATTCCCAAACAAGCGCTAGGTTTAGCGCCGGTCGCGCGAAGGAGCGGGGATGTCGGACAAGCGGTTGAGCATCGAGGAGGCGGTCGCCACCATCGAGAGCGGTATGACGATCGGCATCGGCGGCTGGGGGTCGCGGCGCAAGCCGATGGCCCTGGTGCGCGAAATTCTCCGTCGCGACATCACCGACCTCACCGTCGTCGCCTTCGGCGGGCCGGATGTCGGCCTGCTCGCCGCCGCCGGCCGCATCCGTCGCCTGGTCTACGGCTTCGTCTCGCTGGACAGCATCCCGCTCGATCCGCTGTTCACCCAGGCGAGGGAGCGCGGCGGACTGGACATCGAGGAGTACGACGAGGGCATGTTCGTCGCCGGGCTCCGCGCAGCGAGTGCCCGGCTCGACTTCCTGCCGATCCGTGCCGGCCTCGGCTCTGACGTCCTGCCCGCCAACCCGCATCTGCGCACCGTGCAGTCGCCGTATTCCGATGCCGAGTACGTGGCGATGCCGGCCCTGCCGCTCGACGTGGCCCTGGTGCACGTGAACCGTGCCGACGAGCAGGGCAACGCGCAGTACCTCGGGCCCGACCCGTACTTCGACGATCTCTTCGCGATGGCCGCCGACCGCACCATCGTTTCGGCCGAGCGGGTCGTCCCGACGTCCGCACTGCTCGACGAGGGATCGTTCCACACACTCCTCTTCAGCCGGATCTACGCGTCGGCGGTCGTCGAGGCCCCGCGCGGCGCGCACTTCACGACCTGCGCCCCCGACTACGACCGCGACGAGACCTTCCAGAAGCACTACGCCGTCTCCGCCAAAGACCCTGAGGCGTGGGCCGAGTTCGAACGCACCTTCCTGCACACCGACGAAGCCGGCTATCAGGCCGCCGTCACACGCTTCCACACCGACCGAGGAGAGTCATGACCACCGCCACGATCGCCGAGATCTGCATCGCCGCGTGCGCCGACACCTACCGGGACTCCGGAGAGATCCTCGCGCACGCGGTCGGCATCGTCCCGGCACTCGGAGCACGCCTCGCGAAGCTCACGACCGCTCCCGACCTCGTTCTCAGCGACGGCGAAGCCTTCTTCCTGAGCGGCCCTCCGCGACCGGGAGAGCCGGGCGCCCCGCAGCCGACGATCGAAGGATGGGCGCCCTTCCGCCGGATCTTCGACATCCTCGCGACCGGACGCCGTCAGAGCATGATGGGTGCCAGCCAGATCGACCGCTTCGGCAATCAGAACATATCCCTCATCGGAGACTGGGCGCGGCCGACCCGACAGCTCATCGGCGTGCGCGGGGCGCCGGGAAACACCGCGAACCACCGGGTGGACTACTGGATCTCACGCCATAGCCCGCGTGTGTTCGTGCCCTCGGTCGACATGGTCTCCGGCGTGGGCAACGACCGCGCCCGCGAAGCGGGACTCGACCACCACCACCTCGGCGTGATCGTCACGAACCTCGCAGTACTCGGCTACGACGAAGAGGGCGCCGTCACCGTGCTCTCGATCCACCCCGGAGTCGACCCGCAGAAGGTGGCGGACGGCACGGGGTTCGCGCTCGATGCCTCGGATGCACCGCTCACCCGCACGCCCGACGCGGAGGAGCTGCGTCTGATCCGCGAGGTGCTCGACCCGCGCGGCACCCGGACGCGCGAAGTCGCCGACTGACGCGGCGGCCAACTCAGTCGGCGAGGAGACCCTTGTGGAGCAGATCCAGGAAGTTGTCGGTCAGGGTCGAGGCGGTGTGTCCGCGGCCCGGCCGATACCAGGCGACGGTCGACCAGACGGCGTCGCGGATGAAGCGGTACGCGATCGGGGCGTCGATCGAGTCGCGGAAGACGCCGACCTTCTGCCCCTCGGTGATCTGCGCCAGCCAAAGCGCCTCGATGCGCTCACTGTTCTCTCCGAGGAACTCGAAGCCCGGTTGGCGCGCAAGGAAGGACAGCTCGTTCTGGTAGAGCCCGACCGCGTCGGGCTGACTCTCGATCGTCGCGAAGGCGTGCGCGATCAGCTTGTCGAGGATGTCGCGCGGACTCCCCCCTTCCGCGACGATCTCCTCGAAGCGACCGAGCAGCCCGCTCATGAAGCTGTGGAGGATCTCCTGCAAGATCGCTTCTTTGGAGGAGAAGTGGTGATACAGGCTGCCCGACAGGATGCCTGCTTCATCGGCGATGTCGCGGACCGTCGTGGCGGAGTATCCGCGCTTGGCGATCAGGCGCGCGGCGATCGAGATGATCTGGTCGCGGCGTTCGGAACTCTGCTCCTGCCGGCCCCCGCTTTTGGTCGTTGCCATTACTGCTCCTTCACAGAGAATCTCACAAGCGCTTGTTCAAGTGTGCCGCATGCGAGCGTTTTCCCGAAACGTCCACTCGGAGTGTACGCATGATATTGGAAAGGACGTCCATGACAGTCTCGGAAGCCACGACCGTGCCCGCCCTCCTCGCCGAGATGGCGACGCTCAGGGTGCATCCGGCCATCGTCGACGGAGACGTCGTCATCAGTTACGCGGAGTTGCAGGATCACGTCCGCAGAGTCGCCCGCGCCTACCTCGCGCACGGCATCGAACCGGGCGACCGGATCGGGCTCTGGGCTCCGAACCGGCACGAGTTCATCCTGGCGATGCTCGGTGCGCAACTGGTCGGCATCGCCGTCGTGCCTCTCAACACCCGCTTCACCGGGCACGAGGCCGCCGAGATCCTGGCGCGATCCCGTGCCACCGGGCTGGTGCTGGCAGACGGGTTCCTCGGCAAGTCCTACAGCTCCGCCCTGCGCGGCGCCGCAGCCGAGCGCGGCACCGACGGCCCGATCTTCCCGGGACTTCCCCACTTGCGCACCGCCGTCACGATCGATGGTGCGGGCGGTGACGGCGTCGTCTCCTGGACGGACTTCCTGACCGCGGGCGTCGCGGTCACGGAAGACCGCGTGACCGCCGCCGCGGATGCCGTGACCCCCGACGACATCATGGACGTGCTCTTCACCTCGGGGACGACCGGGGTGCCGAAGGGCGTGCTGAGCGCGCACCGGCAGACGCTCTCCGTCGCTCGCGCCTGGGGGCGGGGCGCGCAGTTGAGCCCGGCGGACCGCTACGCCGTCGTGAACCCCTTCTTCCACGGGTTCGGCTACAAGGCCGGGATGATCACCTCGCTGATGGCAGGCGCGACGATCTACCCCGTCGCCATGTTCGACGCCGACCGACTGCTCGAGCTCGTGCAGTCTGCGCGCATCAGCGTGCTTCCCGGCGTGCCGACGATCTTCACCTCCCTCCTCGACCACCCGCGGCTCGGCGAATACGACCTGTCGTCGTTGCGGTTCGCGATCGCCGGTGCCACGGCGGCTCCCGCGACGCTCTTCCACGACATGGTCGACATCCTCGGATTCGAGACGGTCGCCCAGGCGTACGGCCTCACCGAGTGCGTGGTCGCCACCCTCTCGCGCCCCGGCGAATCCCTCGAACACACTGCACACACGACCGGCCCGGCGGTCGAAGGCGTCGAGATCCGCGTCGTGAACGAAGACGGCGCGGATGCCGGGCTCGATACCGACGGGGAGATCCTGCTGCGCGGTCCCAATGTCATGCTGGGGTACTTCGAGGATCAGGCAGCCACGGATGCCGTGCTCGACCCGGACGGCTGGTTCCACACCGGCGACGTCGGCCGCCTCGATGAGCACGGATGCCTGAAGATCACCGATCGACTGAAGGACATGTTCATCGTCGGCGGCTTCAACGTCTATCCTGCCGAGGTCGAGAACGCCCTGCGCAGGCATCCGGCCGTGAACGAGTCCGCCGTGATCGGAGTCGACGACCACCGCCTCGGCACGGTCGGCCGCGCCTACGTGCTCCTGCTGCACAGTGCGACTCCACGACCGGACGCCGCGGAGCTCGAGGCCTTCTGCCGCACGCACCTGGCGAACTTCAAGGTGCCGCGCGAGTTCGTCTTCGTCGAGGACTTCCCCCGCAACGCCACCGGGAAGATCCTGAAGTCGGAGCTCCGCGCCCACGCCTGACCTCCGTCCCCCTCCCGGCGGCCGTGCGAGTGCAGAAACGCACCTCCGCAGGCGCAAGGAGGCGCGTATTTGCACTCGCACGGGGCGGGGGGCGGGGGGCGGGATGGGGCGGGGTCAGCTCAGACGCTCGAGCACCAGGGCCATGCCCTGGCCTCCGGCGGTGCACATGGTCTCGACGGCGAACTGCTCGTCGCGCTCGCGCAGCGCGTTGATCGCCGTGGTCGTGATGCGCGCGCCGGTCATGCCGTAGGGGTGGCCGAGGGCGATCGCACCGCCGTTGACGTTCACCCGCGCGGGATCGATCCCGATGTCGGCGATCGAGGGGATGACCTGCGCAGCGAAGGCCTCGTTGATCTCGAGGATGTCGATATCGCCGATCGACATACGAGCGTGCACGAGTGCCCGCTCGACGGCCTGCACCGGCCCGAGCCCCATGATCTCCGCCGACAGCGCGGAGACACCTGTCGACACGATTCGAGCGAGCGGGGTGAGACCGAGCTCGGCGGCACGGGTGTCGCTCATGATCACGAGTGCAGCGGCGCCGTCGTTGAGAGGACAGCAGTTCGCTGCGGTCACGGTGCCGTGCGGGCGGAAGACGGGCTGCATGCCGCTGATGCCTTCCAGAGTGACACCCGCACGGGGACCGTCGTCCTTCGTCACGAGCGTGCCGTCGTCCAGTCTCACCGGAGTGATATCGGCGTCCCAGAACCCTCTGGCAGCCGCCGCCTCTGCCCGGTTCTGGCTGAGTACCGCCCACTCGTCCTGCTCGCGGCGGGACACACCGCGGAAGGATGCGACGTTCTCAGCGGTCTCCCCCATCGCGATGTAGATGTCCTCGAGCTCGCCGCGTTCGAGCGGGTCGGACCACACGAAGGCCGGGTCCTGCACGTCACGCGCTGTGCGGGCAGCGGCCGGTGCCCACCGCGGATTCTTGGTGTCGGGCATGCCGTCGGACTTTCCGGATCCGAACTGCGACACGGCCTCCACGCCGGCCGAGACGAACACATCTCCCTCACCGGCCTTGATCGCGTGGAAGGCCATTCTGGTGGTCTGCAGCGACGACGCGCAGTAACGGTTGACCGTCGTGCCCGGCACTGAATCCCACCCGAGCTGCAGCGCCAGCATCCGACCGATGTTGTACCCCTGCTGTCCTGCCGGCTGCGCACAGCCGACCATCAGGTCGACGATCTCGCGCGGATCGAGATCGGGCACCGCATCGACGGCCGCTCGCACCATCTGCACGGCGAGGTCGTCGCCGCGCATGTCCTTCAGGCTGCCTTTGAACGCGCGCCCGATCGGAGAGCGGACCGCAGAGACGATCACAGCTTCGGTCATGATGGGGATCCTCCAGTGATGTCGAGACGGTCGGCCTGCTGCACGATGTCCGCGTTCGGGGTGTGGGTCAGGAATGCCGGCCACTCGCCACCGCCGTCGACGGGGATGACCGCACCCGTGACATGCGCCGAGAGCGGCGACGCGAGCATGACGCACACGTTGCCGAGTTCCTCCGGTGAGGCGAGACGTCCACGCGGGATCGTGCGCGCGATCTCGGCGTACTGCTCCGGGGTGCCGTAGTGGTCGACCGCGCTCTCGGTGTGAACCAGCCCGCTGCTGACCGCATTGACCCGGATCTCCGGGGCCCACTCGACCGCGAGGCTGCGGGTCAGGCTCTCGAGCGCCGCCTTCGCCGCACCGTAGACGGCCGTACCGGGGCTGGCGCGACGCGCGCTGATGGAGGTGATGTTGATCACACTTCCGGCGCTCTGCCGCAGGGGCGCGAACGCCGCTCGGGTGGCGACCGCGGCGGAGAGGAAGTTGATCTCGGTGATCGCTTGGAAGTATCGGGAGGATCCGGCTTCGAAGCGACCGAACGGAGATCCTCCGACGTTGTTGACGAGCACGTCGAGGCGTCCATGCCGCTCGGCGATACCCCGGATCCAGGCCTCGTTCTGCGCGGCGTCGCGCACGTCGACACGACGGAAGGACGCAGCACGACCGTCGCGCTCCGGCAGGTTCTCCGGCTCGGAACGACCGCAGAACTCGACCTCGGCGCCGGCGTCGAGGAAAGCCTCGACCACTCCGCGTCCGACGCCGCGTGCGCCGCCGGTGACCGCGACCACCTTGCCCGCGAAATCCATGACCAGGCTCACTCCGCCTCCTCCGTGCGCAGCGCTCCGATGCGCCGGCCTGTCCATGCTACCAACCAAATGCTAGGTTTGTCGCATGAGTCTCGATGACGCCGCTCGACGGCATCCGCGCACGGTTGTGGTGACCGGCGGCGCCCTCGGCATCGGTGGCGGTATCAGTCGCCGTTTCGCAGCCGACGGCGATCACGTCGTGCTCGTCGACATCGATGAAGGTGCCGCTGCCGCAACCGCCGCGGACATCACCGCGGGCGGAGGACGCTGCACCGTCCTGCTCGGGGACGTCACCCGGAACGACACGGTCGCCCGCCTCGCGGCACTCGTCGACGACGCGCACGGCCACGCCGATGTGCTCATCAACAACGTCGGCGACTTCCGGCCTGCGAAGTCCTTCTTCGCCAAGAGCCCTCCCGGGCAGTGGCAGCGTCTTCACGAGCTCAATCTGTGGCACGTCTTCGCGGTGACGCACGCACTCCTGCCGGGGATGATCTCGGTGGGATCCGGCAGCATCGTCAACGTCTCCACGGTCGAGGCGTTCCGCGGGATCCCCGGCAACGCGGTGTATTCCGCGTACAACGCAGGCGTGTCGGCCTTCACGAAAAGCCTCGCCGTGGAGCTGGGGCCCTCCGGCATCCGGGTGAATGCGATCGCCCCCGACCTCGCCGACACATCGCAGACGCCGGCCGAACTCATGCTGGCCGGGCGTGACCCCGCCCTCCTGCGGTCCTGGCTGCCCGCTGGCCGCTTCGGCCGACCCGAGGACTTCGCAGGGGTCGTGGCCTTCCTCGCCTCGCCCGACGCCGCGTTCATCACGGGTCACACCATCCCGGTGGACGGCGGAACTCTCGCCGCCTCCGGCTGGTACGGCAAGGCATCAGGGCGAGGATGGACGAATATGCCGGATCAGGCATGAAGACGCTCGCCGAGCTGTCGGACAGGCAGGAGATCCACGACCTGGTCCTCCGCTACTGCTCGGCGGTCGACCGCGCCGACTATCCCGCGGTCCGCGACGTCTATGCACGCGACGGGGTCGATCATCACACCGGCTTCTCCGGCACGGCCGACGACTACGTGCACTGGCTGCGGGAGCGCACGTCCGTTTTCGACGGCACCATGCACCTCATCGGGAACCATCGGGTCGAACTGTTCGGCGATCACGCCTATGCCGAGACGTACGGCACGGCCGTGCACTGGGGCACACCGTCCGACGACGAGGCCCGCAACTTCACGAGCGGCTTCCGCTACCTCGACCACGTGCGCCGCGACTCCGATGGATGGCGCATCGTCGAGCGCACCGCAGTGCGCGAATGGACCCGCTCGGATGCCGGCCGGCTGCGCGAGCCGGAGGGCCACGGACCACGCGGCCGACGGGATGTCCACGATCCTTCGACGGCTTTGCGTGAACGCGTGCGCCAGGCGGCGGTGATCCACCCATCACAGAAGGGAACCCGATGACAACGAGCATCGAGCAACGGCTGCAGGCCCTCGAAGACCGGTTGGAGATCATCGACCTCGAGGCCACCTACGCCCGCACTTTCGATGAACGCGACGGCGACGCCTGGAGCAGCCTGTTCACCGCGGACGGGATCTACCAGTCGCGTCCGGTGGGCGATGCCCCACCTCAGACTTTCGTGCAGGGTCGAGCAGCGCTCCAGGCGTTCTGCACGGACGCCTCGTTCGCCGGCATCCACTTTCTGCACCTCCCGCAGCTGGCGGTCGCCGGCGATCGCGCGACGGCCCGCATCCACCTGGAGTTCCACGGCGACTACGCCGAAGACGCGGGAGCGCCTCGCCTCGCCATGCGGGGGTTCTACGACGTGATCTATCACCGGGTCGACGGCCGCTGGCTGATCGCCCACCGGGTCACGACCGCCTTCGCGCGCGAGCAGAACACGGTGCTCGGCTACCCCACCACCTCCTCGCTCTCGGGGGCCCACCGGGACGGGACGCAGGACCGGAGCGAAGAGGCGGCGAGGTCTCGGGCCTAGGCGATCGCCCCGAAGTACGCCTTCTGCAGATCCTCTATCGTGACCTCGGATGCCGCACCCGAAAGGGTTGTACGGCCCATCTCGATGACGGCCACTTCGTCGGCGATCGCCACCGACTCCTGCACGGCCTGTTCGACGAGGAGGATGCCGATCCCGGTGTCCTTGAGTTCGTGCACGCGCTCCATCACCTCCTTCACGATCACAGGCGCGAGCCCCTGACTCGGCTCGTCGAGGATGAGCAAGCGGGGCTTTGCCATCAACGCCTGGCCGATGGCGAGCATCTGCTGCTGGCCACCGGACATGCTCGCCGCCGGCAGGGAGCGCTTGCTGCCCAGGATCGGGAACAACTGATAGATCTCGTCGGCCGCAGCGACCAGCGCTCGCTTGCTCATCCGTCGCGAGAAGCCGCCGAGGATGAGGTTCTGCTCGATCGTCAGTTCCCGGAAGACCTTCTTGCCCTCCTGGACGTACGAGATCCCTCGGACGACCCGCTTGTGCGGGGCATCCGTCAACGTCTCACCGAGGTATGCAACCGTGCCGCCCGACATCTTGTTGAGCCCGGTGATCGCACGCAGTGTCGTCGTCTTGCCGGCACCGTTGCGGCCGAGCAACACGGTGATCTCTCCGGCCCGCACGGTCAACGAGACGTCGCGCACCACCGTCAGATCACCGTAGCCGGTCTGCAACCCCGCTACCTCCAGCAGCACATCACTCATGGTCGCCGCCTCCCGCCGCGTTCGTCTCCGCTGTGACGCCGAGGTACTCCTCCATCACACGCGGGTTGCTCTCGATCTGCGCAGGGCTGCCGTGTGCCATGACCGCGCCCTGTGCGAGTACGTAGATGTCATCGGCGACCCGCAGCACGAGCTGGAAGTTGTGCTCGACCAGGATGACGGTCATGCCCGCGTCGCGAAGCCGGGTCACGAGGCCTTCCAGAACCTCGAGCTCGTCCTCGTCCAGACCGGAGGCGACCTCGTCGAGCAGCACGACCTTGGGGGAAGCCGCCAGACTCCTGGCGACTTCGAGGAGGCGCCGGTTGCCGAGGGGGAGGGAGTCGGCGGGTTCGTCGCGCTGCTCACTGAGGCCGACGAGGGCGAGCGCGCGCTCCGTCGCGACGCGGTTCTCCCTGCGGGTCCGCCAGAACGTCGGAAGCCGCAGCACCGAGGCCAGGACAGACGGTCGCTCGGTGGCATACCGCCCCGCCTCCACGGCTTCGAAGACCGTCAGCTTCTCGGGGATGTTCGGTGTCTGGAAGGTGCGCGACACACCCGCACGCGCGACCCGATAGGACGACAGCCCTTGGATCGGTGCGCCGTCGAGTTCGATCCGTCCTGCATCCGTCTTGTAGAAACCGGAGATCATGTTCAGCAGAGTCGTCTTGCCGGAGCCGTTCGGTCCGATGATGGCGGTGACGGCTCCCGGCGGTGCCTCGATCGAGACCTTCGACAGGGCCTGGTTGCCGCCGAACGCCTTCGATACCCCTTCGGTGCGCAGCAGCGCTCCGTCGAGCTTCTCGACCTCCGCCGACACGGCCTCCGCCGGCCGCACGCCGATCTTGACCTTCGCCGCGATGTCCGCCTTGCGCAGCAGCGTGCGCAGCAGTCCGGCGAGTCCGCCTGTGAAGGCGACCCCGCCGATCAACAGGAACGCGCCCGAGATGATGAGTCCGAACTTGCTGAAGTTGGTCGACTGGTTCATGCCGAACTGCAGCACGGTCGCGCCGATGAGGGCGCCGTAGATACTCGCCGAGCCGCCGAAGATCGAGGCGGCGAGCACCGTCATGGCGAACGAGAATGCGAAGGCTTCCGGCGAGATGAACAGGTCGAGGTTGGCGAACAGCACGCCGGCGATCCCTGCGGGCACGGCCCCGATCGCGTAGGCGGTGAGCTTGGCCCGGAACACCGAGATGCCCATCGATGACGCCAGCACAGGGCTCTGCTTGAGGACCCGGAGGGCGGTGCCGTGGCCGGACAGGACCAGGTTGCGGATCAGCGCGAATGCCACGATGGCGACACCGACGATGATGATGTAATAGGTCCGCCCGTCGATCATCTGGCCGAACGATGTGGCGGGCATGATGCCTGCCAGTCCGTTACGACCGCCCGTCTCCTCCTTGAAGATCGACAGCACGTCCGGGACGATCAGGATCAGGAAGAACGACGTCATCGCGAGCGACCAACTGCCGAGGCGCAGGCCGGGGATGCCTGAGATGAGCCCGATCACGAGCGCGGCAGCCGCACCTATCAGCAACTGCAGCCAGATGTCGGTGACGCCGGCCTTGTTCGCGAGCCCGGCGGCATAGGCGCCGGCCGCGTACATCGCCACCTGACCCATCGCGAGCTCTCCGGCGTACCCGAGGGACAGGTTCAACCCCAGCACGATCAGCGCCAGGATGAGGGTGAGTTCGATCTGCCGCGTCGCGGCGTAGCTGAGACCGAGGAAAGGGAGGACGATCAACAGGATCCCGACCGCGAGGGGCCAGATCCACCCCGGGATCGCTCGCAATTTCAACCAGAGGGCAGCCATGGTCACACCGTCCGTTCCACGCGACGGGTGAAGAGCCCCGTCGGCTTGACCATCAGAATCACGATGAGGATGAAGAACACGGTCAGACCCGCGTAGTCCGCACCGATGTACCGGGTGGCGAGTGCCTCTGCGAGCCCCACGATCAGTCCGCCGACGAGCACGCCGCCGAGGGAACCGAACCCGCCGATCGCGAGCACGACGAAGCCCTTGAGCGCCAGCGAGGCACCCAGCGTCGCGACGGCGTAGGTCTTGGGACCGACGAAGACACCGAGGAATCCGGCCAGGACGCCGGTGAAGATGAAGGCCATGAGAGCGAAGCGCCGCACGTTGACACCCCGCAGCTGCGCGGCCTCTCTGTTCTCACTCATGCCGAGCAGAGCGATGCCGGTCATGCTCCGCTTGGCGTATTGGGTGAGCACGATCACCAGCAGGATGACGAGGACGATCAACGCGAGCTCGACCGGGTACACACGACCCCCGAGGAACTCCAGCACCTGATCTCCCATGAAGAACGGCACCCGCTTCGGTTCGCCGCCCCAGATCACCTGGGCGACGCCCTCCATGATGATGGAGGCGCCGAGCGTCGTGACCAGCAGGTTGTGCGGGTCCTTGACCGGACGGATCGCGACGCGCTCCTCGAGCGCGGCGATCGCGCCGACGATGACGGCAGCGGCGATCGCGACGAGCCACCAGGGCAGACCCCAGACGACGATGCCGACGTACGCGATGAACGCGCCGAGCATCATCAACGCCGCCTGCGCGAAGTTGAAGGTCTTCTGCGAGAGGAAGACGATGTTGTAGCCGATCGCCACCAGTGCGTAGATCGCACCGAGCGCCAGGCCGGACCAGATGATGGTCATTGCGGTCGGGTTCCTTCCATCATTGTGGCTTGGTGTGCCGACGGCCCGGATCCGATTCGAGATCCGAGCCGTCGGCGATGGTCACGCGCCGACCGCGGTCACGGCTGGAACTGACCGTTGACGAGTTCGCCCGGAGGGATGAACGAGAACTGGTCGGGGCTGACGTGAGGGCTGTACGAGTCGTCCGTGAACGCGTACAGGCTCAGGATCGCGGTTCCTGCCGATTTCTGCACGTCCGGGTCGACCAGGGCCTTGACGATCGCGTCGGGGTCGTCGAGTCCGCCGGCCTTCTCCGCTGCGGCCTTGAACAGGAACATCGAGTCGTAGTTGTACGCCAGGATCAGTGAGGACTTGATGTCCCCCGCGGCGAGCATGCGCTCGACGGCGTCGTTGACCTTGGTGTCGTCCGGGTTGTACTGGGTGCTGGAGTACACCTGCATCGTGAGGTTCTTGACCTGATCGGTGCCGAGCACGCCGTCGGGTGCCGGCGTGGCGATCAGTCCCGTGGCGGCGACGGAGGAGTTGCCCATGACGGGCACATCCCAGCCGAGCTTCTCCAGGCTCTGCAGCACGTAGCCGAGCGGAGCACCGTAGGCGTCGAGGACGAGCACATCGGGGTCACCCTGCTGCAGAGCCGACAGCTGCGCCGTCATGTCGAGTGCGGCGTTGTCGAAGCCCTCGTTGCCTGTCACGGTGAAGCCGGCGTCGGTGAAGGTCGTCTCGCCCAGCGAGCCGAAGAGCTCTCCATAGGCACTCGATCCGTGCAGGATCGCGACGTCCTCGTATCCGCGGTCCTCCATCTCGGCGACGAACGAACCGAGGTAGTCGGGAACGGATGCGCTGAGGTTGAAGCTGTAGGGGTTGGCGCTCGGGTCACCGGATGTGGTGGTCGGGCCGATGTTGAAGGAGACGATCTTGTTCTGCGTCAGGATCGGCAGCATCGCCTCGGTGATGGTCGAAGGTCCGGAGTTCATGACGAGGGCAGGAGCACCCTCGGTCGCGATGTACTCACGCAGCTTCGTCACAGCCACCGTCGGGTCCGCGTTGTCCTCGAGATGGGTGATCTCGACCTCACGGCCGAGCACGCCGCCGTCGTCGTTGATGGCATCGACCGAGGCGAGCGCCGCGGTGACGGATGTCGTGGCGTTGTCTGCCAGGATGCCCTCGGCCCCCATCCCGCCGAGCACGACCACCTTGATCGGGTCGTCCCCGCCATCGCCTCCATTGCCTGCGTCCGCGTCACCGCCCGAGCAGCCGGCGAGCACCACCGTCGACACCACGATCCCTGCGGCAACCGCCGCGAATCTGTTGAACCGCATATCCGAACCTCTCTCATCGTTGAGCTAGAGCGCAAGGGCGACCAAACGCTTGCTTAGTAAATCACACTCGGACAGCCCGGGCAACGCCCAACCGGTCAATTGCTTGGTTACGATTCGGACACCTGTTAGATTCCGGCTCATGGACACTGCACCGACCTCTGAGAACCGCCGCCTCCGTGACCTCCCCGGCATCGCCGTCGTGACCGGTGGTACCGGCGGAATCGGCTCCGCCATCGCTGAAGCCCTCGCCGCCGACGGAGTGCGCGTGGCGATCACGCACCGCTCGGAACCGACTCCCGCTCTGCTCGCCTCTCTCGGCGACGCGGGTGAAGCTCATCGATTGGACGTGCGGGATGAGGCCGCGGCGACGGCCCTCGCGCACGACCTCGTGGCCCGGCACGGTGCCGTGCACACGGTCATCCACGCCGCCGGCCCGCACGTGCCGATGGTGCATCTGTCGAAGGTCTCCGTCGAGCAGTTCGCCCGCCAGGTCGATGACGACCTGATCGGCTTCTTCGTCATCGCGACGGCGTTCCTGCCGGCCCTCAGGGCGGCCTCGGGCTCCCTCACCGTCGTCACCAGCGCCGGAACCCGTCGCTATCCCGTGCGGGACGGACTCTCGGTCGCACCGAAAGGCGGCGTCGAGGCACTGGCTCGCGGGCTCGCCGCCGAAGAGGGCCGCTTCGGTGTGCGCGTGAACGCCGTCGGCCCCGGCATGCTGTGGGATGGCATGTCCGCTCGACTCATGGCATCCGGCGACCTGGACGAGCGCGCCTTGGAAGTCGCCACCGCCAACATCCCGCTGCGTCGCTTCGGAACCGCCGCCGACATCGCGGCCGCCGTCTCGTTCCTCGCCTCCCCCGCCGCAGGATTCATCACGGGGCAGAAACTCGACGTGGACGGCGGTTTCGGAATCTGACAGCGGCGAGCACGAGAGGCTCACGCCGCCACCGCGGTGCTCATCGCATACCGCGGAGGCGCTCGATGAGCCAGTCGATGCGAGCCGCCTCGTCGCGGTAGTAACGCTCCGACCACTCCAGCGCGACACCCGAGAATCTCCAGTCGTCCTCGCGCCGCGCGCCCAGAGCGTGAGCGCCCGCCTCTGCGGCGCTCCGGACGGACTCGTCGCGATACTCGGCCAGGGCCGCGCGGAGACGATCGAGGTCACCGTTGTGCGCTGCCCACAGCCGCAGGATCTGGGAGTGCTTGAGCACCACCGGCTCCGCCGGGATCTCGTCCGACCACCGGCGCATGCTCCGGCGCCCCAGGTCGGTGATGCCGTACAGGCGCCTGCTCTTCGCCGCGTGCGTCTGCTCGACGCGCGAGACCGCGAGTCCGAGCTCCTCCAGCCGCCGCAGCTCGGTGTAGATCTGGCTCTGCGAGGGCGCCCAATAGAAGTACGCGAGGCTCTGATCCGCCCACTGCTTGACGTCGTAGCCCGAAAGCTCGGTGCCGAACGAGAGGATGCCGAGAACCGCCCAGCTCGTCGCCGGGAGATCGACCTGCTCGTCGGGGTGTTCGTGTTCGCTCACTTGACCTCCTCGTCGATGAGTGAGATATTCCTGATCGTACTATGACTAACAGTCATACCGCTGCTGATCGAAGGAGATCATGTGGACGAGACGACGCGCATGCTGGAACTCCTCAACTCCAGTTTCCCCGCGCTGGCGACCATGACGCCCCTGGAGGGCCGCGCCGCCGCCGACAGCCGGATCCGTCCGGCGGCGAATCTCGACGACGCCGTCTCCACGGATGACCGAACCGTGGACGCCGGCACGCACGACATCCCGATCCGGGTGTACCACCCTCGCGTCGTGCATCGCGACGCCCCGACGACCGTGTACGCGCACGGCGGCGGATTCCTGCACGGCTCGATTGCCGGACACGACGGGTTCTGTCGACGGTGGGCGCGCGCGACCGAGGCTACCGTCGTGTCGGTCGGCTACCGTCTCGCGCCCGAAGCCGGGCCGGGGGACGCACGCGATGACGTCGTCGCCGTGGTCGACGAGGTCATGTCGGCAGGCCTCGCCGACCGCGGCATCCTCCTGGCGGGCGACAGCTCGGGTGGCAACATCGCGGCCGGCGCCGCCGTCGTTCTGCGCGACCGCGGAGCGAGCCCGGTCGTGGCTCAGGCGCTGCTGTACCCGTTCCTCGATCCGGAGATGTCGTCCGACAGTCACCGCACCAGGGCGAGCGGATACTTCATCACCTCGGAACTGCTCGCGCACTACTGGCGCACCTTCCTGAGCGATCATCCCGACCGCTTCGATGCCGATGTCTCCCCGCTCGCGGTCGACGACCTCTCCGGCCTCCCGCCCGCCGTCGTCGTCACCGCCGGCCTCGATCCGCTCTGCGACGAGGGAGCCGCCTACGCGCTTCGGATGCGTGAGGCCGGGGTACCGGTCATCCTCCGCCACCACCCCGACCAGTTCCACGGCTTCCTGACCATCCCCGGATACGGACCCGCTCTCGGCGCCGCCGAGATCCTCTGGAGCGACCTCCGCTCCCTGATCACCTCTGACCCGAAGGACCACCGATGACCCCCGAACATGATGTCATCATCGTCGGCGCCGGCCTTGCCGGCATGTATTCCACGATCCACGCCGAGCGCGCCGGGCTCGACGTCCTCGGCCTCGAGGCGGGAGACGACGTGGGCGGCACCTGGTACTGGAACCGCTACCCCGGCGCTCGCTGCGATGTGGAGAGCATCGACTACTCGTTCTCGTTCGATGACGGTCTGCAGCGTGAGTGGCGTTGGAGCGAGCGTTACGCGACACAGCCGGAGATCCTGCGTTACCTGAACCACGTCGCCGACCGTTTCGATGTGCGGCGGCACTACCGGTTCGGCCAGCGTCTGGCTTCCGCTTCCTGGAACGAACGGGCGCAGCACTGGGAGGTGCGCACGGAGTCCGGGCTGGAGGCTTCTGCACGATGGCTGGTCATGGCGACCGGCGGGCTCTCGAAGCCGCAGCTGCCTGAGCTCCCCGGTCGCGACGATTTCACCGGCATCGTCCTGCAGACCTCGGCGTGGCCGGAAGACCCCGTCGACCTGAGCGGCAAGCGGGTCGCGGTGATCGGCACCGGCTCCTCGGGCGTCCAGGCGATCCCGCTGATCGCACGGGATGCCGCGGAGCTGACCGTCTATCAGCGCAGTGCCAACTACAGCGTGCCCGCTTTCAATCGGGTGATCGACGACGCGGAGTGGCAACGCCAGCAGGATGACCTGGAACGTCGCCGCGAGTTGTCGTGGAACAGCACGGCCGGGTCCCCGTGGTCGAGCCATCCCACCCCGTTCGCCGAGGCCGACGAACAAGAGCGCGCCGAGGTCTTCGAGGAGAGCTGGACCCGCGGCGGGGTCCTCTTCGCGAAGGCGTTCCAGGGACTCACGGTCGATCCGGTCATCAACGATGCCGCCCGTGTCTTCTTCGAGCGGAAGCTCGCCGAGCGGGTACCGGACGCCGCGACGCGAGACACGCTGACTCCCCGCGACCACCCCCTCGGCACCAAGCGCATCTGTACCGACACCGGCTACTACGAGACGTTCAACGAATCGCACGTCGCTCTGGTGAACCTGCGGCGGGAGCCCCTCGCCGCAGTCACCGCCACCGGCATCCGGACCACGGAGCGCCACCGGGAGCACGATGTCATCATCTACGCCACGGGGTTCGACGCGATGACCGGAGCTCTCACGGCGATCGACATCCGCGGTCGGGACGACCGATCGCTGCGCCAGGAGTGGGCGGGCTTCCCCTCGACGTACCTCGGCGTCGCGCTGCCCGGCTTCCCGAACCTGCTGGTCCTCAACGGCCCCGGCAGCCCCAGCGTGCTGTCGAACATGGCGCTCACATCCGAGCAGCAGGGCGACTACGCACTGCGGATCATCACGTATTGCCGCGAACGAGGCCACACCTCGATCGAAGCGCGGTCCGACGCTGCCGCGGCCTGGACCGCACACTCGCTCGAGCTCGCCGATCGCACCCTGTTCGGCTCGGCCCCTTCCTGGTATACGGGCTCGAACATCGCTGGCAAGGCGCGCGGGTTCCTGCCCTACATCGGCGGCTTCAAGAACTACATCGATCGTTGCGAGGAGGTCGCAGCCGCCGACTACCGCGGCTTCATCCTGTCCTCCCGTTAGGAATCGTCGTCGCGGCGGGGGGTGGCCTTGCCGCCGCGACGACGCTAGAGTCAAACAAGCAAATGCTTGGGCAAAGGAGCGCGGTATGAGTGCAGTCGACTTCGGATTCGCGGCAGGAGACGCGGTGCTCATCACCGGCGCCGGGAGCGGCATCGGCCGCGCTACCGCAGTGCACGCCGCAGAGCTCGGACTCGCCGTCAGCCTGTGGGATCTGAACCCGGGAGGCCTCGAGGAGACCGCGCAGCTCGTGCACGACACTGCGCCCGCCGTGCACACCTGGGTAGCGGACGTGTCGGACGACACCGCGGTGGACGGCGGGTTCACCGATGCGCGTCGTGTGCTCGGGACCATCCGCTACCTCCACAACAACGCCGGCCCCGCCTCCAGCTCGGACATCCCGTTCGACCGAGCGCTGGAGATCTGTGTCGGAAGCGTCCGCCGGATGACGCAGGCGTGGTCGGCCGCCGACCCCGGAGAGGGCGCGGCGATGGTGGCGACGACGTCGGTGGCCGGCAACCTGGTCGGCACGGACAACGCCTGGTACTCGGCCTCTAAGGCCGCGATCATGGGCTACATCCGCCATCTCGCGGCGCACCACGCGAAGGAGTTCCGCTCCAACGGCGTCGCGCCGGGGATGACCGACACACCACGCCTGGCCGGGTTCGCCGGTAGCGAGATCGGCCGAAGGGTGCTCACCCGCATCCCGCTGGGCCGCATGGCCACCGCTGATGACATCGCCTGGGCGACACTCTTCCTGCTCTCGCCGCTCGCCGGCTACATCAACGGCGTGTTCCTCCCGGTCGACGGCGGCTGGACGGTGACGCAGTGATCGAGGCCGCCGACCGGCCGATCATCCATTCGCACACCGTGCGTCTCAGCTACGCCGACACGGACCCCGCCGGCATCCTCTACTACGCCGCCTGGTTCCCGAAGATGGAGGGATTGCAGTCCGAGTTCCTCTACCTGCAAGGGCTACGGCAGGACACCCTCGTCGAACGCTTCGGCTGGTGGACGGTGTCTCGCGCCACGACCTGCGAGTACCTGGCCGCAGCTCGGCTGTTCGACGAGATCCGGATCGACCTGAGGATGGGGCGCGTCGGCCGTTCTTCCTTCCGATTCGCCTTCGAGATGACCCGCCTGGAGGATCGGATCACGGTCGCCCGCGCCGAGAGCACGATCGTCACGGTCTCTCCCGCGCAGGACCCCGTGCCGATCCCGGCCGCCCTCCGCGTGCATCTCGAGCGCTGGGCCGGGGAGACGGCGTGAGCGCCGATCTGCGGACGATCGGCGACCGCCAGGACATCGCGATGCTCCTCGCGCGCATCGCGCATCTCGCCGACGCCGGGGATCCCGAGGAGTACATCGCGTGCTTCACCCCGGATGCGATCTGGGATCTCACCGATGCCACCGATCTGCCGATGGATGTGCAGACCATCAGAGGGCGGGACGCACTGCTCGTCGGCGTTCATGACCGCCGCGCGTCGGGCATCCAGGGTCCAGGCACCCACACCCGCCACGACATCTCGAGCATCGCGGTGGAGATCGACGAGGACCGCGCGAGCGCGCGCTCCTATTTCCGTTACTACCGGCGAACCGACGGGGCCCCGACCCTCGCCGCGATGGGCGTCTACGCCGACACCTTCGTGCGCACCGCAGCGGGCTGGCGTCTGCACCATCGGGTGATCAGTCGGGGTTGAGCCAGCCCTGCGCCCGGCCGCTGCGCACCAGCTCGAGGTGCATCTCGGTCTGCCGCAGGGCCGAGTGCAGCCAGAAGCCGTCGAGACCACGCCAGCCCGAAGTCCAGGTGAGTCGGCTGGCATAGGTCCACACCGAGCGGTCGCCGAGCTTCGTGACCAGCGCGGCCACCTCGCCGGTTCGCCGCAGATGATGGGCGGAGATCGCGCCGCGCCGCGACGCCAGCCCGACGAATCGGAACTCGTGGCCGGGAAGCACGGTGAAGTCGTCGAACTCGGCGAGACGGTCGAGCGACGACAGGAGGTCCCCCATCGGCTCCGTCCCGGCCAGTATCCCGATGCCGACCCCCGAGTAGATGCGCGGAAGTACGTGGTCCCCGGTGAAGAGGAACCGGCTCGCACGATCGGCGAGGCAGATGTGGCCGCCCGTGTGGCCCGGCGTCGCGATGACCTCCAGGCGGTGCCCGCCGAGCTCGAGCACGTCCCCGTCGACGACCTGGAGATCAGGCTCGACATCGCCGGTGAGGGAGGGGCGCGCGAACGAGGCGACGAGCTCCTCGCGCCGCCCCTCTGGGACGCCCCAGCGCGCCAGAGTGTCGCGGTATGCCTCCGGATCGCGCGCGGCGGGGGCGGTGACAGCGGCGAGCACGCTCCGCTCGGCTGCGGACATCACCAGACGAGCTCCGGTGAGCGTGCGCATGCGACCCGCGATCCCGAGGTGGTCCGGATGATGGTGGGTCACGATGATGGTGCGGATGTCGGACAGCGACCTCTCCTCAGCAGCCAGAGCCCGCTCGATGCGGTGGAGGTTCTCCGGCGTATCCCAGCCGGGATCGATCAGGTGCACACCGTCGTCACCGATGAGCGCGTAGCCGAGGGTGCCGGGCAAGGTCCCCTCCGGGATCCACGTCGGAAGACTCCAGAACCCGTCACCCAGCTCGCGGGCTTCGAGCAGTCGCCCCGCCTCCCACGCCTCGCGCTCGACCTCGTCGACGGCGACCACGTCATCCGGAAGGCTGGTCATGACATGACCCTAGCAATCGCTTGTTCATTCCGCGAGATCCGGATAGCCTGACGAAGGGACAGCGCTCCCCCGAGCGGAACGGTGACGGTGAAGTCGGAATCAGAGCGCCACGAGCGCATGGTGGTGGCACTGCTCGCCGCCTGCGGCATGCTGACGTCGCTGCAGTTCACCCTCATCGTCCCCCTCCTCCCGCTCATCCCCGACCTCCTCGACACAACGGCCGCTGATGCCTCCTGGCTCATCACGGTCACCTTGCTCACGGGAGTGGTCGGCACCCCCATGGTCACCCGACTCGCCGACCTGCACGGCCGACGCCTCATGCTCCTGGTGTCGATGGGTCTGCTCGTGCTCGGTTCCGTGATCGCCGCGGTGATCCCCGGTTTCGGTGCCGCGCTCGTCGGACGCGCACTGCAAGGCTTCGGCACCGCGGTCGTCCCGATCGGCATCGGTCTGCTGAGCGCGCTCGTGTCGCGCCGCCGGGCCGTCCTCGGCATCGCGCTCATGAGCGCGACCCTCGGAATGGGCTCGGCGCTCGGGCTCGTCCTCGCCGGGCCGCTACTCCAATGGGGCGGCCTGTCGACGGTGTTCTGGTGCTCGGCCATCGTAGGAGGCGTCTTCTGCATCCTGATCCGCTGGCGCATCGCCGAAGCCCCGACGGGCGGCTCCCACACCTTCGACCTCATCGGCGCGGCCCTGCTCACCGTTGCACTCACCGCCCTGCTGCTCGCGATCTCGCGGGGACAGTACTGGGGATGGACCGGCTCGCCCACGCTCACTCTCGCGTTCCTCGCACTCGTGACGCTCGTCGTCTGGATGCGATGGGAACGGCGGCATCCCGCGCCGCTGATCGACGTGCGAACGGCGATGCGTGCGCCGATCCTGCCGATCAACATCGCCTCATTCTTCGCGACGTTCGGGATGTACGCCAACCACCTGCTCACGACGCAGGAAGCCCTCGCCCCTGCGTCCACCGGCTACGGCCTCGAGGTCGCCACCGCCGCGGCCGGGATGCTCCTCCTGCCGTCCGCGCTGACGATGATCCTCCTCGCTCCGCTCGCCGCGCGCGTCATCAACCGCTTCGGCGGGCGCCGGGCGCTGCTGCTCGGGTCGGCGACGATGGCGGCGGCGTTCCTGTTCCGAATGCTGTTCCACGGCGGCGTGCTGTCCGTCGTCATCGGTTCCGCACTCGTGGGAGCCGGCGTGGCCTTCGCGTTCGCGGCGATGCCCTCCCTGATCACCGCATCGGTCCCGGGAGACGAGGTGTCGACGGCGAACGGCCTCAATTCCGTCATCCGCACCCTCTCGGGAGCCGTGGCGTCCGCGCTCTTCGCTTTCGTGATCGCCGCCCTCCCCTCATCCGTCGATCCGGCCTTCCTCTCTGAACCGGCGCTGCAACTGTCACTCGGCTTCGCGTCCCTCTGCGGCGTGGTCACAGCGGTGTTCGCCGCGTTCCTCCGTCCGCCGCCGAACAAGGAACCCGCATGACACTCTTCTCTCCGCTCGCCCTTCGCGATGTCACCCTGCCGAACCGCATCGGCGTCTCACCGATGTGCATGTACGCGTCGTCGGACGGTCTGGTCACCGACTTCCATGTCGCGCACCTCGGCCGCTTCGCCCTCGGCGGCGCCGGGCTGGTGATCGCCGAGGCGACGGCCGTGCACCCGCACGGCCGCATCTCGCCCTTCGACGCCGGCCTGTGGAGCGACGAGCAGATCCCCGGATGGCGTCGGATCGCCGCACTCGTCTCGGCGGCCGGCGCTGTGCCCGGCGTGCAGCTCGGTCATGCCGGACGGCGCGCCGCTGTGCGGGAACCCTGGCGCGCAGGCGCACCCCTGGATGCTGAGGATGCGGCGTCCGGATTCGGTCCCTGGCCCCTGGTCGCTCCCAGCGCCCTGGCAGCCGGCCTCGGCCACACCGTGCCCGCCGCCCTCACGACGGAGCAGATCAGCCGTTCCGTGCAGGACTGGCACGACGCGGCCACCCGCGCGGTGACGGCCGGCTTCCGGTTCGTCGAGTTGCATGGCGCGCACGGCTATCTGCTGCACTCGTTCCTCTCACCCGTCTCGAACCGCCGCTCGGACGACTATGGCGGGAGCGCCGAGAACCGTCTCCGCTATCCCCTCGAGGTCGTCGCCGCCGTGCGCGCCGCGATCGGCGAGGGCATCCCCCTGTCGTTCCGCGTCTCGGCGGTCGACGGCGCCGAGGGTGGCGCCGGCATCGACGAGACGGTCGAGATGGCACGTCGCCTCGCAGACGCCGGCGTCGATCTGATCGACACCTCCTCCGGCGGGATCACCACCGACAGAGCGGTCGACACGCGCATCCGGCGCGGCTTCTCCTTCCACGCCGACTTCTCGCGACGCATCCGGGCGGAGGTGGGTGTGCCCACCGCGACCGTCGGCCTCGTCGTCGATCCGGAGCAGGCCTCCCGCCTCATCACACACGGCGACGCAGATCTCGTACTGCTCGGACGACAGCTGCTGGACGACCCCAACTGGCCGCACCACGCCCGGATCGCCCTCGGCGACGACAGCCACGACTCCTGGGATGTGCGCTTCGGCAGCGCACTCGGCCCGCGGGCCCGCACCCTCGCCCGCCTCGCCTCGTCCGGCGAGTCGCCTCTGTCGCGCTTCGGCGTCTGACTCCCCCCGCCGAGTCAGGGAACGAGAAGTTCTCTGGCGGCGGCGGCGCCGTCGAGCAACCTGTTGCGCCGGTGCCGGACGCGCCACCCGTCGGGAGTGCGAAGCATCTCCCACCGATTCGCGCTGACCCGCTCGCCGACCCACCGATCCCCTTCGCGCAGCATCACCACGGAGTGCGTCACCGCCACGGCCTCGTCTCCGTCGATCTCGATCCGCGGCGCCGACACGATGTGCGCGCAGCCGCGGCGCATGTATTCCTCGTGCGTCGGGATGCCCACCAGGCCACGGATGCCGCCGCCCTCCAGCACCGTGTCGTCGAACTGATAGGTACCGTCGGGTACCCACAGCGCTGCGACCGCATCCGCGTCGCCCGCGTCCACGGCCGGTCCGTACCGTGCGATGAGATCCGCAATCGCGGCGCGGTCCTCCAGAGACCGCAGCCGGCGCTCCAGAGCCTCGCTGCTCACCAGTCCTGCCAGGGGATGATCGTCTTCACAGGCGTGGAGAGCAGCCGCTCCCCCTGCTCCGAGAACTCTCCTTCGGCTGCCTGCAGCGCCGGCGCCATGTCGGCCGGATCCTCCTCCAGGTACACGAGGCGGATGCGGATGCTCCCCGGCGGATCGGCGGGCGTCTCCTCGAAGGGCAGCGACGAATGACGCTGAGGGTGGCTGTAGGAGAAGGTCCATGCTCCGGCGACCCCGTCGAGCTCCAGCAGCGCTGGGATGAGCTCGCGGTCCTCGCGCCGGTGCGCCGCATGAGCCTCGGCACTGTGCGGCTCGGGGAACCGTGTGGCGGTGACATGGATGCCGCGGTGCGGGCGGTACGGCAGCACCTCCGGAGCGACCAGCGCGCGAGGAGCCGCATAGCCCTTGACCGGACGGAAGAATGCCAACAGCGGTCGGTGGATGCCGGGGATCAACGGCCCCCGCCCCCACTGGAAGGACGCCTCGCCGAGGGCATCCCAGGCCGCGACGGATTCCTCGACCGGGTCACGGAACCAGTACATGGCGACGAAGTCGACGGCGCCGGCGAGTGATCCCTCACCGAGTCCGGCGTATTCCGGGCGCACCTCCCAGCGGTCCCCCCAGGCCACACCGGGGAGAGCGAGGTTCTCCGGGCGATGATCGAGCTGATGCCAGCGGTTGTACGCGGCATGCTGAGAGCGGTCGCCGAGGCGGACGAAGGAGAAGAAGGCGAGGGGCGCGAACACCGCTCCAGTCAAGCGCTTGCTTGGTTGCGTGTCAATGCTCGCACACCCGTATCCGGTGTCAGCGACCCGAGACCTTTCCGAAGACCTTCGCGATCGGAGCGAGCACCAGCGGACGGGCGGCCGCCCAGCCGATGGCGATCACGACGATCGAGACGACGAAGACCCAGAATCCCGTCCAGGTGACGGCATCCTGCGCGGCGAACATGTGGTTCAGGTTGCGCAGGAATCCGGTCAGCATCACCAGCGCCACGTGCGCGATGATGAATGCCACGAAGTACAGCATGATCGGGAAGTGCAGGGCACGAGCCCATTCGACCGGATATGCCTTCGACAGCTTCTCGGCCTTCTTCGGCCACAGTCCCGACATCCGGAAACCGGTGATCGCCGCGAGGGGAGCCGCGATGAACACGGTCGCGAAGTACGCGAGCTGTTGCAGGCTGTTGTAGTTGTTCCAGCCGTTCTCATGCGGCCAGTCGAAGGACACATACTGCAGGGCCGCCGACAGTGCGTTCGGGAAGACCTCCCAGCTCGTCGGCACGATGCGCACCCAGTGCCCGGTGACGAACAGCAGCACCACGAAGATGACGCCGTTCACGAGCCACAGGATGTCGAGCGCCTGGTGGAACCACAGGTTCAGGCTGATCTTGCCCTTCGCATTGCCGCGGGGCGTCCAGAAGACCGTCGGACGCTTCTCCGTGCGCACCTGGAGTCCGGAGCGGATGATGAGCACCATCAGGAACATGTTGAAGAAGTGCGCCCAGTTCACCCACGGTGCGAATCCGGGCGCGACCTCGATAGCCGGCTCGTACTCACCGGGGAAGGCCGCGAGGAAGTCCTGCATGAACGGGAAGCTCAGGAGCGTGCGCACCAGCGCGATGGCGGCTCCGGCGAGCACCCCGAGCGCAGCGGCGCCGAACAGGACGGCGATCGCCTGGGTCCAGGTCGGACGACGACGTGCGGGCTCCGGGGCCACAGCCACGTGCCGCGGTGCACGGCCGTCCCACACCGTGCGCTTCCACGCCAGCGGCGTATCGACGGTGGCGACAGCAGCGGTCGGGACCCGCGCGGCCGCGGAGGCAGGGGGCTCGGCAGCAACAGGATGCTCGGAAGCGGTAGCAGCAGCGTCGACAGGGGCCGCGGCTGCGGGGACGATCGGAGTGACGCCGGCGGGCGGCCACGGCTCACCACCGACGACACGAGGCAGCCCACGTCGAACACCGGTCGCCGAGGAGGCGTGCGCCTCCGACGTCGCGGCGGGCCCGGGCGTCGGCACAGGAGCAGCAGCGCCCACGGTGTCCGACACGACCGGGCCGGATGCCACAGCCGAGGCTGATGCCGCAACCGAGGATGCTGGCGTGGGCACCGCCTCCGCGGCTGCTGGTTCTTCCGCGACGGGAGCCAGCGCACCACTGGCCGGCGGCCACGGCTCACCCCCGGGCACGCGCGGGAGCCCTCGCCGGATGCTCGCGGTGGAGGAGGAGGCGACCACACCCGTCGTCGCCGCGACGGCTCCGTTCACGGACCCCACACGCGGTGCGAGCGCGTCCGCCTCCGGCGCGACCTCGGCCGCGATGGGTTCAGCGACCGGTACGGTCGCCTCCGGGAGCGACACGTCCGAAGGCTCGGGAGCGTCGGCCGCTTCCACGGCCACGGCATCCGCAGGGGGCCAGGGGTCCCCGCCCGGCACCCGCGGCAGACCGCGTCGCAGCATCCGCGTCGCCATGACTAGTTCTTCCGCGCCTCGAGCGCCGCGATCACCTGGGGGACCACGGTGAACACGTCGCCGACGATGCCGAAGTCCGCGACCTCGAAGATCGGCGCCTCGGGGTCCTTGTTGATCGCGACGATGTTCTTCGACGTCTGCATGCCCGCACGGTGCTGGATCGCTCCGGATATGCCGAGAGCGACATACAGCTGCGGAGAGACCGAGACGCCCGTCTGTCCGACCTGGTGCGACTGCGGGATGTATCCGGCGTCGACGGCGGCCCGGGAGGCACCGACCGCCGCTCCGAGCGCGTCGGCGAGCTCCTCGACGAGCACGAACTTCTCCTTGGAGGCGAGACCGCGACCGCCCGAGACGACCCGTGTGGCGCCTCGCAGCTCGGGGCGGGAGGAGGCGACCTCGACCGCTTCGACCGGACCAGCCGTCGCGACAACGACCCCGGACGGGGTGACATCGAGCACCTCGACCGAGTGCGACGGCACCGCCTCGGCACGCGCATCGACCGCGCCCTGACGCACCGTGATCACCGGGGTTCCGAATGTCGGAGCGGAGTCGACCAGATACGCGCCGCCGTAGACCGAGTGGTGCGCGACGACCCCCTCCTCGTCGCGGGAGACACCGACCGCGTCGACCGACAGCGCGCTCTTCGTGCGCACCGCGAATCGTCCTGCCACGTCTCGACCGGAGATCGAGTTCGAGATGAGCACAGCATCGGGTCGCACCTGGGCTGCCGCAGCCTGCAACGCGTCCACGATCGGGACCGTCAGCGCGGTGGGGTCTCCGTCGGCCGTCAGCACCACGGATGCTCCGGCCGCGGCGGCCTGATCGACCGCCGCAGGGCTGCCGCCGACGATCAGCGCCACGGGCGTACCGACCGTCGACGCGGCACCGATCAGCGCGGCCGTGCTGGTCGCGACGTAGCCGGAGGGGTCGACGTCGACGAGGACGAGGATCGGGTTCTCGGAAGAAGTCATCTCACACCAACCTGTTCTGCACGAGGTAGTCGACGAGCTTGTCGGCGGCATCGCCTTCATCGGTGATCTTCACGCCGGCCGCGCGCGGAGGCTTCTCAGACACCGCGGTCATGATGGTTCGCGGCGCTGCGGACGGATCCGCCGAGACCTCGAGGTCGGCGAGCGAGAGCACCTCCAGCGGCTTCTTCTTCGCCGCCATGATGCCCTTGAAGTTGGGGAAGCGCGCGTCGGGGAGCGCCTCGGTGATCGAGATGACTGCGGGCAGCGACGCCGTGATCGGCTGACTGCCTGCATCCGCACCGCGGACCCCGGATACGCCGTCGTCGGTGATCTCGACCGACGTGAGAGCGGTGGCCTGCGCGAACCCGAGGTGCTCGGCGAGCATGGCCGGGATGACACCGCCCGAGCCGTCAGTCGACAGGTTCCCGGTGATCACCAGGTCGGGGTTCCCGCGGCGGATCGCGGCGGCCAGCACTTCGGCGGTGAGGCCGAGATCGGCACCCACGAGTTCCTCATCGGCGATGTGCACTGCCGACGAGGCGCCGATCGCGAGCGCCCGACGCACGGAGGCGGTCGAGCCGGCCGGAGCCATCGAGAGGGCGACGACCTCGGTCCCGTCGTTCTTGTCGGCGTAGCTGAGGGCGACCTCGAGAGCACGCTCGGTGATCTCGTCCAGGACGACATCTCCGGCGGCGCGATCAGCGAGCCCGGTCTCGAGATTCAGTTTGCGATCGCCATAGGTGTCGGGCACCTCTTTGACCAAGACGAAGATCTTCATCGATTGCTCCTCACGACACGCTGAGTCTATCCGCATGGGCCTCTATGTAGCCAAAAGCGGAGGAAACCACGGTCGGGACCCCAGAATTGCCCCGACAATGTATACATACCCCACACTCCGGCTGCGGTATTCCCCACGCTCCGTCCGCCGCACGCCGCCGCCGGTACCGTAGAGAGGTGACCCGACCCCGCCCGCTCCCCGTTGACCCGCTCGCCGAGGCCAAGCGGCAGTGGATCGCGCACGGGTGGACGGATGCCGCCGACGGCATGGCTGTCGTCACCTCGGTCATGCGGGCCCAACAGCTCCTGCTCGCCCGCGTCGATGCGGCGCTCAAGCCGTTCGCGCTCAGCTTCGCCCGGTTCGAGGTGCTGCGTCTGCTCGCGTTCAGCCGCGCCGGACGCCTCCCCTTGTCGAGTGTCGTCGCTCGCCTTCAGGTGCACCCGACCACGGTCACGAGCACGGCGGAGCGACTGGTCCGCGATGGGCTCGTGGTGCGGGAGCCGCACCCGCACGACGGTCGGGCCGCGCTCCTCGCCCTCACGGATGCCGGGCGGGAACTGGTCGAACGCGCCACCCGGTCCCTGAATTCCGAGGTCTTCGTCGATCCCGGCATGAGCGGAGACGACGCCGCGGAACTCGTCGCGATCGTCGCACGGCTCCGCAAAGCCGCAGGCGACTTCGCGGACCCTCGCCCGCATCCCGAGCCGCTCTGACATGCCCCGGTTCGTCCTCGAGACGCTCATCGCCGCACCACCCGCTGCCGTGTTCGCCGCGTCGCTGGACCCTGAGCTGCACGTCCGCTCGATGGCTCGACACGGCGAGTCGATCGTGGAGGCACCGGCGGGGGGATCGTTCACGGAGGGGTCGACCGTCACGTGGCGGGCACGTCATTTCGGCGTCCCGTTCCGGTTGCGTTCCGTCGTGTTCGACATCGATCCACCCCACGGCTTCTCGGACCGACAGATCGCCGGCCCGTTCGCGGCGTTCCTGCACGAGCACCGGTTCGTTGCGCATCCGTCCGGCACGCTCATGCGGGACACGGTGACGTTCCGGTCGCCCTTCGGTCCGCTCGGCCGAATCGTCGACGCCCTGTTCCTCGGCGCGTACATGCGCCGCCTGATCAGCGAACGCAACACGATTCTGGCCGCCGAGATCGAGGACCCCGGGCGTACCCTGTCGGCATGAGCGAACTGCGTCTGCACACCGTCCTCACCGGTCGCGGCCCTGCCGCGGCGATCCTGCTCACGGACGAGCAGGTCGCGTCATTCGGTGCCGGGAAAGCCTTCCCGGTCGCCGTCACCATCGACGGACGCACCGCCCGCCTGCGACTGGCACGGATGGGCGACGAGAACCTGATCGGGTTCAGCAAGGCCGTCCGCACCGAACTCGGGCTGGAGATCGGGCAGGAGATCGATGCCGTGATCCGGCTGGATTCAGCCGAGCGCACCGTCGACATCCCCGCCGAGCTCGCTGCAGCCCTGGAGACCGACCCTGCCGTGCGCGCACGCTTCGACGCACTGTCGTACTCCGTACGCAAAGAGCACGCGCGGAGCGTGGCCGAGGCCAAACAGGATGCAACGCGCGAACGCCGGATCGCGAAGGTCCTTGACGCCCTCTCCGACTGAGGGCGTTCACAACTCCTCAGGAATCTCCGACGAGCACCGCGCGAAGCGGCGTTTCCCGCGCGACGCACTCCTTTCTGAGGAGTTGCGAACGAACACCTAGCGGTTCTGGAAGTCCGGCGACCGCTTCTCCCGGAACGCCGACATCCCTTCCTTCTGGTCGGCGGTGTCGAACAGCGCCGCGAAGGCCTGCTTCTCGTGCGCGAGGCCGTCGGCGAGGGTCGTCTCCATCGCCGCATCCAGCGCGGCCTTCGCCGCATAGACGGACGGCAGCGACTTCGCGGCGATGGAGTCGGCGAGCGTCGCCGCCTCGGCGAGGAGCTCGGATGCCGGAACGACGCGCGACACGAGACCTGCGCGCTCGGCTTCCTCCGCCCCCATGAAACGTCCGGAAAGCACCAGCTCGGCCGCCTTGTAGTAGCCGACCGCACGGATCAGGCGCTGCGTACCGCCCATCCCGGGGATGACGCCGAGGTTGATCTCCGGTTGGCCGAACTTCGCGGTGTCCGCGGCGAGGATGATGTCGCACATCATCGCGAGCTCGCAGCCCCCGCCCAGGGCGAAGCCGGAGACCGCCGCGATCACGGGGGTGCGTACCGCGGCGAAGTCATGCCAGACGCCGAAGTGGTCGGTCTCGAGCATCTCCGCCGCGGACATGCTCTCCATCTCCTTGATGTCGGCGCCGGCCGCGAACGCCTTCTCGGACCCGGTCACCACGATGGCGCCGACAGCGTCGTCCGTGTCGAAGGCGACGGCGGCCGCGGTGACCTCCTCCGCGAGTCGGCTGTTCAACGCGTTCAGCGCGCCGGGTCGGTTCAGGGTGATCCACCCCACTCGTCCGCGCTGCTCGACCAGGATGGTCTCGTATTCGGTCATGTCGCCCTCTCCGTCGGATCTCCTTCAGCATTCACCCTGGCCTTCGAATCGCGCAAACGAATCCGTCCGCACCGCGAATGGAACCATTTGCGCGATTCGAACGCAGTGCTCACACGCGGTCGTCGCGGATATCCGTGATGATGCCCGAGAAGTCCCGGGTCGCACCGTCACCGGCGGCGAAGGCGGCATAGAGCTCTTGCGCCAGACGGCCCATCTTGGCGTCGGTCGATGTCTGTTCGATCGCCTGCAGCGCGAGGCCGAGGTCCTTCGCCATCAGCGCCCCGGCGAAGCCCGGCTGATAGTCGCGGTTGGCCGGACTCGTGGGAACCGGGCCGGGAACGGGGCAGTTCGTCGTGATCGACCAGCACTGGCCGGATGCCTGCGACACGACGTCGAACAGCGCTTGGTGCGCGAGGCCCAGTCGCTCCCCCAGCACGAACGCCTCGGCCACCGCGATCTGCGAGACCGCGAGCACCATGTTGTTGCAGACCTTCGCCGCCTGGCCGAGCCCGGGCCCGCCGCAGTGCACGATGCGCTTGCCCATGACCTCCAGCAGCGGCAGCGCTGCGGCGAAGTCCTCGTCCGAGCCACCGACCATGAAGGCGAGCGTGCCGTTCTCGGCACCCACCACACCTCCCGAGACCGGGGCATCGATGTTGCGGTGCCCCGCGGCGAGCGCGAGCGCGTGTGCCGCCCTCGCCTCATCGACGGCGATCGTGGACGACTCGATGAAGAGAGTGCCCGGTCGCGCGGCGGCGAGCAGTTCGGTGCGATACGCCTCGATCACGTGCTTTCCGGCAGGGAACATCGTGATGACGACGTCCGCCTCGGCCACCGCATCGGCTCCACTCGCCGCAACCGGGATCCCTGCCGCCTGCGCCGTCTCGACGGCGGCGGGCACCAGGTCGAAGCCGTGCACCTCATGACCGGCGGCGACGAGGTTCCTGGCCATGGGGAGGCCCATGTGCCCGAGACCGAGGAAGGCTACGCGAGTCATGACCCGCTCCGAATCTGGTCTCCGCCGCCGCGCTGGAGGGAGGCGGAACCCGCAGGTCGCAGCATCTCGCGACCGACGATGAGCCGCATGATCTCGTTGGTCCCTTCCAGGATCTGATGCACGCGCAGGTCACGGACCACCTTCTCGATGCCGTAGTCCTGCAGATACCCGTAGCCGCCGTGGAGCTGCAGCGCCCGGTTCGCGACGTCGAATCCGGCATCGGTCGCGAAGCGCTTGGCCATCGCACAGCGCATCGTCGCGTCGGGTGCATGCTCATCGACCGCCTGCGCGCCGTCGCGCACCATGAGGCGTGCGGCGTGCAGGTCGGTGCGCATGTCGGCGATCGCGAACAGGATCGACTGCTTCTCGGCGAGCGGCTCTCCGAAGGCCATCCTCTCGTGCACGTACTGCACGGCCTTGTCGAGCGCCCATTGCGCGCCGCCCAGCGAACAGGCAGCGATGTTGAGCCGACCTCCATTGAGGGCCGACATCGCGATGGCGAACCCACGCCCTTCGTCGCCGAGCATGGCGGAGGCCGGAACCCGCACGCCGTCGAGGATCACCTGGCGGGTCGGCTGCGCATGCCAACCCATCTTCTTCTCCGGCGCCCCGAAGCTCAACGCCTCGGCGTCGCCCGGCACCAGGAACGCGCTGATCCCCCGCGCGCCCGGCTCTCCGGTGCGTGCCATGACGACGTAGACGGCGGCCTCGCCCGCGCCCGAGATGAACTGCTTGACGCCGGTGAGTACGAAGTCGTCGCCGTCGCGGACCGCGCTCGTCGCGATGTTCGCAGCGTCCGATCCCGCGCCCGGCTCCGTCAGGCAGTACCCGCCGAACTCGGACATCGAGGTGAGCGCCGGCAGCCACTGCCCACGCTGCGCATCGTCGCCGTACGTGTCGATCATCCACACGACCATGTTGTGGATGGAGATGTAGGCCGCGACCGCAGGATCGCCCTTCGCGAGCTCCTCGAAGATCGCGACGGTGTCGAGGCGGCTGAGGCCGGTGCCGCCGAACTCCTCGTCCACGTAGATGCCGCCGAGGCCGAGCTCACCAGCACGGTTCAGCGATTCGCGGGGGAACAGGTGCTTCTCGTCGCGCTCCGCGGCGTGCGGGGCGAGCTCGGTCTCCGCGAACTCACGGACGGCGCCGATGATCGCCTCGCGCTCTTCGGCTGTGGTGGTGACGGTGGTCATGGTCATCGTGGTTCCTTGTGGGAGTTTCGTGCCGGACGGTACGGATCAGTGCATGGTGGGGATGACGAAGCTGGCGCCGTCGCGGATGCCCGCCGCAGGCCAGCGGCTCGTCACCGTCTTGGTCTTCGTGTAGAACCGGAAGGCGTCGGTGCCGTGCTGGTTGAGGTCTCCGAACCCGCTGCGCTTCCAGCCGCCGAACGTGTAGTACGCGATCGGCACCGGGATCGGCACGTTCACGCCGACCATCCCGACCTCGACGCGGGCGGCGAAGTCGCGTGCGGCGTCACCGTCGCGCGTGAAGATCGCGACGCCGTTGCCGTACTCGTGCTCCGAGGCCATGCGCAGCGCCTCTTCGTAGTCGGCAGCACGGGCGATCACGAGCACCGGGCCGAAGATCTCTTCCCGATAGATCGCCATCTCGGTCGTGACGTGGTCGAACAGGGTCGGTCCGAGGTAGAACCCCTCTTCGTGACCGGGAACGGTGAAGCCGCGGCCGTCGGCGAGGAGGGTCGCTCCTTCGTCGACGCCCTGCTGGATGTACCCCTCGACCCGTTTCACCGCCGCGCGGGTGACCAGCGGCCCGTAATCGACGTCCGCCGCGAGAGAGGGCCCGACCCGCAGCTGGGCGACCCGTTCGGTGAGTTTGGCGGCGAGAGCGTCGGCCGTCTCCTGTCCGACCGGAACGGCCACCGAGATCGCCATGCAGCGCTCTCCGGCCGAACCGTAGCCCGCACCGATGAGCGCATCCACCGCCTGATCGAGGTCGGCGTCCGGCATCACGATCATGTGGTTCTTGGCTCCGCCGAAGCACTGCGCCCGCTTGCCGTGAGCCGTCGCGGTGCCATAGATGTACTCGGCGATCGGTGTGGACCCGACGAACCCGACGGCCCGGATGCGGTCATCGGTGAGCAGCGCGTCGACCGCCTCCTTGTCACCGTGCACGACGTTGAGCACCCCGGCGGGAAGTCCCGCTTCGAGGAAGAGCTCGGCGAGGCGCACCGGCACCGAGGGATCGCGCTCGCTGGGCTTGAGCACGACGGCGTTCCCCGCTGCGAGCGCGGGCCCCGCTTTCCACAGCGGGATCATGGCGGGGAAGTTGAAAGGAGTGATCGCGGCGACCACGCCCAGGGGCTGCCGCATCGAGTAGACGTCGATTCCGGTCCCCGCGCCCGTGGAGTACTCGCCCTTGAGCAGGTGCGGAGCCCCGGCCGAGAACTCGATGACTTCGAGACCGCGCTGGATGTCGCCCTTGGCATCGTCGACCGTCTTGCCGTGTTCGCTCGCGAGGAGCTCGGCGAGCGGCGTCATCTCGCGCTGCACCAGATCGAGGAAGCGCAGCAGCACCCGCGCACGCTTCTGCGGGTTGGTCGCGGCCCAGGCGACCTGGGCCTCCTCAGCGTTGGCGATCACCCGGCGGACCTCCTCGGCCGACGCCAGCGGCACCCGCGCCTGCACGGCACCGGTGCTCGGATCGAACACATCGGCGAAGCGACCGGAGTCGGGAGTGAGAAGCGATCCGCCTACGAAATGGGCGATGGTACGAGTCATTGTGCGACATCCCTCCGTGCCGTCATTGGCACATTGAAGAGTTTACTCTGGCCTCCGGAGATTTACTAGGACGTCCTAGCATTTTTTGCCACGTGGGTCTTCTCATCCGTCGGGGGTGTTCGCACCGCGTTCACCGGCCGGCCATCTCCCCCGGGTACAACTGCAGATGCGCGGACAGAGACTCAGACCGGATCGGGTGTCACGTCCACCGCGCGCACGGTGAGCACTCTCGCTCCCGTCGCGGCTCCCACGCCGCGAGACCCCCGCCGAATCGGGTCGGCGGGGGTCCTCCTCGTGGAGGCGGCGTCCGTCCGAATCCACCTAGAATCGACCGTGCGCTGCCACCCTGGCGCATCCGCTTCGACGCCCCGACCCCGGGCGTCCGTTCTCCGAGGACCGCATCATGTCCGAGCCCGTCACCGTGTCCATCCGCCGCGAGGTCGACCCCGGCCGCATCACCGAGGCGACCGCCTGGGTGCAGACGGGGGTGAACCTCGCGACGAAGTATCCGGGCTTCCTCGGCTCCGGCTGGGTGCGCGCCGGCGAGGACTCGCAGGTGTGGCACATGCTCTACCGCTTCGCGAGCGAGGAGTCGCTGGTCGCGTGGGAGCAGTCGGCCGAACGCACCTGGTGGCTGTCGATGGGCGAGGGCTTCGTGCGGAGCGAGCGTTCGAAACGGCGCACCGGCATCGAGGGCTGGTTCGACGAGCCGACCACCGGGACCATCACGCTCCCGTCCTCCGAGGGCGGCACCGCCACGGTCACCGTCGCGCCTGCGCCTCCGCGGTGGAAACAGGCGACCTCGATCTGGCTGGGCTTCTTCCCGGTCAACCTGGCCTTCACCTACGCCCTGAGTCCCGTTCCCGGCTGGGACGGTCTCCCGATCTGGCTGCGAGTGCTCGTCACGACTCTCGTCCTCACCCCGATCATGGCCTACTGGGTACTGCCCTTCGTGACCCGGTCCCTGCGGAGCTGGCTCACACGCTGACGAGACCTCTGCGCACTCGCAACGCGATCACCCCGTCTCGGACCTCGGGCCGGTGAGTTCAGCCCAGAGCGATGGCGGACCAGGACACGGGCGGCAGAGTCACCGTGAGCAGTCCTCCTTCGAGGGCGACCGTGTCGTTGTCGCGGACGGTGACGCGCTCCGGCTCGGCAAGCGTGTTCACGGCGTACACGTCGTCATCGCTCAGGGTGTGGGCCTCGCACACCCCGACGTCGCCGAGTCCGGCGATGTCCACGGTGACCGTGATCGCCTCCGTCGTGCTCCGATTCACCAGGAAGACGGCGGAGCGCCCGGTCTCGGACTCGTGCGTCGCCACCGCGTCGACGAGTGGCACTTCGCCATACAGTGCGGTGCGGTAGGAGGGAGCGTCGAGCTTGAGCTCGAGCGCGTCCCCCTGGGCCAGGCGCGAAGTGATCGAGAAGGGGTAGAACGTGGTCTGCCTCCACGCGGGCCCGCCCGGCTCGGTCATGATGGGCGCGATCACATTCACCAGCTGCGCCAGCGACGCGCTCGTGACCCGATCGGCATGCTTGATCAGCGAGATGAGGAGGTTGCCGAAGACGACCGCGTCGACGACCGAGTACACGTTCTCCAGCAGACGCGGAGCGATCGGCCAGTTGTCGATGCCGGAGATCTTGTCCACGTCGCGGAACCGGTCGAGGTACCAGACGTTCCACTCGTCGAAGGAGAGGTCGATCTTCTTCGTGCTGCCCCGTACGGCCCCGACGTGATCAGCCGTCGCCACCACCGACTCGATGAAGCGATCCATATCGACGGCGGACGCGAGGAACGAGTCGAGGTCTCCGCCCTTCTCCTCGTAGTAGGCGTGGCAGGAGATGTAGTCGACGTCGTCGTAGGTGTGCCCGAGCACGACGCGCTCCCATTCGCCGAACGTGGGCATGTGCCGGCTCGATGACCCGCAGACGACGAGCGTGACATCGGGGTCCATCTGTCGCATGGCCTTGGCCGCCTGCGAGGCGACCTTGCCGTAGTCGTCCGCAGAGCGATGGCCGAGCTGCCACGGACCGTCCATCTCGTTGCCCAGGCACCACATCTCGACACCGAACGGCTCGTCGCGCCCGTTCTCTCGACGCCGCTCACTCAACGCCGTCCCTCCTCGGATGTTCGCGTACTCGAGAAGATCCAGTGCCTCCAGCGTTCCCCGGGTGCCGAGGTTGACCGCCATCATGAGGTCGCTGCCCACCTTGTCGAGCCACGAGACGAACTCATGGAGCCCGACCTCGTTCGTCTCGGTCGAGTGCCAGGCGAGGTCGAGGCGCCGGGGCCGCTGTTCACGAGGGCCGACCGAGTCTTCCCATCGGAATCCCGAAACGAAGTTGCCGCCGGGATAGCGGATGGTCGAGACGCCGAGTTCTCTGACGAGGTCGATGACATCCCGGCGGAACCCCTCCGCATCCGCGGCCTCATGCCCGGGTTCATAGATTCCGTCGTAGACGTGGCGGCCGAGATGTTCGACGAAGCCGCCGAACAGTCGACGCTGAATGCGCCCGGTGACGAAATGCGGGTCGATGGTCAGATGGGCCGATGGCATGGGTGCTCTTCCGAGTGAGGACGTGTGCGTCACCAATATACAACGTTGTAAATCTCTCGGCAGGAGCATAACCTGTTCAGCGAAGACAGGTGGAGGCGGAGCAAACGACCCGGTTCATGGAGCATCGACATCTCCGCGCCACCCGAAGCTCCGGCGAGAAACGCCACCCAGGCATGAGTTCGAGGAAGAAAGCTGCCATGACTGATCGAGAACCAGCGCGACGCCCCCACAGCCTCACGAGCACGCATCGCCGGCACGGTGACGTGGCGCATTGTCAGCCTGTTTACATCGTTGTGAATTCTGGAACGCTGAGAAGGGGTCGCGGCGCATGAAGAAGCTGCTCTACAACCAGCGTCTCGCTCCCTACCTGTTCATCCTGCCCTTCGTGCTCACGGTGCTCGTCTTCTGGCTGGTTCCCGTCGGCCGATCGGTGACGATGAGCTTCCAGGAGGTGCTCTACGGTCAGGCCACGTTCATCGGTACGGAGAACTACGAGCGGCTCTGGCGCGACCAGGTGTTCTGGAAGGCCATGTTCAACAGCATCCGCTACATGCTCCTCACCCTGGTCATCCTCGTCCCGATCCCGATGGTGCTGGCGGCGATCATCAACTCCCGACTGGGCAACAGCCGCATCAAGGACTTCTTCAAGTCCTCGCTCTTCATCCCCGCTCTGACGTCCGTCGTGGTCGCCGGCATCATCTTCCGACTAATGTTCTCCGAGACCGACTCGGGTCTGATGAACCAGGTCGTCGAGTTCTTCGGCTTCGGGCCCGTCCGCTGGCTACGCGAAGACCTCACCGGTCTCACGGCGCTGCTCCTCCTGGCGCTGTGGAGATGGGCCGGCGTGAACACGATGTACTTCCTCGCCGGCATGCAGGCGATCCCGACCGAGTACTACGAGGCGGCGTCGATCGACGGTGCGAGCAAGGTCCAGCAGTTCTTCAACGTCACCCTGCCGGGGCTGAAGCCCACCATCGTCTACGTCACCACGATCAGCGTGTACGGCGGTCTGGCCATGTTCCTCGAGAGCTTCATGCTCTACGCCGGCAACAACTCACCGAACAACCAGGGCCTGACGATCGTCGGCTACCTCTATCGCAAGGGCATCCAGGACAATGACCTCGGCTTCGCCTCCGCCGTGGGCGTCGTGCTCCTCGTGCTGGTCCTCGCGATCAATCTCACTCAGCTCATCGCCACGGGCACGTTGAAGAAGGAGTCGGCTCGATGATGTACCAGACCTCCGCGACGCCGCCTACCACCCGCACACGACCACGGATGTCGCGTCGCACGGCGGGACTGATACAGAGCGGCTTCCTGATCCTCATCGCTCTCGTCTCGCTCGTCCCGGTGCTCGCGATCGTCTTCGGAACCTTTCAGGACGGCAACGACGTCATCCGCAACGGGATCTCGTTCTCGACCGACTGGTCGACACTGAGCTTCGACAACTACGTGATGCTCTTCACCGATTCCGGCCTGTACTTCCAATGGTTCTGGAACAGTCTCGTGCTCACGGTCGTGCAATTGGTGGGCACTCTCCTCGTGAGCTCGTTCGTCGCCTACGGGTTCGCGATGTACGAGTTCCGCGGCAAGAGCCTCGGCTTCATCCTCGTGATCATCCTCATGACGATCCCGTTCGAGATGCTCATGCTGCCGCTGTACGTCCAGGTGAACGACATGCGCGCCACGGACCAGTACTGGATCGTCGTCCTCCCGTTCCTCGCCCAGGCGGTCACGATCTTCTTCTTCCGGCAGTACTTCCTCGGCATCCCGAAGGAGATCCTCGAGGCCGGTCGCATGGACGGAGTGTCGGAGTTCGGCATCTTCTTCCGTCTGGTGGCACCGATCGCCAAACCGGCGTTCGCGGCGATGGCGATCCTCAACAGCATGATCATCTGGAACAACTTCCTCTGGCCGCTGCTGGTTCTGCGCTCGCCGGACAAGTTCATCCTGCCCATCGGCCTGAACACGCTGCTCACGCCGTACGGCAACAACTACGAACTGCTGATCATCGGCTCGTTCTTCTCCCTGATCCCCCTCCTCATCCTCTTCCTCGCGTTCCAACGGTTCTTCGTGCAGGGCATGACCGCCGGTGCGGTCAAGGGCTGACACCGAACCATCCTCTCCCCCGTATCCCCCACACAGTCAGGAGTATGACCATGCGATTCCGAAGGATTCTGACCGCGGCGACCGTGGCAGCAGTGACGGTCGGCGTTCTGTCCGCCTGCGCGAGCGGCACCCCGCAGAACGACGGCGCGAACGCCGACGGCACCACCACACTGGACATGTGGGTCTTCGCCGAGCTCCACGGCCAGGTCTACGAGCAGATGGCCGAGAGCTGGAACAAGGAGAACCCCGACAAGGCCATCGACCTGAACATCACCGTCTACCCCTATCAGGACATGCACGACAAGCTCCTGCTCGCCGTGAACTCCGGGGAGGGCCTCCCCGACCTGGCCGACATCGAGGTGGGCAAGTTCGCGAACTTCGTCAAGGGCGACAACCCGCCGTTGGCGGATCTGACGGAGGTCGCCGCGCCCTACACCGACGACATCGTGCAGGCCCGGCTCGACCTCTACAGCAGGAACGGCAAGATCTACGGCTTCCCGACCCACGTCGGCGCCTTCGTGAGCTTCTACAACACCGAACTCCTCGACAGCGCCGGGATCGACTACACGACGATCGAGACCTGGGATGACTTCGCCTCCGCCGGCACCGAGTACTCCACGGCGACCGGGAAGGCGTTCGGCGTCGCCAGCACGGGCATCTTCTTCACCGAGCCGCTCGCGATCGCACAGAACGGCGGGCAGCTCTTCGCCGAGGACGGGCGGGGGGACGTCGATGTGAACAGCCCCGAGGTCGTCGACACGATGGAGATGTTCCAGGACATGAAGGAGTCGGGAGCGCTCTCGACGATCCCCGGTGGCAGCCCGGACAGCGAGGAGGCCTTCGGCGCCATCAACGACGGCGACTACGCCGCCGTCGTCTACCCCGCGTGGTACACCTCGCGTTTCGTCGACTACATGCCGGATCTCGCGGGGAAGATCGCGATCGCTCCCGCTCCGCAGATCGAGGGCTCCGAGGTGCTGACCATCGGCGGCGGTGGCACCGGCACCGCCGTGATGGCCGGCAGCGGGAAGAAGGAGATCGCCAGCGAGTTCGCGGCCTACAGCAAGCTGTCGCTCGAAGCGAACGTGAAGGTGTGGGAGGAGCTGGGCTTCGATCCCGTGAACATGTCGGTCTGGGAAGACGAGAAGGTCACGAAGAACCCGGACAACAAGTTCAACCAGTACTTCCAGACGAACCTGTTCGACGTGCTGAACTCGGTGAAGGACGGGATCGGTCACTTCGAGTCGTTCTCCAACCCGTCCCTTCCCACGGTCGACAACCAGTTCCGCACGGTCACGCTCAACGAGATCTACGAGAACGGCACGCCCGCGGAGGAGGCTCTCGATCAGGCGCAGACCGACCTTCAGAACGAGCTCGGCCAGTAGCAGCCGGCTATTCGGGTGCGGGCGGGAGAGCATTCCTCTCCCGCCCGCACTCTGCGCACGACGTTAGAGTGAGGGGAGCGCGCTGGCGTGACACACGGCGATTGGTGAGGCCCGATGGATCCGACGATGCACGACGTCGCGCGCCTCGCCGGAGTCTCCATCAAGACCGTCTCGAACGTCATCAACGACTACCCCCACGTGAGCGCGCAGACCCGCGAACGTGTGCAGACGGCCATCGATGAACTCGGCTACCGGCCGAACCTGTCGGCCCGCGGCCTCCGCTCCGGCCGCACGGGTGTCATCGGCCTCGCCGTTCCCGCTCTGAGCGAGAACTACTTCGCCGAGCTGGCGGATGCGGTCATCCGCGCCGCCGACGACCGGGGGCTCGGTGTCGTCGTCGAGCAGACGAGCGGCGACAGGGCCCGCGAACTGCAGGTGATCACCGGAGGGCGTCTGCGTCTCACCGACGGACTGCTGTTCAGCCCCGTGGCACTGGGGCAGCCCGATGCCGATGCGCTGGACACGGGCTTCCCCCTCGTCCTCCTCGGTGAGCGCATCTTCGACGGCCCGACAGACCACGTCGCCATGCACAACACCTCCGCGGCCCGAGCTGCGGTGGAGCATCTCCTCGACATCGGGCGCCGGCGCATCGCCCTCGTCGGCGCAGAAGAGGACGAGACGCCTGGCACCAGCTCGGCGAAGCTGCGAGTCGCCGGCTATCGAGAGGCGTTCCTTGAGGCGGGCTTCGAGGTCGACCCACGGCTCATCCGCACGAGCGCGCACTGGAGTCGCAGCGGAGGTCTCCTGGCGATCCGCGAGCTGATCAGCGAAGGGGTGGCGTTCGACGGGGTTTTCGCCCTCAACGACGCCCTCGGTCTGGGGGCGCTCCGCGCGCTGGGCGAGGCGGGGTTGCGCGTCCCCGAGGACGTCGCGGTGATCGGGTTCGACGACATCGACGAGGCCAAGTTCTCGATCCCCTCCATGTCCAGCGTCGACGCCGGGCGCACACAGATCGCGGTGGCAGCCGTGGACCTGCTCATCGAGCGCATCGAGGAGAAGGGGGGTCGTCGCTCGCCGCGCACGGTGAAGCCGGGGTTCCGCATCGTCAGACGCGAGTCGACGGGCTTCCCCGGGCGCACCGCTCACCCCGATCCCGCCCTGTGACCGTCGCCCTCTGAGCTCGAATCGCGGGCGGGGGCTCTCAGCCCTCGACGTGGCGCTCGTCCGGGCCGTCGTAGTGCGACAGCGGACGGATCAGCGCGTTCGATCCCGCCTGCTCGATCACGTGCGCGGTCCAGCCCGTCACTCGCGCCGCGACGAACAGCGGCGTGAAGGTGAGCGTGTCGAAACCGATCAGGTTGTAGGCAGGGCCCGACGGGTAGTCGAGGTTCGGATAGATGCCCTTGCGCGCCACGAACTCCGACTCGAGGGTGTCGTACAGCTCGGCCACGTCGGCGCGATCGTAGTGCTCCACGAGGGTGTCGAGCGCCGCCTTCATGGTCGGCACCCGGGAATCACCCTTCTTGTAGACGCGATGCCCGAAGCCCATGATCTTGCGCTTCTCGGCGAGCGCCTTGTCGAGCCACGGCACCACATTGTCTGCGGTGCCGATGTCGTCGAAGATGTGCAGGACCGCTTCGTTGGCGCCACCGTGCAGCGGGCCCTTGAGCGCGCCGATGGCCCCGACGACCGCGGAGTAGATGTCGCTCAGGGTCGAGGTGATCACGCGCGCGGTGAACGTCGAGGCGTTGAAGGAGTGCTCCGCGTACAGGATCATCGAGCGGTTGAACGCATCCACGACGACGTCGTCCGCTTCCTCGCCGAACGTCATCCAGAGGAAGTTCGCGGAGTAGTCGAGGTCGTCGCGGGGGGCGATGAGCTCCTGGCCACGACGACGACGCTGCCCGTATGCGACGATCGCCGGGAGCGCGGCGAAGAGGCGGATACTGCGTTCGAGGTTCTGCTCGGGGCTGCCCCCGGCGTCGAGCACCGAGCCGCCGGCGCCCGGGTCGGAGGCACCGATCAGGCTCACCGCGGTGCGCACCTCGTCCATCGGGTGCGCGTCGAGCGGGACCAGGTCGATCGCGGCCTTGACGTTGTCGGCGAGCGCGCGGTGTCTGCGCTCCTCCACGCGGAACGCCGCCAGCTCCTCGGGCGTCGGCAGTTCGCCGTTCCAGAGCAGGTAGGCGACCGCTTCGAACGGCTGCGTGTCGGCGAGCTCCTGCACCGGATAGCCGCGGTACAGCAGACTGTTCGTCTCGGGATTGACCTTCGAGATCGCGGTCGTGTCGACGACGACCCCCGCGAGGCCCTTCTTGATGTCCGGCTCGGTCATGGTCACTCCTTCGTGATGGTGAAGTTGAAGACACCGGAGTCGAAATGGTTGTACGACTCGTAGTCGATCAGGTCGTAGAGGTCGGCGCGGTGCTGCATCTCGCCGAGCTTCGAGGTCAGGTGCCCCTCTTCGTTCAGCGTATCGAGCGCACGGCCCGCGGCCCCCATCGAGATGCGCAGCAGCGACACCGGCCAGATGACGAGGTTGACCCCGGCGTCGCGCAGCTGATCCACGGAGAACAGCTCGCTCTTGCCGAACTCGGTCATGTTCGCGAGGATCGGCACGTCGAGTGCCTCGGCCATCGCCTCGAACTCCGCGAGCGTGCGCATCGCCTCGGGGAACACCGCGTCGGCGCCCGCATCCACCAGTGCCTTGGCGCGGTCGATCGCCGCGTCCAGCCCTTCCACCGCCCGGATGTCGGTGCGCGCCATGAGGAGGAAGTTCTCGTCGCGACGGGCGTCGGCGGCGGCACGGATGCGCTTGATCGCCGTGTCCTCGTCGACCACGGATTTGCCGTCGAGGTGACCGCAGCGCTTCGGGTTGATCTGGTCCTCGATGTGCGTGCCCGCGAGGCCCGCATCCTCGAGCTCCTGGATCGTGCGGGCGACGTTCATCGGTTCGCCGAAGCCGGTGTCGGCATCGACGATCGCGGGGAGGTCGGTCATGCGGGCGATCTGCTTCGCCCGACCCGCGACCTCGGTGAGTGTGGTGAGGCCGATGTCGGGGAGGCCCAGATCGGCCGAGAGCACGGCGCCGGAGATGTAGACGCCGTCGAAGCCCTTCTGCTCGATCAGGCGTGCGCTCAGCGGGTTGAACGCACCGGGGAAGCGAAGCAGCTCCCCGCTCGCGAGCCGCTCGCGGAACAGGCGCCGCTTCTCCGACGGGGTGACGGTCGAGTACAGCATCAGAACAGCCCCTTCGGGGCGCCGGCGTTCTCGAGCACTCCCGGCTTCGCGACGATCGACAGCTCGCCGACCTCCGCTGCGGTCAGCTCGGGCAGACGCTGGACGAGGTCCAGGAACCGCTCGATCTCGGCGGGCTCGAGCACGGGCTCCGCCAGCAGACGGAACTTGGCGATGTAGTTATCTCGGGCGAACGGACGCGCTCCGAGGGGGTGGGCATCCGCCACGGCGATCTCGTCCACCACGGTCGACCCGTCAGTGAGGCGGATCTCGACGCGACCGCCGAAGGCCTTCTCATCGGGGTCCTCGGAGTGATAGCGGCGCGTCCACTCGGCGTCCTCGGCGGTGGTGATCTTGTGCCACAGCGCGACCGTGTCGGCGCGGCCCGCGCGCTCGGGAGCGTAGGAGTCGACGTGGTGCCATCCACCGTCCTGCAGCGCGACCGCGAAGATGTAGGGCACCGAGTGGTCAAGCGTCTCGCGCGAGGCGGTCGGGTCGTACTTCTGCGGGTCGTTGGCGCCGGAGCCGATCACGTTGTGGGTGTGATGGCTCGTGTGGATGACGATCTGATCGATGTTGGCGGGGTCACGCAGCGCCGGGTTCTCGATCCCGAGCTTGCGGGCGAGGTCGATGAGCGCCTGCGCCTGGTACTCGGCCGAGTGCTCCTTCGTGTACGAGTCGAGGATCGCGCGCTTGGGCTCACCCGCAGCGGGCAGCGGCACGTCGTACGCGGCGTCCTTGCCGTCGAGCATCCAGGCGATCACGCCGTCTTCGCCTTCGTAGATCGGGGCGGGGCTGGTCTGCCCCCGCATCGCCCGGTCGACCGCCTCGACGGCCATCTTGCCCGCGAAGGCCGGGGCGTGCGCCTTCCAGGTCGAGATCTCGCCCTTGCGGCTCTGGCGGGTGGCGGTCGTGGTGTGCAGTCCCTGCCCGACGGCCTGATAGATGGTCTCGACGTCGAGGCCGAGCAGGGTTCCGATGCCGGCGGCGGCCGACGGGCCGAGGTGGGCGACGTGGTCGATCTTGTGCTTGTGCAGGCAGATCGCGCGCACCAGATCCATCTGGATCTCATACCCGGTGGCGATGCCGCGCACCAGGGCGCGGCCGTCCTTGCCGGTGTGCTGGGCGACCGCGAGGATCGGCGGAATGTTGTCGCCGGGGTGCGAGTACTCCGCCGCGAGGAACGTGTCGTGGTAGTCCAGCTCGCGCACGGCCACGCCGTTCGCCCAGGCGGCCCACTCGGGGCTGGTGCGGTGGTCGAGTGCGGCGCCGAAGAGGTTCGCACCGACGCCGCCCGTCGAGACGGGATGGCTGAACGCCTGCGCCCTGGCCGCGTTGATCGGAGCGCGGGTCAGGGAGGCCGCGGCGACGGAGGCGTTGTCGATGATGCGGTTGATGATCATGTCGACGACATCCTGCTCGACCTCGACCGGGTCGGCGGCGACCTCGGCGATCTTCCAGGCGAGCTGATCCTCACGGGCGAGGTTCTCGTCGCTGCGGTGCACACGGACGTGGTGGGTGACGGTCATGAGAGTCCTTCGGTCGTGGGAGGAGACGAGACGTCTTCGGGGAGGGAGTCGAGGATGCCGGTGAGCGCGTTGTGCAGGTGCACGTGCGTCGCGTGGGCCGCGAGGTCGCCGTCGCGGGCGGCGAGTGCCGCGGCGATGGTGCGGTGCTCCCCCGCGGAGGCGGCGAGCCGGGCGGGGTTGTCCCGCGCCATCCGACGAACCCGCACGAGGTGGGTGCGCACCGTGCGCAGCGCCGACGCGATGTAGTCGTTCGCCACGGCCGCGTCGAGGGCGGCGTCGAAGCGGGCGATCAGCGCATAGTAGGCGTCGCGGCCGGCGACCGCGTCGAGGTCGACGTGGGCGAACTCGTCGGCGAGCGCGGCGAACAGGGAGGCATCGCCCCGGGTGGCGGCAAGGCGTGCCGAGCTCTCCTCGAGCGCGCGGCGGATCTCGAAGAGCGAGCGGATGTCGTCGGCGTCGAGATCGGCGACGACCGTGACCCGCGGTGACTGCTGGACGACGAGGCCGTCGGCGGCGAGCCTGCGCAGCGCTTCGCGCATAGGCGTGCGACTCACGCCCAGGCGTTCCGCCTGCTCGACCTCGCCGAGCACGAAACCTGCCGCGAGCGCGCCGGACTGGATGTCATCGAGCAGCGCCGCATACGCACGGTCACCGGCCGAGGTGCGCTCCACGGGAAGGGTCATGCCCTCAGTGTATACATAAAGCGGCTCTGGCAGGCCGCATCTCTCGCTGGACTCGTTTCCGGTATACATTCCCCGCGGGGCTACGGCACCGGTTCGACGAACTCCTGGGCGACCGGCTCCCCCAACTTGACCACGACGACGCCGGCGAGCACGAGCACCCCACCCAGCGCCTGCAGCAGATCGGGGAGCTGCCCGAGCAGCAGCCAGCCGAACAGGAGAGCCGCCACGACCTCGGCGAGCGCGACGAAGGACGCGAGCCGCGACCCCAGCATCCGCGTCGACGCGATCCCGAGCAGGTACGCGAGGGCGGTCGCGACGACACCCATCGCCAGCGTCGGGACGAACCACGGCACACTGCCGAACCGGTACGCGATGTCGTCGGTGGTCCACCGGATCGGCAGCACGCCGATGGCCCCGGCGGCGGTGAGCCCGAGCGCACCGAGCAGCAGACCACTGCCGGCGAGCGCGATCGGCGGTAGCCCCGTGTCAGCCTTGGCCGACAGCACGAAGTACGTCGCCGCCCCCACCATCGCCCCGAGCGCCCAGAGGATCCCGGCCACGTTCACGTCGGCACCGGTGAGGATGTCGAGCATCAGCACGAGCCCGACGAAGGCGATGGCCGCGCCGATGATGCTCCGACGCGTCGGACGCTCCCCCCTGCGCAGCCAGAGCCACAGCAGCACCGCGACCGGAGCGGTGTACTCGATGAGCAGGGCGATCCCGACATCCATGACCGCGACGGCCTGGAAGTAGAACAGTTGCGTCGCCGCGACCGCGAGCAGACCGTAGGCGAGGATCATCCCCGCATTGCGCCGCAGCAGCCCCCACCGCCCACGCAGGGAGAGGATCGTGGGAAGGAGCAGCACGAGGGCTGCCACCCAGATGCGAGCGGTGACCGCGGCCCCGGGCGTCCACCCCGCATCGATGAGCCCGCGCGCCCAGGCTCCCGACATACCGAACGCGAAGGCCGCGGCGATCGCGAGTGGCAGCCCGAGGCGCACGTCGCGCGCGGGTGCGACCGCCGCGTCACTTCTCACCTTGCTCATGATCGATGACGCTACTCGTGACAACCCCGGGTTTCGAATCGCACGATTGGTCGCTTCTCCACCCCGAATCCGACCATTCACGCGATTCGAAAGAAGAGGGACCCTGGACGTGACCTGTCATAACAGGTACAGTGAACCTGTCATTACAGGTTGCGCAACGACGCAGCGCCCGTACGAGGAGCACCGATGCCCGAGTTCCACACCCCGCCGATCTCTCCGATGGCGATCGCGTTCGACGCCGAGAAGCTGACGCTCTCGCCCGAAGGGCCGACCCTCACCCGGCGGATGTCCGACCTGGAAGGGCTCTTCCTCGACGCCGAGGCCTGGGCCGACGCATCCGCCGGCGACAACCCGGTGGTCTACACGGTGGTGAGCTCCCCCGTTCCCGAGGTCGACCGCGAGCTGCCGCAGTCGATCACGACGATCATGCCCGGTGACACGTCCGGTGAGCTCTGGATGACCAAGGGCCACCAGCACCCGAACCACCAGGGCGAGATCTACCTGGCGCTGAAGGGCCGCGGCGGTCTGCTCATGTTCGACGGCGATCGCACCGAGTGGCTGGACATGCTCCCCGGAACGATCGGCTACATCCCGCCGGGCTGGGCACATCGCTCGGTCAACACCGGCGACGAGCCCTACGCCTTCCTCGCGGTCTACCCGGGAGGAGCAGGGCACGACTACGGCTGGGTGCTGGAGCACGGTATGGGCGCACGCGCCTATCGCGCAGCCTCCGGCGTCGATCTGCGCCCCTACGCGGAATAGGCTCCGGCCATGATCATCGCGCACGATCTGGGCACCACCGGCAACAAGGCGTCCCTGCACCACGACGACGGCCGTCTCGTGGCGTCGGTCACGGTCCCCTACCCCGCGCACTTCGCCGCGGGCGGCGTCGCCGAGCAGAACCCCTCCGACTGGTGGAACGCGGTCGTCGGGGCGACGCGTGACCTGATCGCCCGCACCGGAACGGCCGCGAGCGACATCGCCGGACTCGTGGTGAGCGGCCAGATGATGGGGGCTGTGCTGCTCGACGCCGACGGCGAACCCGCACGCCCGGCGATCATCTGGGCCGACACCAGGTCGGGCGCCCAGCAGCGCGAGCTCGAGGCCGCGATCGGCGCCGAACACGCCTATGGCATCCTGGGCCATCGCCTCAACCCCACTTATTCGGTCGAGAAGATCATGTGGGTGCGCGACAACGAGCCCGACGTGTGGGCGCGCGTGCGCCGGGTGTGCGTCGCGAAGGACTTCATCGTCCTGCGCCTGACCGGGCGCCTGGCCACCGACCGCTCCGACGCCTCCGGCACCAACGCCTACGACCAGGCCGCCGGAACCTGGTCGGACGAGGTCGTGCGCGCCGCACGACTCGACCCGGCTCTGTTCCCCGAGATCCTCGACTCGACCCGGATTGCCGGCACGCTGACGGACGCAGCCGCGGACGCCCTCGGGCTCCCCGCGAGCGTCCGTGTGGTGATGGGGGGCGGCGATGGTCCGATGGCCGCCGTCGGCTCCGGCGTCGTCGCGCCCGAGGACGGCGCGTACGTGTGCCTGGGCACCTCGTCGTGGATCTCGTTCGCGGCCGATGCCCCGCTGCACGATCCCGCGATGCGCACTTTCACGTTCGACAACGTGGTCCCCGGCTCGTTCGTCCCGACCGCCACCATGCAGGCCGGCGGGGCCTCGGTGCAATGGATCTCGGAGGCTCTCTCCCCCGACCCCGCGCATCCCGAAACCGGACGGCTGACGACCGAAGCGTCCGCCGACATCGACACCGACGACCTCTACTTCCTCCCCTACCTCCTCGGCGAGCGCTCCCCGATGTGGGACCCGGACGCCCGCGGCGCCTTCGTCGGTCTCGCCCGCCACCACGGCAGAGCCCACCTCGTGCGGGCGGTGCTGGAGGGTACGGCGTTCAACCTGCTCAGCTGCATCCAGGCCTTCCGTGAGTCCGGTGCCGTGATCGACCGCATCGACGCGGTCGGCGGCGGAGCCCAGAGCGACGTGTACCTCTCGGTGCTGGCGGATGTGTGGGGCGTGCCGGTGCGCCGCCGGACGATCGTGGAGGAGGCGAACAGTCTCGGAGCAGCGGTCACCGCCGCAGTCGGGCTCGGTCTCACGGACTTCTCGGCCGCCCGCGCCCTGAGCGAGGTCACCGCCGAGTTCACCCCGGATGCCGGGCGCCATGCCGTCTACGCCGAGCGGCACGCCCGCTTCGCCGACGCCTACACGGCCCTGGCGCCGTGGTTCGCCGGACGGCCGCGCTGATGGGCGTGATCCTCGTCACCAGCCGCTCCTTCTCGGACGGCGACCTCGACCTGGTGGAACGCGCCGCCCAGGCGGGGCATCGCATCCTCCGCGGTCCGGCGCATCATGACCTCGAGGACTTGCGATCACTCCTGCACGGCGCTGATGCCTGGATCGCGGGCACCGGGGCGATCACGGACGCACATTTCGCCGCGGCTCCGAAGCTCAAGGTAGTCGCCCGGTACGGCGTCGGCACCGAGTCGGTCGATCTGGGCGCGGCGCGCGATCGCGGCATCCCGGTGACCAACACCCCCGGCGCCAACGCCGACGCGGTCGCGGACCACGCGATCGGGCTCATGCTCGCCGCGCTGCGGTTCATCCCGGACGGCGATCGCCGCGTGCGCACGGGCGATTGGGGCGTGCGGCGCGGACGTGAGCTCGGCGCCGCCACGGTCGGCATCGTCGGCTTCGGGCGCATCGGCCAGGGTGTGGCCGCGCGGCTGAGCGGCTTCGGGCCGCGCGTGCTGGCCGCCGATCCGTTCCTTCCTGACGAGGTCGTGCGGGCCCGGGGTGCAGAACCCGTCTCGCTCGACGACCTGTTCCGCACCGCCGACGTCATCACGCTGCACGCTCCGGGCGGGCAAAAGCTCGTCGACACTGACCGTCTCACCGGCATGCGGCCGGGAACCGTGCTGATCAACACCGCCCGCGGTGACCTGATCGACGAGGCAGCCGTCGCGCAGGCGCTGCGCGACGGAACCCTTGCCGGCTACGCGGCCGACACCCTCGACGGTGACACGGCCGCGCACCACAGCCCTCTGCTCGCCCCGGACCTCGCCGACCGCGTGATCGTCACCCCGCACCTCGGCGCGCAGACCACCCAGGCCGTCGACAACATGGGCGCTCTCTCGCTGGCCGACGTGATCGCGATCCTCGCCGGCAGCGATCCCGCCCATCCCGTCCCCGTCCCGCTCGCCGAGGAGAACCGATGACCACCACCGCCGACACCGTCCACGCCGACGGGGCCTCGACTGCCGCATCCGCCGACTACATGGGTTTCGTCGGGGTGACCACGGCGTCGTCGTCGATCATGAAGGTGTTCCCGCTGTGGGCCGACATCCTGGGCCTCCCGACGCGCACCCTGCTCGGCCACGATCTGCCGATGGACGCCGAGCCGCCACAGTACCGCGCGATGGTCGAGCAGATCCGCGATGACCCGCACCACCGTGGAGCCCTCGTGACCACGCACAAGATGAACGTGTACGCCGCGGCCTCCGACCTGTTCGATGAGCTGGATCCCTTCGCGGTGTCCTGCTCCGAGATCTCCAGCATCTCGAAGCGCGGCCGGGTCCTGTCCGGACGGGCCAAGGATCCGATCACGGTCGACCTCGCGTTGAAGGACTTCCTCCCGGCCGATCACTTCACGCGCACGGGGGCGGCGGTCGTGATCCTGGGTGCCGGCGGTTCGGGCACCGCACTGAGCTGGGCGCTGGCCGAGCGTGAGGACGCCCCCTCGAAGATCACGGTGACGGCCCGCACACAGGACAAGCTCGACCACCTGCGCGAGGTGCACCGCCAGCACGGCACGCGGGAGGGACTGATCGAGTACGTGGTGACCGCTTCCCCTGCAGAGGCCGATGCCCTGGTGACCGCGGCCCCCGCGGGATCCGTCATCGCCAACGCCACCGGGCTCGGCAAGGACCGCCCGGGCTCGCCCCTGAGCGAGACGGCGGTGTTCCCCGAAGGCGCGTACGCGTGGGAGTTCAATTACCGCGGCTCGCTCGAGTTCCTGCATCAGGCGCAGGCGCAGGCGGCCGCGCGCGGGCTCCACGTCATCGACGGCTGGCGCTACTTCATCCACGGCTGGTCGCAGGTGGTGGCCGACGTGTTCGAGCTCGACCTGACTCCCGAGGTCGTCGAGCGACTCGCCGAGGCCGCGGAGTCTGTGCGCTGATGTCCGTCGTCGTCCGAACGGTGCTCGGTGACATCGCGCCGACGGCGCTCGGACGAGTGAACTACCACGAGCACCTGTTCCAGGTGTCGCCGCTGCTTCCGGGCGATGAGCTCGACGATGAGACCGCGTCGGGCAAAGAAGCGGCACTGCTGCGGGCGAGCGGGTTCGACACGATGGTGGATGCCACACCGTTCGGGCTCGCCCGGGACCCGGAGGCTTTGGCACGGATCAGCGCGACGACCGGACTGCACATCGTCGCGACGACCGGCCGTCACCGTGAAGCCCATTACGGCGCGGACCATCCGATGCAGGTGTGGACCGCCGACCGCCTGGCCGCTCTCTTCCTCGCCGACCTCACACGCGGCATGCCCGTGGACGACAGCGAGATCTTCGAGACGCCCGACATCTCCCTCGCGCGCACACCGGGCGGCGCTCCCGTGCGCGCAGGGATGCTCAAGGGGGGCGCCGACTACTGGCGTATCAGTCCGTTCGAGCGCACGACGCTGATCGCCGTGGCCGCAGCGCACCGCGCGACAGGGGCTCCCGTCATGGTGCATCTGGAGTTCGGCACGGCGGCCCATGAGGTGCTCGACCTGCTCTCCGCCGAGGGGGTGCCGGCCCACCGGGTCGTGCTCGCGCACGCCGACCGCGACCCCGACCCCGGGCTGCACGTGTCCCTCGCCCAACGCGGAGCCCACCTCGGCTACGACGGCTTCGCGCGTCCGCGCACCCGCTCCGATGCCGAGCTGCTCGCCCTGACCGTCGCCGTGGTCGAGCGCGGCGCCGGCGACCGGATCGTGCTCGGCGGCGATGTCGCCCGGCGCACTCGGTACATCGCGTATGGCGGCATGCCCGGGCTCGCTTACCTCGGCGACCGTTACCTCCCCCGCCTCCGCGAGGCTGTGGGCGAGGACGCCGTGCACCGGATGCTCGTGACCACGCCGGCACAGCTGCTGAGCTTCTCCGTCTGACCCCGAGCACGGGCACGGGCATGGGCATCCACATCCACATCCGAGAACGCCGAGGAGACACCGTGTCCGAACCGACGATCCTGCGCGCCCGCGTCTGACGAGCCGACGCTGTTCAGCGATCGAGCCGGGGATCCCGCAAGGACGCCATCGCCTCGACGAGGCTTTCGTGGATGTACTCGAGTTCAGGTGAGCTGAAGCTCGACCAGTCCTCTTCGGGGGCATCGTGGTCGTCCGCCCCTTCGCTCTCCGCGGATCCGCTCCACGCGGCGGCGTCCTCTCCAGCGGCATCCCACGTCTGACCCTGCGGAACGTGGGTGTAGACCCACCAGAGATTTCCTGACGGGTCGGCGAAGCGCGAGAACGTGTCACCGAAGAAGTCCGTCGGCCGGGTCACGATGCGTGCGCCGAGTCCGACTGCTCGTGCGAGCGTTCCTTCGACGTCGTCGACGTACACCTGGAGGAATCCGGGAGTGAAGGGCCAGTCGGGCTTACGGTCGGCGACCGTGATGACGGAGTCGCCGATGCGCAACTCGGAGTGCAGGATCAGTCCGTCGGTGTCGACGGTGCGAGCCTCGGGGACGTCGGTCGCCCCGAAGACCTCGATCACGAAGTCGATGATGCGAGAGGCGTCATCCGTCATGAGGAAGGGGTTGACGGTGTTCGATCCGGCGGGCAGGGCAGGTGCGTTGCTCATGGTGTGTGTCCTTTCGTCGCAATCACTCTGGCAGTCACCGCGGACAGATCCTGACCTGGATGTCCTGCGTGATCCGGTTCACGTCCCGACACGAAGAAACCCCCCGCCCGAAGGCGAGGGGCTTCTTCATGGATGCGGTGTCACTCGTAGAGGACGGCCGCGATCTTCGGGTCTTCGATGTTCGTGCTGTCGTACCAGTACGAACCCGTGTCGTAGAACTTCTCGACCGACTCACCGTTGGCGGCGTCGTACGCGGCCTGCACGACCTGCGCGCCGATGCCGATCGGGTCCTGCGTGATCGCGCCGGCCATGGTGCCGTCCTTGATGGCGTTGATCTGGGCCGCACCGGAGTCGAAGCCGACGATGGTGATCTTGCCCTTCTCGAGGCCGAGCTCGTTCACGGCGTTCACCACACCGATGGCGGAGCCCTCGTTGGTGCCGTAGATGCCCTTGAGGTCGGGGTGGGCCGCGATCAGGGTCTTGGCGATGTCGGCCGACTTGAGGTGGTCGCCGTCACCGTACTGGATGTCGACGATCTCGATGTCGGGGTAGTCCGCCTCGATCTTGTCGACGAAGCCGTCGCGACGCTCGACACCGGTCGAGTTGATCTGCGAGTGGCCGACGATCGCGACCTGTCCTTCGCCGCCGATCAGCTCGGCCATGTGCTCGGCAGCGAGCGCACCGGCGACCTTGCTGTCGGTGGCGGACAGGCTCAGGCCCACGTCACCGTTGCAGGGGGCGTCGAAGTAGACGACCGGGATGTCCTTGGACTTGGCCTGCTCGAGCGGGGCGACGCACGCCTCGGGGTCGAGGGCGGCGTAGGCGATGGCGTCCGGGTTCTTGTCGATCGCGGCGGTCAACATCTCGAGCTGCTGCGCGATCTCGGTCTCGGCCGCGGGGCCCTCGAACGTGATCTTCACGCCGAGCTCGTCGGCCTTCTCCTCGGCGCCCTTCTTGACGGCCTGCCAGAACTGGTGCTGGAAGCCCTTCGAGACCATGGCGATGTACATCTCGCCGTCGCCGCTGCCGCCGTCTCCGCCGGAACCTTCCTCGATCACGTCGCCGCCGCCGGCACAGCCGGCGAACACCAGGGCGGATGCGGCGACCAGCGCTGCGAATGCGGTCTTCTTCCCGAATTTCATGAAAACTCCATTGTTCGTGGGTGGGTGGGTGGTGCAGGGATGGTGGGTGGTGCAGGGATGGGTCAGGTGCGCTGCCGGTTGCGGAGCGAGTCGAGGAAGACCGCGAGCAGCACGACCACACCGACGACGATGTTCTGCCACTCGGTCTGGATCGACATGATGCGCAGTCCGTTCACGAGCACGCTCATGATCAGGGCGCCGATCACGGTGCCGAGGATGGATCCGCGTCCGCCCAGCAGCGAGGTGCCGCCGATGATGACCGCGGCGATCGCCTGCAGCTCGTACCCCATGCCGATCTGCGGCTGAGCGGAGTCGAGGCGCGAGGCGATGACGATGCCCGCGACGCCGGTGAACGCACCCGCGAACATGTAGATGAGGATGGTCCAGCGACGCGTGTTGACGCCCGACAGACGGGTGGCCTCCTCGTTCGAGCCGATCGCGAAGGTGTAGCGGCCGAGCAGGGTCTTCGACAGCACGAGCCAGGCGACGATCGCCAGCGCGGCGGTGATGAGCACCGCGTTCGGGATACCGGGGATGATCACGCCGAGGGCGATCTTCTTGAAGTCCGGTGCCGAGGTCGAGAAGTAGATCGGTGCGACGTTCGAGATCACGAGGGCGAGACCACCCGCGATCATCATCATCGCGAGCGTGGCGATGAAAGGAGGCAGTCGCAGGAACGTGATGTTCACGCCGTTGACGAGTCCCATCAGCACACCTGTCGCGACGCCGCCGATCACACCGACCCAGACGGGAAGGCCCATGTTCGTGACGATGACCCCGGTCATCACGGCGCACAGCGCCATGCCGGTGCCGATCGACAGGTCGATGCCGCCGGTGATGATGACGAAGGTCGTTCCGAGGGCGAGGATGCCGATCACCGCGGTCGACAGCAGCACCGTGGCGATGTTGCTGAAGGTGAAGAAGTTGGGGCTGGCGATCGAGAAGAAGATGACCAGCACGATCAAGGTGCCGAAGGCCAGCGACTGCTGGAACTGCCGCTTGATGAACCCGACGACATCCCTCTTGTCGGTGTCCTCGTTCACGGCGGTCTGGATGATCGTCGTCGTCGACGATCCGGGCTGCTGCGGAGCGCTCATCAGTCTTCCTCCCCGTGGGCTGCGAGTTGCATGATCTTCTCCTGGCTTGCTTCCTCGTTGCGGAGCGTCCCGGTGATGCGGCCGTTGGCGAAGACCGCGATGCGGTTCGCCACACGGAGGATCTCCGGGAGCTCGGATGAGATGACGATGATGGACTTGCCTGAGTCAGCGAGCTGCTGCATGAGGCGGTAGATCTCCTCTTTCGCGCCGACGTCGATCCCTCGGGTCGGCTCGTCGAAGATGAGGATGTCGCAGTCGCGCATCAGCCAGCGGGCGATGACGACCTTCTGCTGGTTCCCTCCGGAGAGGAGCTTGACGACCTGGTTGACAGAGGGCGTCTTCACGCGCAGCTGCTGCACGTATTCCTTGGTGCGGTTCTTCGCCTTGCTGTCGCCCATCCAGCCGATCGCGTTGGCGTAGGAGCCGAGCGAGGCGAGCACGGTGTTGAACGTCACATCCTGCTCGAGCATGAGGCCGAGGAGCTTCCGGTCCTCGGACAGGTACCCGAGGCCGTGATGCACCGCGTCCGCGGGCTGGGAGATCCGCGCCGGGCGACCATCGATGGTGATCGTGCCGCTGTCGCGGTGGTCGGCGCCGATCACGGCTCGGGCGGTCTCGGTGCGCCCCGCCCCCATGAGGCCGGCGAAGCCGAGGATCTCGCCCCGGTGCAACCGGAACGAGACGTCTTTCAGAAGGCTCTTGGTCGACAGCCCCTGCACCTCGAGGACCACGGGGTCGTTGGCGTGCTCACGGGCCTGGGGACGGGTTCCCTCGTCGATCACGCGGCCGACCATCATCTCGATGATCGTCGGGATGGTGATCTCGGACTTGTCGAGTGATCCGATGTATGTGCCGTCACGCAGGACGGTCACCCGATCAGCCAGGCGGCGCAGTTCGTCCATGCGGTGCGAGATGTAGACGATCCCGGTGCCGCGCGCCTTGAGCTGCTCGATCAGCACGAAGAGCGTCTCGACCTCGGTGTCGGTGAGGGCCGAGGTCGGCTCGTCCATGATGAGCACCTTGGCATTGAAGGACAGCGCCTTGGCGATCTCGACCATCTGCTGCTCGGCCACCGTGAGCTCGCCGACGAGCTGACGCGGGTTCAGGTGGATGTCGAGGCGCTGCAGCAGCTCGGCGGTCTGCGCGTTCAGCTTGCGCTCCGACAGGAACGGGCCCGTGGTGGGTTCCCTCCCCACGTAGATGTTCTGCGCCACGGTCAGATCGGGCATCAGGTTGAGCTCCTGATGGATGATCGTGATGCCGAGCTCCTGCGCCTGGAGGGGGCTCGTGAGCTCGACCTCCCGGCCCTCGAACGTGATCGTGCCCTCGTCCTTGGTGTAGATCCCGGAGAGGATCTTCATCAGGGTCGACTTGCCGGCACCGTTCTCACCCACGAGCACGTGCACCTCGCCGGCGTGCACCTCGAGGTGCACGTCTTTCAGCGCCTGCACGCCGGGGAATCCTTTGCTGATCCCCTCGACCCGGAGGATGGGTCCACTCATGCGCTCACCTGCTTCCTTGAAGGTTCTGCTTCGACGTCGACGGATCATTCCGTCACAAACATCGGATCAATTCTGCGTCCTGCGCTACGGGCAGCGCAAGTTGTATCTAAATGTATCTAATGACCGCCGAATGCGGAAGACCTGTAATGACATCTTGATCTTCCGATCTTCGCGCCGGTGGATTCCGGCTCAGTGGAGGCGGATCGAGTCGACCGCCACGAGCTTGTCGCGGATGTACGCGTTGGCGTGGGCGCCGAGTTCGTCGTTGTCGCTCCAGAGGTTCCGCCAGATGCCGAGCATGCGGCTGAGGTCGGGAGCGACGACCGCCGAGGAGAACGACTCGAAGACGATCGGACCGTCGTAGCCGATGCGGCCGAGCGCCTTGAAGAACGTGTCGAAGTCGACCGTGCCGGTGCCGAGGTACCCGCGGTGACTCTCTCCGATGTGCACGTAGCGCAGGGCGGGAGCAGCGTCGAGGACCGGCGCGAACATATCCGACTCCTCGATGTTCATGTGGTACGTGTCGAGGTGGATTCCGAGGTTCGGCCGATCGACCTCGGCGACGTATCCCAGGGCCTGTCGCGCGGTGTTCAGCACGTTGGTCTCGTAGCGGTTCACGACCTCGAGCGAGACCGAGACGCCGCGCTCGGCGGCGTGGTCGGCGACGCGGGCGATCACGGCGCGGCTGCGCGCGAGCCCCGCAGTGGTCACCGGCTCCATGTACTTCTTCATGGCGCTGTAGATCACCCCGCAGAAGTGCTGGCCCCCGAGGTCCGCCAGCACGTCCACGGCCTTGAGCAGCAAGGCTTCGCCGGCCGCGACGATCGCAGGGTCGGAGCTGGTGACATCGGTGGCCTCGGAGAGTCCGAGGGAGGCGCTGACGGCGAGGTCGTACTCCTCCAGCGCATCCTTCGCGACGGCGACGTCGAACGAGAACGGATCCATCAACGGGAACTCGATGAGGTCGAAACCCGCGCCTTTGGTCTTGCGCACCGCCAGACGGATGCCCTCGGCATCGAAGTTCCCCGTCCAGACGAGCCCGTGGCATCCGATGTTCATGAGACCTCTCACAGCGGGTGTGCGGCACCGTCGCCGTCCCGAAATTGGCACGTGCCAATTCCGGTGTGCGTGCCACGCTACGTCGCACGCCAGACACTGTCAAGAACTTTCTTGGCACGTTGCAAGTCCTCCGCTATCCTGAGGCGACCGACGCGGTCGCCGTTCCCGATCGACGCGGTTCGACGAAGGAGTTCCATGCCCGCGAGCGTCAAGGACGTCGCTGCCCTCGCCGGAGTCTCCTCCTCCACCGTCTCGAACTACCTCAACCACCCGCATGTGCTCGGATCCGCGAGTCGGGAACGGGTGCGGGCGGCGATCGAACAGCTCGGCTACGTGCCCAACGAGTCCGCACGACAGCTGCGCGCCGGATCGAGCAAGGCACTCGCGCTGATCCTGCTCGACGCCTGGCTGCCCTATTTCCACGACCTCTCGCGCGGGGTCGAAGACGTGGCGCGAGAGGGGGGATGGTCGCTGTTCTTCAGCAACAGCGACCGCGACGATGCGCAGGAACGGCGCAACCTCGACATGTTCGAGGCGCACCGGGTGCAGGGCATCGTCATCTATCCGCTCGGCGACGTGGTGCCGCGCCTGGAGGGACTGGCCGACCGCGGTATCCGCTCGGTCGTGGTGGGTCCGATCCGGGAATCATCGAAGGTCGCATCCGTGCTGTTCGACGACCGCGGCGGTGGGCGCCTCGCGGGCGAACACCTTCTGGACCTCGGCCGACGACGCCTCCTCTTCCTCGGCAATCCAGCGGTGAGTCAGTCGAACGACCGCCTCGCCGGGCTGCGTGAGGCCGTCTCGGGGTCCGACGCGAACCTGTCGATCATCGACGTGTCGCACCTGGCGATCGAGGACGGACTGCGTGCGGGTGAGCAGATCATCGCGATGCCGGTCACCGAACGCCCGGACGCGGTGTTCGCTGCGAACGACATGGTGGCACTCGGGGTGCTCACGCAGCTGCTGCGTCATGGCATCCGGGTCCCGGAGGAGATCGCCCTCATCGGCTTCGACGACGTCGCCCAGGCACACCAGGGCGTCGTGCCGCTCACGAGCGTGCGGCAGCCCGGCTACGAGATCGGCCGCGCCGCCGGAGCTGCTCTCCTGCAGCAGCTCGCCGACCCCACGGCACCGCCGCCCGCGACCACCCCCTTCCCCGCTGAACTCATCGTGCGGGAGTCCACGGTCGGACGGTGAGCACGGCCCTGCGTGGTTCACAACTCCTCAGATATTGCCCGCACACCGGGCCGCGACGGCCGCAACCGCTCGATCTGGGCAATCGTTGAGGAGTTATGAACGGGGCACAGGCGCCGGGTCAGACCGTGGGGATGAGCCCCTCCTCCGCGAGGCTCGCCCACAGCGCCGTCGGGATGTCGAGTGCGGCGTACTCCGCGTTCTGCCGCAGCTGCGCCGGGCGACTGCCGCCCACCACGACCGAGCGCACGACATCGGACTGCAGCGGGAACTGGATCGCCGCGGCGGGCAGCGGCACCCCGTGGTCGGCGCACACGGCGGCGATGCGGACCAACCGATCCCACAGCTCGTCCGGAAGCTGCCCGTACTCGTAACGCCCGTCGCGGCGCGGCTCGTTCGACGCGAGCAGCCCGGAGTTGAACACGGAGGCCGCGACGATCCCGGTCGAGGTCTCCCGGCACGCGGGCAGCACGTCGACCGCGGCGGGCTGTTCGAGCAGCGTGTACCGGCCGGCCACCATGATCAGGTCGAGGTCGGCGGCACGGACGGCTGCGGCGAGAGCATCCGACACCATCGAGCCGATGCCGATCGCGGAAACCTCGCCGTCGGCCCGCAGCTGCTCCATCGCGGGGAGGGCTTCCGCGAGCGCGAGGTCGAGATCGTGCCGCTCGGGGTCGTGCAGGTACAGCAGGTCGATGCGCTCGATGCCGAGACGCTCCCGGGACTCGTCGACGCTCGCACGGATCCCCGCCTCCGAGAAGTCCCACACCCGCTGCAGGTCGTCGGGCACGTGGAAGTCGTTGGCGGTGTCGAGGCCACCGGCGTGGTCGGGGTTCGGTCGCAGCAGACGCCCCGCCTTCGTCGAGAGCACGAACTCGTCCCGCGGCTTGGTCTGCAGGAAGGCTCCGAGCCGGCGCTCGGAAAGCCCCAGACCGTAATGCGGCGCGGTGTCGTAGAAGCGGATGCCGCTCTCCCACGCCGCATCGAGCACGGCCCAGGCCTCGTCGTCGCTGAGCGGTCGGAACAGGTTGCCCACGTTCGCGGCCCCATACCCGAGGGCGGGAACGGGCAGGCGGTCAGGCGTCGCCAGAGGATCAGGCACCGACATGCGCACCCGTCCAAGAGTAGGTGGCGATGCTGTCGGCCTTCATCTCCATGCCCGTTCCCGGCGCGGTCGGCGCCATGTACGAGCCGCCGCGGATGTCGGTGGGCACGACGAAGTGCTCGTGCAGGTGGTCGACGAACTCGATCATGCGGCCCTCGCGGGTCCCGGTAACTGCGACGAAGTCGAACATCGACAGGTGCTGCACGGCTTCGCACAGGCCGACTCCGCCGGCGTGGGGACAGACCGGCACGCCGAACTTCGCGGCGAGCAGGAGGTTCGCGATGTTCTCGTTCACCCCTGCCACGCGCACGGCGTCGATCTGCATGACCGAGATGGCTTCGGCCTGCAGGAGCTGCTTGAAGATCACGCGGTTCTGGGCGTGCTCGCCGGTGGCGACCCGGATGGGTGCGATGCCCCGGGCGATCTCGGCGTGACCGAGCACGTCGTCGGGGCTGGTGGGCTCCTCGATCCAGGCGGGGTGGAACTCGGCGAGCGCGTTCACCCATTCGATGGCTTCCGACACCTCCCAACGCTGGTTGGCGTCGATCGCGATGGGGAAGTCGGGCCCGCACACCTCGCGCGCCTTGCGGAAGCGGCGGATGTCGTCGTCGAGGTCGGCGCCGACCTTGAGCTTGATCTGGGTGAAGCCGTCAGCCATGGCCTCGCGGGCGAGGCGTTCGAGCTTCTCGTCGGAGTATCCGAGCCATCCGGGGCTCGTGGTGTAGCCCGGGTACCCGCTGGCGAGGAGCTGCTGCTCCCTCTCCGCGCGACCGGGTTCGGCGGCGCGCAGGATCTCGAGGGCGTCCTCGCGGGTGAGCGCGTTGGTGAGGTAGCGGAAGTCGACGAGGTCGACGAGTTCCTCCGGCGTCATGCGGGCGAGCAGCTGCCAGAGCGGAAGTCCGGCGCGCTTGGCCTTGATGTCCCACAGCGCGTTGATGACCGCGCCGATCGCCATGTGCATGACGCCCTTCTCGGGCCCGAGCCAGCGCAGCTGCGAGTCGCCGATGATCTCGCGGAAGGTGCCGCCCATGTCATCGAGCAGCGGCTCGATCTCGCGCCCGACGAGGTGCCCGGCGAGCGCATCGATCGCCGCGACCTGCACGTCGTTGCCACGGCCGATCGTGAAGACGAAGGCATGCCCGTCGATGTCATCATCGGCATCGGTGCGCACGATGACGTACGCCGCCGAGTAGTCCGGGTCGGGGTTCATCGCATCCGACCCGTCCAGGCTCAGGGACGTGGGGAAGCGGATGTCGGTGGTGTCGAGGGCGACGATACGGCTCACGGGATTCCTCTCCATGCACGGCTGATTTCTTCCGCGCGGATCTCTTGGAGTGTAAACATCCGATGTCTATACTGTCAACGAGACCAGCCGCGTTGTCGCGGCTTCCCGACCGATCAGGAGAAACATGAAGTTCGCGCGGCTCGGCACCCCTGGCACTGAGATCCCCGTCCTGGTGGAGGGTGACCGATACCTCGACCTCCGCCCCGTAACATCCGATGTGGATGGAGCGTTCCTCGAGAGCGACTTCACCTCCCGCGTCGCGGCCGCTCGCGATGCTGGCGAGCTCCCCGAACTCGCGGATGCCGCGTCGATGCGCATCGGTGCCCCGATCGCCCGTCCGAGCGCCGTGATCTGCATCGGCATGAACTACGCCGCCCACGCGGCGGAGTCGGGGTCAGAGCCGCCCACCATCCCCATCCTCTTCCTCAAGACCCCGAACACCGTCGTCGGCCCGAACGACACAGTGACGATCCCCCGCGGCAGCGTCAAGACCGACTGGGAGGTCGAGCTCGGCATCGTGATCGGCACCCGCGCCGCCTACCTCGACAGCCCCGAGGAGTCCATGGCGCACGTCGCCGGCTTCGTCGCAGCGAACGACGTGTCCGAGCGCGACTTCCAGATGACCGTCTCCGGAGGACAGTGGTCCAAGGGCAAGATCGCGGCGGGCTTCAACCCCACCGGCCCCTGGCTGGTCACCCCCGACGAGGTCGACCATCAGGCGCTCGGCCTGCGCAGCTTCGTGAACGGCGAGCCGCGGCAGGACTCGAACACGAGCGACATGATCTTCACGGTCGAGCACATCGTGCACCACCTGTCGCAGTACGTGACGCTCGAGCCCGGCGACCTCATCCTCACCGGCACCCCGCAGGGCGTGGCCCTCTCGGGGAAGTACCCCTACCTCGCCGCGGGCGACGTGGTCGAGATCGAGATCGACGGCCTCGGCCGCCAACGGCAGGAGTTCGTGGCATGGGAGGCCCGGAAATGAGTGCACTGAACGGACTGGTGGCGATCGTCACCGGCGGAGCATCCGGCATCGGCGCGGCGATCGCGCAGCGCCTGCACACCGACGGCGCGACCATCGCGGTCCTCGACCGGGACACCGCGGCGGCTGACCCCGCCTTCGCCGCCTTCACGGCCGATGTCTCGGATCGCGCGAGTGTCGACGCGGCGGTGGCCGCCGTCGCCGAAGAGTTCGGACGCATCGACATCGTCGTCAACAACGCCGGGATCGGCGCGCAGGGCGACATCGCCGCGAACGACGACGACGAGTGGGCCCGCGTGCTCTCGGTCAACGTCACCGGCATCGCCCGCGTCACCGCGGCGGCACTCCCGTGGCTGCGGAAGTCCCCGTCGGCCTCGGTGTGCAACACGGCATCCATCGCCTCGACCACCGGACTGCCGCAGCGCGCCCTGTACAGCGCCTCGAAGGGTGCCGTCTCCGCCCTCACCCGCGCCATGGCCGCCGACCACCTGCGCGAGGGCATCCGTGTGAACGCGGTCAACCCGGGCACCGCCGACACCCCGTGGGTCGGACGCCTGCTCGACTCGGCGGTCGATCCCGCGGCCGAGCGCGCGGCGCTGGAAGCCCGCCAACCCCACGGACGTCTGGTGAGCCCCGAAGAGGTCGCCGCCGCCGTCGCATACCTCGTGAGCCCTGCCGCGGGTTCGACCACCGGCACCTTCATCGAGGTCGACGGCGGCATGGCCCAGCTGCGCCTCCGCGCGGAGTAGCCCCCCTTCGTTCCCTCGTTCCCCCCGTTCCCTCCTTGCCGGATCAAAAACGCACCTGGGCCCCGAACGCGGGATCAAAAACGCACCTGAACACGCCCACGGAGGTGCGATTTCGATCCCGCACCCGCCCCGCGCGCGTCGTGCACCCGTCCCGCGCGCGGCGGCATCGCCGGTGCGGGATCGAAAAGGGACCGCGTACGCGTGTGGCAGGTGACATATTGCACCCGCAACGCGCGGGACGGGGGCGGGACGGCGGGACGGGACGGCGGGACGGGACGGAGGGGCGGGGTCAGAGGGAGTAGAAGGCGGCGGCGGTGTCGTGGAAGAGGGCGGTCTGGTCGAGGCCGCGCGAGTGCGCCCACGCGGCGACCGTGTCGAACCACCGGGCACGCGACGATGATCCGTAACCCGCGCCGCTGACGGCGGAGACCGGCCAGTCGCTTCCCCACATCATCCGCTCCGGCCCGAACAGGTCGGCCGCCACATCCAGGAACGGGATCAGCTGCTCAGCTCTCCACTCCCCACCGGCCTCGGCGGGCAGACCGGAGATCTTGCAGAAGGTGAGGGGATGCCGGGCGAGTTCGGCCAGATCCCGCTCCCACTCCAACGGCGGCGCGAGCGGAGCCGATGCCGTTCCGACCGCGGGCTTGCCGAGGTGGTCGAGCACGATCCGCAGTTCCGGGATCGCTCCGGCCAGGCGTGCCACATCCGGGAGCTGCGATTGCCGCACGCACGCATCGAAGGTCCAGCCCCTGGCGGCGACCTCGCGCGCGCCCGTCACGAACGCGGTGGACAGGGCCGTGCCGTCGGGCTCATCCTGCAGGAGGTGTCGCACGCCGACCACGAGAGGCTCGGACGAGAGTTCCTCCAGGTGCACGGTCGTGTCCGTGCCGCCGTCCAGTCGCACGCCCGCCACGATCCCGACCACCCCGAGCTCCCCCGCCTGGCCCGCGACCCAGCGCACCTCGTCGAGGGACTCGTCCTCCCGCGCCCCGGCCTGCACGAACACGGCCGCCTCCTCGGAGGCATCCTCGATCCGCGCTCGCTCGAGCTCGCCGCCGCCGAACCTTCCGGCGAGAGGGCCTTCGAGCCAGGCGTAGGTCAGAACCTCGGGATCCCAGAGGTGCAGATGTGAATCGAGAACGCGCATGCCTCCATCCTGCCGGAGACATCCGATCAATCGCTAGGATGACGCTCATGGCAGTCACCGACGAGGCGATCGAGAAGATCAAGGCGATGATCGTGGCGGGCGAGCTCTCCCCCGGCGACCGGCTTCCCCCCGAGAAAGAGCTCTCCGAGCGGCTGGGACTCTCCCGCAACTCCATGCGCGAAGCGGTCAAGGCGCTCGAGGTCATCCGCGTCCTCGATGTGCGTCGGGGGGACGGCACCTACGTCACGAGCCTCGAACCCCACCTGCTGCTGGAGGCCATCTCGTTCGTCGTCGACATGCACGATGACGACTCGATGCTCGAGATCTTCGCGGTGCGCCGGATGCTGGAGTCGCAGGCGACCGGACTCGCGGCGACCCTGGGCACCGACGAGAAGATCTCCGAGCTGCAGGCCGAGGTCGATTCGGTCGATGCGGCGGTCACGATCGAGGCCCTCGTCGATCACGACATCCGGTTCCATCGGGAGATCGTCGCGATGTCCGGCAACGCGTACCTCGCGAGCCTCATCGAGCACCTGAGCAGCCAGACTGTGCGCGCGCGCGTGTGGCGAGGCCTCACCGAGGGGGGCGCCGTCGAGCGCACCCTGTCGGAGCACCGGGCCATCGCCGATGCGATCGCCCAGCACGACTCGGCTCTCGCGACCTCGCTGGCCACCGCGCACATCGCAGGCGTCGAGCGCTGGCTGCGTCAGGCCGCGGCGAGCTGACCGCGGCGGCGGGCGCCGCTCATGCCCCCAGGCGCACCATCGCGGCGTCGAACTCCGCCGCGGAGCTGTCGCTCACCTCATGGAAGAGCACGCGGTCGAGCACGTCGGGGGCGGCGGTGAAGTACGGGACGCCGGCCAGGCGCAAGCCCGTGATGTCATCCGGCGAGCGCAGCGACGCGGCGAGCACGTTCGAGTCGCTGCCCGCGCACACCTCTTGCATCCGCGCGATCGTCGCATCGCCGTCGAGCCCGGCATCGCGCATCCGTCCGAGGTACGGAGCGATGTACTGCACCCCGGTCGACGCGCACGCGAGCGCCTGCGCGACCGAATACACGGCGGTCACCAGAACGGTCGCGCCGTCGCGCACGAGCGCGGATGCCGCGGCGAACCCCGCAGACGTCGCGGGCACCTTCACGGCGACCCGGTCACCCAGCGCGCGGATGCCCTCGGCGTTGCGGAGGAAGGACGCGGTGTCGCCGCCCCAGGTCTGGAAGAAGATCTCCTTCGCCCCCTCCGACTCCCAGCGGGCGTAGAGCTCGGGGATCTCGGCGGCGGCGCGGCCTCCCCGTTCCAGGATGGTCGGGTTCGTGGTCACGCCGTGCACCACGCCCGCGGCGAGCAGCCGGGAGACGCGGTCGACATCGGCACTGTCGACGTACAGGCGTGGCGCGATCGGGGTCATCGGGGTCTCCTCGCGGACAACCTGTCGTTACAGGTACGGATTCGGCTAATGTAATGACAGCCACCGCGATCTGTCAAAGCGTCGGCTACACCTGCCGTCGAGGAAGATCAGGAGCAAGATGACCCCCGCACACTCCGAAGACCGCTCCGGTGTCGTCATCGTCGGCAGCGTCACGGCCGACGTCACCACGTTCTCCGGGCGCTTGCCCGCACGGGGCGAGACGATCCTGGGAGACGAGTTCACCCTCATGCTGGGTGGCAAGGGAGCGAACCAGGCCGTCGCGGCCGGACGCTCGGGTGCGCGCACGAGCTTCGTCGGCTGTGTCGGAGACGACCTGTTCCACGACCTCGTGGTCGACGGGCTCACCGCGGCCGGGGTCGACCTCACGCATCTGCGCACGGTTCCCGGCCCCACCGGCATCGCGCACATCCGTGTCGACTCCTCCGCGCAGAACGACATCGTGATGGTGCCGCTCGCCAACGCCGCCCTCAGCGCCCCGCAGATCGACGAGGCCCTCACGGCTCTCGCCCCCACGACCTCGGTGCTGCTCACCCAGCTCGAGACCCCCTCCGCGCTCACCGCGCACATCACCGCGCGGGGACGCGAACTCGGCATGACCGTCATCCTCGATCCGGCCCCGGCCGCCAAGTTGGACGCCGAGATCTGGCGGAGCATCGACATCGTCACCCCCAACGAGACCGAGGCGTCGCTGATCAGCGGCATCGAGGTGACGGATGCCGCGTCAGCCGAACGCGCCGGACGCTGGTTCCTCGCACAGGGAGTCGGCGCGGCGGTGATCACCCTCGCGGGCCAAGGATCGTGCGTCATCACCGCGGAAGGCGCGTCCGTGATCCCGCCGTTCCCGGTGGAGGCGGTCGACACGACCGCGGCGGGAGACGCGTACGCGGGGTACCTCGGTGCCGCGCTCGCCAACGGCAGCACCCTGGCGGACGCCGTGCGCCTGGCCACAGCCGCCGGTGCGCTGACGGTCACGAAGCAGGGTGCATCGCCCAGCCTTCCGCACCGTGCCGAGGTCGACGCGTTCCTGACCGCACGCCTGGCCGCGCCCGTCGCGAACTGACTTCCTGAACCGGACCTGCGGAGAACCGAGGACACACATGCGCAAGACGGCCACCACCATCAATCCCGCGCTCTCCCGCGTGATCAGCGAGACCGGGCACACAGACCTCGTCGTGGTCACCGACGCCGGGCTGCCCATCCCTCCCGGCTCCGAGCGCATAGACCTGGCGTACCGCCCGGGCGCTCCGGAGTTCCTCGATGTGCTCGACACCGTGCTCGCCGAGATGGTGGTCGAGGGGGCGACGGTCTCGGCCGAGGTCGCCGAGAAGAGCCCGGAGGTGCTGGCCGCACTGCGGGAGCGGTTCGCCGGCATGGGGTTCGAGATCGAGCTCATCCCCCACGTCGAGTTCAAGAAGCTCAGCCAGGGCGCTCGCGCGTTCGTGCGCTCCGGGGAGTTCACCCCCTACGCCAACGTGATCCTGCACGCGGGGGTGGCGTACTGATGGTCACCGTCGACGACGCGATCGACCGCCACTCCGCCGCCCCCATGTATGACCAGCTGCGCCAGCTGATCATCGACGGCATCGCCCGCGACGGCCTGCAGCCCGGCGACCCGCTGCCGGGAGAGCACCGCCTCTGCGAGCGGTACGGCATCTCACGCACCGTCGTCCGCCAAGCGCTCGCCCAGCTGGAGCACGAAGGGCTCGTAGAGCGCGTGAAGGGCAAGGGCACGTTCGTCTCCCGCCCTCGCACGAGCGAGAGTCTCGTGCACACGCTGGTGGGTCTGTACGACGACGTCGAGCGCCGCGGCGGACACGTGCACAGCGACGTCCTGCGACACGAACGGACGACAGCCGACGAGGAGGTCGCGCTCGCCCTCGAGCTCCCCGTCGACTCCCCGGTCGTCGTCTTGGAGCGCCTGCGGCACGTCGACGGCGAGCCGTGGTCGCTGTCGACGACGTGGATGCCGGAGGCCACGGGCTCCGTGACGCTCGGCGCCGACCTGACCGAGGGGTCGCTGTACCGGCTCCTCGCCGAACACGACATCGTCGCGACGCACGGCGTGCGCTCGGCGGAGGCGACGGTGGCGACGCACGAACAGGCGCAGTTCCTGGGCGTCAGCGCCGGCTCGGCCCTGCTGCGCCTGCGCAGCATCAGCCGCAGCGCCGACGGTGCACCGATCGAGTACTTCGTCGCCTATCACCGCGGTGACCGGTCGCGCTTCGAGTTCCAACTCCAGCAAGAGCAGTCGCAGGCCTCCCTGCTGCACGTCGACGGCGATGGCGGGGCCTCGCGCGCCGGGACGGTGGGCTGAGTCGCCCGGTAGTGTCGAGGGCATGAGCGACTGGACCAGCACCGCGATCGCCCTGCTGGAAGCCGATGCCAACCGCAGCGCCGACACGCATCTGCACCTCTTCCCGCTGCCGCCCGAATGGGGCATCGACCTGTATCTCAAGGATGAGTCCGTGCACCCCACCGGCTCCCTCAAGCACCGCCTCGCGCGCTCGCTCCTCCTCTACGGCCTGGTCAACGGACGCATCCACGAAGACACCACGCTCGTGGAGTCCTCGAGCGGATCGACCGCCGTCTCCGAGGCCTACTTCGCTCGGATGCTCGGGCTGAAGTTCATCACGGTCGTGCCGCGCTCGACGGTGCAGGAGAAGATCGACCTCATCGAGTTCTACGGCGGCACCTGCCACTTCGTCGACCGCGCCGAGGACATGTCTTCCGAGGCGCAGCGCCTCGCGTCCGACTGCACCGGCCACTACCTCGACCAGTTCACGTTCGCCGAGCGCGCGACCGACTGGCGCGGCAACAACAACATCGCCGAGAGCGTGTTCAGCCAGCTCGCCCAGGAGCAGCATCCGATCCCCACGTGGATCGTCACGGGTGCAGGCACCGGCGGCACGAGCGCGACCTTCGGACGCTACGTGAAGTACCGTCGGCATGACACCAAGGTCGCGGTCGTGGACCCCGAGGGTTCGGCCTTCTACGACGGATGGGCCGGCACCGTGGATCCGCCCGCCGGGCGTCCGAGCCGCATCGAGGGAATCGGTCGCCCGCGGGTCGAGGCCTCGTTCGTGCCCACCGTGATCGACGAGATGATCCGTGTCCCCGATGCCGGCTCGATCGCCGCGATCCGCCTGTTGCGCGAGCGCACCCTGCACTGGGCCGGCGGGTCCACCGGCACGAACCTCTACGGCGCGTTCCAGCTGATCGCCCGGATGCGCGCCGCGGGTAAGACCGGCAGCGTCGTGACCCTGATCTGCGACAGCGGCATCCGCTACGCCGGCACCTACTATTCGGACGAGTGGGTGGCGCAGCAGGGGTGGGACCTCACCCCGCACCGCGCACGGCTGGAAGGCTTCCTGGAGACCGGCGACTGGGCGGAGTGACGGTTCAGGTCGACGAGCGGCGCCACCACCGCCGCCGAGGGGCCGCTGGAGTCGACGGCGTCGGTGCGGTCGGACCATCGGGCTTCCGCCGCCGATGGCGCCACTCGTCGACCTCCGCATCCACGTCTCGGAGCGGCGTGACGACCGGGGGCCCGCCCGTCAACTGCATCCGCGCCGCACGGATGCGGGAGTTGAAATCCTCCACATGCCGACGCACGTCTTCTTCCTGAGAGTAGGTGTCGAGGACGGCTCGAAGGTTCGCGTCCTCCGTGCGCAGCTGGAACACCGGCGGCGCCAGACCCGTGAGGTTCTCCCGCTCGATCTTCTGCCGGATCCACCAGTCGGGGTCATGCGTGCGGCCGAGATTCTCGATGGGCTTTCCCGCGCCGGGCAGATCGTCGAACTCGCCGCGACGGATCGCCATCTGGATGTTCAGCTCGACCGCGGCCCAGCGTTCCTCGGTCGTCGACCATCGCGGCGGGCCCCCGGCACCGGCGGTGTCACCCTCGTCTTCCTCGGCGTCATGCATCAGCAGCCCCCTTCGATGGCGTGCTCGATTCACTGTGGAGGCTACCCGAATCACGGGGGCACTCGGTAAGTTCGCCGACCATCCCCGGACTCCCCCGTACGCTGGCCGCATGACTACTCTGATCCTCACCGTCGCGGGTGCAGACCGTCCGGGCCTCGTCGCCGCCGTCGCCGATGTCGTGGACGCGTACGGCGGAAACTGGGAGAACAGCTCGCTGGCCGAACTCGCCGGCACGTTCGCCGGTGTCATCGAGCTCTCGGTCGCCGACGACAAGGAGGCCGAGCTGACCTCCGCCCTGCGCGGCCTGCAGGGTCAGGGGCTGCTGACCCTGGCCGTGCTCACCGGCACCCCGGAGACCGTCGCCGCGGACGATCGGCTGCTCGAGATCCAGGTACTCGGCAACGACCGCCCCGGCATCGTGCGGGAGATCTCGACCGTGTTGAGCACGCACGCACTGAGCATCGAGGAGCTGGCCACCGAGACCCGGGATGCCGCGATGGCGGGCGGCCGTCTGTTCGAAGCCTCGGTGGTCGCGAAGGTCCCCGCCACCGTCGACCTCGACGCCCTGCGCGCCGACCTCGAGCGTCTGGCCACCGAGATCCAGGTCGACATCACCGTCAGCTGACCCGAGACCCCCGCACCTCGCCGACGCCCCCGCCAGCACGCGTCACTCCGCGGGGGTCTCGACGCGCAGAGGGGGTGTCGGAATCCCGAGGGAGTGTCGGCGCGAGACGGGGTGCCGGAGCGCAGACTCAGTCCTCGAGGCCGGAGTAGCGCCGGACCCAGTACTCCGTGTATGCGACGTGCGCCGAGGCCGCAGCGCTCGCGGCGACAGGATCCGCCGCCGCCAGGCCGCGCAGGATCGCGCGGTGCCCCGCATCCGAGTGGATCTTGAGCTCGGCCGCATCCTCGGGATCGGAGATGCGATACGCCCGCGAACGCGAACGCAACACGTCGATCAGACTGGTCAGCGCCTCGTTCCCCGCCACCCCGGAGATCGCCATGTGGAACTCATGGTCGAGGCGCGACTGCACCTCGAAGTCGGTGGTCGCCTCGATCTCGTCGAGCACGCGGTCCAGGGACTCCACGGTCTCGTCGTCGATGCGGGCGGCGGCGAGCGCGGCGGCATGCGGTTCGAGCACCCGGCGCAGCTCGGTGAGTTCGAGCACCCCCGCCATCGGCAGCAGTCCGACCGTGAGTGACAGGCTGCCGATCAGGTCGGCCGCGCGCAGTTCGCTGACATAGCTCCCCGATCCGTGCCGGGTGTCGAGCACACCGAGTGCGGCCAGCATCCGGATCGCCTCGCGGAGAGACCCGCGGGAGACACCGAGCCGTTCACACAGTTCCCCTTCACTCGGCAGCCGGTCACCGGGCCGCAGCGCACCGTCGGCGATCAGCGCCCGCAACCCGTGCAGCGCCGTGTCGAGTGCGCTCATCGTGATCCTCTCTGACACTCCCCCACCCCTCGTGAAGTCTGGCGGAACTCCCCTTCGCAGGGAACTCGTATGACAACTATGTTTCATAGTTCTTGTTTTCGTGGCAGTTTTCGCGCTCGTGTGGCAAAGTTGTGCAACAACTCGCCCCACTCATCGATGAGGACTGATGCCCGCACCGTTGTTCCCCGCACCGCTCACGCTGAACTCCGGTGTGCGCGCCCGTGACGCCTGGCCCCTCGACCCGTCGGTGATCCACCTCAACCACGGATCCTTCGGCGCGGTCCCCTCCGCCGTCGTCGCGCATCAGGACGCTCTTCGCCGCCGCGCGGATCTCAGCCCGGTCGAGTGGTTCCCCCGCATCGCGGAGCGTGTGCAGGATGCCCGCGAACGCACCGCGCCCTTCGTGGGTGCCCGGACGGAGGACAGCGTCTTCGTCCCCAACGCCTCCGCCGCCGCCACCGTGGTCTACAACGCGCTGCAGCTGGAAGCCGGGGACGAGATCCTCGTCACCGACCAGGGCTACGGCGCCATCACCATGGGGGCCGAGCGCCTCGCCCGCCGGTTCGGCGCCCGCGTCCGCACGGTCGCCCTCCCGCTGCTCTCCTCCGACGACGAGATCGTGCAGCTCTTCGCCGATCATCTCTCCCCCCGCACCCGTCTGATCGTGGTCGACCAGATCACGTCGCCGACCGCACGGATGCTGCCCACACGGCGCATCGCCGAGGCGGCGGCCGAGCGCGGGGTGCGCACGCTCGTCGACGGCGCTCACGCCCCCGGCCTCGTCCCGGACGCCGCTGCCGTCGCGGGCGGCGACTGGTGGTTCGGAAACCTCCACAAGTGGCCCTGCGCGCCCCGCGGCTCCGCACTGCTGGTCACCTCCGCCCCCGACCGCGACGAACTGTGGCCACTCATCGACTCGTGGGCGGCGCGCGAACCGTACCCCTCCCGCTTCGACACCCAGGGCACGATCGACGCCACGACCTACCTGGCCACCCCGACCGCCATCGACTTCATCGAGAACGAGTTCGGTTGGGCTGCCGCACGCGCAGCGATGACGGAGGTCGCGGATGCCGGCGCCGAGCTGATCGCGGAAGCCCTGCGCCCCTACGGCGACGAGGACCCGCTCACCCCGCTCCCCTCCCCTGTGCCGTCGATGCGACTCGTGCGTCTGCCGCTCGGGCTGGGGGCGACACGGGAAGAGGCCGACGCCCTGCGCATGGATCTCCTCGATGAGGTCGGCGTCGAGACGGCCTTCACCAGCTTCCGCGGTATCGGCTACTTCCGACTCTCCGCGCACCTCTACAACGAGGCCTCCGACTACGAGGCCTTCGTGGAGCGGTGCGTCCCGCAGATCCTGAGCCGTGCGGGCATCCGCCGCGCCGACTCCCTCGTCCTGCCCTGATCCGCCCACCGTTCACCCGACCGCAACACCCACCCACCCCAACCGAGAGGCACTTCGTGAAGAACAAGATCTTGACGACAGCAGCGGGATTCGGCACCGTCGCCGTCCTCGCTCTCACCGGCTGTTCCGCGAGCTCCGGCCCGTCGGCCGACGGCGCGGTCACCCTGCAGATGGTCGAGAGCCTGACCAACCCGGCCCGCACCGAGCTCATCCGCGGACTCCTCGACGAGTTCGAGAAGGACAACCCGAAGATCACGGTCAACCTGGTCTCCCCTCCCACCGAGCAGGCCGACGCGAAGATCCAGCAGATGCTGCAGTCCGGCAAGGGCGTGGACGTGCTGGAGGTGCGCGACATCACCGTCGGACCGTTCGCGAACAACGGCTGGCTGTACGACCTCGGCCCCGACCTCGAGAAGTGGGACGGCTGGGACGCGCTGACCGACAACGCGCAGTCCGCGTCCGTGGCCGCCGACGGCAAGAGCTACTTCGTTCCGTACGGCTTCTACGGGCTGTCGCTGTTCTACCGCACCGACCTCGTGAAGGACGCGGGCTTCGACGGACCCCCGCACAGCTGGAAGGACCTGCTCGAGCAGGCGTCCGCGATCCAGGACCCCTCGAACAACATCTACGGCTACGCGTTCCGCGGCGGCCAGAACGCGAACACCAACGTCGTCGCGGCCATCGAGGCCTACACGATCGACGGGCTCGACACCGAAGACGCCTTCCTGATGGAGGACGGCTCGACGATCTTCGCTGCACCCGAGGCGCAGGATGCCGTCGACGACTACTTCGACCTGTTCACGGAGGCCTCCCCGCCTTCCGCCGTCTCGTGGGGCTACCCCGAGATGGTCGCCGGCTTCACGAACGGCACCACCGCGTTCCTGCTGCAGGACCCCGAGGTCATCGCGACCGTGCAGGACTCCTCCCTCACCGAAGACCAGTGGGACACCGCTCCGCTGCTCGTCGGCCCCTCGGGTAAGGCCGCGCAGCCGCTCGCCGTGGCCGGGTGGGGTGTTGCCGAGAACAGCGAGAACAAGGAGGCGGCCGTCAAGCTGGTCGAGTTCCTCTCGTCGGCCGAGCCCGCCACCGAGTTCGCCCAGGCCAACAGCCTGGTGCCGATCATCACGGCTGCAGCGGATGACGACTTCTACTCGTCGGGCCCCTGGACCAGCTACGTCACCATGACGGAAGACCCGGAGACGTACGTCAACGTGCGCCAGCCGCGCGGGGTCAGCTGGTGGACCGAGTGGATCCAGAAGTCCGACCAGGATGTGCAGAACGTGCTGCTGGGCAACATGTCGACCAGCGACCTGCTGGCCTCGTGGGACGCGTTCTGGACCGAGAAGTACGCCGCGGAAAAGGGCTGACCTGTGGCCCGCACCGCTCAGAAGGGAGGCTCCGTCGGCACTGCTTCGCAGCAGGCAGCCGTCGGGGCCTCCCCGGCATCGCGTCGACGTCGTCCGTTCCGAGGGCGCCAGGCATGGACGCTGCTGGCGTTCCTCGCCCCCGCGGTCGTCTTCGTGTGCTGGTTCACCTACTGGCCGATGCTGCAGGGCGCGCGCATGGCCTTCCACGACTGGAACCTGTGGGACCTCACGTCGACGCCGTTCGTCGGCTTCGACAACTTCCTCGCGGTGTTCCGTGACCCCGCGTTCCCGACGGTGGCAGGGAACTCCGTGCTCTGGGTCGTCGGCTCGCTCGTGCCGCAGCTCGTGATCGGGTTCCTGATCGCGCTCGCCCTGCGCAAGCGGTTCCGGTTCCGCGGCGTCTACCAGGCGCTCGTGTTCTTCCCCTGGGCGGTATCCGGCTTCCTGATCGGCATGCTGTTCCGGTGGATGTTCAACGCGGAGTTCGGTGTGGTCAACGACCTGCTCATGAAGGCAGGACTGATCGACGCCCCCCTCCCCTGGCTGGCGGATCCGAAGCTCGCGATGTTCGCGGTGATCGTCGCCAACGTCTGGTACGGGGTCACGTTCTTCGCGATCATGATCCTCGCCGCTCTGCAGTCGGTGCCCGACGAGATGCTGGAGGCTGCGAGCCTCGACGGCGCCGGCAAGGTCCGTCAGCTCTTCTCGATCATCATCCCGTACATCTCGATGACGCTGCTGCTGACGATCCTGCTGCGAGTGATCTGGATCTTCAACTTCCCCGACATCATCTACGCGATGACCAACGGCGGACCCGCCAACCAGACGCACATCATCACGACGTGGATGATCAACTACACCCAGCAGGGCAATTACGGCTTCGCGAGCGCGATCGGCCTCATCGTGATGGCCGTCCTGTTCGTGTTCTGCGCGTTCTACCTGATGGCGATGCGGAGAGTGCAGCGATGACCATGACAGACACCTCCCGCACGGGCTCCTCGGTCACCGAGACCCGCCGCATCACCGTGCCCGACCCGGCATCCGCCCCGCGTCCGAAGCCGCGCGTCACGGTCGGCGGCGTCATCCGCGTCGTGGGTCTCGGGCTCTGGCTCGTGATCACGCTGTTCCCGCTGTACTGGATCGCGCTGACCGCGTTCAAGTCGCCCGGGACGATCAACAGGTTCCCGATCGAGTATTGGCCGAGCGAGCCTTCGCTCGACAACTTCACGAGTCTGTTCGAGAAGAGCTCGTTCGGGGTGTTCCTCGGGAACTCGGCCCTGGTCGCGGTCGTCGGCGGCGCGGTGGCGACACTCATCGCCCTGCTCAGCGCCTATGTGCTCGCCCGCTTCGAGTTCCGGGGCAAGGGCGCGATCCTGATCGCGTTCCTGCTGACGCAGATGATCCCGGCCTTCATCGCGCTGGGACCGCTGTATTCGATGATGACGGACCTCGGGCTGGTCGACACCAAGCCCGGACTCATCCTCGTCTACATCGCGATCTGCATCCCGTTCTCGACGGTCATGCTGAGGGGCTTCTTCGAGAACGTGCCCGATGCCCTCGAAGAGGCCGCCATGATCGACGGATGCTCCCGCCTCGGAGCCCTGTTCCGGGTGCTCGTCCCGGTGATGACGCCCGGCATCATCGCGGCGTTCATCTTCAACTTCGTGAACTGCTGGAACGAGCTGTTCCTGTCGGTCGTGCTCATGAACACCGATGAGAACCGCACCGTGCCCTCCGCGTTGAACGGCTTCATCTCGACGTTCAACATCGACTGGGGGTCGATGAGTGCCGCAGCGGTGCTGACGATCCTGCCGACCATGGCGATGTTCGCACTCGCGAGCCGCTGGATCGTACAGGGCCTGACCGCCGGCGCCGTGAAGGAGTAACCCCCTCGCGACCGTCGCGCCCCGTCCGTCGCGCCCGTCTCGTCCGTCGCGCCCCGTCCGTCCCGTCCGTCGCGTCCGTCGCGTTCGCCGAGACCCCCTTCCACCGCCGAGGCCCCCTCTGATTCGCAAGATTCAGAGGGGGCCTCGGCGGGCAGAGGGGGCGTCGACCCTCGCGACGAGCGAGCGGGCGGGCGGGCGAGCGGTCAGACCAGGCGGGACTTCGGAGACACGGAGTAGGTGTGCTCGGCGTCGCGGTTGACCGTGTGCCCCAGCGCGGTGTCGATCGCGGCGAGCGTGTCGGCGTCGAGCTTCACACCCGAGGCCTTGACGGTCTCCGCCAACTGCTCCGGACGGGAAGCTCCGACCAGCGCAGCCGCGACGTTCGGGTTCTGCAGCACCCACGCGATCGCGAGCTGCGGCATCGACAGGCCGGCTTCCTCGGCGATCGGCTTCAGACGCTGCACCGCGGTGAGGATGTCGTCCTGCAGGAAGCTCTTGATGAAGTCGGCGCCGCTGTGCGGGTCGGTCGCGCGCGAGCCCTCGGGCACCGGCTGCCCCGGCAGGTACTTGCCGCTGAGCACGCCCTGTGCCATCGGCGACCACACGATCTGCGAGATCCCGAGCTCTTCGGACGCCGGAACGACCTTGCCCTCGATGACGCGCCACAGCATCGAGTACTGCGGCTGGTTGGAGATGAGCTGGATCCCCAGCTGCTTTGCGAGTGCGTGCCCTTCGCGCAACTGCTCGGCCGTCCACTCCGAGACGCCGATGTAGAGCGCCTTGCCCTGACGGACGACGTCGGCGAACGCCTGGAACGTCTCCTCCAGCGGAGTCTCGTAGTCGAAGCGGTGCGCCTGGTACAGGTCGACGTAGTCGGTGCCGAGGCGCTGCAGCGAGCCGTTGATCGATTCGAAGATGTGCTTGCGGCTCAGCCCGGTGTCGTTCGGGCCCTTCGGACCGGTCGGGAAGTAGACCTTCGTGAAGATCTCGAGCCCCTCACGGCGCTGCCCCTCGAGTGCCTTGCCGAGAACGACCTCCGCAGCCGTGTTGGCGTAGGTGTCGGCGGTGTCGAAAGTCGTGATTCCCGCGTCCAGGGCGGCATGCACGGTCTTGACGGCGGCATCGTCGCCGACCTGTGAGGCGTGGGTGACCCAGTTGCCGTAGGTGATCTCCGAGACCTTGAGACCACTGTTGCCGAGATAGCGATAGTTGACCATGGATCAACGCTACTGGCTGCCCACTATGGCTGGGCCGGATGCCGGGATCTCACGACCGCCATCGCGCCGCCGACCACGATCGCGACGGCGGCGAGGGCGCTCACGACGTACAGCGGTCGGGCCCATGGCGAGTAGTCCGCTCCGCTGATCCCGAATGTGTCAGCCAGTGCCATGCCCGCGCCGAACGACGCGACGAAGTAACCGACCGCGCCGAGCATGAGCAGCGCCAGGAAGGTCATCGCAGGAACCACGGGGTCCGCACGCCGGACGACCGAGACGACCGCCACCGCGACGGCCAGCGCCACCCCGATCCCGAGCACGAAGAACACGGCACCCTGGCCGAGGTTCTCCCCCGCCTCCGCCATCGCGAAACGGATCTCATCCATCGTGAGCCCCGGAGCCGCGGCGAGCGGATTCAACACGAGGATCTGCAATGCAGCGAGCACCGCGTAGGCCAGGACGGTGAGCACGCCAACGATCGAGATCCACAGGGTTCGGCGCTGAATCCGAGTCATGCGGGTCAGCCTAAGAGGACATCCCGAGAGTCTGCCGATACTCGCGCCAGGCGGCTCCGAGACGCCGGACGCCCTCGGCGAGCACGTCGTCGGGTGCAGTGAACGGGATGCGGATGCGGTCGTCGGGCGAGTCCGAGACCGCGAAGGCCGCGCTCCCGGCGATCGAGACTCCGTGGGTGGCGGCGGTGCGGACGAGGGCCGCCGCTGAGCCTGCGGGCAGGCGCACCCACAGCGACAGCCCACCGCGCGGCGGCTCGGGTGTCCACTCCGGCAGGTGCTCGGCCATCAGCGCCTGCAGCAGACGCAGACGCTCCTGGTGGATGCGGCTGTTGGCTCGACGGAGGTCATCGGCGCGCGCGATCAGATCGAGTGCGAGCAGCTGTCCCGGCACGCTGGTGGACTGGTCGGCGAGCTGGCGCGCGCCGCGGAGCCGACGGACGAGCACGGGGTCCGCGCGCAGCCAGCCGATCCGCAGCCCCGCCCACACCCACTTCGACACCGACTCGACCACGATGATGGGGGCATCGGCGCGTTCGGCCGCGAGCGTCGGCGGCACGACCCCGTCGAAGGATATGCCGGCGAGCACGCGGTCTTCGATGACGGGTACGCCGTACTGGGCGGCGAGCTCGGCGACGCGATGCCGAGCGGCGGGTGGCAGGCGCGATCCGGTGGGGTTCTGATGGTGCGGGTTCACCGCGACGAGCACGGGCCGCAGGCGGGCAAGCGCCTGTTCGAGCGCGTCGACGTCGAGTCCGTCCTCGCCCATCGCGATGCCGTGCACGGTGCCGCCGCGGAGGCCGACCGAATCCGTGACGCCCGGCCAGGTGATCTCCTCTGCGAGCACGATGTCGCCGGGACCCACGAGTGCGTTCACGACGAGGCTGATGGCCTGCTGCGCCCCGTGCGTGACGAGGATCTGCTCCGGCGTGGTCGGCGTGCCCTCCGCGGCGTACATCTCGGCGATGAGGGCGCGCAGTGCAGGAAGACCCGCGGGGTCGGTCTCCGGGAGCAGGGCGAGGTCGAGTCGCGGCTTGTGGTCGCGGATGAGCTGCACTCCGAGATCGGAGATCTGCGGCACGGTGCGCAGCAGGTCGATCGCATTGGGGAGCGCCGAGAAGAGCGCCTCCCCGCGCCCCGGCCGCTGGGCGGGCACGGCGGTTGCGGCTGTCCCGGCGATGCGGGTGCCGCTCCCCTGCCGCCGGTCGACGAGATCGCGCTCGGCGAGGTCGGCGTAGGCGGCGACGACCGTGCCCCGCGAGACGGACCCTGCGGCTGCCAGCGCGCGCTCCGCGGGCAGCCGGTCCCCGGGGCGTAGCTCACCGCTCGCGATCAGGCCCTCGATGCCCCGTGCGAGCCGGGCGGCGAGAGTACCGTCTCCCTGTGTCCAACGGCCGAGCCGTGCGGAGAGTGCGTCCGACGACACGTCACCTGCATGCACGAGAGATGCCGCTCGCTCCGCAGCAATGGCCGAAAACTGATCCATTGGCCGGCCATTGGCACTGTCACTCGCGCTCATGAGATCCGATTCTGGACCAATGACCAGAAATCTCGCCACCAGTCCCTCAAGTGATGGTCCAATCAACCCCGATTGGACCATTACCCAGCTCCTAGAGTGGCTCAGCGACGATGCCCGTCAGCACGATGTGGCGCTGCAGCATCCGCTCGCCCGCATCGAGGCGCTGATGACCGGAGCGCGCTGGGCGCGCACCCCGTCCACGGTTGCGTTGATCCGCTCGATCGCCGCCGCTGTCCACGACGACCCGGCACGGGGAAGCCTCCGGATCGGCGAACTCTCCCCGCAGCAGGAGCCAGGGGTGCCGGAGCGGATTCCGCAACTCGCGTGACCGGAGGCTCGTGCCGTCCCGCCGAACCGCGATTCACCTCTCAGCCGATCGTCGGTCGAACCAGCTGCTCCTGCTCCTCGAGCGTCTGCGCCTGCGCGCGCTTCTCCGCCCGCTCCCGCTCCTGCGCCTCGGCCGCCTCGCGGCGTTCCGCACGCGTCTGCGGCTCACCGGAGCCGGCCTCCGCGTGTATCCCCTGGGACTGATCCGTCACGATCTGCGCACGGTCTCGGAAGCCCTCCGCCGTCACCTTGTCGAGAGCGACCTGTTTGCGGATCGCGGCCGCCTTCTCGTACAGGCTCGGGTCACCGTAGCTCGTGAGCACCTTGACCAGCACCGGAAGCAGCTCGATCATGAAGAACAGGGCCGCAATCAGGATGTGCGCCCACAGGATCGTGGGCTCCTTCTCGCTCAACCGGTTCAGACCGCTGATCTGGCTGAGCAGCCCCACGGCTCCGGCATTGCCCTGCGCCACGGCATCCGCCCGGGCGTTGTACGCGGCGAGCGCCTGGTCGTAGGTGTCGCGCGCGGTCGGCAGCTGCGACTTGGCCTGCTCCCGGTTCTGCGCCTCGGACGTGGAGGTGTTCTCCTTGGCGGCGGTGCCGGCCGCGGCGAGCTCCTCGTTGGCGGTGCGCAGCTGGGCGGCGAGCGCGTCGTACGTCTGCTGGGCCTCGGCGAGCTGTGCCTTCGCGGCATCCGAGCTCGCACCCTCTCCGTTGACCCCGGTGCACCCGGGGACCGTGCCTGCGCCTTCGCCGGTCAGCTCGCACTGGTACAGCACGCGCGCCTGGTCGATGACCTCCTGCTGCGCGGTCATCTTCGCGGTGACGTCGTCGACCGTGGCCTGTGCGGCCGACTCCGTCGCAGACGACGAGTCCGTTCCCGCCACGATCCCGGTCGCCGCCTGGTTCTCGAGCTCGGCGACCTTGGCGGAGGCCGCGTCCAGCGCGATCTTCTCCGGCCCCGACTCAAGGGCCTCCTGATCGGACTGCGACTGCGTGATGTTGGTCGACGCGACCTCACGGGCGATGTCGTTGTGGAAGATCTGGAGCACGAGCGGCTCCGCCACCACGAAACCGATGATCGCCGCCATGATCACTCGCGGGATCGCCAGGCCGATGAGCCGCCAGACGCTCCTCGTCGAGCTCATGGTCGAGGTCAGGAACCGATCGAGGTTGAAGATGATGAGCGCCCACACGAGAGCCAGGGGTACAGCCAGCCACAGCGCCGCCTGCACACCGGTGGTGAGGGCGAAGAGCATCGAGATCGCCGAGACGAGCGCGGTGCCGGCGAGCACGAAGAACATCTGGACGAAGCGGGGGGTCTCGCCCGGGACGCGGTCGAGGATCTCGCCCTCCGCGCCGCCGAGGATCGCCAGGGTCCGCGCGCGCGAACCGGGAGCACGCGGCACGCGCTTCTTCCGCTCCTTCGGGACACGAGGCGCACGCGGAGTCTTCACCGGGGCGGACTCGTCCGCAGCGACCGCATCGGCGATCGGGGTCTGCTCGGCGGAAGCTGCGACCGACGCGTCGCGTGCGGCGTCTTCGGTGCCGGTGGGCTCGAACTCGCGCAGGAAGTCGAGGTCATCCGTGACGGCGTCGGGTTCGCTGTCGAGGATGATCCGACCCTGCGAGTCGTAGCGACCCGGTCGATGGGCGGAATAGGGCATCCCGACAATCTACGAAACCTCGCCTGTGGATAGCGTGGAAGAGTCCTCGGCGTCCACCCGGAATCCCACGTTCCCGTCGCGATATGTCAGCTTCCGAGCCGCGATTGCCTGCCATATCGCGACCGGAGCAGGGTCAGGGAGACCGGAGCAGGGTCAGGGAGACCGGAGCAGGGTCCGGGAGACCGGAGCAGGATCCGGGGACGGGAGCAGGGTCAGGGGGACGGGAGCAGCCGATCGAGGGCCGCCGCGTAGGCCACGAGGGCATCGTCGAGGGTGAAGTGCCCCGCAGCGGCGAGCGTGCCGAGTCCATGGATCAGCCCCCACACCACGACGGCATCGGTCGGCCGGTCCAGGCCTGCCGCGGCGACGCCCTCCGCGAGCACCGCCTCAAGTCCGTCGATCAGCGGCGCCATCGTCGCGGTCGGGGATCCGGGGACGCAGACCGTCGGGTCGTACACCGCATCGAACGCGTGCGGATGCTCGACGGCGAAGCGGATGTAGGCAGAACCCGCGTCCGTGAGTGCCGCGCGTGGGGTCGGTGCCTTCTCGGCGTCACTGCGGACCTGCGCCAGGAGGTCGGCCATGCTCCGCTCGGCGAGCACCTTGAGCAGCCCGAGCCGGTCGGAGAAGTGATGGTATGGCGCGTTGTGGCTGACGTTCGCTGCCCGGGCGACCTCGCGCAGGCTGATCTCCGCCGCGGGCATCCGCTCCAGCAGCTGCATGGCGGCATCCTCCAGCGCCCGGGCGAGATCGCCGTGGTGGTAGCCGTCCTTCGAACTTGACATGAGCAACATCATCTCCTATCTTGACAGTGTCCACCACCTTGACACTGTCCAGATAGGAACCTGACATGCCTGCTCTCGTGATCGACGGCCACCCCGACGCCCGCTCCCTGACCGCTTCCCTGGCCCGGCGGTACGCCGACGGACACGGAGACGCCCGGGTGCTCGCACTGCGTGACCTGGACTTCGATCCCCACCTGCGCTTCGGCTACCGGGAGCGCATGACCCTTGAGCCCGACCTCGTCGACGCGAGACAGGCACTGCACGACGCCGACACGATCGTCGTCGCCACGCCGCTCTGGTGGGGTTCGGTCCCGGCGGTGCTCAAGGGCTTCTTCGACCGCGCCCTGCTTCCGCAGCAGGAGTACCGCTACACGAAGCTCGGCCTCCCCGAGGGGCTGCTGCCCGCACGCCGCGGCCGACTGCTCCTGCTCGCGGACACCCCGTGGTTCGCGGTGCCGTTCACCGGGCTGCCCGCGCAGACCCAGGTGGCCCGCAACACCCTGCGCCTGTGCGGCGTGAGGTCCGTACGCGTCCACCGCATGCTCGGCGTCAAGGACGCCGACACCGCCACGGTCGCACGGTGGCTCGACCGCGCCGAACGCCTCGGCACACTCGACGGTCGCCGAGCGGGCGTGACGCCTCAGCTCACCGCTGCGGAGGCGGCCTCGTCCTCGGTCGTGGCGACCAGCTGACCGCAGGCGCCGTCGATCTCCTTGCCGCGGGTGTCGCGGAGGGTCGTCGGGATACCGGCGTCATTGAGTCGCCGGACGAACTCGTTCTGCACCGGGATCTCCGACGAGGTCCAGACCGAACCGGGCGTCGGGTTGAGCGGGATCGGGTTCACGTGGACCCAGCCGCGTCCGCGCTGATTGAGCTTCTCCGCGAGCAGGTCGGCACGCCACGCGTGGTCGTTCATGTCCTTGATGAGCGCGTACTCGATCGAGACGCGACGACCGGTCTTGGCGTAGTACTCGTACGCGGCGTCGAGGGCCTCATCGACCTTCCAGCGGGAGTTCACCGGGATGAGCTCGTCGCGGAGGTGATCGTCCGGGGCGTGCAGCGACAGCGCGAAGGTCACCGGGATGTTCTCGTCGGCGAGCTTCTTGATCGCCGGCACGAGACCCACGGTGGACACGGTGATGCCGCGCGCGCTCATGCCCAGACCGTCGGGCTGCGGAGCCACCATCGAGCGGACCGCATCCATCACGCGCTTGTAGTTCGCGAGCGGCTCGCCCATGCCCATGAACACGATGTTCGACACGCGCTCCATGCTGTGGTCGTCGGCCTTCTTGCCACCGAGGCCGCCGTCGGCGATCAGTCGGTTGGCACGAACGATCTGCTCGATGATCTCCGCGGTCGACATGTTGCGGGTCAACCCCGCCTGGCCGGTCGCACAGAACGGGCAGTTCATGCCGCAGCCGGCCTGGCTCGACACGCACAGCGTGATGCGGCCGGGGTAGCGCATGAGCACCGACTCGACCAGCGCGCCGTCGTGCAGACGCCAGAGGAACTTGATCGTGTCGCCGCGGTCGGTCTCGAGGCGTCGAACCTCGGTGAGCAGCGACGGCAGCATCCCGGCGACGAGCTGCTCCCGGGTATCGGCCGGGAGGTCCGTCATCTGCTCGGGGTCGGACGTGTAGTGGCGGAAGTAGTGCGTCGACAGCTGCTTCGCGCGGAAGCCGGGAAGTCCGAGCTCCTTGACCTTCTCGGTGCGCTCGGCCGGCGTGAGGTCGGCCAGATGCACGGGCGGCTTGCCGCGCTTGGGGCTCGCGAACTGCAGCAGCGGGCGCCCCTCGGCATCCTTCTGCTGCGTCCACCCCTCGGTCCGGGGGCGCACCTGTGCCGTGCGCGTCTCGCGGACCGCCCCCGAACGGGACGACGCGGGCGCTGCCTGGGGGCGCGTCTCGCGCGTGCGGGGATTCTCCGTCATACCTCCAGGGTACGCGGTGACGGATGGGAAGGCCCTGGGGTGCGGTGCTTCCGTGACGTCAGCCCAGCAGGGGACGCTGTGCAGCACGCTGCTGCACGTACTCGTCGAGGGCCCGCTGTGCGGTGTCCGTGGTCGAGACCGCCGCCACCGGCACGTCCCACCATCCCTCCCCGTCCGGACCGTAGACCGTCGGGTCACTGTCGATGTGGATGAGCGTCGACCGCTCCGAGGCCTTCGCCGTGGCGACCGCAGCGCGCAGATCATCGATCGCCGCAGACCCCCGTGCGATCTCGATGACGTCGACGCCGTAGCTGCGAGCGTTCATCGCGAGGTCGACCGGGAGCACGTCACCGTGCTGGAAACTCCGCGTCTCCTCGTCGTAGCTCCGGTACTTCGTGCCGAAGCGCTCCGTGCCCACCGTCTCCGAGAGATGCCCGATCGAGGCGTATCCCTGGTTCTGGACGAGCACGACGATGATCTTGATGCCCTCGGCCACGGCCGTCGCGAGTTCGGAGCTCAACATCAGGTACGAGCCGTCGCCGACCATGACGATCACGTCCCGTTCGTCACCGGATGCGAGGAGCCCCCGTTTGACGCCGAGGCCTCCCGCGATCTCATACCCCATGCAGGAGTAGGCGTACTCGACGTGGTAGCCGAGCGGGTCGCTCACCCGCCACAGCTTGTGCAGATCTCCGGGGAGCGAGCCGGCCGCCTGCACGATGACGTCTGCATCGGCCACCGACCCGCGCACGGCGCCGATGATCTCGGGCTGCCCCGGCAGTTCGCCACCCGTGGGCGCGAGAGCGTGGTCGACCACCGCATCCCATCGCCGCTTCTCGTCGGCGATCCGCGCGCTCAGATCGGTCGCGATCCGGAAGTCCCCGAGCATGCCCGTGAGCGCGACCAGCGCTTCCCTGGCATCGGCGATAAGCGGGAGCTGCGAGCCGTGCTTGTAGGCGTCGAAGGCGGCGACGTTGACGTTCACGAACACCGCATCCGGGTTCTGGAAGGCGGTGCGCGACGCGGTGGTGAAGTCGCTGTAGCGCGTGCCGATACCGATGATCACATCGGCGTCGGCGGCGATCCGGTTCGCGGCGGTGGTTCCCGTCGCACCGATCCCGCCGAGATTCTGCGGGTGGTCCCAGGGCAATGCGCCACCGCCCGCCTGCGTGGTGCCGACCGGGATGCCGGTGGCCTCGGCGAAGGCACCGAGTGCCTGCTCCGCTTCCGAATAGATCACACCCCCACCGGCGACGATGAGCGGCTGCTTCGCGCCGCGGATCGCGGCCACGGCACGCTCGAGCGGTCCGCGTTCGGGCAGCGGCCGGCGGATGTGCCACTCACGCTCCTGGAGGAATTCGAGCGGGACGTCCACCGCCTCGGCCTGCACGTCCTCGGGGAGGGCGATCGTCACCGCCCCCGTCTCCGCCGGATCGGTGAGCACGCGCATCGCCGCGAGCGCGATCGAGAAGAGCTGCTCGGGGCGCTGCACCCGGTCGAAGAACACCGAGAGCGGGCGGAACGCATCGTTCACCGTGAGCCCGATGTCGTGCGGGCGCTCCAGCTGCTGCAGGACGGGATCGGCGACCCGGGTGGCGAAGGTGTCACTCGGCAACAGCAGCGCCGGGAGCCGGTTGGTCGTCGCGAGGGCCGCACCGGTGAGCATGTTCGTCGCGCCCGGCCCCACGGAGGCCGCACTCGCGAACGTGGCCCTACGCCGGTGCATCCGCGCGAAGCCCACCGCCTGGTGCACCATCGCCTGTTCGTTGCGGGCCTGGCGGTAGGGCATCAGATCGGGCTGCTCGAGGTTGTACTGCTGCAGCGCCTGACCGAGACCCGCGACGTTCCCGTGGCCGAAGATCCCGAACATACCGGGCACCGTGCGCTCGCGGATGGTGCCGTCGATGGTCCATTGGCGCGAGAGGAACTCGACCAGGGCCTGGCCGACCGTCATCCGCTTCGTCTGCATCAGTGATCTCCATGTCCGTAGGGAAGTCGGGAATCGATGTCCTGCCCGCTCCAGCTGTCGCGCACCCACGCGTGCGCCGGGTCGTCGGTGATCAGCCACACCCGCTCCTGATTGGGGCCGGCCATGACGTTCAGGTAGTAGAGGTCGTAGCCCGGTGCGGCGACAGCGGGTCCGTGGAATCCGAACGGGACCAGCGCGATATCACCGGTGCCCACCCGCTCGGCGATGTCGATGGCGCCCGCGTCCGAGGAATAGGTCGCGAACATCCCGAACGCGGCCTCGGCGGCACCGGCATCGCCGCCGGCACGCGTGGGGGCCGCCTCGAAGTAGTAGATCTCCTCGAGCCGGGATTCCCGTCCCGACACGTGCTCATCGTGCTTGTGCGGCGGATACGACGACCAGTTCCCCGCGGGCGTGATGACCTCGCAGACGATGAGGCGCTCGGCGTCGAGCGCTTCCGGCGTGCCGAAGTTGTGCACCTGCCGGCTGGAGGTGCCGGCTCCGCGGAGCTCGATCGGGATCTCGGCGGCGCGGATGTGCCGGGTCGGATGCACGGCCGATGCGGGCGCGGAGGCCACCGCCACCCGACCGACTCCCGTGATGACCGCGGAGGCTGCGGACGACAGGTAGAGCACGTCGCTGGGCCCGTCGAAGACCGACCGGCGGCCGGCGAGCGTCGTCTCCGAGGTCGCGCCCTGCTCGGTGTGCTGCACCGTGAAGGAACCCGCGAGCGGCACGATGATCCGCTCGACCCCGGCCTCGGCGAGCGCGAGGGTCTCCCCCGCGGCGAGCGCTCCGATGCGGATGCCGGTGTGCGTCCATCCCGGGATCGCAGCGTCGACGACGCTCTCCCACCCGTCGCGGCCGATCGTCCCTCGGCGGTGGAACCATTGCCCCTGCTCGGTCATGACGCCTCCTGCCCGATCCGAAGCTCAGTTGTTCTGGGGGAAGCCGAGGTCGATGCCGCCGTGCAGCGCGGGGTCGAGCCAGCGGCTGGTGATCGCCTTCTCCCGGGTGAAGAAGTCGAAGCCATGGACACCGTACGCCTTCGCATCGCCGAAGAGCGACGCCTTCCACCCGCCGAAGGAGTGGTAGGCCACGGGGACGGGGATGGGCACGTTGATGCCGATCATCCCGACCTGCACCTCGTGCTGGAACCGACGTGCGGCGCCGCCGTCGTTCGTGAAGATCGCCGTCCCGTTCCCGAAGCGACCGGAATTGATCAGGTCCACTCCCTCCTGGAAGGTCTGCACCCGCACCACGGACAGCACCGGCCCGAAGATCTCCTCCTGGTAGGCGCGCGAGGAGGTCGGGATCTCGTCGATGAGCGTCGGTCCGAACCAGAAGCCGTCCTCGCGCCCGTCGACCGTCAGACCCCGGCCGTCGACCACGATCCGCGCTCCGTCGGCCTCGGCGATGTCGACATACCCGGACACCTTCGCCCGGTGCTCGGCAGTGATCAGCGGCCCCATGTCGGGCTCGCCGTCGACCCCACCCGCTCCGTCGCCGATGCGGAGAGCGGCGATGCGCTCCCGGATCCGCTCGATCAGCTCATCCGCCACCGGATCGACCGCGAGCACGACGGAGACCGCCATGCACCGCTCGCCGGCCGCTCCGAACCCGGCGTTCACCGCCTGGTCGGCGACGAGGTCGAGATCGGCGTCCGGCAGCACCAGCATGTGGTTCTTCGCCCCGCCGAGCGCCTGGACCCGCTTGCCGTTGCGCGATGCGGTCTCGTAGATGTACTGGGCGATCGGCGTCGAGCCCACGAACGAGATGGACGCGACATCCGGGCTCTCCAGCAGTCCGTCGACGGCCTGCTTGTCGCCCTGCAACACCGTGAACACACCGTCGGGAAGGCCCGCCTCGGCCCAGAGCGCAGCGAGCCACAGGGCCGCCGACGGATCCTTCTCACTGGGCTTGAGGACGACCGCGTTGCCCGCGGCGATCGCGATCGGGAAGAACCACATCGGCACCATCGCCGGGAAGTTGAACGGGGAGATGATGCCGACGACCCCGAGCGGCTGCTTCAGCGAGTACACATCGATGCCGGTCGAGACGTTCTCCGAGTATGCGCCCTTGATCAGGTGCGGGAACCCGGTGGCCAGTTCCACCACCTCCTGTCCGCGCAGGATCTCCCCCATCGCGTCCGAACGCACCTTGCCGTGCTCGGCCGTGATGATCTCCGCCAGCTCACCCTTGCGCGAGTGCAGCAGCTCACGGAACGCGAACATCACCGCCTGACGCCGCGCGATCGAGTAGCCGCTCCACACCTCGAACCCGCGCCGCGCGGACGCGATCGCTTCCGCGATCTCGGCGTCGTCGGCCAGAGCCACGTGTCCGGTCACGGCCCCGGTCGCGGGGTTGTGCACCGGAGCCGTCCGGCCGCTGGTCGACGCACGGGCGGCACCGTCGATCCAGTGTCCGATGGTGGGGATGGTGGAGGCGGGGGTCATACGTGTCCTTCGGCGAAGTGGCGTTCAGGCGGGAAGAGGCGTTCAGGCGGTGAGCCCGGGGTGGACCAGAGAGGCGGCGACGTCGATCGCGGACGCGACGTCGATGTCGGAGGAGTACAGGAGCGTGCGTCCGACCGTCAGTCCGCGCACTCCTGGCAGCGAGAGAGCATCCTCCCAGGACGAGAACGTGTCGTCGGGGTCGGCGCCCGCGTCTCCGCCGAGGAGCAGCACCGGCAACGTCGTCGCCGCCAGCACGCGCTCCATGTCTTCGACCACCGGCAGCTTCAGCCAGGAGCTGGCGCTGCTCGCGCCCAGACCGCTGGCGATGGCGATCGACAGCATCACGGCATCCGGACTCAGATCGTTGACGACCCGGCCGTCCACGCGTCGACTCAGGAACGGCTCCAGCATGATCGGCAGATCCGCGCGTGCGGCCGCCGTGACCGCTTCCGCCGTCGAGGCCAGCGTGGGTGCCGTCCCGTCGTCGTCGAGGTTCACCCGCAGGAGCGCTTTGGCGAAGTCGATTCCCGAGTCCACCATCGCCGGCACGTCGTACCCCGTGTAGCGGTCGTCCATCTCGAAGCTCGCCCCCCGCAGGCCACCGCGGTTCATCGAGCCGACCACGATCTTGTCGTCGAGCAGACCGAGCACGGCGAGGTCGTCGATGATGTCGGGGGTTCCCAGCACGCCGTCGACGCCCGGGTGCCGCAGGGCGATCGCGAGGCGGTCGAGCAGCTCGTAGCGGTCGGCCATCGCGAACGGCGAGCCGCCGACGGCGAGCGCACCGCGCGCAGGATGGTCGGCCGCGATGATGAACAGCCGCCCGTCGCCGCGGATGATCTCGCGACGACGTCGCCCGGCCAGCGTCTCGCGGATCGCTCGCGGCGACTCCGCACGCACCGTCCGGAGCCGGTGGAAGTCGTCCTCGGTCAGTGCTGTCATCTCATGCATCTCCGTTCACGACCTCGGCGACCTCGCGCTCCGTCGGCATCGCCGTCGAACATTCCCGGCGGCCGGCCACGATGCCGCCCGCCGCGTTCGCGTAGATCAACGTCTTCTCCAGTTCCCATCCCGCCAGCAGACCGTGGCAGAGCGCGCCACCGAACGCATCGCCGGCACCGAGCCCGTTGACGACCTCGACCGGGGTGGCCGGAATCTCCACCTGCGTCGACCGCGTCTTGGCGAGCACACCACGCGGCCCCTGCTTGACGATCGCCAGTTCCACGCCGCGCTCCAGGAGCGCGTCCGCGGCACGCTGCGGTTCGGTCTCGCCGACCGCGACCTCACACTCCTCGCGGTTGCCGACTGCGACGGTGGCGAACTCGAGCGCACGCTGGATCTGCGTGCGCGCGGCCTCCGGCGCCTCCCAGAACATCGGTCGGTAGTCCAGGTCGAACACGGTGTGCGCACGGCGTCCCCGCGACGCGAGGAGGTCGAGGTGGGTCTGTCTACTCGGCTCCTCGCTCAGGCCTGTCGCCGTGAACCAGAGGAGCGTCGCTTCCCGCACGGTCTGCGCATCGACGTCGCCGGGGCGGATCTGCAGGTCGGGAGCAGTGGGCTCGCGATAGAAGTACAGGGGGAAGTCGTCCGGCGGGAAGATCTCGCAGAACGTGATCGGCGTCTTGTAGCTCGGATCGGTCGCGACGAAGTCGCTCCGCACCCCGAGGCGCTCCAGCTCCTCGCGAAGGTACCGCCCGAAGGGGTCGTCTCCCACCCGGGAGAGCAGAGCGGTGTCGTGCCCGTAGCGAGCAGCGGCGACGGCCACGTTGGCCGCACTTCCACCGAGGTACTTGCCGAAACTGGTGACGTCACCGAGACCGACGCCGTCCTGCAGCGGGTACAGGTCGACGCCCAGGCGCCCGATGGCCAGGATCTCCGCGACCGATCGTTCTTCCGACATCACCCCTCCACTCCTTCGCGCGTTTGTCTTAACATTAGCACTAATGCGGTGATCTGCTCAGAGCGATCGTCGGATGCTGAGCATCGCGCCCGCGTCCGTGCGCGCGGAGGACGCGTCGAACGCGGCCTCCTGAACCTCACCGGCCAGGTCGACCCGCGCCCAGGACCCCGGCGCCGAGAACGCCACGTCGCGTGCGTCGGACAGGTAGTTCACGAATCGGAGCTCAGCGGCATCACCGACCCGACGCGCCGATTCCAGCACGACGTCGCCCGAGAGCTCGACCGGGAAGGCTGCCTCGGGCACCGGACCGTCGGTCTCGCCCGAACCCCGGACCACGAGCGGGTCGTGCCGGAAGAGGTCGGCGGCACGCACGGCCGTCACATCATCCGCGCCGACCAGGATCGCCAGGTCCGTGTGCACGGCCACTCCGAGGTACTGCGCACCGGGCACGGGGATCTCGGAACCGGCGGGCTCGTCACGCAACGGATGCACATTGACGCTCATCATGCCGACGGAGCGCGACAGGGTGACCGCGAGGGCATCGGATGCGCCCAGCGTCGACACGAGCTCGTATTCCGACAGCTTCTGCACCAGAACCGCGGTCGAACCCGCCGCGGCGAAGCGGTACGCCGGGTAGGTCGGCAACGGGAACTCACCCCAGCCACCCTCGGCCTCGCGACCACGGACGGTCGTCGCGTACTGCCCGGCACTGCGGGAGGCGTCGAGCTCCGCACCCCCGACGGGGACGAGCACCCGGAGCCGGTGGTCGGAGGCCGTGTTCACGTAGTCGATGCCGACACGCAGGAAGCCCTCCCCCTCGCGCAGTTCGATCGTGGTCTCGGTCACCAGCGGCACGGTCTCACTCGAACGTGTCCGGTCTTCGGTCAGCCCCACCGGCAGGTCGTAGACCCGACGGATGCGGAGGCGTCCGCGCAGCGGCCCCTCCTCGATCACGGCGACGTCAATGGAGGACGCACTCCTCACCGCGGAGGCCGGATCGACCGGGCCGTAGTTGTAGGAGTCGCCGCAGTCGCCGTCATCGACGAGGGCGAGGGCGCCGTCGATCGAGGAGCCGTCCGCCCCGTCGATGCGCACGGTGCCATCGGCGTTCACGGTCGCGGTGAGCGCGGCGTTCGAGAGCGATCCGGTGGTCACTGTGACCGGATCATCGGAAGCCGCCGCCGTCGTCTCGGCCACCGCGGCGAGCGCGAGACCGTCGACGTCCACCGCCAGCAGCGCACGGTGGCGCGCATCGGCGATGGTCTCGACATGCCAGAGGTCGTCGCCGCCGGCATCCGCCGCCACGCGCTCCTCCAGTTCCACGGTGAAAGCCGCCAGGTCCCAGACACCCTCAGGGCTCTCCGCCACCTGGAAGCGGAGCGACTGCTCGCCCCACTCGTACCCGTTGATCTGCTGCCCGAAGAGTTCACGCCCGTGGATGCGGCGGAGGATCTTGGGCAGATCGGCGCTGCGCATCCGCTCGTCGCCGAGCACGGTGGGCAGCGGGTCCAGCAGTTGCACGCCCGCCGGGAGCGCCGCCGCATCCACCCCGTGCAGAGTGACCTCCACCTGCGCACGCCGAGCGAAGCCCGAGGGGTTGAACACGAGGTGCTGCGCAGGCGACACTGCCGCCGACACGTCACGGAGGACGGTGTCGATGACCCCACGGGCGATGTGCCCCGCGGTGTGGATGCGGGTCCCGACCTGCTCAGCCGTCGCGTCGACGCCACAGCCGGTCACGGAGTCGTGCGCCGTGCTCTCCACCAGGCGGTACCAGGCGGTGTCGAAGAAGGAGCGGTGGTCGCGGGATCCGAACATCAGGTCGAGTCGTTCGGCGGCCGTGAGCGCCTGCTCCGAACGGGCCATCTCGCGCTTGAGGTTCGTGCGGATCGAGAACACCCCGGGCAGCAGGTTGCCGCGGGCGTGCGAGCGCATCTCGCCGTGCACCTGCGGAAGAACGGCCAGCGCCGCGGCATCCGTCGCATAGCGCGAGAGGTGCCCGTCGAGGGTCGCGATCGACAGGTGCGGTTCGCGGCCCGTCGCGTCGTAGTCCCGGATGACCTCGGCGAGGTCTTCGGGAGGTGCGGAGTGATCGGTGCCCAGCATGGCGAGCACCGGGTCGTCGCCGTACCAGGACGCAGTGCGGGCTGCGTAGTCGGGGGCGAGCGCGGGGAGCTGACCCGGCAGAGCGAACATGTCGAGCCCGTTGCCGTAGCCGTCGAAGAGGTACTCGCAGCGCACGGCATCGCCGTTCGGGGCGACCCATGCGAACGCGTGCTCAGCGACGTCAGCGGGCACACCCCGCCAGAGCGCGCTGTGACGGATTCCGAACCCGGCCAGGATCTGCGGCATCTGCGCCGCATGGCCGAACATGTCCGGGAGGTAGCCGACCGGCATGGTGCGGCCCAGACGCGCGCTCGCGGCGCGACCGAGCTCGAGGTTGCGGATGATGGTCTCGCCGTCGCAGCCGAACTCGTCGAGCAGGATGAGGAACGGGCCCACACTCAGCTGCTCCCGCTGCACCAGAGCCATGACCCGGTCCCGCATCTCCGGACGCATCTCGAGGTAGTCCTCGATCGCCGCGGCCTGTCCGTCGAGCGTGAACCGGTACTCCGGCTCGGCCTCCAGGATCCCGATCAGCCGGTCGAGCATGTGCACCAGGCGCAGGCGGAAGACATCGTGCGGCTCATACCATTCGCGGTCCCAGTGGGTGTGGGGGACGACGACGATCTCACTGGTCACGGGCGGGGACTCCTGATTCTCTGCGGAAGATGCGTGCGGCCGGTCAGGCGCACAGGGCGGCGATGCTGCGGTCGGGATGCAGCAGGTAGTAGGGGCCGGCGGCCCGATCGGCGGTGAAAGAGGCGAGGTCTCCGTGCACCGAGCGACGCTCACCGGCACCGTCGACGAGGATCAGACCGTCGGCGTCGACGGCGAGCAGTTCGTCATCGACGCGCAGGAGGACCGGGGCGGTGAAGAGGTCGGGTGCGCTGAGCCCGTCCCGCACGGTGACCCCGCCCATGATCGCGGTCCTCCCCGCAGCGACTCCGGCGAGGATCGCCTCGGACGAGGCGTCTTCCGCGGCGACCCAGGTGGTCGGCGTACCGGGCCCGATGCCCTGGCTCTGCATGTGGAAGTCGGCACCGCCGAGGAGGACGGCGTCCTTGCCCCAGCGCTCGTGGAACGCGAGCGGCGAGGTGGCGATGAGCTCGCGGTACCACGTCGAATGCCAGAGCTCGATGGCACGCGGCAGGCGCGAGAGCGGGTGCAGCCACGAGCAGTCCCCCGAGATCGGGTGGTTCACGCTCAGGACGCCGCCACGGCGCTCGACCTCGTCGACCCATTCCTGCGCGGGGCGGCGGAAGTCGATCCAGCCGATGTCCCCGAAGGCGTTCGCATGACCACGGTGCGTGGTCACCTCCTGGCCGGGCAGCAGCGTGATCGCGTGCTGCTCCCCGATACCGGGGAGATGCGCGTGGTGGCTCGTGGTGTTGTGGTCGGTGACGGCCAGGAAGTCGAGTCCGGCGCTCACCCCGAGTGCCGCCAGGCCGGAGATGCTCTCGCGGCCGTCCGAATGGAGGGTGTGCGCGTGGAAGTCGCCGGCGAACCACCGCAGACCTGCGGAGGCGGGGAGGTTCCTCGAGCTTCCGCGGGGCACCCCCGCCACGGGGGCGACGACCGGGCCGTGGTCGATCGTCGATTCCGCGGGCAGGAGGATCTCGACGATGACGTCGGCGCCACCGGCGCTCAGTCGGTGCACCCCGAGGACCACGTTCCACTCGCCCTCTTCCGGGCGCCCGGGAAGGTACCCCGGGGTGGCGTCGTCCGTGCGGATCACATACGTGGTCCGCGCGCCGCCGGACCATCCGCGCCACCCTGCCGCCCCCTCGCAGCCGAGGTCGATCACGGCCGCCTCGGTGTCGTAGGAGATGCGCACCTCGAGCGAATCCGTGCCCGAGGGCACGTCGAACGGCACCCGCACGTAGCGATCGGCGTTCTGGATGTCGTGCGTGAGATGGAGGGTGGTGCGGACGGTGCCCATCAGCCGATCCGCTCGGTGCTCTCGGCGTCGAACAGCAGCGCGCGGTTGAGCTGCGGGACGATCCAGCCGCGGTCGCCCGCGGCGGGTTCGTGTTCCTCGGGAACGACGACCTGGAGCTTGTGCTCCCCCGCGCTCACGAGCACGAGGCTCGTCGCACCGAGGGTTTCGGTCACGACGACCTCCGCCGCGATTCCGTCCGCGACGGGTTCGGCCGACCAGCGCAGGTACTCGGGACGGATGCCCCAGCTCACGGTCTGCCCATCCCGCACCGCCGCGGCGGCTTCCGGCGGGACCGGGACATCCGCGTCGCCGATGCGGACATGACCGGCCGCGACCGTCGTCTCGAGGAGGTTCATCGGCACGGAGCCGATGAACCCGGCGACGAAGGTGTTGTTCGGACGGTGGAAGATCTCCCGCGGCGAGCCGATCTGCTGGAGCTTCCCCGCCTTCATGACGGCGATCCGATCCGCGAGAGCGAGAGCCTCCGCCTGGTCGTGCGTCACGAACACGGTGGTGACACCGAGGTCGCGCTGCAATTCCTTAAGGAAGGTCCGCGCCTCGAGCCGCAGCCGCGCATCGAGGTTCGACAGCGGCTCGTCCAACAGCAGTACATCGGGCCGGGTCGCCACGGCGCGAGCGAGGGCCACGCGCTGCTGCTGGCCACCGGAGAGCTGACCGGGTCGGCGCTCGATCAGGCCGTTGAGCGACAGACCGTTCGCGACGGATTCCGCCGTGGTGCGACGCTCCCCCTTGCCCACTCGGCGGATCCGCAGCGGGTAGGCGATGTTGTCGCCGACGTCCATGTGCGGGAACAGCGCGTAGTCCTGGAACACCATCGCCACGCCGCGCTCACCCGGCTCGGCGTTGGTGACGTCCTTCTCGCCGATCGTGAGCTTTCCGGAGGTGATGCTCTCCAGGCCCGCGATCGACCTCAGCAGCGTGGTCTTCCCACACCCGGAAGGACCGAGCAGCGCGAAGAACTCGCCGTCCGCGATCTCGACGTCGACGCTGTCGACGCCGCGCACCCCGCCGGGGTACTCCTTGACGAGTTCGGTTGCAATGATGGCGGCCATCAGGACTTGATCCCTCCGTGGAAGCGGAAACCGTAGCGACGGTTCACAAAGAAGTAGATGAGAAGGACGGGCACCGAGAACACCAGCGAGAACGCCGAGATCAGTCGGAGATCGGCCTGGCCGCTCTCGGTGTAGAAGGTGTACATGAGCACGGCGGCCGGCTGCATGTCGGGCGTGCGAAGAAGCAGGAACGGCACGAGGAAATTGCCCCACACCTGCACGATCGTCCAGATCGCGATGAACGCGAGGCCCGGACGGGCGATCGGCACCACGACGTCCTTGAGGATGCGGAAGGGACCCGCACCGTAGAGCCGTGCCGATTCCTCGTACGACTTCGGGATGGAATCCATGAAGTCCTTGAGGATGAAGATGACCGTCGGGAGGATCCCGCCGGCCAGCACGAGGATGACGCCGACGTGGGTGTTGATCAGCTGCAGCTGATTGATGAGCTGGAAGGTCGGGACCATCGCGGCCGTCCCCGTCACGATGGACGACAGGAGCAGCAGCCCGTAGAGGATGCCGTCGCGCCCCGGGATGCTGATCCGGCTCATCGCGTACGAGGCCAGGGCTCCGAGCACGATCACGAGCGCCATGGTCCCGATGCCGAGGATCAAGGAGTTGAGGATCGACTTCAGGGCGTACGGGTTCTCCGCCAGGCGGGCGAAGTTGTCGAGCGTCCAGTCCGGCCACGACACCGTCAGCGACGGCGTCGCGTCGAACGGAGCCAGGACCAGCCACACCATCGGCAGCGCGAAGAACAGGGACACGAGCACGATCACGATCGTGAAGAGGATCCGCGACACGAAATGGGTCACCGACCGGTCGCGCACGACGGTCTTGATGGTGGTCATCATGAGCGCACCTTCTTCTTCGAGCTCTTCCCTCGCGAGACGCGCGTGTACATCAGCGCGATCACGAGGTTGATGAGGAGCATGATCAACGAGATCGCCGCTCCGAGTCCCAGCTGCCCGCCGGGGATGGCGGTCTGGTAGATGTACACCGACAGGATGTCGGTCTGACCGTTCGGCCCGCCCGCGGTGAGCAGGTAGGGGGTGAAGGTGTTGAAGGTCCACAGCGTGATCAGCAACGTGTTGGTCAGCAAGTGCCCCTTGATGTTGGGGAGGATCACATCACGCAGCTGCTGCCACGTGTTGGCCCCGACCATGCGGGCGCTCTCGAGCTGTGACGGCGGGACGGCGCTGATCGCCGAGGAGAACAACTGCATCGAGAACGCCGTTCCGACCCAGATGTTGAAGATGATGATGCACTCCATCGGATGCTCGATGAGCCAGGCCGCCCCCTCTGTCCCGAGAAGGGAGTTCAGAGTGCCCGTGCGCCGGTCGAGGAGCGCGAGCCAGAGGAAAGAGGCGACCGATGCGGGGATCACCCAGGCCGCGAGGACGAGCGTCTCGACGAAGGTCTTGACGCCGGCCCGCACGTGGCGCAGCATCCAGGCGAGCGCGAAGCCGAGGACGGTCTGCCCGATGATCCCCGACACCAGCACGAACACCAGCGTCAGCCACAGCGAGTTCCAGAACCGCGGGTCGTTGAGCGCCGTGGAGAAGTTCTCGAGTCCGACGAACTCCGGGTTGGCGGCGGCGAAGCCGGTGAGCCGGTAGTTGGTCATCCCGAGGTAGACGGTCCAGAGCGCCGGGAAGAGGAGGAACAGGCCGATCAGGAGCAGACCGGGCGCCGCGAACAGGGTCGCCCTCGCCCGGCCGAGACCGGCGACATCCTCCGCGCGGCGCCGGCGGGGAGCGGTGACGCTCCCCGCCGGCATCGTTGCTTGCGTCATGGTCACTCGGAGATCGCGTCCGGGCCCACGACGCCTTCGAGACCACGGACGTAGGTCTTCAGGGCGTCATCGACCGACGTCCCGGTGGCGACGTCGAGCGTGGCCTGCTGGAGCAGCACGGACACCTGCGGGTAGGCGGCCAGGCCGGGACGGTAGGCGGTGATCGGCAGGACCTCTTCGCTGACGAACGTCAACATGGGGTCGGACGACAGGAGCTTCTCGTTCACGTCGTTGCGCGGGGAGATCGAGAGCGTGCCGGCGGCACGCGCCTCGTAGGCTTCCGGCGAGTTCATGAAGGCGAGCAGCTCCCAGGCGAGCGCTGCGTGCTTCGAGTTGGGGTTGAGTACGCGCCCGGTACCCCCGGACATCGAGACGTAGTCCTGATCGTTGATGCCGTCGCCCGGCTCGATCGCCGGGATCTTGGCGTACCCGACGGTGGTGTCGCGATCGGCCATCGGCGCCGTGCCCACACCCTCCGCGGGGTTGATCACGGAACGCCAGAAGTAGTCGCCTTCGAGGAGGATGCCGATCTTGCCCTCGGCGAAGAGCTGGAACGAGGTGTCGCGTCCCGACGCCTCCTGCTGGAGGACCGGGTCACCCAGCCCCTCGTCGACGTAGATCGTCTCGTACAGGTCGAGCGTCTTCTCCATGCCGTCGGTGGCACCGATCCACTTGCCGTCCTCGTACACCTGCTCTCCGGTCCCGACCAGCATCGGAAGCAGACCCTGCATCGTCGTCGCCTCGCCCATCGCCGTACCGGCGTTCAGCTGGATCGGGGTGACGCCGTCGAGGTCCTTGAGGTCGCGCGCCGCGTCGAGGATGTCGTCCCAGCTCTCCGGAGCCCAGTCCTCATCGAGCCCCGCCTGGGCGAAGAGGTCCTTGTTGTAGTACAGCACACGACCGTCGGCGCCCTGCGGGACGCCATAGCGGTCGCCGTCGAACGAGAGGGCGTTCTGCACGGCGTCGGGGATCTGCGCCCAGCCGTCCCAGTCGTCGACCGCCTCACCGCCGACGTCGGAGAGCGGCTTGATGTATCCGGCCTCGGCGAACTCGCCGACCCAGATGCCGTCCATCCCGATGATGTCGGCACCCTTGCCGGACTGCAGATCGAGGGCGATCTTGGTCTTGTAGTCCTCATCATCGACGCCCTGCGGCTGGAACTCGACGGTGACGTCTTTGCCTTCCGCGTCCATGGCCTTCTCGAACTCGGGGATGACCCAGTCCGCGATCCAGTCCGCTTCGGCACTGTTCTTGCCGCCGGTGATGGAGTTGGTGGTGAGGGTGAGGGTGACCGGCCCGGATTCGTCCTCGGTCTCCGGCTCCGATCCTCCGGAGCAGCCAGCCAGGACGACCGCACCGACAGTGGTGAGGGCGAACGCCGCAAGCAGGCGGCGCTTTCCGTACGTGACCATTTCTGACCTTTCTGTATCGCTGAACGCCGAGCGGATGCGCTCGGTCGCGGATGTGGGTGAACTACTGCGCGGCTTCGACGCCCGGGTCGAGCGTGACGCCCTTCGAGAGCGCGAGCGCGCGGATCATCCGCTGCCCGACCCGCACGTCGGCCATCGATTCCTCGACGCTCGCCCCGTCGGGACGCTCGCCGCGGACCAGTGCCGCCAGCGCGAACAGTTCGTTCTCGAAAGCCTCTTGCTGCATCCACCGCGACTCGCTCACGCGGATGCCGAGCTCCGGGTGACTCTCCGTCACGCGGAGGACGGTGGGGAGATTGGTCACGTACGGAACACCGAAGAGCAGTTCGACGGTTCCGGTCTCGTGATGGAAGGTGACGGTCTCCTGGTAATCGGGGTAACCGTCGATGTAGTGCCAATCGAGGGTCCACGGGGTCTCGTCACGAGCGAGCGTGCCCCGCAGGTGCACCGATCCCGGCATCTTCGGACCCCAGTGCTGGGCGAAGTCGACATCGCCCAGACCGCCGACGAGCATACGGAGCAGTCCGACGTCGTGGACGATGGAACCCAGCACGACGTTCGTGTAGAGCGTGCGCAGGTCGGTCGGGAGGTCGGCGCCGACGGCCGAGTCCACGATCGTCCCCGTCGCTGCGATCAGCGGGGCGAGGACTTCCGCGGAGACGTCGTGGGTGCGCGCCGCGAGGCGGGCGTACTCCAGTTGCGAGCCGTCCAGCGGGTGCATCACCTGCACGCTGATCGCACGCAGGTCGACGTCGGCGAGGAGGCGCTTCGCGTGCTGCGACGCGAGGTCGTACTCCTTCATGTAGCCGACGCGCACCCAGTCACGCAGGTCGATCCCGGCGTCCACGGCGTAGGCGGCAAGGGCGTCGAGCTCGGCGATCGAGTAGGCGAGGGGCTTCTCGGCGAGCACACGGATGCCTGCCTTCACGAGCCGCAGCGTGTCGCCGGCGTGGGAGCCGGTGGTGGCGAGGATGGCGGCGTCGATCGCGAGCACGCCGTCGTCCTTCGCGGCGACGAGGGCATCGACCGACGAGAACCGACGGTCCGCGGCGACGCCGTAGCGGGCTCCCATGTCGGCGGTGCGCTCGGCGGAGAGATCGACGAGTGCGGCGATCTCGAAGCCCTCCGCGTTCCTGCGCAGCATCGGCAGGTGCACGCTCTGGCTGATCGCCCCCAACCCGATGACGGCGACGCGGGTGACGCTCACGCGAACCACGCCCGCAAGGCGTCACGGTTGGCGACCTGTTCGGCCTTGGCCCGCTCGACCTCAGTGGTCGAGCGCGGCACGACGTCCTGCTCGACGATGAGCCAGCCGCTGTATCCGCTGTCGATGATCTCTTCCACGAGCTCGGTGACGGCGAGATCCCCCTGCCCCAGCGGGACGAAGACGCGCTTCTCCCAGACCGAGCGCATCGGGTCATCGGCCTGCAACGCCTCGTGCAGGATCCGCGTGCGCGCGTCCTTGAGGTGCAGGTGATTGATGCGGTCACGCCACCGGCGGAAGTCGGGCAGCGGGTCACCGCCCCCGATGAGGAGGTGACCGGAGTCGAAGGTGAGACCGACGTCGGTCGATGCCAGCAGCGCGTCGACCTCTTCGGGCGTCTCGACATACGTGCACGCGTGGTGGTGGAAGGTCGGTTCGAGCCCGCGATCGCGGACACGCGCCGTCGCGATGTTGACGCGATCGGCGAACCGCGCCCAGTCGTCCCCACGGAGCGTGAGTTCGGGAGCGCCACCAGGACGCGCCTTGCGTGCCGCGCTGCCCGAGTCGGCGAGCGTGGGCAGAGGAGCAAGGGTCGGTCCGGTCGCCGCCGCAGCGACGAACACGTCGAGGATGTCATCGAGGTCCGCCATCGCGCGGGCGAAGTCGTCGTCGGCACCGGCGAACGGAAGATCCACCCATCCGCCCGCGAGTTCGAGGCCGTGGCGCCGCAGGCGATCCGTCAGCTCCGCGCCTCGTCCGAGAAGTCCGACCGGTCCGAGATCGATGCCCTGGTAGCCGGCCTCGCTGATCCAGCGCGCAAGTTCCTCGCCTTCGGGAAGTGCGACGAGGTCCGGGCGTGCGAGCTCGAAGACCCCGTAGCTCACCGGCGCATTCGCGATACGGATCACTCGATTTCCTTTCTCCATTGAACGGTCGGACCGAAGCCCAGTGAAAATGTTAGCAGGTAATTACATATGCATCAATCATCATCGGAGGTCCCCTGGACGGCGACCGAACGCACGCCATCGAGCCGCGCGATCGCGTCGATCAGGTCCGAGCGTTTGTCGGGAGAGGCCTCGACGAACTCGAGGGTCGCGCGCATGTCGGAATCGCCGTGGATCCGGGCCGCTCCGAGAAGGGTGCCCGGCAGACCACGGCGCTCGGCGGCCGCGAGCGCCTCACGGAGAGCACCCCGATCGGCCTCGTACTGGACGGTGACCCGTAGCCTCTCGGGTTCCGGGCGCAGACGATCGCGCACGCGGGAGAGCGGACCGACGGTGAGCAGATGCAGCCCGGTGCCGGCGATCGCCAGGAGAGGCATGTTGGCACCGCAGGCCATGCCGATCGCCGCCACGACCCAGATGGTCGCCGCCGACGTCAGCCCCGACACGGCATTGTTGCGCACGAAGATCACGCCGGCCCCGAGGAACCCGATCCCGGACACGACCTGCGCCGCGATGCGGGAGGGGTCGACGGCCACGTCAGGCCCGAGGACCCCCTCGAATCCGTACGCCGAGATCAGAGTGAAGATGGCGGAACCGATCCCGACGAGGACGTGGGTGCGCAGCCCCGCGCTCTTGAGCTTCCGGGAGCGCTCGACACCGACCGCCACCGAGAGCACGAAGGCCAAGGCGAGGAGACCGAGCTCCACGAACAGGTGCGGATCCCACACGTAGCTCACGCCGACTCCTTCATGTCAGCACAATAGCACTTTAAGCATCCTCAGGACTTTTCGCTGCTCAGCGCCGCCCCTCGCCACGCATCGCCGCTCGAAGTGCCCGGAAAATCGGGTCTGGGGTGGATCGTATGATTGTCGCTACAATATGACTCCCACAGAAAGCGGAGGACCATGGCCGATCTCGTCACCCCGTGGCCGAACGATCTCTTCGCGGACATCGACCGCACGGGTCCGGTCCCGCTCTACTTCCAGGTCTCCACGCGCCTGCAGAGCGCGATCCAATCCGGAGCGATCCCCGCCGGCGCCCGCCTCGAGAACGAGGTATCGATCGCCGAGCAGCTGGGCCTCTCCCGACCCACCATCCGACGAGCGATCCAGGAACTCGTGGACAAGGGACTCCTCGTGCGCCGACGGGGCATCGGCACCCAGGTCGTGCAGGGTTCCGTCACCCGCCAGGTCGAACTCACCAGTCTCTTCGAAGACCTGCAGAGCGCCCACCACGAACCGGGCACGCAGGTGCTGACGCACGAGGTGATCCCGGCTTCGGAGGAAGTGGCGACGGCGCTCGCCCTGCCCCCCGGTGCGGAGGTCCTCCACCTGCGACGCCGACGGAGCACCGACGGCGTTCCCGTCGCCGTTCTCGAGAACTACCTCCCTCGCGAGTTCGCGGACATCTCCGCCGAACAACTCGAGTCCCGAGGTCTCTATCAGGCGCTCCGCGCCCGAGGCATCGCCATCCGGGTCGCCAAGCAGAAGATCGGCGCACGCCGCGCAGAGGCCGATGAACCAGAACTGCTGGAGATCGAGGCGGGCGGTCCGCTGCTGACCATGGAGCGCATCTCGTTCGACCAGTCAGGCGCTGCGATCGAGCTCGGCCACCACTGCTACCGCCCCGACCTGTACCGCTTCGAGACCACGCTCGTCGCGAAGTAGTCCGGCGCATACGTCCGTCTTCCGGCCGAGTTGTCATTACAGGGGACGCCCGGGAGAATGGAAGGATCCCCCACCGCAAGGAGCCTCATGTCCGACCGCCTCGACCGCGCCCGCAGCACCGGCATCCTCGCCGTCCTCCGCGCCCCCTCCCCTGAGCTGGCCCTGGAGGCGTCCGAAGCGATCATCCGCGGTGGCGTGACCGGCATCGAAGTCACCTTCTCGACACCCGATGCGCCGGCGGTGATCCGCGAACTGGTCGCGCGTCACGGCGACGCCGCGTACATCGGTGCCGGCACGGTGACCACCGCGGCTCAGGCCACTCAGGCCGCTGATGCGGGCGCGGAGTTCCTCGTCAGCCCCGGCACCCTCCCCCATCTCACCCGGTCGATGCTCGACACCGACCGCGTCGTGATGACCGGCGCGATGACCCCCACCGAGGTCATGGGCGCGCTGGAACTGGGCGTCGACGTCGTCAAGATCTTCCCCGCGTCGCTGGGCGGCCCGTCGTACCTCGGCGCGTTGCGGGGCCCGTTCCCCACTGCGCCCCTGATGCCGACCGGCGGCGTGAATCCGGACAATCTCGCTGCGTGGTTCGCGGCCGGCGCTGTCGCCGTCGGTGCGGGCGGAGACCTCGCGAACGGCGCATCGATCGCCGCAGCCGACTGGTCCGACATCGAGCAGCGCGCCGCACGCTTCACCACCGCACTCTCCGCCGCGCGGGGCTGATCGCACCACACACGATGACCGACGCCACCACTGATCTGCTCGCCTCCGCCGCGGCCGGCGATGCGGATGCCGTGCGGGCGGCACTCGCCGCCGGTGCGGACATCGAGGCGCGAGGAGCCGGCGGGATGACTGCCCTGATCGCGGCCACCAAGGGCAACAGGGTCGAGGCGGCGCGGGCGCTCATCGACGCCGGCGCCGACGTGAACGCGAAGGACGACATCCAGGATTCCGCGTACCTGTATGCGGGCGCGCGCGGTCACGATGAGATCCTGCTGCTGACCCTCGAGAACGGCGCCGACCTGACGAGCACGAATCGCTTCGGTGGTACCGCACTGATCCCGGCGTCCGAACGCGGGCTGCTCGCGACCGTCGAGATCCTCCTCGAGGCGGGCGTGGATCCCGACCACGTCAACAACCTGAACTGGACGGCCCTGCACGAGGCGATCGTGCTCGGCGACGGTTCCTCCGCCTACGTGGAGGTGGTGCGGGCGCTCCTCGACGGCGGTGCCGATGCGCACATCCCCGACGGCGACGGTGTGCTGCCGGTCGAACTGGCACGGAGCCGCGGCTACGACGCGATCGTCGCCGAGCTCGAACGGTGATCGGGCGGCAACGGTGATCGCGCTCGACCCCTGGGCGTGGGCCGCACTCGCCGTGGCCGCGGTGACGATCGGCATCTCCAAGACGGCTCTCCCGGGCGGCAGCATCCTGGCGATCGCGCTGTTCGCGGCCGTCCTGCCCGCACGCACCTCCACGGCCGCGATGCTGCTCCTGCTGATGGTCGGCGACGTGTTCGCGTTGATCGCCTACCGCCGCCACGCCCATTGGCCGACGCTGCTGCGCCTCGCACCGGCCGTCGTCCTCGGGCTCCTTGCCGGATTCGCGTTCCTCGCGCTCGCCGGCGACGGCATCGTCCGCCGGGCGATCGGCGTGATCCTGCTGCTGATGATCGGCGTGACCCTCTGGCGGCGATGGCGGCAGGACCGTGCGCACGCAGCGGTCCCGCCCTCCTCCGGCGGCATCGTGCTCGCCGGTGCCTACGGCACGCTCGGTGGCTTCACCACGATGGTCGCCAACGCCGGCGGCGCCGTGATGTCGATGTACTTCCTGGCCACCCGGACTCCGGTGCAGGTCTTCCTCGGCACCTCCGCCTGGTTCTTCGCGATCATCAACGTGCTCAAGGTGCCGTTCCTCGCCGGTCTCGGCTTGTTCCCCACTCCGGTGCTGCTGATGGATGCCGCCCTCGCGCCGCTCGTGGTGATCGGCGCGCTCCTCGGCCTGCGCGTCGCGCGACGCCTGAACCAGCGCGTGTTCGACCGCCTCGTGATCATCCTCACGATCCTCGGCGCGGCCTACCTCCTGATCTGACCCGGGTCTCCCTGCCGGCGAGGCCAAAGCGCCCTGCCCGAATGAGGTGGGGGGTCAGTCGAGGAAGATGTCCGGGAAGAGCGCGCTGTCGGGAGTGCCGGGGATCGCGGCGTACCCGGAGAAATCGGTCACACCCTCACCTTCGAGCACATCCTCGACGATGAGCGACTGCCCGGTGTAAGAGCCCGCGGGCTTGAGCAGCACGGCGTAGGCGGCGTCCGCGTAGATGGCGGGCGTACGGCTCGCGGCCATCACCTTGTCGCCGCCGAGGAGGTTCTGCACGGCGGCCGTGGCGATGGTGGTGCGGGGCCACAGCGTGTTGGCGGCGATGCCGTCCCGCGCGAACTCCGCCGCGAGGCCGAGCGTGGCCAGCGTCATGCCGAACTTCGCGAGCGTGTAGCCGGTGTGCGCACCGAGCCACTTCGGCGTGGGGTTCAGGGGCGGCGACAGCGAGAGGATGTGCGGGTTCTCGGCATCCTTCAGGATCGGCACCGCCGCGCGGGACAGCATGAACGTGCCGCGCACGTTGACGTCCTGCATCAGGTCGTACTTCTTGGCGTTCAGGTCGAGCGAGCGCGAGAGGTCGATGACGCTGGCGTTGTTGATGACGATGTCGATGCCACCGAACTCGCCCTGCGTCTTCAGGACCGCCTCGGTGATGTCGTCGTCATCGCGGACATCGCCCACGATCGGCAGGGCATTGCCCCCGGCCGCACGGATCTGCTCCGCGGCGGTGTGGATCGTGCCCTCGAGCTTGGGATGCGGGGTGTCGGTCTTCGCGAGCATCGCGATGTTCGCGCCGTCAGCCGCGGCCCGCAGCGCGATCGCGAGGCCGATGCCACGGCTGCCGCCCGACATCAGGATGGTCTTGCCTGCCAGTGTCATGGATTCTCCTGGGTTCTCGATCGCGGTTCAGAGGGCGGGGTCAGCGCGGGGCCATGCGGATCGCGCCGTCGAGGCGGATGGTCTCGCCGTTGAGGTAGCCGTTCTCGACGATCTGCTCCACGAGAGCGGCGTATTCGTCGGGTCGACCGAGGCGGGCGGGGAACGGCACCTGCTGGCCGAGGGAGTCCTGTGCCTCCTGCGGCAGCCCCATCAGCATCGGCGTCTCCATGATGCCGGGCGCGATCGTGCAGACCCGGATGCCATGGCGCGCGAGCTCGCGCGCGATCGGAAGGGTCATCGCATGCACGCCGCCCTTCGACGCCGAGTACGCGGGCTGGCCGATCTGTCCGTCGAAGGCGGCCACGCTCGCGGTGTTGACGATGACGCCGCGTTCGTCGTCGTGGAGTTCGTTCTTGGCGATCACCGCCGATGCCTGCGAGACGACGTTGAACGTGCCGACGAGGTTGATGCGGATCACCCGTTCGAAGTCGGCGAGCACAGCCGGGTTGCCCTCGCGGTCGAGGACCTTGGCGGGCGGCGCGATGCCCGCGCAGTTCACCACCACACGCAGCGGTGCGGCGGATTGCGCGGCCGCGACGGCCGCCTGCACCTCGTCGGCGCTCGTGACGTCGGCGGCGACGAACAGCCCGCCGATCTCGTCGGCCACCTCCGCACCCTTCGACGAAGCGAGGTCGATGATCGTGACGTGGGCGCCCGCCGCGACGAGGCGACGTGCGGTCGCCAGGCCGAGCCCCGAGGCTCCGCCGGTGATGAGTGCACCCTGTCCGCTGATCTGCATCTGATGTTCTCCTTCGAACGTCGTCGTGCGACTGCTGTTGTGGAACGCGGTCCCAGCCTACGTGGTTCTTGGTGTCATCACGAATGGAGGTACGGCGTCGAAAGCGAGCCTACGACATCACTCCTGACGTGCCGTCGGGCAGGATGGATGGATGTCGATCCCCGCCGAAGACGTCGTCGTCCCCGAACACGTCCGCCTGCTCGCCCGGGGAGCCGACCTCGAATGTGTCTGGCGCAACGACTACGGCGGACTCACCTTCCGCGCCACCGGCACCGCAGAGCCGTTCTACATCAAGTGGGGGCCTCGGAACCTCGAATTCACGTTGAGCGACGAGGCAGAACGGATGAGGTGGGCGTCGGGCTGGATCACTGTGCCGACCGTGCTCGACGGCGGGGCGGACGACACGCACGAGTGGATGATCACTGCCGCCCTCGACGGCCTCAGCGCGGTGGACCCGCGATGGATCGCAGAGCCCGCGACCGCCGTGCGAGCAGTCGGCGAAGGGCTCCGCGCGATGCATGAAGCCCTCCCCGTGCGGGAGTGCCCCTGGGAGTGGAGCGTGCCTTCGCGCATCGCGAACGCGGAACGACGCGGGATCGCCGTGCCGGAAAGCCTCCGGACCGCTCCCGCGGTCGACCGCCTCGTCGTCAGTCACGGCGATGCCTGCTGCCCCAACACCCTGGTGGGAGACGACGGCCGCTGGCTCGCGCACGTCGACCTGGCTCTGCTGGGCGTGGCCGACCGCTGGGCCGACATCGCCGTCGCCTCCATGAGCACCGAGTGGAACTTCGGCCCCGGGTGGGAGGACGCTCTGATCGAGGCCTACGGAGTCGAACCCGACCGCGAGCGTCTCGCCTTCTACCGCGACCTCTGGAACGCGACCTGAGCACCCCTAGTGGTGGAACGCCGAGTCGGGGTGATCGGATGGCATCGGCGCGGTGAGGGCGTCGAGGTGGGCGACTTCCGCCGTGATCGCGTCCAGCAGGTCGGCGGCCAGGTCCATGCTCAGCCCGTTGCGCACGACGATCCGCTGCACCGTGATCTGCTCGAGATCCGCGGGCATCGGGTACGCCGGCACGAGCCATCCGCGCATCCGGAGACGGTCCTGCAGGTGGTACAGCGTCCAGTTCTTCGTATGGCCGTCCTTGAGGCGCCAGGCGAACACCGGGATGTCGCTGCCGTCGTTCCAGAGCTCGAAGGCGTCGAGCCCCGCGATCCCGGCCGACAGGTACTTCGCGACGTCCTGCGACTCCTGCTGCACGGCACGGTAGCCCTCGAACCCCAGCCGGAGGAACAGGTAGTACTGCAACAGCACTTGCGCCCCCGGACGCGAGAAGTTCAGCGCGAATGTGGGCATCTCGCCGCCGAGGTAACTGACCTTGAACACGAGATCCTCCGGCAGCCACTTCTCCTCGCGCCAGACCACCCATCCGAGACCCGGGTACACGAGACCGTACTTGTGGCCGGACGTACTGATCGAGTGCACGCGCTCGAGACGGAAATCCCACACGAGATCGGGTTGCAGGAACGGCGCGATCATCGCCCCGGAGGCACCGTCGACGTGGATGGGGATGTCGAGCCCGGTGTCCTTCTGGATCTCGTCGAGCGCCGCAGCGATCGCCGCCACCGGCTCGTACATCCCGGTATAGGTGACGCCCATGATCGCGACGACGCCGATCGTGTTCTCATCGACGTACTTCGCCAGATCGTGACCGTCGAGCGTCTTGTGCTCCTCGGAGATGGGGACGTAGCGCGGCTCGACGTCGAAGTAGTTGCAGAACTTCTCCCAGCACACCTGCACGGCGGACGACATCACCAGGTTCGGCGTCGACGTGTCCTTTCCCGCGGCACGTCGCGCCTGCTGCCAGCGACGCTTGAAGGCGAGGCCGCCCAGCATGCACGCCTCGGACGAACCGACCGTCGAGGTACCGATGGCCCCCGAGGCATCCGGCGCGTTCCAGAGGTTCGCCAGCATGTGCCAGCAGTTGTCCTCGATCGCCGCCGTCTGCGGGTACTCGTCCTTGTCGATCATGTTCTTGTCGAAAGACGAGGTGTACACCTGCTTGGCGTCGTCATCCATCCACGTGCTGACGAACGTCGCCAGGTTGAGGCGCGCATTGCCGTCGAGGATCGTCTCGTCCTCGACGATCTGCCTCGCCGTGGCAGGGAGCGAACCCTGGGGCGGGATCAGATGGCGCGGGGCGACCGACGCCTCCCCCGGGCGCGTGAACATCGGCTCGTAGCCGGAGGAGGGCGTGCTGCTCATACGAGAACCTTTCGGTGGAGGCGTCCTTGCGGCCTTGCCGCCCACCGTAGCGAGATCGCGCCGACGTATCGACCGGTTCGCGACAGACCCTAGCTCCACACGAAGCGGAACGTGCCCACGACGACAGCAGCGGCGAGCGCGAGCGCCATGATCGCGATGCCGCCCATCAGCGCCACTGCGTCTCTCGGGTGCAGCCGCGACGGACGCGACCAGGTGCGGGGGATGTCGGAGGCGAAGCCGCGCGCTTCCATCGCGAGTGCCAGTTTGGAGCCGCGCCTCACGGCGAACACGAGCAGCACGAAGGCCATGGAGAAGAACCGTCGGAGCACGCCCCGGTCCCCCACACCGCGCGCACGACGAGCCAGGCTCATGGTGCGCCAGTCATCGAGGAACAGGCCCAGCATCCGCGTACCGGCGAGGATGCCCAGCACGAAGCGACTCGGCAGCTTGGCGACCTGGGCCAGCGCGTCGGCGAGTTCGGTCGGGTCGGTGCCGCCGAAGAGCAGGATGGTGGGCAGCCCGAGCGCGACCACGCGCAGGCTCACCGCGATCGCGAGGGTGATGGAGTCCTCGCTGATCGTCGCGAACCCGAAGGTCCAATAGATCCGCCCGGCCGGTTCGGCGTACAGCAGCATGCTCACGCCGGCGATCGGCGCGAAGATCGCGATCGGCAGCAGCCTCCGCAGCACCGTCGAGGGGCGCAGTCTGGTCAACGGCAGGCAGAGCAACTGCAGGACGATCGCGGCCAGCGCGCTCGTGATGTCGATGGACGCGAACAACGGCACCGACAGCAGCACGGCGAGCACCAGCTTCGTCACCGGGTTCACCCCGTCGAGCCACACCGGCCGTGCGGTCTCGATCGCCGTCACGCTGCCGCCCCCAACTCGATGCGATGACCACCCAGGTGTCGGACCACGGCATCGTCGTGCGTCACCGCGATGATCGACCGTCCACGCGTGATCTCCTCCTGCAGGAGCGCGACGAGGGAGATCCATCCACGCCGGTCCTGACCGAACGTCGGCTCGTCGAGCACGATCACCTCCGGTGCCCCCGCCAACGCCGTCGCGACGGACAGCCGCCGCTTCTGGCCGCCGGAGAGCGTGAACGGGTTGGCCAGCGCGAGCGGCGCGAGGCCGAGTCGCTCGAGGAGATCATCGACGACGGCGTCCGTCCTCGCACGGTCCCAGCCGAGCGCGCGCGGACCGACAGCGAGCTCGTCACGCAGTGTCTGGGTGAGGAACTGGTGCTCCGGCTCCTGGAAGACCATGCCGATACGGGTGAGCAACTCGCGCGACGTCCACCGGATCGGGCGGGTGCCTTTGCGCCCCGCCAACTCGGGTGCCGACCGCACCTCTCCTGCTTCTTCGGGGATGAGTCCGGCGAGCGTGAGCGCAAGGGTCGATTTGCCCGCCCCGTTGGGCCCGGTGATCACGGTCGCGTTCGCTCGCGGTACGTGCAGGTCGAGTCCCGCCTGCACGACGACGCCCGTTTCCCTCGCAATCGAGAGCCCGGGGGCGGAGAGCGCATCGGGTGCCGTCACCCGCTCCAGCACGGGCAGGTCGATGCCCCGCTCGGGCACCCACACCCCGGCATCGGCGAGCACATCGCCGTGGACCGCGAACACGTGCTCGGGCGTCCCATCCGCGAGCAGCCCGCCGTCGGCCGCCAGCACGATCACACGCGTCATCAGATCGACCCAGACCGGCGTGCGATGCTCGACGACGATCAGTGTCGCACCGGAGGAGATCACCGCCCGCTCGACACTCGCCCGCACCTCGCGCACGCCCTCGGGGTCGAGGTTCGCGGTCGGCTCGTCGAGCAGCAGCAGGCCCGGGCGCATCGCGAGCACGCCGGCCAGCACCAGTCGCTGCTTCTGGCCGCCCGAGAGCGCCTTCGTGGGACGCTGCGGCGAGACGTCGAGGCCCACGGCGTCGAGAGCCTCCGCGACTCGGCCCGGGATCTCGGACGCCGCGACACCGAGATTCTCACAGCCGAACGCCACATCATCGCCGACTTTCGACAGCACGATTCCGGCATCGGGGTCCTGGAGGACGAGCCCCACGCGACCGTGCCGCGATTCCGGGGACGCGCCGTCGATGCGCAGGGCACCGGTGCGCTCCCCCTCGTCATCGCCACCCAGGACGCCGGCGAGACCGGCGAGCAGAGTCGACTTGCCCGCGCCCGATGCGCCGAGAAGCAGCACCCGCTCGCCCGGGTCGATCGTGAACGAGACGTCGGCGACGGCTGGGCACTTTCGACCGGCATACCGCCAGCCCCAGCCCGCAGCCTGCACGCGGGCCGGGGCGGCGAAGCTCACGCTCAGACCTCGCGCACGTGCTCTCGCCCGACGGCGAAGCGGTTGAGTGCGCCGGTGACGGCGAGGGCGCGCACGAGCAGCCACCCGACCACGCCCGCGAGGATCGCGCCCGAGATGACGACGCTGACCAGATAGATGGTGTTGAACTCGAGCGACTTCAGGATGTTCGGCGAGCTGCCGTAGAACAGCTCGAACACCCAGGCGGCGACCGCTGCGCCGACACCCGCGAGCGCGGCGACCACGATGCCGAAACGACGATAGAAGAACAGCGCGAAGATGATCTCCGCACCGAGGCCCTGCACGATGCCAGACAGCACGGTCGAGACGCCCCACACGTTGCCGATCAGCATCGACACGATCGCCGCGACCAGCTCGACCACCAGCGCGGCGCCCGGCTTGCGGATCACGAGGCCGCCGACGACGCCGCCGAGCAGCCAGATGCCGACGGCGATGCCGCCGAGACCCGGGGTCAGGGCGTCAGCGGCGCCGAACCAGGCGTAGCCGATGGTGTTCCAGCCCCAGAAGACGAGGCCGATCGCGACGCCGAGGACGGCGGCGACGACGATGTCGACGACGCGCCAGCGCCAGATCGACGTGGGTCGCAGACCGTTCGCGGCGGATGTCTGCTTCGCGGATGCGGACGTGGACGTACTCATCTGAACTCCTCCCTGCGCTGGCATGACCCAGATCAGGTTCGACGGTCGAAGCGCGATTCGCTCCCTCTCAGCCCGGCTCGCCGGACTCCCGTGGTTGTGCTGATGATCTTACCCGGTGGCGACACCGGCGTGGCGACAGGGCTTCGCGCCGCGGAACACGCCGGGGATTGGGTACCGTAAACGAGTGACCGCTTCAGATCCCGCCGACGAGGCGACGGGCGTCGTCAGCGACGACGGCTCGCGGACGGCCGCCCCCTCCGGGCCTGTGGACGACCTGGCGATCGCGTCGGACCCCGCCGCCCCCGCATCGGAGAGCGCCGCACCCTTCGCCGCCGATCGACTCTTCGCCGGCGACACGCCCCCGTCGGATCCCTCCGTCGTCTCCGCCGTCCCGGTCGACGCCGCCGCGATCGGCGCGCTGTTCACTGTGGACCGGACGCCCGCACGACGCCACGGCACGGCTTCGCCAGACGACCCCGCGCCGGCGTCCGATCCGGAGCCCGTGCTCGACCCGGAGCCCGTGCACGACCCGGAGCCGGCGCTCGACCCGGAGCCGGCGGATGGTCCCGCGACTCCGCCACTCACGAAGCCGCCCTTCCAGCCCCGCCGACGCGGCGAGGGTGAGGAGGCGCAGGAGCCCGATGAGGCCGAGGCGCTCGTCGACGGCGCGGCCGTGCAGTGGGCCGACGGCACGACGGGCGCGACCGCACTGACCTGGGTCGATGCCGCCGCCGTCGGTGCGCACACGGCCACGGCGACGTTCGAGCAGACCCCGGAAACCGAACAGAACGGCGGGCTCCTCCGTGGGGCTCGCCTGCGGCCGGCCATCGCTCGCCCGGGAATCCTGGTGCCGCTGGTCGCGCTCACCGCGCTGGTCGCCGGCTATGCGGGCACGACTTTGCTCTGGCCGCTGCACGAGGTTCCGCCGACGGCGCAGTCCGTCGAGTTCGACACGGTTCCCGCTCCCGCCGCGACGATCACCTGGCCGAGTGAGGGCAGCGCGTCCGTCGGCATCGCCGGGCTCACCACCGCGGCGTCGATCACCGATCCGGTGAGCATCGCGAGCATCACCAAGGTCGTGAGCAGCTTGATGGTGCTCGACCGCATGCCCCTCGCCCTCGGCGAGCAGGGGCCGGAGTTCGGCTTCACCTACGGCGACAGCGTGGACTACTGGAACTACCGGCGCAGCGATCAGTCTGCACTCGATGTCCCCGTCGACGGCGTCCTCACCGAGTACCAGATGCTCCAGGGCACACTCCTCGGGTCGGCGAACAACTACATCGACCGGCTGGTGTCCGAGATCTGGGGCTCGGACCAGGAGTTCGCGGCCGCCGCCGAGGTGTGGCTGCGCGATCGTGCGCTCACCGACATCACGGTGGTCACCCCCTCCGGTTTCGACGAGCGCAATGTGGCGACCCCTGCGGCCCTGATCAAGCTCGGTGAGCTGGCCATGCAGAACCCCGTGTTCGCGGAGATCGTCGGCACCCGGTCAGTGGACCTCCCGGGTGCGGGCACGGTCGTCAACACCAACGGGATGCTCGCCGATCCGGGCGTCGTCGGCATCAAGACCGGCACGCTGGTCGGCTGGAACCTGCTGACGGCGAAAGACCTGACGATCGGGGACACCACGGTGCATCTGTTCGCGGCGGCGCTGAATCAGGCGGGCGACGACGAGCGCCTCGCTCTCACCCGTTCGCTGTTCGCCGAGACGGAGGCCGCCCTGGATGCACAGGAGGCAGCCGTCGCGAAGGGCACGGTCGTCGGGCAGGTCACGACCGACTGGGGCGAGAAGGTCGACGTGGTCACCGAATCCGATGCCGATGTCGTGCTCTGGAACGGTGCTGTCGCCACTGCGACCACGGCCTTCGATCTCGGCGACAAGCGGGACGAGGACGCCACCGTGGGCACCTTGACCGCGGCCGGACCGCTCAACACCGCGACGGTTCCCCTGGTCCTGGCCGATGACGTCGAGGGGCCGAGCCCGTGGTGGCGCCTGACCCACCCCCTGGAACTGCTCGGGATCACGGACGACGGGTCCTGACACTTCGCTCGGCCGAGTACAGCACGACGCCCCATCCCGCGTGAGCAGGATGGGGCGTCTGCGTGATGCCGCTCAGTCGCGAGAGGCGGAGCCGTCGGCCCCCTCCTCGAGAAGCGCCTGGGCAGCAGCCGTCTCGGCGGCAGGAACCTGCGCCCCCACCGAGGCGCCGGCGACGGCCGCAGCCGCGTGCACGCTCTCCTCGTCCGCGTCACCGGTGACCACGACGGGCGTCGAGCCGGTGAGGGCCTCTTCGGCGTCGATGTCTGTGGCCGCCTGCTCGAACTGCGACTGGTACAGGCGCCAGTAGGCTCCTTGCGCGGCGATCAGCTCGTCATGTGTGCCCTTCTCCACGATGTCGCCGTGCTCCATCACGAGGATGAGGTCGGCATCGCGAATGGTCGACAGACGGTGCGCGATCACGAAGGACGTGCGTCCCTTGCGAAGGGCGGCCATCGCGTGCTGCAGCAAAAGCTCGGTGCGGGTGTCGACGGCCGACGTGGCCTCATCGAGGATGAGGATCGACGGCTGTGCGACGAACGCGCGCGCGATGGTGATGAGCTGACGCTCGCCCGCGGAGACGTTCGCGGCATCCTCGTCGAGCACCGTGTCGTAGCCCTCGGGGAGGGCGTGGACGAAGCGGTCGACGTAGGTCGCCTTCGCCGCGGCGAGGACCTCGTCGTCGGTCGCGGTGGAGCGACCGTAGCGGATGTTCTCGCGGATGCTCCCCGCGAACAGCCACGGATCTTGCAGCACCATCCCGGTGCGCGACCGCAGCTCATCCCGGGTCACCTCGGCGATGTCCTGACCGTCGAGCATGATGCGTCCGCCGCTGAGCTCGTAGAAACGCATGATCAGGTTGACCAGGGTCGTCTTCCCCGCACCGGTCGGCCCCACGATCGCGACGGTCTGCCCCGGCTCCACCCGGAACGACAGGTCTTTGATCAGCGGACGATCCGGCGTGTACGAGAATGCGACGTTCTCGAACTCGATGACGCCCTTGCCCTCGACGAGCTCCGGAGCATCGGCATCGTCTGCCTCCTGCTCGTCCGCGTCGAGAAGCTGGAACACGCGCTCCGCCGACGCCGTACCCGACTGGACCACCGCAGCCATGCCGCCGAGCTCGGAGAGCGGCTGCGTGAACTGCTGCGAGTACTGGATGAACGCCTGCACATCGCCGAGACGGAGCTGTCCGTTCGCGACCATCAGACCACCGAGCACCGCGATGCCCACGTAGCTGAGGTTTCCGACGAACATCATCGCCGGCATGATGATGCCGGACAGGAACTGCGCCTTGAAGCTGGCCTGGAACAGCTCTTCGTTCTCGGCCTGGAACTTGTCGAGCGCGTCTTTCTCACGTCCGAAGACCTTCACCAGCGCGTGGCCGGAGAACGCCTCCTCGACGCGGGCGTTGAGCCGTCCGACCTTGCGCCACTGCGTGCCGAAGGCCTTCTGCGAGCGCGGACCGATGATGCCGAAGATCACACCCATCAGCGGCAGCGTGATGAGGGCGACGAGCGCGAGCTGCCAGGAGATCGAGAACATCATCACGAGCACGCCGATGACGGTGAGCACGGAGGTGAGCGCACCGGACAGCGATTGCTGCATCGTCTGGGTGATGTTGTCGATGTCGTTCGTGACGCGCGAGATCAGCTCACCGCGCTGCACCTTGTCGAAGTACGACAGGGGCAGACGGTTGATCTTCGCCTCGACCGCCTCGCGCAGACGCCACATGGTGCGCACCATGATCACGTTGATGACGTACCCCTGGATCCAGGTGAGGAACGCCGCGGCGACATAGATGGCGAGGACAGCGGCGATGACCAGGCGCAGCGCGCCGAAGTCGACACCCTGACCGACGGTGAAGTCACCCAGCGCACCGACCTGATTCGCGAAGTCGTCCTGACCCGCGCCTCGCAGCGCCTCGACCACGACGTCCTGCGATGTTCCTGCCGGGAACCCCGGGGAGTCGCCGTTCGGCTGCCCGAGTTGGATGGAGATGAACCCCTTGTAGACGAGGTTCGTCGCCTCGGCGAGCACCTTGGGCGCGGCGACCGTCAGCACGACGCCCAGCGCACCCAGGATCGACACGAAGACGAACCAGAGTGCCGAGGGCTTCAGCAACCCGATCATGCGCGCGAAGCTCGGCCCGAAGTTGTCGGCCTTGCCCGGCGCGACGCTGTCCCAGTCGCCGGAGTTCTGTCGGGCCTGCTCCGCGAGCTCGGCCTCGTACTTCTCCTCCGCCGTCAGTTCGACCTCGGCCACGGGAGCCGTGGCCTTACGGCGGCTACGCGTGGGCTTGCCCTGTTCTTTGTTCTGCTCGCTCATGCGTCCACCCCCAGCTGCGACTCGACGATCTCGCGGTAGGTCTCGCTTGTCTCGAGCAGTTCCTCGTGCGTGCCGACGCCCACCATCGTGCCGCCGTCGAGGACGACGATGCGGTCGGCGTCCGTGATGGTGGAGATGCGCTGGGCGACCACGATCTTCGTCACATGCGGGAGCTCCCTCCACAACGCCTGGCGCAGCCGGGCATCGGTGGTCAGATCGAGCGCCGAGAACGAGTCATCGAAGACGAGGATCTGCGGCTGGTGCACGATCGCACGCGCGATCGCGAGACGCTGGCGCTGACCGCCCGAGACGTTCGTACCACCCTGCGCGATCCGCGAATCGAGTCCGTCCGGCATCTCCTCGACGAAGTCGCGACCCTGCGCGATGTCGAGCGCATGCCAGAGTTCTTCGTCGGTCGCATCTTCACGCCCGTAGCGCAGGTTCGATGCGACGGTTCCGGTGAAGAGGAAAGGACGCTGCGGCACCAGTCCGATGCTGTCCCACAGCGCCTCGACGTCGGCCTCGCGCACGTCCGTGCCGCCGACGTGCACCGCGCCGCCCGAGACGTCGAAGAGACGCGGGATGAGCGACACGAGCGTCGTCTTGCCCGATCCGGTCGAGCCGACGATCGCGACGGTCTCGCCCGGCTGCGCCGCGAAGCTGATGCCGGTGAGGACCGGCGAATCGGCTCCGGGGTAGGTGAACTCGACGTCGTCGAGCGCCAAGGACCCTGGTACCGGGAACTCGGTGACGCCGTTCTCGGGACGGATCAGCGTGGATTCGGAGTCGAGCACCTCGCCGATGCGCTCGGCCGAGACCGCCGCGCGCGGGATCATCATCGCCATGAAGCTCGCCATGATCACGCCGCCCATGATCTGGCCGATGTACTGCATGAAGGCGAACAGCGTGCCGACCTGCACCGTGCCGTTGTTCACCTCGATGCCGCCGAACCAGATGACCGAGACGACGGTGACGTTGAGGATGAGCATGAACAGGGGGAAGAGCAGCACGAACAGCGAGCCGACCTTGCGACCGACGACCATGATGTCGGTGTTGGCCCCGCGGAAGCGCTCCTCTTCGATGCCCTCGCGCACGAACGCACGGACGACGCGGACACCGGTGAGCTGCTCCCGCATGATGCGGTTCACGTTGTCGAGCTTGCCCTGGTAGCTGCGGAACAGTGGGACCATGCGCCCGATCACGAGAGCGGCGAGGATCAGCAGCAGCGGCACGGAGACCGCGATGAGCCAGCTGAGGCCGACGTTGGTCTGCACGGCGAAGATGATGCCGCCGATCGCGAGCAGCGGCGCCGTGACGAGCATGGTCGCGCCCATCATGGCGAGCATCTGCACCTGCTGCACGTCGTTCGTGTTGCGGGTGATGAGTGAGCCGGCACCGAACTGGGAGACCTCGCGCTCGGAGAAGCCGCTGACCTTGCCGAACACGTCGGAACGGATGTCGCGTCCGGCACCCATCGCGGCGCGCGCGGCGAAGTAGGTCGCGGTGACCGAGGCGATGATCTGACCCAACGAGACCGTGAGCATGAACAGGCCGGTGCCCCAGATGTAGGCGGTGTCACCGCGGGCGACGCCCTTGTCGATGATGTCGGCGTTCAGGCGCGGGAGGTAGAGGGTCGCTGCCACGCTGGCGAGCTGGAAGACCAGCACCGCGAGCAACAGCCACCGGTATCGAGAGAGATAGCGAAAGAGGATTTTTCCCAGCACAGGCGGACTTTCTAGGAAGGATGACGCGGCGGGTTTCTCGGCAGACGGATGCCGACCGACAACCGGCCACAAGACAGAGTGCCACGATCCGCGGACATTCGTATCCCCCTTTGGACGGACCTTCGCTGACAGCGAACCGGTTTCCCGTACGATCAGCGGTTCGGTCCGAGCTTGTATTTAGGAACTGATACAACTTGTGATAGACATGCAGTACAAAGAGAACGGACTCCGCATGCCTGACCTTTTCACCTCCCCGCTCGCCTCCGCTCCGTGGCGCCTGGATGGCTGGCAGATGCTCGGCGCGCTCTTCACGATGCCGTGGGTCTCTCTGGTCGTCGCGGCGGTCATCGCGTGCGGCATCTGCGTGTTCCCCGGAAGGCGCGCGCAGAGGGAGAGCCGGATGCGGCTCGGGGCGGCCACAGCCGGCGGCGTCGTCGCCCGCTACTCGCGAGAGCACCGCACGCTCGGCCTGACGGCGATCGGAGTGGTCGTCGTCTTCCTCGCCGAGAATCTGATCTCCGGATACGTGGTCGATCTCAACGGCGTCATCTCCTGGTGGCGGTACGCGATGCCGGTGTTCACGGCGTCCGTCGGCATCGGACTCCTGCTCGCGATCGTCGCGACCCTCGGGAGCACACCCCCGGAACGACCGGTCGCCGTTCCCCGCCGCACGTGGCTGACCTTCAGTCCGCGCGCAGGAACGGCGGGATCCGCCCTCGCAGCGCTTGCTCTCACGGCGACCACGGTCCTGGCCGGTCTCGCTTCGTCGAACATCAACGGGGGTCCCTATGTCTTCCTCGAGATCGCGATCAACAACGAGCCGATCGACCCGCTCCGACCCTGGTTCTACGGCTGGGCGTACGGCATCCCCGTGCTGATCTGCACCGCGGTCCTCCTGGCAGTCATGGTGGCCGCGCTCCACGCGAGCGCCGTCCGCCCGTTCCTGCGCCCGGAGACGGTGGCCGCAGAGCAGCGGGAACGCCGCGATGTCGCGACGGCGATCACCCGGACGGCGACGTCGGCGCTCCTCCTCACCCTTGCGGGGGCGTGGCGGTTCATCGCCGATGCCGGATCGGTCGTCGGTCTGGCCGTCCAGCGCGACGGCGGCTCGGACTCCTACACGGCATTCTGGCGATACGGCGAGATCGCAGGTGTCGGAGGCGGTCTGGCACCGTTGCTGGAGATCGCCGCCTTCGTGCTCCTCTTCCTGGTGATCGGGCAGCTGTACCCGCGCGATCACGGCGCGCGTACGGGCTCCGAGGCCGAGAGCCCCGCCGACAGCGAGGCCGTGTGATGAGCCCGAATCCGAAGCTCTCGGCGGCAGATGAGAGCAATCCTGCGCTCGACATCTACCGGCAGTTGCGCGGCCTCATCGTCTCGGGCCAGCTCGGTGCCGGCGAACGACTGCCGACCGTCCGCCAGACGGCGAGCGATCTGGGCGTCGCTCCCGGCACCGCCGCACGCGCCTACAAGATGCTCGAGGCGGACGGACTGGTGATTTCGCGCACCGCCGCCGGCACGCGTGTCTCCGAGTCGGCCGGGGTCCTCCCGGCCTCGGTGATCCGCCGCCTCCGTGACCTGGTCGACGAGGCCGACCCCCTCGGCGCCGAGCTCGACGACATCGTCGATGTGCTGCGGACGATCTGGCAGTCGCGGACGACGCCAGAGGACGCCGGGGAGTAGCCCGATCCCGCTCCGGCCCGGCCCACCTGTCGGGGACTCCCTGCCCGCCTGTCGGGAGTTCCGGGCCGAACCGACTGGAAACGGCCGAAACCGTCCGACAAGCGGGCACACTCCCGACTGGTGTGCACCGCACGCGGGCACACTCCCGGCGGCCCCACACCGCGCAGCGTCAGAACAGCGGCGGACGGGGCACGTACGCCCGCGCCGGGGCGCCGGCGTCCGGCGCGAGCTCGGCCAGCGTCGGCGGGTCCCACTTCGGGTTGCGGTCCTTGTCGACGAGCTGCGCGCGGATGCCCTCGACGAGGTCCGGGTGCTCGTTGACGAACCACAGCACCCGCCGGTACTCGCCCTCGAGGGCGGCGCGCAACCCCGGGAGCTCGCGCGCTTCGCGCACGGCATCGAGCGTGACCGTGAGGCCGGTGGGGGCGAGGCCCGCCAAGAGCTCAGCCGTGGCGGCGGCCTCCGTGGTGTCCTGCGCCTCCAGGCGGTCGATGATCTCGCTCACGGTCGCGGCCGAGAACGCTTCGTCGACCCACGCCTTCGATGCGGGCAGCTGCGTGGGCTCCGGCGTCTCGTCGAAGAGCAGGACGATCTCGCTCGGGCCTGTCGGATCCGCACGGAACGCGAGGGCCTCCCTCAGCGCGTCCAGACGATCGGACGGCACGAAGTGGTCGGCGAACCCCAGGTAGACGGCATCCGCTCCGCTCATCGTCGCGCCGGTCAGTCCGAAGTACTCCCCGAAGCGGCCGGGCGCTCGTCCGAGCAGCCAGGTGCCGCCGACATCGGGTGTGAACCCGATCCGGGTCTCGGGCATCGCCAGCTTCGAGCGCTCCGTGACGATGCGGATCGCCGCATGACCGGCCAGGCCGATCCCTCCGCCCATCGTGATGCCGTCGGCGAACGCCACGACCGGCTTCGGATACTCCGCGATCATCGCGTTCAACGCATACTCCGCGCGGAAGAACTCGGCGGTGCGCTCGGACTCCCCGGCGACGATCTGGGCGTGCAGCGCACGCACGTCTCCGCCGGCGCACATGCCGCGTTCCCCCGCCCCGTCGATCAGCACGATCTGCACGTCGGTGTCGTCGCGCCAGGCGTCGAGCGCCTCGGTGAGCGTCTCGATCATCCCCTCGTCGAGCGCGTTGATCGCCTCCGGACGATTGAGGGTGAGCCGCCCGAGTGCTCCTTCGGTGCGGATGAGGACACGGGATGCAGCCTGGGATTCGGTCACGCGTGCCAGGTTACCGCTTCGCCGAGGGCGGAGATTCCGCGCGAAATGCGGGATCCGACAGGCTTTTCCGGCAGGATAGGGAGGAACTGTTCACTGCGACGAGAGGTCACGGATGCCTGAAGGACAGGTGCTGGAGTTCACGCACGTGACGAAGCGCTTCAATGAGGTGACCGCCGTCTCGGACTTCTCCGCGCGCGTCGAGCCCGGCGCCGTCACCGCCTTCCTCGGCCCGAACGGAGCCGGCAAGACCACCACCCTGCGAATCCTCCTCGGTCAGGTGCGCGCCACCTCCGGAACGGCCACGATCGGCGGGACGGCCTACGCGGAGCTCCGCCAGCCGCTGCGCACCATCGGTGCCGTCCTGGAAGAGACCGTCTATCGTCCTCGGCGCACCGCCGAACGTCAGCTGACGATCGCCGCCAAGGCGAACGGCATCCCGCTGGCCCGCGTCGGAGAGGTTCTGTCCCTCGTCGGCTTGGACTCCGAAGGCGACTCCCGGATCGGCGGCTTCTCGCTCGGCATGCGTCAGAGGCTGAGCGTCGCGCACGCCCTTCTCGGCGACCCGGGTGCGCTCGTCTTCGACGAGCCGGCCAACGGGCTCGATCCCGAGGGCATCCGCTGGATGCGCCTGCTGATGCGCCGCCTCGCCGACGAAGGACGCACGGTACTCGTGTCCTCGCACGTCCTCAGCGAGGTGGAGCAGGTCGCCGACAACGTCCTGGTCCTCTCGAAGGGCCGGTTGGTGCTGGCGAGCGGTATCGAGACGCTCGCCGACCCGCAAGGCGGCTCCGTCATCGTGGATGCCGCGGATCGTGGTGCGCTTCGTGTCGCGCTCGACGCGGCAGGATTCGACATCGAGGTCCTGCGCTCCGGCCTGACCGTGCGAGGCGGCGACGCCGGGACCGTCGGAGCTGTCGCCGCGGAGGCCGGAATCGCCCTGAGCACGCTCGTGCAGCGCGGCCCGACCCTGGAAGACGTCTTCATCGACCTCATGCGCGGCGGCCGACTCGCGCCCCGCGCAGACACGAACACGCCGCCGCTCGACGCGCCGGTGCTCGCCGCCACGCCTGACGACGCCGATTCCGAGCGCGCGGAGCCCGACTCTGCTGCCACCGACTCCGCTGCCACCGACTCCGCTGCCACCGACTCCGCTGCCACCGACTCCGCTGCCACCGACGCCGCTGCCACCGACGCCGCTGACGCCGAGTCCACGGTCGCCATCCCGGTAGCCGCCGCCGCGGCCTGGGCCGCCGAGGCCGCCGCCGCACCCGCCGGTGAAGCCGTCGGCGATGACCTGGCCGCAGCGGCTTCGGCGTCGGCGACCGTCGACGAGGATTCGAACGACGGCATCTCCGGGCTGTTCACCCCCGAGACGGACGACGAGACGCCGGTGGATGCCGCTCCCGTCGCTGCAGCCGCATCCGAGGCGGACGAACCGCTCCCCCACGAAGACCACGAAGATCGTCACGGCGACGAGGACCACGGTGACACGAGCCGGGACGACGAGACCCACCAGGCCGAGGAGCCCCCGGCGCGGTCATTCGACGAGATCCTGTTCGGTGCGGCAGCCCCCGTCGCCTCCCCCGCGGCCACAGCTGACCCGGAATCGCCGCGCCACGACGTCGCCGAGGTCTTCACGAGTGAAGATCCCGAGACTGACACTCCCGCACAGACCTCTGAGCACGACGGCACTACCGCAGACGACACCGCCGCAGACGACACCGACACAGACGACACCGACGACACTGCCGGAGACGAGCAGATCGTCAGCACGGACGGCGCCGACGCCCACGACGACGACGCAGCGGAGGACGATGCCCCCGCCGGTGTCGAGATCTTCGCCGACCTCGACACCGCCGCGGACGTCGACGGCGGCGAGGACACTGCCGAGACCGAGGAGGACGCCGATCCGCGGTCGGCAGCCGTCAGCTCGATGCTCGCCGCGGCCGCACGCGCGTACTACGAGGACGTGCCGAAGGACTACCCGCTGGGGCGGGACGTCGAGGCCACCGACGATGCGCCCGTCGAGGACGGTGCCCACTGGAGCGTCGCCTCCACCGGCGTGATCGACACCGTTCCGCTGGCCGAGCCCGAGCCCGAGCCCGAGTCCGAGGAAACGAGCCTCGAGGAATCCGGCGACTCCGAGGCCACCGGCGGCCAGGATCACGACGGCGGCCAGGATCCCGACGGCGAGAACCACGACGGCCAGAACCATCACGGCGAGACCCACCACGGGTGACCCGCCCGCTCATGCAGCAGAACGCCCTCCCGGCCTGACGGCTGCGGAGGGCGTTCCCTGTCGTGGGGCGCGGATTCGCGCGTCGGTCGCCCTGTGCTCAGGCGGGCCGGGGGCGGATGACCGGTCGGCGGCTCCCCTTCGTCACGGGGGTCGGCGCCGTGGCGACGATCTCCTCGACGTTCGCGGGCTCCGAGGACACGTCGAGTCGGAGCGCCTGTGTGAGCGCGAGGCCGTGCCGGGTCGTGAGGATCAGGCGGCGGTACTGATCGTCGCCCTCGAGGTCGATGACGACGCTCGGGCGACGGCGGCGGATGAGCACGAAGTCGAGGCTGCCCGCGGCCTTCCAGCTTCCCGCGGCCAGGACGCCGGGGATGTGCGTGCCGGGATTCGGCACCCCTCGCAGCCAGGTCCACGCGTCGTCGGTCAGCTGGACCTTGGTGATGGTGTCGCGCACGATCCGGAGGTTCTCGCGGTGGAATGTCGCGGCTCGTTCCAGCGGCGAGAGCACGACTTCGAGTTGCGTCTGGTCCAGCAGCAACGTCACCATGACACTTAGTCTGCCAGCGCCGCCCTGCCAGTTGTCTGGAAGTTGCTCACAGGAACGCAACGATCCCTTGTGGGGTCACGCCATTCCCCGGCACACTACGGGCGAGCCGCCGCCGCGGCCTCCGCGGCAGACGGCAGCGCCGCTTCAATGAGCCCGAGCTCCTCGTCACCGTGCGCGGCGGTCAGGAACCAGGCCTCGAAGACACTCGGCGGCAGGGCCACACCCTGCTCCCGCAGCGTGTGGAAGAACGGCGCATAGCGGAACGACTCCTGCGCCTGGGCCTCGGCGTAGTTCCGCGGCACGGAGGCGCGGAACGAGGCGCTGAACAGGTTGCCCGCCCGCGCGACCGCGTGCGTGACCCCGGCAGACGTGAGCGCGGAATCCAGCGCCGCGGAGAGCCTAGCGGAGGCGGCATCGACGGTCGCATAGACCTCGGGCGTCGCGAGCCGCAACGTCGCGAGGCCCGCCGCGACCGACAGCGGATTCCCCGAGAGCGTCCCCGCCTGATACACCGGCCCCAAGGGAGCCAGCAGGTCCATGACCTCGGCCCGCCCACCGAGCGCGGCCAGCGGCATCCCCCCGCCGACGACCTTGCCGAAGGTGACGATGTCGGGCAGGTAGTCCTCGCCCTCCGAGGCCTGCAGTCCCCAGAAGCCTGCGGGGTGCACGCGGAACCCGGTGAGCACCTCGTCGAGGATCATCAGCGCACCGTGCGCGTGCGCGGTCTCGGCGATCCGACGGTTGAATCCCGGCAACGGCGGGACGACGCCCATGTTCGCAGCCGACGCCTCGACGATCACGGCGGCGATCCGCTGTCCGTGCTCGGCGAACACCGCGGCCAGCGCCTCGGGGTCGTTGTACCCGATCACGAGCGTCTGCGCAGCGATGGGAGCCGGTACCCCTGCCGATCCGGGGAGCGCCAGGGTCGCGACACCGGAACCCGCTTCTGCGAGAAGACCGTCCGAGTGGCCGTGATAGTGCCCGGCGAACTTCACGAGCAAGTCGCGGCCGGTGGCTCCGCGCGCGAGACGGATCGCCGTCATGGTGGCCTCGGTTCCGGTGGACACCAGTCGAACGCGTTCGATCGGGCGGATCTCGCCGAAGCGGACCCGATCGGCGATCAACGCCGCGAGTTCCACCTCGCCCTCGGTCGGAGCACCGAACGACAGCCCGCGGGTCGCGGCCTCCTGCACCGCGGCGACGACTTCCGGGTGCGCGTGTCCGAGGAGCGCGGGCCCCCACGAGGCCACCAGGTCGACGTACTCGCGCCCTGCCGCATCCGTCACCGTGGCGCCCGTGGCCGACGCCAGGAAACGCGGTGTCCCCCCGACCGAACCGTAGGCGCGCACCGGCGAGTTCACGCCGCCGGGGATCACCGCCCTGGCAGCGGAGAACAGGTCGTCATTGCGGTCGGTCATGAAAGCTCCTTGCGATGCACGGAGCCGTCCCGGCATCCCTTCCAGGCTAACCGTCGTGCACGGTCTCCGAAGACGTCAGTCGCGCAGCCAGGCCGCAGCCTCGGTCGCCCAATAGGTCAGCACCGCATCCGCGCCTGCCCGTCGGATCGACAGCAGGGATTCGAGCACAGCGGCCCGCCGGTCGATCCAGCCGTTCGCGCCGGCGGCCTCGATCATCGCGTACTCGCCGGAGACCTGGTACGCCCACACCGGAACGCTCACGGTGTCGCGCACCTCCCGCAGCACGTCGAGGAACGCCATCGCCGGCTTCACCATCACGATGTCGGCGCCCTCGGCCTCATCGACGACGGCCTCACGCACGCCCTCGCGGCGGTTGCCGGGGTCGAGCTGGTACGTGCGCCGGTCACCCTTCAGCTGCGAGTCGACAGCCTCACGGAACGGTCCGTAGAAGGCGCTCGCGTACTTCGCGGCGTAAGCGAGGAGAAGCGTGTCGGTGAAGCCCTCGGCATCCAGGGCAGCGCGGATCACCGCGACCTGGCCGTCCATCATGCCGGAGAGCCCGAGGAGCTGCGACCCCGCCCGCGCCTGTGCGAGCGCCATCGAGGTGTACCGCTCCAGCGTCGCGTCGTTGTCGACCGAGCCGTCGGCCGCGAGCACGCCGCAGTGACCGTGGTCGGTGAACTCGTCGAGGCAGAGGTCCGTCTGGACCACGAGTGCGTCGCCGACCTCGGCCGCGAGCGCCGCCGTGGCGAGGTTGAGGATGCCGTGCGGGTCGTCGGCGCCGGAGCCGCGGGCGTCGCGGACCTCCGGGACGCCGAAGAGCATCACACCGCCGACACCCGCTTCCGCCGCCTCCACCGCTGCCGCGCGCAAGGAGTCGATCGAGTGCTGCGCGACACCGGGCATCGAGCCGATCTGCACCGGTTCGGTGAGTCCTTCGCGGACGAACAGCGGGAGCACGAGCTGCCGCGGCTCCAGCGAGGTCTCGCGCACGAGGTCGCGCACGGCCCGAGACCGGCGCAACCGCCTCAGGCGAACATCGGGGTAGCTCACGGTGCGAACTCGTCGGCCGCGTGCGGAAGGGTGAAGTGCGAGACGGCGTCGATCAGTGCGTCGATCGTCTGCCGGTCGGCGACCACCGACACGGGCAGTCCTGCGAGCTGGGCGTCCCTCGCCGTCCGTGGGCCGATCGCGGCGAGCAGCGTCTCATCCGGGATCTCCGGGAACTGCTCGCGCACCTGCTGGGCGACCGAGCCGCTGGTGACGAGGATCGCGTTGATGCGGCCGTTCTCGACATCGCGGCGGATGCGCTCCGTCACCGGGACGCCGACCGTCCGGTAGGCGACGACACCGTGGACATCGTGCCCCGCCTCGGAGAGCAGACGACTGAGCACCGGCTTGGCGATCTCGCTGCGCAGGGCGAGGATGCGGCGCGGTTCCTTCTCGAGTCCGATGAGCTGCCGCGCCATCCCCTCAGCGGAGTTGTCCTGCTCGGGGACGAGCGCGACCTCGTAGCCGACGGCCTGCAGAGCAGCGGCCGTCGTCTCACCGACCGCGGCGATCTTGGTCGATCGCGGCACGATCGCCCGATGGGCGAAGAGGACGTCCACGGTCGTCGCACTGGTGATCGTGAGCCAGTCGAACTCTCCGGCGGCGAGCTGCGCGAGCGCGGTGTCGAGCGTCGCCTGGTCGGTGGTCGGGGCGAAGTTGATCAGCGGCGCCACGACGGGGACGGCGCCCAGCGCCCGAAGGCTCGCGGCGACGCTGTCGCCCCACGGCCCGCCACGGGGCACCAGAATGCGCCAGCCGTCCAGCGGTCGGTCCTGCTTGATTTCTTCGGAAGTGGTCATGAGGATTGCTCTCGGGATACGAGGCCGGCCGCCCCTTGATCGAGCAGCCGACGGGCAACAGTGAACCCGAGCTCGCGCGCTGCGTGCATCGGGTCTGCACCATCGGCAGCATCCGCTCCATTGCCACTGCCGTTCCGACGAATATACTCCCCGTTCAGGTCTTCGGTGACGTCGAGGCCGATCCGGCGCCCACCGTCCGTCGCGTAGACCACCGTTCTGACACGGATCGACGAGCCGTCGACGACGGCATGCGCGGCCATCGGCGCCTGGCATCCGGCATCGAGTCCTTGCAGGATCGCGCGCTCCACCGTGATGGCCAGCCGGGTGTCCCTGTCATCGAGACCGGCGAGGGCGTCGAGCAGCTCCTGGGGCGCGTCCGCACGGGTCTCCACCGCGAGCGAACCCTGCCCCGGAGCGGTCGGCCACTCGGCGAGCCCGAGCTCCTCGCGCTGGAGGGGAGTCCTCGCATCGAGCCGCGACAGCCCTGCCGCAGCGAGGATCACGGCATCCAGCTCGCCCGAGACGACCCGCGCGAGACGTGAATCCACGTTCCCCCGGATGTCGACGACCTCCGCACCCGGCGCGCGCCGATGGACCTGGGCGATGCGCCGCGGAGAACCGGTGCCGACCGTGCTGCCGGAACGCAGCTCGTGGAGCGGGACGCCGTCGCGGGTGAGGACCACGTCTCGCGGATCCTCTCGTTTCGGCGTCGCGGCGATCACGAGCCCTTCGGGGACTGCGGTCGGCAGGTCCTTGAGCGAGTGGACGAGGAAGTCGCACTCCCCCGCGAGCAGCGCCTCGCGCAATCGCGTGGCGAAGATGCCCTGGCCACCGATCTCGGACAGGGAGGCACGGTTCGTGTCGCCCTCGCTGGTGATTGGGACGAGTTCGACAGGGCGACCGGAGAGCTTCTCGAGCGCGGTCGCGACATGGCCCGATTGCGCCTGCGCGAGCGCGCTGCGACGGGTTCCCAGACGGATGGGGGTGCTCATGGCGCTTACTGGAGGACGTCCGCGATCTCGTCGAACCGGAGCCTGCGCCCCGTGTAGAAGGGCACCTCCTCCTTCACGTACATCCGCGCGTCCGTGTAGCGCAGGTCCCGCATGAGGTCGACGAGGTCGGTGAGCTCATCGGCCTCGAGCGGCAGCAGCCACTCGTAGTCGCCGAGCGCGAAGGACGCGACCGTGTTGGCGAGGACGCCGGTGAACGCCGCACCCCGGCGTCCGTGGTCGGCCAGCATCGTGCGCCGCTCCTCCTCCGGAGCGAGGTACCACTCGGGCGTGCGCACGAAGGGGTACAGGCACAGCCAGTCCTTGGGCTCGATGCCGCGCAGGAATCCGGGGACGTGTGCGCGGTTGAACTCGGCATCGCGATGGACGCCCATGACGTTCCACACCGGGAGGAGCGGACGCAGGAGCTCGGTGCGGCGCAGGCGTCGAAGGGCCTTCTGCAGCTCTTCCGCGGTGTCGCCGTGCAGCCACACCATGAGATCGGCGTCGGCCTTGAGTCCGGAGACGTCGTAGAAGCCACGAACGGTCACCCCGGAGTCCTCGATATACGCGACGATCGTCTCGAGCTCCGTCGACTCGCTCTCCGTCACGGGCACATCGGGATTCCGTCGCCAGACGGCCCAGAGTGTGAAGCCGGACGGGTTCTCAGCGCTCTCTTCGGACATCATGCTCCCCAGTCTGCCTCGTTTGTGCAGGAGCCGCTAATCACCCCAGAAGCGGTCCCGACCTCTCGGAACTCCGCACGTCAGCGGGAGATCACGCGCGCGATCGCCCAGACCGCACCGCCCACGGCCGCAGCGACGCCGACGGCAGCGGCGATCGCACCGATCGGGTTGCGATCGGCGAACACCCGGGCCTTGGCGGCGGCGCGCGTGGAGGCCTTCTCGAGACGGCGCGGCAGGTTGCCCTTGACCTCGATGGCGGCGAGCGCGGCCTTCAGTTCAGCGCGCGCGGAGGCGACGGGGTCGACGATCCCGGCGGGGACGGCGGTGCGCGGCATCGATTCAGAATTCGTCATCGCCGGCCTCCTTCACGAGTCGGATGTCTTCCGCAACGGCCTGCGCCGGGTTCTGGCGCGCGAGGACCTTGCGGAACTTCAGGATGCCGAGCAGCGCGAACAGCAGCACGGCCAGGATCAGGATGCCGAACACGGCGATCGCCGAGAGCCACACGGGCCACCACGACGAGAGTCCGGCGATCGCGAAGACCAGGATCACGGGCACGGCCCAGAACAGGAAGAACAGCGCGACGAGGAACCACACGGAGCCGATACCGGCGTCCTTCGAGGTCCGCGAGATCCACGCCTTGGCGGCGTCGATCTCGGCCTTGACCAGATTCGTGACGAGTTCCGGCAGATCCCCGAGCAGGGTCAGCAGACTGTCGTCGGCACGATCACGGTAACCGCGGGGCATGTCAGGCGCCGGACTTCTTGGGGGCGGACTTGGTCGCCGCGGGCTTCTTGGCCGCGGGCTTCTTGGCGGCGGGCTTCTTGGCGGGCGTGCTCGCCGTCGCCTTCGCGGCCTCGACCGCTTCCTCGGTGGCTTCGGCGAGGTCTTCCGCCGCCTCGCGGCCGGTGGCGATGGCGGAGTCGAGTCGCTGACCCGGGGTGCCGTTGCCGCTGACGGACTTGGCGACCTTCACCACGCCGGTCCAGAGCGCTCCCGGCACGGCAGCGGCCTTGTCGCCGACGAAGCCCTTGACCTTGGTGACCTGCTCCTGCACCGGATCGAGGTTCCACACCTTCAGCCACTGCGTCCTGATCTGTTCGTAGCGCTCACGTCCGGCACGGGTGCCGAGGACGTAGCCCACGCCGAGTCCGACGACGAGTCCGATCTTCCCCTTCATGGGGTCTCCTCACCTTGTTCCGGTTGTCCGGCCAGCTTCGCCCGGCTTGGATCGACCGCAGGCTTCGCGCCCTGCGGCAGGTTCCCAGCGTAACCCCGTATGCCGATTTCGGCATCTATACGCCGGAGGGTTGACATGGAGAGGTGTCTCAGTCCCACAACAGGGTGCGCCGCAAGCGGTCCGCCTCGTCCCGCGCATCCGGGATCACCTGCGCGAGCCCTGTTCCGGCGAGCCAGGCACCGACCGCAGCGAGGCCGGGAACTGCCTGAACCGCAGCCCGCGCGGCCCGACGCCGGGCCCCGGATCCGATGATCGACGCCGGCTGCGACTGCACGAAACGGCCGCGATGGGAGGCGAGGACGGCCGCGGGGGCGAGGGGGACACCGAGCAGAGCAGCGGCTTCCCTGCGGGCGAGGTCCGTAGCATCGGCATCGCTCAGCTCTGCGGTGGCGGCCGGTTCCCCCTGCGCGCCGAACGACACGCGGACGACATGGCGATCTCCTGCCGCTTCACGCACCCACCCCCACTTCGCGGTCGAGTGTGTCAGAGCCTTGGCCGTGTGGCTGCCCGGCACCGTGAGTACGCCGGTGCCGCGCGGGGTGGCATCCAACGCGGGCGCGTCGAGGATCAGGGTGACGATCTCGATCTCGGGCGAGGCCGCCGCCTCCGTCTTCCGGAGATCGGGCACCACCGCGGAGAGGAGTTCCCGCGCCGTGGACTCGGGCGTCGCGATGATGACGGCGTCGGCGGCGAGCTCTTCGACCACCGGAGCAGCGGATTCCACCGCGGCGGCACGCAACTCCGTGACGACCGCGGCCTCGTCGTCGGTGACGGCGGGGAGGTCGACGACGGGCGCGGTCTCCACCTCCACCGTCCAGGCCGCTCCGGCCCGGCGCACGCTGCGCACCCTCACGCCCGTCCGCACGTCGGCGTCGAGGCGTCCCAGATCGGCGGCGAGCGCGTCGACGAGGGCGCTCATGCCTCCGGAGAGCCCTTCGACCGCCGCTCCGGGCGTCTTGTCCGCCGCGCTCGCCGTCGCCGCCCTCGCCGTGGCCGCCTCGTCACGGAGCGACTGCACCGCACCGGAGAGGGAGCCGACGCGGGTGAGCGCGGCGTTGAGGCCCGGAGCCGCCACGTCGATGTCGACGTCGTCGGGAGATGCGGAGTAGACGCCGGTGGTGACGGGCGCGACGAGACGGTCGCGCACCTTGGGTCCCATACGCGAGGCGACCAGCTTGCCGAGACTGAGCTGGTGGCCGATCGTGAGGGGCGGCCGGACACGATCGAGGTAGGCGCGCCAGACGCCCGACCATCCGATGATCCGACGCACGTCGTCCTGGAAGGGGTTCGCGGGGATCCCCAGGATCCCTCCGACCGGGAGCGGTGCCGCGCCCACGCCGGGGATGCCGGCCAACCAGGCGGCGCCCGCCTGCGGAGCCGCGATGCGATCTGCGAGGCCGAGCTCCTCGACGAAGGCGCGCACGTGTCCGCCCCTGGTGGCATAGCTCTCGGCCCCGGCATCGACGACGACGCCGTCCAGCTCGATGCGACGGATCGCGCCCCCCGGTTCGTCCGCGGACTCGAGCAGGGTGACGCGCATGCCGACCTTGGCGCATTCCCGCGCCGCGACGAGGCCGCCGATGCCGCCACCGATCACGACCACGTGCTTCTGCGCCGCGCGGGCGGCGAGATCGGACGGCTCTGCAGAGGAGGGGTCGGGCGTCATGCCCTCAATTCTCCCACCGGTGCGGATCAGGCCTCGACGGGCTCAGAACTGCGTCCACGCTTGCGGACCTCGCGCAGCACGATCTGCTCGGGGCACACCGTCGAGAGGAAGTCGCCGACGGACAGCGCGAGCCGTTCACCGACGAGCGAGTAGAGGATGCGGTTGGCGTCGCGGCGCTCGGTGACGAGTCCGGCCTGGCGGAGCACGCTCAGGTGACGGGAGATGGTCGGCCCGCTCGCGGAGAAGCGCGAGGCGATCTCGCCGGCCGCGAGTTCCCCCTCTTTCAGATCCTGCAGGATCTGGCGCCGGGTGGGGTGCGCCAGCGCCGCGAAGATGTCGCTCGCGCTGTCGGTCATGGTTGCAATATAGCACCTTTGCTAGATACTCTGTAGCCGCGTAGCTAATTAGCAAAGGAGAAGCATCATGCGGGTAGCGATCACGGGCGGCACCGGATTCGTCGGCAGGAACCTCGCCGACCGCCTCGACGACGCGGTCGTGATCTCCCGCCGGAACGGCATCGAGATCACCGACGTGGAGGCCCTGAGTAGAGCCTTCGAGGGGTGCGACGCCGTGGCGCACTGCGCCGGGATCAACCGCGAGATCGACGGACAGACGTTCCGTCGCGTGCACGTCGACGGGACGAGGGCCGTGGTGGAGGCAGCCCGCCGCGCCGGGGTGGAGCGCATCGTCCTCGTCAGCTTCCTCCGAGCACGCCCCGACTGCGGCTCCGGATACCACGAGTCGAAGTGGGAGGCGGAGGAGATCGTCCGCGCCTCCGGCATCCCGCACACCATCCTCAAGTCCGGGATGATCTACGGCCCCGGCGATCACATGGTCGACCACGTGACCAAGGCCGTGCGGACACTGCCCTTCTTCTGGACCGTCGGCTACCGCGAACGCACGGCACGACCGGTGCCCGTGGAGGACGCCGTCGACGTCCTCGTCGCCGCTCTCGAAGGCCGCATCGAGGAGCCGACGATCGCGGTCATGGGTGTGGATGAGGTCACACTCGGCGAGGCGATCCGTCGCATCGCCCGTGTCGCCGGACGCCGTCCCGCGTTCCTCCCGGTGCCGACCTGGATCGTGCGGGCGCTGGCCCAGGTGACCGAGTGGACGATGGTCGTCCCGCTCGTGGCGAAGGCTCAGGCACGGATGCTCGCGGAGGGCGTGAGCGAGGCCGCACCGTTCGCCCCCGAGGCGCCGATCGGCATCCGCCCGGCCCGGGCGTTCGACGACGAGCGCATCCGCGCGGCGCTCCCGGCCGGGGGCTTCACTCTCGACGACCTGCGGATCATGCGTCGTCTGCGGCGGACTGCTGGCCCTCGAATCGCGTGAATGGTCGCTTTCGGGTCACGGATGCGACACCTTGCGCGATTCGAACGCCGATCTGATCGTCAGAGGGAGTGTGCCAGCTCGACGATGCGGGTGAGCTGGTCGGGGTCGGTCTCGGGCGGGACGCCGTGTCCGAGGTTGAGGATGTGGGCTCGCGCAGCTCGACCGCGATCGATCACGTCGCGCACATGAGCCTCCAGCACCGACCACGGGGCGGCGAGGAGCGCAGGATCGATGTTGCCCTGCACCGTGACGTCCGGTCCGAGGATCGCGGCCGCCTCATCGAGGGGCTGCCGCCAGTCGACACCCACCCCGTCGGCCACGCCGTCGAGGCGCATGTCTGCGAGGAACGGCCCCGTGCCTACGCCGAAGTGGATGGTCGGAAGGCTGATGTCTGCGAGCGCGGCGTGGGAGTGCGGAGCCACGAACGCGCGGTAGTCGGCGGTGCTGAGCGATCCGGCCCAGCTGTCGAACAGCTGCACGACGGAGGCCCCCGCGTCCCGCTGGGTCTCCAGGAAACGACGGGAGACACGCGCCAGCCATCCGGCCAGCCGGTTCCACGATTCCGGGTCGGAGTGCATCATGGCCCGCGCGCGCAGATGCTCCTTGGAGGGGCCGCCCTCGACGAGGTAGGCCGCGAGCGTGAACGGTGCACCGGCGAATCCGATCAGCGGGGTGTCGCCCAGCTCCGCCGTGACGATGCCGACCGCCTCCGCGATAGCCGTGCCGTCCAGGTCGTCCGGATCGATGGCGGTGACACGATCGACGTCGGATGCCGTGCGCACCGGGTCCGTGAACACCGGGCCACGCCCGGGCTCGATCTCGACGTCGACCCCGGCCAGTCGCAGCGGGATGACGATGTCGCTGAAGAACACCGCCGCGTCCACCCCGTGCCGGCGCACCGGCTGCAGCGTGATCTCGGCCGCGAGATCCGGAGTCAGGCATGCATCGAGCATCCGGGTCCCGACGCGCAGGTCACGGTACTCGGGCAGCGACCTGCCGGCCTGCCGCATGAACCAGACCGGGGTGCGGGCGGGACGGTCGCCGGCGAGGGCGCGCAGAAGCGGGGCGTCGGAGAGGGCCATGTCCCCATCCTCGCATTCCGCCCTTATGGAGCCGCCGAGTCGGGCCGCGCGACTCCCCGCTCTCCGCGCTCCGGTACAATCGAAACGTGCTGCTGTGTGTGACGGCGAGTCACAAGACCGCCTCCTTCGAACTGCTCGAACGCCTGAGCCGCACCCCCGACGACGTCGCTCCCACTCTCGTGGGCATGACGCCGTGTGTGCAGGGTGCCGTGGTCCTGGCGACGTGCAACCGGTTCGAGGCGTACGTCGAAATGGACGAACCGGTGACCGCCGCCGGTGCGATCGGCGTCGAGGCCGTCATCGAAGCGGTCGAGTCCGCGACGGGCATCCCTGCGGCCGAGCTCGACGGCGCCTACGCCGTGCACTCGGGACGCCGCGTCGCCGAACACCTCTTCTCGGTCGCCTCCGGCCTCGAATCCGTCGTCTCCGGCGAGGGCGAGATCGCCGGGCAGGTCCGCCGCGCCCTCACGTCCGCGCGCAAGGACGGCACCACCTCCCCCGAACTCGAACGCCTCTTCCAGCGTGCGAGCCAGGCGCAGCGCAAGGTCAAGAACGTCACCGCCCTCGGCCGCGCGGGCCGCTCGCTCGTGCGCCTCGCCTTGGAACTCGCCGACAGCCGGATCGCCGACTGGGCCGCCGAGCGCGTGCTGCTGGTCGGCACCGGAGCCTATGCCGCGGTCACCCTGGCCACGCTTCGTGAGCGCGGTGCCGTGAACATCTCGGTGTACTCGCCCTCGGGCCGCGCCGAGGTCTTCGCCGCGAAGCACGGCATCCGTCCGATCGCCGCCGACGAGTACGCCCGCACCGCCGCACGCTCGAGCCTGCTCATCACGTGCACCACCGCCACGGAACCCGTGCTCGGCCCCGAGCACCTGCAGCTTCCGACCGGACCCGCCGCTGTCGGCTGCCCCGTCGGCGCCCACAGCCGGCTCGTGGTCGACCTCGGCATGCCGCGCAACGTCGACCCCGCCGTCGCCTCGCTCGAGGGCGTGGCCCTGCTCGACCTCGAGACCATCCGCCTCCACGCACCGCTCGAAGAGCTCCAGGCGACGGATGCCGCGCGCACGGTCGTCCGCGAAGCCGCCGAGACCTTCCACGTGGTGGGCGCACGACAGAGCGTGACCCCTTCGGTCGTGGCTTTCCGCTCGCACATCTTCGAGTTGCTTGAGCGTGAGATCGATCGTGCTCGCGCACGCGGCGACGAGGACGGCAAGGTCGAGCAGGCTCTGCGCCACCTCTCCGGCGTGCTGCTGCACACCCCGACCGTGCGCGCGCACGAGCTCGCCGCCGCCGGTCGCGCCGACGAGTTCACCGCCGCGCTGTCCGCGCTGTACGGCATCGCGCCCGAGGCCGACACCTCCGCCGCGGACGACGCCGCGACCGCCTGACGCGCTCCGCCGCGGGGTGGGACACTGGAGGCATGGCCCTTCACATCACCGGAGACACCGCCGCCGACGACCTGCTCACGAACAACCCGCTCGCGCTGCTGGTGGGGATGCTGCTCGACCAGCAGGTTCCCATGGAGACCGCATTCGCCGGTCCACTCAAGATCGAGCAGCGCACCGGAGCTGCCGACGCCGCGACGATCGCCCACATGGCGCCGGACGAGTTCCTCGAGGCCTTCAGGCAGACTCCCGCGGTGCACCGATTCCCCGGATCGATGGCGACTCGCGTACAGACGCTGTGCCAGACCCTCCTCGACGACTGGGACGGAGACGCCGCCGCGCTGTGGACCGAGGGAGACCCGTCGGGACCCGAGGTGCTGAAGCGCCTGAAGGCGCTCCCCGGCTTCGGCGAGCAGAAGGCCAAGATCTTCCTCGCGCTCCTGGGCAAGCAGTACGGCTTCACGGGCGAGGGCTGGCGCGAGGCGTCCGCCCCCTACGGCGAGGACGGCTCCTACCGCAGCGTCGCCGACATCGTCTCGCCCGACTCGCTCACGAAGGTGCGTGAGCACAAGAAGGCCATGAAGGCCGCGGCCAAGGCAGCGAAGTGAAGCCGACCGGGGATGACGTCGCGGGGCTCATCGCCCGCTCCTCCCCCGCGGTCCGCCGTCGGGACGCCGAGACCCTGACCGCGCTCATGCAGGAGATCACCGGACGCGAACCGCAGACCTGGGGCACGATCATCGGGTTCGGCTCCTGCCACTACCGCTACCCCACCGGCACGGAGGGTGACAGCGGGCTGCTCGGTTTCGCTCCGCGCAAGGCTGCGACGACGATCTACCTGTTCGACGGAGTGGCCGCGCACGCCGAGGCCCTGGCCGAGCTCGGACCGCACACCACGGGCGTCGGATGCCTGTACATCAAGGATCTGGAGCAGATCGACCTCGACGTGCTGCGGGGTATCCTCGAACGCTCACTGGCCTGGGTCGAGGCGGGCGGCACCTCCGAGGTGCAGCTCACCGTCACGGGCTGACCCCGCCGCCGCGCGGCGCTGCCGCGGTGCTGCCCTCTTGATCGTCGGCGCCCCCTCTCGTCGTCGAGACCCCCTCCTGCAGGCGGCTGCGAGAGGGGGTCTCGGCGCGGAACGGGGGTCTCGGCGCGTGTGCGGGGGGGGCGGGGGTCAGGAGTGCGGGGAGAAGAACGCGCGGAGGTCGGCGGCGAGCAGGTCGGGGAGCTCCAGAGCGGCGAAGTGCCCGCCCTCGTCGAAGCGGCTCCAGTGCACGATGTTCGCGTTGTCGCGCTCGGCGAAGACCCGGATCGTCTGGAAGTCGTCCGCGAACACGGCGACTCCGGTGCGGGCGGTGCTGACGCGCGACTCGGTCCCTTCCTCGGCGGCGTCCGCCCTGGCGTTCTCGAGGTAGCTGCGCGACATGCCGGACGCCGCGTTCGCGAACCAGTTCACGCTGACCTCGAGCAGGATCTTGTCCAGAGGCACGAGCGACGTGCCGTTGCCGAACGAGTTGAACAGCTCGCTGTACGCGAGGAGTCCGACCGGAGAATCGCTGATCCCCACCGACACGGTCTGCGGGCGCGAGGAGTTCATGGCGTTGTACCCGCCCACCGACTGGAACCACTGCATGTGCTCGAGGCCGGCGTAGTCCGCGGGCTCCAGCTTCTCGAACTCCGCCGGGTCGCCCGAGGGGAACGAGAACAGCTGCAGCACGTGCAGTCCGAGGAATCCCTCGGGCTCGAGCAGCCCCAGCTCGCGGGCGACCATGGCGCCGTTATCGGAGCCGTGGATGCCGTAGCTGTCATAGCCGAGCCCCCGCATGAGGCGGTCGTAAGCCTCCGCGACGCGTGCGGTCGTCCACCCCACCGAAGCGAGCGGCTGGGAGAAGCCGTAGCCGGGCGCATCCGGGATCACGACGTCGAATGCGTCCTCCGCCCGGCCGCCGTGCGCCACAGGGTCGACGAGCCGGTCGATCAGGTCGAGGTAGTCGATCGACGAGCCCGGGTAGGTGTGGGCGAGCAGCAGGGGTGTCGCTCCCTCGTGGGCCGAGCGCACGTGGAGGAAGTGGATCGTCTGTCCGTCGATCACGGTGGTGAAGTGCGGGACGGCGTTGATCCGCTCCTGGGCGGCGGTCCAGTCGAAGTCGCGCCAGGCGGCGACGGCCTCGCGCAGGTAGGAGTTGGGGGTACCGGCATCCCAGTCATCCGTCGGCGACGGCTGCGGAAGACGAGTGCGGGCGAGACGATCCTGGAGATCGGCGACCTCGGCAGCGGAGACCGAGACGGTGAAGGGGCGGAAGGTGAGCGTCGTGTTTTCCATATCTCGAAGGTAGAAGCGCATTAGGTTGGATTCGTTCCTAATAAATGACCGACTTTCACGGAGTTCCGATGGCCGATCCGACCGCTCGCCTGCTCGCCCTTCTGGCCCTGCTGCAGACCAGCCCCGAGCGCTCCGGGTCCGACCTGGCCGCCCGTCTCGGCGTCTCGGCGCGCACCATCCGGCACGACATCGAGCGGCTGCGTGACCTCGGGTATCCGGTCGACGCCACGCGCGGATCCATCGGCGGATACCGCCTGGGGGCCGGCGGGAAGCTTCCTCCGCTGCTCCTCGACGACGAAGAGGCGGTGGCGGTCACGGTCGGGCTCCGCGCCGCGGCCGGCATCGCGGGGGTCGCGGAGTCGGGCGCCCGGGCCCTCGCCAAGCTCGAGCAGGTTCTGCCGTCGCATCTGCGTCCCACGGTGGACGCCCTCCGCACCAGCGTCGACCGCGCTCCGGAGAACAACGACACCGACGCCCCGGATCCCGAGGTGGACGCCGCATCGCTGCAGGCCATCGCGCGCGCGATCCGCAACGAGGAGTGGTTGCGCTTCGAGTACGAAGGGGCGCCCGTGCTGGTCGAGCCCTATCGGCTGCTCACCTGGCATCGGCGCTGGTACCTGGTTGCGCGCGATCCGCACACTGAGGAGTGGGGCACCTACCGCGTCGACTGGGTGGAGCTGCGGATGCCGACCCACCGGCGCTTCGACCCGCAGCCGCTGCCCGGGGGCGACTACACGGCCTTCGCGATGCGGACCATCGCGGTGAGCGGGTGGATCGTGCACGCCCGACTGCGGATCGACGCCTCGGCGGAGGCCGTGCTCGACCGGATCCATGCCGCGGTCGGTGTGGTCGAACCGATCGACGAGGAGCACTGCATCCTCGTCACCGGCGCGGACAGCCTCGACACGGTCGCCGCCTATATCGGGATGCTCATGATGGACTTCACGGTCGAGAGTCCACCCGAGCTGATCCCCCGCCTCCAGCTGTTGTCCGAGCGCTACGCGCGCGCGGTGGCCGGCAGCTGAACCCTCCCCGTCCGTGCCGAGACCCCGCCTGATCGTCGAGACCCCCGCCTGCTGACGTCAGCAGGCGGGGGTCTCGGCGGGGCGCGGGGGTCTCGACCACCAGGCCCGGAAGTCGGGAGGGCAGGCGACGCGAGGCTCAGGCGCCGCGCAGACGCTCCGCGAGGTACGCGTGCAGCTGGTCGATCGAGACGCGCTCCTGAACCATGGTGTCGCGATCGCGCACCGTCACCGCACGGTCCTCGAGCGAGTCGAAGTCGACCGTGACGCAGAACGGGGTGCCGATCTCGTCCTGACGGCGGTAGCGGCGACCGATCGCCCCCGCATCGTCGAAGTCGACGGCCCAGGAGCTGCGGAGCGTGTCGGCGACCTCACGCGCGAGAGGAGACAGCTTCTCGTTGCGCGAGAGCGGCAGCACCGCGGCCTTGACGGGCGCGAGGCGCGGGTCGAGCTTGAGCACGGTGCGCACGTCGGTGCCTCCCTTGGCGTTGGGCACCTGCTCCTCGCGGTAGGCATCGACGAGGAACGCCATCATCGCGCGGGTGAGGCCGAACGACGGCTCGATCACGTACGGGGTGTAGCGCTCGCCCGTGGCCTGGTCGAAGTAGGTCAGGCTCTGCCCCGACGCCTCGCTGTGGCTGGACAGGTCGTAGTCGGTGCGGTTGGCGACGCCCATGAGCTCGCCCCACTCCTTGCCCGCGAAGCCGAACTTGTACTCGACGTCGATCGTGCCGGCCGAATAGTGCGCGCGGTCGTCTTCCGGCACGTCGAACTGGCGCATGTTCTCAGGGTCGATGCCCAGATCGATGAACCAGTTCCAGCACGCCTCGACCCAGTGCTCGAACCACTGCTGCGCGTCGGCGGGCGGCGTGAAGAACTCGATCTCCATCTGCTCGAACTCGCGCGTGCGGAAGATGAAGTTACCCGGCGTGATCTCGTTGCGGAACGCCTTGCCCACCTGGCCGATGCCGAACGGCGGCTTCTTGCGGCTCGCGGTGAGCACGTTAGAGAAGTTCACGAAGATGCCCTGCGCGGTCTCGGGGCGCAGGAAGTACAGGCCCGACTCATCGTCCACGACGCCGAGGTAGGTCTTCACCAGGCCAGAGAACGCCTTGGGCTCCGTGTACTGCCCCTTGGTGCCGCAGTTCGGGCAGGGGATGTCGGCGAGGCCGTTCTCGGCCTTGCGCCCCTTGCGCGCCTCGAAGTCCTCGATGAGGTTGTCGGCACGGAAGCGCTTGTGGCACTGCAGGCACTCGACCAGCGGGTCGGTGAAGGTCGCGACGTGACCCGAGGCCTCCCACACGCGCTTGGGGAGGATGATGCTGGAGTCCAGGCCGACCATGTCGCCACGGCCGCGCACGAACGTCTGCCACCACTGACGACGGATGTTCTCCTTGAGCTCCGTCCCGAGGGGGCCGTAGTCCCAGGCCGACCGAGAACCGCCGTAGATCTCACCCGCTTGGAACACGAACCCGCGGTGGCGGGCGAGGGCGATGACCTTGTCGAGGCGGGACTGTTCGGCCATGGTGGCTCCAATGGTCGGATGCGGGAGGAGACCCGTGAACACGGGCACCCCATTCTATCCGTCACCCCGTGGCGACCCTGGCCCCGACGGCCGCACGGGAGTACCGTCCTGACATGAGCACTGCAGCGCGAGATCAGCGGGCCCGCAACGAAGACACCCGCTTCTTCGGCCAACCGTGGGCTCTGGTGCACATCTTCGGCGTGGAGATGTGGGAGCGCTTCAGCTTCTACGGCATGCAGGGCATCCTGCTCATCTACCTGTACTACTCGGTCTCGCAGGGTGGCCTCGGTCTCCCCGAAGCCGTCGCCGGCGGGATCGTCGGCGCGTACGGCGGTGCGGTCTACCTGTCGACCATCCTGGGCGCCTGGCTCGCCGACCGCTTGTTCGGGTCCGAACGGGTGCTCTTCGTCAGCGCGATGGTGATCGTGGCCGGCCACGTCGCCCTCGCCCTGCTCCCGGGCTTCGTCGGCGTGGGCGTCGGCCTGGTGCTCGTCGCACTCGGCTCCGGCGGCCTGAAGGCGAACGCGACCTCGGTCGTCGGCAGCCTCTACACCCCGGAGGATCCCCGCCGGGATGCGGGCTTCTCGCTGTTCTACCTGGGCATCAACCTCGGCGCGTTCCTGGGCCCGATCCTGACCGGCATCCTGCAGTCCTCCCTCGGTTTCCACTTCGGTTTCGGACTCGCAGCCCTGGGGATGACCTTCGGCCTCGTCCAGTACTCGTTCGGACGTCGCGCCCTGCCCGCGTCGGTCCGCGAGGTGCCGAACCCGCTCCCGACGTCCCGCTACCCTCTCGTCGGGATCATCGCCGTCGTCGCCGTCGCCCTCATCGCCGTCCTGGTCCTGACCGGGCTGATCCGCGCAGACAACCTCGCGACCCTGGTCATCGGCGGCACCGCGATCGCCGCTGTCGCCTATTTCACCGTGATCCTGTCCAGCCGCCGCATCGACACCACCGAGCGCTCGCGGGTGTGGGGGTTCCTGCCGCTGTTCGTCACCAGTGTCGCGTTCTGGTCGCTGTACCAGCAGCAGTTCACGGTCCTGACCGTCTACTCGGACAAGCGCCTCGACAGGAACCTGTTCGGCTGGGAGATGCCCGTCTCGTGGGTGCAGTCGATCAACCCCGTCTTCATCATCATCCTGTCGGGAGTGTTCGCCGCGATCTGGACCCGACTCGGAAAGCGCCAGCCCTCGACACCGGTGAAGTTCGGGCTGGCCGCGATCATCATGGGATCGGCGTTCCTGCTGTTCCTGCCGTTCGCCGGCGGGGGCGAGAACTCCACGCCGCTGCTGGCGATCGTCGGGATCCTGTTCGTCTTCACGGTCGCCGAACTGCTGCTGTCACCGGTCGGGCTCTCGGTGGCCACCAAGCTCGCGCCCGCCGCGTTCCACACGCAGATGGTCGCGCTGTTCTTCCTGTCGATCGCCCTCGGCACCGCGATCTCCGGATGGCTGGTGCAGTTCTACAACCCGGATGACGAGGTGCCGTACTTCTCGATCCTCGGTGGCATCGCCATCGTCGTCGGGATCGGCCTGCTGCTCAGCGTGAAACCCGTCCTGAAGCTCATGCGCGGGGTGCGCTGATCGCACCGTCGCGGAAGGCGGTCAGGCCGTGAAGAGGTAGCCGCGCGCGTTGTCGTAGCCGGCGACCTTCAGTCCGCTGCCGAGCAGACCTTCCATCTGGGCCCGCAGACGGAGCCGCCACTCGTGTGCGGCCGCCGGGTCCGAGATGCGCAGCGCCTCGATGTCCGCCGGGATCTCCAGGGTCTCGACGACCTCGTCGTCTGCCGGCGGCTTGGCGATGTCGGCGAGGGCCCACTCGACATCGAGCCGGTCGCTCTCGTCACCCGCGTCCCCGCCGCCGAAGATCCCGTAACGGTTCACCGAGTATCCCGTCGCGCGTGCGCCGAGCACCGTGAAGAAGAAGTGCGCGTTGCGCGCAACCAGCGGATCGAACACCCAGGTGATCCGACCGACGTCGCGGGAGAACGCCCACTGACGCTGGTGCTCCTTGAGCTCACGCCCCCAGCCGCGCCCCCGATACTCGGGGAGCAGAGCCGTGATGTGCGAGTGCATCGCCCGCCGGGCGGGTTCGCCGAAGAACGCGATCGATGCCCCGACCATGCGCTCCTCGTCGCCCGCGCCGTCGAAGAAGCCGACGACGTAGTTGCCCGACTGCTGCAGGGCGCGCAGGGTGCCGGCATCCACCACGCGCTGCGGACCCCGGATGGAGTCGAGCAGGCCCTGCGCGTCGAGGATGAGTTCAACGGTGTCGAGGTCACGGATGGTTCGCACGCACCCAGTCTGCCCCTCGTCGGCCCGTTCGAGGAATCGACGGGCCCGGATCAGCGATAAGGGAAGGCCTCCCCGCCACCCGCCGCGAGCGTTTCCGCGACGATCCGGAGGTGTGCTTCGGCCATCTCCGGCGGCAGCGGCGGCAGGATCTCGTCCCAGAAGGCGAGCACGGCGCCGCGGCCCTGCATCATTCCCTCCGGGCGACCCATCGCCCACAGATGCATGTGCGCGGAGCCGTCGTTCCAGCGACCGAAGTGGCAGCGCGCGACCCCAGGGACGCTCTTGACGGCCTGGGAGACCCGCTGCATCAGCGGACCCAGCGCGGCGAGCACATCGTGCGGGGCGTTCTCGAGCAGCCAATGCTCGCGCGGCGCGACCCCGCCGATGAACGGCAGACCGCCGATGTCCCATCCGGCACGCACTTGCCACAACTCGTCGTGCCAGATCGTGTGCACGCTCGGGCCGCAGTGCCCGCACTCGGCCGGGTCGATCTCTCCTCCGCGCGGCTTCTCCGGCACGAGCATCGGTTCGAGCGGACGCATCGTGATCGTCTCGAAGGCCCAGGGCAGACCCTCGGCGATCGCTGAGGCGTCGAGCACCTCGCCGATCGGGAGCCGGCGGTGGTATGCGGAGTCGGCGGGGTGCTGGTCGAAGGCGGCGTCATCGCTCATCTGCCCATGCAATCACGAACGGCGGAGCGTGCTCACACCTTCCTCAGCGCGTCCCGATCGAGTTGAGAGGCGGAGGTGAGCCCCGCCAGCCCGAGGGTGATGTCGATCTCGGCGAGCACGTTCCGCACGACCTCGCGCACACCCACCTCCCCCGCGATGCCGAGGCCGTAGGCGTAGGGACGACCGAGAGCCACGACCGTCGCGCCGAGGGCGAGGGCGATCACTGCATCAGCGCCGCCCCGCACCCCCGAGTCGAAGACGATCGGCACCCGGCCCGCGACACGCTCCGCGATCTCGGGCAGCACGTCGAGTGTCGGCACCGAGCGGTCGATCTGACGGCCGCCGTGGTTCGAGATCCAGATCCCGTCCATCCCCGCATCGAGCGCCGCCTGGGCATCGTCGGGGTGCACGATCCCCTTGAGGATGATCGGCAGACTCGTCCACTCGCGTGCTTTCGCCAGGTCTTCCCCCGTGAGGGCAGGAGTGGAGAACACGTCGAGGAACGTCTCGACCGCAGCCCGCGGCAAGGCGAGCGGAGGTTGTCGCGCAACGAAGCTCCGCCGGTGAGCGGCGCGCCCTTGCGGGCGATCGTCAGGGCCGCGGCCACCGCGCGAGGTGTGACGCGGACGCCGGGCGCATCGCCCTTCGGCACGGCGGCGCGCTCGCGCACCAGCTGCTGGAACACGGGATCACTCGTGTACTGCGCGATCCCCATCCCGCGGGTGAACGGCAGGTACGCGAGATCGAGGTCGCGGGTGCGCCAACCGAGCAGGTGCGTGTCGAGGGTGATGACGATCGCTTCGCACCCGGACTCCTCGGCGCGGGCGAGCAGCGAGCAGTTGAGGTCGTCCGACGCCGACCAGTAGAGCTGGAACAGCCGGGAGCCGTGCGGTGCGGCATCCGCCACCTCCTCCATCGGGAAGGAGGCCTGGTTCGAGAGCGTGTACGGGACGCCGAGGGATGCCGCGGCACGCCCGACCGCGAGGTCGGCCTCCGCGTGGGCCATCTCCATCACCCCGAGCGGGGCGAGCAAGAGGGGCGTCGGGCGCATGCGACCCAGGAATTCCACGCCGAGGTCGCGGGTCGAGACGTCACGGAGCGGCCTCGGCCACACCTGCCAATGGTCAAACGCGCGACGGTTGGCCGTCATGGTGCGCTCGGAGCCCGCGCCACCGGCGATGTATGCGAACGCTTCGGCGCTCAGCGCCTTGCGGGCCGCAGCCTTGAGGGCCACGGGATCGATCGGCACCGCGGGCTTCGTCCCGCTGATGCCCGCGCGGTAGATGTCGGACTGGGTACGCCGGGAGATGCCGCGGTGGGCGGCGGGATCGTCCGGAGCTACGCTGCTCGTGACCATGCCCACATGCTAACCAGCGCCGGACGGCCCCGCATCGTCCGATCGCCGATAGCCTGAGCCGGTGGGTGCGAGCGACGACAGAGCCAGGAAGCGTCTCTCCCGCACCCCGCCGAAGTGGGCGATCGTCGCGGTCCTCGCGTTCGCCGGTCTGTGCTCGTCGTTCATGTTCACGCTCGTCGTCCCGTTGCAGGCCGAGCTGCCGCAGCTGCTGAACGCCTCCCGCGAGGACACCACCTGGGTGGTCACGATCACGCTGCTCGTCGCCGCGGTCGCCACCCCCATCTCCGGCCGCCTGGGCGACATGTACGGCAAGCGCCGGGTCGTCATCGCCCTGCTCGCGCTCCTCATCCTCGGCTCCGTGATTGCCGCGGTGTCCGGCTCGATCGTCGGCGTGATCATCGGTCGCGCGCTGCAGGGGGCCGTGACGGGCGTCGTCCCCCTCGGCATCGCCATCATGCGTGACGTGCTGCCGCCCGAGCGGCTCGGCACGGCCGTGGCCCTCATGAGCGCGACCATGGGAGTCGGTGGTGCCATCGGGATGCCCGTCGCCGCCCTCCTCGCCCAGAACGCCGACTGGCACATGCTCTTCTGGCTCGCGGCAGCGCTCGGCGTCGTCGGCCTCGCCCTCGTTCTGGCGGTGATCCCGGAGGACGTGCTCCGCTTCCCCGGTCGACTCGACGTGGTCGGTGCCGTCGGCCTCGCGATCGGCCTCACCGGGATCCTGCTCTTCGTCTCGCGAGGAGCGCAATGGGGGTGGACCTCCGCGCTCACGCTCACCTGCGTCCTCGGGGGAGTCGCCGTCCTCCTGGTCTGGGGCTGGTACCAGCTGCGCACGAAGGACCCCCTGCTCGATCTCCGGGTCGCCGCACGCCCGGCCGTCCTGTTCACGAACATCGCCGCGATCGGCATGGGGTTCGCGCTCTTCGCCTCGAACGTGACGTTCCCTCAGCTCCTCGAGATGCCGACCGTCGGCGGCGCGGGCTTCGGGCTCGACATGCTGGCGGCGTCGCTCGTGATCATGCCGGCGGGGCTCGTGATGATGGTCATCTCACCGCTCTCGGGCTGGCTCGAACGCACCGTCGGCCCCCGCCCGCTGTTCACGGTCGGCGCCGCGGCGATCGTGCTCGCCTACGTCTTCGTCCTGCTCTGGTCCTCCGAGGTGTGGCACATTTTCGTGGCCAACATCTTCATCGGCATCGGTATCGGGTTCACCTTCGCCGCGATGCCGATGATCATCATGCGCTCAGTCCCGGCGAACGAGACCGGGGCGTCGAACGGACTGAACGCCCTGTTCCGCTCGGTCGGAACCTCGAGCGCCTCCGCCGTGATGGGCGGTGTGCTCGCGGCGATGAGCATCGATGTCGACGGGGTCGCCGTGCCCACGCGAGCCGCCTTCGAGGTGTGCTTCTGGCTCGCGATCGCGGCCGGCGTGATCGCCGTGGTGCTCTCGCTCTTCATCCCGAAGCAGCGCAGCTCCGAGCAGCATCCGTCCCTGCCCGGCTGAGCGCGGCGCGACGCCGCACATCCGCGACGCGGACCGGCTCAGATCCTCCGATAGGTGATGTGGGTGACCAAGGAGGTCGCGCGCACCGACACCCGTTCGAGCCGCTGCGGAGGCACCCCCTCGAAGACGCGCTCCCCCGCCCCGATGATGCACGGCGTGATGTGCAGGCGCAGCTCGTCGAGGAGACCCGCCGTGAGGAACTGGTTCACGGTGCGCGGCCCGCCGGCGATCGAGATGTCTTGCTCTCCCGCGGCGTCCCGGGCCAGCCCCAGTGCCCTTTCGATGCCGTCGGTGATGAAGCGGAAAGTCGTGCCGCCCTCCATCTCGATCGGCTCGTGCGGATGATGCGTGAGCACGAAGACAGGGTTGTGGTACGGCGGGTTCGGACCCCACCAGCCACGCCAGTCGCGATCCCATTCCCCCCGCACCGGGCCGAACATGTTGCGGCCCATGATGGTCGCCCCCGAGGTGACGATCGCGTCGACCTCGGCCTTGTTCTCCTCGTAGGCGTCGAACATCCAGTTGTGCAGCCAGGAGTCGTCGACATCGCCGAACGGTCGCTCCTCCGTCTGGTTCAGACCGGTGGCGTAGCCGTCGGCAGAGACGGCGAGGTCGCTGAAGATGATGCCCATGCGTGACTCCTCCTCGGATGCGGACGCCCTCCGGTCTACGCGAACCGAGGCCGTCCGTCAACGGGAGATCGTGCGCGGGTCCGGGTCGTCGTGCCGCGGAGGGCGCAGCCGATCCGGGATCGGCCAGGCCAGCACGAACTGCGCGGTCGCCGGACGGGTCATGTCGCCGAAGTCGTCGATCTTCACCACGATCCGCCCCGGCACACCCTCCTCGTCGGGAGTCACCTCGAGGAGGCGCACGCGCAGCGGACGGTCGTCCTCACCGTCCAGCATCCACGGATCCGCGAGCCACGCGATCCCGTGCTCCTCCAACGCAGCCTCGGCATCGAGCCATTCGGCGGGAGCACCGACACGGCGGCCGAGCACGTCGACAGCCACCCACTCGTCTCCGGCAGGGTGGATCCATCCGAGCAGCTCGCCGTCGTCGCGGCGATGCGGGGTCCAGTCAGATCGTGGCATCCCTCGATGCTAGCGACGTGCCGTGCGCGTCAGTGCGTGTACTCCATGAGTTCGACACCGAGCACGCGGAAGGCGTCGTGCGCACGAAGCCGGTGCGTGATCGAGAGGTCGTCGAAGCAGACGATGAGCGAATAGGCGACCCCGGCGCGAGGGCCGGCGAGCACACCCGCCTCCGCACGCACCCCCCGGTCGCGACCGGTCTTGTTCACGAACAGCAGGCCGTGCGCATCGTGATCGTGCGCGAACGGATCGAGGCCCGTGGAGGCCGCGACCAGGCTCAGGTCCTGGTTCAGGCTCAGCCACTCCGACACCTGCGCGCTGACGGCGGCGTCGACGACCTGCGAGTTCACCAGCGCCGAGAACAGCCCGGCGAGTTCGCGCGCCGAACCGACGGCGACCTGCGGAGCGTCGTCGGGGCCACGACGGTCGCGGAAACGGTCGAGCAGCGCCGTGCGACGGAGCCCGAGGGACTCGATGCGCTCGCGCACCCGTTCGTGCCCGACCTTCTGCAGCAGTGCGTTGACCGCGATCGGGTCGCCCGCGGTCGCCGCCAGCACGGCGAGGTCCTCCAGCGGAAGCGCCGGGGCATGCAGGTGTCGCCAGAGCCCCGAGGTCTCCACGGCATCGACGTTCTCGCGCTCGACGATCTCGAACGGGTCGAGCGCACCGCTCTGGAAGCCCGCGGCCACCTCGATGAGCAGCGGGACCACGCCGAGCCCCGCGACGGGCATGGTCACATGGTCGTCACCGGCCAGGACGTGCACATGATTGTCGAGGTCGACGACGTGAACCGAGACCTGCGCGCCGGAGTCCGCCAGCCCCTCCAAGGACCGGAGCGTGGCGGTGAACGACCGTCGCCCGGCGGCTGCGCGCCGAGGGAGCCGACGGCTGGTGCGCTGCGAGCGGCGACCGCCGGACGACTCCGGGGCACCCCGCAGAGACTCGGGGACCGAAGAGTTGCGGAACCCATCACCAGGCTCGAGAGCGCCCACGCTGATCCTTAAGGGGGGTGGATGTGCGGGATACCGAGGGAAGACGCTCCCCAGCGGCAGGGCTATCGTAACCCCACCGCCGGGGGATGCTTCACAGAGTGTGACGTTTGGTCACCAGATGGTCACCCGCGATGCCGCGGGCAGCCAGAGGGCGTCGGTGTCGGACACCCCGAAGGCCTCGTAGAAGGCATCGATGTTGCGCACGATCTGGTTGCAGCGGAACTCGTTCGGCGAGTGCGGGTCGATCGTCAGCAGCCGCAGGGTCTCGGCGTCGCGGCTCTTCTGCTGCCACACCTGCGCCCAGGAGAGCAGAAGTCGCTGCACGCCGGTGTACCCGTCGATCACCGGTGCCTCCGCACCGTCCAGCGACAGCTCGTACGCCCGGAGCGCGATGCCGAGACCGCCGAGGTCGCCGATGTTCTCCCCGATCGTGAGGGCGCCGTTGACGTGATGCTCGGCGTCGAGGCCCTCTGGAACGAGCGCGTCGTACTGGGCGATGAGAACCTTGGTGCGGTCTTCAAACGCCGAGCGATCCGCATCCGTCCACCAGTCCTGCAGTCGGCCGTCGCCGTCGTAGCGGCTGCCCTGGTCGTCGAAGCCGTGGCCGATCTCGTGACCGATGACCGCGCCGATGCCCCCGTAGTTCGCGGCCGCATCACGACCGGCGTCGAAGAACGGGTACTGCAGGATCGCCGCGGGGAACACGATCTCGTTCATGGACGGGTTGTAGTACGCGTTGACCATCTGCGGCGGCATGTGCCACTCGGTGCGGTCGATGGGCGTGCCGACCTTGTCGACGTTGCGATCGTGCTCGAAGATCGCCGCGCGGCGCACGTTGCCGAACAGGTCGTCCCGGTCGATCTCGAGGCTCGAATAGTCGCGCCACACCTCGGGATGCCCGATCTTCGGCGTGAACGAGTCGAGCTTGGCGAGGGCGCGCTCACGGGTCTCCGCGGTCATCCACTCGAGGTCGGTGATGCTCCGGCGGTAGGCCTCGATGAGGTTCGCGACCAGCTCGTCCATCGCGGCCTTCGCCGTCGGCGGATAGTGCCGCTCGACGTACACCTTGCCGATCGCCTCGCCGAGGGCCCCTTCCGCGAGCGAGACGCCGCGCTTCCAGCGCTCGCGCATCGTGGGGACACCGGTGAGCTCGGTGCCGTAGAACGAGAAGTTCTCCTGCACGAGATCGTCGGTCAGGTACGGCGCCGCGGCGTGCACGACCTTCGCCCGCAGCCACGCCTTCCAATCGTCGAGACGCTCCGGGGTCAGCAGCGAGCCGAGGCCCTCGAAGAAACTCGGCTGCGACACGACGACCTCGTCGAACGCGCCGGGGTTCGACGGCGAGACCGCTTCACGCCACGGCGTCAGGTCGACACCGGCGAGCTCCTGGAGCTCGTCCCAGGTCTTGAGGTTGTAGGTCGCGACCGCATCGCGGCTGCGCACGTTGTCCCAGTGATGACCCGCCAGCTCGGTCTCGAGCGCGATCGCCCGGTCGGTGTTCTCCGCCGCCTGCGGGACTCCGGCGAGCTCCAGCAGTCGCTCGAGGTGGGCACGGTACGCGGCGCGGGTGTCGGCGAACGTGTCGAGGCGGAAGTAGCTCTCGTCGGGGAGCGACAGACCTGCCTGCACGAGCACAGGGAGGTAGCGCTCGGGGTTGCCGGGGTCGCCGTCGACGTAGAGTCCGATCACGGATGCACGACCGTCGCGGTCGTACGCGCCGACGGTGCGCAGGAACGCCGGGATGCCGTCGATCGCGTCGATCTCGGCCAGCGTCCCGGCGAGCGGGGCGACACCGGCGGCATCGATCCGCTCGGTGTCCATGAAGCTCGCGAACAGGTCGCCGATCTTGCGGGCGAGAGTGCCCTCCGCCGCGTCCTGCGACTCCTCGACGATCGCACGCACGTCTTTCTCCGCCTGCTCGGCGAGGAGGTGGAAGGAGCCCCAGCGCGCCTTGTCGCCCGGGATTTCGGTGCGTGCGAGCCAGGCGCCGTTCACGTGGCGGTAGAGGTCGTCCTGCGGGCGGATGTCGGAGCTGAACTCATCAAGGGCGAGGCCCACGGGAAGAACGTCAGTCATGCGCCCCAGCCTATGACGCCCCTCCCCCACCGCGTCGAGGCGGGCCCGTCCGCCGTCACCATCCGGTCTGCAACAGGGACTGGACGATGATCGCGGCGACGACCTGCACCGCCAGCAACCAGCGGCGCGCCCGTTCGTCGAAGAGCGCCAGACCGATCGTGATCCAGGGCACGAACGGCAACCAGATGCGCTCCACCTCCGCCCGGCTCATGTTCGACAGATCGGCCAGGAGCACCATGAGCACCCCCGCGGCGCAGAGCAGCAGCACGATGGTGCGCGGCTCCCATCCGCGCCCTGACTCGGTTCGGAGTTCCGGAACCTGACGCCGCTCTCGTGGTCCGCGGATCGCCCACGCCCCGACCGCCGCGAAGGCCGCACCGATCGCCGGCCCCGCGCTGACCGCGAACGCGGCGATGTTCCCCCACAGCCAGTACCCGGGCGGTCGGCGCGATGCCACCCCATCCCAGTAGCGCTGCTGCAACACCGGGAACGCCTCCCACCAGGCGAAGCCGAAGACCGCGAACGCCCCCACGACGGCGATCGCCGAGACCGCGGCGATCGGCAGCGGGATCCACGACCTCCCCGCCACCAGCACGGCGACCGCGAGCACCCCCAGCAGGGGGAGGCCGTACGAGAGCATCACGCAGTATCCGAGCAGGAGGCCGGCCCCGACCGACCACGCGATCCGCGCGACACCACCTGCACGCGTCGCGAGCGCCAACAGACAGATGCCCCACGCGGCGACAGCCATGAACATGCCGTCGCCCGAGACCGCCACCCAGATCGCCGCGGGGGTGAACACCAGGAACGGAGCCGCACGACGGGCGAGGTCGGCCGCACCGAGAGCCCGCAGCGTGATCAGCACCGCCACCACGGTCGTGGCACCCAGGAGCAGGACCACGAATCCGGCGGCGAGCGCGCTCCCGAGCCCCATCCGCACCAGGACGACGAAGAAGAGCAGGGCTCCCGGGGGATGGCCGGCGATGTGCACGGGCCAGTTGTCCTCATGCGCGTACGGGATCCGCTCGATGTACTCGCGCAGCGTGGCCCCGAAGTCGTCGACCTCCCGTGCGGTCCCGAGGTACTCGTACCGGTGGTCGAGGATGGTGCCGATGCCGTCGAGCCCGTCCACCGTGGCGAGCGCGAAGAGCCACAACGCGGACGCCGCGAACGCCAGCAGCAGCAGCCGCCCCCACCGGAGCGAGGAGGCGAGCCGCGGACCCCAGATCACGCCGGCCACACCGAGCAGCACCGCCAGGGGTGTCCCCGGTCCGACTCTCGGCGCCCACTCCGCGTGCAGCGGCGGGAACGACTTGACGCGCACGTTCCATCCCGTGAGCGCCGGGATCAGGACCGCGGCCGCGATGAGCACGATGGCCGCGACCGTCCCCCAGAGGGCGAGACGCAGCCCCGGACGCGTCGCGGCAGCCGCCATCAGACGTCCGCCCCCGTGCGAAGCGAGGCATGCGCGAACTCACGCACCCCCTCGTCGAAACCGACCTGCGGTCGCCACCCCAGCTCTCGGCCGATGCGATCCGCCGACGCGGTGATGTGGCGCACGTCGCCCGACCGGAACTCCCCCGTCCGCACCGGCGGCGGTCCTCCGAATGCCGCGGCGAGCGCGTCGGCGAACTCCCCGATCGTGTGCGGGACTCCCGTGGCCACGTTGAACGCCCGCGTGGTCCCGCGCTCCACACGATCCGTCCACTCGAGGGCGGCGAGGTTGGCGCGTGCCACATCCCGGACATGGATGAAGTCGCGTCGCTGCTGCCCGTCCTCGAACACGCGGGGGGCCTCGCCCCGCTCGAGGGCGGAACGGAAGATCGATGCCACTCCAGCGTACGGCGTGTCCCGGGGCATCCCCGGTCCGTAGACGTTGTGATAGCGCAGCAGCGCCGCCCGCCCTCCGTCATAGGCCCACGTGCGGGCCAGCAGTTCCTGCTCGAGCTTGGTCGCCGCGTAGGCGTTGCGCGGATCGCAGGGCTGCTCCTCGGGGATCGAGGTCGGTCGGAGGGGCTCCCCAGTGTGCGGCGATCGCGGCTCGAAGCGACCCGACTCCAGATCGGCCCGGCTCCGCGGTGCGGGCTGCACGAGACGATCACCCTCCCGGTACAGCCCCTCGCCGTAGACGACCATCGACGACGCGAGGACGAGGCGTTCGATCCCGGCCTCCGCCATCGCCGAGAGCACCACCGCCGTGCCGAGCGAGTTCGAGCCCACGTAGTCGGGGGCATCGTGGATGCTGACGCCGAGTCCGACCTTCGCCGCCTGATGACAGACCGCGTCGACCCCGCTCAACGCCTGGCGCACGGCGTCACGGTCGCGCACATCGGCGGCGACGAACTCGACCTCGCTTCCGCCTTCCGGCTCGGGGGCGGAGCTGCCGTGCACGTCGGGGCGCAGGGAATCGAGGATCCGAACACGCCAGCCCGCGGCGATCGCCTCGTCGACGATCGCGGAGCCGATGAAGCCGGCTCCGCCCGTCACGAGCAGAAGTCGACTCATGCTCGTGCCCCGATCAGCGCCGCGACCACCTGGGGCGCCAGGCGCTCGGGCGGCTCGTACCCCGGAGGGATGGCGGCGATGATCGCTGCGACAGCCGCGCTCAACCGCGGCTGCGCCTGTGCCATCACGGCGAACACACGTTCCGCGGTGGCCGAGGTGTCATCCTCTGTCTCGCCGTGCTCGGTGTCGGTGTCGGTCACGATCGCGAGGTTCACGTGCGCGAACCCGAGCTCCGCGGCGAGCGCCGCCTCGGGCAGCTGGGTCATGTTGACCAGGTCGGCTCCCATCGCGCGGTGCCAGTCGGCCTCGGCGGCCGTCGCGAACCGCGGTCCCTGCACCACGACGCTGGTCCCCGCGGGGTGCACGCGTTCCCCCTGGTCACGGAGCACCCGGAACGCGATCTCGCGCAGATGCCGGTCGTAGGGCTCCGCGAACGGCAGATGCTGCACACCGGCGATCTCGATGTCCCCGTCGAAGTAGGTGTCGGCCCTGCCGTGCGTGCGGTCGATGAGCTGATCGGTCAGCACGAAGTCACCGGGCGCGAGCGATGACGCCAGCCCACCCACCGCGTTGGTCGACAGCAGCACCCGTGCCCCGAGCCGCCGAAGCCCCCACAGCAGCGCCCTGGCGTTGACCCGGTGCGGCGGCACCCGATGGCCCCCCCGTGCCGCGGCGCGAACGCCACCGCGCGTCCGTGCAGCCGGCCGACGACGATCTCGGGAACGACTCCCCACGGTGAGTCCGACGCGGGAAGGACTCGTCTGTCCCCGAGGTCGAGCGCTTCGAAACCCGATCCTCCGATCACGGCGAACTCGATCCGGCCCGGCTGCGCGTCAGTCATGCTCCCAGCGTGCCCGCGGACTCGGCATACCGGCACCCCATTTCCTTACACCCCGATGACAGGTTCCCGATCCGCCCGCGTCCGGGCACGCCCGGTCCGCATACTGAGGACATGCGCGACGACCACTCGACCGGTTCGGTGACCGAACGGCTCTCCGTCGCGCTCCAGGATCGGTCGGAACGTGCGCAGCGAGCCCTGGGCTCCCCCCTGCGCACGACGCGGATGGCCGTCGTCATCGGCAGACTGCTGGGTCTCGCCTTCCTCGTGTGCTTCGTCACCGGTCTGTACAGCCACCTGCAGCAAGACCCGCTGCCCTGGCTGACGTTGCCGACGCGCCCGATCCACCTCTATGCCTGGAATCAGGGGATCCACGTCGTCGCGGGGTCGATGCTCATCCCGCTGCTCCTGGCGAAGCTGTGGATCGTGTTCCCGAAGCTCTTCGCCTGGCCTCCGGTACGCAGCTTCCCGCATCTGCTGGAGCGCCTGAGCCTGGCGGTGCTGGTGGCTGCCGCGCTGATGGAACCGATCACCGGGGTGCTCAACACCCTGCAGTGGTATCCGTGGGACTTCTCCTTCCGCCGCACGCACTTCGCGCTGGCCTGGGTCCTCATCGGGGCGATGGCCGTGCACATCGCGGTGCACCTCCCCGCGATCGTCACCGCGTGGCGCGCACACCCGGACGATGACGATGCCGATGCCCCCTCGGATTCCGATGCCCCCTCCGATTCCGATGCCCCCTCCGATTCCGAAGGGACGGCGACGCGATGACCGCGCCCCTCTCCCGCCGCCGCTTCCTCACCGGGGTCGGCGGCGCCTCCGCACTGTTCGGCGCCGCGGCGCTCGCCCACGCGGTCGCCCCCATCGGCCCGTTCAGCCTGAGGGAGCCCCGCACCCGCGCCGACAGCCCCCAGGATCTGCCCGTCAACCGTTCCGCGCGGCAGGCCGACGTGACGTCGCTCGCCCTCGACCCGGAGTGGATGCTGACGGTCGCCGGTGTCGGGATGACCCGTGCCTTCACAGCGGCCGGACTCGAAGCCCTGCCGCAACGCACGGTCCGGCTCCCGATCGCCTGCGTCGAGGGGTGGACGGTCGACGCGTCCTGGACGGGTGTCCGCCTGCGGGATCTCCTCGCCACCGTCGACGCGCCCGATGACGCCACGATCCGCTTCCGCAGCCTGCAGCAGCGCGGCGCCTTCCGGGCGACCACGATGCCGCCTCAGTACGTCGGCGACCCCCTCACGCTGGTCGCCCTCCAGCTCAACGGGGAGCGCCTCGACCTCGACCACGGCTATCCGGCGCGCGTCATCGCCCCCGGGCGGCCCGGCGTGCTGCAGACCAAGTGGCTGTCCTCGATCGAGGTGGTCTGATGAGGGCCGGCAGAATCGCGCTCGCAGCCCTCGGGGTCGCCCTGCTGCTGTGGGGAGCCTGGCTGATGCTCTCCGCACAGGACTTCGCTCAGCTTTTCAGCGTCGCCGTCTGGCTGCTCGCCGTCGTCGTCGTGCATGACGGCCTTCTGACCGTCGTCAGCGCCGTGCGCCATCGCCTGCGGCCTCGGACCGCGACAACGGCACCCCGCGGACCGGCCGTCACTCGCGACATGGATCCGGCAGACGGGTGAGGCTCACGAACGCCCGCCCCGACAGCGTCCATGTCTCGATGATCTGCAACCCCGTCCCGTGCACCCGATCGCGGAGTGCCGTCGCTCCGATCTCGTACCACGGGAAGGGCGAGCTCGATCGGCCGTCGATGTCGACGACGGTCGCCTGATACCCCCGGTCCCGCGCCGGGTGCGGATCGACTTCGACGATCACACGTCCCCCCGGACCGACGATCTGCCCGCACCGGGCAAGCAGTGCGTCCGGCTCGCCCCCGATGCCGATGTTCCCGTCCAGGAGCAGCAGCGTGCCCCAGGAGCCCTCCTGCGGCAGCGGATCGAACACGGAACGCTGCAGCGCGGGCAGGCCCTGCTGCCTGGCGTGCTCGACGGCGGACATCGCGACATCGACCCCCAGCCCGAGGTGTCCGGCCACGATCGCGGCGTGGAGTATCCGCCCCGGCCCGCATCCGACATCGAGCACGGGCCCTCGGATCCGGGCGATCACCGAGTCGTCGGCAGCGTCCGCAGCGGCGAGGAAGCGACCGACCTCGACCCGATGCTCGGTTCCCTCCCCGAGCTCGATCAGGCGCAGCATCCCTCCCCCGTTGCGCAGGGCGAAGTCGTAGGGTGCATCGCCTCCGGCCCCGAAGTGCGCGGCGGTCGCGTTGCTCATCCTCGCCCGTTCCCTTCGCCCGCGCGGCCGACGGCAGCCGTGGCCTCGAGGACACCCGAGAAGCGGGGAAGCAGGCCGGCGACATGCCCCTGCGGAGACAGAACGGCCGCGACCTCCCGTAGCGAGGCGAGATCGTCGATGTCCGTAAGAGGAGGGGCGTCGCGCACGCGGAGCCACATCCGCACCAGACGTCGGCGCTGATGCGCCCCGGTGTCCGACACCGACATCGGCACACCGCGGACGAGGTCCCCTCGAGAGCACGAACCCAACCGTCCGGGGCGAAGATCATCGATCCCGAGGAGCCAGAAGCCTCCGTCGGTCGCCGGTCCGATCCAGGCGTCGACGTCTTCCGGCCAGTCATCGGCGAGTGCGCGCAGCAGCATCGGATCCAGCTGAGGGGTGTCCATGCCGACCAGGAGCACCCTCCCGGGAACGGAGTCCAGCGCTGCGCCGATCCGCTCGTCCAGCCCGCCCGAGACCTGGGGGATGACCCGGAAGCCCGCGGGAACGGATACGTCTCCCTGCGCGCAGACGACGACCGGGAGCCCGGTCACCCCCACCGCGTCGAGGGTGTCGGCGAGGCTCGCCTGTGCGATGTCCGCCGCCTCCTCCAGCGTGAAGGGCGGATGCAGCCGGGTCTTGACCTTTCCCGGCAGACACTCCTTCGCCATCACGATGATCGTCGTCTCGGCGTTCATGCGAGCCTCCTCAACGTCCGGTGCATATCCGACACCGCGATCAGGGTGCCCCGGACCGTTCCGGTGACCTTCGACCGGCCGGTCCGCGGGCGGTAGGAGACATCGGTCTCGCCGATGCGCAGCCCCTTCCGCCAGGCACGCAGCAGGAGTTCGAGGGGATAGCCGCTGCGTCGATCCTCCATCCCGAGGTCGAGGAGCATCTCGCGACGCCCGGCCCGGAACGGACCGAGATCGTGCATCGAGAGCCCGGTGCGCCGACGCACCATCGACAGCAGCACCGTGTTCGCGAATCGCGCATGGATCGGCCACGCCCCTCGTCCACCGACCCGGCGACGCCCGAACATGAGGTCGCTCTCGCCTCGATGCACGGGGCCCGCGAGCCGATCGAGCTCGGTCAGGTCGAACGATCCGTCGGCGTCGCAGAAGGCGACGACGGGTGCTGTGGCCGCACGCAGTCCGGCATGCACAGCGGAGCCGTACCCGCGCCGTGGCTCCTGGATCACCAGCGCTCCGAGACGACGCGCGATCTCCGCCGACCCGTCGGTGGAGCCGTTGTCGACGACGATCGCCCGCGCACCGGAGGGAAGGGCAGCCAGCACCCCGGGCAGCGCCTCCGCCTCATTCAGACAGGGGAAGACGACGTCGGTGGGAAAGGCCATATCGCGACGCTAGAGAAGATGTCCCCCGGCGACATCCGTCAACTCTTACGAACCGAGGAAGGTTGCCCTCCGAGCGGGTGACGGGGAGGACCTCCGAACCTACGATGAGAGCATGTCCGCGCCGTCCGTTCCGCCTCCGCACCTCGCGGAACTCGCCGACCGCCGGGTGCTCGTGATCGAGGACGATGCGACGGTGAGCGAGGTCGTCCAGGCGTATCTGCGCGCCGCGGGGTACCTCGTCGATCACGCCACCGACAGCTTCACCGGTCTGGCATCGGCCGCGGCGAGCGCTCCCGACCTGATCGTGCTCGACCGGATGCTCCCTGGAATCGACGGCGCCGAGGTGTGCCGACGGATCCGGGCCGCCTCGGACGTCCCGATCATCATGCTCACGGCCCTCGGTTCGGAGGAGGACCGCATCGACGGTCTGGAAGCCGGTGCCGATGACTACGTGGTCAAGCCCTTCTCCCCCCGGGAACTGGTCCTCCGCGTGAACTCGGTGCTGCGCCGGAGCCTTCCCGAATTCGCGCGGGAGGCTCCGTTCGACCTCGGCCCCTTCCACCTCGATCCCTCGGCCAGGATCGTCACCCGGGACGGCGTGCCGCTCGAGCTGTCGGTGCGCGAGTTCGAACTGTTCGCGTTCTTCCTCAAGCACCCGCGGCAGACGTTCGATCGGCCCACGCTGCTGCGTCGGGTCTGGGGATGGGAGATCGGAGACCTCTCGACGGTCACGGTCACCACCCGGCGGCTTCGGGAGAAGATCGAAGACGACCCCGGTTCCCCCACGGTGCTCGTGACGGTGTGGGGCGTGGGGTACCGCCTCGAATGGGAGGACCGCTGATGCCGTTCGCCGATGTCGTCACGATCGCGGCCATCGCTCTCGGATGGGCTCTCCTCGTCGGAGGGGCCGGCCTGCTCGCGCTGTGGCTGCTGCGCCGGCGCTCACTGATGCTGCAACTGTGCATCGTGATCCTCGCTGTGGTGCTGTCCTTCGCCGCCGGGGTGCTCGCGGTCGCCGAGGCGATGTACATCTCTCCCCACGACCTTCTCGTCGTGGTCGTGGTGACCGCCATCTCCGCCGTCGTCGCGGTCGCCGTCGCCGTGCTGCTCGCGGCCCGGCTCGTCCGCGATGCCCGCTCGCTGCAGAGGCTCACACATTCGGTTGGTGAGGGCGAACTGCTCGAGGACACCGGCGCCCTCCCCGTGAACACGGAGTTCGCCCGCGTGGCTGCCGAACTCGTGTCGACCAGCGAACGACTCGCGGCGGCACGCGAGGAGGTGCAGCTCCTCGATCGCTCCCGGCGCGAGTTGATCGCGTGGATCTCGCACGACCTGCGCAGTCCTCTCGCCGGGCTGCGGGCGATGACGGAAGCACTGGATGACGGCTTGGCCGAGGACCCTGCCCGCTTCCATCGTCAGATGCGCCGCCAGGTCGACCACATGAGCGACCTCGTCGACAACCTGTTCGAGGTCTCGAAGATCTCGTCCGGCACCTTGACCCTCCGTCTCGAACCGATGTCCCTGCACGATCTGGTCAGCGACGCGGTCGCCGAACTCGCGCCGGTCGCCCGGGCGAAGGACGTGGCGCTCGTCGAGCTGACCAGCCCGGATCACACCGTCGTCGGTGACGCGCGCGAGCTCGCCCGCGTGATGACCAATCTGCTCGCCAACGCGATCGAGCACACACCGGCCGGAGGGACGATCCGCATCAGGACCAGCCGCGAGGACGACGCGATGGTGCTCTCGGTCCAGGACACCGGCTCGGGCATCGCCCACGAGAACCTGACGAGCGTCTTCGAACCGGGGTGGCGGGGCACCGACGCGCGAACGCCCGGAACGAGCGTCCACGGCACGAGCGGTGCCGGTCTCGGGCTCGCGATCGCGCGGGGCATCGTCGAGGCGCACAACGGGGTGATCAGCGCGCACAACGCCGACGGCGGGTCGCGGTTCGACATCCGCTTGCCCGCGGGCGCCTGAGTCGGGCGGACGAGGTCCGTGCCAGGTCATAGGCTCGGAGGATGACCGCGCGCACCTCCCTCAACCGAGAGATCCTGCGCCTGGCCGTTCCTGCTCTCGGCGCGCTGGTCGCGGAGCCGGCCTTCCTGATCGTCGATGCCGCGCTGGTCGGACATCTCGGCACGACTCCGCTCGCCGGGCTCGGCATCGCCGCAGCCGTGCTGCAGACCATCGTCGGACTCATGGTCTTCCTGGCCTACTCGACCACGCCGGCGGTGGCGCGTCGCTTCGGCGCAGGTCAGCCGGGTCAGGCCGTGTCGGTCGGCATCAACGGGATGTGGCTCGCCCTCGGACTGGGAGCCGTCCTCGCGGTGATCGGCGCCGTCTCCTCGCCCTGGCTCGTATCGCTCTTCGGCGCGAGCGAGGCCGTCGCCGCACAGGCCAACGAATACCTCGTGATCTCGATGTGGGGTCTCCCCGCGATGCTGATCGTGTTCGCGGCGACCGGGTTGCTCCGGGGCATGCAGGACACCATGACGCCGCTCTGGATCGCAGGGCTCGGCTTCGGCGCGAACGCCCTGCTGAACTGGCTGTTCATCTACGGACTCGGCTGGGGCATCGCGGGCTCGGCCGCCGGAACCGTGACCGCGCAGTGGGGGATGGTGGCCGCCTACGCCCTGGTGGTCCGCCACCTGGCCACGCGCCACAGCGCCTCGCTCCGCGCGCAGCGCGCCGGCATCCGCAACACGGCCACGTCGGGCGGCTGGTTGTTCCTGCGCACCGTGAGCCTGCGTGTCGCGCTGCTCGCGACGGTGGGGATCGCGACCGGGATCGGGACCGATGAACTGGCCGGGTGGCAGATCGTGTTCACGATCTTCTCGGCTGCGGCCTTCGCTCTCGACGCACTCGCGATCGCCGCGCAGGCGTTGATCGGCAAGGAACTCGGTGCCGGCGACGAGCGACAGGTGCACCGGGTGCTGGCACGGACGGTGGCGTGGGGTGCGTGGTTCGGCGTGATCGTCGGCGGGCTGATCGCCGCCCTCTCCGGGGTGCTCGGCATCGTGTTCACCGGCGACGCCGAGGTCGCCGCTCTCGTGCAGCCTGCGCTGCTCGTGCTCGCCGTCGCCCAGCCCATCGCCGGTGTCGTCTTCGTGCTCGACGGGGTGCTCATGGGCGCGAACGATGCGCGGTACCTCGCGATCGCCGGCGGCGTGAACCTCGTGCCGTTCCTGCCGGCACTGTGGATCATCTCCGCGGTCGGCGTCGACGGATCCGCAGGCCTCGTCTGGCTGGCCGTGGCTTTCTTCGGCGTCTATCTGCTCGCCCGGCTCGGCACCCTCGGCTGGCGCGTGCGCTCAGGACGCTGGCTCACCGCGTCGGCATGATCCCGGGTGCCGGTTCCGCGCCCGAGCTGACTGCACAGACTTCCGCGAGAACGACTTCTCCACAATCGCTGAGTTCCCCGGAATACTAGGCCTCCGTTCCCTGGCGCCTCGACAATCATCGAGGAACAATGAGGGGATGCTGGGGATGACGGAACCACAGGTCTGGACACTGATCGGTGTCTTCGCCGCAGCCATGTTCGGAACGCTCACACTCATGTCGACGATGTTCCTGCGAACGATGCAGAACGGCTTCGACGGCGTGCGCACCGAGCTGAAGAACGAGTTCGCCAGCGTGCGGACCGAGTTCAGAAACGAGTTCGCCAGCGTACGGACCGAGTTCAGGAACGAGTTCGCCAGCGTACGGACCGAGTTCAGGAACGAGTTCGCCAGCGTGCGCACCGAGTCGGGCAGCGAGTTCAGCGGCGTGCGCACCGAGATCCGGGCCATCCACGAGCGCATCGATCACCTCGACCGGGACGTCAGCGCGATCTATCGCCACATCTTCGGCATCGACCGCGGCTGACGACTGCTCGACGGTCGTCATCGCGACGGCTCAGCCGGCGTAACGGCGGCACCACTCGTACATGATCACGGCCGCCGCAGCGCTGGCGTTGATCGAGCGCGTCGAGCCGTACTGGGTGATCTCGATGTGCGCGGAGGCCGCGGCGAGCGCTTCGCTGGACAATCCGGGCCCCTCCTGACCGAAGAGCAGGACGCAACGGAGCGGGAGATCTGCCTTGTCGACGGGGACGGCACCGTCGACGTTGTCGACCGCGATGATCGGAAGCCCTTCGGCCGCAGCCCACGCCGCGAAGGTCTCGACGTCTTCGTGGTGCACGACGTGCTGGTAGCGATCGGTCACCATCGCCCCGCGCTTGTTCCACCGTCGGCGACCGATGATGTGCACGGTGTCGGCGAGGAAGGCGTTGGCGCTGCGCACGATCGACCCGATGTTCATGTCGTGCTGCCAGTTCTCGATGGCGACGTGGAACGGATGCCGCTGGGTGTCGAGGTCGGCCACGATCGCCTCCATCCGCCAGTAGCGGTAGCGGTCGATCACGTTGCGGGTGTCGCCCTCGGCCAAGAGGAGAGGGTCGTACTGCTCCCCCTCGGGCCAGGCCTCCGCACCGCCCGGCCAGGGTCCGACGCCGTAGCCGGGTTGGCCGATGGAGCCCGTCGCCGCAGCCGCCGAAGGGTCCGGTGTCGCGCGGTCCGCCGAGGCATCATCCATCCCGCCAGGCTATCGCCGCCTCCGCGGAGCCGGCACCGAGGACTTTTAGGTGGACCGAAAAATACGCTACGGTTTCGGTGTGCCTAAAAATTCTGTGCTTCCGGGAACCACGAAGGATCTGACCCCGGCGACCGCGCCCCGCGGGCTGTGGCTGCTCGGACCCGCCCTGGTCGCCGGGGTCGCCTACCTCGACCCGGGAAACGTCGCGAGCAACATGACCGCGGGCGCCCAGTACGGCTACCTGTTGGTCTGGGTCGTCGTCGCCGGCAACGTCATGGCCTGGCTCATCCAGTACCTCTCCGCGAAACTGGGTGTCGTCACGGGGCAGAGCCTTCCCGAGGTGCTGGGCACCCGCCTGCGCCGCCCCTGGGCACGCCGGGCGTACTGGGTGCAGGCCGAACTCGTCGCGATGGCCACCGATCTCGCGGAGATCATCGGCGGGGCGGTCGCCCTGAACCTGCTCTTCGACGTCCCCCTGCTGCTCGGCGGCCTGATCACGGGCGCCGTCTCGATGATCCTCCTCACGGTGCAGAACCGTCGCGGCGCACGTCCGTTCGAGTTCGTGATCATCGGACTGATGGCCATCATCACGATCGGCTTCGTCGCCGGTGTGTTCGTGGCTCCGCCGGATCCGGCAGGGATCCTGGGCGGCATGGTGCCGCGCTTCGAGGACACCGGATCGGTGCTGCTGGCAGCCTCGATCCTCGGGGCGACGATCATGCCGCACGCGATCTACGCACACTCCTCCCTCGCCCGCGACCGTTTCGGCGCAACGACCGCGCACGCCGGCGACGAAGCCGTGCGCACCGAGAGCTCGCGCATCCGTCGGCTCCTCACCGCCACCCGCTGGGATGTATCGGTCGCGATGGTGATCGCAGGTTCGGTCAACCTCTGCATCCTCCTGCTCGCCGCCGCGAACCTGGCGGGAGTCGAAGGCACCGACTCGCTCGAGGGGGCGCACGCCGCCCTCGCCGCCGGCCTCGGACCGGTCGTGGCCACGTTCTTCGCGGTCGGCCTGCTCGCTTCCGGTCTCGCCTCGACGTCGGTCGGCGCCTACGCGGGAGCCGAGATCATGCACGGCCTGCTGCACGTGCGCATCCCCCTGCTCGCACGGCGGCTGGTGACGCTGATCCCCGCTCTCGTGATCCTCGGGATCGGTTTCGATCCGACGCTCGCCCTCGTGCTCAGTCAGGTGGTGCTTTCCTTCGGGATCCCGTTCGCCCTGATTCCGCTGGTCGTGCTCACGGCACAGCGACGGACCCTCGGCGCCTGGGTCAATCGACGGTGGACGACAGCAGCCGGCATCGTGGCCTCGGTGCTGCTGATCGCACTGAACGGCGCCCTGCTCTGGCTGGTGCTGACGGGAGCCTGAGCCCGGATAGGCTCGGAGGCATGTCTGCCGAGAGCGCTCGCCGCACCGTCCGCATCCTCACCTGGACCGGCTTCGCGACCGGCGTCATCGGTGGGCTGCTGATCGCCTTCCCGAAGGTCATCGGGCCCGCCAGCCCCTGGGTGCAGCTGGCCCTCGGCGTGGCCACCCTCGTGCTGGCGTTCCGTGCCCGCAAGGTCGGCATCGACGAGGTCGAGGGGTTCGACGGCCGGCTCTCGCTGGCCGCCGCCCTCCTCGGATTCCTCGTCCTGTTCTTCGCGGGTCAGGCGGCGTTCATCTTCCTGAGCACCCTGGGCTGACCCCCGTCGCTGGGTCCCGCTGCTAGGCCGTCACGAAGCCCGTGACCAGGTAGAGCACGAACGACACACCGGCGGCGATCCCCGCGTACGGGAGGATCGCGATCATCAGGTTGAGCGGCTTGATGCCGATGGACCTCGACGCGAGGATGATGCCGTCCCCATAGAGGCAGGTGGTGCTGCCGAGCGCGGCGCCGGAGAACACGGCGGCACCCGCGAGGATCGGATCGGCGCCGAGCGCGAGCGCCAGCGGTAGCACGACCGGGGTGATCACGGCGGCCAGGTCCCAGAACGATCCGGTGGCGTACGCGTAGATGCCGCACACCGCGAAGACGATCGCCGGCAGCAGCGCCGGGGTGAGCACGGGCTCGGTGACCTGGATCACGAACTCCGCGAGCTGCAAGGCGATGTTCATCTCCTGCACCATGAACGCGAGGACCGTGAGGATCATGACGAACAGCATGCTCTCGATGCCCTCGAGCGCCGCGTCCAGCACCCCGCGGATGCTGAGCCGGCGCTGCACGAGCACGATGACCAGAGTGACCGCGAGAGCCGCGGCGGTACCGGCCACGACATTCGCATCGGTGGCGATCGTCACACCGACCAGCACGGCCATCGCGATCAGGAAGCCCCAGGGCTGCGGCTTGCGTTCGGTGTCGGTCGAGGTCGCGAGCGCGGTGGCCACGCGCTGCGCCGTGGAGCCGTCGGGGTCGTCGGCCTTGAGCTCCGCGAGGAGAGCGGTGCCCTCGGCCCGCCGCTCATCGTCAGTGGTTCCGAGCGGGAAGACATCGCCGTCCCGGTCGGCACGCAACGCATCACGCTTGATCGCACCGAGCTTCGGCAGCCAGCCGGCGCTCATGAGGAGAGCCACGGCCAGGGCGGCCCAGCCGAAGAAGATGAACGGGATCGCCTGCAGGTAGGCGCCGAACCCTGTGCCGCCCACCGTGATCCCCTGCGCCTCGAAGAGTCCGGAGAAGAACAGCGCCCAGGTCGACACCGGGACGAGCACGGCGATCGGAGCGGCGGTCATCTTCATGATCGCGCCGAGCTGCGTGCGTGGCACCCGGTATCGATCGGTGACCGGCTTCATCGAGGTGCCGGTGGTGAGCACGTTCAAGTAGTCGTCGACGAACAGCACGATCGAGAGCAGGAAGGTCAGCACGGTCGACTTGCGGCGCGAGGTGACGAACCGCTCCACCCACCGGGCGAAGTCCGTCACGATGCCGGACTTCTCGAACAGCATCATGAGGATGCCGAACAGCGCGACGATGAGCAGGAGCCACTGGGCGGTGGCGTTGGACAGCGCCTTGCCGGTGTACTCGACCCAGACGTCGAAGCCGCCCCAGCCGCCGAGGATCAGAGCCCCGGCGACGGTGCCGCAGAGCAGAGCGAAGAGAGTGCGCCGGGTGGCGACCGCGATGACGAGGATCACCGCGATGGGGAGGAGCGCGAGAGCGCCGAATTCTGGCATGGAAGTCACCTCAGTGTGAAGGGGATGCGAAGGAGGAGGAGTGAGGTCGAGCCGGGGGTCAGGACTCGGTGCCGCCGACGATCGTCCCCTGCACGGGCAGGTCGGGGAGGTCGTCCGGAGAGACGTGCAGCGGGTTCTCCGCCCACACGGCGTAGTCGGCCCGGAACCCGGGAGCGATGCGGCCGAGGTCGGCATCTCCCTGAGCCAGGGCGGCGCCGACGGTGTAGCCGTGCAGCGCCTGGTAGGGAGTGAGCACCTGGTCGGGCTCGAACACCGGCGAGTCGGGGTCACCGGGACGTCGGCGCAGCATCGACCAGGCGAGGCCGATGCGGGCGTCGTTCTGGGCGATCGGCCAGTCCGAACCGAGGGCGAGCGGCGCCCCCGCTTCCCAGTAGTCCCGGACGCGCCAGGCGCGGGAGGCGCGTTCCGGCCCCAGCTTGCGCGACCAGTCGTCCGAGCCGTCGGCCTTGCGCCACTGCATGTGCAGGGGCTGCATCGAGGCGGTGATACCCGCAGCGGCGATGCGCGCGACGTCGCGGTCGGTCGTCGTCTCGAGGTGCTCGATGCGGTGCGGGGCTCCGCCGGCACTGCGCACTCCCGCATCGAGGTACGCGTCGACGACCTCTCCGATGGCGCGGTCTCCGATCGCGTGCGTGGCCACCTGGAACCCGGCTTCCGCGTATCGTCGCACGGTGCGCGCGTACGCGGCGGTGTCCTTCCAGAACGGTTCCCGTCCCGCGCCCGTCGTGTCGGGTTCGTACAGCCAGGCGGTGCCGGTCTCGACGACGCCGTCGGCGTACAGCTTGACGACACCGCCACGCCAGCGATCGCCGCGGCGGTCGCGCATGCCGAGGTTCACGGCCGTCCGCTCGTCATCGAACCCGGGCTCATGGTCGATCGCCGACACGATTCGGATCGGGAGCCCCGGGCCGTGTTCCAGCGCATCCAGGAGCTCGAGCGTGGCGAAGCCGCCGTCCATGATCGTGCCGCCGGTGAGGCCGGAGTCGCGGAGCCCGCGGAGAACCTCGTGGCCCACGGCCAGAGTCTGCGCCCGGTCCAGAGCGGGCGCGCGGAGGCGAACCGGTTCGTAGGCACCGAGTTCCCGCAGCTCGCCTGTCGGCCGCCCGTCCCGATCGACCACCACGCAGGAGGAGTCCTCGAATTCGCGGGCACCCGTGATGCCGGCGCGCTCCAGGCCGGCGCGGCTGGCGAGGGCGGTGTGCCCGTCGAACAGGATCAGGAGCGCCGGGAGCCCTCGGACCGCGTCCTCGATCGCCGCTGCCGTCATCGGCAGGTCGTGGAACACGTCGTAGTCGACGTTCCAGCCGCGCACCCACGGGTCGGCGTCTTCGGCGAGCGCACGATCGGCTTCGACTCGAAGTGCGGCGAGGAGCGCCACCCCGGCGGTCAGTCCTCCCAGGTCGACGCCCGCCGTCAGCTCGATCCCCTGGATCGGATGCAGGTGCGAATCGATGAGCCCGGGGGTCACGGCGGCGCCACCGAGATCCTGCACGATCGTGCGCGGACCGCGCAGGTCGCGGATCAGCGCGTCATCCCCGACGGCGAGGAAGCGACCGTCGCGCACGGCGAACGCGGTGGCGTGCGGGCGGCGCGGGTCCATCGTCACCACGTGCGCGCCGGTGACAATGGTGTCGGCGTCGAAACCGGTCATGGGCAGTACCTTCGTCGGTAGTGAGTCCTCGGTATTGAAAGAGTTTCAATAAAGTACCAGACGCCCGAGCAGAATCGAGCACGATGACGAAATCCCCGCGCAGCGTCGGCCGCCCGTCCACCCAGGTACTCACCGAGGAGCGCATCCTGAAGGCGGCCTTCGCGCTCAGCGCCCAGCGCACGCCGCGCCAGTTCACCATGACCGCCCTCGCCGACTCGCTGGGCGTGCGCACCTCGGCGCTGTACCACCACTTCGCGAACCGGGACGCCGTGATCCGGGCGATGCGGGGACGCGTCAGTCGCTCGCTCGCCACCCCCGTGCTGCATGAACTTCCGGTCGAAGACGCGCTCCTGACCTGGGCGCACAGCTACCGGGACGCCGCGATCGCCGCCCCCGAAGCGATGGTCATCCTGGCGACCTCGCCGATCGACGCCGACGAGGGCTCGTTCGCCGACTACGAGCAGATCGCCCGCCTGCTCGCCGACGACGGCTGGCCGACCGACACCATCGTGGACGCCATCGTCGCCCTGGAATCGTTCATCATCGGCTCGGCACTGGATGCCCTCGCCCCCGCGGACAACATGGCTCCCGGAGCGCTTGCGCCGCAGTTCCCGACCTTCGCCGAAGCTGAGGCCGCACGTGCCCGTCTGAGCACGGACCCGGCGCGCCGCACCTTCGAGGTCGGAGTGCGGGCGTTGATCCGCGGGCTCGCTGCATGGGCGCGGGAGAGCACCGCGTAGGCTGGTCGGGTGGCCTCCCCCGCAGCTGACGACTATCTGAAGACCGTCTACGCGCACACCGAGTGGCAGGATGCGCCGATCACCCCGTCGGTGCTCGCCGCGAAGCTCGGCATCGCCCCCTCGTCGGTCACCGAGATGGTCAAGAAGCTCGCCGCCGCGGGGCTCGTCTCGCACGTGCCCTACGGCGCGGTGCGGCTGACGGAGGCCGGCACGGCCCGCGCCCTCGCGATGGTGCGCCGCCACCGGCTGGTCGAGACCTGGCTGGTGCAGGAGTTCGACTACGGCTGGGACGAGGTGCACGACGAGGCCGAGGTGCTCGAACACACCATCAGCGACCGACTGCTGGAAGGCATCGACGCCCGCCTGGGGCGCCCCCGCTTCGACCCGCACGGCGATGCGATCCCCGATGCCGACGGGCACGTGGAGCGGGTGCCGTTCGTGCTGCTGGCCGATGCCGCTGTGGGACACACGGGACGCGTGCTGCGGGTGAGCGACCAGGATCCGGAAGTGCTCCGCGCCGTGGAGGCCGCCGGCATCGCGGTCGGCGTCGAGGTCACGGTGACCGCCGCCGGTGTGTCTGTCGACGGCACCGACGCCGAGGTCGCGCACGCCGCGGACGTGATCTGGCTCACCGCCTGAACCGATCTGTTGCGGCACCCCTCTGCCACACGGACATGTGCCGGCAACACTCGCCCTCTAGGCTGTGCACATGGCACAACGTGACGACATCGAATGCTGGCTCACCGACATGGACGGTGTGCTCGTCCATGAGAACGACGCCATTCCCGGGGCGTCCGAACTGCTCGCCGGCTGGGAGAGCGCAGGCATCCCGTACCTGGTGCTCACCAACAACTCGATCTTCACCGCGCGCGACCTGTCGGCACGTCTCCGCATCAGCGGACTGCACGTGCCCGAGGAGCGCATCTGGACCTCGGCCCTCGCCACCGCCGACTTCCTGAAGCAGCAGCTGCCCGGTGGCTCGGCGTTCGTGATCGGCGAGGCCGGCATCCTCACCGCCCTGCACGACGCCGGCTTCATCATGACCGAGACGAACCCCGACTTCGTGGTCGTCGGCGAGACGCGCAACTACTCGTTCGAGGCGATCACGAAGGCGATCCGCCTCATCATCGGCGGCGCGCGGTTCATCGTCACGAACCCGGATGCCACGGGTCCGAGCACCGACGGGCCACTCCCGGCCACCGGTGCGATCGCGGCCCTCATCACCAAGGCCACCGGCAAGGAGCCCTACGTGGTCGGCAAGCCGAACCCGATGATGTTCCGGTCGGCGCTGAACAAGATCGGCGCGCACTCGAAGCGCACCGGCATGATCGGCGACCGGATGGACACCGACGTCGTGGCCGGCATCGAGGCGGGCCTGCACACCGTCCTGGTCCTCACCGGGATCAGCGACCAGGCCGAGGTCGAGAAGTACCCGTTCCGCCCCGATGAGATCGTGCAGTCCGTGGCCGACCTGCTGCCGCGGATCACCGAGACGATCCCGACGGTGAAGACGAAGAAGTAGCCCATGGGCGCACTGGAAGACGGCGAGCGGATTCGGGCGGCCGATGCGGTCGCCTGGCGCACCTGGCTCCAGGAGAACCACGAGCGGACCACGGGCGTCTGGCTGTTGAGCGTGCGGGGTGCCGCCGACGGCGTCGAGTACGAGGACGCCGTGCGGCATGCGCTCTGCTTCGGATGGATCGACGGCCCGGTGCGCGTGTTCGGCGAGGGAACGGACGAGCGCGCCGTCGGACAGTGGTTCTCGCCTCGCCGTCCCGGCAGCGGATGGGCGGCGACGAACAAGGCTCGGATCGCGGAACTCGAGGCGGAGGGACTGCTTGCCCCGGCCGGGATCCGTGTGCTGGAGACGGCGAAGGCGAATGGCTCCTGGACCGTGCTCGACGGCCCCGAGGCCGGGATCGAGCCGGACGAGTTCGCCGCCGCCCTCGATGCCGTCCCCGCTGCGCGCGAGAACTGGGACGCGTTCCCGAAGTCGGTGAAGAAGTTCGGTCTCACGCACATCGCGATGGCCAAGCGCCCGGAGACCCGGTCGGCCCGCATCGCCAAGATCGTGGCGGATGCCGCGGAGGGGAAGCGACCATGAACCAGAACGACCTGCTGTTCCTCGTGGTCTTCCTGATCCTGCTCAGCTCGCTGACCGTGTTCATCGTGCAGTTCGTGCGCTCCCGCCGTGGTCGCGGCGGCTCGGACGACGGCCGCGCGGGCTGGTGGGAAGGCCCCTGGGACGACGACGACCGCAAGCGCTGAGCCCGCGGTCGTCCCCGCCCATCCCCGCTGCGCGCCCGTCTGCCGTCCGGAGCAGATGTCGGGAGATTTCACGGATGTCGGGCGGATGAAGCGCATTCGCCCCACATCCGCCCATCCTCCCGACATGTGAACCGACGACAGGCGTGACACCTGCTCCCGCTCAGGACGCCAGCGACGCCCCGGGGATCGCGGCGAGCAGTTCCCGCGTGTACGGATGCTGCGGGTCGTCGAAGATGCGCTCCGGCGTGCCGCTCTCCACCACGACACCGCGCTGCATGACGTGCACCTCGTCGGAGATCATCCGCACGACGGCGAGATCGTGGCTGATGAACAGGTAGCTCAGGCCCAGGCGCTTCTGCAGGTCGGCGAGCAGATCGAGGATCTGCGCCTGCACCAGCACGTCGAGCGCCGACACCGCTTCGTCGAGCACCACGAGCTCAGGCTCGAGCGCCAGGGCGCGGGCGATCGCGACGCGCTGACGCTGTCCGCCCGACAGCTCGTGGGGCAGACGCTCGGCCATCGCTGCGGGGAGGGCGACCTGTTCCAGCAGCTCGAGCACCCGTGCCTTGCGGGACGCCGTCGTGCCGATGCGGTGGACACGCAGCGGCTCGGCGATCGACTGCTCGACGGTGTAGCGGGGGTCGAGTGAGGCGTAGGGGTTCTGGAAGACGGGCTGCACCCGGCGGCGCAGGGCGAACAGCTCCTTGCGACGGAGAGTGGTCAGGTCGAGCCCGTCGAACAGGATCGATCCCGACGTGGCGTCTTCGAGCCCGAGCACCATGTTCGCGGTGGTCGACTTGCCGGACCCCGACTCCCCCACGATCGACACCGTGGTGCCCCGCCGGATCTCGAAGCTCACCCCGTCGACCGCGGTGAACGTCTGCGGTTCCCCCGCTTTGGGGGCGCGGAGCGCGAACTCCTTGCGGAGGCCACGGATCTCCACGAACGGAGTGCCCGTGGCGGCCTCGCGCTGCGGCAGGGCATCCCGGCGGGACGCGAGGCTGGGTGCCGCGGCGAGCAGCTGCTTGGTGTACTCGTGCTGCGGGGCGCCGAGAACCTGGGCGGACGTCCCCTCCTCCACCACCCGGCCACGGAACATGACGACGATGCGGTCGGCGCGCTCGGCGGCGAGGGCCAGGTCGTGGGTGATCAGGAAGACCGCGGTGCCGAGCTCATCCGTGAGCGTGTCGAGCTGGTCGAGGATGCGTCGCTGGACCGTCACGTCGAGAGCGGAGGTGGGCTCGTCGGCGATGAGCAGGCGCGGCTTGCAGGCGAGGCCCATCGCGATCAGCACGCGCTGCCGCATACCCCCGGAGAACTCGTGCGGGTACTGGTGAGCGCGCTGCGCGGCGTCCGCGATCCCCACCATCTCCAGAAGCTCGACGACCCGAGCCTTCGTGGCGTCTCCGTGCGTGTGACCGTGCACCTCGAGGGCCTCGCCGATCTGCTCGCCCACGCGCATGAGCGGGTTGAGGTTCGACATCGGATCCTGCGGCACGAGACCGATCCCCGCGCCGCGCAGCGAGATCATCGCGTTCTCGGGCAGATCGGTCAGCTCGCGCCCGTCGAAGCGGATGCTCCCGGCTGTGATCGCGCCGTTCTCCGGCAGCAGGCGGTTGACCGCCGCGGCGGTGGTCGACTTGCCCGATCCCGACTCCCCGACGACCGCGACGGTCTCACCGGCGGCGATGTCGATGTTGACGTCGCTGATCGCGGTGACCAGCTCGGAACCGGTCCGGAAGGCGACGGCGAGACCGCTGATGCTCAGCACGGGCTCGGTGATGCTCATGATGTTCTCGTTCCTTCGTTATCGTCCAGGAGGGCGGGGAGCACCGTGCGCCAGAGCGCCTCGGTCGGTGCGGGTTCGGGGGCGAAGAGGCGGGTGCTCAGCAGCACCGCGGCGGTGCCGGTGTTCGGGACGATCCCGAGGGCACAGCCCGTGAAGCCGGGGTGCCAGAGCACGCGGGTCGGCCGGCCGGCGACGGCGACCGTGTCGCTGCGCCACCCCAGCGCCTGTCCGGCGTCCGGTCCGTCGCGGAAGAGCTCGGCGACGTCGTCCGGGCCCCACAGCGCGGGATGGCGCTCGGGTGCGGCGAGCGCCGCCCCCAAGGTCAGCAGGTCGGTCGCGGTGCTGAACAGCCCCGCGTGGCCGGAGACGCCACCGAGAGCATGGAAGCAGTTGCCGTCGTTCACGACGCCGGTGATCTCCTCCTCGCGCCAGGTGAAGTCCCGCGCCGCCGTGAGGATCGGGTAGGGCTCCCCCGTGGCGACCATGCGGCGTTCGGCGACGTCACCGATCGCGGACGAGGCGACGGGCTGGCCGACGGGTCCGTATGCCGTGCGATCCAGGCCGAGGGGCGCGGTGACGAGCTCGCGGACGGCGGCGTCCAGAGGCAACCCGGTGACCGCCGCGACGATGCGGCCCAGGAGCATGAAGCCGAGGTCGGAGTAGTGGCGGGCGTCGTCGAGGGCGTATCGCAGCGGGATCGCATCTGCCGCGGCGGCGGGGTCGCCGGCGTGCGCTCGGTCGAGGTAGAGAGGCTGCCACTCCCACAGGCCCGTACGGTGCTGCAGGAGGTGGCGCACGGTCGTTCCCGGAGCGCACGCGGTCCCGGAGACGAAGCGGTCGACCGGATCATCGAAGCGCAGGTCGCCCCGGCTGACCAGTCTGAGGATCGCTGTCGTCGTCGCCGCGACCTTCGAGACCGAGGCGATATCGAACGCGGTCTCGGTGGTCATCGGGGTTCCGGCGAGGTCGGCCAGGCCGCCGGCCGTGACATCACGTCCCGCATCGGTCACGACGCCCGCGACGACTCCGCGCGGGGCGGCCTCCATCCCGAGGACGGTGGCGACGGCTGCGGCGGCGGTCATACGCGCACCTCCGTACCGCGGCCGAGGTCGCGATCGAGGTCGAGGTCGCGGTCGAGGAGGATGTTGGTCTGCGCGTCGGATGCGAGCCCGAGGATGCCCAGTCCCGTGCCCGCCCCGAGCGTCAGCACCTCACCGGACGGGGCGACCCCGCCCACCACGGGCGAGCGACGCAGCCAGGACGCCGCGTCCAGGTCGTGCACGACATCGGGGGCGACGGCCGCTGCGAGGTGGGCTGCGGCACTCACTCCGACGTGGGACTCCATCATGCAGCCGATCACGACCCCCAGACCCGCCTCTCGTGCGGCCTCCGCGGCAGCGAGCGCCTCGGCCGGACCGCCCGTCTTGGCGAGCTTGATGTTCACGAGGGCGGCGGCTCCCCGATCGGCGATCACGCGCACGTCCTCGGCCGTCCGTACCGACTCGTCGGCCATGATCGGGGTGTCGACGGCCGCCGTCACCGCGGCGAGCGCGACGAGATCATGGGCGGCGACCGGCTGCTCGACGAGTTCGAGCCCGAGATCCGCGTCCTCGGCGGTACGGATCACGCGGATCGCGGTCTCGGCGTCCCAGGCCTGGTTCGCGTCGATGCGCAGGGTGATGTCGGGCCCGACAGCCGCGCGGACGGCCCGCAGTGCGGCCACGATGTCGTGCGCGGCCGAGGCCTTGAGCTTGAGGCAGCCGAAGCCTGCGGTGACGTACTCCTCAGAAAGCGTCGCCACCGCCTCCGGCTCTCCCACGGACAGGGTCATGTCGGTGCGGACGTGCGACGTTCTTGAGGAGTTGTGCACCGCGTGCGCGCGAGACAGCTCGGCCACGAGCGAGACCTTCCGCTGCTGGGCGGCGAGATCGGCGACCGCGCACTCGACAGCGCTGCGGGCGGCCGCATTGCCCCAGATCGACCGCGCGATGTCCCCCGGGAGCCCGGCGTCGCCGGCATCGCGACCGAGCACGGCGTCGGCGAGCGGACCTGCGACCGCGGCGGCGACGCTCTGCGGACTCTCCCCCGTGACGCGCCAGCTCGTGGCGGCTTCCCCGTATCCTCGGCGCCCCTCCGCATCGGTCGCCTCGACCAGCACGACGTCGAGACGGTCCGTCTGCCGCACGGCGGTGATGAAGGGGCGCACCAGCGGTGACGACACCCGGAGCACGCGCAGACGCACCACGGCGCTCATGTCCACTCCTTGCGCATGCGCTGCTCGGGCTCGCCGAACTCCGGCTGCGTGCGGGTGGCCCCATCCGGATGCCAGCCCTTCGCCTCGTAGAAACCGATCGACGGCGCATTCGCTGCGAACACCCACAGTGTCGCGGCTTCGGCCCCGGCCTCCCGCAGCTCTGCCGTCGCCCGGGTCAGCAACGCTCCACCGATGCCGCCGCCGTGGGCACGGGGCGACACGTACAGGGAGTGCACGGCCCCGTCGATCCGCCCGTCGGTGTTCGACGTCGCCGCGTACCGGGTGATCCCGACGATCCCGCCGTCCCGCTCGGCCACGAGCACGATGCCCACCGGGTCGGAGAGCACCCGCCGCCACAGCGTCTCCGCGCGCGCGTCGGTCATGGCGTCGATCGCCGCATCGGGGAGGACGCCGCGGTAGCTCTCCCGCCAGCAGGCGAGGAACACCTCGAGCACCCCGGACAGGTCGTCCGGGGTGGCGGGGCGCACCTGGAGGGTCACGATGTCGCGGCCTCCGTGAGCACGAGGGAGTCGATGGCGGCGACGGGTTCCGGCATCTGCAGCGGACCGTCGCCCGGGGTGATCGTGCCCAGGATGCGCGGCTCGCGAGCACCGGTGCCGCCCGGGACGATCGCGGGGACGCCGTGCATCGTGGACCAGCCGATCAGGGCGAGGAGGAGCGCCTCCTTGCTGTCGGCCGCAGCCCCCAGCTCGTCGGCCAGCACGACCTCGGTCGCGGGCAGGGCGGCGCGCAGTCCGTCGAGGATCAGCGGATTGCGGCAGCCGCCGCCCGACACGGCGAGGAACCCGATGCCCGCGGCCTCCACGTCGCGTGCGACCGTGCGGACGGTGAGTTCGGTCAGTGTCCGCACGACATCCGCCACCGCGATCTCGCGCCCCTGCGCGGCGAGGTGCTCGTGCACGTAGCCGAGGTGGAAGTGCTCCTTGCCTGTGCTCTTGGGCGGGGTGAGCGCGTAGTAGGGGTCTTCGAGCAGAGCGGCCAGCAGCGTCTCGTCGACCTGTCCGGTGCGGGCGATCGCGGCGTCGTCGTCGTAGCCGAGCGGGTTGAGGTCGTGCTCCACGATGACCGCGTCGACGAGTGCGTTCGCGGGGCCGATGTCGTAGGCGACCAGGCCGTCCTGCCGCACCACCGTCATGTTCGAGATGCCGCCCAGGTTCAGGGCGGCGGACACCCCGGCGCGTGAGCGCAGCAGCAGCTCATCGAGGAACGACACCAGCGGCGCACCGTGGCCACCGACCGTGATGTCGCGGATGCGGATGTCGGAGACCACGGGGGCACCCACCTTCTCCGCGATCCAGGCGGGCTGCCCGATCTGCAGGGTGCCCCGCGCGTGCGCGCCGTCGACCCAGTGGTACACGGTCTGTCCGTGCGAGCAGACCGCGTCGATGCCGCCCACTTCTGCGGCGATGTCGGCCGCGACGTCGGCGAACGCCTGACCGATGAGCGTGTCGAGCTCCGCGACCTCGGCGAGCGTCGTCTGCGCCGGTGGCAGCGCCGCGATCAGCCGTGACCGCAGTTCGGGGGCGTAAGGCACACTGGTCGCCGCGAGCACCGTGCCGCGCAGGTCTACGCCGTGCGCGGTGAAACCGCCACTGGTCGTGAAGTCGACGACGGCGGCATCGATCCCGTCGTGCGAGGTGCCGGAGATCAGTCCGAGGACGCGCATCAGTTCTCCTCCAGTGCGGTGCGCAGCCGGCCGTCGGCGGCATGCAGTCGTGCGGTCGCCGCCGCGAGATCCTCCCCGCGGCGGATCATGATCGACGCGAGCTTCACGTCGTAGGCGGCCGATTCCAGAGCGGCCAGCGCCGCGTCCCGGTCGACCGCCGCGATGGTCTGCACCATCCGGATGGCCCGCTCACGCAGCTTGTGATTGGTGGCCTTCACATCCACCATCAGGTTGCCGTACGCCTTGCCGTTTCGCACCATCGAGATGGTCGAGAACATGTTGAGCACGAGCTTCTGGGCCGTGCCCGACTTGAGCCGGGTCGAACCGGAGAGCACCTCGGGGCCGACCTCGACCTCGATCCCGTGCTCCGCCGTGGCACTGAGCGCGGTGCCGACGTTGCACGAGAGACCGATGCTGAGCGCTCCGAGCTCGCGCGCACGGCGGACGGCCGCGATCACATAGGGCGTGCGTCCGCTGGAGGCGATGCCGATCACGGTGTCGAGCGGACCGATGCCGGCCGCGTCGATCGCTGCAGCGCCCGCGTCCGCGTCATCCTCCGCACCCTCGACGGGGTTCACGATAGCGCCGGGGCCCCCGGCCATGATCGCGAAGACGAGCTCCGGCGCAGTGCTGAACGTGGGCGGGCACTCCGAGGCGTCGAGCACACCGATGCGTCCGGGGGTTCCCGCGCCGACGTAGACCAGGCGGCCACCCTGCGCCATGCGAGCGGCCGTCTCCTCGATGGCGGGCACGATCTGCGGCAGGGCGCGCTGCACTGCGGCGGGCACTGTGGCGTCCGCCTCGTTCATGGTCTGCGCGAGTTCCGCCACGCTCATCAGGTCGAGTTCCGCATAGCGCGGATCGCTGGCTTCCGTGGCCAGTCCGCCGAGATCCTCCCGGGTCATCGCTTTCCTCTGTTCCGGGGGTCGAGACTGTCGCGCAGCCCGTCACCGAGCAGGTTCAGGCCGACGACGAGGAGCACCACGATCACACCGGGCGCGATCATCGTCCACGGCGCGATCGCCACGAGCGTGCGCGCCTCGAAGATCATCGAGCCGAGCGAGGGTGCCGGCGGCGGTGTGCCGAGACCGAGGAAGCTCAGCGAGGCCTCGGTGAGCACGGCCCACGACAGGGAGAGCGTGACCTGCACGATGATGATCGACGTGATGTTCGGCAGCACGTGCCGGAACATGGTCGCCATGCGACTCTGACCCGTGCTCTTGGCAGCCTTGACGTACTCGACCTCGCGCAGCGACAGCACGGGCCCTCGGGTGACGCGGATGAAGATCGGCACGTACACGATCGCGATGGCCACGGCGATGGTGAACCAGTTGCGGTCGAACACCGACGCGAGCGACAGGGCCAGCAGCAGCGGCGGGAACGCGAACAGCACGTTGGTCACCGCCGTGATCGCGCCGTCGGAGATGCCGCGGTAGAAGCCGGCGATGAGTCCGCACACGGTTCCGACGACGGTGGCGAAGGCCACCGCGACCACCGAGATCAGCGCCGAGTTGGCGACACCGGCGGCCACGCGGGAGAATACGTCGCGACCGAACTGATCGGTGCCGAACCAGTGCACGGCGGACGGCGGCTGCAGGCGGGACGGCGGATCCTGCGCGAGCGGGTCGAACGGCAGCAGCCCGAACGCCGAGACGAGGCTCAGCACCGCGAGCAGGACGACGATGATGAGGCCCGTGAGTCCACTGCGACTGCGCAGCAGGAGACGCACGCGCTCCATGCTGCGCCCGCCGCCGGGGGCGAGGGTCGGAGTCTGAGAGATGTCGGTCATGCGGCACGCACCCGAGGATCGATGACCCGGTAGAGCAGGTCGGTGAGCAGGTTGACGATGACGAAGGCGAGCGCGATCACGAGGACGGTGCTCTGCACGAGTGCGTATTCCTTCTGCTGGATGCCGAGGAGCACCTGTCGCCCGATGCCGGGGAGCGAGAAGATCTGCTCCACCACCACGGCGCCGCCGAGGAGGTAGCCGAACTGCAGGCCGGTCATCGTGACGATGGGAACCAGGGCGTTGCCGAGCACGTGATGCACCTGCAGCCGCCGCGGCGGGACGCCCTTCGCCCTGGCCGTGCGGATGAAGTCGTTGGCGCGGATCTCGAGCACCGCGGTGCGGGTCGTGCGCATGATCGGCGCGGCGATGCCGAAGCCGAGCACGATCGAGGGCAGCAGCATCTGCTGGAGGTTCAGCAGCGGGTCCTCGAACAGCGTGGCGTAGGCCTGACCGTTCGGGTTGAAGCCGAACGAGGAGGCGAGGATCGCCAGGAGCGCCGTCCCGAGCAGGAACGCGGGGATCGAGAGACCGGCGAGGCCGACGACCTGTCCGACGCCGTCGCGGAACGAGTCGGGCTTCGAGGCGGAGAGCATTCCGAGGGGGATGCCGATGGCCAGGGCGATCACGATCGAGAAGATCGCGAGCTCGAAGGTGACGGGAAGAGCGGCGGCGGTGAGATCGAGGACGCTGGTCTGTGCTCGAGAGGAGAAGCCGAGGTTGCCGGTGAAGATGTTGCCCAGCCAGGAGAAGAACTGCACGAAGAGCGGCTGGTCGAGGCCGTAGTAGGCCTCGAGGGCTGCGCGTTGCGACGGCGTGAGGGCGGCCGCCTCCGTGCCGAGGCCCGAGCTGATCTGATCGCCGGGGATGGCCCGCAGCATCAGGAAGACGAAGATGGCGACGCCGAGGAGCGTGCCGAGTGCGGCGACGATGCGTCGCAGCACGCTGTTGCGGAGGAGCTGTCTGAACATGCGCGTGTGGGGGTGCCTGTCGTCGGGGAGGGAGGGGGCGCGGGGTGGCCGCGCCCCCTCCGATCCGCTACTTGATGGAGGTGGTCCGCAGGTACTGCAGCGAGCCGTTCGCCATCGGGACGAAGCCGTCGACGGTCGCGGAGGTCGCGGTGTAGGTGTAGCTCGTGAACAGCCAGATCCACGCGGCGTTGTCCTCGAGGTTCTCGGAGACCTGCGCGTAGATGTCCTTGCGCTTCTCCGGGTCGGCCGTCTGGCGACCCTCGGCGAAGAGCGCGTCGAGCTCGGGCGAGGAGTATCCGGCGACCTTGTTCAGGTTTCCGGTGCTGGTGAAGTAGCGGCCGTACATGCCGTCGGGGTCGGGACGACCGCCGTTGAGGGCGACGGCGGCGTCGAAGTCGGCCGCGATCCAGCGGTCGACGAACGCGCCGGACTCGAGCACCTCGAGGTCGAGCGTGATGTTCGCGTCGGCCAGCTGCGCCTTGAGGTTCTGGGCCTCGTTCACCGACGTCGCGTACTCACCCTGGGAGACGATCGTCTTGATGGTGACGCCGTCCTCCTTGCCCGCCTTCTTCAGGTACTCGGCGGCCTTGTCGAGATCGCGCTCGGGGCACGGACGCGCCTCCGGGTCGGACTTGTACGCGGGAGAGGTGATGGGACCGGTGACTTCGCCCTCGCCGAGAGCTGCCGTGTCGAGCACCTCCTGGCGGTCGATCGCGCACTGCATCGCGAGTCGCACGTTGACGTCGGTCAGGTCACCGCGCGTGGCGTTCAGCTGCAGCGCGTGGTAGCTCAGCTGCGGGGTCGTGGCGACCTCGACGTTCGCGCCCTCGGCGGTCTGCGCGACCAGCGGGTCGTCGAAGACGGCCAGCTGCACGTTGCCGGACTGCATCGCCGACACGATCGATGACTCGTCGGGGATCACCCGGAACTCGACCGTGTCGAGCAGCGCCGCGTCGCCCCAGTAGTCCTCGTTCTTCGCCAGCGTGATCGACTGGCTCGCCTTGCGGTCGTCGAGGATGAAGGGACCGGTGCCGTTGGGCGTGGTGTTCAGCCCCTCTTCGGTGTCGTCCGAGGAGAGCATCGCCATGTTGATCACGGCGAGGTTCGCGGGAAGCGCGGCGTCGGGAGCGCTCAGGGTGAGGGTGACGGTGTTCTCGTCGGTGGCCTCCACCGCGGTGACGGAGGCGAGAGAGCTCGCTGCGACGGCCGCCGTCTCCTCGGCGGCGATGGCGTCGAGCGAGTACTTCACGTCTTCGGATCCGAAGGTGCTGCCGTCCGCGTAGGTGACGCCCTCGCGCAGGTGGAAGGTCACGGTGAGACCGTCTTCCGAGACGTCCCACGACTCGGCGAGGCCGGGGACCACGTTGAGGTCCTCATCGAACTCGGTCAGCGTGCCGTACAGGTTCTGCAGGACGTTGACGGCCTGGAACTGCGTCGCCTTCCAGGGGAAGAGCGTGTCGGGATCGCTCGTGACGCCGATGACGAGGTCGCCGCCGGCCTCACCCGTCGACGGAGTGTCGGACGCGGGTGCGGAACAACCGGTGATCACGAGCGCCAAAGCGACACCCGTGGCTGTGAGAGCGCCGAATGACGCCCGCCGTGCTGTGCTCATTGCTGATTCCTCCTGGCTGGGACGCGTCGCCGTGGCGTCGGGTCAGGCTCTGTTGCCTGCCGCCCGCGAACATCGTCGGTCTGGGTTGGTACTAAAAGTACACGACAGACACTACTGATGTAACAGAAGTTCCTCTACTGTTATGAACAGCGATCGGAGACCCTATGCCCCACGAAGCCGCCCGCGACGATGCCGGCGCACACCCCGTGCTCGTCCGCATGCGTGCGATCCGTCCCGAGCTGCGTCCGAGCGAGCAGCGCATCGCCGACCTCTTCCTCTCCGATCCGGCGGGGACCGCCGGACTCTCCATCGCCGAACTCGCCCAGCGCTGCGACACCTCGACCACCTCGGTGGTGAGGTTCTGCAAGCGCCTCGGCTACGAGCACGTGCGCGAGCTGCGCAACCACGTGCTGCGCGACGTCGAACGCGAGACGTTCGACACGGCCGCGCTCCCTGCCGTCTCCGGCGACATCGACCGCAACGACACGCTGTCCGACATCGTCGCGAAGGTGTCGCTGGCCGAGACCCTCTCGCTCGCGGACACCGCCAAGGTGCTCGACACGGAGTCACTGCGCGCTTCCGTCGACGCCATCACGTCCTCGACCAGGGTCGACATCTTCGGTGTGGGTGCGAGCTCCATCGTCGGACTCGACCTGCAACGCAAGCTCACCCGGATCGGGCGCACGGCACTGGACTGGTCGGACCCGCATGCTGCCTGGACCTCGGCGGCGACGCTCGGCCCCGGCAACGTCGCGATCGCGGTGTCGCACACCGGCACCACGACCGACACGATCGAGTTCCTGCTGCTCGCCCGCCAGACCGGGGCGACGACGATCGCGATCACGAACCATGCCGGCGCTCCACTGGCCGACCAGGCGGACATCGTACTGACGACCGCCGCGCGCGAGACCGGCTTCCGGTCGGGTGCCCTCGGCAGCCGGATCGCCCAGCTGATGGTGGTCGACTGCATCTTCATCGGCGTCGCACAGTCGAACTACGACCGCTCGATGGAGGCTCTGCGCGACACCTTCGCCGCCGTCCACCGCGTGCGGAAGACGGGGGCGTGACCGCCCGCACGCGGCGAGCGCGAGCGGGGCTGTTCACCGCCTTCGCGGGCCTCGGGGTCACGGCCGCCTTCGTCCCCGCGGTCCTGCCCTCCACCGAACGCGCGATGGCGACCGACCTCAGCGCCGCGGTCCCCGCTCTCTTCGGCGGGCTCTTGATCGGAGTCTTGACCTCGGGCCCGCTCTTGGTGCGCCGTCCACCGCGCACCACGCTGATGCTCGGCAGTGCACTCCAAGCCGTGGCGATCATCGCCGCATCCGTGGCAGACGCCCCCGCCGTGTTCATCGCCGCGGCCGCCGTCGCCGGATTCGGGTTCGGTCTGGTGGAGGCCTCGGGATCCGTGGCGGCGAAGTCCGCGGCCGCCGGCAGCGCGACGGGGCTGCTCAGTGCTCTGCTCGGCACGGTCGCGGTGTGCGCCGCGGTCACGCCCCTGCTCGTCGCCGTGGGGTCCGGGATGCGTCCGCTGCTCGGCATCCTGGCGATCGTGCCGCTCCTGGCTCTGGCGATGCTCGCGGGACCGGCGGCCCCGACCTCCCCCGCCGAGACTCCCGCGCATCGGGACGTTCGCGGGCTTCTCACGCTCCTGCCCTTCGCCGTCGCACTCCCCCTGTACGTCGGCGTCGAGACCGTGCTCTCCGGGTGGTCGGCGGTGATCCCGGAGCGGATCCTCGCGGTCGATCCGGGCCTCGCCGCGCTGGGGACCTCGGCGTTCTGGACGCTCATGGCCGTCGGGCGGTTCAGCGCAGCGGGACTGCGCCGCCTCTTCATCTCACCGATCGTGATCCTCGTGTCCGCGACGGGTGCCGCGGCGGTCCTGATGGCGACCGCGGGGATACTGGTGGAGTCCGCGCCGGGAGTGGCGCTCGGTGCGCTGGCCGCCGTGGTCGTCCTTCTCGCACCCAGCTACGGCCTCATCCTGGGACTCGCCCTCGATCATCTCGATCCCGCGCGCAGCGCTGCGGTGACCGGCGCGCTCGTCGCCTGCGGGGCCGTCGGGGGGACGTTCGTGCCGACGGTGATCCTCCTGATCGGACGGGATCCGGCATCGAGTACGACGTTCCTCGTGTCCGCCGGGCTGTGCGCGCTCATCCCGGTGCTGATGCTGGTCGCCGCACGTTCCCCTCGTCGGGCTTCCGTACGCTGACACCTCCTGCACACCCGCCGATATCGTCGATCCCTTCACGGATGCCGGAATACCGGAGCACCCACCCGCGAGTCCGGCGTAACGTCGACGACACACCCATCCGCAGCGAGGAGAGCACGCGTTGTCCACCGAGGTCCTGGCGATCATCATCAGCGCGATCGGCGTCGTGCTGACGATCACCGCGAGCCTCTTCGCTGCTGGCGCCTGGATGGTCCGCCGCATCGATGACCGCATCGATGCCGTCGACGAGAAACTCAGCACCCGCATCGACGCCGTCGACGAGAAGCTCAGCACCCGTATCGATGCCGTCGACGAAAAGCTCAGCACCCGCATCGACGCCGTCTCCGAAACTCTGACCGCCCGCATCGACGCCGTCTCCGGAACTCTGACCGATCGCATCGATGCCGTGTCCGGAACTCTGACCGCCCGGATCGATGCGGTCGCGGCCGATGTCACCGACCTGAAAGTCGCCGTCGCCCGGCTCGAAGGACCACCCCGACACCTGCTCACTGCGCGCCGGTGAGCCGGGCGTGCGGGGGCCTACCGGAGCACGAGAGCAGCGGCGCCGATGAGCGGCCCTTCGTCGCCGAGCCCCGAGCGCACGACGCGGGTACGGCGCGAGTACTCGTGGGCCGCGCTCGCGGTGAGTGCCTGCTGCACGAGGTCGATGTAGTCCGCCGACACGCGCGAGAATCCGCCGCCGATGGCGACCACGTCGAGGTCGACGAGGGTCGCGGCATCCGCCAGCGCCTCCCCCACTTCGCGGGCCGAACGCTCGATCGCCGCCCGCGCGAGGGGATCGCCGGCCGCCGCGTCCCGCGCGAGGTCTTCGCCGGTGGCGCCGGTCCACCCCTGTTCCTGGGCCCACGCTGCGCTCGCGGGACCCGAGGCGATCTCCTCGAGCGTCAGGCCGCCTTCACGACGCACCTGACCGAGGTGACCAGCATTGCCGGTGGCTCCGGGAATGTAGGCGCCGTTCGCGACGAAGCCGCCGCCGACACCGGTCGAGACCACGATCGACAGCGAGGCGCCGGCGCCCTGCGTGGCGCCGAGCCACGATTCCGCGAGCGCGAGGGCACCGCCGTCGTGGCCGAGCACGGTGCGCACGTCGCCCCCGAGGACGGTGGACGCCGCGGCGCGGACCGCCTCTTCCAGGACGAAGCCGCGCGCGAGCGGCATGTTCACCGGCATGATCGCGCCGAGGGAGCGGTCGACGGGACCGGCACTGCCGATACCCGCACCGACGAGCTCCGCGTCGGCCGGAAGCGCAGCGAGCGCGTGCTCGACGATCGCGACGACGGCCGCGTCCAGAGACTCGAACGTGGCGTCCCGACCGGTCGGCTGGCGACTGCGACTCCCGGGGAGCAGCCGGCCGTCCTCCGCGACGAGTGCGGCCTCCATCTTCGTGCCGCCCACATCGACGGCGAGCGCGTAGCGCGTCACTGGGGGTCGAGCCCGAGGTCGTCGAGGTCGAAGGCCGCGCGCCATTCCAGACCCTCGGCTTCGATCGCGGACTGTGCGCCGGTCTTCCGGTCGACGATCACGGCGACCGCGACGATCTCGGCGCCTTCTTTGCGCAGGGCCTCGACGGCCTTGAGCGCGGACTGGCCCGTGGTCGAGGTGTCTTCGAGCACCACGACGCGCTTGCCCTTGACGTCTGCGCCCTCGATCTGACGACCGCGACCGTGGTCCTTGGGCTCCTTGCGCACGACGAAGGCGTCGAGCGGGGTGTCGGTGGCGACCGACGCGTGCAGCACCGCGTTCGCGATGGGGTCGGCGCCGAGTGTCAGCCCACCGACCGCCACGACGTCGAGGTCGCCGATCAGGTCGAGCATGATGCGGCCGATCGCGGGAGCGGCACGGTGGTCCAGGGTGAGCTTGCGCATGTCGACGTAGTACGTCGCCTGCTTGCCGCTGGAGAGGGTGAAGTCGCCGTGGAACACCGCCTCATCTTTGATGAGGTCGAGGAGTGTCTGGCGGTCTGCGTCGAGTGCGGTCACGGCATCCAGTGTAGGAGGCACACCCTAGGCTTGAGGCATGCGCTTGGCCACCTGGAACGTCAACTCCATCCGCACCCGCGTCACCCGCACCGTCGAATTCGCCGTCCGCGAAGACATCGACGTGCTGGCGATGCAGGAGATCAAGTGCAAGCCGGAGCAGTTTCCCTACGCGCCGTTCGAGGAGGCCGGGTACCACGTCGAGGTGCACGGGCTGAACCAGTGGAACGGGGTCGCGATCGCGAGCCGCCTGCCGATCACCGATGTGCGCACTGCCTTCGACGGAATGCCGGGCTTCGCCAAGGGCCATGAGGGTCCGGATGCTCCTCTCGAGGCGCGCGCGCTCGGCGTCATGGTCGACGGAGTCAGGGTGTGGAGCCTCTACGTACCCAACGGCCGCTCCCTGGAAGACCCCCATTACCTGTACAAGCTGCACTGGCTGGAGCAGCTCAAGAAGTCGACGGCGGCCGAGCTCTCGGCGAACCCCGACCTCCCGCTCGCCCTGGTCGGCGACTTCAACATCATCCCGTTCGATCACGACAACGGCGACCCCGACATCGTGATCGGCCGCTCCACCCACGTCTCCCCGCAGGAGCGCGACGCGTTCTTCGCGTTCCAGGATGCCGGGGTCACCGATGTGGTGCGCCCGCTGATCCCCGAGGGCTTCACCTACTGGGACTACCAGCGGCTGAAGTTCCCCCGCAACGAGGGCGTCCGCATCGACTTCGTCCTTGGCTCGCGCACGCTGGCCGAAGCGGTCACCGGAGCCTCCATCCACCGTGACGAGCGCAAGGGCGAACAGCCCAGCGACCACGTACCGGTGGTGGTCGACCTCGATGGGCGCCGGTTGGGCACCGGTGGCGCTGAGGACGACGACGACCTGCCGATGATCTTCTCCTGAATGCCGATCCGATGAGCGTGCGGCTGATCGCCACCGACCTCGACGGCACCCTCCTGGACTCGACGTCGTCGGTCAGCACGCGCACCCGCGCGGCGCTCGACGCGGCACGGGAGCGCGGCATCCACGTGGTCCCCGTGACGGCCCGCCAGCCGATCGGGCTGCGAGCCATCGCCGCGGATGCGGGTTTCGACGGATGGGCCCTGTGCAGCAACGGCGCCTACGCCGTGCGCCTCGACGACGGACGGATGCTTTTCGCGGAAGAGCTTCCGCCCGAGACGATCCGTGCCCTCGCCGAGGCCCTGCGCGCGAGCATCCCTGGCCTGTTGTTCGCGAGCGTGCGCGAGGCCGGCGAGACGTTCGTGGCCGAAGACGGTTACGCCGCGATCGCTGCACTCACCGACCACAAGCGCGACCCCGCCACGATGGGCGGTGTGCCGTTGGAGCAGGTGCTCGCCGCCCCCAGCCTGAAGTTCGTGATCCGCCACCCCGAGCTCGCGCCCGACGCGCTGTTCGACACGGTACGTTCCCTCGGGCTGACCGGCTTCGAGGCGACGCTCTCGGGCGCTCCGTTCGTGGAGGTCATGGCCGAGGGCGTCACCAAGGCCACCGGCTTGGCCCGACTCTGCGAGCACCTCGGTATCGACCGCACCCATGTGGTGGCCTTCGGCGACGCGCTCAACGACGTCGAGATGCTCCGCTGGGCAGGGCGCGGCGTCGCGATGGCCGACGCCGAAACCCTCGTGCAGGATGCGGCCGACGAAACGACCTCCTCCAACGATCAGGACGGTGTGGCGCGTGTGATCGAGCGGCTTCTCGGCTGAGACTCACTCGAACGTCCCGACCTGCGGCACCCGATCGGTCCGCGCGTAGCGGAGCAGCATCACTCCGGCCTCGTCGGCGATCGGCGGCTCCGACAACCGCAGCACCGAGGGAAGCGCATCGTCGTCGAACACCTTCTTGCCCGCGCCGAGCAGCAGCGGATACACCCAGAGGTTCAGCTCGTCGAAGAGCCCCTGGGTGAGCAGCGTGTGGACGAAGTCGATGCTGCCGATCACGTGCACTTCGCGGTGGGCCGCCCTCATCGCGGCGACCTCCGCGGCGAGGTCGGCGCCGACGCGCGTGCTGCCCTCCCAGTCGAGCGTGAGATTCGCATCCCGGGTCGCGACGTACTTGGGCACGCGGTTGAAGAGCCTGCCGATGTCGCCCGACTCGCCCGAGGTGTGATGCGGCCAGTATGCGGCGAAGATGTCGTACGTGCGCCGGCCGAGCAGCAGCGCGTCGAGCCCGCGAATTCCCTTCTCGATCTCGGGCCCGACACCGGACGAGGGGTATCCGGCCTGCCAGCCGCTGAACCGAAAACCGCCGGAGGTGTCCTCATCGGTGCCGCCCGGCCCCTGAGCGACGCCGTCGAGGGAGGTGAAGAGATCGATCAGGATGCGGCCGGATGCCTGTTGTTCATCGGGATACGGGCTGTTCATGTCGTGCTCCCTAGGTCAGTCGTGCGATGCGGAAGGTGTCGGCGAACGAGTCCAGCAGCGATTCGTCGCCCCGGACGACCGCGACGATGTCCTGCGCGAGGGCCTCTGCCGGAGTGACATCGCCGCCGATGAGGCGACGGATGCCGGGTCCGGCGACGATCACCGCGTCCGGCGCACCGTCGGGAAGACGTCCGCCGACCGGCGGCGCCGGAGGTGCGATCTGCGCGACCCGGAGCTCGCCGTCGTGCACGGACGCGCGGAGGGCGACGTCGCCGACATGCAGCTCGTACTCGGCATCCACGGCGGATTCCGCCTGGAACGCCGTGCGCAGGGCCATCGTGAGCGAGTCGGGCGTGACGACCTCACCCTCTGCGGGATCCCCCATCGCCTGGAACCCCCATCGTCCGAGGGCGAGCATGATCGGCTCGAACGAGCGCCCGTACGGGGTGAGTTCGTACACCAGCCCGCAGTTGAGCAGCGGCACCCGCCGTACGACCCCGCCCTCCTGGAGGTCCTTCAGCCGGGTGGACAGGATGTTGGTCGGAATGCGCGGCAGGCCCTGCTTGAGGTCGGTGTAGCGACGGGGTCCGACGAGCAGATCACGGACGATGAGCAATGCCCACCGCTCCCCGATCAGCTCGACCGCCGTCGTCACACCGCAGTATTGGCCGTAGCTGCGCGCCGCCATGTCAGGCCGACGCGGCGGTATCGGCCACGTGGTCCGGCCCGTTCTCGACGGCTTCGGGGGTCATGTAGAGGAAGCCGAGGGAGTTGCCGTCCGGGTCATCGAGGTCGCGCGAATACATGAAGCCGTAGTCCTGCGCGGGCTTCGGCTCGGATCCACCGGCGGCCAAGCCCTTGGCGAGGATCGCGTCGACCTCCTCGCGCGAATCCTGGCTGAACGCGACCGACACCTGCAGAACGTCGTTCGGGTCGGCGATGGGCTTGTCGGTGAACGTCTCGAAGTACTCACGCCGGAGGATCATGAAATAGATGTCCTCGCTCCACACGACGCACGCGGCGTTCTCGTCGGTGAACGGAGGGCTGATCTCACAGCCCAGCGCCACATAGAAGGCCTTGGCGCGTTCGAGGTCACGGGTGGGCAGATTCACGAAGACCTTGGTCATGTCGACTCCCTTGTCGGTGTGGATATCGGTGTTGACCCATCGATCGTGAGCCCCTGTCGACAAGCTTGTAAAAAACAACTGTGCTTGTCAATAGCAAGTGATCGTTAGCAAGCAATCGTTCCTACCCACCGATCCGCCCTGCGGGGGATGCCGCGGCGGACGCCCCGCCCTACGGTGGAGGGATGGCCGCCGAACCGTTCACCCGCACGCCGACCGAACGCGAACGGCGCAACGACCTCTTCCTGGCGCTCGCACTCTTCGTCGGCGCGATCCTCAGCGCAGCCCTGTCGTCGATCGCGCAGGTGTACGGCGACGAGCAGGCCGACCTGTGGACCGCGCTCGTGTACGCGGTCGTCGTCGCCATTCCTCTCGCGTTTCGTCGTCGTTGGCCCGGCACCGTCGCGGTGGTCGTCTCCGTCGCCTACTTCGCCGCCGTCACCGTGCGGGTTCCCGAGATCTATGTCGGGAACATGGCGATGTTCATCGCCCTGTACACGGTCGGCGCCTGGATGAACGACCGCCGGCGTGCACTCATCGTGCGGGTGGCGATCATCGTCGGCATGTTCGTGTGGCTGTTGATCACGATGTACCGCGATGCGATCACGGAGGCGGACGACGCCGATGTCATCGCCGGGGCCATGTCACCCTACGTCGCGTTCATGCTCATCCAGCTCCTGCTGAACGTGCTCTACTTCGGCGGTGCGTACTACTTCGGCGAGCGCTCGTGGGCGGCCGCGGAGCAGCGGTCGGTGCTCGAAGATCGCACGGTCGAGCTGGAACGCGAGCGCGAGGTCACGGCGGCACAGGCCGTCGCCCTCGACCGGGTGCGGATCGCCCGCGAGCTGCACGACGTCGTCGCCCACCACGTCTCGGTGATGGGCGTGCAGGCGGGGGCGGCGCGTCTGGTGCTCGATCGCGACACCACCGAGGCCGCACGCATCCTCTCCGGCATCGAGGGGTCGGCGCGCGACGCGATCCACGAGCTGCGCCAACTACTGGAGACTCTGCGTACGCCCGGCGGCGAGGCCACCGACACCGCCTCCACGCTCACCCTCGACGACATCGCCGAGCTCGCCGAAGCATCGACCGAGGCGGGGCTGCCGACCGACTATGCCGTGATCGGCGACCCCGTCCCGGTTCCCTCCCTCGTTGCCGTGAACCTGTACCGGATCGCACAGGAGTCGCTGACGAACGCCCGTCGCCATGCGGGCTCCGGTGCCACCGCCGATGTCCGTGTGCGCTACGACGACGACGGCGTCGAGGTCGAGATCGTGAACACGGGGCGCGCGGTCACCCACGTGCGTCCGGGGCTCGGTCAGCTGGGAATGCGAGAACGCGCCGCGGCGTCCGGCGGTACTCTCGAGGTGACCTCCCGGCCGCTCGGCGGGGTGCGCGTGCGGGCCCGCGTGCCGCTTCCGACCCCGGAGAGGGCGGGAGCGCGCCGATGAACGGCCCGATCCGTGTGCTGCTGGTCGATGACCATGCGCTGCTGCGCGCAGGCTTCCGCACCATCCTCGACACCCAGCCCGACATCACCGTGGTGGGCGAAGCATCGTCGGGCGCGGAGGCCGTCGCTCAGGCATCCGCGCTGCACCCCGACGTCATCACGATGGACGTGCAGATGCCCGACATGGACGGTATCGAGGCGACCCGACGAATCGTCGCCGACCCGGAGATCACCGCGGCCATCGCGATCGTCACCACGTTCGATCGCGACGACTACCTGTACCAGGCACTGGATGCGGGAGCCAGTGGCTTCCTGCTCAAGAACGCCGGTGCCGAAGACCTGATCGCCGCCGTCCGCGCGCTCGCCGCCGGCGACGGGATGCTCGCCCCCGAGGTCACACGCCGCGTCCTGGCACGGTTCGCCGCCGCCCCCGCACAGCCGATCGCGGCCCCCTCGATCGAGAGCGCCGCGATCCCGAAGCTCACCCTCGCCGAGCCCCTCACCGAGCGCGAGGCCGAAGTGCTGACGCTGCTCGCCGACGCCCGCAGCAACTCCGAGATCGCCAGGGCGCTGTTCATCGGTGAAGCCACGGTGAAGACGCATGTCTCCCGCATCCTGCAGAAGCTCGGCGCGCGCGACCGGGTGCAGGCGGTGGTCCTCGCGCATCGCATGGGTCTGGCGTGAGCACCGCGGCCCACCGCGCGCGCTAGCCTCGGAGCCATGCCCGAAGCCGCACCCCTGTCCCGTCCGATCCTGGCGGGGGTCGTGACGGCACTCGTCGGATTCACCAGCTCCTTCGCCGTCGTGCTGACCGGGCTCGACGCCGTGGGAGCGGACGCGGCGCAGGCGGCGAGCGGACTCCTCGCGGTCAGCCTCACGATGGGACTCGCGTGTGTGGTGCTCGCGTGGCGGTATCGGATGCCGATCACGGTCGCGTGGTCCACACCGGGTGCGGCACTCCTCGTCGCGACCGGCACCGTCGAGGGCGGCTGGTCGGCGGCGGTCGGCGCGTTCCTGGTCACCGCCGCCCTGATCCTGCTCACGGCTCTCTGGCCCGCGCTCGGCGCCCTGATCGCGCGCATCCCTCCATCGATCGCGCAGGCCATGCTCGCCGGTGTCCTGCTGCCGCTGTGCCTGGCGCCGATCACGGGCATCGTCGCGAACCCCTGGGGCGTGGTGCCGGTCGTGCTCACCTGGCTGGTGTTCGCCCGCCTCGCGCCGCGCTGGGCGGTACCGCTCGCCTTCGTGGCGGCGACCGTGGTGGTCGCGGTGTCACTGATCGGCGCGGGCAGCACGTTCGACGCCGCGCTGCTCCTGCCGCGCCTCGAGTTCACCGCCCCGACGTTCACGGTCGGCGCGCTGGTCGGTCTCGCCCTCCCCCTGTTCATCGTGACGATGGCCTCGCAGAACGTCCCGGGGATCGCGATCATGCGCAGCTTCGGATACGAAGTGCCGTGGCGTCCGGCGATGCTCGTGACGGGTGTCGGCACCGCGCTCGGCGCCACCGCCGGTGGGCACGCGATCAACCTCGCCGCGATCAGCGCCGCCCTCGCCGCCTCACCGGATGCCGATCCCGACCCGAAACGTCGCTGGGTCGCCGGCCTCTCGACCGGGGCGTCGTACCTCGTGCTGGCGGTGTTCTCCGCCGCGTTCGCCGCGCTCGTGGTGCTCGCGCCCACGGCGGTGATCCCCGCGGTGGCCGGTCTGGCGCTCTTCGCCGCTTTCGGATCGTCGGTGCAGCAGGCCATCGACGATCCCGGAGAGCGCATCCCCGCCGTGGTGACCTTCCTGGTGGCCGCCTCCGGGATCGCGGTGCTCGGCGTCAGCGCCGCGTTCTGGGCGCTCATCGCCGGGCTCCTGGTGCGCACGGTGCTGCACGCAGGGCGCTCCTGATCCCCTCCTCCCCCGGACGGGTGATCCCACGGACTCCGCCGCAGGGGGGATGCCCTGGAATGCCCACGGTCCGTAGCGTGAAGACATGACCACAGGAATGCTCGAACTCTCCGGCATCACCAAGAGCTACGGCTCTCGGCGCGTGCTCGATGACGTGTCCTTCACGGTCGCCCCCGGGCGACTGACGGGCTTCGTCGGCGGCAACGGCGCCGGCAAGACCACCACCATGCGCATCGTCCTCGGCCTGCTCTCTTCGGACGGTGGCGACGTCACCCTGGACGGGGCGCCGGTCACCGCGGAGGATCGCCGGCGCTTCGGCTACATGCCCGAGGAACGCGGTCTCTACCCCAAGATGAAGGTGCTCGAGCAGATCGTGTACCTCGCGCGGCTGCACGGCTTCGGCAAGCAGGATGCCACCGAGCGAGCGACGACTCTGCTCACCGAGCTGGGCCTCGGCGAACGGCTGAACGACACGATCGAGTCCCTGTCGCTGGGCAACCAGCAGCGTGCGCAGATCGCCGCCTCCCTCGTGCATGACCCCGAGGTGCTGATCCTCGACGAGCCGTTCTCCGGCCTCGACCCCCTCGCGGTCGACGTGGTCGCGGGCGTCCTGCAATCCAGCGCGGCGAAGGGTGCGTCCATCCTCTTCTCGTCCCACCAGCTCGACGTGGTCGAACGCCTGTGCGACGACCTCGTCATCCTCGCCGGTGGCACGATCCGTGCGGCCGGTTCCCGCGACGCACTTCGCGCCGAGCACGCCCGTGACCGCTATGAGTTGGTCTCGGCAGGTGACGCCGGCTGGTTGCGCACCGAACCCGGCGTGACGGTCGTCGACTTCGAGGGCGGGTACGCGCTGTTCGACGCGGACGGTCCCGAGACCGCTCAGCGTGTGCTCCAGTCCGCGGTGCAGCGCGGTGACGTCGCGAGCTTCGCCCCCAAGCATCCGTCCCTCGCCCAGATCTTCAAGGAGGTCATCCGATGAGCGCTCCGACCCCCGTCCGCAGCCCCAACGGCATCTGGCTCGTCGCCGAACGCGAGATCGGATCGAAGCTTCGCAGCAAGGCCTTCCTGATCTCCACCGGCATCCTGCTGGTGCTCGCCCTCGCCGGCATCATCCTCGGTGGCTTCGCGAGCAAGAACACCGACGCGATGCCGGTCGCCGCGACCGCCGAGACCGCGGCCGCCGTGTCCGCCCTCCCGAACGTCGAAGTCACCGAGGTGTCCGACCAGGCCGCCGCCGAGAAGCTCGTCCGCGATGACGAGGTCGATGCCGCGGTGCTCCCGGGCGACGGCCCCTCCGGCTACACGATCATCGCGCTGCAGGACGCCCCGGGCTCGCTCGTCTCGGCGCTGTCGATCTCACCCGAGGTCGTCATCCTGGAGCCGGCGACGACCAACCCTCTCCTGCGCTACTTCATCGCGATCGCCTTCGGACTCGTGTTCATGATGGCCGCGGCGACGTTCGGCGGCACGATCGCACAGAGCGTCGTGGAGGAGAAGCAGACGCGCGTGGTCGAGGTGCTGCTCTCCGCGATCCCGGCGCGGACGCTGCTCGCCGGGAAGGTGATCGGCAACACGGTGCTGGCGATGGGGCAGATCCTCGCCCTGGCGGCGGTGGCGACGATCGGTCTGATCGTCACGGGTCAGCGCGAGGTGCTCACCACGCTCGGGTCGCCGATCATCTGGTTCGCGGTCTTCTTCCTGTTCGGGTTCATCCTGCTGGCGGCGATGTTCGCGGCTGCAGCGTCGATGGTCTCGCGACAGGAGGACATCGGCTCCACGACCACACCGATCACGATGCTGATCATGGCCCCGTACATCCTGGTCATCGTCTTCAACGACAACCCGCTGGTGCTGACGATCATGTCGTACGTGCCGTTCTCCGCTCCGGTCGGTATGCCGGTGCGCCTGTTCGTCGGTGAGGCGCAGTGGTGGGAGCCGCTGCTGAGCCTGGTGATCCTGCTCGCCAGCTGTGTGGCGGCGATCGTCATCGGCGCGAAGATCTACGAGAACTCGCTCCTGCGCATGGGCTCACGGGTCAAGCTCTCGGAGGCCCTGCGCGGCTGACGCGCACCCACCGCCGACACCCCGTCTGAGTGCCGAAACCCCCTGCTGCCGACGTCGGCAGCAGGGGGTTTCGGTGCTCAACGGGGGTCTCGAGCGATCAGATCACGTCGTCGCCGAGGGTGGTGGGGTTGCCGAAGCGGTGGTTCGTGATCGACACGGCCTGCTCGTGCAGGAACGGAAGCATCTCGACGCGGCCGGCACCGGTCACGGCATGCGACCACACCGCCACGTCCGGGCTGCCCTCGAGCGCCTCGAACAGCGCCGAGGCGTCGCCACCGACCAGACGGACCCGCTGCCACGTGTTCGCCGCCTTGGCGTAGCGCTTGGTCCACGCGGCATCCGACTCGCGCTTCACGGTCACGCCCTGCGCACGCAGCATCTTCTCGATACGGGCGGGCAGCGACGGAGCCGACACCGTGAACGGGCTGCCACTGCGGAGGGCGGCGGCGAGCACACGGACCCCGTCGGCGAGCACCGCGTCCTCGGAGATGCGCACGTCGACCGCGACCGGGCGGTAGCGGAAGAGGTTGCGCTCGACCCCGAGGCCGGACTTGTCCGACACGGCGCCGAACTCGTCGATCCAGGCGCGCTCATCGGATGCGGCGGCGCGCCGCAGCCAGTCCAACGCGGTCGCATCGACATCCGCCCCCACGGCGTCGAGCAGGGCGGCGACGGCCGGAGCGACGGCGGCACCGGGGGAGACAGCGGGAAGCTCCGCCGGAACCCACTCGCCGAGGCCGTGGAGATAGTTGGGTCCCCCGGCCTTCGCCCCTGCCCCCACGGCCGAGCGCTTCCACCCGCCGAACGGCTGACGCTGCACGATCGCACCGGTGATGCCGCGGTTCACGTAGAGGTTGCCCGCCTCGACGCGGTCGAGCCACGTGGTGACCTCACCGGAGTCGAGCGAGTGGATGCCGGCCGTGAGGCCGTAGTCGACCGCGTTCTGCAGGCGCAGCGCCTCGTCGAGGTCCTTGGCGTGCATGATGCCCAGCACCGGGCCGAAGAACTCGGTCAGGTGGAAGTACGATCCCTCGCGCACACCGGTCTTCACACCCGGCGTCCACTGCGTGCCCTCGGCGTCGAGCTTTCGCGGCTCGACGAGCCAGCGCTCACCCTTCTCCAGCGTCGTGAGCGCCCTGAGCAGCTTGCCGTCGGCGGGCTCGATGATCGGACCCATCTGGGTGGCAGGGTCATCGGGCAGACCCACGCGCATCGACGTGACGGCATCGACGAGCTGACGCTCGAACCGCTTCGAGTCGGCGACCGATCCGACGAGGATCGCGAGGGATGCCGCGGAGCACTTCTGCCCCGCGTGTCCGAACGCGCTGCGAGCGACGTCGGCGGCGGCCAGGTCGAGGTCGGCGGACGGCGTGACGATGATCGCGTTCTTCCCGCTCGTCTCGGCGAGGAGCGGCAGGTCGGGGCGGAAGGAGCGGAACAGCTGCGCCGTCTCGTATGCCCCCGTGAGGATCACCCGGTCCACCGCGGGCCCGGCGACCAGGCGGGTGCCGAGGTCGCGGGAGGCCAGGTCGACGAGGGCGAGCAGATCGCGCGGCACACCGGCGGCCCACAGCGCCTCGACCATCACGGCACCGCAGCGCTGCGTCAGCTTCGCGGGCTTGATGATGGCGGCCGAGCCCGAGGCCAGCGCCGCGAGCACACCGCCGGCGGGGATCGCGACCGGGAAGTTCCACGGCGGCGTGACCACGGTGACCTTCGAAGGCACGAACTCCGCACCCGAGACGGTCTCGAGGTCCTTCGCGCGCTCGGCGTAGTAGTGCGCGAAGTCGATCGCCTCGCTCACCTCCGGGTCACCTTCGGCGATGGTCTTGCCCGCCTCGTGGGCCATGATCTCCAGGAGCTGCCCGCGACGAGCCGCGAGTTCGTCTCCGGCGCGGTGCAGCACGGCGGCGCGCTCGGCCGCGGGGAGGGCGGCCCACTTCTCGGCCGCGGCGGTCGCCGCGGTGAAGATGCCGTCCAATTCGGCTTCCGTCTCGACCTTGGCGATCGCGATCGTGTCCAGCCCCAGAGTCGATCCGACCGATCGACCGAGAATCGCCCGTCCCCATGCGCGGTTGGCGGCGATCGCGGGATCGGTGTCGGCCTGGTTCCGGAAGCCGTCGGTCGTTGCGGCGTCTGCCTCTGCGGTGCGGTCCTGCACACGGTGCGGACCGGGGACGAACCCGGGCTCATCCATCGCGAGCGCAGCCAGCGAGCGCTCGAAGCGCTCCCGCTCCCGGGTCAGCAGGGTCGGGTTCGAGGCCAGTTCGAACACCGCCGACATGAAGTTCTCGGAGCTGGCGTTCTCCTCGAGACGACGCACCAGGTAGGCGATCGCCACATCGAACTCGGCCGGGTTCACGACCGGCGTGTAGAGCAGGAGGCGACCGACGTCCTTGCGGACGGCCTCGGCCTGCCCGGTCGCCATGCCGAGCAGCATCTCGTACTCGACCAGCGGGTCCGCACCCGTCGGATCCGCCACTCCTCGTGCCTGGGCGAGCAGCCACGTGTAGGCGATGTCGAACAGGTTGTGACCCGCGATGCCGATGCGCACGGCGTCCAGGCGCTCCGGCGTCATGGCCCAGTCGAGCACCCGCTTGTAGTTGGTGTCGGAGTCCTGCTTGGTGTCGTAGGTGGCGAGCGGCCAGCCGTGGATCGCCGCGTCGACCTCTTCCATCGCGAGGTTCGCGCCCTTGACCACGCGCACCTTGATCGGCGCTCCGCCCTTGGCGCGGCGGGCGGCGGCCCACTCCTGCAGGTGCTGCATGGCACCGAGTGCATCCGGCAGATATGCCTGCAGCACGATGCCGGCTTCGAGGTTCTCGAGCCCCGGCTGGTCGAGGATGCTCGTGAAGGCCGCGATCGTCAGGTCGAGGTCGCGGTACTCCTCCATGTCGAGGTTGATGAACTTCGCCTTGCCCTCGGCCTCGGCCGCAGCCGCCAGTTCGTAGAGCGGGGTGAGCTTCTCGACGACGTCTGCGACGGCCTCGTCGAACGACCACATCGAGAGCTGGCTGACGACGCTCGAGACCTTGATCGAGACGTAGTCGACGTCGTCGCGGGCGAGGAAGTCACGGGTGCCGCGCAGACGGTGCCCTGCTTCACGCTCGCCCAGCACGGCTTCGCCGAGGAGGTTCAGGTTGAGGCGGTTTCCGCTCTTGCGGAGCTTCGCGATCGCGGGGCCCAGCTTGGCGGGGGTCGCGTCGAGCACCAGGTGCCCGACCATGGCGCGCAGCACACGGCGGGAGATCGGCACGACGACACCGGGCAGCTTGGGCGCCCAGAAGCCGCCCGTCTTGATCGCGGCGCGCAGGTAGCCGGGCAGCAGACCCGGGGTGATGTCGCTCAGCTCGGCGAGCGTGCGCCCGGCGACGCGCAGATCTTCGGGACGCATCACGCCGTCGACGAAGCCGACCGTGAACGCCAGCCCGTTCGGGTCTTTCAGGACCTCGGAGAGGCGCTGGGCGGCAGGCTCGACGGGGTGAGTCTCGCTCTCGGCGAGCCAGCGCTGCACGAGGGCGGCGACCTCTTCGGTGCGGGGAGTGGTGGTGTCGGCGGCGACAGGCATCGGTGGGACCTTCCAAGTGATCGCACACCGGGGTTTCGTGTGCGGCTGGATCATTGTCCTGCCAGTCAGTAGGCTCCGTCTATCAACCGATTCGAGTGGATTCTGTTCACTCTGACTGAACGGATGGAACGCGCGTGCTGGACGTCAATCGGCTGCGGATGCTGGTCGAGCTGTCTCGGCGCGGAACGCTGTCGGCCGTCGCCGACGCCCTCTCCTACAGCAAGGCCTCGGTGTCGCAGCAGTTGAGCGCCCTGGAGCGCGATGTGGGGGTGCCCCTGCTGCGTCGAGTGGGGCGCGGGGTGCAATTCACCCCGCAGGGGAACGTGCTCGTCGCCGAGGCCATCGGCATCCTCGACCAGCTCGAACACGCCGAGGTCGCCGTCGCCGAATCGCTCACCGAGGTGACGGGCACCGTACGCGTGGCGGTATTCCAGTCGACGGCGCACTCCCTCCTCCCCCGCGCCCTCCGCGCTCTGAAGGACCGGCATCCGGCGTTGCGCGTCGAGGTCACCGAGTGCGACCCGGAGACCGGCCTCGTCGGGGTGTCCAGCCGGGACTTCGACCTGATCCTGGCCGAGCAGTACCCCGGACGCACCCGCCCGATCCACGCGGATCTCGACAGGGTGGAGCTCGCGCATGATGCGATCGCGCTCGCCCGGCGCCCCGGAGCCCCGACCCCCGCCGATGCCTTCGCCGCACTGTGGTCGACCCGCGGAGAGCCGTGGGTGCTCGAACCCGCCGGCACCGCCTCGCGAGCCTGGGCGGAACAGCTGTGCCGCACCGCCGGCTTCGAGCCCGACGTGCGCTACGAGATCGCCGACCTCACGGCGCATGTGCGACTGATCCACGCAGGGCTCGCCGTCGGGTTGCTCCCGGATCTGGTGTGGGCGGGAGACACCCCGACCGTCGACCTCACCCCGCTCCCCCACGACCCACGGCGCGAGATCTTCTCCTCCGCGCGACGCGTGTCGGCGGATGCCCCGTCGATCCGTGCGGTCCGCAGCGCGCTGGCCGACGCAGCCACCCACAACCTCCCGGACTGAGGCGCCAGAAGCGTGATCCCGAAGAGGATCAGTGCCGGTGCACGTGCTTTTCGCCCGTTCCCGCCGCCACCGGATCCGCCGACCGGGGGGCGGTCGACGGCGCGAGCGCTCCCGCGGAGTGAGCGATCCGCCCACCGACCACCGTGAGCTCAGCATGCTGATCGAGCAGGCCTGCGGGGTCGTTCTCATGCCGGTAGAGGTCGTCCGACCACACCACCAGATCCGCGAGCATTCCGCGCCGCACCCGCCCCCGGTCGCTCTCAGCGTGCCAAGCCCGCGCACCGTGCACGGTGTATGCCTCCAGCGACCGGTCGATACCGACCCGTTCGGCCGTGGTCCACGCCTCCCCACCGTCCAGACCCGCCCGCGTGGCGGCCGAGTACAGCCCGACGAGCGGATCCATCTCCCCCACCTGCCAGTCGCTCGAGAAGGCGACGGTGGCACCGCTGTCCAGAAGGCTCCGGAACCGCCACGCCCGGTCCCAGCGATCCTCGCCGATGTTCTCCATCCACGTGCCGGCGACGAGGTCCGGGGAGCAGTGCCGGGGCTGCATCGCCGCTGTCACGCCGAGTTCACGGAACCGGGGCAGATCATCCGGATGCAGGCACTCGACGTGCACGACGCCGTGTCGACGGTCCTTCGTGCCGTTGCGCTGGGCGGCTTGCTCGATCGCGTCGAGCGCCAGACGGATGCCTGCATCCCCTGTCGCATGCGTGTGGGTCTGGAACCCCAGCCGATCGAGCTCGCTGATCACCTCCACGAGTTCACGACCGGGATAGCTCGGTCGGCCGCGCACACCGGGCCGATTGGCGTAGTCGTCGAGCATGAGGGCTGTGTGCGGTTCGATCACATCGTCGGCGTACAGCTTGAGCGGACCGAGGCGCAGCAGTCCCTCGGCGTCGGCATCCGCCTCGGCACCGCGCACCGCGTCCCGCAGCTGTCGACGAAAGTCGCCGTCGGCCCCGACCGGGTGGAACAGTGCCGTGATGACGCGCGACGACAGCTCTCCTGCAGCCAGGGCACGCTGGAAGAGCCCGAGCTCTGCGAGCGGAACCTGCGGCTCGACTGCCGTGGTGATTCCACTCGCCGTCGCCATGCGCATGCTGGCGAGTAGCTTGCGGTAGCGGCGCTCCGGCGAGTACATCGGGATGTCGCGCTGAAGTTCCGCGAGTCCGGCGATCGTCATGGCGCTCGTGTAGAAGTCGGTCACCCATCCCGTCGGCTCCCCCGTCCGCTCCTCCCGCTCCGGCCGACCCCACGCGATGTCGACGCCGGAGGCGATGCCGAGGATGCCGAGCGCCGGCCTGTTGAGCCACACCGAGTGCTGATCGTAGGTCGTGACGAAGACCGGGCGATCGGTGAGCCCCTCCAGATCCGCCGCGTTCGGGCGGCGGCCATCGACGATCGAGTACACGGCGTTCTCGGCGCAGATCCAGGTGAGATCCGGTCTCCGATCGGCGAACTCGGCGATGCGCCGCCGTACCTCGGTCAGCGTCGAGGCCCCCTCCAGCGATACCGCATCCTCATCGAATCCGAGGAGGAGGTGGTTGTGGCTGTCGATGATGCCCGGCGTGAGCAGCCGCCCCTCCGCATCGATCGTGCGGCGTGCCGCGGGGGCGTCCGAGGCCGGCCCCACATAGGCGATGCGGTCGCCATCGATGCCGACGACTTCAGCCCACGGCTGCACGGGGTCGAAGGTGCGCACGCGCGCACCGGTGATCAGAGTGTCGACGGTCATGCGTTGTGCTCCTCGGTCTCGTCGACGGATGCGTCCGCCTCGAGCAGATGGATGGCGCCCGGGTGTGCCCGCAGGTACAGCGCGTAGTACAGGAATCCCGCCGCGACGATGCCGGCGGCGACGCCGAGGCTCAGCCACTGAGCGGGATCGAGGAGGCCGATCACGAAGATCGTGGCGATCGCGGCCAGCGCCACGAGGGGTGGCACCGGCCACAGCGGCATGCGATAGCTGCCTCCGGCTTCGTCGCGCTGGCGCCGAACCACGAACGCGGCGAGCGCGATGAAACCGTAAGAGAAGGCGAGGGTCGAACCGGTCGCGTTCAAGAGCACGTCGAACGGGACGAAGCAGCCGACCAGGGCGATGACACCCATCGTGATCGTCGCCACGACGGGCATCTTGGTCCGCGGGGAGATGCGGGCGAGGGGGCGTGCGAGCGTAGCCGGGAGCGCCTGGTCACGCGCCGCTGCGAACAGCAGGCGCCCGGCCTGCAGGGCGATCGCGATGATCGCATTGATGATGGCGAGAGCGATCGCGATGAGGATGATCATCGTCACCGTGTCGCCGCTGCGCTGGGAGAGGAACGATTCCACCGGAAGGTCTGCACCGAAGAGCTCCTCCAGCGACTCGGCTCCCAGCAGGATCGCCGTCAGGGGGATGATCTCGGCGAGCACGGTGATCAGCGCGCTCCACAGCAGAGCCCTGGCGATGGTGCGGCGGGCATCCTTCGTTTCCTCCGCGAAGTAGATCGCGCCACCGTAGCCGTTGTAGGCGAAGATGCCTTGCGTGACGGCGAGCACCAGTCCGGCGATGCCCAGCGGAGCGAGGCCGCCGGCGGCATCGAGTGCTTGCGGATCGAAGAGGTCGGTGATGGGCCGCTCGATGCGGATCACACCGAGGATCGAGAGGTAGGCGAGCGCCGCCATCTCGATGAAGAGGAAGAGCCCGGTGACCCAGGCGTTGGTGCGGATGTTGAAGCAGGCGGTGATCGTGGCGAGCACGATCACCACGACGGCTGTCCACAAGGGGTCGAGCCCCGCGATGGCGACGCCGAGGTAGTCGGCGACGCCGAGCGCGAAGATGGCGATGATCAGCGGCAGCGTGATGAGGCTGATGAAGAACACCGCAGCACCGGGCGCCGGCCCCAGCACCCGGCTGACCAGGGTGTAGTCCCCACCGGCGAGCGGATGCCGCGACCCGAGCTCCGCGTAGCACAGGGCGATCAGCAGGCTGATGACGCCCGCAAGGATGAACCCCCAGAACACGCCCGTGCCGTATCCGGCGAAAGCCGCGCCGCCCAGGATGAAGACGCTGGAGGCCGGGGAGATGCCGGAGAGCGTGATGAGTACGTTGCCCCCGACTCCGAGCGAGCGCGAGAGCTGACCACCGTGCGTGGTCGTCGCTGCCGTGTCGAGCGCGGGCGCCGGGACTCTCGAGGGTGGAATCGGGTGGGACATCGTCGGGACTCTCTTCATCGTGATCCGAGGCGAAGCATTCTTTGACTCCAACGTCAAAGAATTCCTCGAGTGTGCCATGCAGCTCGGGTAGTGTCAAGGAATGGCGCGACCACGACGGCAGGAAGAGCGACGCGCGGCACTCATCGACGCGACGTACGCGGCAGGCAAGGAGCACGGTCTGCGCTCGCTCTCGCTCACCGATGTCGCGGCTGCCGCCGGCCTCACTCGCGGGGCGATCCTGTACTACTACGAAGACCTCGACGCCCTTCTCGTCGAGGCTCATGCCGCAGGAATCCAACGGTTCTGCGACGAGCGGGATGCAGCGATCGCCGCTCTCGCCGACCCTCGAGAACAGCTCGCCGCCGCCATCGACGCCGGCCTCCCCGACGGCGCGGACGACGCACTGATGAGCTTGCTCTACGAGTTCGACGTGCTCGCCGGCAACTCCGCGCTTCACGATGAACTCGTACAGAAGCTCTATCTCCGCCAGCTCACGACCTACCGTGGCGTGATCGCGGCCGGACGCGAGAGCGGAGTCTTCGCTCCGGCACTCGACGACGAGCAGCTCGCGATGACCATGGTGGCCCTGGAGGATGCTTACGGACTGCACATCGTGGGCGGCAACGCGCTGATGAACGTGCCGAAGGCGGCCGCCGCGATGCGCGCTGTCGCTGACCGACTGGGTTGCCCGGTGAGCACCTGAGGGAGGCGCACACGAGTCCGGGAATATGCATGCACATGCATCTGTTCAGTCCCGTGTACCCGGACGATGGAGTCCGATCCACTCCGTCCGAAAGGCACTTCTGTGAGCACTCCCGTCATCGACCGCACCGCACCGACCGAGCACCCCGTCCTCGACGTCCTCGCCGGCCGCTGGAGCCCCCGCGCTTTCGACGCGCAGAACACGATCGACGAGGCCAAGCTCGCCACCGCGCTCGAAGCGGCCCGTTGGAGCCCGTCCGCCAATAACACGCAGCCCTGGCGCTTCATCGTCGCCCGCCGCGGCACCGCCCTTCACGCGCAGGTGGTCGACGCGCTGATGGGCTTCAACCAGGCCTGGGCGGGCAACGCCGCCGTGCTGGTCGTCGCCGTGGCCGAGACGGCGACCGCCGACGGCACGCCCCTCACCCACGCCCTCTACGACCTCGGCCAGGCAGTCGCGCACTTCTCGGTGCAGGCACACCACGACGGCCTGCTCGTGCACCAGATGAGCGGCTTCGACCCTGAGGTCGTCCGCGAGTTCGCCGACCTCGAACCGCGCTTCGTCCCGGTCACGGTCTTCGCGGTCGGCGAGTTCGGTGACGTGAGCGCGCTCCCCGAGGTGCTGCAGGAGCGCGAGGTCGCGCCGCGCGTCCGTCGCCCCATCGCCGAGTCGGTCATCCTCAGCGCCTGACACCCGGTGGGGCACCCGCTCTGGGGGTGCTGCCACAGACATCCCCCAGGCTGCGCAGAAGCGTCGAACCTATGGTTGCTCGGGTGCTCCGCCCTCGCCCACAGCTTCCTCCCGCTCGGCACTTCGCGCTCACCTGGGGGATCGCCGATCAGCACGGGGGGATGACGAGCGCGATGCTTCGGCGCTCGCGGGCGTTCCGCCGCCTCGGCGGAGTCGACGTGGACATCCTGACGCTGGACGACCGACCCGACTATCCCGAGTTCGCGGATCGTCTCCACGCCGCAGGTGAACTCATCGACGGGCTGCGCATCCGCAACCTCTGGGACGAGCTGCGTCGGGAGTCGCCCCGGCCACGCGGGATCACGCCGACCGCTGCGGAACTGCTGGTGCCGCAGGCGGGCGACGTGGTCGCGTCCCACGACGGCACCGTCCTGAGCCGCGCACGCCGCGACGATGCCGGCCGGATGCTGGTGGATCGGTTCCGCCGCGACGGCTCGCTGCTCGCCACCGAGCGCCCCGGCGACGACCGGAAGGTCGTGCTCTATTCGACGGACGGCGCACCGCTACGGGACTGGCGCACGACGTGGGGCCTGTACCGCTGGTGGTTCGACCGCCTGACCGGCAAGGCGCCCAGCTTCCTGCTGGTCGACTCGAAGACGGCCGCGCGCTCGGTCGCAGGCTATCGGCGGGACAACGTCGTCACGGTGCACATCGTCCATGCGTCTCATCGCGTGGGCGGGCGGCCGGGGACGCTCCGGGCGACACGCGAATCCGTGCTGCGTCGCGCCGGGGAGTTCGACGAGATCGTCGTCCTCACGTCGAGACAGCGCACCGATCTCGTCGAGGATCTCTCCGCGCTCGACGTCACAGCCCGGATCCGCACGATCCCGAACGCCGTAGCCCTGCCCCCGCGCGCTGCCGTGACCCGCGACGCGTCGCACGGCGTGGTCGTCGCCTCGCTCACCCGCCGCAAGCGACTCGAACACGCGGTGGAGGCCGTCGCGGTGGCGCACGCCGCCGATTCGACGATCGATGCCGACATCATCGGAGAGGGCCCCCGCGAAGCAGCCCTGGAAGCGCGCATCCAGCACCTGCACGCCGACGGTCATGTGCACCTGCGCGGATACGACCCCGACGCACGCTCGGCGTTCCGTTCCGCGGGATTCAGCCTGCTCACGTCGACCTCCGAAGGGCTGCCGCTCGTGCTCGTGGAGAGCATGGCCGCCGCTTGCATTCCGCTCGCCTACGACATCCGCTACGGGCCCGCCGACATGATCAGCGACGGGGTCGACGGCTTCCTCGTCCCGGACGGCGACGTCCAGGCCCTCGCGCGACGCATCGTCGACCTGCAGGCCATGCCACCCGCGGCAGTCGAGGCGATGCGTCGTCGCGCGGTGGCCCGCGCCTCGGAGTTCTCCGATGACGCCGTCACCCGACGCTGGTCGCGGGAGCTGCGGGCCGTGTACGACACGAAGCTGTTCGCCGCCGCACGCGATCAACCCGCGCCCGTGCGCCTGCGACGTCGTGCGGGCGCGCTGCGACGCCGGGCGCTCTGGATGCTCGGCCGCTGAGCGGTCGGTGCCGCACGGTCGGTGCCACCCACATACACACTTCCCTCATCCCCCACGCGCGCACACGCCGCGAAGGAGAACTCACGCTTTGAAGGAGGCTTTGACGCATCTCCTCCTTCGTAGCGTGAGTTCTCCTTCAGACAGTGCGGCGCGCGAACACCACGGCCCACGCAAATCAGTCCTGATACCACTCAGTCCTGATACCACTCAGTCCTGATACCACGCAGTCCTGATACCGCTCAGTCGTCGAGCAGCTCGGCCTCGATCACCTCGTCGTCTTCCGGCTCCGGCTCCGGGTCCGGTGTCGTCGCGGTGAGCACGAGGCCCGAGCCATCTGCGGCCACGTCGACGCGGACCGTGTCGCCGTCGTGCACGCCGCCCGAGAGCAACGCCGTCGCCAGCTTGTTCTGCACCTCGCTCTGGATGAGGCGGCGCAGCGGTCGGGCTCCGAACATCGGGTCATAGCCGCGCTCAGCGAGCCAGGCCCGCGCATCGGGGGTGACCGCGAGCGTGAGGCGACGGTCGCGCAGCCGGTCGTGCAGCTGGTCGACGGAGAGCTCCACGATCTGCGCGAGGTCGTCTTCGCTCAGCGCCGAGAACATCACGATGTCATCCAGTCGGTTCAGGAATTCCGGACGGAACGCCTGCCGCACGAGCGCCATGACCTGGTCACGCTTCTCGTCCGGCCCGAGCACCGGGTCGATCAGGATCGGCGATCCCAGGTTCGATGTGAGGATCAGGATCACATTCGAGAAGTCGACCGTACGACCCTGGCCGTCGGTCAGGCGACCGTCGTCGAGCACCTGCAACAGCACGTCGAACACCTCGGGGTGGGCCTTCTCGACCTCATCGAGCAGGATCACGCTGTACGGCCGACGACGCACGGCTTCGGTCAGCTGACCACCCTGCTCGTAGCCGACGTACCCCGGAGGGGCGCCGACGAGACGGGACACCGAGTGCTTCTCGCCGTACTCCGACATGTCGATGCGCACCATGGCGTGCTCGTCGTCGAACAGGAACTCCGCGAGCGCCTTGGCCAGCTCGGTCTTCCCGACACCGGTCGGGCCGAGGAACAGGAACGAGCCGGTCGGGCGACCGGGGTCGCTGATCCCGGCACGCGAACGACGAACGGCGTCGGACACGGCCTTGACGGCATCCTTCTGTCCGATCAGCCGCTTGCCGAGCTCGTTCTCCAGGTTCAGCAGCTTCTCGCTCTCGCCCTGCAGCAGTCGGCCGACCGGGATTCCGGTCCACGCGGCGATCACGGCGGCGATGTCCTCTTCGGTGACCTGCTCGTTGACCATGCGCGGCTCGGCGGGTGTCGCGGCTTCGGCCTGCTCCGCCTCGGCGATGTCGCGCTCCAGGCGCTTGATGGTCTCGTACTCGAGCTTCGAGGCCTTCGTGTAGTCCGCGTTGCGCATCGCGAGATCGCGCTGGGTGATCGCATCGTCGAGTTGCTTCTTCAACTCACCGACCCGGTTCAGGCCCTGCCGCTCGCGCGCCCATCGGGACTCGAGGCCGGCGAGCTCCTTCTCCATCTCGACCAGGTGCTCGCGGAGCACGCCGAGGCGCTCCTTGGAAGCAGCATCCTTCTCCCGCTTGAGCGCGAGCTCCTCGAGCTTCATCCGATCGACCTGCCGCTTGAGCTGGTCGATCTCGACAGGCGAGGAGTCGATCTCCATCTTGAGCCGGGACATCGACTCGTCGATCAGGTCGATCGCCTTGTCGGGCAGCTGTCGGGCCGGGAGGTACCGGTTCGAGAGCGCAGCGGCCGCCACGAGGGCGCTGTCGGAGATCGTGACCCCGTGGTGCGCTTCGTACCGCCCCTTGAGACCACGGAGGATCGCGATCGTGTCCTCGACCGTGGGCTCGCCGACGTAGACCTGCTGGAAGCGTCGTTCGAGCGCGGCGTCCTTCTCGATGAACTCGCGGTACTCGTTGAGCGTGGTGGCGCCGATCAGCCGCAGCTCACCACGGGCCAGCATCGGCTTGAGCATGTTGGAGGCGGCGACGGATCCTTCTCCCCCGCCGGCACCCATGAGCACGTGCAGCTCGTCGATGAAGGTGATGACCTGCCCGTCGGACTCGGTGATCTCCTTGAGCACCTGCTTCAGCCGCTCCTCGAACTGCCCGCGGTACATGGCACCGGCCACGAGGGCGGAGATGTCAAGGGTGACCAGCTCCTTGTCCTTGAGGGATTCGGCGACGTCACCCGCGACGATGCGCTGGGCGAGTCCTTCCACGACGGCGGTCTTGCCGACGCCGGGCTCCCCGATCAGCACGGGGTTGTTCTTCGTACGGCGGGTGAGGACCTGGCTGACTCGACGGATCTCGCTGTCGCGTCCGATCACGGGGTCGAGCTTGCCCTGGCGGGCGCGGTCGGTGAGGTTGATGCCGAACTGCTCGAGGGCGGACTGCTGTTCTTGATTCTGGCTACCGGTCTGCGGGGTGGTCATGCGCTCCTCCTGGAGATGCTCCTTCTGGTCGTCTCCCGCCTGCCGGGTCGGAAGGCGGGATCAAAGTTGAGTGGTGTTGACTCAAGTTTAGCATTCCTTCAGCGCGCGCGTGCGATCGCATCCCAGATCGCGGCCGCGACCGCGCGCTTCGACCCCGATGCACTGCCCGCGTCGGCACCGTGCGGTCCGAGGATGTGCACGGCGTTCTCGGGGCTCTCGAATCCCCGCTCCCACCCGACCTCGTTCACGATGAGCAGGTCCACGCCCTTGCGCTGCTGCTTGCGGCGGGCACGGGCGAGGAGCTCCGATGCATCCTCCGGGGTCTCCGCGGCGAACCCGACCACGAGCTGACCGGATCGCCGCCGCGAGGCGAGCGCCGCGACGATGTCCTCGTTCTCGACCAGCTCGATGGCGGGGATCCCGCCCCCCTCCTTGGTGAGCTTGCGCTCCGACACCGCCGCCGGTCGATAGTCCGCCACCGCCGCCGCCATCACGACCACATCGGCGAGGGAGGACTCGTGCTTCATCGCCTCGGCGAGCTCTGCCGCCGTCCCGACCGGCACGACACGGATCGACGGGTGCCGTACCTCGGCGAGCACCTCGCCCGAGATGTTGGCCGACACCAGGGTCACCTCGGCCCCTCGGGCGGCGGCCTCCGCAGCGAGGGCCGCCCCCTGCCTGCCACTGGAGCGATTGCCGAGGAAGCGCACCGGATCGATCGGCTCGCGGGTGCCCCCCGCCGAGACGACCACGCGCACACCGGCGAGATCGCCGGGAGTCAGCAGCGCCTGGGCGGCGGCGAAGATCTCCTCGGGCTCCGACATCCGGCCGGGGCCGCTGTCACCGCCGGCGAGCTCTCCGTCCGCGGGGCCGACGACGTGCACACCGCGCTCCCGCAGCGTCGTGATGTTCGCCTGCGTCGCGCGGTTCCGCCACATCTCCGCATGCATCGCCGGGGCGATCAGCACCGGAGCCTCGGTGGCGAGCAGGGTCGTGCCGAGGAGGTCGTCGGCGAGCCCGGCGGCCATCTTGGCGATCGAGTTCGCCGTCGCCGGCGCGACGATCACCAGTTCGGCGTTCTGCCCCAGGGCGACGTGCCGCACCTTCGCGACGTCGTCGTGCACGCTCGTGGTGACCGCATGACGACTGATCGCCTCCCAGGTCGGGAGCCCCACGAACCGCAGGGCGTCCTCCGTGGGCACCACGGTCACGTCGTGCCCACCCTTCGTGAGCAGGCGCACGAGGTGCACCGTCTTGTACGCGGCGATGCCGCCTGTGACTCCGACCACGATGTTCACGTCTCGATTCTGCCCCAGCATCCGCCGCCATGGGCCGACACCTCTTGCTCGACCTAGACTTGGATGCGTGTGCACGGTTGTCATCGATGTCGAGAAGGCCGGTTCTGCACGACTCCTCGCGGTCCGCGACGAAGATCCGCTGCGGGCGTGGGACTCCCTCGGACCCTGGTGGCCGGCGGACCATCCCGGTGTGATCGGGATCCGCGATCGCCGTGCCGGGGGCGCCTGGCTCGCCGCGAATCCCGCCGAACGCCGGCTCGCGGTGCTGCTGAACCGGGCGGACGTGAGCGACCTCCCCGCCGCGCGGGCCGTCTCCCGCGGCGCCCTGGCCCTGGAGTCCGTGCAGGGGCGCTCGCCCGTCGCCCCCCTGTCCATGCACGGCTTCAACCTGCTCGAGGTCGGCCCCGAAGGCGCGCGCGTGCTGTCGTGGGACGGCGTCGAGCTGCGCGAGACACGCATCGATCCCGGCACACACATGATCGCGCACGATGACCTCGATGATGCCACCACCCCGCGGATCGAAGCCTGGCTGCCGGAGTTCCGCGCCCTGGGCCCGACCGCCGACAGCGCCGACTGGACGGCTGAGTGGACCGCGCTCCTCGCCTCCTCCGCCGAGCTGCCGCCCGAAGACGACCGGGCCATCATCCGCGACAACCGCCCGCACGGCTATCCCACCCAGTCGCTGCTGTACTGCATCGCCACCGTGACCCCCGAGGGCGTCGAGGTCCGCGACGTGACACTCCCCTCCCCCGCGCACTTTCCGGAGTGACTCCCCCCTCGCCCCCCACTCCCGCACTCCCGCCGAGACCCCCGCCTGTCGTCGACACCCCTCCCGTGTCGCGCCGCCCAGCGGGGGCTTCGACACTCAGCGGGGGCGTCGACCTGATCTTGCACCGCAGAACCCCGCACCGCAGAACCCCGCACCGAGGAGGGGGAGAGGGAAGTGCGGGGTCAGGCGGCGGGAAGCGCCGGCTCCTCGACGCAGGAGAATCGTGCGCGGTAGGCCGTGGGGGTGAGGCCGAGGACGCGGGCGAAGTTCTGCCGCAGCACCGCCGCCGACCCGAAACCGCATTCATCCGCGATGTGCTCGAGCGGAAGACCGGTGCGCTCCAGCATGCGCTGCGCGTGGATGATGCGCTGACGGGCGAGCCAGGCCGCGGGTGTCGCACCGTACTCGGCCTTGAACCGCCGGGCGAAGGTGCGCGGTGACATCAGCGCCCTGGCGGCGAGCTGCTCGACACCCAGATCGTCTCGCAGGTGTTCGACGGCCCAGTCCGCCACCGCGGCGAGTGAGTCGGTGGGGACCTGCGGGATCGGTCGGTCGATGAACTGCGCCTGTCCGCCGTCACGCTGCGGCGGAACGACCATGCGCCGTGCGATGCGGTTGGTGAGCTCGGCGCCGACCTCCTGACGGAGCAGGTGCAGGCAGGCATCGATCCCCGCAGCCGTGCCCGCGCTGGTGATGACCTTCCCGTCCTGCACGAACAGCACGTCGGGGTCGATGTCGATCTGCGGGTACATGTCCGCCATGGTGTGCGCGTACATCCAGTGCGTGGTGGCTCGACGGCCGTCGAGCACTCCGGCCGCCGCGAGGATGAAGGATCCGCTGCAGACGCTCATCACCCAGGCGCCACGCGCGACGGCGTGCCTGGCGAGGTCGAGCAGCAGCGGATCGATGTCTCCCCAGTGCTCCCGGGGAAGGGGGCAGAACACCACCAGATCCGCCTCGTAGGCGAACGTCAGATCGTGCTCGACGTTGACCGAGAAACCGATCTTCGACGCCACGACGCCCGCGCGGGGGGCGACGATGCGGAAGTCGAAGTTCGGCACACCGTCGTCAGCGCGATCGAGGCCGAACGCCTCGCACGCGACGCCGAACTCGAAAGGTGCGAACCCGTCCTGGATGACGCAGGCAACCGTCTTCATGTACACGCTCCCGAATGGCAGTTTTCATACGCTCAGAGTCTTCTCTGCCACTCGTGGCGGTTCAACGATGAACGTAGCGTTTCTGCCATGATACTCGTCATCGCACTTCTCGCCCTCGCCGCCTGGGCGACGATCGCCACGTTCGTCGAGCTCCGCCGCGACGGCTACCGTCGCGTGCCGACGGACTGGAGACGCCTCGCCGGCCGCGACCTCCACCAGGAAGCGGAGTCCGGACGCCTCTACCGGTGACCTCGGTGCAAGGCGAGGCGCGGCGTGCATCCGGCACCCCACGGCTACGCTCGACCTCATGAGCGAGCCCGTGCAGCCTCCCGTCCCGCCTTCCGGACACGACCTCCCGGCCGCTCCGGCGGCACCGCCGCCAGCCGCCACGCCTCTGCCCGCCGCACCTCAGTATCCCGCCGCGGCGCAGGGATACCCGAGCGCTCCTCCGTATCCGACAGCACCGCAGGCGGCCGCCCCGCCACAGGCGTATCCGACGGCGAACCCGGCTCCCCAGGCCTATCCGCTGGCCTCTTCCGGCGCACCGGCGCCCGTCCGCGAGAGCAATCCGCTCGCACGCGCGGCTTTCATCATCGCCGTGGCCACCTTCGCGATCAATCTGTTCGGATCCATCGTGCGGCCGTTCGTCTACAGCGGTGGCGGCGTCGGCGGATACGAGTTCATGCTCGCCTTCGACAACGGGATCGGCATCCTGAGCTTCTTCGTCTACGTCGTGGCGCTGATCCTGGGTCTGATCGCGATGCGCCGCGCCGGGTCGAGACTGCTCACCGGCATGGCGATCGGCATCGCGGGAGTCGGCGCCATCGGGTTCGTCTTCACCAGCATCGCCATCACGCTGCTCCAGTTCATCTGAGAGCGGATGGCGTCTCCTCTGAGAGCGGATGGCGTCTCCCCGTCACCTCGACGCGTGCTCGGGATCGCGAGCTCTCAGGACCTCGCGAGCACCCGCTCGTAGACGGCGATCATGGCGGCCGTGCGCGAGGACTGCCGGAACGCCTCGGCGACCTCGGGGACCGGAACGGGGGCGGTGCCGCCCGCGATGTCGGAGGCGGCCCGCCGCAGGGTTTCCGCGAGTGCGGTGGCCCTCTGCACCTCGAGGTCCCGGCTCGACGCCGCAGGGTCCGCATCCGGTACCGCCCAGAGTCCGCCGCCGAGTTCCGCGCCGATGTCGGGGTCGCAGATCACGGAGGGCGTGCCGAGCGTGGCCGCCTCGAAGGGGGTCATCCCCTGGGTCTCGAAGCCGATCGACGTCTGCACGAGCGCGTCGGCGGCGGCGATCCGCTCCAGCGTCTGCGCGTAGGTCAGCCGTCCGGCGAATCGCACGCCGTCGACCCCGCGGACGACCTTCTCGGCGGCCGCACGCTGAGCGCCGCCACCGATGATCTCCAGGTCCGCATCGACGCCCGAAGCGACGAAGGCCTCCAGGAACGGGAGCAGGCGCTTCTCCGGACTCATCCGTCCGAGCCACACGAATCGCGGCCGTCCCGGTTCCCGAGTCGCGGGACGCGCGGCAAGCGTCTGCGCGCGGAGGTCGTCGTCGATGCCGTTCCAGATCACGTCGACCTGCGGGAAGACGTCGTGCTGTTCCAGGCGCCGGGCGAAGTGGGTCGACGGCGCGGTCACGGCCGATGCCCCGGCAGCGAGTCCGCGCAGGAACGCCCACCCGTCCCGCCCGCGCACGGGTCGCCCGATGCCGCGCATCGCGATGCCTCGCCACGTGTTCAGCACCGCGAGCACGGGCCGGTGCAGCGGGGTGACCGCGGCGATCCCGACGTCCACGCGGTTGTGCATGGTGTGCACGACGGGGAGTCCGTGCCGCTGCGCGTAGCGATGCCCGATGAACGCACCCCAGAAGTCGGCCTGCACGTGCACCAGGTCGACGGGGGGACGGCGGGTCATCGCCCGGTCGAGGAAGCGGTCCGTCGCCCGGCCCGGCCAGCTCATCGAGTACTCGCGATCGACCGTGATCGGCATCGACGGCAGATCGACGAAGGCGCCGCCGTGAGAGCCGGATGACGCCCGCGAGCCATGCATCTTCGGCGCGACGACCGTGACGGTGTGCCCGGCTCGTTCGAGGAACTCGCGCTGAAGCCGCATCGACACCTGGGCCCCGCCGAGGGAGTCGAGGTGCTGATCGCCGAAGAAGACGATGTGCATGGCCGCTACTCCGGCAGCGGCTCGTCGCGGTACAGCGCCTCGAAGGTGTCGAGGGTGCGGTTGATGTCGTGGATCGCGACGCCGTCGAGCGAGGCCCGCTGCATCCGCTCGTACTCCGCAGGCTCCGCCGTGAGCACGTCGGTCAGACGCGCGGCGAGCTCGTCGACGTTCCCGGGCTCGAACAGGTAGCCGTTCTCGCCGTCGTGCACGAGGTGCGGGAGGGCCACGGCGTCCGCGGCGACGACCGGCAGGGCCGAGGCCATCGCCTCCATCGTCGCGATGGACTGGAGCTCCGCGATCGAGGCGATCACGAACAGGCTGGCACGGGACAGCAGGGCCCGGAGCTCCTCATCGCTCGTGCGCCCGTGGAAAGTCACTCGATCGGCGAGTCCGAGCTGAGCGGTCAGGTGCTCCAGCTGCTTGCGCTGGTCGCCGCCGCCGACGATGTCGAAGGTCGTGTCGAGCGCGGGGTCGAGCTTCGTCATCGCCTTGAGGATGACCTCGACCTGCTTCTCGGCCGTGAGCCTGCCGACGAAGATGATCCGGTTCTCGTCGCGCGGGGCGAGGACAGGCGTGTACTGGGTGCGATCGATACCGCAGCTGACCGGGATCACGCCCTTCACCTCGACCGTCTTCTCGAGGAAGTCGGCGGCACGGCGGGTGGGTGTGGTGATCGCACGGGTCTTGTCGAACGTGCGCTTGGCGTCCGCCCACGCGAACTTCAGCACGAGGTCGTCGATGAACTTCGGCATGGTGGTGTGGTCGAGGATGTTCTCGGCCATGACGTGGTTGGTCGCGATGACCGGGATGCCGCGCTCGTTCGCGATGTACGCGAGTCCGCGCCCGATCACGATGTGCGACTGGATGTGCACGACATCCGGCTGCACCTGATCCAGGACCTTGCGGGCATAGTGCTTCGATCGCCACGGCCACACGAACCGCAGCCAGTCGTGCGGCGCCCAGCGCACCGACGGCAACCGGTGCAGGGTCATCGGCTCGCCCTCGATGACCTCGGTGTGCGGCTGGGCACGGCGATACGCCTGGTTGGGCGCCACGACGTGCACGTCGTGGCCGCGCTGCACGAGGCCGGCGGCGAGGCGCTCGGCGAAACGGGCGGCGCCGTTGATGTCGGGCGCGAACGTGTCGCAGCCGATCACGATCTTCAACGGTCGGGGCGCGGATTCGGCGGCGGGGCCGCGCGACGGATCGGTCGGATCGTCGGAGGAGGTCACAGACATGCTGCCTTACGATGTGGCGGCCAAGGAGGAGCCCTGGTCGGGCGCTGGCCACTCTACCCGAGCGCCCTGATCCCACGGCCGAGGCATACCGGCATCCCCTCAGCCTCAGCCGTTAGCGTGGGAGCATGCGACTGACTGCCGAGGCCGATCCCCAGCTGTGGATTCCCGTGACGGACTCGCTCGGATGGAAGGGACGCCGGCACCGGAAGGCGGCGATCCGGATGCTGCTCGGCCAGGTCAACGCCGCCGTCGGTGCGACCGAGCGCCCCGGCTCGAGGTTCGGTGCCTGGGCGATGAGCCAGGCGGCACCGATGCTGATGAAGCGGGCCGACGGGCGCGTGCTGGTGTGGACGTGGAAGGCGGAGCCGGAACTGGTCGTGGCGATGGCGACGGCGCAGGTACTGACACCGGAGGTCCGCATCGCCCGTGCCTCGATGCCGATGGACTACGACGACACCGAGTCTTTTCCGAGCCGACTCGGCGTGGGCGAGAAGCTCCTCGTGCCGATGCCGCCGTCTCCCGCGTCTCCCCCGTTCGCCACCTACACCTGGGACACCGGGACGCATCTGGTCACGCTCACGGCGGTGTGCAGCGACAAGGAGCGGTTCGGCACGCTGACCGGCGCGCTCGACGACCTGGCCCGCAGCCTCCGCATCGCCGACGACCTCACGGGCGGCGAATCACCCGAGGTCCTGCGTCTCGATCCCGCCTGACCGACCGCGGGAGTCCCCCGCGGTCCCGTCGGCCGCGTCGTACACCCGCACGCCTTCGACCCAGGTGCCGCGAACCTCGGTGAGCCCGATCTCCTCGACGGGGTGCTCGAACGGGTCGCGGTCGAGCAGGGCGAGGTCCGCCTGCATCCCCACCGCGATCGTGCCGGTGTCGTCGAGGTGGTTCACGTACGCGGATCCCGAGGTGTACGCGGCGAGCGCGGTGCCGAGGTCGATCGCCTGCTCCAACAGGAACGGCGGATAGTCCCCCTCCCACTCGGTCGGAGCCGACCGGCGGTTCACGGCCACGTGCATCGCGGCGAGCGGATTCGGGGTGCTCACCGACCAGTCGCTGCCCGCGGCGAGCACGGCTCCCGAGCGCAGCAGATCGCCGAAGGGGTACTGCCAGGCGCTGCGCGTGTCCCCGAGGAAGGGGATCGTGAGGTCGACCATCTGCGGCTCCAGTGTGGCCCACAGCATCTGTATGTTCGCCGTCACGTCGAGCGCACGGAACCGGGGGACGTCGTCCGGGTGCACGACCTGGATGTGGGAGATGTGGTGCCGGTTCCCGCGCGGACCGTTGTGCAGGAGGGCGGCTTCGACCGCGTCGAGGCACTCGCGCACGGCACGGTCGCCGATGGCGTGGAAGTGCAGCGTGAACCCGAGGGCATCGAGCCGGGTCGCCGCTTCCTTGAGCAGTTCCGGCTCGACGAACGAGATGCCGGAGTCCTCACGCGGATGCCCGTGGCCGTCGCAATAGGGTTCGAGCATCGCGGCGGTGAAGTTCTCGGCCACACCGTCCTGCATGATCTTCACGCTGCGGGCACGGAAGCGACCGATCGAGCTGGCAGCGCGCCGTTCGACGATGTCCTCGATCTGCTCCAGGCCGCGCGAGCGGTCCCACCACAGGGCGCCCACAACCCGACCGGTGAGTTCTCCGGTGGCTGCCGCGGCACGGTACGCGGGCAACGGGTCACCCGCGTCGCCGTACTCCGTGCCGACGATCGCGTCCTGCCAGGCGGTGACGCCGAAGGAGTGCAGGTACCGCTGCCCCTGCACGAGCGCCTCCACCAGACGCTCGACCGGCTCGGCCGGGAGCAGTCGGTTCACCAGGCCCATCGCTCCCTCGTGCAGGGTTCCGCTCGGGGCACCGCCCGCGTCGCGTTCGATGCGTCCGTCCGCGGGATCCGGGGTCTCCGCGGTGATCCCGGCGAGCGCGAGCGCCCGCGAGTTCACCCAGGCACCGTGCCCATCGCGATTGGGGAGGAAGGCGGGGCGATCGGGCACGACCGCGTCCAGATCCGCGGCCGTCGGCGTACCTCCGGGAAAGGCCGACATCTGCCAGCCACCGCCCAGGATCCATTCGTCGTCGGGGTGCTCCGCGGCGTACTCCGCGATCCGCGCCAGATACTGCTCACGCGTCGCGAGGCCCGAGAGGTCGCACCGGAGCATGTCCAGTCCGCCCCACACCGGGTGCACATGCGCGTCCTGGAACCCGGGCACGAGGAGCCCACCGGCCAGATCGACGACCTCGGTGTCCGGGCCGATCATCTCCGACAGGTCGTGGCCGATCGCACTGATGCGGCCATCGGTGACCGCGACGGCGCGGGCGGTGGAGCGCGCTGCATCGGAGAGGAACGCCCTCCCGCCGCGGAAACCACCGGTGAAGACGAGGTCTGCCGCTGCCATGCTCAGCCTCCCGCCATCGTGCGGGCGATCTCGGTCGCCGAGTCACCGGCACGCTTGAGCACCACCGCCACCAGCGCCAGAGCGAGGAGGGTGAGCACGAGCATGATGGTCGACACCGCCGCGATCTCAGGACGGAGTCCGCTACGCAGTGCACTGAGCACGTACACCGGCCACGGTGTCGTGCCGGACACCTGCACGAACGCCGACACGACCGTGTTGTCGAGGCTCAACGTGAACGAGAGCAGGAACCCGGCGAGCACGGCCGGCATCGCCAGCGGCAGCGTGATCTTCAGGAAGGTCCGCACCGGCGGGGCGTACAGGTCGGCGGAGGCCTCTTCCAGGCGGGCGTCGAGTCCGACCAGTCGCGCCCGGACGATGTACGACACGATCGCGATCGAGAACAGCGACTGCCCGACCACGAGCCTCATCGTTCCGTCGTTGAAGATCCCGATCCCGGCGTCCTGGCCGAGGAAGACCAGCCAGGGCAGCAGCGCGACGGCATCCACGATCTCCGGGGTGACCGAGACGAGCAGCAGGAGCCCGAGGAACCACCACACCCACTTGCCGGGGTTGCGGGCCATCGCGATGCCGGCCAGGGTTCCGAGCGCGGTCGCGAGCAGGGCGGCCAGCAGGCCGGTGCGCACCGACACCAGCACCGCGTCGCGGATCGCCGGCTTGTTGACGATCGCGAGGAACGAGTCGAAGCCGAAGTGGTCCCACGAGACCAGCAGACGGCCGACGTTGAACGAGTAGACGATGATCACCAGGATCGGCAGGAAGAGGAACAGGAAGACGAGTCCTGCCCAGATCGGCAGCAAGAGACGTGCTGCTCCACGACGTGAACTCATGAGCCCTCCCCCAGGACGAGTCGGTTGCGTTGTCTGAGTGGCAGTGTCACGAGCCAGAGGAGCCCGGCCGCGACGGCGATCGAGATCATGATGACGATGATCAGCAGCACCGCCATCGCCGAACCCAACGCCCAGTTCTGCGCGGTCTGGAACTGACTCGCCACGACCTGCCCGATCATGTTGCCCTTCGCGCCACCGAGCACGGTCGCGGTGATGTAGTCACCCATGAGCGGGATGTACACGAGCAGCACACCCGCGATGATGCCGGGTCGGGCCAGGGGCACGGTCACCCGGAGGAAGGTCGTCGCGCTGTTCGCGCCCAGGTCCTTGCTCGCCTCGCGCAGCGGACCCGACACGCGGTCGAACGCGACGAACAGCGGGAGGATCATGAGCGGCAGGTAGTTGTAGACCACGCCGAGCAGCACCGCACCCCGCGAATACAGCAGATCGAGGGGACCCGGGATCACACCGATGCCCTGGAGCAACTGCGACAGCCAGCCCTCCGGAGCGAGGATCACCTGCCAGCCGATCGTGCGCACCAGGAAGTTCGTCCAGAACGGCACCATGACGAGGGCCAGCAGCAGTCCGCGCTTCGACGGCGGCGCCTTCACGGCGATCCAGTACGCGACCGGAGCCCCGATCACCAGGCACAGCAGCGTACCGAGGATGCCGATCCACAGGGTGTTCAGGAAGGTGCTGAAGAACGTGGGCGAGAGGGCCTCGAGGTAGCGGTCGAAGGAGAGGTGGTCGAGGGCGTGGGTGGCGAAGATGCTCGGCTTGTAGCCGAAGCTGAAGACGATGACCATGCCGATGGGGGCGACGAAGAAGACCAGCAGCCACACCCAGGCGGGGATCGCGAGACCGAACTTGAGCTTAGGCACCGGCGGCCGCCTTCATCGAGTTCCAGATCGCGACGACCCGGTCCTGAGCGTCCGTCAGCTTGCCCTCATGCATGGTCTGCACCTGCTCCTCGTCGAAGAACACCATGTCGAGCCGTTCCAGACCTGCGGCCTCCGCGGCTTCGCGGACGCCGGAGATGCCCGTGTCATAGCCGATGTAGTCGACCTGCGCGAGCTGCACATCGGGCTGCAGGACGAAGTTGATGAACGCGTGCGCCGCCTCGGGGTGCGGCGCGCCCGCGGCGATCGCCCAGTTGTCCATCCACAGTTCGGTGGCCGGACTCCCGAGCACCCATTGCCAGCGGTCGGGATCGTCGGACTCGAAGATGCCCAGGCGCGCGTCACCGTTGTAGGACTGCAGCAGAGCGTGCGACGCCTGCGGGATCGACGAGCCCCCCGGGTAGGAGTCGAACGCCGAGATGTGCGGCGCGAGATCCTTCACCAGGAAGTCCTCGACCGCGTCCAGGTCGTCGGGGTCGGTCGTCGTCCAGTCGATGCCGTTCGCCCAGAAGTAGATGCCGAGCAACGGCGCCGGGTCATCCAGCACCGAGGTGGAACCGGACGCCTCGTTCTGCGCGGCGTCGATGAAGTCGTTCCAGGTGGTCAGCTCCCGCGAGATCACCCGCTTGTCGTAGACGAACCCGGTGGTCCCCCAGGCCTTGCACACCGAGTACTCGTTGCCCGGATCCCAGGCGCGCCCGCGGAACTCCGGGGCGACGTGCTTCATGTTCGGCAGCAGGTCGAGGTTGAACTTCTGCAGCAGCCCGTTCTCGGCCATCGGCCCCACGAAGACTCCGGTCGGCACGACGATGTCATACCCCGACGTGCCTCGGGCCGCGACCAGCTTGGCGATCAGCTCCTCGTTCGAGTTGAAGGCGTCGAGCACGATCCGCGGACCGTTCTCGGCCGTGAACTGCTCGAGCACCTCCGGCGCGTCGTAATCGCCCCAGCTGTAGATGGAGAGCTTGTCCTCCAGCGGTCCGCCCTTGGCGTGTACCGCTGCGGCGTTCTGGCCGGGGGCGCAGGCGGTGAGCACGACGGCTCCGCCCGCCAGCAGCGCGGTGGCGAGGAACCCGCGACGGGAGAGTTCGGTGCGGATCACCCGGGCGGCGCTCCGGTGCGCGAGCACGCGGACCGGAGGAGCGCCCGTCACCGGCCTCCCTCCTTGGGAAGCGCGATCACGTGCGTGGCGGTGGTCGGGATGCCGTCGGCGGCGAAGAGTCGCACGTCCGCGGGATCCCACACGCAACGCACCTCCTCGTCGACCCCGACGCGCGGCGCGGTGGGCGCCGGCATCCTCGAGAGGAACGTCGCGTCTTCGCCGACGCGCACGGCGACCTGCATGGTCTCGCCGAGATGCGAGACACCGAGCACACGACCGCGCGCGCCCGTGCCTTCCCCCTGCTCGAGCCGCACATACTCCGGGCGGATCGCGGCGACGGCGGGCTGCCCGCCAGCGACCCGCTCCCCGCCCCAGCGCCCGGAGATCGCACCGATCGCGGTGTCGACGGCATCTCCGTCGGAACGGACGGTGCCGTGCACGAAGTTCTGCTGGCCGATGAACGAGGCAACATACGCGGATGCCGGTTCCGCGTAGATCGCCGCCGGCTCGTCGAGCTGCTCGATCCGGCCCGCGCGCATCACGGCGATCCGGTCGCTCATCGACAGCGCCTCGGCCTGATCGTGCGTGACGAAGACGAACGTGGTGCCGAGTCGCGCCTGCAGGAGCTTCAGCTCGAGCTGCATCTCCTCGCGCAGCTGCCGGTCGAGGGCGGCGAGCGGCTCATCGAGCAGGAGCACGCTGGGGCGGTTGATGAGGGCTCGCGAGAGGGCGATGCGCTGCTGCTGACCGCCCGACAACTGGGTGGGCTTGCGATCGGCGAAGCTGCGCAGCTGCACCATGTCGAGCGCCTCGCTCACCCGGGTCCGCTGCTCCGACTTGGGAACGCCTCGCTGCTGCAGCCCGTACGCCACGTTCTCCGCGACCGACAGGTGCGGGAACAGCGCGTAGGCCTGGAAGACCGTGTTCACCTCGCGTCGATACGGCGGCAGACTCAGCACGCTCCGGCCCGAGATGCTGATGTCACCGGCGTCCGGATACTCGAAGCCCGCGATCATGCGCAACGTCGTGGTCTTGCCGCAGCCCGAGGGCCCGAGCAGCGAGAGGAATTCCCCCGGCTGCACGTCGAGGGTCAGATCGTCGACCGCCACGGCGGTGCCGTAGCGCTTGGTGACGCGGTCGATGCGTACCGCACCAGTGGCTGTGGGTGTGTCGAGCGTCGCCGAAGACGCGGGCAGAGTGCCGGGCATGGAGCCTCCCCATTGAGAATCGCTTGCGGCGAGTCTGTCACAGGAAGGGCCTCAGGTATAGCGAAATCGGAAGTCTCTTGATCACTTCGCAACGGTATCCGTTGTGATTCTCGAAACCTGCGACCGATTAGCGCCTCGGGGCGATCTCCTACTTGCGGTCGAAGTCGAAGGCCTTGAGCAGTTCGAGGACGGCCTTGTCGCGCTCCTCGCCACCCTCATCGAACATGTGGGTGACGTGCGTGCGCAGGTGGTTCTCGAGCAGCAGCCGGTTCAGCGATTCGAGGGAGCGCTGGATCGCCCGGGACTGCGTGATGATGTCCATGCAGTACTCCTCGTTCTCGATCATCCGCGCGACACCGCGCATCTGCCCCTCGAGGATGCTGGTGCGGTGCAGAGCACGCTTCTTGATGTCTTCGATCACCCCTTGAGGGTACTCCGCCCGCTGCGAAGCGAGACCTCCCGCCCACGCCCACCGTGAAAGGATGACGTCATGCCGCGAACACCGATGACGCAGCTCTCGCCCTCCGACCAGGAGCGCCTCCGCGCGCTCCGGCGCATGAAGGCGGTCGCGCTCGGAGCGCTGCTGTTCATGGCCGTCGTGTTCGTGATCGCGTTCGCCTTCCAGCAGCGGGTCGGCTGGCTCGGCTATGTCCGCGCCGCCGCCGAGGGAGGGATGGTCGGTGCGCTCGCGGACTGGTTCGCCGTCACCGCGCTGTTCCGCCGCCCGCTCGGGCTGCCGATCCCCCACACCGCGATCATCCCCAACCGCAAGGACGAGATCGGCCGCACGCTCGGAGAGTTCGTCGAGACCAACTTCCTGGCCGGAGACGTCGTGCGCACCAAGCTGTCCAGCACGCACATCGCGCTGCGCGCCGGAGAGTGGCTGCGCGAGCCTCCGCATGCCGAGCGGGTGGGCGCCGAAGGAGCCACGATCGCGACCGCCGTCCTGGGCGCGCTGAGTGACGACGACGTGCGCGACCTCATCACCGATCTCGCCCGCGAGCACCTGGTGGCTCCGGAGTGGGGTCCGCCGGCCGGCGCATGGCTCGAGAAGATCGTCGATGCGGGGGCCCACCACGGCGCGGTCGACCTCGCCGCCGACAGCATCGCGCGGTGGCTCGACGCGAACGCCGCATCGTTCACCGGACTCGTCTCTCGGCGTCTCCCCGGCTGGGTGCCGAAGCTGGCCCATCGCTTCGTCGACGACACGGTCTACCACGAGGCGGTCAAGTTCGTGCACGCGGTGCAGGCCGATCCGCATCACCCCGCGCGCATCGCGGTCGACGGCTACCTGACCCGCCTGGCGGACAACCTGCAGAACGATCCGGCCACGCGCGCCAAACTCGAGAACGCCAAGGCCTCGCTCTTCGACAGCCCGCGGGTCGGCGCTCTGGCGGCTGAAGCGTGGAACACCGCGAAGAACGGCCTGCTGACCGCTCTCGCCGACCCCGACAGCGGGCTGCGTCGTCGGGCGGTGCAGGCGCTGCAGGAAGTCGGCGAGCGCCTGACCACCGACGTCGCCCTGCAGCGCCGCGTCGACACCTGGGTATCTGACGCCGCCGTGTTCCTCGTCGACCGCTACCGGCACGACATCGCCTCGATCATCACCGATACCGTCGAACGCTGGGATCCCGCCGAGACGACCGAGAAGATCGAGCTCATGGTCGGCCGCGACCTGCAGTACATCCGCCTGAACGGCACCTTCGTCGGCGCCCTCGCGGGTCTCGCCATCTTCTCCCTCGCCCACGCCCTGATCCCCGGAGTCTGACCATGACGCCCACTTCCCGACCGTTGAGTCACGACCCGCTCTGGCCCCGCGCCGGCTCCTGGCCCGCTTTCACGGCTGCGGCCGATGCCGTGCTGCTCGGGGTGCCGACCTGGCGCACGTCACTCTCGCCGACCGGAGCCCACGCGACGCCGGCCGCCATCCGCGAAGCGCTTCCCCGCTACGGGACGACGCTGATGGGTCCGCCGGTGCTCGAACTCGACGAGGTTCTGCGCATCGCGGATGCCGGCGATGTGAGCGATCCGGACGGCGCGGACGGCGAGGCGAGGGTCATCTCCCGCGTGCGTGAACTCGCCGAGGCGACCAAGCTCGTGATCGCACTCGGCGGTGACAACTCACTCACGTATCCGGTCGCGCTCGGCGCCGAGGCCACGGGCCTCATCACGTTCGACGCGCACTTCGACCTGCGCGACGGCGTCTCCAACGGCACGCCGGTACGACGCCTCGTGGAAGACGTCCCGACCGCGTCCGCACTGACGACCACCCGGGTCGACCCGACCAGGATCGTCCAGATCGGCATCGCCGACTTCGCGAACTCCGCCGCCTATGCGCGGCGCGCGGCCGACTGGGGCATCCGCGTCGTCACGCTCGACGAGGTGCGCCGTCGCGGCATCGACGACGTCGTCGCCGAAGCGCTCGAGATCGCCGGTGCGGGGGCGGCCCCGCGTGTGCACCTCGACATCGACGTCGACGTCTGCGACCGGTCGGTCGCGCCCGGCTGCCCGGCGAGCGTCCCCGGTGGGCTCCACGCGTGGGAGCTGCGCGCCCTCACGCGTGCCGTCGCCGCGGATGGGCGCGTCGTCAGCGCCGACCTCGCCGAGGTCGACGCGACCACGGACGCGGAGGACGCCCGCACCGTCCGTCTGGCGGCGCTGTGCGTGCTCGAGCTGCTGGCCGGCCTCGCGTCCCGGCGATGAGGATCGTCGTCTCCGTTACGCCCGCGAGTGGCAAGAGCACTCTGATCGCGGACTTCCTCGCCGCGCGTCCGGAGTATCTGTCGCTCGGTGACCCGTTCATCGTGGAGTGACGGCGTCACCCCACCCGGTCGCCGTCCTTCCACACCTGCCGCACGAGCGGCACTCCCGGCCGGTACGCGAGGTGGATCCTGGTCGGTGCGTCCAACAGCACGAGATCGGCCCTGGCACCGGGGGCGATCACCCCGACGTCGCCCCGGCGGAGTGCCTTCGCTCCGCCGGCCGTCGCCGCCCACACGGCTTCCCCCGGGGTCATCCCCATGTCCCGGACGGCCACGGCGATGCAGAACGGCATCGACGAGGTGAAGCTCGACCCCGGGTTCGTGTCGCACGCCAGCGCCACGGTCACGCCCGCGTCGATCAGGCGCCGCGCGTCCGGATACGGCTGCCGCGTCGAGAACTCGACGCCCGGCAGCAGAGTGAGCACGGTGTCGGAGCCGGCGAGCGCTCCGACATCGGCATCCGTCAGATAGGTGCCGTGATCGATCGACGCCGCACCGAGCTCGACCGCCAGGCGAACGCCGTCGCCCGGGCCGAGCTGGCTCGCGTGCACCCGGGGCGCGAGTCCACGCGCGATGCCGGCCTCCAGCACCCGACGTGACTGCGCCACTGTGAAGGCTCCGGTCTCGCAGAACACGTCGATCCACTTCGCGTGTGGAGCGCAGGCATCGAGCATGGGCCCGGTGACCAGATCGACGTACTCGTCCGACCGCTCGGCATACTCGGCGGGGACCACATGCGCGCCGAGGAACGTCACCTCGGGCGTCACCTCGGCGGCCAGGCGCACCAGGCGCTCCTCGTCCACGACGCTCAACCCGTAGCCGCTCTTGATCTCGACGGTCGTCGTGCCCTGCGCGAGCATCTCGTCGAGGAAGCCGCGCAGACGTGCACGCAGCTCGTCCTCGGTCGCGGCGCGGGTGGCGGCCACGGTCGAGCGGATACCACCGGCGGCGTACTTCTGCCCTGCCATGCGGGCCTCGAACTCGGCCGCGCGGTCGCCGCCGAAGACCAGGTGGCTGTGACTGTCGACGAACCCGGGGATCACGGCGCGCCCACCGGCATCGATCACCTCCTCGGCCACGGGCGCATCCGCAGCGGCGCCCACCCAGGCGATCCGTTCGCCCTCGATCAGCACGGCCGCATCGGTCAGGGTTCCGGTACGGTCACCGGACCCGTCGCCGTGCAGGGCGACGTTGGTGGTCAGTTCCGCGATGTTCGTGAGGAGCGTTGCCATGTCCTGACCCTCTCAGAGCATCGGTATGTTCAGGCCACGCTCACGCGCGATCTCGCGGGCGTGCTCGTAGCCCGCATCGACGTGACGCATCACCCCGGTGCCGGGGTCGTTCGTCAGCACGCGCTCCAGCTTCTCCGCGGCGAGCGCAGTGCCGTCGGCGACGGTGACCTGACCGGCGTGGATCGAGCGGCCGATGCCGACGCCGCCCCCGTGATGCAGCGACACCCACGAGGCGCCGGAGGCCGTGTTGAGCAGCGCGTTCAGCAGAGGCCAGTCCGCGATCGCGTCCGAGCCGTCCTTCATCGCCTCGGTCTCCCGATACGGCGATGCCACCGACCCGGAGTCGAGGTGGTCGCGACCGATCACGATCGGCGCCGACAACTCACCCGAGGCCACCATCTCGTTGAACCTGAGTCCGGCGAGGTGACGCTCCTTGTAGCCGAGCCAGCAGATGCGGGCGGGCAGCCCCTCGAAGTGGACCTTCTCGCCGGCCTTCTCCAGCCAGCGGTGAAGGGCGGCATCGTCGGGGAAGAGCTCGGCAATCGCACGGTCGGTCTTGTAGATGTCCTCGGGATCGCCGGAGAGGGCCGCCCAGCGGAACGGTCCGCGTCCTTCCTCGAACTGCGGGCGGATGTATGCCGGCACGAACCCGGGGAACTCGAACGCCCGATCGAAGCCTCCGAGCTGAGCCTCGGCACGGATCGAGTTGCCGTAGTCGAACACGGCTGCACCGGCATCCTGGAATGCGACCATCGCCTCGACGTGCGCGGCCATCGACGCACGCGAACGGCGCGTGAAATCTTCGGGGTCGCGTTCCGCCTCGAACTTCCAGTCCGCCACGGTGATGCCGACCGGGAGGTAGGCGAGCGGATCGTGCGCGCTGGTCTGATCGGTCACGATGTCGATCGGAACGCCCCGACGCCGCAGCACGGGGAACACCTCGGCCGCGTTGCCGACCACTCCGACCGAGAGAGCTTCGCCCGACTCCTTGGCCGCGACCACTCGGGCGACGGCCGCATCGAGGTCGGTCGTGTACTCGTCGAGGTAGCCGTGCTCCACGCGCCGGGCGAGACGCGACTCGTCCACGTCGACGATCAGCACCGCGCCGTCGTTCAGGGTCACGGCGAGCGGCTGAGCGCCACCCATCCCGCCCGCGCCGCCCGTGAGGGTGAGCGTGCCACGCAGAGAGTCACGACCGAGGGAACGGGCCACGGCGGCGAACGTCTCGTAGGTCCCCTGCAGGATGCCCTGCGTGCCGATGTAGATCCACGATCCGGCCGTCATCTGTCCGTACATGATGAGCCCGAGTTCCTCGAGCTTGCGGAACTCCGGCCAGGTGGCCCAGTCCCCCACCAGGTTGGAGTTGGCGATCAGCACGCGCGGCGCCCACTCGTGGGTGCGGAAGACACCCACCGGCTTGCCCGACTGCACCAGCAGTGTCTCGTCCGGTTCGAGCTCGTCGAGGGTGCGCACGATCGCGTCGTATGCCTCCCAGCTGCGTGCCGCCTTTCCCGTGCCGCCGTAGACGACGAGGTCTTCGGGGTGCTCGGCGACCTCGGGATCGAGGTTGTTCATCAGCATGCGCTTGGCGGCCTCGGCACCCCAGCTCTTCGCCGTGCGCTGATTGCCCCGGGCGGCGCGGACGACGCGGGACCCAGTAGCGGTGGACTCAACCATGGACGTGCTCCTTTGCGATGCGGGCGACGGCGCCCGATTGGACGAGGGCGGTGACGGCCTCCATCTCCGGGGAGAGGAAGCGGTCGGGTCCGGGACCCGCTGCGACGGTGCGGACGAGATCGCGCACGGCGCCGGTCATCGGTCCGGCTTCCAATGGTGCCCGCAGGTCGAGAGCACGCGCGCCGGTGAGGATCTCGATGGCGAGCACCCGGCCGAGGCCGTCGATCGCGCGCCGCAGCTTGCGGGCGGCGGCCCATCCCATCGAGACGTGGTCCTCCTGCATGGCGGAGGACGGGATCGAGTCCACCGACGCCGGCACGGCCAGGCGCTTGAGCTCGGAGACGATACCGGCAGCCGCATACTGCGCGATCATCAGGCCGGAGTCGACACCGACCTCGTCCGCGAGGAAGGGGGGCAGACCGTGATTGCGGGCGGGGTCCAGGGCGCGGTCCGTGCGACGCTCGGAGACGGAAGCGACATCGGCGACCGAGATCGCGAGGAAGTCGAGGACGGCCGCGACCGGAGCACCGTGGAAGTTCCCGTTGGACTCGATGCGTCCGTCGACGGTGATCACGGGATTGTCGATCACGCTGGCGAGCTCGCGGTCGGCGATCATCGCGGCGTGGGCCATCGTGTCGCGCGCCGTGCCATGCACCTGGGGCGAGCACCGCAACGAGTACGCGTCCTGGACACGCCCGTCATCCGGCCCCTTGTGGCTGGCGACCATCGGCGAGTCCGCGAGGAACCGGCGCAGGTTGCCGGCCGACTCCGCCTGCCCCATCTGCGGTCGCAGAGCCATCAGGTCGGCAGCGAACACCGCGTCGGTCCCCAACTGGGACTCCACCGACATCGCCGCGGCGACATCGGCGGTGACGAGGAGCGTCTCGAGATCGTGCAGGGCCAGCACCAGCATGCCAAGCATGCCGTCCGTGCCGTTGATGAGGGCGAGCCCTTCCTTCTCGACGAGGGTCAGGGGCTCGATCCCGGCGCGTGCGAGGGCAGCGGAGGCCGGTACCAGCTGCCCGGCGGCATCACGTACCTCCCCCTCTCCCATCGCGGCGAGGGCGATGTGGGCCAAGGGGGCGAGATCGCCCGAGCAGCCGAGCGAGCCGTACTCGCGCACGACCGGCGTGATGCCGGAGTTCAAGAGCGCCGCGTAGGTCTCGACGACGATCGGCCGGACGCCCGTGCGCCCCGAGGCGAGGGTCTGCAGACGCAGGAGCTGAAGCCCGCGGACGACCTCGCGCTCGACCTCGGCGCCGGTGCCCGCGGCGTGGGAGCGGATCAGACTCGCCTGCAACTGGAAGCGCCGGTCCGGCGCGATGAAGGTGGTCGCGAGGGCACCGAAGCCTGTGGAGACGCCGTAGTGGGGATTCGGATCGGCAGCGAGACCGTCGATCACTCGACGGGTTTCAGCGACACGAGTGAGTGCATCCTGGAATATCGACACGGGAGCGTCGTGGCGGGCGACGGCGACGACGTCGGCAGGCGACAGTGGAGCCGCTCCGACAAGCACGGGGGCGAGTTCGATCATGACTCGATTCCACACCCGGTGGGGCCTGCGGGGCACCCATTCGTGCCATGCTGTGTCTGTGATCCCAGACAAGCCAGAGGCCGCGAAAGTCCCCGCCGCCGACCAGACGCTACGCATCCTGAGCTATCTCGCCGGACGCCCCGCCCCGGTGGCGGCGTCTGCAATCGCACGGGAGCTCGAGCTCCCCCGCTCGACCGTGTACCACCTGCTGTCCACGCTGGCGGCTCACGGCTTCGTGCTCCACCTGCAGGAGGAGCGCCGCTGGGGCCTCGGCACATCGGCGTTCGAGCTCGCCGGCGGGTACACCCGACAGCAGCCGCTCGCTCGGCGAGGCGCTCCCCTGGTCGCTGCGCTGTCCGACCGCCTGGGCGAGAGCGCCCACCTGGCCGTGATGAGCGGTGGGGACGTGCTGTACATCGTCGAGGAACGTGCGCCACGCCGCCCCGCACTGGTGACCGACGTCGGGGTCCGCCTTCCAGCGCACCTCACCGCGTCGGGCCGGGCCATGCTGGCGGCGCTGCCCCGCGAGCAGGTGCGGGCGCTCTACCCCGATACATCTGCGTTCCCGGTTCGCACGGGCCAGGGGCCACAGACACCACGCGAGCTGCGGGAGCTGTTGCGCGAGGTTCGAGCGCGGGGATACGCGACCGAGGACGGTGAGGTCGCGGTGGGTCTGCGCAGCGTCGGCGCAGCCGTCCTCGATGCCTCGGGATGGCCGGTCGCAGCCGTCGCCGTGACCTGGGGCATCGAAGAGTTGGACGAAGCTCTTCTGGCCAGGGCTGTGCAGGAGACCGCAGCCCTGCTGGAGTCTCGACTGAGACGGTGAGACTTAACGCAAAATGGCCACCCAGCGTTGGGTGGCCATTTTGTTTAAAAGGAGTCCGGCGGTGTCCTACTCTCCCACAGGGTCCCCCCTGCAGTACCAT